>JAKUPL010000049.1 GCA_022449455.1 Alcanivorax sp. | reverse complement strand
TGCGCGGCAGCGCCCGGGTATGGCGCCACGGCGACCGCCACACCCTGGCCGACTGCCAGGCGCAGGCGCGTCCCTGGGACAGCCGGCTGCTGCGTCATCGTGGCCGGGCCGTGCAGGTGCGGCTGCGCCGACTGGACGTGGCCGCGCCCCTGGCCGGCGGCGGCGAGGCGCCGCTCAGCGCCCGCCTGTGCGCCTGGTTCGGTACCGTCCACGACCTCGACAGCGGCGCCGTGATCGGCCGTCGCTACTGGCTGGCCCCCCATGGCCAGGACCGGGAACGGACTCTTTCCTTGCTGCTGGCGTCACTCAGCGCCGAGGCGCTGCCGGCACTGGAGCGCCGTGCCCGGCAGGCCCTGGACGAAGAGGGCGTGGCGGCGCCGGAGGCCGCCGGCCTGCTGGCGGCCCTGGCCCTGCGGCTGGATCTGGACGACGGCGACTGGGCGCTGGACGCCCGGGGTCAGTTGCTGGCGCTGCTCGGCGGCCGCCGGCGGCGCAAGCCGGAAACCCTGTTGGACGGACTGCTGGCCCTGCTGCGCGCCCGCCACAGTCTGCGTGCGCTGGGCCGGGACCTGGCGCCGGCGCCATGAGCAACCGGCGATGAACCGCCGGGGGCGAGCCGGGCGGGGCCGGTGGCTGCTGCCGCCGCTGCTGTGGTGGCTGGTCACCGCCGCCGGCGCCGCCACCGTCAGTTGGACCGCCACGCCGGCGGCGGTGCGGGTGGCCGGTCCGGACCGTGACTACCACAGCGCGACCCTGACAGCACCGGCGCCGGCTGCCGGACTCGTCCCGGCACAAGTCAGCTGGGCGTACCGGGTACGCGGCGGTCCGCCGCCCCGGGCCTGGTTGTGTCAGGGGGGCCACTGCCTGCGGCTGCACGGTGCCCGCGGGCGGGCCCCGGCGCCACCGCGCTGGCGCGCTGACGCGCCGTTGCGGTTCCGGTTTCGCCTGGCCGACGGCGCCACGCCGGTACGGGTGGAGCAGCTGCGCCTGACGGTGACCGGGGCGCGAGCCGGGCAAAGCGGCGAATAACCCACCGCAACCTCGCTTATTCACCGCATCCGGTGGCCCGCCCGGGCCGAATAATGACGGGTATCGGAAACACTCCCGGAATCATGAGGAGGCCGGCGATTCCATGTACACGGCTCAGGGAAAAATCGACCAGAACGCCTTGCTGGAACAGCACCTGCCGGCGGTACGCCGCCAGGCGCTGGCGCTGCAGGTGAAGCTGCCGTCCGGCATTGACCTGGACGACCTGATCCAGGCCGGCACCGTCGGCCTGCTGGATGCCCTGCGCCGCTTCGACGCCAACGCCGGCGCCAGCTTCGCCACCTTCGCCAGCCAGCGCATCCGTGGCGCCATGATCGACGAGCTGCGCACCCGCGACTGGTTGCCGCGCAGCGTGCGCCGCAACGCCCGCGCCCTTGACCAGTGCGTGCACCGCCTGGAACAGCGCCTGGGGCGGCCCGCCGAGGAGCGGGAAATCGCCGCCGAAATGGGCATGGACCTGGCCGAATACCAGCAACTGCTCACCGACACCAACAACGGCTACCTGCTGCCCTACGAGGAGATGGTGGAGGAAAAGGGCGAGCCGGAGGCGGGCGGCGGCGCGCCGCTCAATCCGTTCGCGGCGTTGCTGGAAGGCGAGCGCCGCGAGCAGCTCACCGCCGCCATCGACACCCTGCCGGAGCGCGAGAAGCTGCTGCTGGCGCTGTATTACCAGGAGGAGCTCAACCTCAAGGAAATCGGCGCCGTGCTCGGGGTCACCGAATCGCGGGTCTGTCAGTTGCACAGCCAGGCGATCAGTCGTTTGCGGGCCCGGCTGGCCGGCTAGGCGCTTCTACAAGAATGCCTCGGTCAGGCGTACAATGCGCGCCGACGCAGACCGAGGCTTGTATGAACCCCAGCGACGAGATCCACAAACGGCGCACCTTCGCCATCATCTCCCACCCGGACGCCGGTAAGACCACCATCACCGAAAAGCTGCTGCTGTACGGCAACCAGATTCGTCAGGCCGGCACGGTGAAAGGCAAGAAGAGTGGCCTGCACGCCACCTCCGACTGGATGGAAATGGAGAAGGAGCGGGGCATCTCGGTGACCACCTCGGTGATGCAGTTCCCCTACGCCGACGCCACCGTCAATCTGCTCGACACCCCCGGCCACGCCGATTTCTCCGAGGACACCTACCGCACCCTGACGGCGGTGGACTCGGCGTTGATGGTGATCGACGCCGCCAAGGGCGTGGAGGAACGCACCGTCAAGCTGATGGAGGTGTGCCGGCTGCGCGATACGCCGATCCTCACCTTCATCAACAAGCTGGACCGGGACGTGCGCGACCCCATCGAGGTGCTCGACGAAATCGAGGACGTGCTCAAGATCGAGTGCGCGCCGGTGACCTGGCCGATCGGCATGGGCAAGAGCTTCAAGGGCGTCTATAACCTGCTGCGCGACACCACCGTGCTGTACAAGACCGGCCAGGGCCACACCATCCAGGACGTGCGCGAGGTGAAAGGGCTCGACAACCCGGAGCTGGACGAGGCGGTGGGCGCCGACTACGCCCAGGAGCTGCGCGACACCCTGGAACTGGTGCAGGGCGCCAGCCACGACTTCGACCTGGAACGGTTCCGCGCCGGCCAGCTTACCCCGGTGTTCTTCGGCACCGCCCTGGGCAACTTCGGCGTCGACCATATGCTCGATGGTCTGGTGCAGTGGGCGCCGGCGCCGCTGCCCCGGGACGGCGGCGACCGTCAGGTGCAGCCCGACGAGGGCAAGATGACCGGGTTCGTGTTCAAGATCCAGGCCAATATGGACCCGCGCCATCGCGACCGTATCGCCTTCCTGCGCATCTGCTCGGGCCGCTACCACAAGGGCATCAAGCTCAAGCAGTGCCGCACCGGCAAGGACCTGCGCCTCGGCGACGCCCTGACCTTCCTGGCCGGCGAGCGGGACAATGTGGAAGAGGCATTCGCCGGCGACATCATCGGCCTGCACAACCACGGCACCATCCAGATCGGTGACACCTTCACCGAGGGCGAGGACCTGCGCTTCACCGGCATCCCGCACTTCGCGCCGGAACTGTTCCAGCGCGTGGTGCTCAATGATCCGCTCAAGAGCAAGCAGCTGCACAAGGGCCTCACCCAGCTGGCCGAGGAGGGCGCCACCCAGGTGTTCTTCCCGCTGCGCAACAACGACGTGATCCTGGGCGCCGTGGGCACCCTGCAGTTCGACGTGGTGGCGGCGCGCCTGAAAGGGGAGTACGGCGTCGATTGCCGTTATGAGCCGGTGAGCGTGAGCACCGCCCGCTGGACCGAGGCGGACAGCGACCGGGAGCTTGAGAACTTCGAGCGCAAGGCCTACGACCACCTGGCCCGGGACGGCGCCGGCCACCTGACCTATCTGGCGCCCACCCGCGTCAATCTGCAACTGGCCCAGGAGCGCCACCCGGAGATCCGCTTCCGCGAAACCCGGGAGATCTGAGGCGCAAGCGCGCGCAACACGCTTGCACGCAACACGCTTGCACGCTACCCCCTCATCCTGAGCGGTGGGGTGTGTTTCCTGCCGTTCAGGAAACACACCGAACCTTCCAGCTCCGGGTTTAGCGTGCAAGCGTGCAAGCGTGCAAGCGTGCAAGCGTGCAAGCGTGTATGCGTGTATGCGTGTATGCGTGTATGCGCGCAAGCATGTTGCATGCCCGCGTGCTGTGCTAGACTCGCCGCCCTGTTTGGCACCGACCCCGATTACGATATGTCCATGGCGTCCAATCCGCCCTAGCGTTCCCACCCCCCGGTCACCCTGAGTGACCCCGTCGGCCGTCTTCCTGGACGGCGTAGCCGGCCCCTCGGCCGTCATTCTTGTGTGTTATTGGTTTGCCGCGCCGGCGTGGCCATGGCCGCGTTTCGTGCGGGTTTTTGTCAGAAGGATTCCGTTTTGCTGCCGTTGAAAGAAAACTGGTTTTCCAATGTCCGGGGCGACGTGCTCTCCGGCCTTGTCGTGGCGCTGGCCCTGATCCCGGAGGCCATCGCCTTTTCGATCATCGCCGAGGTGGACCCCAAGGTGGGGCTCTACGCGTCGTTCTGCATCGCCGTGGTGACCGCCTTCGCCGGTGGACGGCCGGGGATGATCTCCGCCGCCACCGGGGCCATGGCGCTGCTGATGGTGACCCTGGTGCGCGAGCACGGTCTGCAATACCTGCTGGCCGCCACCATCCTTACCGGGGTGCTGCAGATCGTGTTCGGCATTTTCAAACTGGCCACGGTGATGCGGTTCGTGTCGCGCTCGGTGGTCACCGGCTTCGTCAACGCCCTGGCGATCCTGATCTTCATGGCGCAGATTCCGGAATTGATCGGCGTCACCTGGCACGTCTACGCCATGACCGCCGCCGGGTTGGGCATTATCTATCTGTTCCCGCTGCTGACCCGGGCGGTGCCGTCGCCGCTGGTGTGCATTCTGGTGCTCACCGCCGTGGCCGTGTTTTTCGGCCTGGAAATGCCCACCGTGGGCGACAAGGGCGAGCTGCCGGACAGCCTGCCGGTGTTCCTGCTGCCGGACATCCCTCTGTCCCTGGAGACCCTGCGCATCATCTTCCCGGTGTCGCTGACCATGGCGGTGGTGGGGCTGCTGGAATCCATGATGACCGCCACCATCGTCGATGACCTGACCGACACCGACAGCGACAAGCACCGCGAGTGCCGGGGCCAGGGCATGGCCAACATCGCCTCCGGCTTCCTGGGTGGCATGGCCGGCTGCGCCATGATCGGCCAGTCGGTGATCAACATGAAGTCCGGCGGCCGCACCCGTCTGTCCACCCTGATCGCCGGCGTGGTGCTGCTGGTGCTGGTGGTGTTTCTGGGGGACTGGGTGTCGCGCATTCCCATGGCCGCCCTGGTGGCGGTGATGATCATGGTGTCGATCGGCACTTTCAGCTGGGAGTCGATCGTCAATCTGCGCCGTCATCCGCCGAGCAGCAGCGTGGTGATGCTGGTGACCGTGGCGGTGACCGTGGTCACCCACAATCTGGCCCTCGGCGTGGGCGTCGGCGTGTTGCTCAGTGCGTTGTTCTATGCCAACAAGGTGGGCCGGGTGTTCTATGTCACCAGCGAAGCGGACGACGCCGGCTATCAGCGTCATTACCAGGTGGTGGGGCAGGTGTTCTTCACCTCCGCGGACCGTTTCCTGGCCGCCTTCGACTATAAGGAAGGCCTGCAAAAAGTGACCATCGACGTGCACCGCGCCCGCTTCTGGGACATCACCGCCATCGGCGCCCTGGACAAGGCGGTGATCAAGTTCCGTCGCGAGGGCACCGACGTGGAAGTGATCGGCCTGGACCAGGCCAGCGCCACGCTGGTGGACAAGTACGCCGTTCACGACAAGCCGGACGCCGTGGAAAAAATGATGGGCGGCCACTGAGCCGCCCCGGATTCGAGGATCGACCATGAGTCATGTGATTGCCTGCATCGACGGGTCCGCCGCCGCGGAGACCCTGTGTGACCACGCCGCCTGGGCGGCCCGCCGGCTGGATGCGCCGCTGATGCTGCTGCACGTTCTGGATGAAGAGCGTTATCCCAGCGACCCGAACCTGAGCGGCAGCATCGGCCTGGGCACCCGGGAAGCCCTGCTCAAGGAACTGGCGGACCTGGACGCGCGCCGCAACCGGCTGGCCCTGGAGCAGGGCCGGGCCCTGCTGGACGCCGCCCGCGAGCGGCTGGTGGCCGCCGGCCACCCGGCGCCGGTGCTGCGCCAGCGCCACGGCAAGTTGCTGGACGCGGTGCGCGAACTCGGCGACCAGACCCGGCTGCTGGTGATCGGCAAGCAGGGCACCGGGCACACCGGGGTCGAGCGGATCGGCGACAACGTGGAGAAGCTGATCCGCGGCGTGGAGCGGCCGGTGCTGATGGCGGTGGGGCCGTTCCGGGAGCCCGCCGCGCTGATGCTCGCCTACGACAACAGCCCGTCGATGCGCGAGGGCGTGCGCCTGCTCGCCAGCAGCCCGCTGCTGCGCGGCCTGGCCTGCCACCTGGTGCAGGTGAACGGCGCCGAGGCGGACCGGGGCGATCTGGAGCAGGCGGCGGCGCGCCTGGAGAACAGCGGCCATCCGGTGACGGTGGCGACCCTGAACGGCAATGTGGAAGCGGAGCTGCACCGTTATCAGGAGGCCCACCACCTGGATCTGGTGGTGATGGGCGCCTACGGCCACTCGCGGATTCGGGAGTTTCTGATCGGCAGCACCACGGACCGTATGATCCGCCACGCCGGCGTGCCCCATCTGATTCTGCGTTGAGCCCCCTTCATCAAGGGTGACCGGCGGGTCGCCGGCCCGCGTGGCGCGCGGGCTGCAGGCGTTTTCGCCGCTAAGTGCCCGTTTTCGATAAACATTCATAAGGAAAATACCGGCTATCATCGATATTGATTGTTTTTATAAAAAGCCGGCTCCTAGAATGCGCGCAATCGGTGGCGGCGGCGTCGTCGATGTTCATTCTTCTACTGACAAGGATCGACCATGTCACAGTACCTGAAAGAGATCGAAGCACTGAGCTCCGTGGTTGGCGCCAATAAGACCTGGCGTGACATCAACCCGGAATCCGCTGTTCGCATGCGCCTGCAGAACCGCTTCAAGACCCATCTGGACATCGCCAAGTACAACGCCAAGATCATGCGCGAGGACATGGCCGCCTATGACGCGGACAACTCCAAGTACACGCAGTCCCTGGGTTGCTGGCACGGTTTCATCGGTCAGCAGAAGATGATTTCCATCAAGAAGCACTTCGGTGCCACCAAGGGCAAGTACCTGTACCTGTCCGGCTGGATGGTCGCCGCGCTGCGTTCCGAGTTCGGTCCGCTGCCCGATCAGTCCATGCACGAGAAAACCGTGGTCGCCGACCTGATCCGCGAGCTGTACACCTTCCTCAAGCAAGCGGACGCTTGGGAACTGAACCACCTGTTCCGCGCCCTGGACGATGCCAAGGCCGCCGGTGACGACGCCAAGCAGAAAGAAATCATCGGTAAGATCGACAACTTCGAAACCCACGTTGTGCCGATCATCGCCGACATCGACGCCGGCTTCGGTAACCCGGAAGCGACCTACCTGCTGGCCAAGAAGCTGATCGAGGCGGGTGCCTGCTGCATCCAGATCGAGAACCAGGTTTCCGACGAGAAGCAGTGTGGCCACCAGGACGGTAAAGTGACCGTTCCCCACGCCGACTTCATCGCCAAGCTGAACGCGGTTCGCTACGCGTTCCTGGAACTGGGCGTGGACGACGGCGTGATCGTTGCCCGTACCGACTCCGAAGGCGCCGGCCTGACCAAGCAGATCGCCGTGTCCACCGAGGAAGGTGATCTGGCCGACCAGTACAACGCGTTCCTGGAAGGCGACGAAGTCACCGACCCGTCCCAGGTTTCCCAGGGCGACGTGCTGGTGAAAACCAACGGCAAGCTGATCAAGCCGACCAAACTGAGCAGCGGCCTGTTCCAGTTCCGTCGCGACACCAACATCGACCGCGTGGTTCTGGACTGTGTCACCAGCCTGCGCAACGGTGCCGACCTGCTGTGGATCGAAACCCCGACCCCGAACGTGGCGCACATCAAGCACATGGTCGACCGCATCCGTGAGCAGGAGCCGGACGCCAAGCTGGTGTACAACAACAGCCCGTCCTTCAACTGGACCCTGAACTTCCGCCAGCAGGTGTTCGATGCCTGGAGCGAGGAAGGCAAGGACGTGTCCGGTTACGACCGCGCCGCGCTGATGAACGAGAAGTACGACGACAGCGAGCTGGCCGACGTGGCCGACCAGTGGGCCAAAGAGTTCCAGGCCAAGGCCGCCCGCGAAGCCGGTGTGTTCCACCACCTGATCACGCTGCCGACCTACCACACCGCCGCGCTGTCCACCGACCTGCTGGTGGAAGGCTACTTCGGCGAGGAAGGCATGCTGGCCTACGCCAAGGGCGTTCAGCGTCAGGAAATCCGCCGTGGCATCGCCACCGTGAAGCACCAGGACATGGCCGGTTCCAACATCGGTGATGACCACAAAGAGTACTTCTCCGGTGAAGCCGCGCTGAAAGCCGGTGGTAAGGACAACACCATGAACCAGTTCGGCTAAGCCGACGGTTCGGTGCGATCGGGGCCCCGGCCCCGATGTCCGGAAAACGGCCTCCTTCGGGAGGCCGTTTTTTTTTGGGGTCGGAAAGATCTCAAACAATCTTTTACCGAACCGGGCCGTCCAGCCGTTGCCGTCGGCGCGGCGTCGGCGGATGGTAAGGGCAGCGTCGCAGACGAGGATGTCACCATGGAAAGGACGACAGCCCGGCGCGCCAGATCGCCCGCGATTCCCGCCGGCGCCCGCGCCCTGAAACAGGACCGTTTCACCCCCCAACTGGCGACCCTGACCGACCGGGTGCCCGAAGGCGATTGGTTCTACGAAATCAAGTTCGATGGCTACCGCCTGCTGGCCCACTTCGAGGACGGCCGGGTCCGCTTGATCACCCGCAACGGCAAGGACTGGAGCGACCGCTTCCCGGCGCTGACCGGCGCCCTGAACGCCCTGAAGATCGACAACGCGGTGCTCGACGGCGAGGTGGTGGCGTTGATGGACGACGGCGTCAGCAGCTTCCGGGCGCTGCAGGAAGCGCTCAGCGAGGGCGACACCGACGCCCTGGTCTATCAGGTGTTCGACCTGCCGGCCCTGAACGGCCAGGACCTGTCCGAGGTGCCCAACCGGGAACGCAAGGCCACCCTGCGCGCCTTGCTGGAAGGGGCCGGCGCCG
Organism: Alcanivorax sp.; assembly: GCA_022449455.1. GTDB lineage: Bacteria > Pseudomonadota > Gammaproteobacteria > Pseudomonadales > Alcanivoracaceae > Alloalcanivorax. The sequence goes on along the minus strand of JAKUPL010000049.1, from coordinate 5,905 downwards.
ACGCGCAAGGAACCGTGCGCTACACCGACCACCTGGAAAAGGGCGGTGAGGCGTTGCTGGACCGGCTCTGTCGCATGGGGCTGGAGGGCCTGATCGCCAAGCGCGCCGACGGCGTCTACCGGCAGAAGCGCAGCAAGGACTGGCTGAAGGTGAAGTGCGCCCGTTACGAGGAATTCGTGGTCGGGGGCTTCACCGATCCCGGCGGCAGCCGCAGCGGCTTCGGCTCGCTGCTGCTGGGGGCGCACGACCAGGACGGCAAGCTGGTGTATGCCGGCCGGGTCGGTACCGGTTTCAACCAGCGTCAACTGGCGTCGATGCACCGGGAACTGCGCGCCCTGGAAACCCGGAGCTCCCCGTTCCACGGGCCGCCGCGCGGCGCTAAGGGCACCCACTGGGTGACGCCGCGTCTGGTGGTGGAGGTGGAATACACCGAGCGCACCCGCGACGGGCTGTTGCGTCACCCGGCTTTTCGCGGGCGCCGCGAGGACAAGAGCGCGGACGAGGTGCACTGGGACGATCCGGAGCGTGATCCGGACACCGCGCCCGCCGGCGGCGCCGCCGGTTCTTCGCCGCGCCGCGACGAAGCCTGGGTGGCCGGGGTGCGCATCACCCATCCGGACCGGGTGCTGTACCCGGAGCAGGGGCTCACCAAGGTGGCGCTGGCCCGCTACTACGAGGCCCAGGCCGAGCGCATTCTGCCGGAGCTGGAACGGCGCCCCCTGGCGTTGCTGCGCTGCCCCCAGGGGCTCGACACCGAGTGCTTTTTCCAGCGTCACCCGCGCCGCCCGATCCCCGACAGCCTGCCCCGGGTGCGTCTGCGCGAAAGCGACGGCGAGGCCGAGTACGTGTACGTGGAAACCGCCGCCCATCTGGTGGCGCTGGTCCAGGCCGGTGTCATGGAACTGCACCCCTGGGGCAGCCGGGTGGACCGGGTGGAGACGCCCGACCGGCTGGTGTTCGATCTGGACCCGGGCCCGGATGTGCCCTGGCGGGAACTGGTCAGGCAGGCACGCGCCCTGGGCGACACCCTGGAGGGCCTGGGCCTGACGCCGTTCGTGCGCACCACCGGCGGCAAGGGCCTGCATCTGGTGGTGCCGCTGCGGCGCGGCACCGGCTGGGACGACGCCAAGGCGTTCGCCCGGGCGGTCTGCGAGCGCCGCGCCGGGCAGGACCCGGACCGGCTCACCGTCAATATGAGCAAGGCCCGCCGGCAGGGGCGCGTGTTTCTTGATTACCTGCGTAACGGTCGCGGTAACACCGCGGTGGCGTCCTATTCCGTGCGGGCCCGGCCGGGGGCCCCGGTGGCGGTGCCCCTGCGCTGGGAGGAACTGGCCACGGTGGGCCGCGCCAATCGTTATGACGTGGACAATCTGAAACGGCGTCTGGCGGCCCTGAAGGATGACCCCTGGGCGGATTTCGACCGTTGCCGGCGCGGCCTGACGCGCGCCATGAAGCGCGAGCTGGCGTTGGACTGAGGCTGGAATAAGGGAGGGCCCATGGCGACCCGAGCGGATTGGTGGCTGGAGCCTGGCAGTGAACACTGCCGCTTCTGCGAGCACCATTTTCATTACGAAGCCGGCTATTTCTGCGTGCATTGCGACCAACCGGTGTGCCCGGTCTGTGTCCGTTTCGAGGCGGTGGAGGACCGGGTGGTCTGTCCGGACTGCGGCGAGGCGTCGCCATGAGCGCGCGGGCGATCTGGAAGGGCGTGCTGGTGGCCGGCAAGGAACGGGTGCCGGTCAAACTCTACTCGGCGGTGGCGGATCGGAGCGTGCATTTTCGTCTGCTGCATCGCACCGACAAGGCCCCGGTGCGCCAGGTGCTGGTCAATCCGGGGACCGGCAAGCCGGTGCCCTACGCGGACAGCCTGCGTGCCTGGCAGGCGGACGACGGCCGCCGGGTGCTGCTCACCGACGACGATCTGGCCACCGTGAATCCGGACAAAAGCCGGGATATCGAGCTGCTGAGCGCGCTGCCCCTGGGCGCCATCGACCACCGCTGGTACGACCGGCCCTATTACCTGGGGCCGGACGGCGACGACCGGAGCGACCTGGACGCGCTGGCGACGGCCCTGGAACGGGACAATCGGGAGGGCCTGGCCCGCTGGGTGATGCGCGACAAGGAGTACCTGGGCGCGTTGCGCGTGCACGAAGGGCACCCGATGCTGGTGACCCTGCGGCACCGCGAGCAGGTGGTCAGCCAGACGGCGCTGTCCGCCCCCGGTGGCGCCGCCCTGGACCGCCGCGAACTGGACATGTCGAAGCAACTGATCGGCATGCTGGAGACCCATTTCGACCCGGGCGAATACCAGGACGAATACCGGCAACGGGTGATGGATCTGATCGACACCAAGCGGCGCGGCGGCAAGGTGCGCAAGGCGCCGCCCAAGCGGCGGCGTGCCTCCAGCGACCTGACGCGGGCCCTGGAGGCCAGTCTGAAGCAGCGGTAAGGCAAACCGCCGACGGCAAGGAGCCTGGTATGGCGAAAAAGAAACGCGGCGGGCCCGCCGGCCCGCGTCCGTTCTGGTCCGGCACCCTGGCCTTTGGTCTGGTCAGCCTGCCGGTGGGGTTGTTTCCGGCGCACCGCTCCAAGCCGGTGTCGCTGCACATGGTCGACGAAAAGGGCACCCGTCTGGCGCGCCGCTATGTGTGTTCCAAGGACGGCAAGCCGCTGGAATGGGATCAGTTGATTCGCGGTTATCCGGTGGAGAAGGACCGGTTCGTCACGGTCACCGACAAGGAGCTGGATGCGCTGGCGCCGGAGAAGTCCCAGGAAATCGATCTCAAGCGCTTCGTGCCGGTGGAGGAACTGGACCCCATGCGCTTCGAGCGCGCCTATTTTCTGACGCCGGAAAAAGGCGCCACCAAGGCCTACCGGTTGCTGGCCCGGGCCATGGAGACCACCGGCCGCGCCGGCGTCGCCACCTTCGTCATGCGTGGCAAGGAATACCTGGTGGCGCTGCTCAGTCAGGGCGGCATCCTGCGCGCCGAAACCCTGCGCTTCGAGGACGAACTGCGCACCCCCGCGGACGTGGGGCTGGGCGATCCCGGGTCGCCGGCCACGGCGGCGGTCAAGCGGTTCCAGAGCGCGCTGAAGCCGCTGCGCGCCGAACGCCTGGACGAGGCCGCCCTGGAAGACCGGGAAAGCCAGCGTCTGATCAAACTGGCGCGGCGCAAGCTGAAGGCCGGCGAGAATGTGCTGGGCAAGAAGCGCAAGCGTGGCGCCCGCAAAACCGGCTCCGGTGCGCCGTCCTCGCCGCCGGATTTGCTGGAAACGCTGAAGCGCAGTCTCAAGGAAGGGCTGGAACCCCAGGAGCCGGCGCCCGGGAAAAAATCAGCGAGCAAGAAAACGGCGAGCAAGAAAACGGCGCGGAAAAAGACCGCGCGCGGGAAAACCGCGGGCAAGGAAGCGGCGCTCAGCGAGGAATCCCGGGAGGCGTTGTACCGGCGCGCGCAGGCCCGGGATCTGCCGGGGCGCAGCCGCATGAGCAAGCAGGAACTGGTGGACGCCTTATCCGAGTAAGGTCGAGGGACAAAATAAAAGCCGGGCGGCTTGGCGCCGCCCGGCTCGCTTGACGGTGGCGGGACCGGATCCGATCCCGCCGGTGGGCTCAGTATTTGCCCAGCCAGTCGTCCGCCTGACGCTCGGCGTCTTCGCGGGTGGAGCCGTAACGCTCCTGGATCTTGCCCACCAGCTTGTCCTTGCGTCCTTCGATCTGCTGGAGATCGTCGTCGGTGAGCTTGCCCCAGTTTTTCTTGGCGTCGCCCATCATCTGTTTCCACTTGCCTTTCAAGGTATCGCTGTTCATTGCTGACTCCATGCTTAACGGCGAATTGGAGTCCCCAGTATGCGCGGGTTCGCCGTTTTTCGAAGCCATGGGCCGCCACATTTAGCGTTCTTTTAAGAAGTTTACACTCGTTCCGTTTTCCGGCGGCGCCGGGTACGGACTTGCCGGACGCGGGCCCGCGCCCCATCATGGGCGCCTTTCACGGCGAGGACACAACCATGGCGGCGGTACTGGCGGGCGGTGTGATCATGATCTGGCTGGCATTGAGCGGCGCGCGGGCGCTGCTGGCGGCGGGGTCCGTCACGCTGCACCGGAATGCCGCGGTGATCGCGCCGCTGCTGCTGGCGGCCCTGGAGACGCCCCTGTTCCTGCTGGCGGTGCCCGCCGGCGACCTGCTGCCGGAGGCGCAGCGCTGGCCGGTGGCCTGGGCCCTGGTGGCCCTGGCCTGGCTGATCAACGGCGCGGTGGCCGCCCGGCTTGGGTTCAGAACGTGGACCAGCCGGTGAACTCCATCACCCGGTACAGGGCCTTGCGCCACGCCGAATCGTCCTGATAGGCCGCGTAGGGCAGGCTGAACAAGCGGCCGTCCGTATTGCTCCAGCGCCGTTCGAACAGGGCGCGGGCGGCGGCCAGAGCCGGGTGGTCGGCGGCGGCGCGCAGCGCCACGCTGGTTTCCAGATTGAGGTTGTCCAGGTTACGCCGGGTGTAGTTGGCGGAGCCGGCGATCAGCAGCGGCCGCCGGCCGTCGCGCAGTAGCATTTTGGTGTGGCATTGCTCGCCGTGGGTGGCGCACCAGCGCACCGCCACGCCTTCGGCGTGCAGCTCCGACGCCACCTGGCGATTGGGCACGCCGTTCTTCTCGCGGCCGAAGGCGTCCTTGTTCGGGTCCAGCAGCAGCCGCACCGTCACCCCCCGTTGCCGGGCCCGGGCCAGGGCGTCCACCAGCGGCCGATGGGACAGATAAAACACTCCCACGTCCAGCCGGTCGCCTTTTTCCGCCTCGTCCACCGCCGCCAGCAGGGCGTCGCGGATGGCGCCTTCGGTGAGCACCCGCAGGGTCGGCTCGTCGTCCGTGCCGGCGGCGTCGCGGGCCGCCGGCGGGGTGGGCCAGTTGTCCCCCAGCCGGGCGCCGGAGAAGGCCGCCACCGCCAGCTCCGATTGCAGCAGGTCCAGCGCCGCCGCGCCGCTGAAGCGCAGCGCGATATTGGAATGGGCGCTGCTGGCGTCGTGGGCGTTGGCGGAGGTGACCAGACCGGTCCAGCGGTCGCCTTCGTCCACCACCAGGGTTTTGCGGTGGTTGGCCTTGAAGTTGATCAGCGACAGATAGGTGCGCAGGGTGACCTTGCCGTCGCCGGTGGGGTTGGGCAGCCAGCCGCCGTCGCTGTCGTTGCCGAACCACTGGCAGCACAGCCGCCATAACCCGGACCACACCGGATTGGAATCGCGCAGCCGGGTCAGATCGGTGAATACCACCTCCACGCCGGCGTTCCGCAGCCGCTGCAGATGGGGCGCGTCGACGCCGCCATAGAGCGTATTGAACGGATCGGTGATCAGCACCGCGCGCACGTGGGGACGCTGCCGCTTGCGCGCCACCAGGGCGTCGGTGAGCTGCTCGCTGAGCGGTCTCAGGTTGCCGGTGGTGGCGCCGGCCATATCGTTGTAGAGAAACATGTCCACCACGATCAACCGGTCCGCCTGGCCGATCAGCCGGAAGAATTCATCGAAGATCGCCTGCTTATGATGACGCTCCGGGTCGTCACCGGCGTCCTGGTCGACCCAGGTGTCGTCGGCCAGCACCGCCACGTCCTCCGCCGCCCGCACCGGCCAGGCCCGGCCCACGTCCTCGGGCAGCGGCTTATAGCGATGGTAAAGGGCGGTGAGCAGCCAGGCGGAGAGCAGGACGAGCAACAGCAGGCGAATGGGGCGGATCTTGCGTTTGGGCATGGGTATCGACGGTCGGCAACGGGACTCGGTATTGAGGATACAGGATGGAGCGATGAGACGTTGGCGGAGGAGTTGAAAGTTTAAAGTTAAAAGTTGAGGGTCTTCCCCAATCATGGTGGGTAATCATTGACGGATTCCAGCCGGATACAGCTGAAGACCGCCGAGGTGGAAGTA
>JAKUPL010000048.1 GCA_022449455.1 Alcanivorax sp. | reverse complement strand
GACAACGTGCAAATGACCGTTCAGCTGATCGCGCCGATCGCGATGGAAGAAGGTCTGCGCTTCGCGGTTCGCGAAGGTGGCCGTACCGTGGGCGCCGGCGTGGTGTCCAAGGTTCTCGAGTAAATCATTGCCGCAAGGCAATTCGGGCCGGGGCCCACAACAGCCCCGGCCGTTTGTTTTCAAAGTTACAGGCCAGTAGTTCAATTGGTAGAGCACCGGTCTCCAAAACCGGCTGTTGGGGGTTCGAGTCCCTCCTGGCCTGCCAATTTCTTTCCCAGAGTGGCCGTCAGATGGCGGGGTGCATCGGCGAATGAGTGAGAGAGCAGAAGGACAGTCCGGGTCCTCCGTCCTGGAAGGCGTCAAGTGGGTCATCGTGGCCGCACTGGTGGCGACCGCCGTGGCGGGCAACAGCTATTTCTCCGAGTTTTCTCCCCTGTACCGCGCGCTGGGCGTGCTGGTCGTGGGGCTGCTGGCGGCATTCGTTGCGCTGCAGACCGAGCAGGGCAAGGCGTTCAACCAACTGCGCAAGGACTCCATGGTGGAGCTGCGCAAGGTGGTGTGGCCGACCCGGCAGGAAACATTGCAAACCACGCTGATCGTGCTGGTTTTCGTGCTGATCGTGGCGTTGCTGTTGTTCGTGCTCGATTGGGTGCTCAACGGCGCGATTTCGGCGCTCATCGGCTAAGGGGTGCACATGGCGAAGCGCTGGTACGTGGTACACGCTTATTCCGGCTTTGAAAAGCACGTCAAGCGGGCCCTGGAAGAACGCATCAAGCTGCGTTCCATGGAAGAGCTGTTTGGCGAGATCCTCGTGCCCACCGAAGAAGTGGTGGAGATGCGCGGTGGTCAGAAGCGCAAGTCCGAGCGTAAATTCTTTCCGGGCTATGTGCTGGTGCAGATGGAGATGTGCGACGACTCCTGGCACCTGGTGAAGGAAACCCCGAAGGTCATGGGGTTCATTGGCGAGGACCCGAAAAACCCGGGTCGCGTGTCGCCGATCACCCAGAAAGAGGCGGATGCCATTCTGCGTCGCATGGACGACGCGGTGGAGAAGCCGAAGCCGAAGACCCTCTTCGAGGCCGGCGAAGTGGTACGGGTCACCGATGGTCCGTTCGCCGACTTCAACGGCGTCGTGGAAGAAGTGAACTACGAAAAGAGCCGCCTGCAGGTGGCGGTGCTCATTTTCGGTCGCTCCACGCCGGTGGAGCTGGAATTCGGTCAGGTCGAAAAGACCTGATCCTGGTGCTCCGCCGGTCCTGGCGGGGCAAACGACCAACCTCAGGGGAGCCCGTAAAACGGCGTTCGCACCCAAGGAGTCTCAATCATGGCCAAGAAAGTCGAAGCCTACATCAAGCTGCAGGTGGCAGCGGGTCAGGCTAACCCTTCACCGCCGGTCGGTCCCGCACTGGGCCAGCACGGCGTGAACATCATGGAGTTCTGTAAGGCGTTCAACGCCCAGACCCAGCAGCTGGATCAGGGCGCGCCGGTACCGGTGGTGATCACCGTGTACAGCGACCGTTCCTTTACCTTCACCATGAAGACGCCGCCCGCGGCGTATCTGCTGAAGAAAGCGGCCGGTATCAAGAGCGGTTCCGGTGAGCCGAACACCAAGAAGGTGGGCAAGGTAACCCGTGCGCAGCTCGAAGAGATCGCCAAGGCCAAGGAGCCGGATCTCACCGCTGCCGACATGGACGCCGCCGTGCGCACCATCGCGGGCTCCGCCCGTTCCATGGGCCTGGACGTGGAGGACTAACCAATGGCCAAGCTGTCCAAACGCGCCCGCGCCATCCGTGAGAAGGTAGAAACGGGCAAGCTGTACCCGGTGGAAGAAGCCGTCACTCTGCTGACCGAGCTGTCCGCCGTGAAATTCAAGGAATCCATCGACGTGTCGGTGAACCTGGGCGTTGACCCGCGTAAATCCGATCAGAACGTACGCGGCGCTTCCGTACTGCCCCACGGCACCGGCAAGACCGTTCGCGTTGCCGTGTTCGCCCAGGGCGCCAAGGCTGAAGAAGCCAAGGAAGCCGGCGCGGATGTGGTGGGTTTCGACGACCTGGCCGAGCAGGTGCAGGGCGGTGAGATCAACTTCGATGTGGTGATCGCTTCTCCGGACGCCATGCGCGTGGTCGGTAAGCTGGGCACCATCCTCGGCCCCCGCGGTCTGATGCCGAACCCGAAAGTCGGCACCGTGACCCCGGACGTGGCCCAGGCGGTGAAGAACGCCAAGGGTGGCCAGGTGCGTTACCGCACCGACAAAGGCGGCATTATCCACTGCACCGTGGGTCAGGTCGGCTTTGACGCCAACGCCATCAAGGAAAACGTGGAAGCGCTGATCGCCGACCTGAAGAAGGCGAAGCCGGCTTCCGCCAAGGGCGCGTACTTCAAGAAAGTGACGCTGTCCAGCACCATGGGCCCGGGCCTGGCGATCGATCCCGCCACCCTGTCCATGTAAGAAATACCGGGCCGGCACCCCTTGGGGCGCCGGTTCAAAAGCTTTGATCCCGACGGCGGCTCTTCGGAGCCCGACCGGCGGGGCGTCAAAGACCGCAGGTCCGAAGGCGTGAATGGAGTCTGGCTTCATGAGCCAAGTTTCCGCCGGAGGTTAAGGAGTAATCGCCTGCGCAGGCGCGGTAGTTGCAAATCCTGTGTCAAAGCAGGGGCTGGCTTCCGCGATACCGGACCGGGTAACCGGTCCTGGCAACCGCCGGGTCCATCAGTCAGGCAGTCGACGGATCCGGTTAAGTTTGTGAATCCAGGAGGTAAATCGTGCCTTTGAATCTGGAGGACAAACGGGCGATTGTGGTTTCGGTGAATGCTGCGGCTGCCGAAGCGCTGTCCGCCGTGGTTGCCGACTATCGTGGTCTTTCCGTGTCAGAGATGACCGCTCTGCGCGTGAAAGCCCGTGAAACCGGCGTGTACCTGAAAGTAGTACGGAACACGTTGGCCAAGCGCGCGGTTGAAGGCACCGAATACGAGTGTCTCAGCGACGCGCTGGTCGGCCCCACGATCCTGGCGTTTTCCCAGGCAGATCCGGGTGCAGCTGCCCGGCTGATCAAGGATTTCGCCAAGGACCACGACGCGCTCGAAGTCAAAGCACTGGCCGTAGGCGGTGTGGCGTATGGCGCCAAGGACATCGATGTCCTGGCGAAGCTGCCCACCCGCGACGAAGCCCTTGCTCAGCTTATGTCCGTCATGCAGGCCCCGGTGGCCAAGTTTGTCCGTACCCTCAACGAGGTGCCCGGCAAGTTTGTCCGTACCGTTGCCGCCGTGAAGGACAAGAAACAGCAGGAAGCTGCCTGATCTCACGATCAGCAGCGTAACTACCCGATTCCACTCGGGATCGCCCGTACGGTGATTTTAGGAGATTGAAAATGGCCGTTTCCAAAGAAGATATCCTCAGCGCTATCGCTGACATGAGCGTTATGGACCTCGTTGAACTGATCGAGGCCATGGAAGAGAAGTTTGGCGTAACCGCCGCCGCCGCCGTTGCCGCTGCTCCCGCAGCTGCTGGCGACGCAGGTGGCGCCGCTGAAGAACAGACCGAGTTCGACGTGATTCTGACCGGTTTCGGCGACAAGAAAGTCGGCGTGATCAAGGCAGTTCGCGAAGTAACCGGTCTGGGTCTGAAAGAAGCGAAAGATCTGGTCGAGGGCGCTCCCGCTCCGGTCAAGGAAGGCGCTTCCAAGGACGAAGCCGAAGAGATCAAGAAAAAGATCGAAGAGGCTGGCGGTACCGCCGAGCTCAAGTAAGCGCGAGAGCGCTATGTCTTTCCACATTCAGGCGGAAAGACACCGGCTGGCAGCTTAAGGGCTGCCAGCCTTTTGTCGTTTCTGTATGAAGGGTTTCATGCAGGAATATCACCCAGGGGTGATAGGTCAACAGCCGAGGAACGCAGATGGCATACTCATTCACTGAGAAAAAGCGGATCCGCAAAGATTTCGGCAAGCTTCCCAAGGTCATGGAGGTTCCGTACCTTCTGGCCATACAGCTCGATTCTTACCGCAAGTTCTTGCAACACGACAAGAGCGCCGAGGAGCGCTTCGAGGAGGGCCTGGAAGCGGCTTTCCGTTCGGTATTCCCGATCTCCAGCTACTCCGGGAACGCCGCCCTCGAGTATGCCGGCTATGAGTTCGGCAAACCGGTTTTTGATGTCAAAGAGTGCATCATTCGTGGCACCACCTATGCCGCGCCGCTGCGCGTGCGTATCCGTCTGGTGATCTACGACAAGGAATCCAACGGCGCCATCAAGGACATCCGCGAACAGCAGGTGTACATGGGCGAGATTCCGTTGATGACCGAGAACGGTACCTTCGTGATCAACGGTACCGAGCGGGTCATCGTGTCCCAGCTGCACCGCTCTCCGGGCGTGTTCTTCGACCACGACAAGGGCAAGACCCATTCGTCCGGCAAGCTGCTGTATTCCGCCCGGGTGATCCCCTACCGTGGCTCCTGGCTGGACTTCGAATTCGATCCGAAGGACCTGGTCTACGTGCGCATCGACCGTCGCCGCAAACTGCCGGCGACCATTCTGCTGCGTGCCTTGGGCTATACCTCGGACGAGATTCTCGAGACCTTCTTCGACACCAACGAAATTCTGTTCGAAGACGGTGCTTACCGTATGCGCCTGGTGCCGGAGCGTCTGCGTGGTGAAACCGCGACCTTCGACATCCTGGCCGGCGATGAAGTGGTGGTGGAGCGCGGCCGCCGCGTGACCGCGCGCCACATCCGCCAGTTGGAAAAAGCCAACATCGAGTATCTGGAAATCCCCGCCGAGTACCTGCACGGTCGTTACCTGGCCAAGTCGGTGATCGACCAGGAAACCGGCGAGGTACTGGTGGAGTGCAACACCGAGCTGAGCGCCGACGCCCTCGAGAAAATCGAGAAGGCCGGTGTTTCCAGCTTCGAGACGCTGTACACCAACGACCTGGACCATGGCCCGTTCATGGCCGACACCCTGCGTGCCGATCCCACCCGCAGCCCGCTTGAGGCGCTGGTGGAAATCTACCGCATGATGCGTCCGGGCGAGCCGCCCACCAAGGAAGCGGCGGAGAACCTGTTCCGCAACCTGTTCTTCACCGACGAGCGCTACGACCTGTCCGGCGTGGGCCGCATGAAGTTCAACCGCCGCCTGGGTCGTGAAGACGTGACCGGCCCCGGCATCGTCTACGACGGCCGCTACTTCAGCGCCCGTACCGATGACGAAGGCAAGCAGTACTTCGAGCAGATGGGCGCCGAGCAGTCCGATATCATCGACGTGCTCAAGACCCTGGTGGACATCCGCAACGGCAACGGCGTGGTCGACGACATCGACCACCTGGGCAACCGCCGCATCCGTTCCGTCGGCGAGATGGCCGAGAACCAGTTCCGCGTGGGCCTGGTACGGGTGGAGCGCGCCGTCAAGGAGCGCCTGAGCCTGGCCGAGTCCGAAGGCCTGATGCCGCAGGATCTGATCAACGCCAAACCGGTGGCCGCCGCGGTGAAGGAGTTCTTCGGCTCCTCCCAGCTGTCCCAGTTCATGGATCAGAACAACCCGCTCTCCGAGATCACCCACAAACGTCGGGTGTCCGCGTTGGGCCCGGGCGGTCTGACCCGTGAGCGTGCCGGCTTCGAAGTGCGCGACGTGCACCCGACCCACTACGGTCGCGTGTGTCCCATCGAGACGCCGGAAGGCCCGAACATCGGCCTGATCAACTCCCTGGCCAGCTACGCGCGCACCAACGAGTACGGCTTCCTGGAGTCGCCGTACCGCAAGGTCATCGACGGCAAGGTCAGCGAGGAAATCGAGTATCTGTCCGCCATCGAGGAAGCGGAGTGCGTGATCGCGCAGGTCGACGCCAAGATGAACGACGACGGCAGCTTCGTGGAAGACTTCGTCACCGTGCGTCACCGCTACGAGTTCACCGTCATGGAGCGGGACACCATTACCCATATGGATGTCTCCCCGCGCCAGGTGGTGTCCGTGGCCGCGTCCCTGATTCCGTTCCTGGAACACGATGACGCGAACCGCGCACTGATGGGTTCCAACATGCAGCGTCAGGCGGTGCCGACCCTGCGCGCCGAGAAGCCCCTGGTGGGCACCGGCATGGAGCGTCACGTGGCCCGGGATTCCGGCGTCTGCGTGGTGGCCCAGCGCGGCGGTATCGTCGACAAGGTGGATGCCTCCCGCATCATCGTCAAAGTGAACGACGACGAGGTGGTGGAAGGCGAAGCCGGTGTGGACATCTACAACCTCACCAAGTACACCCGCTCCAACCAGAACACCTGCATCAACCAGCGTCCGCTGGTGAAGGTGGGTGACCGGGTGGCGGCTCGCGACATCATGGCCGACGGTCCGTCCGTGGACATGGGCGAACTGGCCCTGGGCCAGAACATGCGCGTCGCGTTCATGCCCTGGAACGGCTACAACTTCGAGGACTCCATCCTGATCTCCGAACGGGTGGTGAAGGAGGATCGCTTTACCTCCATCCACATCCAGGAGCTCACCGCGATCGCCCGTGACACCAAGCTGGGCGCCGAGGAAATCACCGCCGATATCCCCAATGTGGGCGAGGCGGCCCTGGCCAAGCTGGACGAGTCCGGCATCGTGTACATCGGTGCGGAAGTGGAAGCCGGCGACATTCTGGTGGGCAAGGTGACGCCGAAGGGCGAGACCCAGCTGACCCCGGAAGAGAAGCTGCTGCGCGCCATCTTCGGTGAGAAGGCCTCCGACGTGAAGGACACCTCTCTGCGGGTTTCCTCCGGCGTCAAGGGCACTGTCATCGACGTGCAGGTATTCACCCGCGACGGCGTCGAGAAGGACGAGCGCGCCCGGCAGATCGAGCAGGACGCGCTGGACAAGTTCCGCAAGGACCTGAAAGACGAGTACCGGATCCTCGAGCAGGACATCAAGGATCGTCTGCGCGCCGTGATGGTGGGCAAGAAGGTCAACGGTGGCGCCGGCCTCAAGCGCGGCACCGAACTGACCGACGCGGTGCTCGACGAGCTGGAAGGCGACAAGTGGTTCGAGCTGCGCCCGGCGGATGACGACGTGGCCGAGCAGTTGGAGCGCGCGCACCAGTACCTGGAGCAGCACAAGAAGGAACAGGACGAGCGCTACAAGGACAAGCAGGCCAAGATCTCCGGCGGCGACGACCTGTCCCACGGCGTGCTCAAGGTGGTCAAGGTCTACCTGGCGATCAAGCGTCGCATCCAGCCCGGTGACAAGATGGCCGGCCGTCACGGTAACAAAGGTGTGATCTCCGTGATCATGCCGGAAGAGGACATGCCCTACGACGAGAACGGCGTCCCCGTGGACGTGGTGCTCAACCCGTTGGGTGTACCGTCACGGATGAACGTGGGTCAGATTCTCGAGACCCACCTGGGCTGGGCCGCCAAGGGGCTGGGCGAGCGCATCGGTGAGATGCTGGATCAGGAACGCAAGGTCGCCGAAGTGCGCGACTTCCTGGACCAGATCTACAACCAGACCGGCGCCGGCGGTACCGACGAGGACTGGAGCAGCTTCAGCGACGAGGACATCGTCGAGCTGGCCCGCAACCTGCGCGCCGGCGTGCCCATGGCCACCGCCGTGTTCGACGGTGCCAAGGAGTTCGAGATCAAGGCGTTGCTGGAACTGGCCGGCCAGGACAAGTCCGGACAGATCGAGCTGTGGGACGGCCGCAGCGGCGAGAAATTCGACCGCAAGGTGACCGTGGGCTACATGTACATGCTCAAGCTCAACCACCTGGTCGACGACAAGATGCACGCCCGCTCCACCGGCTCCTACAGCCTGGTGACCCAGCAGCCGCTGGGTGGTAAGGCGCAGTTCGGTGGTCAGCGCTTCGGTGAGATGGAAGTGTGGGCCCTGGAGGCCTACGGCGCGGCGTACACGCTGCAGGAAATGCTCACCGTGAAGTCGGACGATGTGAATGGCCGTACGCGCATTTACAAGAACATCGTCGATGGCGACCACCGGATGGATCCGGGTATGCCGGAGTCCTTCAACGTACTGCTGAAGGAAATCCGTTCGCTCGGTATCAACATCGAGCTGGAAAACGACTGAGGCTGAGTGCGCCGCTCCCCGCCCACGGGCTGGGAGCGGCACCTCGCCTGACCCGGGTTTAGGAAAGAATCGCGAGCGAAAGCTCCATACGGAGGACTGGCCTTGAAAGACTTGCTGAATCTGCTCAAAAGTCAGGGACAAGTCACGGAGTTCGACAAGCTGAAGATCGGTCTGGCACCGCCGGATCTGATCCGTTCCTGGTCTTTTGGCGAAGTGAAAAAGCCGGAGACCATCAACTACCGCACCTTCAAGCCGGAGCGTGACGGCCTGTTCTGCGCGCGCATTTTTGGTCCGATCAAGGACTACGAATGTCTGTGCGGCAAGTACAAGCGCCTCAAGCATCGCGGCGTGATCTGTGAAAAGTGCGGCGTGGAGGTCACCCTCTCCAAAGTGCGCCGGGAGCGCATGGGCCACATCGAGCTGGCCAGCCCGGTGGCGCACATCTGGTTCCTGAAATCGCTGCCGTCCCGCATCGGTTTGATGCTGGACATGACCCTGCGCGACATCGAGCGGGTGCTGTACTTCGAATCCTTCGTGGTCACCGAGCCCGGCATGACCACCCTGGAGCGCGGTCAGCTGCTCACCGACGAAGAGTACTTCGATGCGCTGGAACAGTTCGGCGATGAGTTCGAAGCCAAGATGGGCGCGGAAGCGGTGCAGCAGCTCCTCACCGAGCTGGATCTCAAAGACGAGATCAACACCCTGCGCGAGGAAATCGAGGCCACCAACTCGGACACCAAGCTGAAGAAGCTGTCCAAGCGGCTCAAGCTGATGGAGGCGTTCCACGCTTCCGGCAACGAGCCCGAGTGGATGATCATGACGGTGCTGCCGGTGCTGCCGCCGGACCTGCGTCCGCTGGTGCCCCTGGACGGTGGCCGTTTCGCGACCTCCGATCTGAACGATCTGTACCGTCGCGTGATCAACCGCAACAACCGTCTCAAGCGGCTGCTGGACCTGAACGCCCCGGACATCATCGTGCGCAACGAGAAGCGCATGCTGCAGGAGTCCGTGGATGCGCTGCTGGACAACGGCCGTCGTGGCCGTGCCATCACCGGTTCCAATAAGCGCCCGCTGAAGTCCCTGGCCGATATGATCAAGGGCAAGCAGGGCCGTTTCCGTCAGAACCTGCTCGGTAAGCGGGTGGACTACTCCGGTCGTTCCGTGATCGTGGTGGGCCCGACCCTCAAGCTGCACGAGACCGGTCTGCCGAAGAAGATGGCGCTGGAGCTGTTCAAGCCGTTCATCTTCGCCAAGCTGGAAGCCCGTGGTCTGGCCACCACCATCAAGGCGGCCAAGAAGATGGTCGAGCGGGAAACCGCCGAGGTGTGGGACATCCTCGCCGAGGTGATTCGCGAGCACCCGGTGATGCTGAACCGGGCGCCGACCCTGCACCGTCTGGGTATCCAGGCCTTCGAGCCGGTGCTGATCGAGGGCAAGGCGATCCAGCTGCACCCGCTGGTGTGCGCCGCCTTCAACGCGGACTTCGACGGTGACCAGATGGCGGTGCACGTACCGCTGACCCTGGAAGCGCAGCTGGAAGCCCGCGCGCTGATGATGTCCACCAACAACATCCTGTCTCCGGCCAACGGTGAACCGATCATCGTGCCGACCCAGGACGTGGTGCTGGGCCTGTATTACATCAGCCGCGAGAAGATCAACGCCAAGGGCGAAGGTCGCGTGTTCTCCGACACCAAGGAAGTGATGCGCGCCCTGGGCACCAAGGAAGTGGATCTGCACGCCCGCATCAAGGTGCGCGTGTACGACGTGGTCAAGGATCAGGAAGGTCGTGTCGAGGAAGGCACCCGGCTGGTGGACACCACCCCGGGCCGCTGCAAGATCTGGGATATCGTGCCTGCGGGCATCGGTTTCGACCAGGTCAACCGCAATATGACCAAGAAGGCGATTTCCGGCCTGCTGAACACCTGCTACCGGATCCTGGGCACCAAGGAAACCTGTATCTTCGCCGACCAGGTGATGTACATGGGCTTCCGCGAAGCGACCCTGTCCGGCTCCTCCATCGGTGTCGAGGACATGGTGATCCCGGCCGCCAAGGAGAAGCTGATCGCCGCCGCCGAGGAAGAGGTGCGCGAGATCGAGGAGCAGTTCGCTTCCGGTCTGGTGACCCGTGGTGAACGCTACAACAAGGTGGTCGACATCTGGGCGCGCACCAACGACCAGATCGCCAAGGCGATGATGGACAACCTGAACAAGGAAATCGTCGTCAACAAGCAGGGCGAGGATGAAGAGCAGGCGTCCTTCAACTCCATCTACATGATGGCGGACTCCGGCGCCCGGGGTTCCCCGGCGCAGATCCGGCAGCTGGCCGGCATGCGTGGCCTGATGGCCAAGCCGGACGGCTCGATCATTGAGACGCCGATCACCAGTAACTTCCGTGAAGGGCTGAACGTACTCCAGTACTTCATCTCCACCCACGGTGCCCGGAAAGGTCTGGCGGATACCGCACTGAAGACCGCGAACTCCGGTTACCTGACCCGCCGTCTGGTGGACGTGGCTCAGGATCTGGTGATCACCGAGCAGGATTGCGGCACCGAGGACGGCCTGCTGATGACCCCGCTGATCGAAGGCGGCGACATCGTGGAGCCCCTGCGCGAGCGGGTGCTGGGTCGTACCGTGGCGCGCGATCTAGTGCGCCCGGGCACCGACGAAGTGGTGTTCCAGGCTGGCCTGGTGCTCGACGAAGTCTGGGTGGAAAAACTCGAGGCCATGGGCATCGACGAAATCGCGGTGCGTTCGCCGATCACCTGTAAGACCAAGTGGGGCATCTGTTCGTCCTGCTACGGTCGTGATCTGGCGCGCGGTCACCGGGTCAACGTGGGCGAGGCCGTGGGCGTCATGGCGGCTCAGTCCATCGGCGAGCCGGGTACCCAGCTGACCATGCGTACCTTCCACATCGGTGGTGCCGCCAGCCGGGCTACCGCGGTGTCCAACATCCAGATCAAGCACGGCGGCAAGGTGCGGTTCCACAACGCCAAGCACGTGCAGCACAAGGACGGTCTGGTGATCGTTTCCCGCTCCGCGGACCTGGCCGTTCTCGACGACCTGGGCCGTGAGCGTGAGCGCTACAAGATGCCCTATGGTGCCCTGGTCACGGTCAACGAAGGTGACAGCGTGGACGGCGGTCAGGTGGTTGCCACCTGGGATCCGCACACCCACCCGATCATCGCCGAGGTGGCGGGTAAGGTGCAGTTTGGTGACATGGAGGAAGGCATCTCCGTGAACTACCAGACCGACGAGCTCACCGGCCTCACCAACATCGAGGTGCTGAGCAGCCAGGACCGCCCGTCCGCGGGTAAGGACCTGCGCCCGGTAGTGCGCGTGATGGATGCCAAGGGCAAACCGGTAACGCTGCCCAACACGGATAACCCGGCCAACTACTTCCTGCCCGGCGGCGCGCTGTCGGCGCTGAAGAACGGCGCGGACATCCAGGTGGGTGACGTGATCGCGCGGATTCCCCAGGAATCCTCCAAGACCCGTGACATCACCGGTGGTCTGCCGCGGGTGGCCGACCTGTTCGAGGCCCGTAATCCGAAAGAGGCCGCGATTCTCGCCGAGAAGAGCGGTACCGTCTCCTTCGGTAAGGAAACCAAGGGCAAGGTACGGCTGGTGATCACCCCGGACGAAGGCGGCGACACCTACGAAGAACTGATTCCCAAGTGGCGTCAGCTGAACATCTTCGAAGGCGAGCACGTGGAGAAGGGCGAGGTGGTCTCCGACGGCCCGCTCAACCCCCACGACATCCTGCGTCTCATGGGTGAGGTGGAGTTGGCCCGTTATATCGTCAACGAGGTGCAGGAGGTTTACCGCCTGCAGGGCGTGAAGATCAACGACAAGCACATCGAGACGATCATCCGTCAGATGCTGCGCAAGGTGGAAATCACCGATGTCGGCGACTCCCCGTTCATCAAGGGCGAGCAGCTGGAATACGCCCGTCTGGTGGAAGAGAACGAGCAGCTCAACAGCGACGACAAGATGCCGGCGCGGGGCGAACGCCTGCTGCTGGGTATCACCAAGGCGTCCCTGGCCACCGAGTCGTTCATCTCCGCGGCCTCCTTCCAGGAGACCACCCGGGTGCTGACCGAGGCGGCGGTGACCGGCAAGGAAGACGGCCTGCGCGGCCTCAAGGAAAACGTGGTGGTGGGGCGTCTGATCCCGGCCGGTACCGGCTATGCCTACCACGAGGAGCGCCGCCGTCAGCGGGCCGAAGCCAGCGGCGACGGTCCCACCATGGACGAAGTGGAAGCGGCCCTGTCCGAGGCGCTCAGTTCCTCCGATCAGGAGTAACCGGGCCCCCGGAGCGGGCATGGACCTCCGGCGCCTTGACTTGGCGCCGGGGGGTCCCTAGAATCCGTCGCCCCTGTCTATAGCCCGAAAAAGGCTATGGAACGAACACAAGGGTGACGACCCGAAAAGCAAGGTTCGTCACAGAACTGTAAGCGTGGAGCAGTAGTTTCATGGCAACTGTAAACCAGCTTGTGCGGAACCCGCGCAAGAGAAAGGTTGAAAAAAGCGACTCGGTCGCCCTGCAGGGCTGCCCGCAGCGTCGCGGCGTTTGCACCCGGGTGTACACCACTACCCCGAAAAAGCCGAACTCCGCGCTGCGTAAGGTTTGCCGGGTGCGCCTGACCAACGGTTATGAAGTGTCCTCCTATATTCCGGGGGAAGGCCATAACCTGCAGGAGCACTCCGTGGTACTGATCCGTGGTGGTCGTGTAAAAGACCTCCCGGGTGTGCGTTACCACACCGTGCGCGGCACGCTGGACACCGCCGGTGTTCAGGATCGCAAGCAGCGTCGTTCCAAGTACGGCGCCAAGCGGCCGAAGAAGTAAATACACCCCTTTCCATACGGCCGGGCGCCTGGCGACCCGGCGGGATGAGTAAGGCCGGGCTTCGTCCCGGGTAACCCTGAAGCTTTCCCCGCCCTGGCGGGGCATGATGAGGAACACATCCGATGCCAAGAAGACGCGTCGTAGCCAAACGCGAGATCCTGCCGGATCCCAAGTTCGGAAGCCAGCTGCTGGCCAAGTTCATGAACCACGTAATGGTCGACGGCAAGAAGTCCGTGGCCGAGCGCATTGTGTACGGTGCGCTGGATACCGTGGCTGAGCGCAAGAATGGCGAGCCCCTGGAACTGTTCGAGAAAGCCCTCGACAACATCCGCCCGATGGTGGAAGTGAAGAGCCGCCGTGTCGGTGGCGCCACCTATCAGGTGCCGGTCGAGGTGCGTCCGAGCCGCCGTACCGCCCTGGCCATGCGCTGGCTGGTGGACTCCGCTCGTAAGCGGGGTGAGAAAAGCATGGCCCAGCGTCTCGCCGGTGAGGTGATGGACGCGGCGGAAGGCAAGGGCGCCGCCATGAAGAAGCGGGAAGACGTGCACCGCATGGCCGAGGCCAACAAGGCCTTCTCCCACTTCCGCTTCTGAAGCAGAAGGCAGCACGAGTAAACCGGCCTGCGATCAGGCCGGTTTTTGTATTGGATTCAGTGAATCGAGGTTAGCAGCGTGGCACGTAAGACTCCTCTCAACCGTTATCGCAATATTGGTATCTGCGCGCACGTGGACGCGGGCAAGACCACGACCACCGAGCGCGTTCTTTTCTACACCGGTGTGTCTCACAAAATCGGTGAGGTGCACGATGGTGCCGCGACCATGGACTGGATGGAGCAGGAGCAGGAGCGTGGTATCACCATTACCTCCGCCGCTACCACCACCTTCTGGCAGGGCATGGACCAGCAGTACGACCAGTACCGCATCAACATCATCGACACTCCCGGGCACGTGGACTTCACCATTGAGGTGGAGCGTTCCCTGCGGGTTCTCGACGGTGCCGTGGTGGTGTTCTGTGGCACCTCCGGCGTTGAGCCGCAATCCGAGACCGTATGGCGCCAGGCCAACAAATACGAAGTGCCCCGCATCGTGTTCGTCAACAAGATGGACCGTGCCGGCGCCAACTTTGAGCGCGTGGTCGAGCAGATCCGCAAGCGCCTCGGTGCCAAGGTGGTTCCGATTCAGCTGAACATCGGCGCCGAGGACGAGTTCAAGGGCGTGGTCGACCTGATCCGGATGAAGGCGATCTACTGGAACGAAAACGACATGGGCATGACCTATGAGCAAACCGACATTCCGGAAGAGCTCAAGGGTCGTTGCGACGAGCTGCGCGAGCAGATGGTCGAGTCCGCCGCCGAGGCCTCCGAAGAACTGATGGAGAAGTACCTCGAGAACGGTGAGCTGACCAACGAAGAAATCAAGGCGGGCCTGCGTCAGCAGGTGCTGGCCAACGAAATCGTTCTGGCTCTGTGTGGTTCCGCGTTCAAGAACAAGGGCGTGCAGGCCATGCTCGACGCGGTGGTGGAATATCTGCCGGCGCCGGACGAAGTAAAAGCCATCCAGGGCGTGCTGGAAGACGGCGAAACCGTGGAGTCCCGTAAGTCCTCCGACGACGAACCGTTCTCCGCGCTGGCGTTCAAGATCGCCACCGACCCCTTCGTGGGCTCGTTGACCTTCATCCGGGTGTACTCCGGGGTGCTGAATTCCGGTGACTCCGTGCTGAACTCCGTGAAGGATAAGAAGGAGCGCGTTGGTCGTCTGCTGCAGATGCACGCCAACAGCCGTGAAGAGATCAAGGAAGTGCGCGCCGGCGATATCGCCGCCTGTGTGGGCCTGAAGGATGTCACCACCGGTGACACCCTGTGTGACCTGAACAAGGTGATCGTGCTCGAGCGCATGGAATTCCCGGATCCGGTGATCTCCGTGGCGGTGGAGCCGAAATCCAAGGCCGACCAGGAAAAAATGGGCATGGCCCTGGGTCGCCTGGCACAGGAAGATCCGTCCTTCCGTGTGAAGACCGACGAGGAAACCGGCCAGACCATCATCTCCGGCATGGGCGAGCTGCACCTGGACATCCTGGTGGACCGCATGCGCCGTGAGTTCAAGGTGGAAGCGAACATCGGCGCGCCGCAGGTAGCGTACCGCGAGACCTTCACCAAGCCGGCCGACGTGGAAGGCAAGTTCGTCAAGCAGTCCGGTGGTCGCGGCCAGTACGGTCACGTCAAGGTCAAGTTCGAGCCCATCGACCGGGATGAAGAGTTCCAGTTCGAGGAACAGATTCACGGTGGCGTGGTGCCGAAGGAATACTTCGGGGCGGTCCAGAAAGGTATCGACGAGCAGCTGCAGGCCGGCGTGCTGGCCGGTTACCCGATCCTGGGCGTGAAAGCGATTCTCTACGACGGTTCCTACCACGAGGTGGACTCCAACGAGAACGCCTTCCGCATGGCGGGTGCCCTGGCCGTGAAGAACGCCGCCAAGGAAGCCGGCGCGGTACTGCTGGAGCCGATGATGAAGGTGGAAGCGGTAACCCCCGAGGAGTACATGGGTGACGTAATGGGCGACCTGAACCGTCGCCGCGGTATCGTGCAGGGCATGGAAGACACGCTGTCCGGCAAGATCATCCGCGCCGAGGTGCCGCTGTCCGAGATGTTCGGCTACGCCACCGACCTGCGTTCCATGTCCCAGGGCCGTGCCAGCTACTCCATGGAGTTTCTGAAGTACGCCGAAGCGCCGCGCAACATCGCCGACGATGTGATCAGCGGTAAGAAATCTTAAATTTACGGTTAATTTGTTAAAGGTATAGAGCCGTGGCAAAGGAAAAGTTTGAACGTAGTAAACCGCACGTAAACGTAGGCACCATTGGTCACGTTGACCATGGTAAGACGACGCTGACGGCCGCCCTGACGCGGGTGTGCTTCGAGACCTGGGGTTCCGGTTCCGCGAGCGCGTTCGATCAGATCGACAATGCGCCGGAAGAGCGTGAGCGCGGTATTACCATTGCGACCTCTCACGTGGAGTACGACTCCCCGAACCGTCACTACGCGCACGTTGACTGCCCCGGCCACGCCGACTACGTGAAGAACATGATCACCGGTGCGGCGCAGATGGATGGCGCGATTCTGGTGTGCTCCGCGGCGGACGGCCCGATGCCGCAAACCCGCGAGCACATCCTGCTGTCCCGCCAGGTGGGCGTACCTTAC
>JAKUPL010000047.1 GCA_022449455.1 Alcanivorax sp. | reverse complement strand
GCCTGACCGCCCTGGGCCGGCGACAGGCGCCCCTGGGCCACCGACAGCAATTGCCCGGCGAGCTGTTCCCGGGCGGCGAACCAGTCCGCCTCCTGCAGCGCCAGGGCCCGCAGCGGCGCCCCCTGGGCGGCCGCCAGCAGCGCCGCCGCCTCGTGCTCACCGGTCTGCGGCGTCAGCCAGGCCAGCGCCGCCTCCCCCGGTGGCAACGGCAGGTGGCGCTGCTGGCAACGGCTGCGAATGGTGGGCAGCAACAGGCTCGGCTGGTCGCTGACCAGAATCAGCACCAGCCCTTCGCCGGGCTCCTCCAGGGTTTTCAGCAGCGCGTTCTGGGCACTGCGGTTGAGCCCTTCCGCCGGGGCGATCAGGGCCACCCGGGCGCCGCCGTACTGGGCGGTGCGGCCGGCGAATTCCAGCAGCCGGCGCACCTGGTCGATCTTGATGGTGTTGGAGCCCGGCTCCGGGGCCAAGGTCTGGAAATCCGGGTGGGTGCCGGCCACGCTCAGGTGGCAGCCGTCGCATTCCCCACAGGCCAGGCCGGCGGCGGGTCGCTCACACAGCAGCGCCTGGGCCAGCGCCTGGGCCAGCCGGTACTTGCCAATGCCGGCGGCGCCGGCCAGCAGCAAGGCATGGGGCAGCCGGCCCCGGGCGTGCTGGTCCAGCAGCCGCTGCATCTCGTCCCGGTGCCAGGGACAGGGCACCTGAATCGGCGCCCGTTTCGCCGATGCGCTTACCGCCACCGCAGCATCTCCTGAAGATGGGTATCCAGTTCGGCGCGAACCGCGTCCAGTTCGGCGCCGGCGTCGATCAGCCGGAACCGCTCCGGCTCCGCCGCCGCCCGCTCAAGGTAGCATTGCCGCACCCGCTCGAAAAAGGCCACCGTCTCCCGCTCGATGCGGTCCGGGCTGGAGCGCTTGCCGGCGCGGGCCATGCCCTGGGCCACCGGCACGTCGAACAGCAGCGTGCGGTCCGGCGTCAGGCCGCGCAGCACCAGGGATTCCAGGGCCGCGATGGCGGCCGGATCAAAGCCCCGTCCGGCGCCCTGGTAGGCCCAGGTGGCGTCCATGAAGCGGTCGCAAAGCACCCAGTCGCCACGGGCCAGGGCGGGACGGATCAGCGCCTCCAGATGCTGGGCACGGGCGGCGAACACCAGCAGCAGTTCGGTGCTGTCGGCCATGGTTTCCGCGCCCGGGTCCAGCAGTACCGCGCGGATGCGCTCGGCCAGGTCGGTGCCGCCCGGCTCCCGGGTCACGGTCACCGGCACGCCGGCCTCGCGCAGGCGCTCCGCCAGCCAGGCCAGGTTGGAGCTCTTGCCGGCGCCCTCGCCCCCTTCCAGGGTGATGAAGCGGCCGGTCACCGGGACGGCTCCGGGCGCGAGCGGTAGTCGGCGCGGCGCTGCAGCTGGAATTCCCGCACCGCCCGCTGGTGCTCGGCCAGGGTTTTGGAAAACTTGTGGCTGCCGTCGCCCCGGGCCACGAAGAACAGGTCCTCGGTGGGCGCCGGGCGCACCGCCGCCAGGATCGAGTCGCGGCCGGGCATGGCGATGGGCGTGGGCGGCAGGCCGCTGATCACATAGGTGTTGTACGGGGTGGCCCGGCGCAGGTCGGAACGGCGGATATTGCCGTCGTAGGCCTCGCCCATGCCGTAGATCACGGTGGGGTCGGTCTGCAGGCGCATGCCCCGCCGCAGGCGGTTGATGAACACCCCGGCGATGCGGCCGCGTTCGTCGGGCACCGCGGTTTCCTTCTCGATGATCGAGGCCATGATCAGCGCCTCGTAGGGGCTGTTGTAGGGCAGATCGTCATCGCGGGACAGCCAGGCGTCGTCGAGCAGCCGGCGCTGGCGCTCCAGGGCCCGTCGCAACAGGGCCAGATCCGTGGTGCCACGGGTGTAGAAATAGGTTTCCGGCGCGAACCAGCCCTCCGGGTGGGTATCCGGCAGGCCCAGGCGGGCCATGATCTGCTCGCCGCTCAGTTCACCCAGGGTGTGCTCGATGCCGTCCTTGCTGGCCAGCAGCGCCCGCCACTCGCGGAAGTTCCAGCCCTCCACCAGCGTGACGCTGCGCTGCAGCACCTCGCCCCGGTCGATCATCTCCAGCAGGGTCAGCAGGGAATCACCGGGGGCCAGCTCGTATTCCCCCACGTGCAGGCGGCCGTCCAGGTCGGTGAAGGCGCTGTACAGGCGCGCGCCCCAACGGCGCAGGCGCGCCTCGCCGGGGTCACCCAGCAGCCCCCGGCCACGCAGGTCGGCCAGCATGCCGTTGAAGGACGCCCCCCGCTCCACGTTGACCACCACCGGTTCGTTCATCGGCAGCGGGCGGTGCAGCCAGCTGCTCACCCAGAAACCGGCCAGCGGCACGCCGATCAGGACGAGCAGTACCAGCAGACCGAACACTCGAATTTTTCGGCGCATTATTGAAAGAGGTGATCCAGATCCCGTTGAAATCGTCGTACCGGCTCGGGCACCGGCCAGACCCATTGCGCCAGTTTACGCACCGGCAGCACGCCCACAACCGCATTGCTGAGAAAAACCCCGTCGGCGGCGCGCAGATGTGACAACGGCCGCATACGCACATCGATGCACCAGCCGTCGGCGGCGGCCCGTTCCAGCAGCCAGGCGCGGGCCACCCCGGCCACGCCGGCGCGCTCCAGGGACGGCGTCCACAGGGTATGGCCGAACACCGCGAACAGGTTCATGGCGGTGGCTTCCACCGGGCGCCGCCATTCGTCCAGCATCAGCCCCTCGTCCCAGCCCGCCGCCGCCACTTCCCGGCGCGCCAGCACCTGGGGCAGCCGGTTGAGATGCTTGCAACCGGCCAGCGGGTCCAGACCCAGGGGCGTATCGCACACCCCCAGTTGCACGCCCTGCTCGCGCTGGGCGGCGGTCCACGGCGGCAGGCCGCCGCGTCGCGCGAACAGGGTGGGCGTGGGGTCATCGGGAGGCAGGTAACCGCGGCCGCCGGGGCCCCGGGTCAGGGTCAGCTTGAGCACCCCGGCGCCGGTGTCTCCGGCCAGGGCGTCGGTCCGGCACCGTTCCAGGGCCGCGCCGTCCACGGGAATACCGAGGCGGGCGGCGCCGTCCAGCAGCCGCGCCCGGTGGCGCGGCCACAGCGGCGTGTCGCCGGCGGCGGAGACCCGTAGGGTCTCGAACAGGCCGTCGCCATAGGCGAGGCCCCGGTCGTCGCTGGCGACCGCGCCGTTCACACCTTGCGGAACAGCAGTGAACCGTTGGTGCCGCCGAACCCGAAGGAGTTGGACAGCGCCATGTCGATGGTCCGCGCCTGGGCCTGGTTGGCCACCAGATCCAGGTCGCAGCCTTCGTCCGGGTTATCCAGGTTGATGGTCGGCGGGGCCACCGAGTCGCGCATGGCCAGCAGGGTGAAGATCGCCTCCACCGCGCCGGCGGCGCCGAGCAGGTGGCCGACCATGGATTTGGTGGAGCTCATGGCCAGCTTGTGGGCGTGGTCGCCGAAGATTTTCTTGACCGCGTGGATCTCGATCAGGTCCCCCACCTTGGTGGAGGTGGCGTGGGCGTTCACGTAGCCGACCTCGGCGGG
Source organism: Alcanivorax sp. (assembly GCA_022449455.1). Lineage (GTDB taxonomy): Bacteria > Pseudomonadota > Gammaproteobacteria > Pseudomonadales > Alcanivoracaceae > Alloalcanivorax. The sequence continues at coordinate 12,759 of JAKUPL010000047.1, read as the reverse complement.
GTCCACGCCGGCGTCCCGGAAGGCGTTGCCCATGGACAGGGCGGCGCCGGCGCCGTCCTCGGAGGGCGCGGTCATGTGGTAGGCGTCGTCGCTCACCCCGAAACCGATCAGCTCACCGTAGATCCGGGCGCCCCGGGCCTTGGCGCGCTCGTACTCTTCCAGCACCAGGGCGCCGGCGCCGTCGGACAGCACGAAACCGTCCCGGTCCCGGTCCCAGGGCCGGCTGGCGGCCTGCGGATCGTCGTTGCGGGTGGACAGCGCCCGGGCGGCGGCGAAACCGCCCATGCCCAGCGGCGTGGAGCCCTTCTCCGCGCCACCGGCGATCATCACGTCGGCGGCGCCGAGCTGGATCTGCTGGGCCGCGAAACCAATGTTGTGGGTGCCGGTGGTGCAGGCGGTGACGGTGGCGAAGTTGGGGCCCTTGAGGCCGAACAGAATCGCCAGGTTACCGGCGATCATGTTGATGATGGTGCTCGGCACGAAGAACGGCGACAGCTTGCGGGGGCCGGACTCCAGCAGCTTCTGGTGGTTTTCCTCGATGTTGGTGAGGCCACCGATGCCGGAGCCGATGGCGGCGCCGATGCGCTCGCCGTTTTCCTTGTCCATCTCCAGGCCGGAATCACGGATCGCCTGAATGGCGGCGACCATGCCGTACTGCACGAACAGGTCCATCTTGCGCGCTTCCTTGGGGGACAGGTACTCCTCCAAGGCGAACTCCGGCACCAGGCCGGCGAATTTGGTGGCGAAGGCTTCGGTGTCGAAATGCTCGATCGGACGGATGCCGCTGCGGCCCGCCAGAATGCCTTCCCAGGTGCTGTTCACGTCGGCGCCCAACGGCGTCAGCATGCCCAGACCGGTGATTACTACTCGACGTCGTGTCACCTGATTTCCTCCCGACTCGGAAGCGCGCCACGCGGCGGCGCGATTCCCACTGTAGCCGCGTCACCGCGCCGGGGGCACGGTAGGACGCTAACCGAAAAAAAACCGCAAGCCCGATGAGCCTGCGGTTTTCTGGCTGTCTGTTCGTCGGCCGCGATCGGTATCAGCTATGCGCCTTGATGTAATCCACGGCAGCTTGAACGGTGCTGATCTTCTCAGCTTCTTCGTCGGGAATTTCCGTCTCGAATTCTTCTTCGAGGGCCATTACCAGCTCAACAGTGTCCAGTGAATCGGCGCCCAGGTCTTCGACGAAGGAAGCTTCGGATTTCACGTCTTCCGGCTTGACGCCGAGTTGTTCGACGATGATTTTCTGGACCCGTTCTTCGATGCTGCTCATGATGTTATAACTCTCCTGTTGATGGTGTGCGAGCACCTATGAGCGGCTATTCTAGGTGAACGCCAAACGCGCTTGCAAGCCGCTCTCGATACCCGTCTTCACGGATAAGTTTCCAAATGTTTAGCTTCGGATGCGGGCACGATAGCGTTTTTTTGCCGCCGTGTCCCGCCGTTCGCCTGTTTTTCTCAGCCGGTGAACATGCCGCCGTTGACATGGATCGTGGTACCGGTCACATAACCGCCGCCGTCACTGGCCAGCCAGGCCACCGCGCTGGCCACTTCCGCCGGTGAACCCAGGCGTCCCAGGGGGATGCCGCCGAGCAGCGCTTCGCGCTGCGCTTCCGGCAGGGCATCGGTCATATCGGTCTGAATAAAGCCCGGCGCCACCGCGTTGACGGTGATATTGCGCGAGCCCAGCTCCCGGGCCAGCGCCCGGGTGAACCCTTCCACCCCGCCCTTGGCGGCGGCGTAGTTGGCCTGGCCGGCGTTGCCCATGGTGCCGACCACCGAGCTGATGTTGATGACCCGGCCCCAGCGTGCCTTGGTCATGCCTTTCAGGCAGGCCTTGGACACCCGGTACAGGGAATTCAGGTTGGTGTTGATCACCTCGCTCCACTCGTCCGCCTTCATGCGCAGCATGATGTTGTCGCGGGTGATGCCGGCGTTGTTGACCAGCACCAGCGGCGCGCCGTGGGCTTCGCTGATGTGCTTGACGGTGTCCGCCACGGAGCCGTCGTCGGCCACGTTCATGACCACGCCGGTGCCGCGCTCGCCCAGATAGTCGGCGATGGTGGCGGCGCCCTTCTCGCTGGTGGCGGTGCCCACCACGAACAGGCCGGCGTCGGCCAGCTGCTCGGCGATGGCGCGGCCGATGCCGCGGGTGGCGCCGGTGACCAGGGCGACCTTGCGTTCTTCACTCATGGCTGTGTCCTTGTCCTCAATCAGGCCTGATCGCCGCTCAGGGCCGCGTCGAAGGCGGCGCCGTTTTCCAGCGGCTTGGCGGTCAGGGAACGGTCGATGCGCTTGGCCAGGCCGCTGAGCACCTTGCCCGGGCCGCATTCATAGAGGGTGGTGACGCCGTCGGCGGCCAGCGCCTGCACGGTTTCCACCCAGCGCACCGGGGAATAGAGCTGACGGATCAGGGCATCGCGGATGCGCGCCGGGTCGGTTTCCCGGGCCACGTCCACATTATTGATCACCGGCAGTTCCGGGGCGTGGAAATTGGTGTTGGCCAGATGCTCGGCGAGCTGGTCCGCCGCAGGCTTCATCAGTGCGCAGTGGGACGGCACGCTCACCGGCAGGGGCATGGCGCGCTTGGCGCCGGCGGCCTTGCAGGCGGCCACGGCGCGCTCCACGGCGCTGGCCTGGCCGGCGATCACCACCTGGCCGGGGGCGTTGAAGTTGACCGCTTCCACCACCTCGCCGTCGGCGGCGTCGGCGCAGGCCTGGCGCACCTGATCGTCGTCCAGGCCCAGGATCGCCGCCATGCTGCCGGCGCCGTCCGGCACCGCCTGTTGCATCAGCTGGCCCCGGGTGCGCACCAGGCGCACCGCGTCACCGAGATTGAGCACGCCGGCGCAGGTCAGCGCGGTGTACTCACCCAGGCTGTGGCCGGCCAGCAGCGCCGGGCGCGGGCCGCCGGCCTGCTCCCACAGCTTCCACAGGGCGACGCCGGCGGTGAGCAGCAGGGGCTGGGTGTTCTCGGTGCGGTTGAGGGCCGCTTCCGGACCTTCCTGGGACAGCGCCCAGAGGTCCAGGTCCAGCGCCCCGGAGGCTTCCTGAAAGGCCTGACGCACCGGGGTGCGGTCGGCGAAATCGGCCAGCATATTGAGGCTCTGGGAGCCCTGGCCGGGAAAGACGAATGCGGTTTTCGACATGGGGATCCTCTATCGGTGTTCGCCCGTTTGTTCGTGGCCGGCAGTATGCCCGTCCGGGCCGGGCTTGTCCGTTCCCGGCCTGCAACAAAGTATGAACCGGGGTTCTATTCCAGCGGCGCCAGAGCGTCGCGGATCAGCGCCGGCACATTGCGCTCGGCTTCCAGCACCGCCACTTCCAGGGCGCTGGCGAAGCCTTCCACGCTGGTGCCGCCGTGGCTTTTCACCACCACGCCATTGAGGCCCACCAGGCTGGCGCCGTTGTAGCGGTCCGGGTCCATGCGCTTCTTCAGGCCGCCGAGCAGCGGCAGCGCGAACAGGCCGCTGAGCTTGCGCAGCCACGAACGGCCGGCTTCCTCGCGGATCATACCGCCGATCATCTTGGCCACGCCCTCCATGGTTTTCAGCGACACATTGCCGACGAAGCCGTCGCACACCACCACGTCCACGTCGCCCAGGAAGATGCCGTTGCCTTCCACGAAGCCCACGTAGTTCAGATCCCCGGCCTGGCTCATCAGGGCGGCGGCTTCCTTGATCTGCTCGTTGCCCTTGATGTCTTCCTCGCCGATGTTCAGCAGCGCCACCTTGGGGCTTTTCTGGCCGTCCACGGCGCGCACCACGGCCTGCCCCATCATCGCGAATTGCAGCAGATGCTCGGGCTCGGAGTCCACGTTGGCGCCCAGGTCGAGCATGTGGCAGTGGCCGGAGGCGGTGGGAATGGCGGTGCAAATGGCCGGGCGGTCCACCCCGGGCAGGGTCTTGAGCACGAAGCGGCTCACCGCCATCAGGGCGCCGGTGTTGCCGGCACTGACCGCGGCCTGGGCGCGCCCTTCCTTGACCAGATTGATGGCCACCCGCATGGAGGAGTCTTTTTTCTGGCGCAGGGCCACGGCCACCGGATCGTCCATGGCCACCACTTCGGAGGCCGCCTGCACGCTCAGGCGCGGGTGGGCGTCCAGCTTTTCTTTTTTCAGTTCCGGGGCAAGGGCGCCCGGTTCGCCCACCATGATGACGTGCAGATTGTCATGGCGGGCCAGTATCCGCGCCACGGCGGGCACGGTTACCGGCAGACCGTGATCGCCACCCATGGCGTCCACGGCCAGGGTCACAACCGCTGGCATGGCAAGTATCCTGACTTGACGAAGCGACGGCCATGATAAAGGTGGTCATGGCCCCGAGGGAACCGGGCAACAACAAAACGGGAGCCCTCAGGGCTCCCGTTCCGGTTCGGTCCTGTGACGTCGCCCATGGGCGACGACGGACTTACTCTTCTTCGTCGTCCAGTTCGTCGGTGCGGATCACCTGACGACCACGGTACATGCCGTCCGGAGAGATGTGGTGACGACGATGCACTTCACCGCTGTTGCTGTCCTCGGTGAGGGTCGGTGCGGACAGGGCGTCGTGGGCACGACGCATGCCGCGCTTGGAACGGGACTTGCGATTCTGTTGAACAGCCATTGCTTGCTCCTCGGCCTGTTACTTGCGGCGGCCCTTGAGGCGGGCCAGCACGGCAAACGGATTATCCGGATTGGTTTGCGTATCGTCCGGGTCACCTTCCGGTTCCGGTTCGGAGCCGGTGGAGGCCGGACGCGGGCACTCGTCGTGCAGGGCCACCAGGGGCAGGGCCAGCAGCAGCTCCTCTTCGAGCAACTCCGCCAGACTCAAACGCTCCTCGGTGACCAGCAAGGGATCCAGGTCCGCCGGCAGCGCCTTGGCCTGATCCTCGCTCCACACCAGCACCAGATCCACGTCGGCGACGACGGGGTGGTGCACCGGTTCCAGACAACGCTGGCAAACCAGTATCAGGGTGGCTTCCACACGACCTTGAACGCGCCCACGGCCGTCTTCATCGCGGCCAAAGGCCAGGGAGACCCGGACCGGCTGATCCTGGCTGTCGCGATATTCCCGCAGACGGGGCAGATCCCCGACCCGGGCTTCGCCTTCGATGACGCGTTCCTGATCCGCGAACTTGCGCGGTTCCAGATACGGTGGCAGTTGCCCTGAAAACATAAGCGCGCAATTCTAGGCGCGGCCCCGCCCTCTGTCAAAGCGAAATTGCGGCGGCCGGCGGATTGTTAACTGATTGAGAAACCGGGTTTTTTCGTGCAGGCGCGCGGCACCGTCGGTACACTTCGCGGCGATTGACCCGCGGAGTACTCCATGAAAGCACCGTCCCGACCCCTGATCCTGGCTTCCTCGTCCCCGTTCCGCCGCGAAGTCCTCGGCAAGCTGGGGCTGGCGTTCGACCATCACAGTCCGGACATCGACGAAAGCGCCCGGGCCGGTGAGCGCCCCACCGACCTGGTGCTGCGGCTGGCCCGCGCCAAGGCGGACGCGCTGGCCGCGTCCCATCCGGACGCCCTGATCATCGGCTCCGATCAGGTGGCGGTGATCGACGGCGAGGTGCTCGGCAAGCCCGGTGACCACGCCAACGCCCGGGCCCAGCTGCGGCGCGCCAGCGGCCGGCGGGTGACCTTCCTGACCGGCCTGTGCCTGCTGGACGCCGCCTCCGGCCGTCACCAGACCGGCTGCGAGCGCTTCCAGGTGCACTTCCGCACCCTCCGCGACGACCAGATCGAGCGCTATATCGAGCAGGAGCAGCCGTTCAACTGCGCCGGCAGCTTCAAATCGGAGGGCCTCGGCATCGTGCTGTTCAAGGCGCTGGAAGGCCGCGACCCCAACGCCCTGATCGGCCTGCCGTTGATCATGCTCACGGATTTTCTGGCCGCCGAAGGGATCGTCCTGCCGGCCTGAGACGAGTTCAAAGTTACAAGTTAAAAGTTAAAACGCGGGAGAGCACCGTCAGTCGGCGCGGCCCTGCCCGCGTTTTATACGGTGAGGCAAACAACGCGCTTTGCCGGCCAGCGGCCGCGGAAAGGGCGTATGAGTTGCCCGCCCTTTCAACTTTTCACTTTTCACTTTCAACTCGCGGGGGACCGGCACGGCCCGCCCGTCATCGCCGCCCTAGCGAATATTGGGCGCGCCGGCGTCCAGGCCCAGGGACTTGCCCAGGCCGTCGCCCACGGAGACGCCGAAGCGCTTGAGCACCTTGTCCAGGGCCGAGCCGCTGACGGTGTAGTTGACCATCTCGTCCACGCCGGCCACGTCCCGGGCCACCTGCCCCGGGCTCTTGAGACCGTCCACCAGCCCCAGGGACAGGGCCCGCTCGCCGGTCCAGAACAGGCCGGAGAACAGCTCCGGGTGACCCTCCACTTTCAGACGGTCGCCGCGCCCTTCCTTCACCGCGCCGATAAACTGCTGGTGGATCTCATCCAGCATGGTCTGCACGTGTTCCCGGTCCTTCTCGCGCACCGGCGCGAACGGGTCGAGAATGTCCTTGTTCTCGCCGGCGGTGTAGACGCGACGCTCCACGCCCAGCTTCTCGGCGGCTTCCTGCACGCCGAAACCGGCCATGATCACGCCGATGGAGCCGACGATGCTGGCCGGGTCGGCGTAGATTTCGTCCGCCGCCGAGGCGATGTAATAGGCCCCGGAGGCGCCCATGTCGGTGATCGCCGCGTACAGCTTCTTGTCCGGGTACTCCGCGCGCAGCCGGCGGATCTCGTTGTAGACGAAATTGGCCTGCACCGGCGAGCCGCCGGGGCTGTTGATGCGCAGCAGCACCGCCTTGCTGTTGTCCGCCTCGAAGGCGTCGCGCAGGCCGGTGGTGATCAGGTCGGCGCTGGCCGCCGAATCACTCATGATGGCCCCGGTCACGTCCACCACCGCCACGTGCGGCTCGGCCACCGCCAGGGAGTCCCCGGGCCGGTTGGCGGCGAACAGATAGAGCATGGCGAACAGGTAGACAAAGCCCAGGCTCTTGAAGAAGATCCCCCAGCGCCGGCTTTTGCGCTGTTCCGCCTGGGCCTGGCCCAGCAGCTTCTCGATCAGCTTCCACTCTTTGTGGTCCGGTTCCTTATTATAGGGTTCCATCGTCACACTCGTTCCTCGTGGTCAATGTGGGCGCCGATGCCGACCAGCGGCAGCAGCTCCGGCAAGGCGTCGATCACCGCCAGCGGCTGGAACGGGCTGAGCCGCTCCACCGGGTGGGCGCCATAGCTGACGCCGATGCGGTCAACGCCGGCGGCCAGGGCCATTTCCAGGTCGAAGGCGGTGTCGCCCACCACCACGGCCCGCTCCGGACGGACCGCCAATTCCGCCAATAATTCCTCAACCATGGCCGGCGCCGGCTTGGACACGCTCTCGTCCGCGCAGCGGGACGCGTGAAACCAGTGGCCCAGGTCGCTGCCGGTCCACACCCGGTCCAGCCCCTTGCGGCTCTTGCCGGTGGCCACCGCCAGCCGCAGCCCGCCGTCGCGCAGCGCCGCCAGGGTCTCCAGGGCGCCCGGGTACAGCGGGCTGGGCTCCCGCTCGGCGGCCACGAAATGGCGGGCGTAGCAGTCGCGCATGCGCCCCACCCCGTGGTCGTCGATGTCCGGGTACAGGACACGGATCGCCTCCGGCAGCCCCAGGCCGATGATGCCGCGCACCGCCTCGTCGTCCAGCACCGGCAACGCCAGGTCGGCGCCGGCCCGGTGCATGCACTCGACGATGCGCGCGGTGGAATCCATCACCGTGCCGTCCCAGTCGAAGATCACCAGGTCGTAGCGCCCGCTCATCGTTTGTCCGCCTTCAGGGCACCCAGAATGGCCTCGAAATCCTCGTCCAGGGGCGCTTCCACCCGCACCCGCTCCCCGCTTTCCGGGTGCCGGAACGCCAGGGACCGGGCGTGCAGGCACAGCCGGCGCCGGCCCAGTTCGGCCAGCTTGCGGTCGCCGCGCTCGCTGCCGTACTTGTCGTCGCCCAGCAGCGGGAAGCCGCCGAACTGGGCGTGCACGCGGATCTGGTGGGTACGGCCGGTGCCCAGGGTGGCTTCCACCAGGGCGGTGTCGCCGAAGCGCTCCAGCAGGGTGAAATCGGTGATCGAGGGCTTGCCCTCCCGGGACACCCGCACCACCCGCTCGTTGCCCTGCATCAGCTTCAGCAGCGGCGCCTCCATGCGGCGCTCGCCGCCCTTGAAGCCCTGGCAAAGCAGCCAGTAGCGCTTTTCCACCCCGCCCTGCTGCATCAGCCGCTGCAATTTGCGCAAGAACCCCCGATGCCGGGCCACCATGATGCAGCCGCTGGTGTCCCGGTCCAGCCGGTGCACCAGCTCCAGCTGGGTTTCCTTGGGATAGAGCACGCGCAGCGCCTCGATCAGGCCCAGGCTGACGCCGCTGCCGCCGTGCACCGCCAGGCCGGCGGGCTTGTTGAAGATCATCAGCCGCTCGTCCTCGTAGAGCAGCGCCCGGGACAGGCGCTCGGCGAGGCCGTCGCTGACCACCGGCGGCGCCGCCGATTCGCTGGTGCGCACCGGCGGGATGCGCACCACGTCGCCGGTGGCCAGCCGGGTGGTCTGCTTGGCGCGCTTCTTGTTCACGCGCACCTCGCCGGCACGGATGATCCGGTAGATGCGCGAACGGGGCACGCCCTTGAGGTGGACGAACAGGAAATTATCCAGGCGTTGGCCGTCGCGGCCTTCATCGATGGTAATGAAAGTGACGCGATCGGCGGCGGGGGTCTCTGACATGCGGCGATTCTAGGCCCTGTGGGCGCGCTCCGCCAGCCTTGCGTGCGGACTCGAACCCTTCACGCATCAGCAATGTATCTGATTGATCCCATTGCGGTTTCGCTGCTATGATCCGATGTCGGCCAGGGCTGGCCAACGGCGACGCGCAGCGACCATTCGCCGTCGGTAGACCCGAACACCCTGCCAGCCCGCCCGACAAAAGAACCGAACGGACCCTCCGGGTCCGGACGCTGCACGACCCCCGGGGCGGCAACACAACTCCCCCCGGCGGTCGACCGACAACCAACACCGGCGGTGGCAGCATCAGGTCGAAGACAAAACGGCCCGCCCCCGTGGCCGCGCACGACGCGCCCGGGGACGGACCGCATCGGTATACAGACACAGGTTCCGGCGCCCGACGCGCCGGACCAACCGCGAAGCCGATACGACTATCGCCTCGCGAGCGACGCCAACGGCGCAACTTCAACCAGCCCGGAGCACAGGGAAAGGTCGACAACAGGCAATCAGCACCGTCGTGATCGCGCTAGCGCGCCTCTCCTACGGGACGTTCATGCCTGCCAGGCATTTCTTCCGACGCCCGGGCCAGAAGGTCTGATACCGGTATGGATACCGGCCCGCTGCTCGCCGCCACGAACCTTGTGGTAGCACAATGAAACGTATGTTGATCAATGCCACGCACCCCGAAGAGATTCGGGTTGCGCTGGTGGATGGCCAGAGACTCTACGACCTGGACATCGAACACCGCACCCGCGTGCAGAAAAAAGCCAACATCTATAAAGGCAAGATCACCCGCATCGAACCCTCCCTGGAAGCCGCCTTCGTGGACTTCGGCGCCGAGCGCCACGGCTTTCTGCCTCTCAAGGAAATCTCCCGTCAGTATTTCCAGAAGGACCCTAAGGACATCCAGGGTCGCATCAACATCAAAGAGGTGATCAAGGAAGGCCAGGAAGTGATCATCCAGGTGGACAAGGAAGAGCGTGGCAACAAAGGCGCCGCCCTGACCACCTTCATCAGCCTGGCCGGCCGCTATCTGGTGCTGATGCCCAACAACCCCCGCGCCGGCGGCATTTCCCGCCGCATCGAGGGCGAGGAACGCCAGCAGCTCAAGGAAGCCCTGGGCAGCCTGCAAATCCCCGACGAGATGGGCGTGATCGTGCGCACCGCCGGCCTGGGCCGCTCCGCCGAGGAGCTGCAGTGGGACCTCAACTACCTGCTCAAGCTGTGGGGCTCCATCGCCGAGGCGTCCGAGACCCGCAAGGCCCCCTTCCTGATCTATCAGGAATCCAACGTCATCATCCGCGCCATCCGCGACTACCTGCGCAAGGACATCGGGGAAGTCCTGATCGACTCCCAGAAGGTCTACAACGAGGCCCAGGCCTTCGTGCAACAGGTGATGACCGACTTCCAGCACAAGATCAAGCTGTACAGCGACGACACGCCGCTGTTCTCCCGCTACCAGATCGAGTCGCAGATCGAGACCGCCTTCGAGCGTGAAGTGAAGCTGCCCTCCGGCGGTTCCATCGTTATCGATCCCACCGAGGCGCTGGTGTCCATCGACATCAACTCCTCCCGCGCCACCAAGGGCGCGGACATCGAGGAAACCGCCCTGCAGACCAACCTGGAGGCGGCGGACGAGATCGCCCGCCAGCTGCGTCTGCGCGACATCGGCGGCCTGATCGTGGTGGACTTCATCGACATGGGCCCGGCGCGCAACCAGCGCGAGGTGGAAAACCGCATGCGCGACGCCCTGGAGGCGGACCGCGCGCGCATTCAGCTGGGCCGCATCTCCCGCTTCGGCCTGCTGGAGCTGTCCCGTCAGCGGCTGCGCCCCAGCCTGGGCGAGACGTCGAGCATCGTGTGCCCGCGCTGTGACGGCCTGGGCCACATCCGCGACGTGAAGTCCCTCGCTCTGAGCATCCTGCGCCTGATCGAAGAAGAGGTGATGAAGGAGCGCACCGGCGAGATCCAGGCCCAGGTGCCGGTGCCGGTGGGCACCTTCCTGCTCAATGAGAAGCGCCAGGTACTGCGCGAGATCGAGGCCAACCACAAGGTGCGCGTACTGGTGATCCCCAACCCGCACCTGGAAACGCCGCACTTCGAGGTGGAACGGATCCGTGACGACCAGACCACTGACCTGGTCAGCCACGAACTGGAGCTGGTGGAAGGCCACCAGGACCCGGCCGCCCAGTCCGCCCAGGACACCGAGATCAAGACCCAGGAACCGGCGGTGAAACTGATCGCCCCGGACACCGCGCCGCCGCCGCCCAAGCCGCAAGCCGAGAAACCGGAAGCGGCCAAACCGGAACAGGCCGCCAAATCCGCCAAGGCGGCTCCGGCGCCGACGGTGCAGCCCACCAACTTCCTGGCCCGCTTCTTCACCTGGCTGGCGGTGCTGTTCAACGGCACCCCGGAAGAGCAGGCGGCCCGCGCCAAGCGCCGGGACCAGCAGAACGCCAAGCGTCAGAGCGGCCGCGACGACAAACGCGGCGGCCAGCGCGACGACCGTCGCCGTGGCGGCCAGAACCGCGCCAAGGGCGGCAACAACCGGGGCGACCAGAAAGACAACCGCCAGGACAACCGCAACGGCCAGCGTGACGATAAGCGCGGCGGCCCGCGGGACGACCAGCGCAAGAACGCCCGTGACGACGGCAATGGCGACAACGGCGGCCGTGGCCGTGGCCGCAACCGTCGCGGCGGCCGTGGCGGACGCGGTGGCAACAACGGTAACGGCGACAACGCCCGGGACAATACGCAACGGGATAATGCTCAACGGGACAACGCGCAACGGGATAACGGCCAGCGCGACGGCAAGCCCGCCGAGCCGAAGACCGACAAGGCGGACGCCAAAGGCGACAACCGCGCCGACAACCGCAACGACAACAAGGGCGGCAAAGCCAAGAGCCAGGACAAGCCCCAGGACAAGCCCCAGGACAAGGGTCCGCGCAAGGACGACGGCCCCAAGGCCCAGCGCCGCACCGACTCCCGGGACGACCGTCCCCTGCGGGAACGTCAGCGCCCCGGCAAGCCGGAACAGGCCGAGGGCGGCGACCGCCCGCAGCCGGACAACCGTGGTCAGGCCGACGTCCGGCCCCAGGACCAGGACGCCGGCCAGGCTGAGCGCGCCGCGTCCCAGGACGCCCCCGGGCAACCGCCGCGCATGACCTCCGAGGACAACACCCCGGGCCGTGACCAGGAACGGGGCGAGAGCCGTCCGCCGCGGGCCAAGCTGGTCCCCGCCGAGGAAGGCGCGCAAAGCGAAGCGCAACCGGCCGCCGCCGACGAGTCGCGCCGCAAGCCGACCGCCGGCGAACAGCGCGCCCGGGACACCCAGGCGGTGGAAACCGGCCAGCCGGAAGTGAAACCGGAGCAGGCCGGCACCCCCGCCGACAGCGCGCCGCCCGCCGCCGCCCCGGAAGTGCCGGTGAAAGCGGAACAGGACGCCCGCCAGGAGGCCGCCCGCAGCAACCCGGCGGCCCCCGCCGCGGACGCCGCGCCGAAGCAGGCCGAGCCGAAGGCGACAAAACATGAGCCGGAAGCCCCCGCGCCCAAGCCCGAGGCGGCCGCACCGAAGCCGGAGGGCACAGAGCCCAAGCCGAAGGCGGTTGAACCTGAGCCGAAGGCGGCTGAACCCGAGCCGAAGGCCACTGAGCCCAAGCCGGAGGCCGCTCAAGCCGAACCGAAGGCGGCGGACACCGCGCCCCAGGTCCCGGCCTCTGAACCGGCGCCGTCGCAGCCGAAAGCCGTGGAGCCCGAGCAGAAACCCGCCGAGCCCGCGCCGCAAGCCGCCCAGGCTCAGCCGAAGGCCCCGGAAGCGGCGCCCAAGGCCGCCGACGAGCAGACCGCGCCCAAGGTGGACGCCGACGCCGATCAGGCCCCGCTGGACGTGACCCCGGCGAACCGCGACCCGGCGCCGGCGCCCTCAGCGGGGGTATGCTTGGCCCATGCAAGCCCGGGTAGGAGCACTGGTCGCAAAGGTGATCTTGGAGAGCACCGGGCGAGATCTCGCACCCTCTCCGGAGGATCCCTTGATCACCTCCGGCT
>JAKUPL010000046.1 GCA_022449455.1 Alcanivorax sp. | reverse complement strand
CGCCAGCCGCCGGGCCAGGCGCGCCGGCGGGGAGTCGGGGCCGGCCTCGGCCCGCTCCCGGCGGGCGCGCAGATCACGCACCTCGCGCAGCAACTGTTCGGTGGCGTCCGCCGGCGCCTCAGCGCGCGCCGACGGCCGCGATGGCGCCGGTTCCGGCACCGGGGCCTCCTCCAGCACCGCCAGGATTTCCACGCCTTCGGCGGTGCGGCGGTTGGCCAGAATCAGGGCGTCGTCGCCCAGGGCGGCGCGCACCCGGCCCATGGCTTCGCGCTGGTTGCTGCCGGTGAAACGCTGCATCTAGCCTCCGATCAACTGGGTAACGCGCAGATGGCGGTCGTCGGGAATCTCCGCCTGGGACAGCACCGCCAAATGCTTGAGACGGCGGCGCAGGAAGCTGGCCAGCAGCGGGCGCAGCCCGTGGGGCACCACCAGCACCGGCGGGTCGCCGGCGTTCTCCTGACGCTCCAGGGCGTCGGCGGCCTGGTTCATCAGGGTGTCGGCGAGGCCCGGTTCCAGGGCGCCACCGCCGTTGAGAGCCTGGCTCAGCACCTGCTCCAGACGGTCGTCCAGGCCGATCACGCGCAGTTCGTCGCCGCCCGGGAACCACTGCGACGTGATGGCGCGGCCCAGGGCCAGGCGCACCCGGGCGGTGAGATCGTGGGCGTTGTCGCCGTCGCCGCCGGCGTGCTCCGCCAGGGTATCCAGGATGGTGCGCAGGTCGCGGATCGACACGTCCTCGTCCAGCAGGCTCTGCAGAATGCGCTGCAGGGTGGTGAGCGAGACCCGCTTGGGCACCACGTCTTCCACCAGGCTCTTGCCGTCCTCGCCCAGCTTGTCGAGCAGCCGCTGCACTTCCTGGCGGCCCAGCATTTCGCCGGAATGGGCGTGCAGCAGATGGTTGAGGTGGGTGGCCACCACGGTGCTGGCGTCCACCACCGTGTAGCCGTACACCTGGGCCTGTTCGCGCTGGCCCTCGTCGATCCACACCGCCGGCAGGCCGAAGGCCGGGTCGCGGGTGGGGGTGCCGGTCACCTCACCGCTGACCTGGCCCGGGTCGATGGCCAGCCACTGGCCGGCGAACGCCTGGCCGCGCCCCACCTCGGCGCCTTTCAGGGTAATCACATAGTCGTTGGCGCCCAGCTCCAGGTTGTCGCGGATGTGCACCACCGGCGGCAGGAAGCCCACGTCCTGGGCGAACTTCTTGCGCACGCTCTTGATGCGGCCGAGCAGCTCGCCCTGCTGACGGTAATCGACCAGCGGAATGATGCGGTGCCCCACTTCCAGGCCCAGGGTGTCGATCAGTTGCACGTCGTCCCAGCTGGCCTCGGGCGCCTCCGGCTGCGCCGGCGCCGCCTGGGCCTGGATCTGCTCCTCGGCGAGCTGGCGGTCATGGCGGCGGCTCAGCCACCAGCCGGCGCCGGCCAGCAAGCCGGTGAACAGCAGGAACACGAAGTTGGGCATGCCCGGCACCATGCCGAGCAGACCGAGCACGCCGGCGGACAGGAACAGCACCTTGGGATTGACCAGCAGCTGGTCGATCATCTGCTGGCCCACGTCCTGCTCGGTGTTGACCCGGGACACGGTGACGCCGGCGGCGGTGGAGATCACCAGGGCCGGGATCTGCGCCACCAGACCGTCGCCGATGGTCAGCAGCGTGTAGGTACGGCCGGCGTCGGCGAACGACAGGTCGTGCTGCATCATGCCGATGATCAGGCCGCCGATGATGTTCACCGCCATGATCACCAGACCGGCCACCGCGTCGCCGCGCACGAACTTGCTGGCGCCGTCCATGGAGCCGTAGAAATCCGCCTCCTGGGCCACTTCGGCGCGGCGGGTTCTGGCCTCCTCCTCGCCGATCAGGCCGGCGTTGAGGTCGGCGTCGATGGCCATCTGCTTGCCGGGCATGGCGTCCAGCATGAAGCGCGCGCCCACCTCGGCGATGCGCCCGGCGCCCTTGGTGATCACCATGAAGTTGATCACCACCAGAATCAGGAACACCACCAGCCCCACCGCGAAATTGCCGCCCACCAGGAACTGGCCGAAGGCCTCGATCACCTTGCCGGCGGCGGCGCCACCCTCGTGGCCTTCCATCAGCACCACCCGGGTGGACGCCACGTTCAGGGCCAGCCTGAGCAGGGTGGTGAACAGCAACACCGCCGGAAAGGCGGCGAAGTCCAGGGCGCGCAGGGTGAACATGCTGACCAGCAGCACCATCAGCGACAGGGCGATGTTGAAGGTAAAGAATAGATCCAGGGCGAACGGCGGCAACGGCAGAATCAGCATCGCCATGATCACCAGGATCAGCAGCGGGCCGGCCAGCACCTTGCCGTCCACGCCGGCCAGTCCGCGTGCCGGGCTCAGATACTGGGTGAGCGCCTTCACGGGGCCACCTCCAGTTCCGCCGGCACGGTCAGGTCCGCCGGCCGGGCCGGGGTCTCACCGCCCTCTTCCCGGGCGCGTTTGAGACGGAACGCCCACACCAGCACCTCCGCCACGGCGGTGTACAGCGGCCCGGGGATCTCCCGGTCCAGGTCCACATGGCGGTACAGCGAGCGCGCCAGCGGCGGCGCTTCCAGCAACGGCACCGCGTGTTCGGCGGCCAGCTCGCGGATGCGCGCCGCCACCGCGTCGGCGCCCTTGGCCACCACGCGCGGGGCGTTCATGCGCTGCTCCTCGTACTTCAGCGCCACCGCGTAATGGGTGGGGTTGGTGACGATCACGTCCGCGTCCGGCACCTGGCTCATCATGCGGTTGCGGGCCATGGCCTGCTGCTGCCCGCGAATCTTGGCCTTCAGATGGGGGTCGCCCTCGCTTTCCTTGTGCTCGCGCTTGACCTCTTCCTTGCTCATGCGCAGCTTCTTGGCGGTGCTCCACAGCTGATACGGCACGTCGATCAGGATCACCGCGATCAACGACAGCACCATCAGCCCGCAGGCCAGTGCCGCCATGCGCAGGGCGTCGGCCAGGGCCTGCTGCAGGGGCTGGTCCATCAACGACATGAATTCGCCCCGGTGGGCAACCATGAAGCTCACCGCCACCAGCCCCACCAGGGTGGCCTTGGCGATGGCCTTGGCCAACTCCGCCAGAGCCTGGGAGGAGAACTGCCGCTTCAGGCCCTTGATGGGGTTGAGCTTGCCGGCCTGGGGCTTGAGGGATTTGGCGGAAATAAGAAAACCGCCCAGCAGGTTCGGGGCGATCAGGGCGGTGACCGCCAGCAGCAGAAACAGAGGCAGCAGCCCGAACAAAGCGCGGGCGCCCAGGTCGCCGGCGTGCACCAGCATCACGGTGCTGTCGAACGCCTGCTGGCGGTCGAACAGAAACGCCTGCTCCATCACCGTGCCGACCCGGTCGAACAGGGCCGGGCCCAGCCCCCACAGACCACCTACCCCGGCGAACAACAGCAGCACCGTGGTGAGCTCCCGGGAACGGGCCACCTGCCCGTCTTCACGGGCTTTCTCCCGTTTTCGGGGCGTGGCCTCTTCGGTCTTTTCCTGATCTTCGGTCTCGTCGGCCATGACGACACTATCCGCGCGCAGTTTCTCTCGCGGATAGTGTCGGCCAACGGGGGCCTGGCCGAATGGTTGATTAAGGGGTGGATTGGGCGGTTATTCGGACGCCGCTAGAAGCCCAGCTCGTCGAGCAGGTCGTCCACCTGGTCCTGGCTGCTGACGATGTCCTCGCCGTCCGGCTTGATCTGCGGGCCATTCATCAGGCCGGCCTGTTCGCGGCGGCGGGCATCCTCGGCGGTGCGGTTGTCCATGCGCTCGCGCATGGCCTCACGCTCCTCGCCCTCGGGCACGCTCTCCAGCAGCACCTGCAGCAGCTGCCGCTCCACTTCCTGGATCACTTCCATCATCTTCTTGATCACCTGGCCGGTCAGGTCCTGGAAGTCCTGGGCCATCATGATCTCCAGCAATTCCTTGCTGGTGTCCCGCGCCATGGCCGGCACCGCGCCCAGGTACTGGCGGGTCTCGGTGACCAGTTCGCGGGCGTCGTCCAGTTCCAGGGGCTGCTGGAACCAGGCGTTCCATTTCTCATCGAGGGCCTGGGCGCCGCGCTCCATCTCGTCCTGCAGGGGTTGGGCACGGTCCACCGCGTTGAGCGCCCGTTCCGCCGCCTGCTCGGTCATCGACGCCACGTAATTGAGTCGCGCCCGGGCATCGGGGATCGCCTCGGCGGCCTTTTCCACTTCCTTGTCCAGACCCAGTTCGCGCATGCTCTCCCGCAACATGCGGGTCAGTTGGCCGATGCGCTGCACCAGATCGTCGTTGTGCCCCGGTTCGCCGGTAACGGACCGCGCTTCACCACTCATAATCGCTTCTCCTCGATCGCAGGGACGGGGCGGTTATTTGCCCAGCTTCTCGAAAATCTTGTTGAGCTTTTCCTCCAGCGTCACCGCGGTGAACGGTTTGACGATGTAGCCATTGGCGCCGGCCTGGGCGGCGGCCACGATGTTGTCCTTCTTCGCCTCGGCGGTGACCATCAGCACCGGCAGGGACTTCATCGATTCATCGGCGCGAATCTGCTTGAGCATCTCCAGACCGTCCAGGTTCGGCATGTTCCAGTCCGAGACCACGAAGTCGAAGCCGCCGCCTTTCAGTTTGGTCAGGGCTTCCTGGCCGTCCTCGGCCTCGTCCACGTTGGTGAAGCCCAGCTCCTTGAGCAGGCTGCGAACGATGCGGCGCATGGTGGGAAAGTCGTCCACCACCAGAATACTCATGCCCTTATCCATGTTTTCCTCTCACTGCGTCGGAGCGCCGGGCGGCGGCCCGGCGCGATTGGGGTTGGATCAGAATTCTTCCCAGTCATCCTCGGTGGTAACCGGCTCGCGGCGCGGCTCCCGGGCGGCGGGCTGGCCTGGCGCGCGGGTCGCGCGCGGCGCGGCGGCCTCCTGCCTGGCCTCCGGCTCGTCATCCAGGTCCTCGACCAGCGGCACGGTGTCCGGCGTCACCACCGGCGCCATGTCCTGGTGCTCCTCGGAGAGGCGGAACACCGCCACCGCCTGCTCCAGGCGTTTGGCCTGCTCTTCCAGGGAAGCCGCCGCGGCGCTGGCTTCTTCCACCAGGGAGGCGTTCTGCTGGGTGACTTCGTCCATCTGGCTGACCGCCTGGCTGACCTGCTCGATGCCACCGCTCTGCTCCTGGGAGGCGGCGGAGATCTCGTCCATGATGTCGGTGACCCGCTTCACCGCGGCCACCACTTCCTTCATGGTCTCGCCGGCCTGCTCCACCAGGTTGGAACCTTCCTGCACTTCCACGGCGGAACGCTCGATCAATTGTTTGATCTCGCGGGCGGCGTCGGCGCTGCTGCCGGCCAGGTTGCGCACTTCACCGGCCACCACCGCGAAACCACGGCCCTGCTCGCCGGCCCGCGCCGCTTCCACCGAGGCATTGAGCGCCAGGATGTTGGTCTGGAAGGCGATGGAGTCGATCATGCCGGTGATGTCCGCCACCTTGCGGGAGCTTTCCGTGATGCCCTGCATTTTGGTGCTGACCTGCTGCATCACGTCGCCGCCCCGGGACGCGGTACCGGAAGCGTCGTTGGCCAGGCTGCTGGCCTGGCGGGCGTTGTCCGCGTTCTGCTTCACGGTGGCGGTCAGCTCTTCCATGCTGGTGGCGGTTTCCTCCAGGGAGGCGGCCTGCTGTTCAGTGCGCGAGGACAGGTCGGTGTTGCCGCGAGCGATCTCGGAGCTGCCCACCAGAATCGAGTTGCTGCTGGCGCGCACGTCGTCGACGATCTTGCCGAGACTGTCCTGCATATCGCGCATGGCGCTGAACAGCTGGCCCACTTCATTGCGGCCGTACACGTCGATGCGCTCGGACAGATCGGCGCGGGCGATGCGCTGCAGGGTACGCACCGCTTTCTCCAGCGGCTGCACCACGATCTTGCGCAGCCCCACGTAGATCAGCAGCATCACCAGCGCCGCCAGCGCCAGGGCCGCCAGGGCGATGGTGGCCAGCATTTTCGACTGCTGCCGGTAGTGCGCCATGATTTCCGCGCCGCGCTCGTCGGCGTAGCGGGTGAAATCGGTGAGCCGTTTGTTGAGGTTGGTGCCCGGCCCCAGCAACTGCTGGCGCAGGGCGCGGTAGTCGCTGAGGCTGCCGCTTTCCAGGCTGGTCTTCTGCTGGCGGCTGAGTTCCACCACCCGGGCGTAGGCGGTGGTCAGCTCACCGGCCAGTTCCGCGCCGGCCTCGGTGGTTTTCTCCGACGCGTCGAACTGATCGAAACGCGCCTGGGAACGGTCCAGCAGGTCGCCCACGTTCTGCACCTGGTCGGCGGCGATCATGCGCATGCCCATGTCCAGGTAGTCGGCGGCCAGATCCATCTCGATGCGCGCCTGGTTGAGCAGCGTGGTGGCGCGGCTGATCTGATTGAGCTGCTCCACGTTGACGACGTTCAGGGTGCGGATCGAGTCGTCCACCATGCGGTTGGTGACGAAGCGAATCGCCACCAGCACGGCGATCATCAGGGCGCAGAGAATAAGGGCGCCGGCCACCGCCGTATTGAGCTTGAGATTACGAGGGATTTTAAACATTCCAGCGTTCCTCTATTCAGGGAGTCCGTTGTCTTGTTGTTACACCCGCTGGGCACGCCCGGAGGCGGCGACCAGCGCCATCATGCGTTCCGCCACGCGATCCAGGGGCAGAACCTCGGTGGCGGCGTCGCGGGCAATGGCTTCCCGCGGCATGCCGAACACCAGTGACGTTTCCTGATCCTGGGCCAGGGTGTGAGCCCCGGCGCGGCGCATGGCCAGCAGGCCGTCGGCGCCGTCCTTGCCCATGCCGGTGAGCAGCACGCCGATGGCGTTGGCGCCGGCCTGCTGCGCCGCCGAGTGGAACAGCACATCCACCGACGGGCGGTGCCGGTTCACCGGCGCGCCGTCATCCAGACGCACCACATAGTTGGCGCCGCTGCGCACCAGCTTCAGGTGCTGCTCGCCGGGGGCGATGTAAACGTGACCGGGCAGCACCCGCTCGCCATCCTCGGCTTCCTTGACGGACACCTGACAAAGCCGGTCCAGGCGCTGGGCGAACGAACGGGTGAAGCCGCCGGGCATATGCTGGGCGATCAGAATCGCCGGCGAGTTGGGCGGCAGCGGTTCCAGCACCTGACGGATCGCTTCCGGGCCGCCGGTGGAGGCGCCGAGGATCACCAGCTTCTCGCTGGACACCATCACCGGGCGCAGCGCCGCTTTTCGCTCACCGCCCCGGGGTGCCAGCCGGCGTGGCCGCGACTGGGCGGCGGCGCGCACCTTCTCGGCGATGCGCTCGCCGTACTCCAGCATGCCGGTACGGATGCCCAGGGCCGGCTTCTGCAGAAAATCCACCGCGCCCAGTTCCAGAGCGCGCAGGGTCACTTCGGAGCCGGCCTGGGTCAGCGACGACACCATCAGTACCGGCATCGGGCGCAGCCGCATCAGCCGCTCGAGAAAATCCAGGCCGTCCATGCGCGGCATTTCCACGTCCAGGGTGAGCACGTCCGGGTCATGGCGCTTGATCAGATCACGGGCCACCAGCGGGTCCGGCGCCACCGCCACCACTTCCATATCGTCCTGGCTGTTGATGATCTCGCTCATCAGGTCGCGGATCAGCGCCGAGTCATCGACGCACAGCACTCTTATCTTGGTCCCGCCCAAGGTCGGTCTCCCCCTGTCACGACGCCGGCGTCGCGCGCCCGGTGTCTTCCTTGTTCCAGACTATCGGCGACGGCGGCGTGATCTTTAATGGTTGGGCACGTAAACCGTTTGGCCACGCAGCCGGAAACGGTCACTGATATAGGAAAAGCT
Source organism: Alcanivorax sp. (assembly GCA_022449455.1). GTDB lineage: Bacteria > Pseudomonadota > Gammaproteobacteria > Pseudomonadales > Alcanivoracaceae > Alloalcanivorax. The sequence continues at coordinate 9,044 of JAKUPL010000046.1, read as the reverse complement.
TTCGGAATGACCGGCGAACAGCAGGCCGTCCCGTTTCAGCAAGGGCGCGAAACGTTCCAGGATGCGGGCCTGGGTGGTGCGGTCGAAATAGATCATCACGTTGCGGCAGAAAATGGCGTCGAACGGTGGCGACACCCGCCAGCCCGGTGCCACCAGATTGAGTGGCTCGAAGCGCACCCGCGCGGCCACCTCCGGGCGCACCCGCGCATAGCCTGCCCGGCGTCCGCTGCCACGCTGAAAAAAGCGCTTTCGGCGGTGCTCGTCGAGCTTGTTGATCTGCTCCAGGGAATAAACTCCCTGGCGCGCCCGGTCCAGCGCATCGGTGTCGATGTCGGTGGCCAGCACCTCGATGTCGGCGCGGTCGCCCAGCACTTCCAGCAACGTCATGGCGATGGAATAGGGTTCCTCGCCGGTGGAAGCGCCGGCGCTCCAGATGCGTACCGGACCGCCACGGCCGAGCAGATGATCCGCCAGCAGCCGGAAGTGGTGCGCCTCCCGGAAAAACGCCGTCAGGTTGGTGGTCAGGGTGTTGGTGAAGGCTTCGTTCTCGGCGCCGTCCGGATCGCGCTCCAGCCGCGCCAGATAATCCTGGAAGCGGTGCAGCCCGTGCTTGCGCACGCGCCGGCCCACCCGGCTGTACACCATGTCGCGCTTGTGATCGGCCAGCACGATGCCGGCGCGCTGGTAGATCAGCGCGCGAATACGGTCGAAATCCGCGTCGCGAAATTCCAGATCCCGTTCCGGCGCGGCACTTTCCGCCGGCCGGCGCTCCCCTGCATTGAGCATGGCTTTGGGGTCGCTCAAGAGTTCGCCACTCCGTTCATCATTCGACCGCTTCCGGTTGGGGCGCGCGGCGGGATGCCGACGGTTGCCCGGAGGAGCGCGCCACGGCCAGTTCCTCGCCGCCCTGCAAGCGGAACACGCCCATGGAATGGGTCAGCAGGGTCACCTGGTTTTCCAGGGACGCGGCGGCGCGGGCGGAGGCCTGCACGCGATCCGCGTTCTGCCGGGTCACCGCGTCCATCTGCGCCACCGCCTGATTGATCTGCACGATGCCGGTGTTCTGCTCCTCGGAGGCGGCGCGAATGTCGCCCATGATGTCGTTGACCCGGGTCACCGAGGTGACCACCGTGCCGATGGCCTGCTCGGCGCGCCGCACCAGTTGCGCGCCGCTTTCGATCTCACGGCCGGAGCCGTCGATCAGCGCGCGGATCTCGCGGGCGGCATCGGCGGAGCGGCCGGCCAGGTTGCGGACTTCCTGGGCCACCACCGCGAACCCCTTGCCGTGTTCACCGGCGCGGGCCGCCTCCACCGAGGCGTTGAGCGCCAGAATGTTGGTCTGGAAGGCGATCGAGTCGATGGTGCCGATGATCACCGTCATCTTTTCGGCGCTGCCGGTAATGCGGCCCATGGTATCCACCACCTGCCCCATCACCTCGCCGCTTTCCGCCACCACCCGGGAGGCATCGGAGGCCAGGGTGCTGGCCTGGCGGGCGTTGTCCGCGTTCTGGCTGACGGTGGCGGTCATCTGCTCCATGCTGGCGGCGGTCTGCTGCAGGGAGCTGGCCTGCTGCTCGGAGCGCGACGACAGGTCCTCGTTGCCTTCGGCGATGTCCCGGGCGGCCGGCGCCACCACGGTCATGCCGTGGTGTACGTGGCCGACGATGCTGCCCAGGCTGCGGCGCATCAGCTTGAGCCCCATCACCAGCATGCCCAGCTCACCCCCCATGCGCGCCGGCGGCCGCGCCGCCAGATTGCCGGCGGCGATCTGCAGAGTGAACTTGCCCGCCGCCAGCACCGGGGCCAGCACCGAGCGGGTGGTGTGCCACAGGGCCAGGCCGAACAGCGGTATGCCCAGCACCGCCAGCGCGATCAGCGCCGGCCGCAGCACCGCCGCCCGCGCCGCGCCCGCTTCGCTCAGCGCGAACAGGCCGAGACCGGTGGCGCCCAGCAGCAGCACGGCGGCGAAGGCGAACAGAAAGCCCATTCGACTGCTCACGGAACGCGGATTCCAGCGACGCAGGGCGGCCAGCGCGCCGCGCCGGCGCACCGCGCCTTTGTGCAGATACAGATGTCGGCCCCGCCCTTCGCGAATCAGCGCATAGTCCCGTTCCGCGGCGTCGATGGACTCGCGGTCCGCTTTCAGGCGCACCGACACGAAACCGACGATCTCGCCGTCCTCCACCACCGGGGTCACATGGGCGCGCACCCAGTAGTGATCACCGTTCTTACGGCGGTTCTTGACCAGCCCGATCCAGATGTCGCCGTTCTTGATGCACGACCACATGTTCTCGAAGGCCGCCTCCGGCATGTCCGGGTGGCGCACGATATTGTGCGGCGAGCCCACCAGCTCTTCATTGCTGAAGCCGCTGACCTGGACGAAGGCGGGGTTGGCGTAGGTGATACGCCCGCGCAGGTTGGTGCGCGAAATCAGGAAGTCCTCGCCATTGAGCGTGTACTCCCGCTGCGTCACCGGCTGATTGTCACGCATGCCGAATCTCCCGTTACTCGCCGGCTTCTTCCACCAGCGCCATCTCTTCACTGGTCAGCAGTTTTTCGATGTCCACCAGCACCAGCATGCGGTCGTCCAGGTTGCCCAGACCGTGGATGTAATCCAACGGCAACGACAGGCCGAACTCCGGCGCCGGTTTGCGCTGCTCGGCGGTGAGGGTCATGACGTCGGAGACCCGGTCGACGACGATGCCCACCACCCGCTCGGCGATGTTGACAACGATCACCACGGTCTGCTCGTCGTAGTTGGCTTCCGCCAGCCGGAACTTGATGCGCAGGTCCACGATCGGCACGATCACACCGCGCAGGTTGGCCACGCCCTTGATGAAATCCGGCGCGTTGGCGATGCGCGTGACGTTGTCGTAGCCGCGAATCTCCTGCACCTTGAGGATATCGATGGCGTACTCTTCGTCGCCCAGGGAAAACACCAGGAATTCCTGGCTGCCGGCTTCCGCGGCGACGGTATGGTGCAAAGCGGTGGCGTTGCTCATGACGGTTCTACCTCCTCTGCGAGCGGGGACCGGGTCCCGAAAATGCGATTGTCTTTTTTGCTCTGGGCGAGCCGGTGCAGGTCGGTGACGTCAAGAATCAACGCCACGCTGCCGTCGCCGAGAATGGTCGCCGCGGACACGCCGGGCACCTTGCGGTAATTGGTTTCCAGGTTCTTCACCACCACCTGCTGCTGGCCCACCAGATCGTCCACCAGCACGGCGTAGCGGCGGCCCTCCCCTTGCACGATCACGGCGATGGCGCGGGTCGGATCGGTGATGGCGCCGGCCACGTCCATGGCATGATGCACCGCCACCACCGGCAGATAGTCCTCGCGCACCTTCAGCAAGGTGTCGCCACCGGCCAGGGAATAGAGATCGTCCGTCCGCGGTTGCAGCGATTCGATCACCGCGCTCACCGGCAGAATGAACATCTCCCGCCCCACCCGGATCGACATGCCATCGAGGATCGCCAGGGTCAGCGGCAGTACGATGCGGGTGGTGGTGCCCTGCCCCGGTTGGGACAGGATTTCCACATGGCCGCCCATGGCCTGGATGTTGCGTTTGACCACGTCCATGCCGACGCCCCGGCCGGACACATCGCTGACCGTCTCGGCGGTGGAGAAGCCCGGCGCGAAGATCAGCTGCCAGACCTCGTCGTCGCCCATGGTGTCCGATACCGCCAGGCCATTGCTGCGCGCCTTGGCGAGAATCCGTTCGCGGTTGAGGCCGCCACCGTCGTCGGCCACTTCGATGAGAATATTGCCGCCCTGATGCTGGGCGGACAGGGTCAGCCTGCCGGTGCGGGGCTTGCCGGCGGCTTCGCGCCGATCCGGCGTCTCGATGCCGTGGTCCAGACTGTTGCGCACCAGGTGGGTGAGCGGGTCGATAATGCGTTCGGTAAGGCCCTTGTCCAGTTCCGTGGACTTGCCTTCGGTGACCAGTTCCACATCCTTGCCGAGCTTGCCGGCCAGGTCGCGAACCAGGCGTGGGAAGCGGCTGAACACATAGTCCATCGGCACCATGCGCACCGACATCACCGCCTCCTGAAGATCGCGGGCGGTGCGTTGCAGCAGGTTGAGCCCGGTAACCAGGGCACCGTCCTTGACCGTATCGGAGTCCTCGGCCACCTGATTCAGCATGGACTGGGTGATGATCAGTTCGCCCACCAGGTTGATGATCTGATCGACCTTGGACACCGGCACGCGGATCGAGGTGGACTCACCGGCGGCCTGGGATTGGGTGGTCTTCTTCTGAGCGGCCGGAGCCTTGGCGTCGGCGGCGGCTTCCGGCGCGCCGGCACCCTGTTCCTGTCCCGCGCTTTTTTCTTCCACCGCGCTGTCGGCCTGCCCGTCGTTCTTTTCGTCGGCCTGCCCGGCGGCGCCCTGGTCCGGCGCGCCCAGCGCCTGGATCGACAATTGCTCCGGTTCGACGATAAAGCACATCACCGCTTCGATGTCGTCAGCGCTCAGCGAGCTGTTCAGGGTCACCCGGTATTCGGCCACGTCCCCTTCCTGATCCTCCACATCGCCGAGCTGGCCCAGCTCCTCGATCAGCAGGTTGCGGTCCTTGTCGGCGACGCCCAGCAGCGCCACCTGGAAGCGGCCGCCGGCCGGCGACGGCGTGGCGGCCTGGGGCGCCGGGTCCGGTGCCGCCACGGACGCGCCCGGCGCCGTGGCGCCCGACACGTCCACGTCGGCGCTATCACCGATCTCTTCCAGGGCCAGCCGCCGCAGGGTCTCGCAGATCCGCTCCAGGGCCTCCGGGTCGGGCTCGCCGCCCTGTCGATAGGCGTCCAGTTGGTCGTTCAGCATATCTTTGGCTTCCAGAAAGGTGTCGACGATATCGCGGCGCAGCTGCAATTCGCCGCGGCGTGCATGGTCGAGCAGGTTTTCCAGCAGGTGGGTGGTGCGCTGCAACGCTTCGAACCCGAAGGTGCCGGCGCCGCCCTTGATCGAGTGAGCCGCGCGGAAGATCGCGTTGAGCCGCTCCTGGTCCGGCTGGTCCACGTCCAGGTCGAGGAGATGCGTTTCCATCTCCGCCAGCAACTCGTCGGCTTCCTCGAAAAAGGTGTCGTAGAAATCGGTGATGTCCATGGTCAGTCCGGAACCCGTTGCGAAGGAAGATCAATGACGTCCGGGCGGCTGCCCGCCTGCAAACGCGCGGCGGCACGATCGGACAGCACCACCAGGGTGATGCGCCGGTTGACCGCGTCCCCGGGATTGCTGCCCGGCACCGGTACGCGGTCGCCCATGCCGGTAACACGCAACAATTTGTCGCTGTCCAGGCCGCCGGCCACCAGCTCGCGCCGCGAGGCGTTGGCGCGGTCGCTGGACAATTCCCAGTTGCTGTAACCGCTGTCGCCCCGGGCATAACGCAGGCTGTCGGTGTGGCCGCTGATGCTGAGCCGGTTGGGCACGTCGTTGAGCAACGGCGCCAGGGTGTGCAGCAAGCGGCGCATGACCGCCGATACCCGATCGCTGCCCAGCTCGAACATGGGCTGGCGATCAGTGTCCATCAGTTGCACGCGCAATCCTTCCTCGGACATCTCGAAGCGCATCTGCTCACGCAGGTCGCGCAGCCGCGGGTCCGCCTGGATCACCGTTTCGATGCGCTGGCGCAGATCGATGAACCGCTGGCGCTCCTCCGCCGGACGGCTCTGCCGTTTCAGGTCGATGCGCGCGCGCTCCCCGTCGGAATGAGCCGGGTCGGCGCCGCCGCCGGGAATCACATTGGTACTGGCGGAATTGCGGTCGCCATTGGTGAGCGCCACCTTGAGCGGGGTGCGGAAGTATTCCGCCAACCCCTGCAGTTCCGACGGCGTGGCGGTGGACAGAATCCACAGCACCAGGAACAGCGCCATCAGCGCGGTCATGAAATCCGCCAGCGCGATCTTCCAGGCGCCGCCGTGGTGGGCCGCGTGCACACGCCGGGGCCGGCGAATGACGATGGCGCGACGTGGACTGCTCATCCCTCTCCGGCGCCTCCCACGCGGGCCGAACGTACATGCTCCTCCAGTTCATCGAAGGACGGCCGTTCGGTGCTGTGCAGGGCCTTGCGGCCAAATTCCACCGCCAGCTGGGGCGCGTAACCGTTCAGATTGGCGAGCAGGGTGACGCGCACGCACTGCAGCATTTTCACGCCTTCCGCCACCTGCCGGTCGATGCGGCTGGCCACCGGGTTGACGAAGCCATAGGCCAGCAGAATGCCGAGAAAGGTCCCCACCAGCGCGTGGGCGATCATGATGCCCATTTCACCGGCGCCGGAATCCGCCGAGGCCAGTGCCTTCACCACCCCCAGCACCGCCGCCACGATGCCGAACGCCGGCAGCGCGTCGCCCACCTTGAGCAGCGCGTCGGCGGGGATGTGGGCCTCATGTTCGAACGCCTCGATCTCATGGCTCATCAGTTCGTCCAGCTCCATGGGATCAACGCTGCCACTGACCATCAGACGCAGGTAGTCGGTGAGGAACCCCATGATCAGTGGATCCTCGGCGATGCGTGGATAGCTGGAGAACAGCACGCTCTCCCCGGGGTTCTCGATGTCCTTCTCGACGCCCAGCACGCCCTCGCGACGCATCTTGGTCAGCAGCTGGTACTGCAGCGCCATCAACTCCATGTAGATGCTTTTATCGTAGTGCTTGGTGCGCTTCAGGCGGCTCGCGGAACGGAACGTGGCCTTGATCGCCTTGCCGTTGTTGGCGGCCACGAAGGCGCCGATGGCCGACCCCACGATCATCAGAATTTCGGTCGGCTGGTAGAGCGGCCCCAGGTTGCCGCCCGCCATGGAAAAACCGCCGAACACGGAAATCGCGACGATAAGAAAGCCAAGAGGTATCAGCACAACGGGTGTCCTTCCTGCCGGGGGTGACTCGCATTACCTTCCCTATCGGCAGAAGGGCGTGGGGCTTGAGGGGTTTTTACGGTCGGACGCCCGTTTTCGGACGTCCGATGGCCGGCCCGCCGGTCAGGCGCTGGCGACCTTGTCGGTGGCGGGCTTCTTGCGGGTCTTGCCGGCCCGGGAGGGCGGCTGGCAGATGCCGCACACGAAATCCTGGCTGGGCGTGTGGGCATGGTTGACGAATCGGCCCCCGCAACAGGTGCAGGCGGACAATTCAAACAGATCGCTCTCGAAAAAACGCACCAGCGTCCAGGCCCGGGTCAGTCCCAGCACCGGTTCCGCCTCGTCCAGCGCCACCTGCTCCAGATACAAGCGGTAAGCCTTGACGAAGCCTTCCATGCGAGCGCAGCCGTACTGCCCGGTAAGCTGCCGGTAGTAACCATAGAACAGCGACGAATGGATGTTCGGCAGCCAGGTAATGAACCAGTCGGTGGAGAACGGCAGCATGCCCTTCGGCGGCGACGCGCCACGCACTTCCTTGTAAAGCCGGATCAGCCGGCCCCGACTCAATTCGATCTCCGACTCCAGCACCTGAAGTCGCGCACCCAGTTCAATCAGCTCGATGGCGAGCTGCACCTGATGCATCTCGTCGACCAGACTCTTCTCCATGGTGTGCTCCCTCAGGACTGACAGGCGGCCATGAGCAGCGAGGCGTGGGTCTGGCCCAGACCCTGCTCACGCTTTTCCCGGGTCAGCTCACTGACCTGCCCGGCATCGTCCAGGTGCAAACGAAACAGCAACTGATTGGTGCGCGCCATGCGAGCCAGTTGTTTGGCGGACAGCGACACCAGCACCTTGCCCAGGGCTTCGTCGATCTTGAGCCGGAACAGGCCGGTGGTGAAATCCTCATTGAGAAGCCGTTGCGCCAACAGCATGTAGGACAGATTCAGGTCCTGGATTTCATTGAGAACATGGTCGATGTTCATGACTGCGTTGCTCCTTCGGTGACCCCAAACCGAGGACGTTTCCCCGATTCCCATGGTGAATGAGCGTTGGCCCCCGGGCGCCATCGTCTGGTCCGTCGTGACAAAACGCCCGCCAAATCCGCTCTTCACCGTCAACTAATACTTTATTACTAGTTACAAACTAGTGAATAAGTGGGTAGTTTGTTGATGTTGTGATTGAAACGTATCACAGTATTCACGCGACACTCATACTTTATTGTGAACAAAATCACATAAACGTCAATTTTTGTGACGAGGATCACAATAAGCATCTGGGGGAGTCGGTTGACTTATTCGTACTTTCTAATGGCACATCGGTACGAAGAAAAGCGGGCAGCCGGACCGATCAGCGGCCGCCGCGGGCGGTCTCCCGGTCTTCCAGGTCCCGTACCCACACCAGCAGTTCCGCGATCACCTGATAAAGCGAGGGCGGTATGCAGGCGTCCACGTCGAGCTGCATCAGCAGCGCCACCAGTTCCGGCGCGTCGTGGACGAACACCTGGTGGCGATGGGCCTCGGCGATGATGCGCTCCGCCAACTCGCCGTAGCCGCGTGCCAGCACGCGGGGCGCCTGTTCGCCGTCCCGGTAGGTAAGAGCCACGGCACGCCGCCGCTGAGCATCCTGGGGGTCGCGCTCAGTCATGATCAGCGGCCTCGTGGATGGTCAGGGTAACGCCGCCTTCCATCAACGGCGTGAGCCGCTCACGCAGGCGCTGGCCACCGGCGCGCAGCCGCCGGGCGGTGTCCTCGGCGGCGGTGAGGTCCAGCTCCAGGCGCTGCCCGGCGAGCGCCAACCGCACCCGCACTTCCCCCAGGGTGGCGAGGCTCAGGGTCAGCTCGGAGCGCCAGGCCGGCGCCGGCTCGTCGTCGGCGCGGGACTGGCCGCCGTCCGACTGCCCGTGGGGCGGTGTATCGCGGGGCGGAATCTGCACCACCAGCGCCATGAACAGGCCCGACCAGACATCCCCTTCCCAGCGCAATACCGGCGTGGCCAGCAGCTCCAGTTGATGGCGCAGCACGCCGTGCAGGGCTTCCCGGTGGCCCTCGGGCAACACCGGCCGGGCGCTCCGCTCGGCGTCACCGGCGGGCTGCCCGCCGTCGTCCGCGCCGACCTCGGCGCTCGCCGACGACAGCGGGGACGGCGAGCCCGCCGGCACGGCCGGCATGGGAGCCCCGGAAGCCGCCGGCACCGAAGCGGAAG
>JAKUPL010000045.1 GCA_022449455.1 Alcanivorax sp. | reverse complement strand
GGCCCCGCCGGCGCCCCGGCGGGAGCCGGCGCCGCCGGTTCGGCGGACGCCGGCTGGCGCCGGGCGGGCTGGTCGTCGCCCAGCAGAGCGCGCAGGGCGCCGGGCGTGCCGGCGGTGGGCCGGTCCGCCGGCGGCGCGCTGTCTTGCGGGGTCGACGGTTCCGGGTTTGAAGGGGCCGGGTTCGAAGGCGCCGGGGGCGCCTGGGAAGGCGCCGGGGCGCCCGCCGTGGAGGAGCTGCCGCCGGCGGCGGCCGCCGGCTCAGGCTTTTTTGCCGGGCCCCGGGCCTCCCCGCCGGGCAGCACGCCACGCGGGGAGAACAGCACCATGCGCAGCAGGCTCATTTCCAGGGCGGCGCGGGCGTCCGGCGCCTCCTGCACGTCCCGGCGGCCGCGCAGCGCCACGTCGTAATACAGCTGAATCTGTTCCGCCTGGAAGCGGCCGGCCAGCGCCACCATGTCGGCGTCGGCGCCGTCGCCGCCCAGGGCCTGGATCACCGCCAGCTCGTGCAGCGCCGCCACCACCTCGTCGAGCAGCGCCAGCTCGTCCGGGGCGTGCTCGGCGATGCCGGCCAGCGCCTGCAATACCGCCGCCGCCTCGCCGCCGGCCAGGGCCTCCAGCAGGGTGCGCACATGGCCCCGGTCCACGGTGCCGAGCATGGCGCTCACCGCCTGCTCGCTGAGCTGCTCGCCGCCGAAGGCGATGGCCTGGTCGGTGAGGCTCAGGGCGTCACGCATGGAGCCCTGGGCGGCGCGGCCGAGGGCCAGCAGCGCCGGCTCCTCGAAGCGGATCATCTCCCGTTCCAGCAGCGTCTTCAGGTGCCCGGCGATCTGCTCCGCCGGCAGCGCCTTGAGGCTGAACTGCAGGCAGCGCGACAGGATCGTCACCGGCATCTTTTGCGGGTCGGTGGTGGCGAGCAGGAATTTCACATGGGGCGGCGGTTCCTCCAGCGTCTTCAGCAACGCATTGAAGGAATGGGCCGAAAGCATGTGCACCTCATCGATCAGGTACACCTTGTAGCGGCCCCGGGTGGGTGCGTACTGGACGTTTTCCAGCAGCTCGCGGGTGTCCTCCACCTTGGTGCGGCTGGCGGCGTCCACCTCGATCAGATCCACGAAGCGGCCTTCGCCGATTTCCTTGCAGGTGGGGCACACCCCGCACGGCTGGCTGCTGACGCCCTCCTCGCAGTTCAGGCAACGCGACAGAATCCGCGCGATGGTGGTCTTGCCGACGCCGCGGGTGCCGGTGAACAGGTAGGCGTGGTGCAGGCGATCCTGATCCAGCGCATGGGTCAGCGCCCGGGATACGTGCTCCTGACCGACCAGCTCATTGAAGGTACTCGGGCGGTACTTGCGGGCTAGAACCTGGTAACTCATCGCTCTCCAGCCGGACGGCGTTCGGGGGCTTCGGGAAAACCCGTATGCTAGCGAATCTCGCCGGTGGGGGACAGCGGATCGACCAAACAAGGGCCCGACCACCTTGCATTCTCAAGGTACTTTAGCGAAATTATCGAATGGAGATAAATTTGCTAATCTGGCTATAGAGACGGGATTTATCTTCGTCTACAGGCTCCGATTCGCAACAATCTTATTCAGAAAGGGATGATCTGGAGCCCGAGCCACGGGGATACCGCGTTCACGGTGCCGCTGTTTGACGCGTTCCTGAAACGAGTGATGCCCGAGTTCGAACCGGGCTGAGCGAGACAATGAGAAAGCGGGGAAGGAAATTGGAGGCCTTCCCGCCAGCCGCACCCCGGCACACGAGTCCACTGCTACCGTTGCTCCCTTCCGGGCCTGGCGGGGTTCACAGTTTGTCGTTGCGGGGGGACCGGCGGGTCGGCCATCGCTCGCCTTTCAGCGAGCGCGCATTGTGGCCAAAGGCCCGGGGCTTTGCAAGCGCCCGGGCCGGTGCCCGCGGTCGGGCGGCGATTTATTCGCCGCCGCCGCCGTCGACGGTGTGGCCGGTGCCCTGGATCGGCACCTGCCGGGGTTTGGCGGACTCCGGCACCACCCGGGTCAGGGCCACCACCAGCAGGCCGTCCTCGAAGCGCGCGCCTTCCACCTGCACGTGATCGGCCAGCCGGAAGCTGCGCTCGAAGGCGCGCCGGGCGATGCCGCGGTGCAGCCAGGTGCGGGTGTCGTCGGGCGTGTTTTCGCGGGGCTTGCCGGTGATGCGCAGCAGATTTTCCTGGACGGTGATGTCCAGTTCGTCGCGGCCGAAGCCGGCCACCGCCATCACCACGCGGTAGGTGCCGTCCTGCTCGCGGATGATGTCGTACGGCGGGTAGCCGTTGGATTGGTCGGCGCGCAGCACGCTTTCCAGCCAGTCGTCGAAGCGATCAAACCCCACGGAATGTCGGAACAGGGGTGCCAAGGTGTTCATCACGTTACCTCCAATACATCTCGAACGGCCCCCGAAGGCGACCGAAAGGACAAGGTCAGTGTCGTGACGGGTTAGTCACACGGCTTTATTTAAGGGTGGGAGACGATATTTCAAGGGTGACTGATCGCGGTGGAACCACCGCTCCTACCTATACGATACGGTTCTTTGTAGGAGCGGTGGTCCCACCGCGATCGCCGCGATCAGCGGGCCGGGTCGGCGGCGCCGGCGGTGCTGTTGTTGCAGCGGAACCAGCCGGCGATGCTGAGCCTCTGGCGCTGGGCTTCCAGCACTTCATGGGGGATGCGGTCGCTGAGAAAGCACACCAGGGTGCCGGCGCGGGGCGCCACGTCCAGGTCCGGCACGGTGGCATCCGGTTCCGGCCAGATGCGCAGGCGGCCGCCCTCGTCGTCGCGCCAGTCCCGGTTCAGGTAGAGCACCGCCGAGAGCACCCGGCCGTTGTTGCCGTTGAAGGCATCCAGGTGACGGCGGTAGAAGGCGCCCGGATCGTACAGGGCGAAGTGCGCTTCCAGATCGAACAGCCCCAGGAACAGGGCCCGGTTCACCGCCAGCCGCAGCTGTTCCATCTCCTCGAGCAGCGTGCACTGGGCCAGGGTGGAGCCGTCCAGCCACAGGGTGCGGTCGCGGCGCACCCGTTGGTTACGGTGCTGCTCACGGCCCCGGCCGATACCGGCGGCCTGGAATTCGCCGCGACGGTCGCGGGACAGGGCTTCCCGGCGCAGGGCGCGAATCAGAGGGGCGGAAAAATAGTCCGGCGCCACCGCGTAGTGGCGCGCCACCAGATCGTCGATCAGGCGCTGGCAGCGGTCGCCGCCGGGGCCGCCGATCACATCGGCCGGGTTGGTCAGGGCAGTGTCCTCGGTGAACGAGCCTGGTGGTACGGGTTCAGTGGAGGGCGCCGGGCTCCGGCGGGGGCGCCTCGTCTTCGTCCGGCCAGAACAGCCAGTCGGCCTGCTGGCAATCTTCCAGCAGTTGCACGGTGGCGTCCAGGGTGGCCTGCACGAAATAGATGAACTGGTCGAAGGTCACGCCCTGGCGGCCCAGCAGCAGGTCGCAGGCGACCATGCGCGGCAGGGCATCGTCGTTGATGTCCAGGAACAGCTTCAGGGACGGGTAGTCCATGTTCAGGCGGCTGAGTTCGGCCTGGGCGGCGAAGATCGCCGCGGGCCGCAGTTCCAGCTCGGTGGACAGCAGCAAACCGTCCTCCTCCACGAACAGACGGGCATCGACCACCCCTTCCCGGCTTTGCAGCTCGGAAAAGTGCAGGCCGTGGCACTGATCGCAGATGTAGAACTGTATGTTGGCCTGTTCCAGCCAGCGCGTGACTTGTTCCGCGTCCGGCGTCACCACCGTGTGCATGGGCACGCTCCTTTATCCGGGGGCGCATGATCCGGCATTCAGGGGGGAAAAGAAAGGGTCAAAAGGCGAGTTGAAAGTTGAAAGTGAAAAGTTGAAAGCGCGGACCAGGCCGTGCCCGCGGGCCGGCCGTGCCCGCGCCCTGCGAATACGACAAGACACAATTGCCGCATATGCAATTACCCCAATCAGCACGCGCCTTTCCCTTTTACCTTTCAACTTTAAACTTTCAACTGCTCGCCGCGCCCTTATGATGCCAAAGGAGACAGCCTGTTTATCCGGACAAGGATTCCCCATGACCCAGACCTATGTCGCCTTCCGCGCCAGCGACCGCCTGCACCGGCTCACCGACGGCTTTATCCACCGCATGCGCGACGGCGCCCGGGAGCCGGAACCCAGGGTGGTGGAGCAGATCATGACCACCTTCATCGACGAGGCGCTGGACGCCTTTTTCCTGACCCCGGCGTCCTATTCCGGGCTGGGGACCACCCAGCGGCGGCTGGTGCGGCTGGCCTCGGACACCATTTCCAAGGCCAGCGGCGTGGTGATCGGGCGCAGCGCGCGCAAGATGGATCTGAAGCAGAACCAGGCCGCCGCCGAGTACATGGACGAGATTCGCTTTCCGGGTCCGCAACACGCCTGGTGGTATGTGGGCTTCCCCATCGACGCGGCGCTGGCGGCGCGCGGGCGGGGTCTGGCGGAACGCTGTCAGGAGGGGCATTTCCAGGGGGCGCGCGAGGACCTGGTGCACTATCTGCGCGCCGTCACCGACCGTGCCCTGGAGTGGTACTTCAACAAACCCATCGAGCTGCTGCGCTTCGGGCCGATTCTGCGCAAGGTGGCGGCGGTGGGCGTGGACACCACGCGCAAGGCCAGCTACGGGGTGATCGGCAAGGTGATTCCGAATCTGGATGATGAGCAGCTGTTGCAGTCGGCGCTCTACTATCGCGATATGCAGGTGCGCCATTAGGAACAACCGCATTAGCAACAACCACATTGCCGACTTTTTTCCTCACTGAAGAAAACACGCTGGTAACAAATACTTACGCTCGTACCGCAGGCAGAAGGAATAACACCAAGTTTTTACAAAAGTGCGTATACAACGGATTGCGCAGCACTTTGGCGGCTCTCTACTATCGATTTCAGAGCAACGATAACGAAACAACGAGGAGTGAGCCGTGTCTTTGCGCCATGCCATTCTTGTCCTTCTGCAAGACCAGGAAGCCAGCGGCTATGACCTCGCCAGGGAGTTTGCCAACAGCATCGGCCTGGTTTGGAACGCCACCCATCAGCAGATCTATCTTGAACTGGGGAAATTGAGTGAGCAGGACATGGTGCGTTACCGCCATGTGCCGCAGGAAGGGAAACCGGACAAAAAGCTGTACAGCCTGACCGACGCCGGGCGCGCCGAGCTGGTGCGCTGGCTAAAGAAGCCGGCGGGGCCGGCGCGCATCCGCGACGCGTTCATGGTGAAGGTGGCCGGCGGCGCCCTGGCCGACACCCAGCTTCTGCTCAGCGAACTGGACATCCTGGCCAAACAGCGACGCGAGCGGCTGGCCACGTTCGAGGCGCTGGCGCAGCGGCTGGATGAAAGCGGCCGGGACGAAAACGTCTACAACTACCTGACGGTGCGCCGCGGCATCCTGGACCAGCGGGCCTGGCTGCAGTGGGCGGAGGAAGTGCGCCGTTCCCTGGAGCATCGGTCCGCGGACAGCACCGCCTCGTAATCCACGCCCCGCCCTCGACTGTCGGACAGAACCGAGCGCTTGCTTGCCCGCCGTGAAACCGCTGGCTATGTTGAGCGCTTCGTCTTTCATCGGGGACCGGGACCGCCATGCACATCGCCACGGGTATTGAGCCGCATCTTGCCCCCCAGCCCGCCGAGCTGGTGGCGCCGGACGGCCAGGTCCACCTGGGTCTGTTTCCGGATACGGTGGCGCGCATCAACGGGCGCGATCACGATTACCGGCGCCCCCTGGGGCAGCCGGCGCCACGCCGGGCGCGGCATTTCCATTACAAGCAATTCCAGTATTTCGGGCTGGTCAGCGACGACCTGCTGATCGGCTGCGCGCTGGCGGATACGGCGTATCTGGGGCTGGCGTTCTTCTATGTATTCGAGCCCGCCAGCGGGCGGCTGCGCGAGCACACCTGGCGCTCGCCGCTGGCCCGGGCGCTGACTCTGAGCACGTCGCCCCTGGAGGGCGAGAGTCGCTTCGAGCAGGGCAAGGTGTCGATCCGCATGGGCTACCAGCAGGACGCGGACGGCCGCCGCAAAAGCCTGCAGGTGACCCTGCCGGATCTGGAGCTGCGGGCGGCGCTGCACGAGCCGGCGGGCTACCGGCCCATGTCGCTGTGCACCCGCACCGGCATCAGCGGCTGGACCTACGCCAACAAGGTGGCCGGCGTGGACGTGGCCGGTACCCTGCGGCGGGACGGGCGGGAACAGGATCTGGCGGCGCTCGGCAACGCCGGCGGGCACCATGATTTTTCCGCTGGCTATATGCGCCGGGAAACCTTCTGGAACTGGGCCTGCCTGTCCGGGCGGGTGGACGGCCGGCGGCTGGGCTTGAACCTGTCCTGCGGCGTCAACGAAACCGGCGTCAATGAAAACTGCCTGTGGCTGGACGACGTGCTGGTCAAGGTCGACGGCGTGCGCTTTGACTACCGCCGCGACGATTTGCAGCAGCCCTGGCGGGTGACCAGCCGCTGTGGCCAGGTGGCGCTGACGTTCACGCCCCTGGGCCGCCACCGGGAACGGCTTAATCTGGGTCTGTTCGCCAGCAACTTCCATCAACTTTTCGGGCGCTTCGATGGCGAGATCCGCCTCGCCGGCGAGGCGCCCCTGACGGTACGGGGCCTGCACGGCTTCGTCGAGGAGCAGTACGCGAAATGGTAGACGAGCAACCGCAACGCCCCACCCCGCCGGAAGGCGACGAGGCGCCTCAGGGCGAAGCCGTGAACGAGCGCCTGCGGCGCGGCTGGTTCTGGGCGTGGGAGTACTGGCGGGAGTTGTTCAATTTCCGCTTCGACAAATACATGATCATTCAGGTGATCCCCGGCGTATACGGGGTGGCCCTGGCGGCCATCGTGCTGGGACTGCTGTATCTGTGCGTGGAAGCGTTCATGGCGTCCACCTGGCGGGGGCTGTTTTTCCTGTTTATCGGCGGGCCCTTGCTCTTTCTGTTCTGCGCCACGCTGCTGCGGGCGCTGCTGGAGTTCTACATGGTGGTGTTCAAGATTTCCGCCCATGTGGACCAGCTGGCCGGGCTGCGCGACACCGTGGACCGGTTGTCCGGGGTCGGTGATTCGGTGGACGAGATGGTGGCGGTGACCCGGCGCATTCCGTTCTGGCGGGTGCTCTCCAGCCGGCGCCGCAATCCCCCGCCGCCGCCCCGCGACGACGAGAGCGATATGCCCTGATCGTCGCGGCGGGGGATCGCGGTCGGACGACCGCTCCCACGGAGGAGGGGCGCGCCGTAGGAGCGGTCGTCCGACCGCGATCCGGCGCGGGTTATTGATCCAGCGCGGTCAGCAACAACCGCTGGTAAAGCCGCTCCCGCAGCCCGTCCGGTTCCGCCAGCCCCATGCGCGTCAGCGCCTCGGCGTGCTGCTCCGGGTCGTGGTCGTGCAGCAACGTCTCCCGGGCCAGCTTGAGATAATCCTTCTGCCCCACGGTTTCCTTCAGCCAGGTGAGCGCTTTCAGCAGCCGCTGCTCGGTGGCGTCGAAGTCCGTGCCCAGGGGGAAGGTGGCGAAGGCCTGGTCGTCGCCCTGCTCCGCCACCCGGCGCAGGAAATCCGGGTTGTTGTGCCGGAAACGTTCCGGGATCTGGTAATCATGGCGCAGCTTGCCGGCGTTCTGGGCCTGCTCCATCAGCTCCACCTGGAAGCGGCTGTCGGCCACGTTGAGCATGGCCATCACCACTTCCTCGTCGGTCTTGCCGCGCAGGTCGGCGACCCCGTATTCGGTGACCACCATGTCGCGCAGGTGGCGCGGGATGGTGTTGTGGGCGTAGGAAAACAGCACGTTGGAGGCCGCCTCGCCGCCGCGCTGGCGCCAGGCCCGGGTCATCAGAATGGAACGCGCGCCGGGCAGTTCATGGGCCTGGCTGACGAAGTTGTACTGACCGCCCACGCCACTGAGCACGCGGCCGTCGTCAAGCTGGTCGGAGACCGCCGCGCCCAGCAGGGTGACGGTGAAGGCGGTATTGATAAAACGGGCGTCGCGGCGCTGGGCGATGCGCAGGTCCTCGCCGCCGTACAGGTCGTTGATCTGGTTGACCCGGGTCATATTGATCTTGGCGCGGGTCTCGTCGTCCAGCTCGCGCAGCCGCTGGTAGAACGATTGCGGCCCGAGAAAGAAGCCGCCGTGCATGATGATGCCGCCTTGCAGGCTGTCGCCCAGCCAGGTTTCCAGGGCTTCGCGGGTGTCCGGATGGTCCAGATCGTTGGGCACGCTGTCGTCGTTGGGCAGGCGCAGGCGGTTGCCTTCCACGGTCAGGCCGTATTGCAGCACGCCGAAGTCGGTGAGCCGCTTGAGCTGCTCCGGGCGCAGCGGCGAGGAAATGTGCCGGCGCCGGCGCAGGCCGTCGATCAGGTCCAGGCCCGGCACGCCTTCGGCGTGTTCCAGGCATTCCCGCTGCAGGCCGATCCAGTCGTACACTGGCCGGCGGATGATGCCGTCGTCGATCAGCCGCAGCAGGCCGTGGGTCAGCATCTCGCTGCAGCCGTAGAGGCCCAGTTCGAAGCGGCCGTCGCCGCCCTCCCGCTGGATCAGAGCGCGGTGTTCCTCGGGCAGTTCCAGAGCGTCCAGCAGCGTGCGGTAGTCGTCGTTGCGCTGCTCCCGGCGGCGGGTGTGGTGCACCAGGGCGTCGCCCAGGGCGCCAATGCCGATCTGCAGGGTGCCGCCGTCACGCACCAGGGTGCTGGCGTGCAGGCCGACGAATTGATCCTGCAGCACCACCGGCATGTTGGGGGTGCTGAACAAGCGGGTCTGGGCCTGGGCATCGTCGATCACGATGTCCATCTCATCGAACCATTGGCCCAGTTCCGCGTCATTGCCCATGAATGGCAAATCGTGGTGCACCTGCCCCACCGCCACGATGGTTTCGCCGGCCTCGCGGCGGGCCTTGAGCATGGGCAGCAGTTCCAGGGTCACTTCCGGGTTGCAGGAAAAACTGTAGCGGCGCGCGTCGCCCTCGCCGCGCACCGCCAGCAACTGGGCCACCACGTTGACTCCGCGGGCGTTGATGTCGCGGGCGGCGTGGGTGTAGTTGACGCTGATGTAGTGGCGCTGGGCACTTTCGCTGTTGAGCAGGCTGCCCGGCTGGAAGAAGAATTCGTAGACGCGGATGTTGTCCGGCAGGGCGTCCTTGCGCACCGCCTGGAGGTAGTCCAGCTCCTCGTAATCGCCGAATACCCGGTCGGCGAACGGCTCCAGGAAGCGCCGCTCCAGATCGCTGCCGGCGGCGGGCCGGCCCAGGGACAGGGCGGTATAAATGTCCAGGGACAGGGACGGGTCGGCCGCCACGCGCCGGTACAGGGCATTGACCAGCCGGTTGGGCTTGCCCAGCCCCAGCGGCAGGCCCAGGCGAATCTCGCCGCCGGTCAGTTCGATGATGCGATCCGCGGCCTGGTAGGCGTCATCCATTTGCTCGGGCACTTAGCGCTCCTTGTTATTGCGTGGCCGGGTCTGCGTGGGCTCCAGCATAACCAACCCGGCCAGGGCGGCGGGTATTTGTTTGAAAAATTTGAGGACCCGGACGCCGGCGCCCTACTCCCGGATCGGAATCCGCGTTTGTGGCACGCGCACCGTCAGAGAGCGGTCCCCATCAGGCCCCACCACCAGCGTCTCCAGCGGCACGCCGTTGACGAATTCCAGCAGCGGGATGTCCACGCCCAACAGCGCGTCCGGGTTCTCGCAGCGCCAGGCGTAACGGCCCTGGAAGGTCACCGGCGGGGTCGGGTTCCCGGTGGTCAGCGTGGTGTCCGCCTGTTCGCGGGTGACGGTACACAGGGCTTCGGGCATCGGCTCCAGCACGTTGCGGGCCTCGCCGAGCCGCTGCAGGGCCTCGGTGACCGCCATTTTCTCGTCGTCGTTGGCCGGCGCCCGTTCGAAGCCCACCACCTGAACGGCCGGCAGCGTCAGCCGCGCCACCAGCGCCTGGCCGTGCAGCGCCAATTCCAAACGGCCGGCATCGCGGCGGTCGCCGTCGCCGGCGGCCAAGGCGCCGCCGCTGAGCAGCGCGCACAGTACGGCGGCGGTCAGGGCCATCCCTATTCGCGTGAGTCGTGTGAGTCGCATGTCGGTGCCTCCTTGAGTGCCAGACGCCGGCGCCAGTCCGCCAGCCAGCGCGCCGGCCGGTCCGGGTCGTCACCGGCGGCGATCACCACCAACCGGCTGTCGTCGTCGCCGTCCGGCCAGGCCGGCAGCGGCGCCACTTCAACCGGCTGGCCGGTGACCGCCTGAATCAGCAGCGGGCCGTCCAGCTTGTCGATGGCCACCAGCCCCTTGAGGCGCACCAGTTCATCGCCGGCGCTGTCGCGCAGCGCCGCCAGGGCCTCCTGCAGCCGATCATAGGGGATTCGCCCGTGCCAGCGAAGACCGGCGGGGTGCAGGCGGTGGCCGGGCCGGGACAAGGGAGCGGCCGCGGCCAGGGCGACGCCGGGGGCCAGCGGCCCGGTGGGCGCCAGCGCGCCGGTGATCCGGCACTGCCTGGGGAAATCCCGGTCCAGCAGGCCGGCGTCGGCGGACGCCGCCTCCCCCACCTCGGCGCGGGGATTGAGCCGGCGCAGCTGTTCGATCAGAGCACGCCGGTCGCTGGCGTCGTCGCCGGCCCGGTCGGTCTTGGTCAGCAGCAGCACGTCGGCGGCGGTGACCTGCTCCAGGGCCTCCGGGTGGCGGGCCAGGGCCGCCTGGCCGGCGACGCCGTCCACCGTGGTCAGCACCGAACGCAGCCGGAAGCGCTTGCGCAGCCAGGCGTCCTGCTCGAGCACCGCGGTGACCCCGAACGGATCGGCGGCGCCGGTGGTTTCCAGCAGCACCAGGGAAAACGGCGGAAGATCACCGCCGGCCCGGGCCATATAGAGGTTGCGCAGGGTGGTGCGCAGGGTGCCCTGCACCGCGCAGCACACACAGCCGCCGGCCAGCAGGCTGATCGGCGCGCCCACCCGGCGCGCCAGGTCCTGGTCGATGCCGATGTCGCCCAGTTCGTTGATGACCACCGCCAGATCGCCACGCTGGCCCAGCCAGCGGTTGAGCAGCGTGGTTTTTCCGCTGCCCAGGAACCCGGTCAACACCACCAGGGGGATGGGCGGCCGGCTCATTGCCCGCGGATCGCCCAGGGCAGTGCCTGGCCGGCCCAGAACGGCACCATCGCCTCGCCGGCGGCGGTGACCGTGTCCGGCACCGCCCAGTCGCGGCGCTCCAGGGTCACGGTGTCGGTGTTGCGCGGCAGGCGATAGAAGTCGGCGCCGAAATGGCTGGCGAAACCCTCCAGTTTGTCCAGGGCGCCGAAGCGGTCCAGGAAGCTGGCGTACAGCGGCAGGGCGGCGCGCGCCGAATAGCAGCCGGCGCAGCCGCAGGCGGCTTCCTTCTTGTTGCGCGCGTGAGGGGCCGAATCGGTGCCCAGAAAGAAGCGCGGGTGGCCGTCCAGCACCGCCCGCTGGATGGTTTCCTGGTGGGTGCGGCGTTTCAGCACCGGCAGGCAGTAATTGTGCGGGCGCACGCCACCGACCAGCAGGTCGTTGCGGTTCATCAGCAAATGCTGCGGCGTGACGGTGGCGGCGGTGAGCTCGCCGGCGTCGCGCACGAAGTCCACCGCCTCGCCGGTGGTGACGTGCTCGAACACGATGCGCAGGGCCGGGTAACGCTCGCGGATGTCCTTCAGGTAGCGGTCGATGAACACCCGCTCCCGGTCGAAGATGTCGATCTCCGCTTCGGTCACTTCGCCGTGCACCAGCAGCGGCACGTCGTGCTTCTCCATGGCCTCGTAGAGGTGGCCGATGCGGCCCGGGTCGGTGACACCGCTGTCGGAGTTGGTGGTGGCGCCGGCCGGGTACAGCTTGAAGGCGTGCACGAAGTCACTGGCGGCGGCGCGGGCCACCTCCTCCACCGGCGTCCCGTCGGTCAGGTACAGCACCATCAGCGGCTCGAAGCCGCTGCCGGCGGGCGCCCGCTCGAGAATGCGGTCGCGGTAGGCGGCGGCCTGGGCCACGGTGGTCACCGGCGGCGTCAGGTTGGGCATGACGATGGCCCGGCGGAACACCCGGGCGGTGGCCGGCACCGTTTCGGCGAGCATCTCGCCGTCGCGGAAATGCAGGTGCCAGTCGTCCGGGCGGGTGAGAGTAAGAGTCTGGGTCATGGGTTCGCTCGGCCGGTGAAAGGGGGGGGGACAGGATACGCTTACACGCAACACGCTGGCACGCAACACGCTAGAGCAGGCTTACAGGCCGGGCGTGTTTCCTGACAGGCCCGGCAGGAAACACACCATGCACCCAGCCCCGGGTTTAGCGTGTTGCGTGTTGCGTGTTGCGTCTGCGTGTCGCGCGGCCGCCTCAGCGTTCCACCGCCAGGGCCACGCCCTGACCGCCGCCGATGCACAGGGTGGCCAGGCCTTTCTTCACATCGCGGCGCTGCATTTCGTGGAGCAGGGTCACCAGCACCCGGCAGCCGGAGGCGCCGATCGGGTGGCCCAAGGCGATGGCGCCGCCGTTCACGTTGACCTTGTCGAAGTCCCACTCCAGTTCCTTGCCCACGGCCAGGGACTGGGCGGCGAACGCTTCGTTGGCTTCGATCAGGTCCAGCTGATCCAGGCTCCAGCCGGCCCGCTGCAGACAGCGGCGGGTGGCGGACACCGGGCCGATGCCCATGATCGCCGGGTCCACGCCGGCGCTGGCCTGGCCGGCCAGCCGCGCCAGGATCGGCAGGCCCAGTTCGTTGGCGCGGGCTTCGCTCATCAGCATCACCGCCGCGGCGCCGTCGTTGAGCGCGGAGGCGTTGCCGGCGGTCACCGTGCCGTCCTTCTTGAAGGCCGGGCGCAGCCCGCCCAGGGAGTCGGCGGTGGTGTCGGCGCGGGGCTGCTCGTCGGTGTCGACCACCTTGGGCTCGCCCTTGCGCTGGGGCACTTCCACCGGGGTGATTTCGTTCTTGAAGCGGCCGGACTCGATGGCCGCGGCGGCCTTGCGGTGGGAGGCGGCGGCGAACTCGTCCTGCTGCTCACGGGTGAGGCCGTATTTTTCCGCCAGGTTCTCGGCGGTGATGCCCATGTGGTAGTCGTTGAAGGCGTCCCACAGGCCGTCCTGGATCATGGAGTCCACCAGACTGGCGTGGCCCATGCGCAGGCCGGTGCGCGCCTTGGGCAGCACGTAGGGGGCCAGGCTCATGCTCTCCTGGCCGCCGGCGATCACCACGTCGGCTTCGCCGCAGCGGATCGCCTGGCTGCCCAGGTGCACCGCCTTGAGGCCGGAACCGCACACCTTGTTGATGGTCAGGGCCGGTACTTCCTGGGGCAGACCGGCCTGGATGCCGGTCTGGCGGGCCGGGTTCTGGCCGGCGCCGGCGGTGAGCACCTGACCGAGGATCAGCTCGCTGACGGTGGCCGGGTCCACGCCGGTATCGGCGAGCAGCCGGCGGACCACGATCTCGCCCAGTTTGGTGGCGGGCAGGTCCGCGAGACCGCCCTGAAAGCGGCCGATGGCGGTACGGGTGGCGGCGACAATGACCACGTCTTGCATGGAATTCTCCCTCGATCAACGACAACAGGATTCAGCGAAAGGCGGTCATTTTAGGCGTTAACGAGGTCGCAAGCGACCACCGGACGACGGATCCGTCCACGCCGTCCGGTGGCGGGCGGTCAGCGGTCGCGGTCCTCGGCTTGCCGGCGCTGCTGCTCGGTGACTTCGTTGAGTTCGAACCACATGGCGTTGAGGATGGCGAAGGCACAGGCCAGGCCGACCCCCAGAATCCAGGCGAAATACCACATCAGTACATCTCCTCGTTAACGTCCCGTTCGCTGACCTTGCCCCACAGCACCTTGTACACCCAGGCGGTGTAAAGCAGCACGATGGGCAGCAGCAGCACGGTGGCGATCAGCATGATGCCCAGGGTGTAATGGCTGGAGGAGCCGTCCCACACCGTCAGGCTGTGGCCCGGGTCGGTGCTGCTGGGCAGAATGATCGGAAACATGGCCGCCCCCACCGTGGTGATGATGCCGGCCACCGACAGTTTGGAGCCCAGGAAGCTGAGCGTGCCGACGCGGGTGGCCAGCCCCAGCAGCGCCAGCACGGCGCCGCCGAAGCCCACCACCGGCACCAGCCACAGCAGCGGCCATTTGGCGAAGTTGTTCATCCACAGGCCGGCCTCCAGCACCACTTCCTTGCGCAGCGGGTTGCTGGGACCGTTGGGGTCGAGATCGGTGACGATGCGGTAGCCGTCCAGCTGCGCCACCCAGACACCGCCCACCGCGAACAGCACGATCACCACCAGGGCCGCGATCATGCCATAGCGCCGGGCCCGTTCCGCCGGCTCACCGTCGGCTTTGATCTGCAGCCAGGTGGCGCCGTGCAGAATCAGCATGGCCAGCGACACCAGCCCGCACAGCAACGCGAACGGGTTGAGCAAGGCGAAGAACGAGCCGGTGTAGAACGGCCGCAGGGTATCGTCGAAATGGAACGGCACGCCCTGCAGCACGTTGCCCACCGCCACGCCGAAGATCAGCGCCGGCACCACGCCACTGAAGCACAGGGCCGCGTCCCAGCGGGCACGCCAGGCCGGCTCCGGGCGCTTGGAGCGGAACTTGAAGGCCACCGGGCGGATGATCAGCGCCACCAGGATCAGGAACATGGCCAGATAGAAACCGGAGAAACTGACCGCGTAGAGCGCCGGCCAGGCGGCGAAGATGGCGCCGCCACCGAGAATGAACCACACCTGGTTGCCTTCCCACACCGGCCCCACGGTGTTGATCACCTGACGGCGCTGGCCGTCGGTGCGGGCCACCGCCGGCAGCAGCGCGGCGGTGCCCATGTCGAACCCGTCGGTGACCGCGAAGCCCACCAGCAGCACGCCGAGCAGCGCCCACCAGATCAACCGCAACACTTCATAATCAAACAACATGGCGTTGTCTCCTTATTCCTGGGGCCGGGGGAAAGCCGGCGAGAAGCGGTCGTCCAGGCGGGCGGGGTCGTCGCCGCTCTCCGCCTCGTCCGGGCCCTTGCGGATGTACTTGAGCATCAGGCGGATCTCGATGATCGCCAGGGTGGTGTAGAGCACCACGAAACCGGCCAGGGTGATCAGGATGTCGCTGACGCCGATGGAACTGACGCCCAGGAAGGTGGGCAGCACCCCTTCGATCACCCAGGGCTGACGGCCGTATTCCGCCACCAGCCAGCCCAGCTCGGCGGCCACCCAGGGCAGCGGCAGGGTGTAGAAGGCCACGCGCAGGAACCAGCGCGGCACTTGCCGGCGCAGCGAAGTGAGATAGAAGGCCAGCCCGAACAGCCCGATCATGAAGAAGCCGATCAACACCATGAAGCGGAACGACCAGAACAGGGCCGCCACATTGGGCAGAGCGTCGCGCACCGCCAGGGCGATCTGCTCGTCGCTGGCCTGGCGCGGGTCCTCCACGTATTTTTTCAGCATCAGCGCGTAGCCCAGGTATTCCTGGTTGGCCAGGAACGCCTCCCGGGCCTCGGCGTTGGCACTGTCGGTCTTCAGGGTTTCCAGGGCGTCGTAGGCGAGCAGGCCTTCGCGGATGTGCAGCTCCGACAGGGCGATCAGTTCACGGATGCCCGGGATCTCCTGGTCGATGCTGCGGGTGGCGATCAGCCCCATGACCCAGGGAATCTTGATCTCGTAGTGGGTTTCCTGGGCCTCCCGGTCGGGGATGCCGAACAGCGCGAACGGCGCCGGCGCCTCCTCGGTGTGCCACATGCCCTCGATCATCGCCAGCTTCATCTTCTGGTTGTCGGTGATGGTGTAGCCGGACTCGTCGCCCAGCACCACCACCGACAGGGCCGCCGCCAGCCCGAACGAGGCGGCCACGGTGAAGGACCGCTTGGCCAGCGCCTCATGGCGACGGCGCAGCAGGTAGAAGGCGCTGATCGCCAGCACGAACACGGCGCCGGTGACGTAGCCGGCGGCCACCGTGTGCACGAACTTGGCCTGGGCCACCGGGTTGAAGATCACGGCGGCGAAGTCGTTGACCTCCATGCGCATGGTGTCCGGGTTGAAGGCGGAGCCCACCGGGTTTTGCATCCAGCCGTTGGCCACCAGGATCCACAG
Organism: Alcanivorax sp.; assembly: GCA_022449455.1. Lineage (GTDB taxonomy): Bacteria > Pseudomonadota > Gammaproteobacteria > Pseudomonadales > Alcanivoracaceae > Alloalcanivorax. The sequence continues at coordinate 862 of JAKUPL010000045.1, read as the reverse complement.
CGCCGAAAGATTGGAGCCCAGCGCCACCAGCCAGGTCACCGCCAGGTGCTGGACCTTGCCGAGCTTGTCCCAGCCGAAGAAGAACAGCCCCACCAGGGTGGCTTCCAGGAAGAACGCCATCAGGCCCTCGATGGCCAGGGGCGCGCCGAAGATGTCGCCCACGTAGTGGCTGTAGAACGCCCAGTTGGTGCCGAACTGGAATTCCATGACGATGCCGGTGGCCACGCCCATGGCAAAGTTGATGCCGAACAGCAGCCCCCAGAATTTGGTCATGTCGCGCCAGATGGTGCGGCCCGTCATCACGTAGACGCTTTCCATGATGGCGATCATGAAGGACAGTCCGAGCGTCAACGGCACGAACAGAAAATGGTACATCGCGGTCAGGGCGAACTGGGCCCGCGACAGCTCCACCAGAGTGGCATCGATCATCCGCGTTTACTCCCTTCTAGCACACCGGCCAACACAGCCAGCGAGAAGACCACGCCACACGGATGAAAGGGCCGACAATCGGGTCTAACATTGACCCCCGTCGTGGTCCGTGTCCGTGGCCACCGTCAGCATAAGCACCGGCCCCTTCAAGCGGAACCGAGCGGAATCCATAATCAGCATGTCCATTGACCCAAATCAAGTCTGGCTGGCCGAGCAGCGCCGCCACGCGGCGCCCATGGTGCGCCGGCTGCTGCTGTGCGCCCTGGCGGACACCCCTCTGGCCATCGCCCAGGCGGCGGCCCTGGCCTGGCTGGCGGCGCGTTTGCTGGCCGGCGACGGCGGCCTGGCCGTACCGGCCCTGCTGTTGTTGTTCACCCTGACCCTGCGCGCCCTGGCCGGCGCCGCCCGGGCGCGTTACAGCGCCGGCGCCGCC
>JAKUPL010000044.1 GCA_022449455.1 Alcanivorax sp. | reverse complement strand
CGAGAAAGGCACGGTCGATCCGCTGGCGCGTTTGCGCGAGAGCGCCTGGGACGGCCTCGACATGCGTGACGTGCGCGGCCAAGCGGTTGCGAAGCGGGTGCTGGAGATCGCCGCCGCCGGCGGCCATTCGCTGTTGCTGTGCGGTCCGCCCGGCGCCGGCAAGAGCCTGCTGGCCTCGCGCCTGCCGGGCCTGCTGCCGCCGCTGGGCCGGGCCCAGGCCCTGGAGGTGGCGGCGGTGCATTCGCTGCGCACGGCGCGGCCGGCGGAGGCCTTTCTGCAGCGCCCCTACCGCAGCCCGCACCACACCATTTCCGCCACCGCCCTGGTGGGCGGCGGCAGCCGTCCCCGGCCGGGGGAGATCTCCCTGGCCCACCACGGGGTGCTGTTTCTGGATGAACTGCCGGAGTTCGGCCGGCAGGTGCTGGAGGTCCTGCGCGAGCCGCTGGAAACCGGCGAGGTGCACATCGCGCGCACCGCCGAGCAGCTGCGTTTCCCGGCCCGTTTTCAACTGGTGGCGGCCATGAACCCCTGCCCCTGCGGGTACCTGGACGACCCGGAGCGGGGCTGCGGCTACCGCTGCGACAAGGCCCGCCGCTACCAGCAGCGGCTGTCCGGGCCGTTACTGGACCGCATCGACCTGCATCTGAACGTGCCGCCGGTGGCGGCGGCCACTCTGTTGGGGGAGCCGGACGGCGAACCCAGCGCGGCGGTACGCCCCCGGGTGGCGGCGGCGCGGGAGCGGCAATGGCACCGGCAGGGCCGGCTCAACCGGGACCTGCCGGCGGACGCCCTCAACGCCACCCTGCGCCCCCACCGGGACTGGCTGCGCACCGCCATGGAACGGCTCGACCTCACCGCCCGCGGCCTGCACCGCAGCCTGCGCGTGGCGCGCACCATCGCCGACCTGGCCGGCAGCGACGAGATCCAGCGCGCCCATCTGCGCGAGGCACTCAGCTATCGGGCGCCGCCGGAGTAGCGCGACGGCGCCATAGCTCCGCCAGCATCACGCCGGTGAGGGTCAGTATTCCACCGAACAGATGGGCCAGGGTGAGCTGCTCGCGCAGCACCACCGAGGCAATGGCGGCGGTGAACAGCGGCACCAGATTAAAGAACCGGCTGACCCGGCTGGGGTCGAGCCGGGTGATGCCGCTCATCCAAAGCCAGGGCGCCGCCAGCGACGCGGCCACGCCGGCGTAGAGCACCAGCGGCACCGCTTCGGCGCTGAGGCCCTGGCGCGGCGACAGCAGCATCAGCGGCAGCAGCACCACGATGCCGACCAGAATCTGCAGGTACAGCATCAGCAGCGGCGACAGGGTGGGCTTCCAGCGCTTCAGCAACACCCCGTAGGTGGCATAGGCGAGGGTCGCCAGCAACATCAACAGGTCCCCGAAGTTGACGCCGTGGGCGATCAGCGCCGCCGGGTCACCGGACGACACCAGCACCACCACGCCGGCCAGGGAGATCAGGGCGCCGACCACCGCCCCCAGGGTCAGCGGCTGGGCCAGCAGCACGGCGGACAGCAGCAGCACCAGCAGCGGCATCAGCGACAGGATGATGCCCATGTTGGTGGCGCTGGTGGTGATGCCGGCGTAATAGGCCAGGGTCTGGTAAGCGACCATGCCAAGCAGGCCGAGCACCACGTTGTGCCAGAACCAGGGGCGCACCGCGTGGCGCTGGCGCCACAGCGGCACCAGCATCACCGGCGTCAGCAGAGCGCCGGCCAGCAGCCAGCGGTAGAAGCCGATCTCCGCCGGGTAGAGCACCCCGGCCACCAGCTTGTTGACGACATTGTTGCCCGACCAAAGCATCACCGCGGCCAGCGGAAACAGGTAGGCCAAAACGGACTCCTTGTGGCGGGCGCCGACGGCGCCCGCGGGATCAGGGAAAGCCTCAGAGGCTGTTGCAGAGGTGGGCGCCGTCCACCGGGATGGCGGCGCCGCTGATGTACGACGAGGCGTCCGAGGCAAGCAGCAGCAGCGGGCCGACCAGTTCGTCGATCTGGCCGAGACGCCGGAACGGAATGCGCTTGATCAGCTTCTCGCCGTGGGGGCCCTGGAAGAAGTCCCGGTTGATGTCGGTTTCCACGTAGCCCGGGCAGATCGCGTTGCAGCGGATGCCGTGGCGGGCGTAGTCCAGAGCGATGGATTTGGTGAGCTGCACCACCGCCGCCTTGGAGGCGGTGTAGGGCGCCAGTAGCGCGCCCACCCGCAGGCCCAGGATGGAGGCGATATTGATGATGTTGCCCGGGCGCCCGTCCCGGCGCCATTGCTGGATGGCGAACTTGCTGACCGCCCAGACGCCGTTGAGGTTGGTGTCGATCACCGCGTTCCAGTCGTCCTCGTCCAGGGTGTCCAGCGCGCCCTCACGGGTAATCCCGGCGTTGTTCACCACCACGTCCAGGGCCGGCATTTCCGCGAACGCCTTCTCCACGCTGGCCGGGTCGGACACGTCCATGGGCACCACCACCGCGTCGCGGCCCTGGGCGCGCACCGCCTCGGCGGTCTCCCGGAGCTTGTCCACCCGCCGCGCCGCCAGCACCAGGTCGGCGCCATTTTCCGCCAGCACCCGGGCGAAATGGGCGCCGAAGCCACTGGACGCGCCGGTGATCAGCACCCGTTTGCCGGTGATATCGAAACGCGAGTCACTCATGCTCTCTCCTGTTGCACCACCGCCTCTGGCGGGCGGCTGACGATTCAAAAAAGGGAAATTCAGTCAAAGGACTTTACTGTAACGGAAAGGGGGCCCGGCGGGGAGCCGGCGTTCCGCCAGGGCGGGCCGGTCACCACGGGATCGGCGGTCAGTGCCGGTAAAAGCTGGGCGGGTGCCCGGTCCAGCGCCGGAAGGCGCGGGTGAAGTTGCTGGGGTCGGCGTAACCGAGCAGATCGGCGACCTTCTGCACCGGCAGGTTGGCCTGCAGGTAGCGCACCGCCCGGGCCATGCGCACTTCCTCGAGAAGGTGCCGGTAGCTGACCCCCAGCGCCGCCAGATGCCGGCGCAGGGTCCGCGAGGTGAGATGGAAACTGGTGGCCAGCTGTTCCAGGGACGGCAGCATGCCCTCCGCCTGCATCAGGCGGGCACGCACCCGGGACGCCCAGTCCTGGTCCGCCTCCAGCCGCTGCAGTTCCTCTTCGCATTTCTGTGCCGCCATGCGTCGTGAGGCCGGGTCCGACAGGGCGAAGGGTTCGCGCATCAGCGCCGCCGGAAAGCGCAGCGCCGCCACCTCGCCGCCGAACACCACCGGCATGTCGAGCACGGCGGCGTAGCGGTCGGCATGGGCCGGCGCCGGGTACGGCAGAATCAGGGTGGCGTCGCGGAAGCGATCGCCGAGCAAATAACGCAGCCCGCCCACCAGGGCGGCGGTGACCACCTCCAGGTAGGGCACGCGGATGTCGCCCAGGTCGTAGGGCTCCGCCAGACAGAACCGCACCCAGGCGCCGTCCACCCGCAGACGGGGCAGGCACAGGCGGGTGCGGGTGCGGAAGTAGCGCTCCAGCAGTTCCAGGGCCTCGCCCAGATCGGCGCTGCTGATCGCCGCGTAACCGAGCAGACCGTGGGCGGTGACCGTGAGCTGACGGCCCAGGGCCAGGCCGATGGCCGGGTCGCCGCCCATGGCGCGGGCCCCTTCCATGACACGGCGGAACTGGTCGAAGCGCAGCGCCGGCTCCGGGCTGTACACGGCCTTCGCGTCCAAGCCGACGCGGGCCAGCAGCCGGTCCGTGTCGAGGCCGAAGTCCTCGATCAGTTCCAGCAGATTGCGTACGTAGTTCACCGGCATGGGGGTGCGGTCATCGACACGCTGCCCCTGGCCGGTCCCGGTGGTGTCCATGGGCGAAGAATACGCCGGTTCCCGGCTTTGTCCGAAAATGACAGGTCGCCAGTCTACCCGCCGCGGCGCTGCAAAGCCCGCCCTGCTTCGGTACCATGACCGCTTCGTTCCGTTGGGAGCCGGCCATGGCCCGCGTGCAAGCCCTGTTTATCGCCGCCGAGAAACGCGGCCCGGTGAGTCGCCACGAGGCGCTCAAGGTGGAAGCCGGGCGCGGCATCGTGGGCGACCGCCGTTATCGCCGCGACACACCGCCGGCGGAACAGATCACCCTGATCGAAAGCGAACAGGTGGCGGCCTTCAACCGGGAATTCGGCCTGGCGGTGGACGCCGGCACGCTGCGCCGCAACGTGATCACCGAAGGGGTCGACCTGAACGCCCTGGAAGGCCGTACCTTCCGCGTCGGCGATATCCTGATGCGTGGCGTCGAACTGTGCGAACCCTGCTCGGTGGTGGGCCATTTGCTGGCCGGCCCGGAACTGAGCCCGGCCCGGGTGGTACGCGGCCTCACCGGTCGCGGCGGCCTGCGCGCCGAAGTGCTCGGCTCCGGGGTGCTGCGCGAGGGCGACACGATCCACACCGACCGCGAGGACCGCTCCGCTTGAACGAACCGGAACGCCGCGTGCGCGCCTGGCTGGAAGGGGCGGTGCTGGGCCTGAAATTGTGCCCGTTCGCCGCCCGCCCCTACGCCGACGACCAGGTGCGTCTGGTGATCAGCGAGGCCGCCTCGCCGGAGGCGGTGCTGGACGCCCTGCAGCGGGAACTCCAATACCTGGACCGTACCCCGGCGGTGGAAACCACCTTGCTGGTGACGCCCCACGCCCTGGCCGATTTCCTGGACTACAACGACTTCCTGGACCCGGTGGACGCGCTGCTGGCCGAACACGGCGGCGGCGGGGTCTATCAGGTGGCCAGTTTCCATCCGCATTACCAGTTCGCCGGCACCCTGGCGGAAGACCCGGAGAATTACAGCAACCGGGCGCCCTACCCGATCCTCCATGTACTGCGCGAGGACAGCCTGGAACGGGCGCTGGCCGCCTACCCGGACGCCGAGGCGATCCCGGACCGCAATATCGACACCCTCAATCGCCTGGGCGCCGACCGGCTGCGCCGGCTGTTCGCCGACTGGTCCTGAGTTCCTCATCGGTGAGCGGCCGGTACTGCCCCGGTCTCAGGGCCGGGTCCAGGCGGATACCGGCCACGCTCTCCCGGTGCAGGGCCACCACCCGATTGTTGAAATGGCCGAACAGCCGCTTGATGTGATGGTAGCGGCCCTCCCGCAGGGTCACCCGCGCCTCCCGGGGGCCGAGGATTTCCAGCCCGGCGGGCAGCGTGGTCAGGTCCTCGTAGCGGAAGTACAGCCCCTCGCGAAACACCGCCGTGTAATGCTCACCGATGGGGTCCTCGGTGCGCACGTGATAGGTCTTTTCGCCGCTGCCCGGGTCGGTGAGCCGCCGTGACCAGCGGCCGTCATTGGTAAGCAGCAGCAGGCCGGTGGAATTGAAGTCCAGCCGCCCGGCCAGATGCAGATCCGCCTTGCGGTCGGCGGGCTCGTCGATCAGGTCCAGCACGGTGGGGTGCCGGCGGTCGCGGGTGGCGCTGACGCAGCCCGCCGGCTTGTGCAGCATCAGGTAGCGGGGCACGCCGCGGTGCAGCGTCACGCCGTCCAGGGCCACCGCGCTGAAGTCGTCCACCGGGTGGTGGCCGTCACGGACCGGCCGATCGTCCACGCTGACCCGGCCGGCGGCCAGGGCCTCGCGGGCGCCGCGCCGGCCCAGCCCGGCCCGGCGCGCGAGAAAACGGTCCAGTCGCATGCACACCTCTGATCGGTCAATCGCGCACCCGGCACGGAGGCACTACGGCGCGGCGTTTGGCTGGTATGATACGCCCTTTCACGGTCCTCTCGTCGGAGTCCTTACCCGGAGCCTTATGTCGACGCTCAATCCCCGTCAACAGGAAGCGGTGCTGTACACCGACGGCCCCCTGCTGGTGCTGGCCGGCGCCGGGTCCGGCAAGACCAGCGTGATCACCCGCAAGATCGCCTGGCTGATTCAGGAACGGGGCGTGCCGGCGCGGCGCATCGCGGCGGTGACCTTCACCAACAAGGCCGCCCGGGAGATGAAGGAGCGGGTGCAGACCCTGGTGCAGCGCGGCCAGACCCGCGGCCTGATCGTGTCCACCTTCCACAACCTGGGCCTGCGCATCCTCAAGCAGGAGCTGGCCGCCAGCGGGCTGCGGCGCGGCTTTTCGATCCTCGACCAGGCCGACAGCAAGGAACTGCTCAAGGAAATCCTGCGCCAGGGGGAGTCCGAGGACGACCTGAACGCGGTGGATGCGGTGCAAAAACGCATCTCCGACTGGAAGAACGAACTGATCCTGCCCCAGGAAGCGGTGAGCCATGCCGAGGACGCCGGCACCCTGCGGGCCGCCATGGCCTATGAGGGCTACAGCCGCATGCTGCGGGCCTGTAACGCGGTGGACTTCGACGATCTGATCCTGCTGCCGGCGGTGCTGTTCCGCGAGCAGCCGCGCATCCTGGAGAAATGGCGGCACCGCCTGCAGTACCTGCTGGTGGACGAATACCAGGACACCAACGGCGCCCAGTACGAGCTGGTGCGCATGCTGACCCAGCCCGAGGGGCGCTTCACCGTGGTCGGCGACGACGACCAGTCGATCTACGCCTGGCGCGGCGCCCGGCCGGAGAACCTGGCCCGGCTGCAGGAAGACTGGCCGGCGCTCAAGGTGATCAAGCTGGAGCAGAACTACCGCTCCACCGGCCGCATCCTCAAGGCCGCCAACACGGTGATCGCCAACAACCCCCACGTGTTCGAGAAAAGCCTGTGGTCGGACCACGGCTACGGCGAAGCGATCCGGGTGGCGGCGCTGCGCGACGAAGACGCGGAAACCGACTGGATCGCCGGCGACATCTTCCACCGGCGCCTGCAGGGCAACCGGCGCTGGAAGGATTTCGCGGTGCTCTACCGGGGCAACTTCCAGTCACGGATTCTGGAAATGAAGCTGCAGTCGCTGCAGATTCCCTACAAGGTATCCGGCGGCACCAGCTTCTTCGCCCGCGGCGAGATCAAGGATCTGATGTGCTATCTGCGGCTGCTGGTCAATCCGGACGACGACAACGCCTTTCTGCGTGTGATCAACACGCCGCGCCGGGAGATCGGCCCGGCCACCCTGGAAAAGCTGGCCGGCTGGGCGGCCAAGCGGGACCAGGGCCTGTACCACGTCTGCGACGACTTCGCCCTGGGCGAGGTGATGCCCGGCAAGGCGGCGGAGAAGCTGCGCGCCCTCAAGCAATGGCTGGACGAAAAGCGCCGCGCCTGTTTCGGCCACAACAGCCTGCAGGCGATCCACGAACTGATCACCGAAATGGACTACGAGGGCTGGGTGATGCAGAACGCCTCCAGTCCGCGCATCGGCGAAAAGCGCATGGAAAACGTCTGGCAGCTGGTGCGCAACATCCAGCGCATGCTGGAAAAGCAGGAAGAGGAGGACGACGGCGCCTCCGACCTGGAGGCGGTGATCGGCAAGCTGGTGCTGATGGACATGCTGGAACAGCAGGAGGAGGAGGACGACTCCGACCGGGTCCAGCTGATGACCCTGCACGCCTCCAAGGGGCTGGAATTTCCCCACGTCTACATGATGGGCGTGGAGGAGGAACTGCTGCCGCACCGGGCCAGCATCGAGGACGACAACATCGTCGAGGAACGGCGGCTGATGTACGTGGGCATCACCCGCGCCCGGGAAAGCCTGTCGCTGACCCAGGCCCTGACCCGCAAGCAATACGGCGAGAAAGTGGACACCATCGCCAGCCGTTTTCTCGACGAACTGCCGCTGGACGACCTGCTGCGCATCGGCGAGGGCGTGGAGAAGGACCAGGAAAAAGAGGATCAGGTGGCGGAGAACAGCATCGCCAACCTGAAGGCGCTGCTCGGCTGAACGCCGGCGCCCGGCTCGGGCCCGGGCGAACCCGGGCCGAAGGGGTGTTCGGTGCGGTTACTTGCTGTGATCGACGATGTATTCCACGGCGGCGTGGATCTCGTCTTCCGAGCAGTTGGCGCACATGCCCTTGGCGGGCATCGCATTGAAGCCTTCGTAGGCGTGCTTGACCAGGGTCTCGATGCCCTTGTCGATGCGCGGCGCCCAGGCGGCGGTGTCGCCCAGCTTGGGCGCGCCGGCGGCGCCGGAGGCGTGGCAGGCGGCACAACCGGTGTTGTACACCTCTTCCCCGGAGCGGGGCTCGCCGGAGCCTTCGGCGGCGGCCACCTGGCTGCCGCATTCCTCGCCTTCCACGCACACGCTGCCCACCGGCTTGAGGCGTTCGGCGGTGGCGCGGTCACTGAAGATGGAGCGTTGACCCAGGGGGTAGGAGGAACTCTCGGCGGCCGAGGCCATTCCGGCGAACAGGGTAGCCAGAAGGACCAGGCTGGCGGACAGCATTTTCTTCACGATGACACCTCTTATAGCTGTGACTTGCCCCGGGGGCGGCGGGATTATACCCGTAGAGAACACGGGGAAAAAGGCACACGCGTCCGGCGTTACAGATGATCCACCTGGATACGGGGCAGGGAGAGGATAAAACAGCTGCCCTCGCCGGGGGTGCTGGTGACCTCGATGTCGCCGCCGTGGCGCTCGGTGACCACCTTGACGAAGCGCAGCCCCAGGCCGGCGCCCCGGGTGCGCGCCCCGCCGCTGGTGCTGGCGCGGCTGAAGCGCTCGAACAGCTTGTCCTGGAATTCCTCGGGAATCCCCACGCCGTGGTCGCGCACCTGGCAGACCACCTTGTCCTCCAGGGCGGACAGGCTGACCTCCACGGCGCCGCCTTCCTGGCTGTACTTGATGGCGTTGGTGAGCAAGTTGACCACCAACCGCTCCAGCAGCTCGTTGTTGCCCCGCACCCACACGTCCACGTGCTGGTCGTAGTCGAAGCTCAGCCCGATGTCCCGGGTCTGGGCCTGGATCTGCACCTGATCGATGGCGGACTCCACCACATCGAGCATGTCCTGCTCGATCATTTCCACCGCTTCCTCGGATTCCACCCGGGCCAGTTGCAGGAACTGCTCGGCGATGTTCAGGTTGCGCTGGGCGTAGTGCTCCACGTTGTCCAGGAAGTCGCGCAGGCGCTCGCCGTCCTCGCCGTGGCGCATCTTGCCGATCAGCGCCAGCACCGAGACCATCGGCGAGCGCAGATCGTGGGACAGAAAGTCCAGCATCTCGGTGCGGGTGCGCATCGCCTGTTTCACGTCCGAGATGTCCTTGAGACTGATGATCAACATGCGCCCGGGCTGGTCGCCGGCGTGCACCAGGATCATGTCCAGGTACAGGTCCATGCCGCGCCGGTTGCGGCATTCCTTCTGCACGCGGCCGTCGGCGAGCACGTTCTGCACCAGCTCCACCCAGTGGCGGTCACCGCTGAACTCCAGCTCGCGACCGATGTCCGCCAGCCCCAGGGTATCCTGGCCAACGCCTTCCAGACTCAGCAGGTAGGCGGCCTGGGGGTTGATGAACACCACCCCGCCACAGGCGTCGCAGATCAGTACGCCCTCGCTCATCTGCGCCAGGCCCACCTGGAAGAAGCGGGTCAGCGCCTGCTGGCGCTGTTCCTCGTTGCGCAGCTTCTCCACATGCTTTTCGATCACTTCGTAGCGCGGGCCGGTGTTGCGGCCCCGGGCCTCGGTGCGCGACAGCATGGCGCGGATCCAGTAATCGTAGGTGTCCGCGTCCAGACCCTGGCGCCAGGCCACCCACAGTTCGTAGCGCCGCCCCTCATGGCGGAACGGGTAGCGGCGCGCCAGCTGGCCGCGCCAATCCACCGGCGCCAGTTGCTCACCGCCGGTGACCGGCGAGCCGCCCTGGGTCTGCAGCCGCCAGGCCCGCACCGGCAGCACCTGGTCGAGCATGCGCAGCATGCGCGACATGGGCGCCGGCTCGGTGAGGCGCCGGTTGAGGTCGCTGTATTCCGCCAGACGCGCCAGGGCGTTGCGCATATAGGCCATGGAGTATTCCAGGCGTCGCCAGGTCCACAACGGGTAGGCGACGATGGCGGCGAGCAGCGCCGCCGCCGGCGGGAACCACAGATTGAACAGCGCCAGCAGGCCGTAACAGACCGCCAGGGTCAGGCCCAGGAAGCCGAGCACCACCGGAATGCTCCAGCGCGGCAGCACCAGGGGCAGGCACAGGGGCGCCAGCAGCGCCAACACCACCCCCAACAGCAAGGTCCAGACCTGGCCCATGGCCTCGATCAGCTCGCCTCGGCGCAGGGCATCGAAGATGTTGGCGTTGATCTCCACCCCGGCCATCAACTCACCCTGGCCGGCCAGCGGGGTCGGCAGCACGTCGCCCAGGCCGGCGGCGGTGGCGCCGATCAGCACGAACTGATCCTTGACCAGCTGATCCGGCACCCGGCCTTCCAGCAGGTCCACCGCGGACACCTGGGGGTAGGTGCCGGCCGGGCCGGCGAAGGGAATATAGCGCTGGTACTTGCGCACATTGGCGAGTCCGGAGAAGCCCTCGTCCTCGCCGGCGGGGTAACGATCCGGGGACAGCAGCCCCTCGCCCTCCAGCAATGCCTGGGTGATGTGCGGCCACCAGGGCTGGCCGATGCCGGAGCGCATGTACACCGAGCGGGCCACGCCGTCGCCGTCCAGCTCCAGATCCACATGACCCAGGCCCTTGGCGGCGCGGGCAAAGAAGGAATGGGGCAGCACCTCGATCAACTGACCGCCGGAGCGCAGCTGCTCCACGTGTACCGGTAAATAGACGTTACCGGCGTCCTGGATGGCCTGGACCAGCGCCTGGTCGGACTCCGGCCGGGCCCGGTCCGGCTCGGACAGGATCAGGTCCATCAGGATGGCCCGGGCGCCCTGCTTTTCCAGTTGCTGGATGATCTGGGCGTGGACGCGACGATCCCAGGGCCAGCGGCCGATCTCGCGCAGGCTGTATTCATCAATGCCAACGATCAGCACGTCGCCGGAGGGCTCCATGGGGAGCCACTGCATCATGCTGTCGTAGACATAGCGATTGAAGAAGGACAGTGACCCGCTGATTGAGAGCAGTACACAGAGGCCCGCCACGACCAGCAGCACTGACAAATGTTCGACAAAGTAGCGTTTCTGCTCGGAACCCGAGTTCGCCATGGTGCCCCTAGAAATCCTTTACTGCGCAACCGCCAGCCGTTTGTTATTCGCCCCGCGCGGCAGCCGGGCGCCCGGCTGCCGGAACGGCATCGACAATGAACGGACGGCCCGGCCAGACAGGCACCTCGGACTGGCCGGGCGGACAGGTCCGCCCCGGTCGGTAACGGCTATTCGTCCACCGGTTCCAGGCGGTAGCCGTGCTGATACACCGTTTTGATCCGATAGCCCCGCTCGGGCCGGATTTGCAGACTACGACGAATACGGCTGATATGCACGTCCACCGTGCGGGATTCGATCGGGGTCATGATGCCCCAGACCTTTTCCAGCAGGTGAGCACGGGACATCAGCTTGCCTACGTTCTGGAACAGATAGCAGGCCAGCTCGTAATCCTTGTCGGTGAGTTTGACGGGTTCCTCGTCGAGAAAAATCTGGCGCCGACCACGATCGATCGTCCAGGGTCCCACGGTCATCATTCCTTGATCGTCCATGTCGGCCACGCCCGCCCGGCGCCCCAGCGCGGTAAGGCGAGCCAGCAGTTCCGCTTGTTTCACAGGCTTAACCATATAGTCGTCGGCCCCCTGGCTCAGCGCACCGACGATGGAGGACTCGTCGTCCCGCTGGGTCGCGAACAGTACCGGCGTCTTGTTGCCGCTCGCTCGCACTTCGCCCAATACGGCGTAGCCGCTCATATCGGGCACTTCCCAATCGAGCACCAGCAAATCGAAGGTATCCCTGCGCAGCAGACTCATGAACTCCCGCCCACTGGAGAGATGCGTGCAGGTATGCCCGGCCTCGCGGAGCCAGTGCGTAACCAGCTCGGCCTGGGCGTGATCGTCTTCTAGGTAAGCAATACGCACCGTGTGTTCTCCATCCTTTGCCGCATGAGGGTAACCAAAGCGTGAGGGCTTGGCGGGAAAAGATTGTAAAATGCCGGATCCCACCGGGTCCATGGACTCCCCCCGCACAACCCGGTATTATGCGCGTCCCGCATCGGGGCACCCCGTTCGGAACCACAAGTTTTGCGCCCGTAGCTCAGCTGGGCGCGGCCGGATAAGCGGAAGCATGCTTCCGCCCGGCCAAGCGCCTCCCGCGATGCAGCGCGGGAGGCCGGACCCGACGAAGTCGGGGAGCGTTAACGGCGCAAAGCGCCGTCAGGCGATGACGGGATCATCGCCCGTTCAGACACGACAAGTTTTGCGCCCGTAGCTCAGCTGGATAGAGCGTTGCCCTCCGGAGGCAAAGGTCAGAGGTTCGAATCCTCTCGGGCGTGCCAAATAAAAAGGGGCCACCCCAAACGGGGTGGCCCCTTTTTATTTGGCACGCCCGACGGATCGACCTCTCCAGGTTCGACCAACTCGCTTCACCCCCCACCAAACCGTCACCTTTTTTTGCCACAATAACGTCATCATCCATCGCCCCCGGGAAACCCGCATGTTCCGCCGTACCAAAATCGTCGCCACCCTTGGCCCCGCCTCCTCCGACGCCGACACCCTGGCCGCCCTGATCGACGCCGGCGTCAACGTCTTCCGACTCAATTTCTCCCACGGCAGCGCCGACGACCATCGCGCGGTGGCCGCCCGGGTCCGCCAGCAGGCCGATGCCCGTGGCCGCACCGTGGCCCTGCTGGGCGACCTGCAGGGCCCGAAGATCCGCGTGGCGCGCTTCCGGGACGGCCCGGTGATGCTGCGCGGCGGCGAGCCCTTCGCCATCGACACCGCCCTGGACAAGGACGCCGGCGACGCCACCGTGGTGGGCACCGATTACGCCGGCCTGGCGGACGACTGCAGCGAAGGCGACATCCTTCTGCTCAACGACGGCCTGATCCAGCTGCAGGTCACCGCCGTGGAAGGCAGCCGGGTGCATTGCCGGGTCAAGGTGGGCGGCGAGCTGTCCAACAATAAAGGCATCAACCGCCTGGGCGGCGGCCTCAACGCCGAGGCCCTCACTGAAAAGGATCGCCGGGATGTGCGGCTGGCCGCCGAGCTGGACCTGGATTTCCTGGCGTTGTCCTTTCCCCGCCACGCGGACGACATTCACCAGACCCGGGCGCTGTACCGCGAAGCCGGCGGCCAGGGCGCCATGGTCGCGAAGATCGAGCGGGCCGAGGCGGTGGCCGACCCGGCCACTCTGGATGCCCTGATCGAGGCATCGGACGGCGCCATGGTGGCCCGTGGCGATCTGGCGGTGGAGATCGGCGACGCGGAACTGGTGGGGGTGCAGAAACACATCATCCGCCGCGCCCGGGATCTGGACCGCTTCGTGATCACCGCCACTCAGATGATGGAATCCATGATCCACAGCCCGCAGCCCACCCGCGCCGAGGTGTCGGACGTGGCCAACGCGGTGCTGGACGGCACCGACGCGGTGATGCTGTCGGCGGAAACCGCCGTGGGGGACTACCCGGTGGCCACCGTGGAAGCCATGGACCGCATTATTCGCGGTGCCGAACGCACCTATCAGAACCGCCCGCCGGCGCACCGCCAGGAACAGGCCATGGAGCGCACCGACGAGGCCATCGCCCGGGCCGCCATGCACGTGGCCAACCATCTCGAAGGGGTGCGCGCCATCATCGCCATGACCGAGACCGGCACCACTCCGCTGCTGATGTCACGGGTGCGCTCCGGGCTGCCGATCTTCGCCTTCACCCCCAATGCCCACACTCTGCGACGCGTGGCTCTCTACCGGGGCGTGGAACCGTTGCATTTCGACACCACCCTGCCCGCCGACCAGGCCAACCGGGCGGCGGTGGCGCACCTGAGCGAAGCGGGCGTGGTCGGCCCCGAGGACCGGGTGATCCTGACCAAGGGCGACGCGGTGCGCGAAGGGGGCGGCACCAACACGCTGAAAATCGTTACCGCCGGGCAGGTGTGAATGTTCCCGGCGGACATATCTTGCAACATTTTTCCCGTGGTGAGGCCCCTGGCTCCGGGGGCGCCCCACGGCAACCTGAATGTGTGAACATTTGTTTTCGCCCTGAAAAAGATCACTTTCTTTTTTTCGGTATTCGATTCCAAAAAATCACGCCTAGCGCTTGTATGGCGGATTCAGGGGGCCTCAAAGGGGCAGAAACAAAAATAGCTTTTTATGTATACCACGAAAAGATCACGGCCCCAGCGAACGAATCAACACCCGTTCACATTAGAGGAAAAAGCCGTCCACGGGTCTGGAGAAACGCCCACATACCCCCCGGTATTTTGGTTCTTTGCAGTATTGCTTCGCCGACAAAAGGGGCTCTAAGATAGCCCGTGACGACCGGGTGAAGCCTGTATTTTCGCGGCCTTCGCCGAAAGTCTAGTGGACTTGTTCGATGCGAACGTGTCCGCTCGGGAGACGATGCCCTGGGAAGGGCATACGAGAGGAGTTCATCGTTCATCGCCCGAAACGGGTCTGTCACCCCGGGGGTGGTGGCCGGTTCCAGGGATGACCGGATTACGGCCCTCGCAATACCAAAACTTCGAAGAACAGGACAAAAACAATGGCACTTAAGTGGACCAAGAACGCTCCGGGAGCGCTGAACAGCAGTGCTGATCAACCCCAACTTTCCAAACTGACCAAAGCCATCGGCGTGGCCACCGTCTTCGGTGCCATGACCGCTCTGTCTCCGGCTGCCCAGGCACTGAAAACCGATTTCGGCATGGAATACCGTGCCACCGCCTTCGCCAACCAGATCGATGAAGATGGCCAGGCCAACGGCGGCACCTCTGACGGCGATAACGGCTTCGGCCACCTGATCCGCATCAAGGGCAACTTCCTGGACGAGGACACCGGCATCTCCGTTTACACCAGTGTGGAAGTGGCCGGCGACCGTTGGGCCGGCGATAACCACGGCGGCGCCGTGAACCCCTCTTTCAACAGCACCAGCCGCGGCGACAACGTGCGCCTGGACCTGGGCTATGTGCAGATCCCGGTGGGCCACACCGTGTTCCGCGTGGGTCGTCAGGCCACCAGCTACAACAACTGCTTCCTGGTGTGTGACGACCGTCGTGACCGGATCCTGGTGGTTCAGCCGTTCAGCAAGACCACCAGCGTGGTCGCGGGCTACGACCGTCGCTCCGACACCAGCGGCTACCGCAATCAGGACAACGGCGACATGAGCCTGCTCGGTCTGACCACCAAGATCAGCGACTGGAGCGCTGGCGTGCTGTGGGTTCAGTGGTACAACAACTACGAAGGCCCCCGTAATACCGGCGTAAACCCGGACGCCTACCCGCTCTCCAACGTCAGCCTGTTCTCCGGTTACCTGGACGGCAGCCTGACCGAAGCGCTGGATATGGCCGTGGGCTTCAACCTGTTCACCAACGGCAACGTGGAAACCGGTGCTCCGGGCGACGACCGCTTCTTCCAGGAAGACGCACCGTCCGCCTACCTGCGCCTCGGCACCAGCCTGGGTCTGGTGGATCTGGGCGTGCAGTACGCCGCCACCCGTGACGGCGGCCTGATCTCCCCCGGCTTCGACACCTGGTCCAGCCTGATCAACTCCAACCCGGAAGCCACCCAGAGCGCCAGCAGCATGTACCGCATGGGCGGCACCCTGGGCCTGAAGGACTTCGACGAGGACCTGCTGATGGCCCGCGCCAAGTTCAACGTGACGCCGAAGTTCTCCATCACCGGCGCCGTGGGCCAGCTGTCCATCGACAACGGCACCAACGACGACGACAGCATGGTCTACGACCTGCAGTTCGCCTACCAGGCCAACAAAGCACTGCGCACCTGGCTGTCCGTGGGCATGATCGAAGAGAACGAAGTGGGCACCCTGGCCGGTAACGACCTGGTCGGTGGCGGCCTCGGCACCTTCGCCAACGACGACGTGAAAGCCGCCAGCCTGAACATGACCGTGAACTTCTAAGTTCGCCAGGCTGTCACTTTCCGACGTGGATGCGGGGCGACCTTGGTCGCCCCGTTTTCTTTTGGCGATCCGTTTTTGCGAAGCGTCGTACGGTACTGGACAAGGTCTCCCTTCCTTGCCCACACTCTTTTCTCCGCGCTACCGGTTCTTCTGATACGGAAACCCTTTCATGATCAAGTTCAATTCCCGCACCCTTTTGCTTTCCGGCGCCCTCGCCGCATTCGGTCTGAGCGGCTGCGCCCTCACCGACACGGAGGCGAAGCAGGCGATGGACATCGTCGATAGCCCCACCGCTCTGAATACGCCGCAGGCCGAATGGGACACGCCGTTCTGGGAACGGGGCAACCGCGCCGCCGCCGATGAGCGGCAGGCGCCCAGTTTTACCCGCCGTGACGCTCCCCTGGCCAACGTGGCCATTGTTCTGGACGACGGCATCGACGACACCCTGCCCGAAGCGCTGGTGGCCCGGGCTTCGGAACACGGCATGCTGGTGCTGCCCAAGGGCATGGTCCAGGACGCCCTCACCCATACCCCCGGTTGCGACGACCTGGCCGGCGAAGCTTGCCGCTCGGCGCTGGCGGTCTACCCCGGCGCGCGCCTGGTGGTGAAAATCGACGCCGCCGGTGGCGGCCAGGCGGCGGTGCGCGTGTGGGACACCGCCCTGAACAAGGAACTGGAAGAGCGCGTCGGCAATAACGACCAGGGCGCCGCCCGGTTGCTGGAGAGCCTGGGCAGCCAGGTGGCCGCCGCGGAGTGGTCCATGCGCCCGTTCGTGGGCGAAGGCGACGCCCTGTACATCGCCGCCGGCCGGGTCCACGGCCTGGCCGAAGGCACCGAGCTGGACGTGCGTGAACCGGGCCGCGCGGTGCGCACCCCCACCGGTCAGGTGGTGGCCTGGCGGGCCGGCGAGGTGATCGGCAAGGCGCGGGTCGCTGAATGGGTGGGCGCCACCCTGTCACGGGTGGAGCCGGTCAGCGGCACCGCGCCGACCCCCACCCATCGCCTGTCCCTGGCGCCCTGAACGGTCAGTGCCCCGGCGTGGGCAACTGCTCCAGCCGGGCCAGCCAGCGCTGGCCCCGGTTGGAGGCCAGACCATCCGCCCAGCGGGTGGTTTCCGGTAGCCGGTAACGGGTGGTGCAATGCATCACCCGTTCCAGGGCTCCGTCCAGATCCATTCGATGTCCCGGTGACACGAACAGCGGCTTGAAGCCTGGTCGCGTGCGCAGCACCGCCCCCAATGTTTCGTCATCACCGCTTTTGTCCCCGGCACGCCCCCTACCCGCCATAAGCGGCGTCCATTCTCCGCGCCCTTCCGGCACCGGCCCGTGGTGGCCGTACAGCTTCTTCTTGGCCACCCCCACCGTCGGCAGCCCGGTGAGCACGCCCAGGTGGGCGGCGATGCCGAGCCGGCGCGGGTGGGCCACGCCGTGGCCGTCGCACAGCAGCAGGTCCGGCGGCGTTCGCAATTGTTCCAGGGCCTTGAGAATCACCGGGCATTCGCGGAACGACAGCAGGCCCGGCACATAGGGGAAGCGCACCGGCAGGCGCGCCAGGGCATAGTCCACCGGCTCCAGATCCGCGTAGCGCAGCACCACGATGGCGGCACGGGCGGTGTCGCGGTTTTCGAAGCCCACGTCCACCCCGGCCACCGTCACCGGCGCCGGGCCGTCCGGTTGCAGCCGCACCTGTCGGGCGGTCTCCACTTGCAGGGCTTTGGCGCGGGCCGGCGTCATCGCCGCCCAGTCACGTTCCAGCTGCTCCGAGCTGAGGGTCATCGGCACACTCCTTTGCCCCCTCGCCTTTGCCGTTAGCGGTGGCGAGGGAAGGCACCAGCCTAACACGGGACGCCGCCACCGTCGGCGGCGCCCGCCGGCCGGCCGGCGTCAGGCCGGGTCCGGAGAGGGCGGACTCCAGCACTTTGACGTGCTGCGACTTCGTGATGCGGTTGGTCTGCGGGTCGAGCAGTTCGAACTCGAGCGAGTTGCTCG
>JAKUPL010000043.1 GCA_022449455.1 Alcanivorax sp. | reverse complement strand
GCCGAGAATCTGGCTGTAGAGCTGTGTATCTTTCATGAGGACAAGGCTAATCTACCCACTCGATTTGGTGAAGGCCCGAAATCTTATGCCCTTGGCCTCAATGATCATGCTCGCCAGCATCTTGTCTATTCTGTGGTTGACGATGGATTGAGCAGCAGTGCCGCACTCCCCACTGGCAGCGGCAGCGATTAAGTCCTCGTCTGAGCAACCATCGAGTACTTCATGCAAGAGCATTTCGTCTTCAAGTGCCCCGAGAATGAAGACCTTCGACGAAAAGAAACGCGGTGAGCTTAGAACGGCACGAATACGTACCGGGTCACCTTTGGAAGATCTGATTGCAGCTTCCGCCGAGAACGCCGAAAAAAGCAGTTCATGGACGAAGCTGACTCTATCACCACGCTCTAGCAACAATTGGGATTCTGATAACTGTTGCCGGCCTGCCTGGCTAAGATTTTGAGAATCACATAAGCGATCAAATTCGCGAACAGAGAGGCTGAAGGAGGAGCGCTGGAGCAGAGACTCCGCGAAAACGCTAAGTACGCGTATTCCTTCAGTGGCAGCGGGCTTGAGTCTCTCTCTGGCATAGGTGCTGAAAAGAACAAATTTACTCGCACCAGAAGGCATCAAGGTGCCAATTTTTCCGACAAGAGCGGCCTCAAGACCTGAGTTGGCGGCATCAAGCAGACTGCGGATATCGCCAGTAAGGTTTCCTCCACATTCTTTGCCCGCGAGGATGGTTTTGAGTTCATCCAATGGAGGGCTGACCACAACAGTATTGAGTTGAAGTAGATCTGGCCGCTCCAGCTGACACTGCGAACTGACGACTATACCCGCATCATAACGCAGCGCGAATGCTCTGAGGCTGCGCGTAAGTCCAACCCTGCAGTGTTCGGTGCATTCATTATATCCATCCAGAAACAGGACAATTTGCTTCCCCAGGGTTTTAGCGGCTCTCAATACGCTGGTCGCAGGACGACCATTTAGCAGAGATGCCTCCTTGTCGAGGAGCTTTTGAAACTGGCCATGGAAATCCCTGGCAGCGATGAATAGAGGAACACACCCGCCCTCGATACATGAAATCGCGCATGACGCCGAGAGCAATGTCTTCCCGCAGCCCGACGGCCCGCGAATCAGCACTCCGCTTTCACCCCGCTCAATCATTGAATGGACGTATGAAGAAGACACCTCATGGGTATTGCATTCATAGTTATCAGGAAGAAGCTCCGCTGCAGTTGGTCCGTAGAAGTCCTCGAAAGCAGCGCGATATGCGCTGCATAGCCTCTCTGCCTCAATGACTTCATCATTGACCGCTGCGGCCTTGCTCGACACAAGTTCAAGACCAAGGTGACTCGCTAGCGTCTCGCACTGGGACTGGGATAAGCGTGCACCAGATGGTTGGGAAAGTGTCTGCTTGATAAGTTCGGCCCCACCAACTGCGACTTTGAAATCTCCACTGGTAAGCCTGGATTCATGAGGAATATCAGGGGAAATTACGACTGCAGCATTCGGATATCCACTAATCTGCGCGATCTTCTGCATCGCGTCGCGGAATGCGTTTTTGCCATCCAATGCCTGGTTATACGCATTACCGACCTTCTTGTTGCCATAAGGCCCGTGCTGTACCCATTGCCCATTGATATCACCATGCACTGGCAGCGAGTACCCCTTTGCCTCAACAACGAGGGTCGTGCTTTCTGTAAGGACGACCAAATCTATCTGTCGTCCTGCTGCATGGAAGTTTGCAAACACATAGGACCATCCACCCGCACTCTCTAGCACTTCGCAAGCCGCGACAAGGCAGTCGCGTTCGGATCGATTCCGCACTGGCTCCCCGATATAGATGCGCATCGAAGTAGTGTCCCTCATGTCGCCGTCATCACTTTGTGCTTGGAGGTTTCCTGGAGAGATAGCGACAAAGTACGCCACTCAAGCCCACCACCAGCTCCGCTTCATCAAACTGAGGGGGCTGCCCCTCTACCAGATGGCGCCCAAAGTTGGAGGTATATCCCCATGCTTTTTCAACTATTTGGTCGACAGGAGGGGGAAACAGTCCAGCGTTACGCCTGACAAGCTGCCCAAGCGTATCTTTGCTGCCAGTGACATCCCGCGCCACACATTCCAAAGCAGCCATAGCATGTTGTATAGCACCAGTAGTTTCGGCATCTGGTCGCCGTGAAAGATCGTTCAATGCTTCATGCAACTCGGTAGCTGCGGTTGGTCGTCCCTGCTGACGCAGCTCTTTTTGACCTTGGCGAACAACGGTCTCAAATATTTCGTTTCCGCGCACTTCCACCCGATTGTCTACGAGTTGCCATCCAACCCCTGCAATCCTAAAGAATCGGTTTATTTCTTCTGCGAAATCATGATTTCCATACCTGCATTGTTCGGAAATTTTTTCAATAAGGTCATAGACCTCAAACCATTCGCAGTCTTCGATCAGGTCGCGCACTTCGCTATCTATGTTTGGAAACTCTGACCAATTGTTTCTGTCTGGCGCTCGAAACAGGAGGCCGCAGACGAGCGAGCGTAGATCGCTCGGCTTTTGTCCGCACTGGTACGAAATTTGAACTACCGCATCTCGGACTTCTTGCGGAGCATCGTTCCTGATATGAATTTCTGCATCAGGTCGAGTAAGACCATGACGCCTCGAAAACGAATCCATGCAGCCTCCTGAGCATTCGAAGTCAGTTTTGACTTCCCGGGGCGCAGTTCAAGTACTGGCCACGAATTGGTTGGTAGAGAACCTGATCTCCTGTGCAGTAACACTATGGCTTCAAGTACTTGAAATAAGCCTCTCGTACAATTGCGGCACCTTGATCAACATCGAATTTTGGCAATCCTGACCGCAACAACGTATCCATATCCCGGCGAAAAGCCGCCTTGCGCAGTCTGGTATCAAGCAGTGCGTTGGCCTCATCGGACCCCACGTGGGTTCCTTCCTTGTCCAGATACCAGGCGAAGGCCTCCATCGCCTTGCCGCCATCCACGGGGTAGGGCGTGGTGCCCGCCTCGCTGAGCTGCCAGGCATGGAAAAGATCGAAAAGATCGCGACCCTGCTCGCGCTGCATCAGCGCCCGCGTCTTGGTGCCCAGCATTTCGTTAATATCATAGGAACGCGCTGTGGCACGAACGGGATCACCGTCGTCGTCCAGCGTATCCAGTTCGACATCCACCAACGGGTAAAGTGATGCGCTTTCGTTGAGATTAACCTCGACCTTGATGGTTTCCTCGCGCCGCAGCCCCACCGGGACGAATCGATAGGCGGTGCGCAGGATCTTCGATGGCCGCAGCACGTTGCGAATCGCCAGCCAAGCGTCGGCGATCAGCGAGTCGGCCGGTTCTCCAAGTAAGGGCGTCAGCACACGGCGCAGATGCTGGTCCAGTTTTTCTGTATCCATCGGTTTCACGAGCACCAGATCGATATCTTCGGAATAGCGTGCCGCCGGTGCCAGATGGGCCTTGTGCAGGACCGTGCCGCCACGCATCGCCAGATGCTCACCCAGGACAGGATCGGCAAAGAGAGCTGCCACACCGCGGGACAACCTGAGGTCCTGCTCGATCTGGCTGCGCTTGGGCCACGGTGCGTGAGACTGCCAGGCCGTCAGGTGAGTGTGTTGGATCATGTATTGGCACTCCTGTCGTCGGCGTTCAGTCGGACCTTGAAGGTGGTATCGACTTCAAACGATGTATCCCGCGCTTGTCCACGCTCCAGTGGTATGAGGCGCAGCGATTTGTCGCACAACCATTCGGTCACCCGCGACCCGAGGGCGTCCTGGCCCTCCAGAGCTAGCAATGCCCCAAAACGTTGTGCTGTCGGGACTTCCTGCAGGGCATCCAGCGCCTCGGTCAGCCCCTGCGGCGTACAGGACGACCACAGTTCCCGCAATACCTCTCGAACACGGGCCATGCCACCGACCAAGGCCACTCGCTCTACCAGTTCCAGCGCAGTCAGTTCCGGTGTGCCGACCTTGAAGCGCCCGTCTGGAGTCTCGTGCCAGCGTGTCGGCATGTCCTCGATACGCGCGCGGGTGTGAAACACTACCTCGTGGCGGCCGACCGTGATTGGACGCCGACGTTCGGGCACCATCACCTGCGTCACCATCACCGCGTAGGGCGATGCTCCATAGGTTTCGGCGGCACTCAGCAGCGTGACGTAATAGGGAACGCCCAGCGTCTTGCTCATGTAAAGATCCAGCCAGGCTTCCGGCGGTGGGGCGCCGGCGGCGGCGTGCTGCAGGGGCACGATGAGCCAGTGATCCGAGCCGCGGGACAGGCGGACGAGCCGGCCACGCCGCTGCTGCCGATAGAGTGCCTGCTGCAACGCAGTCAGGCTGGTATCGGGCAATGCCGCGCGGATGTCCTGCATGCGCAGGTTCAGCTTACCGGCACGTTCAGCCGCATCGATGACGGCAGCCAAAGGGCTATGGGCAGTCATAGGACTCTCGCAATAGTTTGGCGCATTTATTTCGCGCAATATATCATTAAACGTTGTTTATCGCGAATTAATTGCTATTTCTGAGGTTGCTTACCGGCATCCCGGAACAGAAGGCCCGGTTTCTCTGCCATGGGTTCTGAAATCCGGTGGGCCGACAGTTCCCATTTTCCGCTGAATACGGCGGCCTTCTCCTGTGATGCTGACAGCACACAACGCCGGGGAACCATCGTATGCCAGCCATTCGCTTTCATAGCTCAATCAGGCGCCTAGCCTTCATGGCAGGTCTTTTGGTCCCCGTCATCCTGAGCACGGGATGCGCCACGTCAACCGTTTCATCTTCCCCGGTGGACCCAGAGGTCGAAACTGAGATCCCCCCAGTACCAAGCGACTGGGTACCGGTTGCCCGCTACGGTCGGTATACGCTGGTCGAGCTGACACCCCAGGCGGCCCAGCACAACCTCCTGCTGCAGGTGGTCGATGTATCCGTTCCGGCAACGCTGCATGCGACAGTAGGAGATGGCCTGCGCTATGTGCTGCAACGCTCTGGGTACTCTTTGTGTGATGACGACCCCGAAGTGGCCGCGCTCTACGAGCTGCCTCTGCCGGCAGCCCATCTGCAGCTTGGACCGATGTTCCTCCATGACGCATTGCTGACCCTGGCCGGGCCAGCCTGGGAACTGCAGGTCGGCGACCGAGCACGGCAGGTGTGCTTCACGCCGATCCTGGAGGCACTGCCATGACATTTCAATCCGGCATGCATTCCAATCGTGGACGGCTGCTAAAGGCTGCCGCGATTGCCTGGCTGCTGTTCATCAGTGCCGCCGTCGTCATTGATCATGTGGCCCTGTCCCGGTTGACCGACGACATGCAGTCGAACAAGCTGGAGCCCAGGCTCACGCTGCTGGATCACCGATTGAGCAAGTTGGCCCAGCAGGTGGAAGGCGCACTGGATCAACCCGAGCCGGTCACCCTTGCCAACCTCGATGTGATCCGCCAGGCCATGGAAGCCCGGCTCGCCGACATGGAACAGGCGGTTTCCACCCACGCCGACATAGCACCGCTGGAAAGCCGCCTGGATCAGTTCGAGGTGCGCCTGCAGGAAGCTCGCCGAACGCCGCCTCCCGCTGCGCCACCGGTACAACGCCCGGCCCCAGCTAAGCCCATCGTCACTGAACCTCCGTTTCAGGTGCTGAGTATCGAGCTGCGTGGCGGGGAGCGCTTTCTGTCCATCGCGCCCACCGCTCCTCAATCGCTGGCCGAAACCAGGGTAGTTCGCCCCGGCGAAACCGTGGGCGGATGGCTGCTTGAAGCGATCAACGGCAACACCGCCGTATTTCGTGTCGATGGCCAGGCGCGGCCATTGATCGTGCCATAGGAGGCCACCGTGAAGCCCAATATGACTCCCGTTCTGGTGGCACTGACTATTTCCCTGACTCCCGCCTTTGCGCTTGCCCAGAGCGCTCCCAGCACTGATTCGCGGGTGGTGCAAAGCCAGGAGCGCACTGCCAGCGACGCGGCTCTTGATGAACGCCTGGCCAGGGACTGGGGGCTACAAGCCGATGAGTGGGCGCGGTATCAGCAATTGATGCAAGGGCCGCTGGGTATCTACTCACCCAATCTCGATCCGCTCACCGCCCTGGGTATCGAAGCCCGCACCGCCGAGGAACGCCGCCGCTATGCAGAGCTACAGGTGCAGGCCGAAGCTCGCCGCGTCGAGAAAACGCTGGCCTATCAGCGGGCCTATGACGCAGCCTGGCAACGGCTGTACCCCACACTCCAACCTGTTGACTTGACTGACACGGGCAGTGTCAGCACCGGTGCCAGCCCGTCGGTACGGCTGGCGGTTTTCGTCAAAGAAGGGTGCCCGGCCTGCGAGCAGCAAGTCCAGCAGTTGCTGACCGAAGACGCTGCGTTCGATCTCTATATGGTCGGCAGCCGCCAAGAGGATGCACGCATCCGGCAGTGGGCCGCGCGGATGGGGATAGACCCGGACAAAGTACGGGAGCGCGTCATCACCCTGAACCACGATGCGGGGCGCTGGCTGTCGATCGGTGTGCAGGGTGATCTGCCCGCTGTGGTGCGCGAGGTCAACGGGCAATGGCGGCGTCTGTGAACATTCGTCATCTGGTGGCCGTTTGCCTTGGCGGGCTCGCTCTATCGTCTGCCATGGCGGAGACACGGGAGATTCCGCCGCCGGCCTACCAACTGGCCGCCCATGAAGCCGGCGTGCCTTCCGCCGTGTTGTATGCCATCTCCCTGCAGGAAAGCGGTACCCACTTGCGCGGCAAGCGGATTTCCTGGCCGTGGACGCTGAATGTCGCTGGCCAATCGCGACGGTTCGCGACCCAAGAGGCTGCCTGCTCCGAACTGCGAAGCGCCCTCAAGGCAGGGCCAGATAGGCGCATTGACGTGGGGCTTGGACAGATCAACGTCGGCTATCACGGTCATCGCGTGGAGCACCCCTGCGATCTCCTCGATCCGTATCGAAATCTCACCATCGCCGCCACCATCCTGCGTGAACAATACAGATCGGGAGAAGACTGGCTGCCGGCCATTGGTCGCTATCACCGTCCGGCTGGTGGCGTTCCGGCCGCGCGCTACCGCCGCGTTGTTCGTCAGCACCTGTCGCGCGTTCACGGTGCCCCGGCATCCCTGACCAACCCGAGGAGGTGATCACCTTGAAACGTCGCTTGCAAGCATTGTGCTGGCTGCTGGGGATGGCGAGCCTTATGGCCTCCGCCGATGACACCCAGCTCATCGTCGTTGAAGACCGGGGCGGCGTTTCCGCGCTGCTGTACTACCAGGCATTGGATTTACCACCGATGGACGCTCCCGTCCGTCCACCAATGCGTGATGAGGAACCTGTGGCTCCAACCCAGCCCTTCAGCGAGGCGGATATGCTGCCGGCAAAGTCAGCGTTACTTTCGCCGGGCAGGGTGGAACGACGATCGATTCAGGCACCGGGACTCCGCCCCCTATTCCTGGTGGGCGACGACGAGTACTCCCAGGCGTGGTTGCGCCGTCGAGCAGACAACTTGCAGGCATTGGGCGCCGCAGGTCTGGTGGTCAACGTTGAAACAGCAGAAGACCTGGCCAACCTGCGACCTCTGGTGCCGGGTTTGAGCCTGTCGCCGGTCTCCGCCGATGAGCTGGCTCGCCGCCTTGGCCTCAACCATTATCCGGTGCTGGTCACGGCCACGGGCATCGAGCAGTGACATGGCCCAGCCCCATGCCGTGGAGGTCATGCTGCGACCTGCCGTCGAGCTGTACAGCGTCGCGGTCAGTATCGGTGCCGCTGCACTCTGCCTCTTCGCCCCCTGGTCACTGGCCCTAAGTCCCTTGTTGGGGCTGGGAGCGGCCTTGGGCTTTTTGACCTTTGCCGCCATTCGCTACCGGGACGCCCGGGTGATTCTGCGTTACCGACGCAACATCCGCCGCACCCCCCGTTATGTGATGGCCAGCCGGAACGTACCGGTGAGCCAGCAACGGCTGTTCGTCGGCAGGGGATTTCGCTGGGATCAGCGCCATACGCATCGGCTGATGCAGACCTACCGCCCCGAGTTTCGCTGCTATGTCGAACCGACGCCGATCTACCGGTTTGTCCGCCAGTTGGAGCAGCGGCTGGAATTTACGCCATTCCCACTTTCCAGCCTTGCCCGAGTGACCGCATGGGATCACCCCCTGAATCCGGTTCGTCCACTGCCCCCGGTGGGCGGGCTGCCGCGCCTGCACGGCATCGAGCCCCAGGAGACGGACGTGTCCCTGCCACTGGGCGAGCGAGTCGGCCATACCCTGGTGCTCGGCACTACACGGGTTGGCAAGACCCGGCTGGCCGAGCTGTGCATCACCCAGGATATCCGCCGCAAGGTCAACGGCGAGCACGAGGTCGTAATCGTGTTCGACCCCAAGGGCGATGCCGACCTGCTCAAGCGCATGTACGTGGAAGCCAAGCGTGCTGGGCGTGACGGCGAGTTCTACGTGTTCCATCTCGGCTGGCCTGACATTTCCGCGCGCTACAATGCGGTGGGGCGCTTCGGGCGCATCTCGGAGGTGGCCACGCGCATCGCCGGCCAGCTCTCCGGCGAGGGCAACAGCGCGGCCTTTCGGGAATTTGCCTGGCGCTTCGTCAACATCATCGCCCGCGCCCTGGTGGAGCTGGGACGGCGCCCCGACTACCTGCTGATCCAGCGCCACGTCACCAACATCGACGCCCTGTTCATCGAGTACGCCCAGCACTTCTTCGCCAAGTCCGAACCCAAAGCCTGGGAAGTCATTGTGCAGCTCGAAGGCAAGCTGAACGACAAGAACATTCCCCGTCACATGGTTGGACGGGAAAAGCGAGTGGTCGCCATCGAGCAATACCTGTCCCAGGTGCGGGTCTACGACCCGGTGCTCGACGGGCTGCGTTCGGCGGTACGCTACGACCGAACGTATTTCGACAAGATCGTCGCGTCACTGCTGCCGCTGCTGGAGAAACTGACTACCGGCAAGATCGCCCAACTGCTGGCCCCGGACTATGCCGACCTGCGTGATCCGCGGCCGATCGTCGACTGGATGCAGATCATCCGCAAGCGGGCCGTGGTCTACGTGGGGCTGGATGCCCTGTCGGATGCCGAGGTCGCTGCAGCGGTGGGCAACTCGATGTTCTCCGACCTGGTATCAGTGGCCGGGCACCTCTACAAGTTCGGCATCGACGACGGCCTGCCCAGTGCCTCGACCAGCGCACATGTGAAAATCCCCATCAATGTCCATGCCGATGAGTTCAACGAACTGATGGGCGAAGAGTTCATCCCCTTGGTCAACAAGGGTGGTGGTGCCGGGATTCAGGTAACGGCCTATACCCAGACCCTGAGCGACATCGAGGCCCGTATCGGCAACCGGGCCAAGGCAGGGCAGGTGGTGGGCAACTTCAACAACCTGTTCATGCTACGGGTACGTGAAACGGCCACCGCCGAACTGCTGACCCGCCAGTTGCCCAAGGTCGAGGTCTACACCACATCCATTGTTAGTGGGGCAACGGATACCTCCGATCCGCAGGGGCATACGGCCTTTACCTCCAATACCCAGGATCGCATCACTACCACCAGCGTGCCGTTGATCGAACCAGCCCACGTAGTGAATCTCCCCAAGGGCCAGGCCTTCGCGCTGCTTGAAGGCGGCAACCTGTGGAAGATCCGCATGCCATTGCCAGCATCCAACTCCGACGAGGCCATGCCGAAGGATCTGCAGGTGCTGGCCGGCTATATGCGCCAGCACTACCTCGACGCTGGGGAGTGGTGGGAAAACCAGGGTAGGGCAGCCTTACAGAACGAAAGCCTGCCGGACGACCTGCTGGATGACTTCAAACAGATGACCACCGCCGAGACCGACGGGGCCGGGACATCATGAGCGATCCGGCAGCCACCGCGCAGCGGCAACAGACGCGGCAGCGCAACGTCGTCGGCTCGGTGGTCACACTGCCGTTTCGCTTCTTCGGCGTACTCTGCGGGTCCTTGCTGCTCTGCATCCTGGTGGAATGGATCGGTATGCACCTGTTCTGGCCGGAACAGGGGTGGCATCACGCCCAAGCCATGGTGCATTACGAGCTCGATCAGCTTTCGACACACTTCACGCGCAGCGTGGTGGTACAGGAGCCAGGGCGCACGGCCCACCGGTTGGTCGATGGCGGTTGTGAGTGGATATTCGCCAAAACAGGACTGATGGATTGGATGCAGGATGCTGCTACACAGGCCCGCGCAGGGAGCGGCAACCCAACCCGGGACTTCCGCTATTACCTGGGCGTGGCCTATGTCCACCTGGAAAGCTACCTGATCGCCGCGGCCTATATGTTGCTGGTCTTCCTGGTACGCTTGCTGGTGTTGTGCCTCATGCTGCCGCTGTTCTGCATGGCCGCCTTCGTGGGACTGGTCGACGGGCTCGTACGCCGGGACATCCGTCGGTTCGGTGCGGGGCGTGAGTCTGGCTTCGTCTACCACCGAGCAAAGGCGGCTGTGATGCCGCTGCTGGTGTTGCCCTGGGTGACCTATCTGACGCTGCCGATCAGTGTGAGCCCAATACTGGTTCTGTTGCCCAGTGCCGTGCTGCTGGGGGTGGTGGTGGATATTGCGGCCGGCAGCTTCAAAAAGTATTTGTAGGAAATATTCCTGGGCATAGGAACAGAACACCCGAAGCAGGTTAAATCTCAGGTCTGCGCTTTAAATCTCAGGTCTGCGCTATGTCGAATGGTAACATCAGTCTTCACGAAACGCTGGTGCAGAACATGACATACAGGACCGCATGAGATGCGTGAAAAACTGGAAAAACATCAGGCCTGGCTTTATCTGGCCGCCGTTCTATCCGGCATGGCGATCGGCCGAATCGCGCCCGGACAGACTGGTTCCTGGGAGCAACTGCTGTGGCCGGCCCTGGGTGTGTTGCTCTATGCCACCTTCATCCAGGTGCCCCTGGTACACCTCGGTATGGCGTTCCGCGACCGGCGCTTTCTGGCCGCCCTGCTGACGGGCAATTTTATCCTGATGCCCCTGGTCGTGGGCGCCCTGCTTCCATTCCTGCCGGACGAACCCGCCATCCGCCTGGGGGTACTGCTGGTGTTGCTGGTGCCCTGCACGGATTGGTTTATCAGCTTCACCCATCTCGGCGGCGGTGATGGCACCCGAGCCATCGCGGCGGCCCCCGTGTTACTGATCGCCCAGCTCATTCTGCTGCCGGCGTACATCTGGCTGTTCATGGGTGATGTTGCCATCGAATTGACCCTTGGTAGCCACCTGCTACCGGCTTTTTTCGGCTTGATTGTCATACCGCTGCTGCTCGCCTGGTGGACAGAACGCTTGACCGAAACACACCCGCTGCTACAGACAATGAGAAGCTGGCTGGGCTGGGTGCCCGTGCCGGTTCTGGCTTTGGTGATATTTTTGATCGCCGGCTCACAGGTCAGATTGGTAACCGACAACGCCGTGTTGCTGCCACCGGTGCTGTTCGTCTTTGTGTTCTATCTGGTAGCCGCCGCGTTGATCGGTAAGGGGCTACAGCAGCTTTGCGGGTTCAAGCCCGCTGCTGGGCGTACCCTGGCTTTCAGTTTCGGTACCCGCAACTCCTTTGTAATGCTGCCGCTGGCCCTGTCTCTACCGGAGGTCTGGCGTGCCGCGGTGGTCGTCATCGTTTTCCAATCCTTGGTGGAATTGTTCGGTATGGTCGCCTATCTGCGCTGGCTTCCGCGCCTGATCCAAGGGCCGACTGAGTCACAGGCCGTCGGTCTGCGCCCGACTAACAGCAATCGACCATCAGACTAATCCATATTAGTCAAGGCTCGGTGTTCCATATAAATCACAACCATGTTACCCTTCCCCCAGTCTTTGGGGCGGTTTTCTATGGTTAAACGCGGTTTCATATTGATAATTACGCTGGTGATTGCATTGCAGTCAATGGCGTCTATTGTCAATGAAGGGCAGCTCTACCATGGCGATACCGATCATCTCGAACATTCACATCCGCTTGCCGATTCCGATAACGACGATTCAGCAACAAAGCCGTCTCCCGATAGTCAGGAGCATGCCTCCGACCATTGCCACCACAACCACAACTGCTTTCATCAGGTACTGATGGGTGGTTTGGCCGATGTGTTTGGCATAACCGCAAATATCACTCGCTTCGGCTACGAGGCGAATTTCACCACCGGGGCTCAAACCACCCCATTCCGCCCTCCCATTAGCTGATCCTGCGAACACCCGCTTCGCGCGGGAACCCACTCCTATCCAGATTTTCGCAGGAGCATTTGCATGCTTGTCAAAACCCCCGTGGAAACCGGGCGGCGCTGTGTGCCGTACCGTTTGTCCGTCGCCGTCGCTTGCCTGCTGGCATTCACGGTGAGCATCCTCCCGGCCGCCCATGCCGGAGAAAACGCGCTGACCCTGTCCGACGCACTGTCGTCGACACTGGCGCAAAACCCCCGTCTCCAGGTTTTCGATCTCCGCCTGGATGGCCTTGACGGTCGCCGCCTGACGGCGGATCAGAACCCCGCCCTCACGGCGGGACTGGAAGTGGAAAACGCCCTCGGCAGCGGCGATCTACAGGGGGTCGACAGCGCCGAATACACCCTGGCGCTGTCCTCGGTGCTGGAGCTGGGCGGCAAGCGCCAGGCCCGGGTCGATCTGGTTGACACCCGCTATGGGCTGGTGGAAGCCGAGCGTCGCGCCGAAACCCTGGATCTGCTGGGCCAGGTCACGCAACGTTTCATCACCACCCTGGCCCTGCAGGAGAAGCTCTCGCTGGCGGCGGAGGCCGTGACACTGGCCGAAAGCACCCACGAGATCGTCGCCGGGCGCGCCGAGCGTGGCGCCACGCCCCGATCCGAAGTCCTGCGGGCAAGAGCCGCGCTGAGGCAAAGCCGCGTCGCGCAGGCCCGCCTGGAAGCCGAATTGGAGAGCCGCAAAATGGCATTGGCCTCGCTGTGGGGCGAGACCACACCGGACTTCCAGACCCTGGAGGGCGATCTTTTCCAGTTCAGCACCGCCGACAGCTTTGAGGCGCTCTATCAGCGGGTCAGTGACAGCCCGGCCATCCAGGTCTTCGCCAGCGAAGAGCGCCTGCGCGACGCCGAGGTGCAACTCGCGCGCAGCCAGTCCGAAGGGGATATCCGTTGGCAGTTGGGCATACGCCGGTTCGAGGAAACAGGTGACACAGCCCTGACCGCCGGGGTCTCCATGCCGCTGTTCAGCGGGCGCCGCAATCGCGGTGAAGTGCAGGCGGCGCAGGCGGCCCGCAATGAGATCCAGTATCGCCGCGAAGACACCCTCCTTCGTCTCAGGGCACGGCTCTTCGATGCCTGGCACAGAAGGCAACAGGCCGTTGCCGCCGTGCAGCAGATGCGCGAGGGGGTGGTGCCGGATTTGACCGAGGCGCTCGAGCTGACTCGCGATGCCTACGAGCGTGGCCGTTACACCTATGTGGAGTGGATCTCCGCCCAGCGGGAACTGCTCTCCGCCAGGCAGGCGCTGGTCGATGCCGCCGCCACGGCGCTGCTCAATCAGGCCCTGCTCGAACAACTCACGGCGCAGCCCCTGGCCGCCGTTCCAGGCGCCAGCGAGCGCTAAACCAGGAATTCAGGATTCAGACATGAGAACGAAAACACGACTCTTTTGGTTACTGGCAGCCACCTGGCTTGCCATCAACCCGCTCCAGGCTGCCGAACAGCAACCGGACCAATCACAGGCCGAAGCCCGAGGACCTCACGGTGGCACGCTACTTCAGCGGGACGACGTTGCCGTCGAACTGCAAATCTTCGAGCAGGGGGTACCGCCGGAATACCGCGCCTGGGTCACCCAGGACGGTCGTCCCGTAACCGGCGACATGGATCTGGGCGTAAACCTCACCCGCCTGGGCGGGCAAGTGGACCACTTCAATTTTGCCTACCAGGGAGACTATTGGCTGGGGGACGGCGTGGTGACCGAACCTCACTCCTTCGATGTGGAAGTCAACCTGACCCTTGACGGCAAGGACTACCAATGGCGTTGGGAATCCCACGAGGGGCGAACCACCATCGCACCAGAGATCGCCCAACGGGCGGGTATCGTCGCCTCTGAGGCCGGACCGGGCACCATCGAACGCAAGCTGACGACCTACGGCAGCCTGACGCTCGCGCCACAACAGACGGCACGGGTGCGCGCCCGCTTCCCCGGCGTGGTGACCCGCGTAACGGCGAACCTGGGGGACCGGGTCAGCCACGGCGATGTCCTGGCCGAGGTGGAGTCCAACGACAGCCTGCAAACCTACGCGGTACGGGCGCCCATTGATGGTGTGGTGACGGCGCGCCACATCAGCAGCGGGGAGGTCGCCGGGGAGGAGCCCCTGTTCGCCATCACCGACCTGAGCTCCCTGTGGGCGGAACTGCGGGTATTTCCAAGCCAGCGCACTGAAGTCGCCATCGGCCAGACCGTCAGGGTGACGGCTGAGGGTATCGACCGGCAGGGCACCGTCCGTCACCTGCTGCCGGCAGGCAGCAACACACCCTACACCTTGGCCAGGGTCGAGGTGGACAACACTGACGGCCTGCTGACGCCGGGATTGCTGGTGGCCGGGGATCTGGTGGTGGAAACCGTCGAAGTACCCCTGACGGTGGATAACCGCGCCCTGCAGTCGTTTCGAGACTGGACGGTGGTCTTCATCCAGGTGGGCGATACCTACGAAATCCGTCCGCTTGAGCTGGGCCGCAGCAATGGCGAGATGACAGAAGTGCTGTCCGGGCTCGAGCCCGGCGACCGCTATGTGGTGGAAAACAGCTACCTCATCAAGGCCGATATCGAAAAATCCGGCGCATCCCACGACCACTGACAGGAGGCCACTATGATCAATGCAATCTTGCGCCTCTCGGTGGAGCGGCGCTATCTTATGTTATCCCTGATCCTCGTGCTGATCGGTGTCGGCGTGTGGAGCTTCCAGCGCCTGCCCATCGACGCAGTACCGGATATCACCAACGTCCAGGTGCAGATCAATACGGAGGCACCGGGTTACTCCCCCCTGGAGGCGGAGCAGCGCATCACCTTCCCGGTGGAAACGGCGCTGTACGGCCTGCCCAATTTGTCCTACACCCGTTCCATCTCCCGCTACGGCCTGTCCCAGGTCACCGTGGTGTTCGAAGAAGGCACCGACATCTACTTCGCCCGCAACCTGATCGACGAACGCCTGGGCGCTATCAAAAGTGTGCTGCCACCGGGGCTGGAGCCGGAGATGGGTCCCATCGCCACCGGCCTCGGCGAAATTTTCATGTATACGGTGGAGGCCCTGCCCGGAGCCTCCACTCCTGATGGCAATCCCCTCGATGCAACCGGCCTGCGGGAGATCCAGGATTGGATCATCAAGCCCCAGTTGGCCCAGGTACCCGGGGTGATCGAGATCAACACCATCGGCGGTTACGACAAGCAATACCATGTCACCCCCTCGCCACAAAAGCTGCTGCAGTTCGGGGTGAGCCTGGAGGCGTTGACCAGTGCCCTGGAAGCCAACAATGCCAATCGCGGCGCCGGCTATATCGAGCGCAACGGCCAGCAATTGCTGGTGCGCTCGCCAGGCCAATTGGCCACCATCGCCGAGATCGAGCAAGTGGTGATCGCCAACCGCGACGGCGCGCCGGTGACAGTCAGCGACGTTGCCGAGGTGGCGATTGGCAAGGAACTGCGCACCGGGGCCGCCACCCGCGACGGTGCGGAAACGGTACTCGGCACCGCCATGATGCTGGTGGGTGAGAACTCTCGTGCCGTCGCCCAGGCGATAGCGGACAAGCTTGAGGCCATCCAGCCTTCATTGCCGGAGGGCGTGAAGGTAGAGACGGTGTACGATCGCACCAGCCTGGTGGACAAGGCCATCGCCACAGTGGAAAAAAACCTGCTGGAAGGCGCGCTGCTGGTGATCGTGGTGCTGTTCCTGTTACTGGGCAACCTGCGCGCCGCCCTGATCACGGCGGCGGTGATCCCTCTGTCCATGCTGGCTACCATCACCGGTATGGTGCAGTCGGGGGTGTCCGCCAACCTGATGAGCCTGGGGGCGCTGGACTTCGGCCTGATTGTCGACGGCGCGGTAATCATCGTGGAGAATTGCGTGCGGCGGCTCTCCCATGCCCAAAGGGAAGGTCAACTGGGGCTCAGGGAGCGGTTGCAACTGGTGTATGAAGCCACCAACGAGGTGATCCGGCCCAGCCTGTTCGGCGTCGCCATCATTACCGTCGTCTACCTGCCGATCTTTTCCCTGACCGGCGTCGAGGGCAAGATGTTCCACCCCATGGCCGCCACCGTGGTGATGGCCCTGTTGTCGGCGATGGTGCTGTCCCTGACCGTAGTGCCCGCTGCCGTGGCCGTCTTCATGGGCGGCAAAGTCAGCGAGAAGGAAAGTCCGATCATTGGCGGTGCCAAATCCCTCTACAAGCCCGCGCTGCGGCTCGCCATGCGGTTTCGCTGGCTGGTGCTGGGCGGCGCTACCGCGTTGCTGGCCATCTGCATCTGGCTGGCAACCACGCTCGGGTCCGAGTTTATTCCGCAACTGGATGAAGGGGATATCGCGCTCCACGCACTGCGCATTCCGGGTACCGGGCTGGAGCAGTCCATCGAGATGCAGGAACAACTGGAGGATCGCCTGAAGGCATTTCCCGAAGTTGACAAGGTCTTCGCCAAGATTGGCACGCCGGAGGTGGCCACCGACCCCATGCCCCCCAGCGTGGCGGACAATTTCGTCATCCTCAAACCCCGGGATCAGTGGCCGGACCCGAACAAGACCAAGGAGGAGCTGCTGGCGGACATGGAGGCCGCTGTCACCGAGTTGCCCGGTAACAAATACGAATTTACCCAACCCATCGAAATGCGCTTCAACGAGCTGATCTCAGGGGTGCGGGCCGACCTGGGCATCAAGGTGTTTGGCGATGATCTGGATCAGTTGCTGACATCGGCCAACGAGGTTCTTGAGGTCGTTGAATCCATCGATGGTGCAGCGGACGCCCGGGTTGAGCAGGTCACCGGGCTACCCATGCTGTCGGTGCACCCCAAGCGCATGGCCTTATCCCGCTACGGGTTGACCGTGGACAATCTGCAGAGCCTGGTAGCCGCAGGCGTGGGCGGGCAAAACGCCGGCCTGATCTACGAAGGTGATCGTCGCTTCCGGTTGGTGGTGCGTCTGCCCGAGATTATCCGCCGGGATGTGGATAGTCTTGCGGATCTGCCCGTTCCCTTGCCGGGCGAGGGTTATGTGCCGTTATCGGAGGTCGCCGATCTGGAGTTGGCGCCCGCACCCAACCAGATCAGCCGGGAAAACGGCAAGCGCCGGGTGGTGGTCACCGCCAACGTGCGCGACCGCGACCTCGGCGGTTTTGTGGATGAGGCCCGCCAACGCATCGCCAGCGAGGTGGATTTGCCTGACGGTTATTGGCTGGATTACGGCGGCACCTTCGAACAACTGCAATCCGCCAGCCAGCGGCTGGCCATCGTGGTACCGGTGACCCTGGCGCTCATTCTGGCGCTGCTGGTGATGGCCTTCGGTACCTTCAAGGACGCGCTGATCATCTTCACGGGAGTGCCTTTGGCTCTGACCGGCGGGGTGCTGTCGCTGTGGCTGCGGGACATGCCGCTATCCATCTCGGCGGGGGTGGGCTTTATCGCCCTGTCCGGCGTGGCGGTGCTCAACGGCCTGGTGATGATCGCCTTTATCCGCGACCTGTGGCACGAGAAGGGTGACCTGATGACCGCCATTGTCGAGGGCGCACTGGTTCGTCTGCGCCCGGTATTGATGACGGCATTGGTGGCCAGTCTCGGCTTCGTGCCCATGGCCCTCAATACCGGCACCGGCGCCGAAGTGCAGCGTCCACTGGCGACCGTGGTGATCGGCGGGATTATCTCGTCCACGTTATTAACGCTGTTTGTACTCCCGGTGCTCTATGCGTTATTGCATGGCAGGAGAGCTGGTAACGCACCGCCCACAGGCGACCGCGAGAACGATAGTTAACCCTGGCCCATCATGGGGAGGATTCTCCCCATGATGTTTTTCAGCGTTATTTTACTGCGGTTTATACCCTGGAAAGGCTATGAAAGGTTCACCCAAGCAACGAAAAAATGATTCTAAAGTGGCTGCACACTTCAGAACCCATCGTATCCACGCCATTAATGGCGAATGGTACTTTTTAGCCCGTGAAGGTCAAAATATCGGACCTTTTCCGACCAAACAAGACGCAGAAACAGGCCTCGCGGAATTTCTGAAAATCGTCAAAAAAAGATGAGTAAGCAATGGCCGAAAAGTCACAAAAATCGCCGGAGTAAGAGGCAACCAAGCACAGAGTGAGCTGAATAGAAAGGGTATACGGATTTAATGGTTGATGGGGCACCTTCACCCCATCAATCTGATACCACCCTCAGATGGTTGATAGATCGACTC
>JAKUPL010000042.1 GCA_022449455.1 Alcanivorax sp. | reverse complement strand
TGAAACGGCGCTTGCTCCGATATTGCATACACCTTCCTCGTCAATGAAGGTGTCTACTTTTTTGGGGCCAGTCCAACGCGGGTGGGGCCGGGGGGCGGCTGGACGGCCGTGCCCGCGCCCATGGCGGCTACAAGCCACAAGCTTCAAACGAAACAGAACGGCCAACGGCCGCGGGAAAGCGCCGGCGGGCCGCGCCCCTTTTAACTTTTAACTTTCAACTATCGTTTTACCAAGTATCAATCATCGGCCGGCGCTTCCCGGCGATGGGCTGAAGGCCACCGGGCGGGGTGGCGCGCAGGCCGCGCATCAGCCATTGGCGCGAGTCCGCCGGGTCGATGACGGCGTCGATTTCCAGGGCCGCGGCCATGCTCAGGGCCTCGCCCCGTTCATAGAGCTTGTCCACCAGCTTCTTGAACAGGGCCTGGCGTTCTTCCGGGGTTTCCTGGGCCTCCAGTTCTTTCTTGTAGGCCAGGTTCACCGCCCCTTCCAGGCCCATGCCGCCGAATTCACCGCTGGGCCAGGAGGCGCAGAACATGGGCGCGTGGAAGGAACCGCCGGCCATGCCCTGGGCGCCCAGGCCGTAACCCTTGCGGGTCACCAGGGTGAACAGCGGCACGGTGAGGCTGGCGGCGGTGACGAACATGCGGCAGGTGCGGCGCACCATGGCGGTCTCTTCCTCGGACGGGCCCACCATGAAGCCGGGGGTGTCGCACAGGCTTACCAGCGGAATGCCGAAGGCATCGCACAGCTGCATGAAGCGTGACGCCTTGTCGGCGCCGGCGGCGTCGATGGCGCCGCCCAGCACCTGCGGGTCGTTGGCGATCAGCCCCAGGGGCCGGCCCTCGATGCGCACGAAGGCGGTGATCATGCCGGGGGCGAAGTCGGCGCGCAGTTCCACCACGGAGTCGGTGTCCACCAGAATACGGATCAGCGCGCGCATGTCGTAGGCGTGCAGCCGGTTTTCCGGCACCGCCCGGCGCAGCCAGCGCTGGTCCTCGCAGTCCCAGTCGGTGACCGTGCCCTGGAAGTAGCCCATCAGTTTTTTCGCCAGGGCGGCGCCTTCCTGTTCGTCCTTCACCACGCAGTCGATCACGCCGTTGGCGCGCTGCACCGACACCGGCCCCACTTCCTCGGGTTTGAATACGCCCAGGCCGCCGCCTTCGATCATGGCCGGGCCGGCCATGCCGATGCAGGCGTTCTCGGTGGCGATGATCAGATCGCTGGTGCCGGCGAACACCGCGTTGCCGGCGAAGCAGCGGCCGGACACCACGGCGATGCGCGGCACCAGCCCGCTGAGCCGGGCGTACTGGATAAAGCTGGGCCCGTCCAGGCCGGCCACCTTGGTGGCGTTATCGGTATCGCCGGGCCGGCCGCCGCCGCCCTCGGCGAAGAAGATCACCGGCAGTTTCTGCTGCTCGGCCACCTGCAGAATGCGGTCGGTTTTCTTGTGGTTCATGGTGCCCTGGGTGCCGGCCAGCACGGTGTAGTCGTAGGCCAGCACCGCGCAGCGGCTTTGCGCTTCGTCGAAGCGGTCGCCGTTGACCGCGCCGATGCCGGTGATCATGCCGTCCGCCGGGGTGTTGTGGATCAGATCGTCCAGGTCACGGCGGGCGCGCTGGGCGGCAAAGGTGAAGCCGCCGTACTCGATAAAACTGCCCTCGTCGACGATCGCCGCCACGTTCTCGCGGGCGGTGCGCTGGCCGGTCTTGCGCCGTCTGGCCACCGCGTCCGGGCGATTCTCATCCAGCAGCAGGCCTTCGCGGGCTTTCAGTTTGGCCAGGTCCGGACGGATGCGGTCCAGGTCGATCTCTTCTTCCTGGGCGTCCGCGTCGGCGGCCACCTCGCCGGGCTGCACGAACAACAACGGATCGCCGGCGGCCACCGCGTCGCCCACCGCGAAGGTCAGCTGGCGCACCGTGCCGCTGGTGGCGGCCACCACCCGATGCTGCATTTTCATCGCTTCGACGAAGGCCACCGGCTGGCCCTCGCGGACGCTGTCGCCCTCGGCCACCAGCAGCTCCGCCACCACCCCCTGCATGGGCGTGAGCACGCCTTCGGTGCCCGGCGGCGCCTGCACCGAAGGACCTTGCGATTCGGTGTCCGCGCCGGCCTCGCCGAAGTGCAGGGACGGATGCTCGCCGCCGGGCACCAGCTCGGCCATATGGTCGTCGACGAAGCGGGTGTAAACGGCGTTGTCCGCCACCTCATCGCGGCGCAGCAGGTTCTGCAGGAAGCCGATGTTGGTGTCCACGCCCTCAATACGGAACTGGCACAACGCCCGGTAGGCGCGCCGCACGGCGCTGGCGAAATCGCCCCGGCCGTGCACGATCAGCTTGGCCAGCAGGGAGTCGTAGTGGGGGCTGGTGCGGTAGCCGCGATAACCGAAGGTGTCCACGCGCAGGCCCGGGCCGGAGGGCGGCTCGAAGGTGGCCAGGGTGCCGCCGGCGGGCCGCGCCTCGCCGCTGGCGTCCATGGTTTCCATATTGATGCGCAGCTGCAGGGCGAAGCCGTCCGGGGCCGGCACCGTGTCGCGACTCAGGCCCAGATCCGCCAGGGAGGCGCCGCCGGCGATTTTCAACTGGGTCTGCACCAGGTCCACGCCGGTGACTTCCTCGGTGACGGTGTGCTCCACCTGCAGACGCGGATTGGCTTCGATGAAGGCGAACCGGCTTTCGTCCGCGTCCACCAGAAACTCAAAGGTGCCCAGGCTGCGGTAGCCGACCCGGGCGGCCAGCCGCAGGGCCGCGTCCAGCAGCTGCTGGCGGGTGCTTTCCGACAGGGTCGGGGCCGGCGCGATCTCCACCAGCTTCTGGTTACGGCGCTGCAGGCTACACTCACGCTCCCACAGGTGCACCGGCGCGTCGCCGCCATCGCCCACCACCTGCACTTCAATGTGCCGGGCCCGTTCGATAAAGCGCTCCACATAGAGCGCGCCGTTGCCGAACGCGGCTTCCGCTTCCGCCTGACAGCGTTTGAACGCCTCGGCCAGGTCGTCGCCGGGGCCCACGATACGCATGCCACGGCCGCCCCCGCCGGCGATCGCCTTGACGATCACGGTGGCGTCGGCGCCGAGGCCGTCGCGGAACGCCTGGGCCTGCTCCAGGGTGGTGTCGGCGCCGGTGCCGGGCACCACCGGCACCTGGCATTCCTCCGCCAGCACCCGGGCGCGGGCCTTGTCGCCCAGCAGCGCCAGCACCTCCGGCGTCGGCCCCACGAAGGTGAGGCCGGCCCGCTGGCAGCGCTCGGCGAAATCCCGGCTCTCGCTGAGAAACCCATAGCCCGGATGCACCGCGTCGCAGCCGGCCTCCACCGCCACCCGCACCAGCTGCCCGGCGTCCAGGTAGGCGGCGGCGCCGCGCCCTTCCAGGGCCACCGCCTGGTCGGCCACGCGGGTGTGCAGGGCCCGCTCGTCGTCGGCGGGATAGACCGCCACGGTGGCGATGTCCAGGTCGGCGGCGGCGCGGGCGATGCGCACGGCGATTTCGCCACGGTTGGCGATCAGAAGCTTACGGGTCATGGCGCGGTCCGGTTTGTTCGTTTTAGTGATCGGTTTGGCGGCAAGATAGCGAGATACTGACTTACACGTCAATTAGTATTGACTCCGGTTTTATTTACTTGCAGATTAGTCAGCACTTGCAGCGCTCACTCACCATCAGGAGGCCGGCGTGGCCCGACCGGAAAAGAAATCCCAACTTGGCCAGCCCCCCATGAAGGCGCAGATCAAGGACGCCGCGCGCGCCCTGTTCATCCAGCGTGGCATCAGTGACGTGAGCTATGGCGACATCGCCGAGGTGGTCAACACCACCCGGGCCAATCTGCACTACCACTTCGGCAACAAGTCGGCGCTGATCGAGGAGGTGTTCCAGGAAACCTTCGACGACCTGGAGGCCCAGTTCCAGGACGTGTGGGCCCGCCCCGGGCTGACCCTGGCGGAACGCATCACCCTGGTGGCCCGCGACTGCGAACGGCGCTTCTACGAATTCAACGACACCGCCAAGGGCCGCAATCCCTGGAGCCTGTCGGCGCGGGTGCGCTTCGAGCGGCATCTGATTTCCGAGCGCACCCAGGAAGGTATTTCCGAGATGTCCCGGCATTTCGAGGAGTTCGTGGCCCACGCCGTGAAGCTGGCCATCGGCGAGGGCGAGCTGCGACCGGACACCCCGGTGCGGCAGGTGGTGATGCTGATCACCCCGCTGTGGTACTTCGGCTCGCTGCTCACTCAGCACAGCGGCCTGACCAAATTGCTGGATCATTATCAGGCGGTGATCGATACCGTCACCGCGGCCTATGGCAAGCGGTGAGAATAGGCAAGCGGTAAGCATGGGCAGCCCATAACAACAATCCCCTTCGGCCGACACGACAGGCCGACCGTGGATGTGCCGGCACGGAGAGAAAGCATGGCGCACGAGGAAACCGGTTCCCCACCGCTGCTGGCGGTGGAGAACCTGAACATCGCCTTCGTCCATCCCGGCGGCGAAACCGCCATTACCCGGGACGTGTCGTTCACCGTCAACGCCGGCGAACGGGTCGGCGTGGTCGGCGAAAGCGGCTGTGGCAAAACCGTCACCGGCCTGTCCCTGCTCGGCCTGCTGCCGAAACGCACGGCCCGGGTGCGCGGGCGGATTCTGTTCCAGGGCGAGGACCTGCTGACCATGTCCGCGCGGGAACTGCGCCGCCGGCGCGGCCGCGACATCAGCATGATTTTCCAGGAGCCGATGAGCGCCCTGGACCCGGTGTTCACCGTCGGCGAGCAGCTCGCCGAAACCCTGCGCGCCCACTACCCGGTGAGCCGCAAGGAGGCCCGCGAACGGGGCATCGCCGCCCTCGAGGAAGTGGGCATCCCCTCGCCGCATCTGCGCATCGACGACTACCCCTACCAGTTTTCCGGCGGCATGCGGCAACGGGTGATGATCGCCATGGCGCTGATCTGCCGGCCCAAGCTGGTGATCGCCGACGAACCCACCACCGCCCTGGACGTGACCGTGCAGGCGCAGATCATCGATCTGCTGTGCGAGCTCAGCGACACCACCGGCACCGCCCTGCTGTTCATCACCCACGACCTGGGAGTGGTGGCGGAGACCTGTTCACGGCTGCTCACCATGTACGCCGGTGAAGTGGTGGAAAGCGCGCCGGTGGACACCGTACTGCGCCGTCCGGCGCACCCCTATTCGTCCGGTCTGCTGCGCTCGTTGCCCGGCCTCAGTGAACGGGGCGGGCGGCTGCCGTCGATCCCCGGACGCGTGCCGGCGCCCTCCGAGATGCCCGCCGGCTGCCGGTTCCAGGCGCGCTGCCCACACGCCGCCGACGGCTGCGAACAGGGCCAGCCGCTGCGCGAACTGGACCGCGAGCGGCTGGCGCGCTGCTGGCGCAGCGCCGAACTCACCCTGCCGGGAGCGGTCACATGAACGCGCGCCTGACACCCCGCCCGTCCACCCAGGCCGCCGGCGTGCGCGCCGACCGGGTGCGCGTGCATTTCCCCACCCGCGCCGGCACCGTCAAGGCGGTGGACGACGTGAGCTTCGATATCCGTCCCGGCGAAACCTTCGGCCTGATCGGCGAATCCGGTTCCGGCAAAACCACCCTGGGCCGGGCTCTGGCCGGCTTGCAGCCGCTCACCGACGGGCGCCTGTTCTACGACGGCCGCGAGCCGTCGTCGCTGAATCGGGCCGAGCGACGCCGCCAGCGCCGCGATCATCAGATTATTTTTCAGGACCCCCACGCCGCCCTGAACCCGCGCATGACCATCGCCCAGTCGGTGATGGAGCCCCTCGACATTCTCGGTGACGGCGACCGCGCCAGCCGCCGGCGGGTGGCGGACGAGGCTCTGGAGCGGGTCGGCCTGGCGCCGCAGATCGGGCGCCGCTATCCCCATGAGCTGTCCGGCGGCCAGAAGCAGCGCGTCAATATCGCCCGCACTCTGACGCTGCGCCCGCGCTTTATCGTCTGCGACGAAGTGGTGGCGGCCCTGGACGTGTCGATCCGCGGCGCCATTCTCAATCTGTTCGCCGATCTGCAGGACGAGTTCGGCATCACGTACGCCTTTATCACCCACGATATCTCGGTGGTGTCCCACGTCAGCGACCGGGTCGGCGTGCTTTATCTCGGCCGGCTGATGGAGCAGGGCCCGGCGGGCGCGGTCTGCGAACAGCCTTTGCACCCTTATACCCAGGCTCTGCTGTCCGCGGAGCCGCTGCCGCTGCCCAGTGATCGGCGCGACCACCAGCGCCGTATCCGCCTGCAGGGCGAGATTCCCAGCCCGCTCAATCCGCCGTCCGGCTGCCCGTTCCGCACCCGCTGCCCGCGCGCCGAAGCACGCTGCGCCGAGCAAGTGCCGGCCTGGCGGGAAGTGGCGCCGGACCATCGCGTGGCCTGCCATTTCGCCGGCCCCGCCTGAGCGACCCGGTTTCCCGAACACAACAACAAAATTTCAGGAGAGCGCATGAACAAGACGTCCAACCCCCAGGATCAGGATCTGCTCGACGTGAACGGCCTGGCCGTGTCCCGCCGCACCTTTCTCGGCGTGCTGTCCGGCGCCCTGGCCGCCGGTACCCTGATGGCGCCGGGCGCGCTCTGGGCCCAGCCCGCCGGCGCGTCGCTGCTGCGGGTGGGCGCCAACGCCAACCCGTCGAGCCTGGACCCGGCCACCGGCGGCTCCGGCTCCGACCACGTGTTCCTGTTCCCAATCTACGACACCCTGGTGACCTGGGACT
Source organism: Alcanivorax sp. (assembly GCA_022449455.1). Lineage (GTDB taxonomy): Bacteria > Pseudomonadota > Gammaproteobacteria > Pseudomonadales > Alcanivoracaceae > Alloalcanivorax. Next base: position 11,731 of record JAKUPL010000042.1, on the reverse strand, counting down.
TCGACAGCCTCAAGGCGCAGCCGGGTCTGGCGGAGCGCTGGGAGTTCACCGATTCGAAAACCCTGGTGCTGCATCTGCGCCAGGGCGTCACCTTCCATGACGGCGCGCCGTTCAACGCCGAGGCGGTAAAGACCAATCTGGATCGCAGTCGCACCGCGGAGTTTTCCAATATCCGCTCCGATCTGGGGTCGGTGGACAGCGTCGCGGTGAACGGTGAGCACACCGTCACCCTGCACCTGAAAAACCCGGACACCGCCCTGCCCCTGATCCTCTCCGACCGGGCCGGCATGATGGTGTCGCCCAAGGCGTTGCAGGCCAACGGCAACCGGGTGGATCGCAAGCCGGTGGGCGCCGGCTTCATGACGTTCGAAAAATGGAACGACGGCAGCGAGATCGTGCTGAAGGCGTTCAAGGGCTACCGGGGCGACGACAAGCCGGCCCTGGCCGGCATCACCTTCTCGATCATCACCGACAGCGCCACCCGGCTGCGGGCGGTGATGTCCGGGCAGGCCGACCTGGCTTACCACCTGGACGGCCGCCAGAAGCCGCTGGTGGAAAAGATGCCCACCCTGCACGGCGTGGTCGGCTCCACGGTGTATTGCTATCAGCTGTATCTGAACATGTCCCGGGACACCCTGGCGGACCGGCGCGTGCGCCAGGCGCTGAACCATGCGGTGGACCGCGATGCCTTTATCCGCGGCGCCATGGCCGGCTCCGGCGAGGCCGCCTATATGAACCTGCCGAAGTCCCACTGGGCCTATGACGCGGACACCGCCGAGCTGTACCCCCATGACCCGGACAAGGCCCGCGCGCTTTTGAAAGAGGCCGGCTACGCCGACGGCGTGACCCTGGACATGCGCGGCTACAACGACCAGTCCTCGGTGCAGATGCAGGAGCTGCTGCTGGCGCAGTTCGCCCGCGCCAACATCAAGGGCCGCTTCCGCACCGGCACCATCGCCGATATGTCGGCGGAATACTTCGCCAAGAAGCAGGGCGACCTGTTGCTGTCCGCCTGGACCGGCCGGCCGGACCCGAGCCTCAGCTACTCGTTGATGTACAACCAGGAGTCCTACTTCAACGCCGGCGACAAGGCGCCGCCGGAAGGCTTCGCCGAAGCCCTGCTGGCGTCGCGCAGCAGCGACGACCTGGCCACCCGCAAGGAGGCCCTGGCCAAGGTGCAACGGCTGGTCATGGAAGACGCCCTGGTGGTGCCGCTGGCGTTCCGGGAAAGCATCGTCGCCACCAACGACAAGGTGCAAAACCTGCGCAACAACCTGCTCGGCAAGCCCAAATTCAACAACGTTTCCCTGAAGGGCTGATCCCGTGGCCAACCGCGTCAAACAGCGCATGGTGGCGGCACGCCTGCTGCAGTCCCTGCCGATTCTGGTGCTCGCCACCTTTATCGTGTTCTGCCTGATGCAGCTGATCCCTGGTGACGTGGCCGTCACCCTGGCCGGCGAAAACGCCTCCATGGAACGCATCGAGCAGATCCGCGAGGCCTACGGCCTGAATCAACCGTTCCTGGTGCAATACGGGCAGTGGCTGGGTCACGCCGCCCAAGGGGAACTGGGCACCTCGCTGCTGTCCGGCGAGCCGGTGGCGCAGACCATCGCGCGCACCTTTCCCAATACCCTGCTGATCGCGGTCTACGCGGTGCTGCTGTCGGTGCTGGTGGGGGTGCCGCTGGGCATCCTCGCCGCCACCCGCGCCGGCTCGCCCCTGGACAGCGGCATCATGGGCGCGGCCTCCCTGGGCGTGGCGGTGCCGAACTTCTGGTTCGGCATGATCCTGGTGCTGTTCCTGGCCCTGGGCCTGCAGTGGTTTCCGGCCACCGGCTTCGTCTCGCCCCGGGAGGATTTCAGCGGCGCGCTCTGGTACGCCACCTTGCCGGCGCTGGCGCTGTGCACCAACGGCATCGCCGAGGTGGCCCGGCAGTTGCGCAGTTCGCTGGTGGAGATTCAGTCTTCCCAGCATGTGCGCACGTTGCACGCCAAGGGCCTGAGCCCGGCGCGCATTCTCTGGAAGCACGGTCTTAAGAACGTGAGCGTCAACCTGCTTACCGTGGTCGGCCTGCTGTTCAACAAGATCCTCGCCGCCACCGTGGTGGTGGAGGCGGTGTTCGCCATCCCGGGCATCGGCAGTTCCATCGTCAACGCGGTACTGCAGGGCGACTTCCCGGTGGTGCAGGGCGCCGTGCTCGCCATGGTGGTGACGGTGATTCTGGTGAACCTGTGCACCGACCTGGCCTGCACCGTGCTCGATCCGAGGATTCACGCATGACCACCGCTTCCGTTTCTTCCCCGTCCCATCACGCCGGCGACGAGCCGGGCCTGGCCCGGCGCGTGCTGGGCTGGCTGCGCGGCGATCCCCGCGCCGCTCTGAGTTTGCTGGTGCTGGTGCTGATTCTCGGCACCGCCTTGCTGGCCCCCTGGGTGGCGCCCTACGACCCGGCTCACCAGGATCTGGAGCACATGCTGGAGGGGCCGTCGGCGGCCCACTGGCTGGGCACCGACGACCTGGGCCGCGATGTGCTCAGCCGGCTGATTCACGGTGGCGCCAATTCGCTGTACGCGGCCCTGCTGGCGGTGTCGGTGGCGCTGCTGATTGGTATTCCCCTGGGTCTGATCGCCGGTTTCGTGGGCGGTTGGACCGACGTGGCCATCAGCCGCCTGATCGATACCTTTCTGTCGTTCCCGGCGATCATTCTGGCGGTGGCGGTGACCGGTGCCATGGGCATCGGCCTGACCAACGCCATGTTTTCCGTGGGGCTGGTGTTCGCGCCGCAGATCGCGCGGCTGATCCGCGCCCGTACGCTGGTGGTACGACAGGAGCTGTATGTGGACGCGGCGCGTTGCTTCGGGGCGTCGCCGTTGCGGCTGCTGGGGCGCCATGTGCTGCCCAATGCAATCCAGCCGGTGATCGTGCAGAGCACACTGCTGCTGGCGGTGGCGTTGTTGGCCGAGGCCAGTCTCAGCTTTCTGGGGCTGGGGGTGCAGCCGCCGGATGTGAGCTGGGGCGCCATGATCGCGCGGGGTTATCTGTATATGTCGCTGGTGCCGGAGCAGATGTACGCGCCAGGGCTGATCATCATGGTCACGGCGGTGGCGTTCAATGCGCTCGGGGAGTCCATGCGGACGGCGTTGGATCCTACGGCGCGGGGGCATGGCTGACCGGGCTTTTGTTGCTGAGGCTGGACCCTCCAGCGGGGGCGCGTCTCGGCGAGGGCCCCCTTCCGGGAACGCCGTGAACCCGTCCCTGGGGGCTCCCTTTCGAACGTCCTGTTCTCAAGGGTCCCGGAAGGGGGCCCTCGCCGAGACGCTTCGAGGTAGCGTCGCCGGCGGCTCCGTAGGTTGGATTTTTGAGTGGGAGCGGTCGGGCGGCGTTCGGTTTAAGTCACTCGCCAATCGTTTTTAAGCATTAAGGAGAATAAAGATGTCCACCGTTTCCGCGGCCGGGTTTGAGCCGGTGCCGGTGCCCGGGTCCGTCTGGGCCGGCGACAGCGTGTCCTATCTTCGTGGCGAGAAGCCGCTGCACGAGTATCTGCTCCAGCATGCCGAGGAGGTGCCGGAGCGGGTAGCCTATATTTATTACGGCACCGAGATTACCTGGGGCCAGGTCGGCGACGCGGTACGGCGGTTGGCGGCGCATTTGCGTGAGCACGGGGTGGGGCCCGGTGATCGGGTGGCGTTGTTCATGCAGAACTGCCCGCAGTACATCTTCACCCATTACGCGGTGCAGGCGCTGGGGGCCATGGTCACGCCGGTGAACCCGCAGTACAAGGCCGCCGAGGTGGCCTATCAGTTGAGCAACGCGGAGACCCGGGCGCTGGTGGTGGCGCGGGATCTGTATCCGATCGTCGCCGAGGTGCGCGATCAGGTACCGACCCTGGCCACGGTGGTGAGCACCGCCTACGGCGATTATCTTCCGGAGCGGCCCACGCTGACCGTGCCCAAGGAGTTGCTGGGTGAGCCGCCGGCGCCGCCGGAGGGGACCGAGGACCTGCGGGCGATCCTGAGCCACACCGCGCCGTTGCAGCGGTTTGAGCCGGTGGACCTGTGGAACGGCGTGGGGCTGATGACCTTCACCTCCGGCACCACCGGCCGGCCCAAGGGCGCCATGCTCAGTTACGGGTCCAGCCTGTTCAAGATGGCGGTGTCGTTCCGCGCCAACCGCATGGCCGAGGACACCGTGAGCCTGGGCATCGCGCCACTGTGCCATATCGCCGGCATGAACTTCGGCGTCTACCAGCCGGTGTACGCCCGCCAGACCCTGGTGATCCTGGCGCGTTTCGACCCGGCCACCACCATCGACGCCATCGAGCGGTATCGGGTGCGCAATTGGTACAGCATCGCGCCGATGCTGCGCGCGATTCTGGATTTCCCCGAGGTGGAAAAGCGTGACCTGACCTCGCTGACCAACAATCCCTGCACCAGCTTCGGCATTCCTCTTACCGAGAAGCTGGCCGGCGAATGGAAGGCGCTCACCGGCTGCCAGACCCACGAAGCGGCCTACGGGCTCAGCGAAACCCATACCTCCGACACCTTCATGCCCAAGGATCGGATCAAGTGGGGCAGCTGCGGCGTACCCATGGCGGAAAATGAGATCCGCGTTCTCGATACCGCCACCGGCGAGGCGTGCGCGCCGCACCAGAGCGGCGAGATCGTGGTGCGCAACAAGGCGGTGTTCAAGGGTTACTGGAAGCGCGACGAAGCCACCGCCGAAACCCTGCGCGACGGCGCCGTGTACACCGGCGACGTGGGCTATTTCGACGAAGAGGGGTACCTGTTCTTCACCGGCCGCATCAAGGAAATGATCAAGTGCTCCGGCTATAGCGTGTTCCCGGAAGACGTGGAAGCGCTGATGCTGGATCATCCGGCGATCCGCCAGAGCGCCGCCATCGGCGTGCCCGACGACCAGCGCGGCGAAACGGTGAAGCTGTTCGTGGTGCTGAAGCCGGAGTACCAGGACAAGGTCAGCGAGAGCGAGCTGATCGACTGGGCCAAGGAACATATGGCGGCGTACAAATACCCGCGCCAGGTCGCCTTTATCGACGCGCTGCCGGCGACGCCGGCGGGCAAGGTGCTGCGCCGGTTGCTGAAGGACGACTGAAGCGCCGATGGCGGCGCCGGCGCTTCGACTTCGCAAGCGGAGCAACGGCGCCGGCGCCTACTCGTCTTTCTTTTTCTTGCCTTTGTCGTAATGCCACTTGATGGCGAAGAACATGCCCGTGCCGAACACCAGCAGCTTGAACGTCAGCAAGACGATCGGGACCCAATCCATTATTTCGACTCGTTGCGAGATTTCAGCCCAAGTCTAAACCGGGCAAACCGCCTTCGACATTGGACACAACGTCCCAGGGCCCGGGACCCATCCCGGCCCACGGTCAGCATGGCGCCGCTCTTCAAAAAAACGTCATTCCCTTGTCATGGATGTACGGCCCACTACCCGGGTATCCGTGAACGAATAATGACGAGGTGTTTTGATGAAACCCTGGCTTGCCTTTGGCGCCGGCACTCTGCTGGCCACCACCTTGCTGACCGGCTGCGGCGGCGACAGCGACAATGATAACGACGTCACCCCGCCGGCGGCGGATCCCACGCCCTCCACCGTGAAACTGAATTTCCTGGGCCGTCACAGCAGCGGCCAATTCGACGAGTCGGCGGCGGAAATCCCCGCCTACCACGCCGGCTCCCAGCGCCTGTTCGTGGTCAACGCCAACAAAGGCGCCCTGGACATCCTGAGCCTGGCGGACCCGGCCAACCCGACCCTGGAAGACACCCTGCTCACCGACGACATCTCCGCCGGTTCGGAAGTGAACAGCGTGGCCGTACACGGTGACCTGGTGGCCATCGCCGTGCAGGCCGGCACCAAGACCGACACCGGCTTCCTGGCTCTGTACGACGCCACCACCCTGGAGCGTGTCAGCTTCGTACCGGTGGGTGCCCTGCCGGACATGGTGGCTTTCACTCCGGACGGCCACTACGTGCTCACCGCCAACGAAGGCGAACCCAACGACGACTACAGCGTGGACCCGGAAGGCTCGATCAGCGTGATCGATATCCGCGACCCGGCGGACCCGGTGGAAGCCCGAGCCACCTTCACCGCCTTCAACGGCCAGCAGGCGGACCTGAAAGCCGCCGGCGTGCGCATCTATGGCCCCAACGCCAATGTGGCCCGGGACCTGGAGCCGGAGTACATCGCCATCGCCGACGACAGCGCCACCGCCTGGGTGACCCTGCAGGAAAACAACGCCCTGGCCAAGCTGGACATCGCCAGCGCCACCGTCACCGACATTCTGCCGCTGGGCGAAAAGGATCTGAGCCTGGACGGCAACGGCATCGACGCCAGCGACGAGGACGGCGAGATCAATATCCGCACCTTCGACGGCGTGGTCGGCCTCTACCAGCCGGACGCCATCCACGCCTACAGCGCCGGTGGCAGCACCTGGCTGGTCACCGCCAACGAAGGCGACGCCCGCGCCTGGGGCGAGGACAACGACGCCTACTGGGGCACCGAGGGCAGCGGCTGCGCCGGCGATCCGAGCCAGGGCTTCGTGGAGGAATTCCGGGTCAAGCATCTGGTGCACGCCAGCGGCTTCGACCGCCGCTGCGGTGACGACCTGCCGCCGCAACTGCGCGCGCTGGGCGCCGGCGGCCTGCTCAATCCGGACACCTTCGCCTACTGCGGCGCCAGCGCCGGCGACCCGGGCGAGTGCCGCGACGACGAAGTGCTGGGCCGCCTGAACGTAACCTGGACCGAAGGCTACCGCACAGACGACAACGGCGACCCGGTGCTGTTCACCGCCGCCGGCGTCGAGGACAACGTCAACGGCGACCGACTCATGTACGACAAGCTGTACGCCTACGGCGGCCGCTCCTTCTCGATCTGGAGCGAGGACGGTGAGCTGGTGTTCGATTCCGGCGACGCCATCGAGCAGTTCCTGGCCAGCGACGAGTGCAAACTGGGCACCCAGCGCACCCTGAACTGCCAGGACTACTTCAACTCCGGCCACGACGAAGGCAACGCCTTCGACAGCCGCAGCGACGCCAAGGGCCCCGAGCCGGAGGGCCTGACCCTGGGCCACCTGGGTGACAAGACGTTCTTGTTCCTGGGGCTGGAGCGCATGGGCGGTGTACTGGTGTACGACATCACCGACCCCACCGCGCCGCAACGGGTGGACTACCTGAACACCCGCGACGACTGGACCACCGACGATCCCGGTTCGGTGCTGGCCGCCGCCGGCGACCTGGGCCCGGAAGGACTGGTATTCATCCCCGCCGCGGACGCCCCCGGCGGCACCGCCCTGCTGGTGGTGGGCAACGAGGTGAGCGGCACCACCTCGGTGTATGAAGTGGAAAGTCTGTTCGACTGAACCGTTCCGATAGCGGTTTATCGCGGTGGAACCCCGCTCCTGCGACCTGAGCGTGCAGGAGCGGCGGTTGCGCCGCGCTCCCCTCCTTACCGGCCCCCGCGCCGTGTTTTCGGGAACCTTCCCGGCCAATACCGTTCACACCAGTTCGGCGCGAATCCATTAGACTGCGCCGTTTGAATCCGGGGGCGGCGGTCAGCCGGCGGCGTAGCAGGCGATGGACTCGCGCACCAGGGCTTTCTCGCCAAACATAAAGGTTTCCGCTACGTTACCCCGATGTCCTTTGTAATAGAGGGTCACGGTTTCATAACCCGACAGGACGTCCAGCAACTCGAAGCGCAGATCGGGTAGGGCCGCCAGCGCCTGGCCCCAGTAGGCGCGCAGCGCCGGTTTCCCGCGTAGAATACCTTCACGGGCACCGGTGATCCGGGGAATCATGGGGGAACGGAACACCACGTCGTCCTGGTAGTGGGCAAGAATGTCCTCCAGGCGGTGTCGGTTCCAGGCCTCCAGCCATTGCCGCGCGAAGGCGTCCGGGTCGATCGAAATGGGTTGCATTGAACCTCCTCGAAGGTCAACCTTGGTGACCTATATAGCTATGAAACAGGGTGGTGAGTCAATATGATCGATGACGCTTCTCGGGAGCGCTTGAACGACAGCCTGGTAACCTTGCATTTCGCGTTTCGCGGCCTGGTCGCGGAGCCCGATAACATTCTCAAGGACCAGGGGCTGTCACGGATTCACCACCGTTTGCTGTTCTTTATCGGCCACAACGACAACCTCAGCGTCAACGAGCTGGTCGACACCATGCGCCTCACCAAACAGGCGATTCACAAGCCGCTCAAAACCCTGGTGGAAGAAGAACTGGTGGCGGTGAGCCGCGACAGCGCCGACAAGCGCGTCAAACGGCTGACCCTCACCGAAGCCGGCGCCGACCTGGAACAGCGCCTCACCGGTATCCAGCACGATCTGCTGCTGCACGCCTTCGAGGAAGTGGGCCCCGCCGGCGCCGACGCCTGGCGCCGGGTGATGGACACCATGGCCCGCCGGCTCGGGGTCTGAGCCCGGCCTTTCCCTTTCCTTCCATGCCTCTTGAACTGATTCTCGGCGGGGTGCGCTCCGGCAAGAGCGGCCTGGCCGAACGGCTGGCCGCCGAGGCCGACGGCCCGGTGCTGTATCTGGCCACCGCGCAACCCGGCGACGGGGAGATGCGCGAACGCATCCGCCGCCACCGGCAACGACGGCCGGCGCACTGGTCGCTGCTGGAAGAACCGCTGGCGCTGGGCGCCGCCCTCCGCGATCTCGACCGTGCGCCAACCGCCACGGTGCTGATCGATTGCATGAGCCTGTGGGTCAGCAATCTGCTGCTGGCCGGCGAGGCGGTGTTCGAGCGGGAACGGCCGGCGTTTCTGGAGGCGCTGGCCACCTGCCCGGGCCGGGTGATCGTGGTCAGCAACGAGGTGGGGCTGGGGCTGATCGGCATGGACCCGCTGACGCGCCGCTTCGCCGACGAACTGGGCTGGCTGAATCAGGATCTGGCGGCGCGGGCGGAGCGGGTGGTGCTCACCGTGGCCGGCCTGCCCCAGGTGCTCAAGGGCCCGCCGTTCCCTTCGGGTCACGGTTAAAGCGTCAGCGCCGCCGCCAGCAGCACGGCGGCTTCCACCCCCTCCACCAGCGCCCCGGCGGTATCGCCGGTGAAGCCGCCCAGGCGCCGGCGCATCAACGCCGCACCGCCGACGAACACCGCCACCGTCACCAGCAAGGCCGCACCCTGCCCCAGCAGCAGCGCCAGCAGCGCCGCCGCCAGCACCGTCAGACCGACGGCGCGCCGGGCGGCATGGCGGGCCGGGTCGCTGCCGAGCCCTTGCTCGCGCACATAGGGCAGCGCCAGAAACAGGCCGGCGCAGGCGGCCCGTGCCAGCACCGGCGCCACCAGCAACGTCGGCGTGCCGCCGCCCGCCAGCAACGCCGCCAGCGCGGTCACCTTGACCAGCAACACCAGCACGATGGCCACCGCCCCGGCGGGGCCGCAGTAGGGGTCCTTCATGATCGCCAGGGTGCGCGCCCGGTCGCCGTAGCCGCCCAGCCAGGCGTCGGCGCTGTCCGCCAGCCCGTCCAGATGCAGAGCGCCGGTGAGCCCCACCCAAACCACCAGCAGCAAGGCCGCCAGCGGCGCCGAGGGCGCGCTCTCCAGCCATACCGCCAGCCCCCATACCAGGGCGCCGATCAACAGCCCCACCACCGGGTACCAGGCCACCGAGCGGCCCTGATCGCGCGGGTCCACCGGCGTGGCCACCCGCACCGGCAGCCGGGTGAGCAGGGACAGGGCCAGCAGGGCCGGCTGCCCGCGCCGGCTCACGGGCCAGCCTCCGCGGCGCCGTGGCTGACCAGACAGCCCAGCAGCCCTTGCTCGGTGACGTCCAGACGCACCCGCGAGCGGCTCGCGTAGGGCACCAGAAAAGCGCCCAGGGCACGGCCCGGGGGCAGCCCCATCACATGGGCCAGGGTCATGCGAATCACGCCGCCGTGGCACACCAGCAGCACCCGTTGCCCGGCCAGGGCGTCCCGCCAGTGGCTCCAGGCTTCGCCGATGCGCCGGTAAAAATCCAGAATCGGCTCGCCGCCCGCCGGGGCGTGCCGTTCCGGGTCGGACCAGAAGCGCGCCTGGCCGTCGCCGAAGCGCTCCGCCACCTGCTCCGTGGTCAGCCCTTCCCAGGCGCCGAAGGAGATTTCCTTGAAGCCGTCCACCACCGTGCAGGGCAGGCCACGCTCGGTGGCCAGCTGCTCGGCGAAGGCCCGGCAGCGCAGCAGCGGCGAGGTCAGAATATGGTCCCAGCGGTCGTCGGCGCCGATGGCCCCGTGCATCTGCCGCCAGCCCAGCGGGCTCAGCGGGTCGTCCCGGTGGCCCCGGTATTTGGGGCCGCCATCCGGCTCGCCATGGCGCAGCAGATCGAACCAGGTGGTGGTCGCGGGCACGGTCATGAGCGGTCCTGGACGCCGGCGTCCTCGAAGGTGGCCATCTGATTGTGCAAGGCGCAGGCCTGACGCAGCAGCGGCACCGCCAAGGCGGCGCCGGAACCCTCGCCGAGACGCAGGCTCAGACACAGCAGCGGCTCCGCCTCCAGGGTCTGCAGCAAACGCACATGACCGGGTTCAGCGGACTGATGAGAGAACAACAACCAGGGCCGCAGCTCCGGGCGCAGGCGCACCGCCGCCAGGGCCGCCACGGTGACGATAAAGCCGTCCACCAGCACCACCAGCCCACGGGCGGCGGCGCCGATAAAGGCGCCGGCCAGGGCGGCGATCTCGAAGCCGCCCACCGAGGCCAGGGCCTGCAGCGGGTCGCGGGGGTCGGCGTGGCGGCGCAGGGCGCGCTCGATCACCGCCACCTTGCGGCCCACGCCGTAGCGGTCCAGCCCGGTGCCGGGCCCCGTCAGGGAGCGCGCCGGCTTGCCCAGCAGGGCGCAGGCCACGGCGCTGGCGCTGGTGGTGTTGCCGATGCCCATTTCGCCGCCCACGAACAGCCGCGCTCCGGCCTCGGCGGCGCGGGCGGCGGCCCGGTCGCCGGCGGCCAGGGCGGCGTCCAGTTGCTCCGGGCTCATCGCCGGGCGCACCGCCAGGTTGTCGGTGCCCGGCGCGATGGTGTCGTCCACCACCCCGTCGCTCACCGGCGGCGGCGCCACCGTGCCCAGGTTGACCACTTCCAGGCGCGCGTCGATGTGCCGGGCCAACACGCTGATGGCGGCGCCACCGGTGACGAAATTGGCGATCATCTGGCCGGTCACCGCCTGGGGAAAGGCCGACACGCCCTCGGCGCAGACCCCGTGATCGGCGGCGAACACGGTGATCGCCACGGCGTCCAGGTCGGGCCGGTCGCTGGCCTGCAGGGCCGCCAGGTCCACCGCCACGCCTTCCAGCCGGCCCAGGGAACCCGCCGGCTTGGTGAGGCGGGCCTGACGGGCCAGGGCCCGTTCCCGGTGTTGTGGGCAGGGGGCGGCGATGGGGGCTTGCCAGCAGGCGGTATCGGTCACGCGGACTCCTTTCGGGGTGGTGGCGGAAGCGGGCCAATCCTCTTCCCGGCTTCCGGTACTGTCAAGGCGAGGACCTTTGGCCTTTGGTAACCGCTTGCCGCTACACTGCGCCTCCCTACCCCTGCCCGGAACCGCCGTCATGTGGAGCCTGACCCTTGCCGCCTTCGCCGCCGTGGCCCTGGACCGGGTGCTGGGCGAGCCCGGTCGCGGGCATCCGCTGGTGGCCCTGGGCCGGGCCGCGGACCGGCTGGAGCGGCGGCTCAACCGCCAGGCCGACGGCGACCGGGGGCGGGGTGCCCTGGCGGTGGCGGTGCTGGCGATGCCGCCGGTG
>JAKUPL010000041.1 GCA_022449455.1 Alcanivorax sp. | reverse complement strand
CTCGGCCAACGACGTGGTGATCAACCTGGGGGTCATCACCGCCGGCGCCCTGGTCGCGTGGACCGGTTCCAATTATCCGGCTCTGATTATCGGCACCATCGCGGGGGGCATTGTACTTAACGGTGCCAGACGCATTTTGGCGTTGAAGGGTTAAATAATGCTCATTATTGGCAAAAAGCTCTCGCCGTATGCCCTATTGTCCATATCGGGCCTGCTGGCAGCGTCTGATCAGGCTGTAAAGTGGCTGGTGCAGCAATCAATGGCCTATGGCGAGTATGTTTCGGTGACCCCGTTCTTTAACTGGGTGCACCTATGGAACACCGGTGCCGCATTCAGTCTTTTTGCGAATGGTGGAGGCTGGCAGCGCTACTTTTTTATCGGAATCGCGGTAGTGGTCTCGATTTTTCTGATCAAGCTGATCCTTGAAAATCGTCATAAAGGAGAAGCCATCGCTTACAGTCTTATCCTCGGTGGCGCCATGGGCAACCTGATTGACCGGGTCTTTCGCGGCTATGTTGTGGATTCCTTTGATTTCTATTGGCGAGACTGGCATTGGCCGGCCTTCAACCTGGCTGATATTGCAATTGTCCTCGGTGCCTTACTTTTCGTTTCCAGCAGCTTGTTGGGTAAAAAAGGGGTATCCGGATTAAGTGGTAGATGGAGCCCCCTTGCTCCTTCGAACCCTTAACTCTCCCAGAAGGTTGATAGATCGACGCCGTAGTTTTTCTCAGGCTCGGGAAGACCCATGCTGTAGGTCATGGTGGCCTTGCCCAGGAAGGGGGATTCCTTGATCTGCGGCACCTTCTTCTTGTGCTTGGTGGTGTAGAGCATCCGGGCCCGCATCACCTCGAATGAGTAGCCCCGGCCATCGCGGTTCTTGTCCTTGGCCAGCCGATTGATCGACTCCGTGAAGGCGTTGGTGATTGGGGTGTCGGTTTCGAAGTAGGCCAGCACCTCCTCGCGCCATCCGCTGACGGCGCTGACGAGATCCTTCCACACCTCTTTCTGCCCCTGTGGAATGTCGTCAATCCAGCGGGCCAGCGCCTTTTCGGCATCACGCCGGGTGGTGCTGTCCCAGATGTGGTAGAACCGCTCCTTGTGCTCGTAGGCCGCCAGGAGCTGAGGGAAGGCCCCTGTCCATGTCTCCATGATAAGCCGCTCGCGATCTGAAACGTCGTGGGCACGCTTCAGCAGGATCTTCCTATCGCCCTTGAGGGTCCGCCGCTGGTTTGGCTTCAGATCCTTCCTGAGTCCCTTACGCACCTTCTCCAGGGCTTCGTTGGCCATCCGCACCACATGGAACTTATCGACCACAATGCGAGCCTGCGGCAGTACCGCCTGGACAGCACGGCGGTAGGGTTTCCACATATCCATGCTGACGATCTCGACCTGGTGGCGCTCGGTCATGCTCATGAGGCGCCTCGTCACCGCGTCCTGCTGGCGACCGGGCAGCAGGTCCAGTAGGGTACGCTCCTCCAGGTTGGTCAGGATGCAGCGGTAGCGGCGGTTCAGGTACAGCTCGTCGATCCCCAGGCAGCGGGGTGTCTCGAAACGATGCCAGGCTGCCAGGAACTCAGCCTTCTTCTTGAATATCTCGCGGACAGTCTTCTCGTCGAGGCCCGTGGTATCAGCCACGTAGGCGTAGGGGTGATTGAAGGCTTCCTTCTCGACGTGGTTGTAAAGCCTCCGCGTCATGCGGTGATCGTCTACCATTTCCGGAAGAGCTGGCCGGAACGTCCTTCCACACGCCCGGCAGGTGTAGCGGCGACGGACCACCCAGAGGGTGACCCGCTTTCCGTGGATGGGTAGGTCGCGATAGGCCACATCGCGCTTGCCGAACCTGACAAACTCACTCTCAACGCCGCATTCCTCGCAAGCTAGAGGCTCAGGAGCTTCGACCTGGTAGTGGAGATCATGCTCTTCCATCTTGGTGCCTAGGACGTGGTACTCGGGAAGGTGAAGGATGTTGTCAGGCAAGCTAGTCATGCAAACTTTCCTTGTCGACATGGTCCATAGATGATCGCGACTCTTTGACCGCGTTGTTTTCAACGAACTGAAGGTGAGTTACTCCCTTGGGTCTTCTGCTTCTCTGAGCCCTTCATGCAATGACGCAATTAGCGGGCAAGTGATATTGCCTTGTTGTGCATGGCATCTGTCGACCATTTCGCTCAGCACCTTCTCAATTCTTTCAAGCCTGTCGATCTTCTCGCGAACGTCCCCTAACTTGTGCTCTGCGAGAGCACTGGCTTCTTGACAGTGGGCGCCATCTTCCAGCCGAAGTAGGTCACTGATCTCATCCAGACTAAAGCCCAGCTGCTGCGCCGTTTTCACGAACGTCAACCTGTCGATATCGGCGGCACTATAGCGTCGAATACCTCCGGGAGGGCGTTCGGGCTCCGATAATAGCCCTCGTCGCTGGTAATAGCGGATTGTCTCGACATTGACGCCGGCCGCCTTGGCCAGGCCGCCAATGGTCATGGTGTCCGCCACTTTATCTGCATGTCTCTTCATGATGCTTGACTCCGTACCAAGCTACGGAAGTAACCTTATCGTAGCTCCCCCCATCCCGAAAGGAGAATCGTCAATGCGGACATCTAAAACGGGGCGAGGGCCCCTGGCCGCCGGAGGAGTCGCGGCCCTCCTGGCCTCGGCGTGTTGCCTCGGCCCGCTGGTGCTGATCACGCTGGGCGTTTCCGGCGCCTGGATCAGCAATCTGGCGGCGTTGGAGCCCTATCGCCCGCTCTTTATCGGCGTCGCGCTGGTGGCGATGTTCTTCGCCTGGCGTCGCGTCTTTCGGCCAGTGGAAAAGTGCCAGCCGGGAGAGGTGTGTGCCGTGCCACGGGTCAGGACGGGCTACAAGGCGATCTTCTGGCTCGTATCGCTGCTGGTGCTAATCGCCCTGGTATTCCCCTACATCTTGCCCCTGTTCTATTAAAAGGAGATCTACCATGAAAGCTCGTTTCGCCTTCATCGCGCTACTCGCCCTGCTCAGCACGCCCGCCTTAGCGGCCCTGCAGACCGTGACGCTGTCGGTGCCGGGCATGACCTGTGCCGCCTGCCCGATCACCGTCAAGGCCGCCCTCAACAAGGTGGACGGCGTCTCGCAAGTCGACGTGAGCTACGCGGATCTCGAGGCCGTGGTCACCTTTGACGACGCCCGAACGTCGGTGGAGGCATTGACCGAGGCCACCATCAACGCTGGGTATCCATCAACCCCGACATCCTCGCAAGCGGATCGAGAGTGATCATGAAGAATCCCAAGCCCCTGCTGCGCGTGAGCGTGATCGGCACCGTCCTGGTGGCATTGTGCTGCTTTACGCCGATCCTGGTGATCCTGCTTGGCACGGTGGGCCTGGCGGGGCTGACGGGCTATCTCGACGTTGTGTTATTGCCGGCCCTGGCCTTCTTCATCGGCCTGACCATTTATGCGATTTGGCGTAAGAAGCAGTTCGACGCCTGTTGTGACAACGGCTCTATCAAATCAAGGAATACGCCCCCTGAGTGACATCAAGCAGCTGCACATCGCGGTCATCGGGTGAGTTGTTTACGAGCTTGCCCGCCACGGTGAAGGAATAAGCGTGAAAGATTCGCAGAAATTTTTAAGCGTCGTGCTTGGCACCGGGTTGATGGTGCTGTGTTGCGCCGCGCCAATCGCCCTGGTGCTATTCGGTACGGCGGGCCTGGCCGCGTTGGCAGGCTATCTCGATTACCTGCTGTTTGCCGCCCTGGCCATCGGCTTACCTCTCTACGCGCGATACCACAAGCGGAAGCAGGATGCCGGCTTTACTAATGAAGACTCGGAGAAACGTGATGATTGAACTCAACGTGAGTGGCATGACCTGTGACCGCTGTGCGGATCATGTCAGGGAAGCCCTGGAGAAGCTGCCCGGCGTGCAGTCGGTGGAGGTATCCTATCCTCAGGGGACGGCATCGGTAGCCGTTGATCCGGAGACACCGGCCTCGGCGTTGACGTTTGCCGTGACCCGACTTGGCTACCAAGCTCGACTGGCCAACAGTGGGCCCACTTCCCCGGCAGGCGCATCGGTGTCCAAGGGCCGTGATGAAGACGCCCCGCACATCGCGGTGATCGGCAGCGGCGGCGCCGCCATGGCGGCGGCCCTGAAAGCCGCCGAGCGCGGCGCCCGGATCACCCTGATCGAACGCGGCACCGTCGGCGGTACCTGTGTCAATACAGGCTGTGTGCCTTCGAAGATCATGATTCGCGCGGCCCATATTGCCCACTTGCGTACGGAAAGTCCCTTCGATGCAGGCCTGAGCGCCCAGGCGCCGGTGGTGGATCGGGCCAAGCTGCTCGAGCAGCAGCAGCGACGTGTCGAGGAACTGCGTGACGCCAAGTACGAGGGGATTCTGCGCGACCACCCGGCCATCACGGTCCTGCACGGCGAGGCCCGGTTTATCGATGCCCATAGCCTGATGGTCAAGCTGAACGAGGGCGGCGAGCAGGTCGTCCACTTCGACCGCGCCTTAATCGGTACTGGCGCCCGACCGGCAGTACCGCCGATCCCGGGTCTTGCCGACACCCCCTACCTGACCTCTACCAGTGCGCTGGCCCTGGACACCCTTCCCGAGCGGCTGATTGTGATCGGCGCCTCGGTGGTGGCCCTGGAACTGGCCCAGGCCTTCGCCCGGCTGGGCAGCCGGGTCACGGTGCTGGCCCGCAGCCGCCTGCTCTCCCAGGAAGACCCGGCGGTAGGGGATGCGGTGGAGGCGGCGTTTCGCCGCGAGAGCATCGAGGTCCTCAAGCAGACCCAGGCGAGCCGCGTGGACTACACCGACAATGAATTCATTGTCGACACCAACGCCGGCACCTTGCGGGCGGATCAACTGCTGGTGGCCACCGGACGGACACCCAATACCGAGGCCCTGAACCTGGCGAGCCTCGGCGTGGAAACCGCACGTGGGGCGATTCTGGTCGATGAGCATCTGCACACCACGGTGCCGGGGCTCTATGCCGCCGGTGACTGCACCGATCAGCCGGAGTTCGTCTATGTCGCCGCCGCCGGGGGCAGCCGGGCTGCCGTCAACATGACCGGGGGCGAAGCCACCCTGGACCTGAGCGCCATGCCGGCGGTGATCTTCACCGACCCCCAGGTGGCCACCGTCGGCCTGACGGAAGCCGAGGCCATCGAGCAAGGCTTCAGCGTCGATACCCGCGAGCTGGACCTGGAAAACGTGCCGCGTGCGCTGGTGAATTTCGACACCGGTGGTTTCATCAAGCTGGTGGCCGAACGCGACTCGGGCCGGTTGCTGGGGGTGCAGGCGGTGGCGGGGGAAGCCGGTGAGCTGATCCAGACGGCGGTGATGGCGCTACGCGCACGCATGACCGTACACGACATCGCCAATGAGCTATTTCCCTACCTGACCATGGTGGAAGGGCTCAAGCTCTGTGCCCAGACTTTCACCAAGGATGTGACGCAGTTGTCCTGCTGTGCCGGGTGAACGATATGAGCGCGACCGTGGTGCCACTGGGCGGCGGCACCACGGGTTTTGGGCATGGACACCACAGGGAGCTCTGTCACGATGAACACGACACTACCCGATTGCGGGATGATGGGGGCGATGGGCTGGATAATGCCAGTGATCGGAATTGCCCTACTATTGCTGCTGGTCCTGGGCATCGCCTGTTTGGTGAAGTATCTGCTCTCTAGCAAGTGAGCGTACTGAGCGAGCCATCAACCAGCTAATCCGTTGTGGGTTGAGTTTGTCGGCCACCTTTCTCTCTCGCATACCAACCAGATAATCCGGATACCCTAAAAAAGCAAACACCAATGCCGAGCCGGATGGATCTGACTGACACCTACGCCTATACAACACCATGACCGAACTTCCCGACAACATCCTTCACCTGCCGCAATACCAAGTACTGGGCTGCAAATCAACCGACGACGAAATGCACTTCCAGGTGGACGTGCCCGATCCCATCGCCTGCGAGGAATGCGGCGTGCAGGGTGAGTTCGTACGGTTCGGCAAGCGTGACGTTCCCTATCGTGATCTGCCCATCCACGGCAAGCGGGTCACTCTCTGGGTGGTCCGCCGCCGATACACCTGCCGGGCCTGCAAGACAACATTCAGGCCCCAGCTACCGGAGATGGTGGACGGATTCCGTATGACACTGCGGCTGCATGAGTACGTAGAGAAGGAATCCTTCAACCACCCCTACACCTTTGTGGCGGCACAGACCGGCCTGGACGAGAAGACGGTGCGCGACATCTTCAACGCCCGCGCCGAGTTCCTGGGGCGCTGGCACCGCTTCGAGACGCCCCGCATCCTGGGCATTGACGAGCTATACCTGAACAAGCGCTACCGCTGCATTCTGACCAACATTGAGGAGCGAACCCTGCTCGACCTGCTGGCCACCCGCCGCCAGGACGTGGTGACCAACTACCTGATGAAGCTGAAAGACCGGCAGAAGGTCGAGATCGTCAGCATGGACATGTGGAACCCCTACCGGGCAGCGGTCAAGGCTGTGCTGCCCCAGGCCCGTATCGTGGTCGATAAGTTCCATGTGGTGCGCATGGCCAACGATGCCCTAGAGAGAGTGCGCAAGGGCCTCAGAAAGGAGCTGAAACCGTCCCAGAGCCGGACTCTCAAGGGAGACCGGAAAATCCTGCTGAAACGCGCTCACGAAGTCTCAGACCGGGAGCGCCTCATCATGGAGACCTGGACAGGCGCGTTCCCGCAACTGCTGGCCGCCTACGAGCACAAGGAGCGCTTCTACGGCATCTGGGACGCCACCACACGGCTCCAGGCAGAAGCCGCCCTGGACGAGTGGATAGCCACCATCCCGAAGGGCCAAAAGGAAGTCTGGAGCGATCTGGTCAGGGCAGTGGGAAACTGGCGCGAAGAGACCATGACCTACTTCGAGACGGACATGCCCGTCACCAACGCTTACACGGAGTCCATCAACCGACTGGCCAAGGACAAGAACCGTGAAGGGCGCGGTTACTCCTTCGAGGTGATGCGGGCACGAATGCTCTACACCACGAAGCACAAGAAGAAGGCACCGACTGCGAAGGTCTCTCCTTTCTACAAGAAAACCATCGGTTACGGACTGCCGGACTTCGCAGAGGAACTCAACTACGGAGTCGATCTATCAACCATCTGAGGGTGGTATCAGATTGATGGGGTGAAGGTGCCCCATCAACCATTAAATCCGTATCCAATGTTTCTAGCAGCAGGACACCTATCACCGGGACTGGCAACTGTCCTGGCAAGTACTCAGCCCCTGATTGCCGCAGCGATCGCCGCCGCTTGGCTCGGAGAAACGTTGAAGACCAAGGGCATAGCCGGACTTGTCATAGGTTTTTTGGGCGTCACCTTGCTTTCTTGGTCCGGATTCGACAATAACAATGCCGGTTATCTATGGGGAATTACCTGGGTTCTTGTGGGCGCCATCGGAATAGCCATCGGCAACATTTTATTAAAGAAGCGTGCCGGGGGATCAGTTGCCGCACCCATGGCCGTCCAGTTATTAATAGGCGGCGGAATACTCTTTCTTGCATCCGCGGTGGGCGGCGAACAGTGGGAAATTCGGTGGACATTTCGGTTCACCGGTTCCCTGCTCATTCTATCCGCTCTGGCGACAGCCGCCATGATGTATTTATGGTTCGCCCTGCTGGCCCGCGCCCCCTTAAACCGATTGAACGTCTTCAGCTTTCTAACCCCGGCACTTGGGTTGCTAATTGGATTTATGTTCTTTGAAGAGCGACTCCAACCCGTCCAAATTCTTGGAATAATTGTTGTCATTGTCGGTATAGCCATAATGCAAGGGAGAGGTGCTGTGGCAGCCGCCGACGAGAGTGCAACACCGCCTTAGTCGCTAGAGTCCTTCCTCCTTACTATAAAGATGGAGTGGAAAACCCCGTAACAGGAGTAAAATGTGATAGAACGAATGCGCCAAGGAGCACCCACCAGCCGATTATCGGTAGTCTTGCCGGAACTCCCCCTGGCGGGATTTGGTTTTTTGACGCACTTTTTATGGGAGATGCTTCAAGTACCCTGGTTCATGGGTATGGCGAATTCGTCTCACGGCTCTGTGGTTTGGCTGTGTATCCAGGCTACCGGCGGCGATGTGCTGATTCTACTGGCCAGCTTCTGGTTTTCCTCAATAGTCTTTGGACACCGTCGATGGCTCATCGAGGGAAAACGAAAGCCTGCTATCACCCTTCTGGTTGCGGCACTTCTCGTAACCATCGTCATGGAATGGCTGGCGACTGGCCCGCTAGAGCGGTGGACATACGCAGACTCCATGCCGATCATACCGCTGTTAGGCGTGGGGCTAGCTCCACTTCTGCAGTGGATTATTCTCCCGCCACTGATAATGTGGCTGTCGCACAGACATATGCTTGGCTGCATGGCAATTCGATCCAGTCGTGCGGTTTAGCTGCATAAGAGCACTGGCTCTCTGCGCCGGCACAAGCGCTTACGCCGGTCAAAAACTGAGCAGACAAAATCGCCGACACAAGCTTGTTTAAGGCAAAGAATTCAGAATTTCTATAACGAGAAGAGGAAACGAGCCATGAACCAATCTACCGCAGTGAATACCAGTTTGCGGACTATTCCGCTAGGCAACACCCTGTCAGTTCTGTTAGTAATCAGCTATCTGCTGTGCGTAGGCTTTGGCCTGCTCGCCCCGGCGCAGATGCGTATGTACGAAGCTTGGGCGCCTTTATTGCCCGGCTTCGAATGGCTTACGTGGTCGGGATTTTTAATTGGATTAGTTGAAGCCTATTTGTACGGTTGGTACATCGCGGCTCTGTTTGTGTCTTTGTATCGCTGGTTCTCAAAAGAGAGACAATGATTATTTTTAATGGATCCTACGTCGAAACGGGTAGAAACGTGAGAACTGTCTGGTGAGCTATTTATGAACCGATTAACAACTTTCCTGAAGAGACACCTCGGTGATGTCGGGGTGGTTTTCTACACCTCACTACTCATTATTACCGCCTTTGTCGTCACCTCTGCCCTTCAGCCGGAAACTGTTGAAGCAATCGCCCAGAAAGTCCTCGATGCAACCGCCAAAAATGTTGGTTGGATGTACTTGATGGCAACCACCGGCTTTGTACTATTTATCTTTTTCCTGGCGTTCTCCAGGTTCGGAAACCTCCGCCTGGGCCAGGAGAACGAGTTGCCGGAGTTCTCCTTCACCAGCTGGCTGGCCATGATTTTCTCGGGGGGCATGGGCGTTGGACTGGTGTTCTGGGGCGTGGCGGAACCCATCATGCACTTGAACGTTCCGCCCCTGGGCCTTGCCGAGCCGCGCAGCGTAGAGGCGGCGCAGCTGGGCATGCGTTACTCGTTCTTTCACTGAGGTTTTCACCAATGGGCCAACTTTACCCTTGTGGGTCTGGCTATCGCTTATGTCCGTTTTCGCCACCATAGCTATGGTTTGATCAGCGAAACATTCCGCCCCCTGTTGGGAGAGCGAGTAGACCGCGGTTGGGGAAAAGCCATCGATATTCTGGCGGTAGTATCCACCTTGTTCGGGGTTGCAACGACTCTGGGGCTTGGCGCGCTGGAGGTCAATAGCGGCCTCTCCCGGCTGGGTGTAATGGATTACTCGACCACATCGCAGTTTATGATCCTGGGAGGGCTTGCAACGCTTTTTACCATATCGGCCATGACGCCACTCGACAAGGGCATACGCCATCTCAGTAACGCCAACCTTGTAATCGCGAGCGGCCTCCTGCTCTTCGTCCTGGTCACGGGACCCACGGCCTTTATTTTTGGTGAGCTCACCCAAACGCTTGGCGAGTATCTCGGAAACCTCATCGAAATGAGCCTGGTAACCGCCCCCCACTCCGACGAAAAGTGGGTGGAGCAGTGGACCATGTTTTACTGGGCATGGGGGTTAAGCTGGGCGCCCTTCGTGGGGAGTTTTATCGCCCGAATATCAAGGGGAAGAACCATTCGGGAGTTCGTCATGGGGGTAATGGTCATTCCCGTCGCCTTGAGCATGCTGTGGTTCTCAACCTTTGGTGGTTCCGCCATCCATTTCGAACTGTTTGAAGGCGTCGGTATCGCCGATGCCGTGGCAGAAGAAGTTCCATCCGGTCTTTACGTACTTTTAGATCAACTGCCTTGGGGTGGGGTCGCCGCTGTTCTGGCGGTCATACTGGTCTCGATGTTTGTGGTCACCTCTGCGGACTCAGCCACCTTCGTACTGGGCATGTTCACCTCCAAGGGTGTACTAACGCCAACACGCTTTGTTCGAGTGCTCTGGGGCTGCTTGCAGCTGTTAATGGCCTCCGTGCTCTTGCTGAGCGGCGGGCTGAACGGGCTCCGCACTCTTTCCATTGTCGCCGCATTTCCTTTTATGTTGCTGATGGTCCTAATGGCTTTCTCTCTTCATAAAGACCTTGCGACAGACATTAGGCGCCGCGAAGAGAAAAACGCAATGATGCATGTCCGCATGGAGCAATGGCTGCTGAGAGAGTCTGAGCGGGAAGCGGAGCGTCAGGAAGAAGAGGAACTCCATCCAAGCGCGCCCGAGCAATGTCCGGGATTGAGCCGGACAGGACAATCGACCCAGATAGAAGAGACGTAGCTGGTGAAACAACAAGGGGCCAAGTTACCCTGGCCGACGCCCTTTCCTGGGCTTACGGTACCGGACGATGAAATGCCCAATTGAGAAAGTACGGACTGAAAAACCACTCGTTACCAAATCCACCGCTTCATCAAGCGGTTTCCATGGCCCAAGTACAGCGCATTTTGCTACAATCCCGAGAACTTTCGTAAACCTACGATCATTTGGTATGACCTGTGCACCCAACTAATGAAATTTCACAGCAGGCAGAGGCAAAAAGACTCAACCAAAGTTGTTCCTGCGTCACTCTCGATCGGCCAGCGGTAGCTCAGGATATCGCCCATCAACTGGGTGAAGGCGCCGAGGATATTTTGTCCAGCGAGGCCTGGCATCAACTTTTCTCCAACGTTGCTGTCTTTGTTCCCGACCAAGATCTGGCCAAGATGCAGGCCTTGGTTCGCGCATTGGAAGCGGCCGCTGCGCTCTCCGACTATCGAGAGAAGGTGTTGTCCTGGGCACCATCGACAGCACGGCTCGACCCCGGTCCCGCTGGTGCCTTTATGGGCTATGACTTCCATCTTGGCGACGATGGACCACGTCTAATCGAGATTAACACCAATGCCGGAGGTGCGTTTCTCAATGCGATTCTTGTCCGTGCCCAAAAACGATGCTGTGGCGGTGCGACCAATGAACTCTGGACCGAGGACTTTGACCGCGAGGTGATCCGTCAGTTCGAAAGCGAATGGCGCGCCCAGCGCGGCAGCAGACGCCTGGAGACAATCGCGATCGTCGATGATCAGCCAGAGGAACAGTACCTCTATCCGGAATTCAGGCTCGCTCAGAGGTTGCTGCAGAGGGGCGGAATCGAGACCCACATTCTGTCCCCCAAAGATTTTCAGCTTAATAACGGAGTGCTGTACGGCAACGGCAAACGAATCGATCTGGTGTACAATCGGTTGGTGGACTTCGGACTCGAAGCCCCCGATCACGCCACCTTACGCGCGGCCTGGTCGGTGGGAGGCGCTGTTATAACCCCCAACCCCCACATTCACGCACTGTTCGCGAACAAACGCAATTTGGCTGTTCTGTCAGATCAAACGACCTTGAGGGAGTGGGGCCTGAGCGCTGAGAACGCCGAATTGCTTCGCCAAAGTATTCCGCGCACCCAGTTAGTCGATGCCGCCAATGGCGAAGAACTCTGGCGGCAGCGACGGCAATTGTTTTTCAAACCTGTAGCGGGTCATGGCAGCAAAGGAGTTTACAAAGGCAGCAAACTCACAAAAAGCGCCTTTGCCCGAATTCTAGAAAGCGACTACATCGCGCAGACCTATGTGCCACCTTCAGAACGCCTGGTGATGGTCGATGACGAGAGGGAAATGCTCAAGGTCGACGTACGTCTATATACCTATCGCGGCGAGCTGCTGTTGGCGGCGGCGCGCTTGTATCGGGGCCAGACCACCAATTTTCGCACCCCAGGTGGTGGCTTTGCACCAGTTCTCCTCAAGCAAACCTAGCGGGAGACATTTCCGCCCGCCAAGAAGTACCGGGCCGGCAGCGGCCTCCGCGCGCTGACTCCAGCAAAAACGGATAGCCCTATTTTACTTACATGTCATCCATGCGCCCTATCTGCCGTACCAAGCGCTTGGTTTCATGCTCTTCCATATCCAGCAATGACTGCACCAGTTCTGTGACCTCGGGTATTTCTGCCTTTTCGATAAGCGTTCGGTAAAGACTGATGATTTGTTCGTGGAAATCGACCACTTCCATCTCTACTGAAGTGGCATCCATTTTGGCGTAGTGATCGTCGCAATCCAGGTGGGTGGTAATAGGAGTGTGCGGCATGTAATCGTACACATAAGTGCGAGCTGCGCTGGGATCAGCCTGCTGTTCAAACCCTGCCACTATTTTCTCTATTTCCGCTTCGTGCGAGGCCAGATACTCAAGCAGCAGAGAAGCGCGTTCATTTTGATGAAGCGGAGCGCAATGAGACAGGCACTTTGCCAGGCTCCCGTGCAACTTTCGGCTCCATTCAATCAGGTCAAAAATAGTTTCAACTTTCATGCTAAACCTCTTGTCTGAATTTAAAAATACGTCGCTTAAAACGTCAGCGACCATGGTACTAGGAATGCCATTACGTCATCGGAATCACAAGGAAGAACTGCGCAGCCAACCCGATGATGACCGTGCCTGAAAGCGCGGTTATCGCCACCATGCTCAGCCAATATTCGGGGGCATTCGGAGCCGCCTCCCCTTGCCGGTACATGGGTACAATAATGCGCAAATACACCGCCAGCGAAAGCACACTATTGACAATCCCCACCACCGCCAGCCACGTGAATTGGGCATCTATGACAGCCGCAAAAATCAGGAACTTGCCCACGAAACCAGCAAGTGGCGGAATGCCGACCAACGACAGCAGAAATAGCACCATTGCGATCCCCATTAATGGCCTGTTGCGCCCCAGGCCATTGAAATCGGTCAAGGTGCGTCCGACCATGGCAACAATGGCGAAGGCACCTAGGTTCATGGCCGCGTAGGCGGCGGCGAATAGAATGATCGATGGCAAGGCAAGCGCGCTTGAGCCCACGGCCAAAATGCCCAGCAGGAAGTAACCGGACTGCGCAATTGATGAGTAAGCCAACAGCCGAACGACATTATCCTGCGCCAATGCGGCGAGGTAGCCGTACGTCATACTCAGTACCGCCAGCCCCGCAATAGCTGCGGGCCAACCGCTCTCCATGGGCAGGTCTCGAAGCACTTGGGTTAGCGCGAACAGAGCGCCGACTTTGGGCACCACAGACAGGTAGGCGGCTATCGATAAGGGCCCGCCTTGATAAGCGTCTGGCACCCAGAAATGAAACGGAACCAATGACGCCTTATAGCCGAGGCCGACAATCGCCGTCACCAGGCCGAGGATGGCGGCTAGCGGCATGGCGTCGGCGCGCGCGAGATCAGAGAGCAGCGTGGAGCCAGCGGCGCCGAACCAGTAACTCAAGCCAAAGACCATCACCGCGCCGGTAACCGAGCCGAATACAAAGTATTTCATGGCGGCTTCGGTGGCCGGGTCATCGTCCGGGTAGGCCACCAGCGCGAAGCTGGCCAGGCTGGTCAACAAGACGCCCAGCACTAGAAACATCATATCGCCGCTTCCGGCCAGAACGAGTGCACCAAAAGTGGCAAAGCACAGCAAACTGTAGACCGTGCCCTCACGAACGGTGCCTCGCACATCCACGCGCGCCAGCAACAGGGAAAGCACGGTGGCGGGCAACAGGATAAGTTTGGCCCAAATACTGAGCGTGTCGATTCGGAAGCTGCCCCCGAACACGGCGGCGTCGGTGCCCAGCATACTCAAGGTCAAGCCCGTGGCGATGAACAGGCCCACGATGGCAACCGCCAAGGCAACGCGCGGCCAGCGCAGCATTTCCGCAATCAGTGCACCGACCGCCGTTAACAGAACGGCTATTTCGGGAATTAATAACGCAAGGTCATGACCCATTACAGCACCAACGCCGAGGTCGTCCGATGAATGATGTCCAGCACCCAGGACGGCGCCACCCCGGTAACTAGGGTAAGCACCAGCAGTGGCGCCACGGCGAGCAGTTCCCGCACGCTCAGGTCGGGCATGCTATGCCAGCGTTGCTGGGGCTCGCCAAGGAAGGTTTCGCGGATTGCCTTGAGAAAAGTGCCGGCAATGATCGCGATGCCCAGTATCGCGACAACAGCGGCGGGCACAGTGCCCAGAGTGCTGAGAAATATCTGGAACTCGGCCGGAAAGTGCGCCAGACCAGGCAGACCAAGGGACGCGAAGGCTGCCAGCATAAATGACCAGCCCAGCAGCGGAACCGTTTTAAGTAGGCCACCGAATTCACCCATTTCCCGAGTATGCGCACGCTCCTGAATCATGCCCACCAGGAAGAACAATGCACCGGTCACCAGGCCGTGACTGAACATCTGCAGGACGGCGCCATCGAGGGCGGTGGCACGCACTGAGGGGTCTAGGGTCAGTGCGGCCACGGCGACGCCGATGATCACATAGCCCATGTGGTTGATCGAGGTATAGGCCACCAGGCGCTTGAGATCGGTCTGCGCCAGAGCGGCGAAGGCGCCATAGAGCGCGCCGATGACACCGAAAACCAAAACAACGACGCCGGCTTCGCGGAACGCCTCCGGAGTCATTTGTAGAGCGAAGCGAACCAGCCCATAGGTTCCAAATTTCAGCATGATGCCGGCCAGGATGACACTGCCGATAGTCGGCGCCTGAACGTGGGCGGCAGGTAACCAAGTGTGCAGCGGTACGGCGGGGATCTTGACCGCGAAAGTAACCAGCATGGCGACCAACGCCCACATGGCCGCGGCCCCTTCAAGCGGTGGATTAGCGATCCAGGCGCGCATGTCGAAGCTGGGATCGGGACTGCCGAGGTAAAGCCCCAGGATGGCGAGCAATAACGGCAGGCTGCCCAGAAGCGTGTAGATAAAGAACATCAGAGCCGCCCGCTGCCGGTCCTCATGCCCCCAGCCGGCAATCATGAAATACATCGACACTAGGGAGACTTCGAAGAACACATAGAACAGAATTCCGTCGAGGGCGGTAAAGGTGCCGATAGCCGCAGTTTCCAGAAGTAGAACCAAAGCCACGTAGGCGCGCGGGCGCTCGCGCAGCGACGAAGCATAGATGAACGCCACCAAAAACAGCATGGCACTCAGCAGCACTAAGGGCAGGCTGATACCATCCACCCCGACCCGGTAGGCGGCACCGATGGCCGGAATCCATTCGAGCTCTTCGACTTGGGAAAAGCCCGCGCCACTCACTCCCTCCAGCCACATGGCCAGCGCGCCGACCAGAGTTAAACCGGCGGTGCCAATACCAATGCTGTGTACGGTTCGCGCCGTTGGCCTCGGAAGGGCCAGAATCAGGACGGCACCGGCGAGCGGCAAAAACAGAGTAAGTGATACAACTGGTAGCATGAGTATGGCTGTCCTCTAGAAACTCAATGAAGCCGAAAGCAGTATGATCAGTGTTACGGCGGTAACCACGGCGCTGATAGCCAGACTGTGGTGAATCCAACCGCTTTGCAGGGAGCGGGCACGGTCTCCCCAGCCTCGCACGCCGGCCACCAGGGAGAAGATCAGGCCGTCGATTCGGCGCTCATCTCCTACCCGAACCAAATGCGCCACGGCCAAGCTGGCACGGCCAGTACACAACACCGCCGCATACAAACCTCGTTCCACGCGCCCGCAACCTCGAGCAATGAAGAGGCCTCCACGGCCGACACTCAGGACGGTCGCGTATAGGCCACGCTCCAGGCGCTGGCAGCCGTAGGCAATGGCCATGGCTGGTCGGCCGATCCAGAAGGTGAGCCCTCCGGCGATGACCAGCCCCGATTGTGCCCAGGGGTGGAAAGGGCCAAGCAGGCGCGGTGCCGGTACCAGCCAGCCCAGCGCCAGGCCGACCACTGCCGCGAGAAGTCCGAACAGCATGGCGGTAGTGCCATGGGCTTCAGGGCCGGGTAAACCCAACAAGGCTTCAATGGGACCGAAGGTCAGACCCAGGAAGACGGCTGGGATTACCAGGGCCCATACTCCCACCCCCATCCAGCGGGCACCGGCGACCGGACGGCTTTCGCTCTCGCCCTCCTCGCGCTCGAGCCATAGCATCCGAAGCGCGCGAGCCAGGTAGGCGCCAGTCAGCAGTGTGCCCGCCAGTGCCAGCGGAGCGAGCCAGGCGGTACTTGGTGCGGACAGCGCGGCGGCGATCACCGCGTCCTTTGAGAAGAAGCCGCTCAGCGGTGGAGCACCCACCAGGGCCATCGCTGCCAATGCGAAGCCGAGGAAAGTCCAGCGCCGATCGCGCCCTACACCCCGCAAGCACCTCAAAGCCGTGCCGCCGCGCGCATGCTGAAATTCACCAGTCGCTAAAAACAGGCCGCTCTTGATGGCGGCATGGGCGAGCAGATGCAGCAACGCCGCCAGCGGCACACCGGCGCCGACCGCAATCAGCATCAGACCATACTGACTGGCGGTTGAGGCTGCCAGCAGGCGTTTGAGGTCGCGTTCGGCCAGCGCAATCAGCCCTGCCGCCACGGTAGTAATACCGCCCACCAGCCCAATAGCGAGCAAAACGTTCGGCGCCAGCAGCGGCGCTACGCGGATCAGTAAAATGGCGCCAGCTGCCACCAATGTCGCCGAATGCAACAACGCCGACACCGGTGTTGGCCCCGCCATGGCGCGCATAAGCCAATCCTGCAAGGGGACCTGGGCGGACTTGCCCATGGCGGCCAGCAGCAACAAAAGCCCGGCCGCCACGGCGGTGCCTCCGTCGACATTCAGGGTGGCGGCGATCTGGCTGGTGCCTGCCGCCCCGATGAGGATAAATATAGCGATGTACAGACCAAGGTCGGCGCTGCGGGTGTAGAGAAAGGCACGGCTCGCGGCGTTCGCCGCTTCGGGTCGCTGAAACCAGAAGCCGATCAGCAGGTAACTGCACAACCCGATCAGCTCCCAGGCGACGAGCACCAGAATCCAGTCGCCGGCCAGCACCAGGGCCTGCATGGCGGCAACAAACAGGGACATGAGGGCAAAAAATCGGGGTAAACCGGACTCCCGCTTCATATAGCCCACCGAATAAATCAGTACGCAAGTCGCCACGGCGGCCACCAACACACTGAACAGCGCGGTTAGCGGCTCGGCGGTCAACCGCAAGGGCAGATCCGGCAAGCCTGGCAGCACCAGGGGTGCGGAGTCACCACTGGCGGTCGCCCCTAAAAGCCTAAGGCTTGCCGCCAGGCTGAGTGCGACCCCGGCCAACGCCAAAATAGCCGCTCCCCGGCGCAGCAGCAGAATGGCAGCGGCCGCAAGCAAAGGGAACACTATGGGAAAGACCAGGTCACTCATCCTTTCAGGTCTCCTGCCTCTTCCATCTCGACCGAGCCCTTGGCCCGGAAGCGTGCAATTGCGACGCCGAAACCGACGGCCATCTCCACTGCCATAACCGTCATCACCACCAGCACAAACATCTGTCCGGCGTAGACCTCCGGATGCAGAAAGCGCCAAAAGGCCACCAGGTTCACCAGCGCGCCCGCCAGAATCAGCTCCACGCCCATCATTATCATGACCAGATTAGTCTGCGAGAGCGCGCCATAGATACCGACACCAAAGAGAATGGCGCCGGTCAGAAGTGCCAGGATCAGTACCGGAGTCATTTTGAAGCCTCCTGTTCTTTATCACCGTTTCCCTTGTCGAGCTTTCCTGTGTCGACGCCGGGCTGGCGCACCGGAATCGCTACTGCCGTAGCCGCGATCATTGCGGTCAGGATGGTGATGGCGGCGGTCTCGAAAACCAGCATAGAGCGACCCAACATTTCAAAACCGAGTTCCCGCGTTTGCATTGCGGCATCCGGCGCCTCGGCGACTATCGGTCCCCAATCAGAGAACAGCGCTACCGAGATGGCGGTGGCGGCGGCAATGGCTCCGGCGCCAATCGAAAAGCGCTTCTGGTGGCTCATATCCATCCCGCCAAGCCCACCGGGGTCCATCATGAACATCACCATGAAGATGGCCATGATGCTCATTTCGGTGGCCATCATCATAATCTGCAGCACGCCCAGGAATTCGGCCTGCATGGCCAGAAACATGCAGCCCACGGCGGCCTGCGAAAACAGCAGCGCCAATGCAGAACGCACCATAGACGCAGTACGGAACACCGCCACACCGAAACCAATCGCTGCCAGCCCGAATACGCCGACAAAAAAAGCCTGAACAACCATTAAGGCACCACCAGGATGAGCAATCCGACTATCAAGATATTGAGCAATGCCAGAGGGATCCCGAGCTTCCAGCACCAGCCCAGCAGATCCGCCTCGCGAATACGAGGTAAATAAAAGCCGACCAACAACATCGATACGGCTACCGCCAGAGTCTTGATCAGGCTCCAGGCCCAGGGCGGCAAAAGCGGCCCCTGCCAGCCACCGAGAAAAAACACCGTGGTCGCGGCAGACAGGGTGATTACCATCACCAACCGTGCCAGCCGCAACACTGCCAGGCGCACGCCGGTGTATTCGGCGTCGACCCCGCCGGCCAACTCACCGGGTGCGGTAGGCAGGTCGAAGGGTGAGCGGAACGCCAACGCGATAGCGGCGATGAAAAACAACACAAAGCCCAGCGGTTGGTAAACTATGTTCCATAAACCGGCCTGAGACTCGACGATGGCACTGTTTAGCAGGGACTCAGCGCGCATGGCGGTCGCCGTAATGGGCATGACGATAAGCATGGAGTAGGCGATAAGCTGGCCGAGAAAGCGCCAGCCACCGACCATCGCGTAGGCGCCATTCGGGCCCCAACCCGCCATAATCAGCGATACCAACACATAGGCAAGCACCGCGTTAAGAAACAAGGCGCCGGTGGCCAGATCAGCGATGACCAGATCCGGCGCCAGCGGAAGCACGGCAGCACCGAGCACCGCTACCACCAGCAACAACACTGGCGCGGTCTCGAAAAACAACCGGTCGGGTTTGCGCGCCAGGATGGACTCCCGGCCCAGGTGCGACAGGCCCGCCAGCAGCGGCGCAACCGGTCGCAGGCGGCCGGTCGTTAGCCAGGCCTCAATCACAGCCAGTAACCAAGCGCCAACCAGCAAGGTGAGCAACACTAAGGCGACAGTCATGAGGTCACCTCCCAGGGCGAGAGATCCAGTGACCCGACCGCCACCAGGGCATCGCCCAGCTCCTGGCCCTCGACCAAATCGGCGACCAAGCCGATATGTTGGCTGCAGGCGCTATCCAGCTCGACCGATACCACCTGCCCTCGCTCCTGCGTTAGTCGCAATGTGGCGCGGCCACGCGGCGTTTCCACGGTCGCCTCTCCCGTTCCGGAAGGGTTGTCGATGGCGCGCAGCTTGGGGAGCTCAGGGTCTCCGGCCACCTCCACGAGGTCGAGACTGGTCATGATCTCAACATGCCGCTGCCGGAGACGCGCCCAGGCGTCCCCGGCGCTCTCAGCGCGCATTTCGAAACCCAGCTCGCGATACATTGCATCCGCCTGGCGGGCGTCTTCGGTTCGGCCGGAGGCGCGGGCCACCGTGCCTCGTAGATCCTGGGAGCCGTGGGGCAAAGCTCCGATGCCTTTCAAGCGCGCTTTGAGGAGGGGCGTATGCTCGAGCCGTGCAATGAGCGACTGCAGCGCCGGTCGCAGGGCGACAAGCTGCTCCCGGTCGGCGCGCTGGGTTTCCAATTGCAAAGCCGCCGCACGACGCGTTAACCAGACAAAGCTGAGCTGGCGCCCCAACTGAGCCAGCCAGCCCAGGTGGCTGGCGATGCGCTCGCGCTCAAGAGCGGCCGCCCGGCCCCGCTCGACGGCCGGATCTGGTTCCAGACCGGCCGCCTGCTCGATAGCGCGACAGGCCAAGAGGCGATAACTTACCGGTGCCAACGGCATAGCCGCCGCCAGGCGCTCGATGAAGGTTTCGACCGCCACCTCTTCAGATGACGTGTTCATAGCTACCAGAGATGTTGCTTGGCCCTCGGTCACCCCATCGCCGTCGAGCGTCAAGGTTAGCTTCAATCCGCCCGGCAAACCGGGAAAGCAGGGGCCGAAGGGCACCTCAAGCCAGTCCATTGCCAAACCATCGGCACTGCGGGGCAGGTCTTTGGTAACCTCGACCATGGACATGAATCCGGAACTGTCGTGGTCGTGGTCGTGGTCGTGGTCGTGGTCGTGGTCGTGGTCGTGGTCGTGGTCGTGGTCAGAATGATCATGCCCGTCATGGTCGTGCCCGGAATGGTCATGGTGGTGCTCGTGATCGTGCTCCGACACATCTTCCTTCACGCTCTCGTCTTCTCCGGGCTTATGCGGTTCTAGATCCATGCCGCATTTGGGGCACCTGCCCGGCTCGCTTCTGACTACTTCTGGATGCATGGGACAGATATATTCAGTGCCGGATTGTTCTTGAGCCGGTTCCTGTTGGTGACCGTGATCCTGGCCCTGATGATCCTCATGCTCATGGCAATGAGCATGCTCGTGATCGTCGTCGCCCTGATGCTGTTCGTGGTCATGAGCGTGTTTATGATTCTGGTGATGCCCGTGATGGCGCTCATGACTCTGTCCATGATCATTGTGGTGAGCATGGTGATGATCGTGTCCCTCGCTCTCATGCTTATGATCATGATGATGTTCGTGGTGCTCGTGGCCGCGGTTCTCGTCGTGTTCCCCGGCATCAGAGTCGCCGCCGGCTTCGCGCGCCACCAAGTCCATGCCGCATTTGGGACAGCTACCTGGTTCGTCTTCCACCACTTCTGGGTGCATGGGGCAGACGTATTCGGTTTTGGTTTGCAGGATTGATGAGTCAAAATCGTCGGGCGAGGCGGCGAAGGCGCCTTCGGCCAGCAACCGCTGCAGCCGAGTGGCCGCCTCCATCAGTTCGGTTTGTGAGAGATCCGCAGAAACGTCAGCTTGAGGTAAAGACGAAGGTGCTGACCCACCGAGCACTAGAATAGCTCGCGGCCTAGGCATCTGGGCATAGAGCACTGCTGTGGCCTCATCCAACTTCTGAGATAGCTCACCGACAATCAGAAGCACAGTGGCATCGCGCGGCGTGGCGGCGATGCGCATGTCTGCGGCCGCCAGGTCCAGCCCATGCGCCAGGGCCACTTCCGGCCCAGGGACTACCAGGCAGCTCAAATTGCGCGCCAGAGCCTGCCCAACCCACCTTCGCAGGATAGATGGACGCCCTTTGCGTGCGCCGGCAAGTGTCGTTGCGGCCTCAGACATCACTGCCGCCTCAGAGCGCCCTGGCTCCATCCGTAAAGCAGCCCGAGAAAGAGAATCGCAAGAAACACGCCCATATCAAGTAAAGCAACCAGCCCTACCTCCTTGAACACAACCGCCCAAGGGTACATGTAGGCCATCTCCATATCGAACGCCAAGAACAGCAACGCATAACCGTAATAGCGCGCATGATAACGTCCCCAGACCGGATCGCGTGACAGCACCCCCGCACTCGCCGGCACATCCTTTCCCGGCTCCTGCCGTGTCGCCCCCAAACTACGAGCCAAGCCATAAAGGCTCAACACCGTACCCAGGACACCCAGGGCTAACCCCAGCAGCAATGAGTATTGTTGTGTAGCGCTCATAACGTCTAACTTCTCAAGTTTACTCTGGCACAAGTTCGTGAGATCTAACTCTCTATTGCACAAAAAATATGGAACCCCGTTCAACGAATGGTTCGACGAAGATCAGTTTCAAGTCTAGACACCCTTGCCGGAAGCGCAAACTATCCCTCTACTCACGCGGTCAGAACCTCCGCCTTCTACTGAGTTTTAACAAGTAGATTCGACTACGGCACGTCCTTGAAGTCGCGAATATGCAACAGATCTTCTACCGGGAGAACGGCCACAAACCCGTCGCTGTCGAGCCCCTTGTGGACCGTCCGGGCAATGGTTTTCACTATTTTTTCCGCCCGACCCGCTTCCTCGAATATCTCGGCGCGAACCCAGTCAGCCATAGTGTCCTCTGCATAGTAGTTCCGGTACTCGCCGAAACCGCGTACCTTGGAAACCGTCAAGCCGGACACGCCAATTGCTTTCAGCGCGCCCTCGACTTTTTCAAGTTCTAACGAGGAAAATATTGCCGTTACTTTGCAAAATTTCGTATTCATCATAACTCCACTACATTAAGGAAATTGAGCGACGAGCAACTCAGATCATCCCTTCTTCCAGTAGTTAAACATTCGAAGCTAAACTGCAGTCAAAAACGGTACACACTTCTATTTTCTACGCCTCTTCAAAACTCAGTCGCCACGTTTGTTACATGGCCAATCCGCAAACGCCAGAAAATAGAGGGTAAGCGGATTAAATGGTTGATCTTACCTTTGCATGAGAGTGAGACAGACCGGCATCTCATCGGATTATCTGGTTGATGCTTCACCTACTGCTGGTGCATGTTTCCTTCGCTAATTCCAGCAAGAACCCCACACGCCTCAACTTCCCGGTCATCGTTGCAACTCGCTCTCAGTG
>JAKUPL010000040.1 GCA_022449455.1 Alcanivorax sp. | reverse complement strand
ATGACGCTGGGCGGACTCACCCCCAACGCCTATGCGGCGACTTTACAACCCGTGTCTACTTAAGTGGGGCCAGTCCAAGTCCAACGTTTCAACTTTTAACTTTGAACTTTCAACTCTTTCCCCCCGTACACCAAATTCTGCAACTCCTCCCCCTGTGCGATGCGCCGCACCTGCTCGCGCAGGTAGGCGGCCAAGCGGGGCATGAGCGCTTCGGAACGGCCGCCGACGTGGGGCGCCAGATACAGGCCCGGCGCATCCCAGAGTGGGTGATCGGCGGGCAGGGGTTCCGGGTCCACCACGTCCAGGGCGGCGCGCAGGCGGCCGCTTTGCAGTTCGGCCAGCAGGGCGCCGGTGTCCACCACCGGGCCCCGCGCCACGTTCACCACCAGGGCGCCGTCCGGCAGGCGGGCCAGGAAGTCCGCGTTCACCATGCCCCGGGTGTCATCGTTGAGCGGCGTGATCAGAATCACGATCTCCGCCGCCGGCAGCAAGGCGGGTAACTCGTCCACGCCGTGCACATGGCCGTGCTGGTCGTCGCGGGCGCGGGTGCCCACCCGGGTCAACTCGACGCCGAACGGCGCCAGCCGCTCGGCGATGGCGGCGCCGACGCCGCCGGTACCGATCATCAGCACCTTGCGGTCCAGCAGCCCCGGTGAGGTGAATGGCCGCCAGACGTGCTCCGCCTGATCCCGGGCGAAGCGGTCCAGGCCGCGCTGGGCGGTGAGAATCAGCCCCAGGGTCAGCTCCGCGGTGGGGCCGGCGTGCAGCCCGTAGGCGCTGGCCACGGCGGCGCCCCGGCCCGCTTCGATAAAGCCGTCGTAGCCGGTGGACTGGGTCTGGATCAGCTTGAGATTGGGCAGGGTGGACAGCCGCTGCTTGCCCGCTTCACCGGCGGGATGATGAAACACCACCGCTTCCACCTCGGCCTCGCTCAGGCCCTCGGGCGCGCCTTTCAGATCCCAGACGCCCAGCTTCAGGTCCCCGGCCTGATCCTTGACGGTGTCCAGGTGCCATTGGGTGGGCAGGGTAAGGGTGCGGATGTCGAGGGTGGTCACGGGGATTCTCCGGGGGTGAAGAAGTTGAAAGTTAAAAGTTGAAAGTTAAAAGGAAAGCAGGCCGGCCAGTGTACAACATGGCGCGCTGCGGCGCGGGCCCGGCGGTTCCGTTTTGCCCGGCCGGCCTCGCGCTTTCAACTTTTAACTTGTAACTTTTAACCCGGCTATGCCTTGCAGCCCGCCGCCCACGCCTCTATAACGGTGGCCTGTCAATGTGTAAGGCTTTTGAAGCGGGAGAATGCTTGTGTCTCGACTGGTGCCCGAGGTGGATCCGGAAGGTCTGCTGGAATATTCCGTGGTGTTCACGGATCGCTCCCTGAACCACATGTCCCAGGCGTTCCAGCAGGTGATGCGGGACATCTCCACCACCCTGAAACAGGCCTACCACGCCGACGCGGTGGCGGTGGTGCCCGGCGGCGGAACCTTCGCCATGGAGGCGGTGGCCCGCCAGTTCGCCACCGGCAAACGCTGCCTGGTGATCCGCAACGGCTGGTTCAGCTACCGCTGGAGCCAGATCTTTGAAATGGGCGGCATTCCCGCCGAGGAAACCGTGCTCAAGGCGCGGCCGGTGAGCGGCGAGGGCGAACCGGCACCGTTCGCCCCGGCGCCGGTGGAGGAGGTGGTGGCCGCCATCCGCCGGGAGAAACCGGAGATGGTATTCGCCCCCCACGTGGAAACCGCCGCCGGGCTGATGCTGCCCGATGACTATCTCAAGGCCGTGGCCGAGGCGGTGCACGAGGTGGGCGGCCTGTTCGTGCTCGACTGCATCGCCTCCGGGGCGATCTGGGTGGATATGAAGGCGACCGGCGTGGACGTGCTGATCAGCGCGCCGCAGAAGGGCTGGAGTTCGTCCCCCTGCGCCGGCCTGGTGATGATGAACGAGTCCGCCCTGGCGGTCCTGGAGAACACCCGCGGCACCAGCTTCGCCGCCGACCTCAAGCGCTGGCTGGAGATCATGCGCGCCTACGAAAACGGCGGCCACGCCTACCACGCCACCCTGCCCACCGACAGCCTGACCCGCTTCCGCGACTTCATGGAGGAAACCCGCGCCCAGGGCTTCTCCGTGGTGCGAGCGGCTCAGGAGGAGCTGGGCGGCCGGGTACGGGCGCTGTTCACCCGCCATGGCATCCGCAGCGTGGCGGCGCCGGGCTTCGAGGCGCCGGGCGTGGTGGTCTGCTACACCGACGACGACGGCCTGCACAACGCCAGCAAGTTCATCGCCGAGGGCCTGCAGACCGCCGCCGGCGTGCCGCTGATGTGCGACGAGCCGGCGGATTTCAAAACCTTCCGGGTGGGCCTGTTCGGCCTCGACAAGCTCAATAACCTGGATCGTACCGTGGAGCAGCTGGAAACCGCCCTTTCCCATATCGCAGGCTGAATCACCGCCGGCCCGGAGCCCGCGCGGGCTCCGGGCCGGGGCGATTTGACGGTGTTTTAAACACCCCGACCCCTCTCTTATTTTTTAATGAATTCCTCAGAGCGAATACGGTTTGAGGGACATTTCTTTTTGTTTTGTTTACTCTCTCGGCCTCGCTCACCCCCGTGGACTTTCTCCACGCTTTCCGGAGGACCGTGTCATGATCAAACCGCTGATTTCCGCCGCTCTGCTCGGTGTGTGCGCCGTGAGCTGGGCCGCCGATGATTCCCATGCCATCGAAGGCGTCTGGGAAACCAAGACCGGTGGCTATGTGCAGATTTACCAGGACGGGGACAGCTGGAACGGCCGCGTGGTCGGCTCCAGCGACGGCGAAGCCCGTTACGACGAGAACAACCCGGACGAAAGCAAACGGGACCGCCGCCTGTTGGGCGTGACCGTGCTGCAGAACCTTAAATACGCCGGTGGCGAAACCTGGGAAGACGGCAGCATCTACTCCCCGGACAACGGCAAAACCTACAGCGCCAAGGCCAAACTGACCGACCCGGATACCCTGGAAGCGCGGGGCTATATCGGCGTCAGCCTGCTCGGCCGCAGCCAGACCTGGCACCGGGTCGGCGAGGACGCCCCGCACCTGCATCAGGATTTGTTGAAATAACAGTCAGTTGAAAGTGAAAAGTTGAAAGTTGAAACGCGGGTAAGGGGCTCGCCACCGCGAGGCCCTGCCCGCGCTTAGCGGCGTCGGGGTCGAGGGGGCCGGCCACAGGCCGCGGGAACGCCCTTCCGGCGGCACCCCTTTCAACTTTTAACTTGCAACTTTCAACTCCTCTTCCCCAGTTCTCCCTCGACAAAATACCCCACCATATCCCCCAACCCGCGCACCAGATCGTCGAACGCCACCGTCGGGTGGGGATCGGTGAGGTGGCGGATCACGGTGAAGATGCCGCCGTTGATCATGATGAAGCCCATGGCCGGCAGATTGCCCAGGCGGGTCAGGTCCGGGTGGTGCATCACGTACTGCACCAGCAGGTTCATCAGCAGCCGGTTGATCGGTTCCAGCTGATTGCGCGGCGCGAAGTAAGCGGCATAGCTCATATAGCGCAGGTAGCGGCCGTCGTCCCGTTCCAGCAGATCGCGGAAGCGATACAGCAGCTCCGCCACCAGCGGCCGGATTTCCATGCGCACCAATTCCGGGATGCGCGGCTGCACCATCTCCACCACTTCCCCCACCACGTGCTGGTGCATGGCGTCGAAGATCTCTTCCTTGTTGGCGAAGTACTCGTACAGCGACCCCACGCTGACGCCGGCGATCTCGGCGATGTGCCGGGTGGTGGTGCCTTCCACCCCGTGGCGGCTCAGTGAGATGAACCCGGCCTCGACGATGGCGCGCACGGTGGCCTTGGCACGGGGCTGGGTGGGACGGCGCTGGCGGGAGGAAGGCGGCATATCCGAATTGAATCCGAACAAATGATCGGACTACTTTGCCACTGATGAATGTCACGGTCAATTTGGCACCGTGTGGCGAGGACTCCGAACATGACAGAACAAATCACCCGAAACGCCCGCGCCGTGGTCACCGGCGCCGGCAGCGGCATCGGCCGCGCCTTCGCGCTGGAACTGGCCGCCCGTGGCGGCCGCGTGGTGTGCGCCGACATCGATGAAACCGGCGCCCGCGCCACCGCCGAGCGCATCCGCGAAAAAGGCGGTCTGGCGCTGGTGGTGCCCTGCGACGTGTCCGAGCTGGCGCAGGTGGAAGCGCTGGCGGACCGCGCCGCCGAATGGTTCGGCGAGGAGCCGGATGTGGTGATCAACAACGCCGGCGTGGGCGCCGGCGGCAAACGCGTGGGCGAGATCCCCATGGCCGACTGGCACTGGGTGATGGGCGTCAATATGTGGGGCGTGATCCACGGATGCCATGTGTTCGCGCCGCGTCTGCGCGCGCTGCCCCGCGCCGGCATCATCAATGTGTGCTCCACCGCCAGCTTCGCGGCGGCGCCGGGCATGGGGCCCTACAACGCCAGTAAGGCGGCGGTGCTGGCCCTGTCCGAGACCCTGGCGGCGGAAAGCGCCGGCAGCGGCCTGCACGTCACCGCCCTGTGTCCCACGGTGGTGAAAACCAACATCTTCACCAGTGGCCGCATCGACGCATCGGTGACGCCGCTGATGAACCGCTGGGTGTCGCTCACCGGCGTCTCCGCCAAGGGCGTGGCGCGCACCACGCTCAAGGCGCTGGATCGCAATCGTCTGTACGTGCTGCCCCAGGTGGACGCCCGGCTGATCTGGCGCACCAAGCGCTATCTGCCGGCGCTGTACGCCCGCGGCACGGGCTTGTTGAGCCGCTTCACGCTGGTTTCCTGAATCCTGCAAAAAAGGGAGAAACGCATGGCTTCCATCGATCTCGACAAAATGCTCGCCAAGGTCAAGGCCAGCCAGTGGGCGCTGGCGGACATCGACTGGGACGCCCCCGGCGCCGAGTTGATCACCGACGAGCAGCGTCCCAAGCTGAAGGCCTTCATGGCCGACCTGATGTGGATCGAGCACGTCGGTGCGCGCGGCTTCGCGGCCATGGCCCGCAAGGCGCCCAATGACACGCTCAAGGAGATGTACACCTACTTCCACGCCGAGGAGCAGCGCCACGCCAACGCGGAGATGGCGCTGATGAAACGTTGGGGCATGCTCGACGGTGACCAGGTGCCGGAACCCAACAAGAACCTGCGGCTGGTGATCCAGTGGCTGGACCGCTACAGCGACGATATGCCCCTGGAAGTGCTGGGCTCGGTGATTCCGATGCTGGAGATCGCCCTGGACGGCGCGCTCTGCACCTTCCTGCTCGACACCGTGGATGATCCGGTCTGCCACCAGGCGTTCGCGCGCATCAACGACGACGAATCCCGCCACCTGGGCGTGGGGTTCACCGTGCTGGAAATGCAGGGCCACGGCGACACCTACATCAAGGTGCTGAAGACCATCGCCACCCTGATGGACCCGCGCCTGATTCTCGGCATTGCCTCCTACGTGCCGCTGCTCAATCGCATGCGCGACAACATCATCGACATGGGCCTGGGCGAGGAACGGCTGTACGCGGCCATGAAGAAATTCGAGCGCATCGGCGGGCGCACCGCCGATGGCCGACGCAACCCCTGGTACCAGATCATCAGCCGTCACGGGCGCATCGTCATCAATCGCCGCCACAAGCTGTACCACGCCCCGGTGGACGCCATGGTGCGGCTGACCGACCGGATCCCGGACCGGGTGATGCCGTCGCGGATGCCGACCTGGGTCAAGGGCATCACCTATAAGCCGGTGGTTTGAACGAGTTGAAAGTTGAAAGTGAAAAGTTGAAAGGACAAGCGGACGGGTCAGCGATGAGCAATCGTGAGGAAAACATTGGCGGGCAAAAGCATCCGACGCCGGGAAAGACAGCGGCGGTGAAGAAGCCCGCGTCGGGCAAAACCGTGGCAAAGAAGGCGGCGACAAAGAAAGCCGCGGCCCGGAAGGTGCCGGTCAAAAAAGCCGTTTCGAAAAAGGCCGCCGGTAAGAAAGCGGCGCGTAAGGCCGCTGCCCGCAAAGCAGTCCCCAAGCCGGTGTCGGTGCTGATCGTCGGCGCCGGCTTCGCCGGGCTCGGCATGGCGATCCGTCTCAAGAAGGCGGGCATCGAGGATTTCGTGATCCTGGAGCGCGGCGAGCGGGTGGGGGGCACCTGGCGGGACAACACCTACCCGGGAGCGGCCTGCGACATTCCGTCCAACCTGTATTCGTTTTCGTTCGCGCCCAACCCCAACTGGTCGCGCAGCTATTCGGAAAGCGCGGAGATTCTGGATTATATCGAGTACCTGGTGGCCGCCTTCGGGCTCAAGCAGCACATCCGCTTCAACCACAACGTGAGCGGCCTGGACTTCGACGAAAAGCAGGGCCTGTGGACCGCCCGGCTGGCCGGTGGTGGCACGGTGCGGGCCCGCTCGGCGGTGATGGCCCAGGGGCCCCTGTCCAATGCCAGCCTGCCGGACATCGAAGGGGTGGACGCGTTCCGGGGCAAGAAGATCCACAGTGCCCGCTGGGACCACGATTACGATTTCACCGGCAAGCGGGTGGCGGTGATCGGCACCGGTGCCAGCGGTATCCAGATCGTGCCGGAGCTGGTGGATCGGGTGGCCAGCCTGAAGGTGTTCCAGCGCACTCCGGCCTGGGTGATCCCACGCCCGGATTTCCAGACGCCGGGCTGGAACAAAGCGCTGTTCCGGGCGGTGCCGGCCAGCCAGAAGGCGCTGCGCGAAGCGCTGTTCTGGACCCACGAGACCATGGCCATGGCGGTGATCTGGAATTCGCCGCTGACGCGGCTGGCGGAGAGGCTGGCGCGGCGCCATCTGCACCGGCAGGTACGGGACGACTGGATGCGCCGGCAACTGACGCCGGATTTCCGCATCGGCTGCAAGCGCGTGCTGGTGTCCAATGACTATTATCCGGCGCTGCAAAAAGACAACGCCCGGTTGATTACCTGGCCCATCGCCAAATTGTCCGAGAACGGCATCCGCACCGCCGATGGCGTGGAGCATGAGCTGGATTGCGTGGTGTTCGCCACCGGCTTCGACGTGCCGAAGAGCGGCACGCCCTTTCCGGTGCGCGGCCGCGCGGGTCGTGAGCTGGGCGAGGAGTGGGCGCGCGGTGCCCAGGCTTACAAGAGCATCAATGTGGCCGGTTACCCGAACCTGTTTTTCCTGTTCGGGCCGAACAGCGGGCCGGGTCACAACTCCGCCCTGGTCTACATGGAAGCCCAGCTCGATTACGCCCTGCGCGGCGTGCAACGGCTGATGGACGACAATCTCAAACTGCTCGACGTGAAGCCGGCGGTGCAGGCGCGCCACAATAAACAGCTTCAAAAGCGTCTGGCGCGGACCAACTGGAATTCCGGCTGCAAGAGCTGGTACCTCACCGAGGACGGCTTCAACGCCACCATGTTCCCCGGCTTCGCCACCCAATACCGGGCGCAGATGGCCACCTTCGAGGATGGCGATTACGAGCGGGTGGCGTTGTAACGGCGGATTTTCTGGCCGAGGCGCGGATCGCGGTGGTTCCACCGCGATTCCGCCGTCACAGGGTGAAATAGGCCGCGGTGTCGCCGCGGTGTTCGCGGGCTTTTTTCAGTTCGGCGCGGGCCACGGTGCGCAGGTGCACCTCGTCCGGGCCGTCCATGAAGCGCAGGGCGCGGCCCCAGGTGTAGAGGTAGGCCAGGGGGGTGTCCGGGGACAGCCCCATGGCGCCGAAGATCTGGATGGCCCGGTCCACCACTCTGGTCTGCAGGCGCGCGGCCACCAGCTTGATGGCGGCGACCTGGGTGCGGGCGGCGGTGTTGCCGTGGCGGTCCATGAGCCAGGCGGCGTGCAGCACCAGCAGACGGGCCTGGTCGATTTCCAGGCGCGATTCCGCGATCCAGTCCTTCACGTTGTCGTGCTCGCTGAGGGCCTTGCCGAACACACGCCGTTCCAGAGCCCGTTCGCACATCATTTCCAGGGCCAGTTCGCACTGGCCGATGGTGCGCATGCAGTGGTGCACGCGGCCCGGGCCGAGCCTTGCCTGGGCCATGGCGAAGCCGTCGCCGGGGGCGCCCAGGCGGTGGTCGACGGGCACCCGCACGCCACGGAACACCAGTTCGCAGTGGCCTTCCGGGGAGTGGTGCTGAAAGATCGGAATGTTGCGTTCCACGGTGAGGCCCGGGGTGTTCATCGGCACGATCAACAGGGAGTGCCGGCGGTGCGGGTCGCCGTCGGGGCCGTCGTCGCAGCGCCCCAGCACCACGGCGAAGGCGCAGCGCGGGTGGGCGGCGCCGGTGATGAACCATTTGCGGCCGTCGATCACGTAGTGGTCGCCGTCGCGGCGGAAGGTGGTGCCGATATTGGTGGCGTCGGAGGAGGCCACATCCGGTTCGCTCATGGCGAAGCAGGAGCGGATCTCGCCCTCCAGCTGAGGGCGCAGCCAGCGCCGGTATTGTTCCGCGTCGGCGAAGCGGTGCAGCAGCTCCATGTTGCCGGTGTCCGGCGCGCTGCAGTTGAACACCTCGGCGGCCCAGGGCAGGCGGCCCATGATCTCCGCCAGGGGCGCGTAGTCCAGGTTGCTCATGGCGGTGCCCGGTTCGTGCTCGCGCAGTTCCGGCAGGAACAGATTCCACAGGCCCAGCTCCCGGGCACGGGTCTTGAGCGGCTCGATCACCGCCAGCGGGTAGTCGCCGGCGGCGGCGGCGTGGTGCCAGTCGTTGTTGCGCGGCAGCACTTCGCTGGCCATGAAGCGGCGCAGCAGGTCCTGGACCTGCACCGCGTACTCGGAATAGCTGAAATCCATGGTGGCTCCGGCACGGTGGGGTCTTCAGGGTAGGTCGCCGGCGGGCGGCGGGGTTTGATCCAGGTCAACGGCGGCGGAACGGGCCACGGGATTGACCGTAGCGACGTCCGAACGGCCCGCTTTGCCCTTTCCCCATGGCCGGGGCGGGGGCATCATGCCCTGCAATGAACTTGCCATTGAGTAATGTAATCCTGGTCGCCGGCGGCGGCCGGGCTGGAGGTGGGAATGTCCCGGAATCACTTTGATGTACTGATTATCGGCGCCGGTCTGTCCGGCGTGGGCGCGGCCTGTCACCTGAGCCGCGATTGCCCGGATCGCAGCTTCGCGCTGATCGAACGGCGCCAGCGCATGGGCGGCACCTGGGACCTGTTCCGCTACCCGGGCATTCGCTCGGATTCGGACATGTACACCCTGGG
The DNA here is from genome assembly GCA_022449455.1 of Alcanivorax sp. GTDB lineage: Bacteria > Pseudomonadota > Gammaproteobacteria > Pseudomonadales > Alcanivoracaceae > Alloalcanivorax. Next base: position 14,333 of record JAKUPL010000040.1, on the reverse strand, counting down.
CTACAACTTCCGCCCCTGGACCGATCCCAAGGTGCTGGCGGACGGTCCGTCGATTCGCCAGTACATCGTCGACACCGCCCGCGAGTACAAGGTCGAGGATAAGATCCATTACGGCCTGCGCATGCTGGGCGCGGATTTTTCCACCGAGACCAGCCTGTGGACCGTGCAGGTGGAGCACGAGGGCAGCGGTGAGCGGGAAACCTACACCTGCCAGTTCCTGCTGTGCTGCACCGGCTACTACAACTACGACACCGGCTATAAACCGGAATTTCCCGGCGAGCAGGATTTCAAGGGCCAGGTGATCCATCCCCAGCATTGGCCGGAGAACCTGAACTACGCCGGCAAGAAGGTGGTGGTGATTGGCAGCGGCGCCACCGCCGTCACCCTGGTGCCGGCCATGGCCGGCGAGGCCGCCCACGTGACCATGCTGCAGCGCTCGCCCACCTACATCGCCACGGTGCCGGAGCGCGACGAGATCTCCGTGCGGCTGCGCCGCTTCCTGCCGGAAATGGCGGTGTACCGGATGGCGCGGGCGCGCAACATCGCCCTGCAGCGGCTGGTGTTCAAACTGTCCAAGACCCGTCCCGGCCTGGTGCGCCGCGCGCTGCTCGCCGCCGCCCGCCGCCAGCTCGGTGACGACATCGACATGAAGCACTTCCGGCCCAGCTACAACCCCTGGGACGAGCGGCTGTGCGCGGTGCCCAACGGCGATCTGTTCAAGGTGCTCAAGCAGGGCCGCGCCGACATCGTCACCGACCATATCGAGACCTTCACGGAGAACGGTCTGCGCCTCAAATCTGGGCAGGAGCTGGAAGCGGATATCATCGTTTCCGCCACCGGTCTGGATGTGCAATTGCTGGGCGGCGCCGAAATGACGGTGGACGGCGAAACCCGGGAGCCCAACGACATGCTGGTCTACAAGGGGCTGATGCTGCGCGACGTGCCCAATATGGCCATGGTGTTCGGCTACACCAATTCGTCCTGGACCCTGAAGGCGGATCTGGTGGCGGAGTATGTGTGTCGGCTGCTCAATTACATGTCGCGCAAGGGACTGCGTCAGGTGACGCCCCGTGATCCGGAGGGCTGTGACACCGACACCTCGTTCCTGGATCTGCAGTCCGGTTACGTGCAGCGGGCCGCCCATAAACTGCCGCGCCAGGGCAGCAAGGCACCGTGGAAGGTGCTGAGCAACTATCTGTATGACCTGCCGCGTCTGCGTTATGGGCGCATCGACGACGACAGCCTGGAATTCGTCAAGGACGAAAACCGTAAACGTCGCGGCGTGGGCGCACTGCTGCGCGGCTGAGCGGTGCGAGGGTTTTCCCGGTATCGGCGCCCGCCTTCACGGCGGGCGTTTTCGTTGCGGGATCTCACGGAGCCACCCCGGCGCTGTCATTTAGTTGTCACGGTAATTTTCCCGTGAAGGTCCCATAATCGGGCTCCCAATCTGGCTGCCCCGGGGGAACCTTCATGGGCCAAAAACCAGGCGACGAAACGGCGTTGATGGCACGCCTTATCGAGGCCGCGCGGGCTCAGGATGAGACCGCTCTGACCTTGCTGAAGGACCAGACCACCCTCGACCCGGACCGCGTGCACGATCTGCGCGTCACGGTAAAACGGCTGCGCGCCCTGTGGCGGCTGATGGCCACCCAGGGGCATCGCAAAACCGCCGATAAGCGGGACAAGGCGCTGCGTGACGCCGCCCGACAGCTGTCCGTGGCCCGCGACCGCCAGGTGATGGGCGAGACCCTGGACGCGCTGCGTGCCGCCACTCGCCGCGATTACGAGCAGGAGGCGGTGGACGCGGTGCGACGGCTGGCCCTGCCGGAGGATCGGGCGGCGGTGGCGCCGGTCCCGCCGGACGGTCTGGAAACGGTGTTCAGGGACGACCGGGCCGCCTGGGACACGCTCACCGTGAAGCCGGGCATGGAGGAGGGCACCGACCTGCTGCGCAAGGGCTTTGGTCGCCTCTACGCCGACGCCCGCCAGCGAGGCTTCGAGGCCATCGCCGAGAACCGCGCCACCGTCTGGCATGACTTCCGCAACAGCGCCAAGGCACAGCTCTATCTGCTGGATCCGATCGCCGACCGTCTCGATGACAGTGAGGTGGCGATCAAGGATCTCAAGAAACTGGGACGCCGTCTGGGCGAGCTGCACGACCTGCAGGTACTCGATGATTTTCTGCGGCAGGCGCGCAAGGAGACCGACGACAAGGAACCCTTCGCCCATGTGCGGCAGATGATCGGCCGCCGGGAAGCGGCCGTGGTGGAGGACTGCGAGAAACGCACCCGGCGCTTCTTCGGGCCCAAGGCCAAGGCCTTCCGTCAGGCCCTGCGCCAGGGGCTCGGCGTCGGGAAAGTCGGCTGAACGAAAGCGACCGCGCGGGTCGGTGGCGCCGGCCCTGTCTTCCGTGGCGGTCTCCATGCCGGGCAATCTGTACGATAAGCAAAATTATCGATGTTTTGTGGGCGGCCATTTACTATCATGGAATGGACGCCGCAAGGTGTCGCCGTGTCCAGATTGACGACGCAGGCAAGGTAGCCCGTTCAACCACCAGGAATGCGCCGAGGAAGCCTCATGAATTTCCCGGGAGCGCCCGCCATGGGATCGTCCCCCCAGCCCAAGACTCGTACCGATCGCGCCTATTTGTTACTGCGCGCCGATGTGATCTCAGGTCGTCTCAAGCCGGGCACCAAACTCCGCGTGGAGCAGTTACGCGCTGACTATGATATCGGCGCCACACCTTTGCGCGAGGCGCTCAGCCGCCTCAGCGCCGATGGTTTCGTCATCTCCGAGGGGCAGCGCGGCTTCCGAGTGGTGCCGATGAGCTACAACGACCTTCAGGACATCACCCGGGTGCGTATCCTCATCGAGACCGAAGCCCTGAGGGACAGCATCGAGAGCGGCGATGATGTCTGGGAATCCCGGCTGGTCGCCGCCTACTACCGGCTATCCAAGCTCGAGGCCCAGGCGGAGCCCGATTACGAACAGCGGGAACGGGCCAACGAAGTCTTCCACAGCGCTTTGCTGGCCGGCTGCGGTTCGCCGTTGTTATTGCGGCTGCACCATACCCTGTATGACCAGCACAAACGGTATCGCAACATCTCCCTGCTCACCGCCACCGTGCCGCGGGATGTGCATGAGGAACACCGTGCCATCTACGATGCGGCCCTGGCTCGGGACGCCACCAAGGCCTGTGACGCCACCCGGGTACACATCATGCGGACAATGGAAGTAACGCTCGAAGTTTTCCGCAAAGCGGAAGAGAAGCCCGCCTCCGCCACCAACTGACCCTCCACCCGCGCCGACGGCCAGTCCGCCGGCGCGGTGTTTCTCCCCGTGCCCGTCAGCGCCTCCTGATCAGCGGCCCCGTTGAGTGGGTGTGCTGCTATGCAGTTTAGATATATAAAACTGCCTTTTTATCTATTTTCAATAAAATATATATATATTTATTGAAATATCGTTATCTGTTGCTATAGTGACCGGATAGTCGATTTCGCCTGCCCTCGCGTGGGCCACCGAAAATACCTAGAAGAAAAGCGGAGAACTGCTATGCAACACCTGACACGGCTGGCGGCCGTCATCCTTGCCGCCCTGCTCACCCTGACCTGCGGCGCCGCGCTGGCGGCCGGCAACATCCGCATCCTCACCGCGCCCACGGGTTCCATTGTCCATACCACCGGTTCCGCGATTGCCAGCGTGATCTCCAAGAATACCGACTACACCATGCTGGCGGCGCCCATGTCCGGGCCGCAGATCTATGTGCCCCAGGTCGACGGCGGCCGCGCCGAGTTCGCCCTGCTCAACGCCGCTGACGCCCACGAAGCTTTCAGCGGTGGCTCCGGGTATCGGCAAGCCTACAAGAATCTGCGCCTGGCGGCGGTGGGGTTCACCAATGAACTGGGCGTGATCGTGCCCGCGGATTCCGATATCAAGACAGGCCGGGATCTGAAAGGCCGGCGCGTCTCCGGGGTGTTCTCTGCGCACAAGACCTGTGAGCAGCTGGCCTCCGCGCAGATGGCCAACTTCGGCCTTTCCTGGGACGACGTCACCGTGGTGCCGGTGACCCATTCGCGTACCGCCGTGCAGGCGCTGGGTGACGGGCGTGTTGATGCCGCTCTCTGTGTGCCGCTGGGGCAGGCCATCGTGCAGGAGATCAATGCCCAGACCCCGGTGCGCTTCATCAGTCTGAACGCCGACGCGGAGGCCGTGAAACGGACCCGTGACGCCTTCCCCGCCGGTCAGATCCGTGGCTACAAGGCCGGCGACAGCGTCGGGCTGATCAACGACGCCTACGTCTGGAGTTATCCGTTCTACCTGGCCGCCAACAAGGACGTGCCGGAGGACGAGGTGTACACCGTGGTCAAGACCATCAGTGATCACATCGAGGACCTTCGCGGTATCAGCGGCGTGTTCAAACGATGGATTCCGGAACAGATGATCGGCACCGACATCACGCTGCCGGTGCATGACGGCGCTAAGCGGTTCTATCAAAAAGCCGGTCTTTGGAACGACAACATTCAGACCGCCAACGACGCGCTGCTGCGCGACGCCCAATAACGTCGGAAGGGTTCGCTGGAGGTAAACTGCCGTGAAGAAAGAAAGCGATATCAAGCAGCGCATCGCGGAAGATACCGGCCAGGCCGTTCCCGGCCTGCAAGGAGGCTGGGCGAGGCTGGTAAGCTGTCTGTTGGCGGGCATTCCGCTGGCGGGGCTACTGTACGCCTTCAGCGTGCCGTCCTATTTCGGCTACGCCCTTTGGGGTGAGCAGGCGGCGCTGGCGGTACTCGGTCTGGGTCTGGGCGCCACCTTCCTGATCAAGCCGGCCCGGGCGCGCTTTGCCGATCGTCCGCGCCCGGCCTGGTACGACGTGACCGCCGCGATGCTGGCGCTGCTGCTTTGTGCCTGGACCGCGGTGCGCTACGAATGGCTGGTGTCGATCGGCTTTCTGGGCACCGGCGCGGATTACTACATCAATCTGATCGTGGCCGGTTTGACGCTGTTGCTGGTGCTGGAGGCGTTGCGTCGTCTGACCGGCATGGCGATGGTGGCACTGGTGCTGGCCAGCCTGGCGTACGCCCTGTTCGCCGGGCGCATGCCCGGTGCGTTCAATGGCCAGACGCCGGACCTGGATTTTCTGATCGGTTACCTGCAGCTGGACTCCGCCGGTATTCTGGGCACGCCGCTTTCGGTGGTGGTGTCGACGGTGGTGGCCTATGTGCTGCTGGGTAACGCTCTGTTTCGCCTCGGTGGCGGGCAGCTTTTTCTCGATCTGCCGCTGGCGGCCATGGGGCGCTACCGTGGCGGCCCTGCCAAGGCGTCGGTGCTGGCTTCCTCGCTGTTCGGCTCGATCTCGGGCAGCGCCGTGGCCAACGTGGCCACCACCGGTATCGTCACCATTCCGCTGATGAAAAAATGTGGCTATCGGTCCGAGCAGGCGGCCGCCATCGAGGCGGTGAGCTCCACCGGCGGGCAATTGCTGCCGCCGATCATGGGCGCCGCGGCTTTCATCATGGCCGAATTTCTGGGTGTCTCCTACGTGGAGGTGGCGCTGGCGGCGCTGATTCCGGCGATCCTGTTCTATATGGCGCTGCTGGTACAAATTCACCTGCACGCGGCCCGGTCCGGCATCCGTCCGATGACCGCTGAAGAGCGCCCGGACGCCATGCGAACCCTGCGCCGGTACTGGCCGTTCCTGCTGCCCATCGCCTTGCTTCTGGTCATTCTGTTCGCGTTGCGCTGGACTCCGGAGAAGGCGGCCTTCGCCAGTCTGGTGGCGACGTTCGTGGCGGCGGCCATGGTCGGCGAGCACAAGGTCGGTCCGCGCGCGATCATCGGTATTTTTGAGGCGGCGGGGAAAAGCCTGCTGGAGATCATCGCCATCACCGCGGCGGCGGGTGTGATCGTGGGTGTCTTGTCGATAACGGGCCTGAGCTTCTCCCTGGGTCTGAGCATCGCCGATATGGCCGGACCTCTACCTATCGTGTTGCTGCTGATGGCGGCGGTGACCGCCATTCTGTTCGGCATGGGCATGCCGACCACCGCGGTGTACGTATTGATGGCAACGCTGATCGCGCCTTCTTTGGTGGCCGCGGGTTTTGACCCTCTGGCCAGTCATCTTTTCGTGCTTTACTTCGGTGTTCTTTCAATGATCACGCCGCCGGTATGCCTGGCGTCTTTCGCCGCCGCGTCCATGGCGGGTGCGCCCTTCATGCGGTCCGGGTGGCAGTCCGTGCGCTTCGGAGCCACCGCCTTTCTGGTGCCCTTTGTCTTCGTGGCATGCCCGCCACTGTTGCTGCACGGCGATATGGCGGGCGGTGAATGGTTGGCGGCGGGCCTGGCCTTTGTCACCGCCATGCTTGGCTTCCTGATGATCGCGGCGGCCATCGAGGCTTATCTGTTTCATGGCATCGCCTGGCCGACCCGGATACTGGCGGGTCTATCCGGGCTGATGTTGATCATCCCGGAAGGTGGGGCTCTGAAAATTTTCCACGGCATACCCACCGATTCCATCGGAATGGTACTGGCTGTTGTGCTGGTGATGTTTTGCTGGGTGCGCTCGCGCAACGGTGCCTGTCGCACCGGCGCGGTCGCGGCCGTCGATTAGAACAAAACAGAGGGAGTAGAGATTATGAATTCAAAAGTTCATAAGCTGGATATTCAGCAGGACCACGGCGTGGATAGCGAAGCGCTGAATCCGGTGGGCATGGTCGATAATCGGGTGGACGAAGGGGTTTACCGCGTTGACCGTCGTATCTATACCGACCAGGGCCTGTACGAAAAGGAACTCCACGAAATTTTTGAGAGCGACTGGGTATTCCTGTGCCATGAGAGCCAGATACAGAACCATGGCGATTACTATTCCACCCATATCGGTCGCCAGCCGGTACTGGTGATCCGTGACAAGGATGGCTCCGTCAATGCCTTTATCAACGCCTGTGCTCACCGGGGCGCGCTGCTCACCGATCGTCGCCAGGGTAATGCACGCACCCTGCGTTGCCGGTTCCACGGCTGGTGCTACAACACCGAGGGCCGTTGCACACGGGTCAAAAATGAGAAAACCGGGTGGCCGGAAGGTTTCGACAAAACCCGTGCCAGCCTCAAGAAAATTGGTCGTGTCGGAGTGTATCGCGGCTTCGTGTTCGGCAGCCTGGTGGCTGAGGTGCCGGAGCTGGAGGAGCACCTGGGTGAGGCCAAGGTGTTCATGGATATGCTTGCCGATCAGTCGCCAGAAGGTATCGAAGTGGTCGGTGGCGTATCCGACTATGTGATCCGGGGTAACTGGAAGATGCAGGCCGAGAACGGCGTGGACGGCTACCACGTGAGCACCGTGCACCGAGTATTCGCTTCCACCGTGGCACAGCGCGAGGAGCGCCAGGGTCGGGAAGGGATGGCCAAGACCGAATCCGGTCGCATCGCCGGGGTGGTGCCCACCGGCTGCTACGATCTGGACAACGGCCACATGCTGATCTGGGCCGAGCGCGCCACGCCGGAAGTCGGACCGTTGTGGGAAGCCCGCGAGGAACTGCTTTCCCGACTGCCCGAGGAACAGGTCAACTGGATGATTGGCCGTGGCCGTAATCTTCTGCTGTTTCCCAATGTCCTGCTGATGGATCAACCCTCGACGCAGATTCGTGTATTCCGGCCGCTGTCCGTGGACCGCACTCTGGTCACGGTCTATTGCATAGCGCCACGTGGCGAAAGCGACGAGGCCCGTGAGGCGCGAATCCGTAAGTTCGAGGATTTCTACATGGTCACCGGCATGGCCACGCCGGACGATCTGGCCGCGCTGGAAGATTGCCAGAAGGGCGCGCGCGGTGAGTTGTCGCCGTGGACCGAGGTCACCCGTGGCATCGACACCATGCAGATGGGACCCGATGAAGGGGCGCGCAGGATTGGCCTGAACCCGGTTTCCAGCAACCAGGATTGGGACTTCGAAACACTTTACTACAGCTTTTATCGAAAATGGCTGGAGCGCATGAACGACGGGGAGAAGCAGTGATGACGGCCACCATCGAGCAACAGTATCAACGGTTCCTGCAGGTCAACGCACTGCTCGCCGATGAGGCGGACCACATCGACCGGCGCCGCTGGCAGGACTGGGTCGATATGTACACCGAAGACTCCGTGTTCTGGGTGCCGGCCTGGCGCAACGAAGACGAAACCACGCAGGATCCGAAGCGCGAAATCAGTCTGATCTATCTGCCACAACGGGGCATCGAGGATCGCGTATTCCGCTTCAGTTCCGGTGATTCCTATGCATCCACGCCGCTGCCTACCACCTGCCACACGGTAGGCAGCGTGCGCATTCTTGAGGACCAGGGCGACCGGCTTGCGGTACGGGCCAAGGCCACCGTGGTCACCATGGATCCGCGCACCGGCGTGACGACGCGGGGCGTGTGGTATGAGTACCGGTTGCGTGAGGAGGACGGGCAGCTGCGTATCGCGGCGAAGACCGCGACTCTCCTGGAAACGGTGATTGACGGCACTGTCGACGTATACAACGTCTGATCCCGGCGGCGGTAGGAGAACAGCATGCTTGCATTGTGTAAGACCGCGCCCACGGTGAACGGGATCGAGCTCAGAGAGGTGGACGTGCCCACGCCGGGGCCCGGCGAAGTACTGCTGCGCGTTCGTTACGCCGGCCTGTGCGGCACCGACATGCACATCTACCACTGGGCGCCACGCATGGCCAGGCGCATGGTGTTGCCACGGGTGCTCGGCCATGAAGTGTGTGCCGTGGTGGAGACCCTGGGCGAGGGCGTGCAGGGCATCCAGCCCGGCGATCAGGTCAGCCTGGAAAGTCATATCTATTGTGGCAACTGCCGGCAGTGTCTGCTGGACCAGAAGCATCTGTGCGAGCACACCCGCTATCCCGGCATCGACGTGGACGGCGGCTTCGCCGAGTGGCTGGTGGTGCCGGCCAGTATCGTGTGGGTCAATCCGCCCGGGTTCTCGCCGCAGCTGTCGGCAATGATGGAGCCGTTCGGCATCGCGGTGCACGCCTGTGGCGAGGGCACCGGCGTGGCCGGTCAGCGGGTGCTGGTCAACGGCTGCGGGCCGATTGGCCTGATGGCGGTGGCGGTGGCCAGGGCGCTGGGCGCCCATCAGGTCATCGCCGCCGACCTCAATCCGCTGCGCCTGTCCACCGCCGAGGCGCTGGGCGCGGACCTGTGCATCCACCCCGGCGATCAGGACCTGGTCAAAGTGGTCCAGGCCGCCACCGGCGGTGAGGGGGTGGATGTGGCCATCGAACTGACCGGCGCGGAAGCGGGGCTGTTCGCGTCGTTGGCCGCGCTGCGGCGCGGCGGCGATTACCGGTTGATCGGCGCGCCCGCCGATCCGGTGGCGATTGATCTGACTCAATGGCTGCGGACCGGGCCCACCATTCATAACATTCACGGCCGTCGCATCTGGCGCAGCTGGCAACAGGCCGGCGATCTGGTGAGCGGTGGCCGCGTGGACCTGTCGCCGCTGGTCTCCCATGTGGTGCCGCTCAAGGACGGCCCCAGCGCCTTTGATCTGGTGCTGCAGGGCAAGGCGGTAAAGCCTCTGCTGGCGATGGACGTTTAAGGAGTTTCGTGATGTCGAGCAAACACCACATCACCTGTGTGTTCGAGGACGGTGCCACCTCGCAGTTCACGTCCTCGTCTTTCGAAACGGTGTACCAGGCGGCGCTGCGCAGCGGCCTGACCCTGGAAACGGACTGCCGTGAAGGCGCTTGTGGCGTGTGCAAGGCGTACTTGAGCGACGGCGACTGCGACCTGGGTGACTTCAGTGACGAAGCCCTCACCGAGGACGAGGAAGAACAGGGCTATGTGCTCTCCTGCCAGACACGGGCACGTAGCGATCTGGTGCTGCAGTTCGGGTATCCGATGTCGCTGCTCAACAAAGAGATGGTGCGTATCGCGACCCGGGTGGCGGCGTTGGAACCGGTGGCGGACAACGTCGTACGCCTGGTGCTGGAAAGTGATGCCGAACCGCTGACGTTCCTGCCCGGCCAGTACGTGAACCTGTCCGTGGCGGGGCAGGTGGACGGGCGCAGCTACTCGTTCGCCAATTCACCACTGCGGCCCGGTGCCATGGAATTTTTCGTGCGTTTGCTCGACAGCGGTGCCATGAGCGATTGGTTGCGTGACCGCGCCACGGTCGGCGACGAGGTCCACATCGAAGGTCCCTACGGCCAGTTCTTTCTGCGTGCGCCGCGTGGCGGTGAGCTGCTGATGGTCGCCGGGGGCACCGGCCTGGCACCGATCCTGAGCATGCTGGAGAAACTGCGCGCCGTCGACGCGCCGCCACCGGTCCGGGTGCTGTACGGCGCCAACCACCCCGGCGAACTGTTCGGCCTGGAGCGACTCCGCGATTACGGCGACTGGGTCACCGTGGAGACCGCCGTGGTCACCGGCGATGAGGCCTGGACCGGTAAGGTCGGTTTCGTCACCGATCTGATCGCCGAACAACGGTTGGATGATGCCACCCTGGCCGACGCCTATCTGTGCGGGCCGCCGCCAATGATCGATGCGGCCCGTCAGGCGCTGACCGGACTGGGCCTGTCCGACAGCCGCATCTTCGCCGAGAAATTTCTGCCCTCGGAGAAATAAGAGAACAAGGACAACGCCATGATTGATCTGCATGATATTCGCTACGTACGTCTCGGCACCGCCGATCTCGATCACGCGGTTCGCTACTGCACGGATATTCTCGGGCTTCAGAAGGTACGCACCGTTGATGGTGCAGTGTATTTCCGCTCGGACAGTCGCGATCACACTCTGGTGTATTTCGATGGCGACCCGGATGACCACGCCACCGGTTTTGAGATCAACAGCGTCGAGGAACTGGAGCAGGCCAAGCGCGAGCTGGAAGAAGCCGGAGTCACCGCGCGTTGGGGCAGTGACGCCGAGTGCGAGGCACGGTTCGTGCGTAACCTGCTGGTGTTTCACGACCCCTCCGGCAACCGCATCGAGCTGGTGCATCGGCCGTTCCATTCGGGTTGGCGTTACTTCCCCTCGCGGGACGCTGGCATCACCGGCTTCTCGCACATCGGTCTGCGTTCGCAGGATCCGGCGCGCGACGAAAAATTCTGGACGCGAATCATGGGCGCGCGGGTGTCCGACTGGATCGGCGACTCACCGTTGCTGCGCATCGATGAGATTCATCACAAAATCGCCTTGTTCCCGTCCGACCGCCCTGGCGTGCAGCACATCAATCATCAGGTGGAAAGCGTCGACGACATTATGCGCAGCTGGTACTTCCTCACCGGGAAGGACGTCCCGATTACCTTCGGGCCGGGCAAGCATCCGACGTCCAGCGCCATGTTCCTGTACTTTGAAGGTCCCGAGGGAATGGTGTTCGAGTACTCCAGCGGTGTACGCAGCATTGATGACGAACAGGGGTATCGGCCGCGTCAGTTTCCGGCCGAACCGCTGGGGTTCTGCATGTGGGGCGCCAAGCCCAACATCAAGGAATTCAAATAACCATGAAGAGTGAGCGCCGGCGGCGGTGCCAGCCGGCGATTTTTTTTGAACGAAAATAAAAAATCGATATTTGGATTCATTCTCCAGATATCCGAGCAGCCGGCGCGCGTGGCGCGGCCGAGGCTGGCAACGACATCCGTCGGGCGACGCGTAAGCGGTCGGCCCCAGTGAGATCGAGGAATTTATGAAGCAGATCAAACATTTTATCAACGGCGAGTACGTGGAATCCGCCAGCGGCCGGACCTTCGAGGACCGCAATCCGGCCAATGGCGAAGTGATCGCGCTGGTCAGCGAGGGCGACCGCCGTGAAGTGGACGCCGCGGTGGAAGCGGCCAACACGGCGCTGCGCGGTGAGTGGGGGCGCATGGCCATGGAGCAGCGCATGACCCTGCTGCACCGCGTGGCGGACCGCATCAACGAACGTTTCGATGAGTTTCTGGCCGCGGAGTGTCTGGATACGGGCAAACCCGCATCAATGGCCTCCCACGTGGACATTCCCCGTGGCGCCGCCAACTTCAAGATCTTCGCCGATCTGGTGCGCAATGTACCCACGGAGTCCTTTCATATGGATACGCCGGATGGTGCCGGCGCCCTTAACTACGCGGTACGCAAACCGCGTGGTGTGATCGCGGTGATCGCCCCCTGGAACCTGCCGCTGCTGTTGATGACCTGGAAAGTCGGTCCGGCGCTCGCTTGTGGCAACACCGTGGTGGTCAAGCCGTCGGAGGAAACACCGCACACCGCCGCCCTGCTGGGCGAAGTGATGAATGAAGTCGGTGTCCCCAAGGGCGTTTATAACGTGGTGCACGGTTTCGGCGGCGGCTCGGTGGGCGAAATGCTCACTCAGCACGATGACGTGGACGGCATTACCTTCACCGGTGAAACCGTCACCGGCACCCACATCATGAAAGCAGCGGCACCGGGACTGAAGCCTCTGTCGTTCGAACTGGGCGGCAAGAATGCCGGCATCGTGTTCGCCGACGCGGACATGGACAAGGCCATCGAGGGCTCCATGCGCTCGGCGTTCGCCAATTGCGGCCAGGTATGTCTGGGCACCGAGCGGCTTTACGTGCACCGCTCACGTTTCGACGAGTTCGTCGATCGGCTCAAGAAAGGCGCCGAGGCACTGACCATGGGCTGGTGGCAGGATGACGGCGTGAGCTTCGGCCCGCTGATCAGCCGGGTGCATCAGGACAAGGTGCTCTCTTACTACGAGAAGGCCCGCGCGGAAGGCGCCGAGATCATTACCGGGGGCGGCGTTCCGGATATGCCGGAGGCTCTGCGCGCCGGTAATTGGGTGCAACCCACCATCTGGACCGGTCTGCCGGAGACCTCGCCGGTGATCAGCGAGGAAATCTTCGGGCCGTGCTGCCATATCCGTCCCTTCGACGATGAAGACGAAGCCATCGCCCTGGCCAACGACACCCCCTATGGCCTGGCCACCTCATTGTGGACCGAGAACCTGACCCAGGCGCATCGGGTCGCGCCGCAAATGGAGGTGGGCCTGTGCTGGGTCAACAGTTGGTTCCTGCGTGACCTGCGCACGCCGTTCGGTGGCAGCAAGCGAAGCGGCATCGGCCGGGAAGGCGGCGTGCACGGCCTGGAGTTCTACGCCGAGCTGTCCAACGTTTGTATCAAGCTGTGAGGTCGGCGCCATGAGTTCCGAAATGATTCAACGCTATGGCGACGAACTGTTCGAAGCGCTGCGCGGAAACACCACGGTGGCGCCGCTGACCGAGCGTGAAAGCGAGCTGGACCTGGACACCGCCTATCGCATTTCCCTGCATCTTCTCCAGCGCAGGCTGGACGACGGAGAGGCGGTGATCGGCAAGAAAATCGGTGTCACCAGCCAGGCGGTGCAAGACATGCTCGATGTGCGTCAGCCGGACTTCGGCTATCTCACCGACCGCATGGTGTACGCCGACGGCGACACCATCCCGATCGCCGACAACCTGATCGCGCCGCGGGCCGAGGGCGAGATCGCCTTTGTTCTGAAACGGGATCTGCGCGGCCCGGGCGTCACCAGCGCCGAGGTACTGGCGGCCACCGACTTCGTCTTCCCCTGCTTCGAGATCGTGGATTCGCGTATCCAGGACTGGCGAATTCGCATCCAGGACACGGTGGCGGACAACGCTTCCTGCGGCGTGTTCGCTCTCGGCGACACCGGCCGCCGCCCGGCGCACGTCGACCTCGGCACCTGCGGCATGGTGATGGAGAAGAACGGCGTGATCGTCGCCACCGGCGCCGGCGCCGCCGCGCTGGGGTCGCCGCTCAACTGCGTGGCCTGGCTGGCCAATACCCTCGGCCGCCTGGGGGTGCCGCTCAAGGCCGGTGAAGTGATTCTGTCCGGCTCGCTGGTGCCACTGGTGCCGGTGGCGTCCGGTGATCATATCCGGGTCACCGTCGGTGACCTGGGAAGTTGCTCGCTGCGTTTCGGTTGAACGCGGCGAACGAACGGGAGAACAGTATGAAGACCAAAGTCGCGATCATCGGGTCCGGCAACATCGGCACCGACCTGATGATCAAGATCCTGCGCCACGGCGAGCAGCTGGAAATGGCCGCGCTGGTGGGCATCGACCCGGCGTCCGACGGCCTGGCCCGCGCCGAGCGTCTGGGCGTGACCGCCTGCGCCACCGGCGTGGAAGGCCTGATCGAGCTGCCAGTGTTCGAACACATCGGGCTGGTGTTCGACGCCACCTCCGCCGGCGCCCACCACCACAACGAGAAAGTCCTGCGCGCCGCCCGCCCGGACCTGCGGGTGATCGATCTGACGCCGGCGGCCATCGGCCCCTACTGCGTGCCGGTGGCCAACCTGGACGAGCACCTGGACGCGCTCAACGTCAACATGGTCACCTGCGG
>JAKUPL010000004.1 GCA_022449455.1 Alcanivorax sp. | reverse complement strand
GTGTCTCAGTCCCGGTGTGGCTGATCATCCTCTCAGACCAGCTACGGATCGTCGCCTTGGTGAGCCTTTACCTCACCAACAAGCTAATCCGACGCGAGCTCATCCATCAGCGCAAGGCCAAAAGGTCCCCTGCTTTGTCCCGTAGGACGTATGCGGTATTAGCCCGAGTTTCCCCGGGTTATCCCCCACTGATGGGCAGATTCTCACGCGTTACTCACCCGTCCGCCGCTCGTCAGCGGGTAGCAAGCTACCCCTGTTACCGCTCGACTTGCATGTGTTAGGCCTGCCGCCAGCGTTCAATCTGAGCCATGATCAAACTCTTCAGTTCGATTAAAGCGTTTAAAGTGCCTGCGCACTTAATACAAGCTCAGCTCGAAACAAATTCAACTAGGTTGACTTGTTCAAAGCCGATGTCTATTGAGACATCCAACTCCGAACAGGTCCCACACGTTTGCTTGCCTGATTGTTAAAGAGCCGCGGGGCTGAGCGTTTCGTCGTTGCCCCGTCGAGGAGTGCGCATTCTACGGATCGGGCCGGACCTGTCAAACCTTTTTTGGAGCTTTTCTCGAAATTCTTTGCAAGCGGTCAGAATTCGTCCGGCCCGGACCGCCCGCCAGGCGCCCAAAAGGCCCTGAAAGCCCCGGATTACTTGATGATCACCCGGGCAATCTTCTTTTTGCCCGCCTGGATCACCGCGCTCTCGCCGCGGGCGAAACTGCGCTCCTCGGTGAGCTGGGTACCGTCCACGTACACCGCGCCCCGCCCGAACACATCCTTGGCGGCCTTGCCGTTCTGGGCCAGGCCGGCGAGACGCAGCAGCGGCACCACATGAATCTCGTCGCCGTCCTCGAGCACCACTTCCACTTCCGGCACATTGTCCGGAATCTCGCCCAGGGCGGTCAGGTTGCCCGCCGATGAAGGGGCAGCCCGGGCGGCGTCCTCGCCATGGAAGCGGGTCACCATCTCCAGGGCAAAGGCTTTTTTGGCCTCCTGGGGGCTGCCCAGGCGCTCGGCCTCCGCCTTGCGCTCCGCCAGGGCCTCGTTGGAGAGCCCGCTGAGCAGTTCATAGTATCGCCAGGTCAGGGCGTCGGGAATCGACAGCAGCTTGCGGTACATATCGCCGGGGGCGTCACTGACACCCACATAGTTCTTCAGCGACTTGGACATCTTCTGCACGCCATCCAGGCCCTCCAGGATCGGCATGGTCAGGCAAATCTGCGGCCGTTGGCCGTGGGCCTTCTGCAGGGTGCGCCCCATCAGCAGGTTGAACTTCTGATCGGTGCCGCCCAGCTCCACGTCCGCTTCCATGGCCACCGAGTCGTAGCCCTGTACCAGCGGGTAGAGGAATTCGTGCACCGCGATCGGCTGGTTGGCCCGGTAGCGCTTGTCGAAGTCGTCGCGCTCCAGCATGCGCGCCACCGTGTACTGGCTGGCCAGCTTGATCATGCCAGCCGCGCCCAGCTTGTTCATCCAGCTGGAGTTAAACACCACCTCGGTCCTGGCCGGATCCAGGATCTTGAACACCTGCTCCTTATAGGTTTCCGCATTGCGTTCGATTTCCTCCGGCGTGAGCGGCGGCCGGGTGGCGCTCTTACCGGTGGGGTCACCGATCAGGCCGGTGAAATCGCCAATCAGGAACATCACGTGGTGGCCCAACTCCTGGAACTGGCGCAGCTTGTTGATCAGCACCGTATGCCCAAGATGCAGATCCGGGGCGGTGGGGTCGAACCCGGCCTTGACCCGCAGCGGCTTGCCGCTGGCGATCCGCTCGCGCAGCTCGTCTTCCTGAATGATTTCATCGGCACCCCGTGATAGCAGCGCCATTTGCTCTTCGACCTTGACCATGAACTACCTCAAATACTTCGGACCGCCCCGGCGGCGGGTCCGGACTGACGGGGAACCCGACCGGCCCACGACGGTCAGAAAGGCCGACCGCCGGGGCTTCCGGACCCGGAAAAGCGGGCTATTGTAGCACTTGAAGGCGCTGGTAGAAGGCGGGTATCTTTGCTGCAATTCAAGGATCCTCCCCCGCGAACCCGAATGGCCGGAGGCTCCGCCATGAATGCCCAAAGGCGGCCTACTCAGAGTGTAGCGACCAGCATGAGAATGAAACTTTCCGCCCTCGGCCGCATGGCGCGCCGATTCCCCCGTGCCCATCTCGCCGTTTCCGCCGCCCTCGGCCTCACCGTGGTGATCATGGCCCTGGCGCCGGAGTCCGGAGAAAGCCGCCCCGAACGAACACGGACCGTGGCGCTGGCCGAGTCGGCGCCACGCCCCGCCCCGGCGCTGAAACCGCAGCCGGCGCCGGCCCCGGGCCGCGCCCAGACCGCCGCCGAACCGGTTCCTACGGCGCCGGAGCCGGATTGGGTGGAATTGAAAGTGCAATCCGGCGACACCCTCTCCACCCTGCTGCAAGCCCACGGCGTGACCGCCGCCCAGGTGCACCGCCTGGTCACCGGTGACGACCAACTGGCGGAACTGGCCAATCTGCGCCCCGGCGACAGCCTCAACATCACCGTGGACGGTGCAGGGGAACTGACCGCGCTCAGCTACCACCCGTCCCGCATCGAGACCGTCAAGGCCATCCTCGAGGACGACGGTCGCTGGCGGGTGGAGAACGAGACCCGCCAGTACCAGCGCCGCACCCGCTTCGCCGAAGCCACCATCGACAATTCCCTGTTCCTGGCCGGCCATGCCGCCGGCATGAGCGACAACCTGACCATGCAGTTGGCCAATATCTTTGGCTGGGACATCGATTTCGTGCTGGATATTCGCAACGGCGACCGCTTCCGGGTGCTCTACGAAGAGCTGTACCTGGACGGCGAGAAGGTGGGTGAAGGCAATATCCTGGCGGCGGAATTCTGGAATCAGGGCCGCCATCTCAGCGCCTACCGGTTCCAGACCCGTTCCGGCGACACCGATTACTTCGACAGCCAGGGGCGCTCCATGCGCAAGGCGTTCATTCGCACCCCGGTGGCGTTCTCGCGGATCAGTTCCCGCTTCAACCTGGGCCGCAAGCATCCGATCCTCAACAAGGTACGCGCCCACCGTGGCATCGATTACGCCGCGCCCAGCGGCACGCCGATCAAGTCCGCCGGCAAGGGCAAGGTGATCTTCGCCGGGGTCAAGGGCGGCTACGGCAACGTGCTGATTCTCCAGCACGGCCAGCGCTACAGCACCCTGTACGCGCACATGCGCGGGTTCGCCAAGGGCATCCGCGTGGGCAGCCGCGTCAACCAGGGCCAGACCATCGGCTATGTGGGCATGTCCGGCCTGGCCACCGGCCCCCACCTGCACTACGAATTCCGCGTCGACGGCGTCCACCGCAATCCGCAAACCGTGGAGCTGCCCAAGGCGGAGAGCGTCACCAACAACGAGAAGCCGCAGTTCCTGGTTCAGGCCAAACGCATGGAGGCCCAGATGACCCTGTTCGCGGAGGCCGCCACGCTGGCCAGCAGCAATGTTTTCTAATACCCCCACGTCTGATGATAGCCCCGCGCCCGGGGCGCAGCTCTTCGCCGGCCTGATGACCGGCACCAGCCTGGACGGCATCGACGCGGTCCTGGCCCGCTTCCGGAACCAGAGGGTGGAAATCCTGGCCACCCATTCCGCGCCCCTGCCCCCGACATTGCGGGAGCGCCTGCTGGCGCTGACCCGCCCCGGAAGCGACGAGATCGACCGGGCCGGCCCCTGCCATCGGGCCCTGGGCCGGGAATACACCGCCGCCGTCCAGGCCCTGCTCGCCGGCGCCGACCTCGAAGCCGAGGCGGTCACCGCCATCGGCTGCCACGGACAGACCGTGCGCCATCGCCCCGGGGACGACGGCTTCAGCCTGCAGCTGGGTTGCGCGGACACCCTGGCCACCGGCACCGGGCTGCCGGTGATCAGCGATTTCCGCAACAAGGACATGGTGCTGGGCGGCCAGGGCGCGCCCCTGGCGCCGCGCTTCCATGAATACCTGTTCGGCGCGCCCGACGCCCGGGTGGCGGTGCTGAACCTGGGCGGCATCGCCAATGTCAGCCTGCTGGACCACGGCACCCTCACCGGTGGCTTCGACACCGGCCCGGCCAACACGCTGCTGGATCTGTGGCACCAGCGCCACCAGGGCCGGGGCTTCGACGCGGACGGCGCCTGGGCCGCCGGCGGCCGGGTGCTGCCGATGTTGCTGGACGCGCTGCTGGCCGATCCCTATTTCCAACTGGCGCCGCCCAAGAGCACCGGCCGCGAATACTTCCATCTGGACTGGCTCATGAACACTCTGGAGGGGAATGTCGCCCCCCGCGATGTGCAGGCCACTCTGGCGGAGCTCACCGCCCGCAGCGTGGCGGACGCGCTGACGCCGTTCGCGCCGGCGCGCCTGCTGGTGTGCGGCGGCGGCGCCCACAACCGGGATCTGATGGCGCGTCTGCAACGTTGTCTGGGGGTACCGGTGGTGGCCACCACGGAAGCGGGCCTGGCACCGGACTGGGTGGAAGCGGCGGCCTTCGCCTGGCTGGCCTGGGCCTGGTGGCATCGGGTGCCGGGTAATGCGCCGGCGGTCACCGGCGCGCGCCGGCCTGCGGTGCTGGGCCGGCTTACCCTGCCGGACTGAGCGGACCTGCCCGACCTTTCAACCGACCAGCACCACCCCGGCCAGGGCGCACACAGCGCCGAGCAGCGCGCCGGCGGCGATATCGGAAGGATAATGCACCCCCAGCAGAACCCGGGAGAGCCCCACCAGGACGGCGAACGCCAGCATCAGCGAGGCGCCCACCGGGTAGAACACCCCCATCAGCGTGGCCATCACGAAGGCCGCGGCGGTGTGGCCGGAGGGAAAGCTGAACCGATCCGCCGGCTTCAGGAACACACAGAGAGTGGTGTCCATGTCCGCCGGGCGCGGTCGCTTGATCAGATGTTTGAGAAGCATGAAGGCGGGCACTTCCAGCCCGTAGGCGATCACCGCGGCCTGGGCGAAGCGGGCGCCGTCGGTGCTGTCCAGCAGCCAGATCACCAGCGCCAGAAACACATAGAGGGGGCCGTCGCCCAGCCGCGAGATGCCACGGGCCAGCTGCGCCCGATGGGCGGCGCGGGGTTGCCCCAACAGCCAGCACATGGCGCGGGCGTCGGCGGCGGTCATACGTTGCAGTGAAGGTCGCTGTATCATCATGCCCCTCAGCATCCGTGCTGTTGACGACAGTAATCTGATACTTTGATGACTGTTCCGTGACCGCCAAAGTTCCCGCGAGGGACGTTTTCGGGATTACACCGAGAACGACGACCCACAGCCACAGGTGGTGGCGGCGTTGGGGTTGTGAACGATAAAGCGGGAGCCCATCAGGCCCTGTTCGTAGTCCACCTCGGACCCGTCCAGATACTGAATGCTCATGGCGTCCACCAGCAGGGTCACGTCCTCGCGGTTCACCGAGGTGTCGTCTTCGTTGACCTGCTCATCGAAGGTGAAGCCATAGGAAAACCCCGCGCAGCCGCCGCCGGTGATGTACACCCGCAGCTTGAGATCGGGGTTGCCTTCGTCGTCCCGCAGCTCGCGCACCTTGGCGGCGGCGCGCTCGGTCAGAATAATGGGATTGGAATCGCTCATGTCGGCCTGAACTGCTGTTACGGAGGTCATGGTCCAATACCCGAGTGTTACAGTCAAGAATTGTCCGTGGCCGGCGGCGCACCGGCCGGGGCCGCACCCGGCTTCTCCGGCGCCGGCAGGTTGCGGCGCTCCTCGTCCAGGCGCACCAGTTTGCCGTTGACGCGGGCGCCGATCAGCATCTCGATGGTCACGTAGAACACGTTGCCTTCCACCTGGGCCTTGCTGGCCAGCTCCAGGTGCTCGGTGGCGTTGACGTCGCCTTCCACCCGGCCATTGATGGTGATCCTGGGCACGCGGATCTCGCCGCGCACCACGCCGGTCTCGCCGATCACCAGTTGGCCGCCTTCACCGCCCACGGTGATGTTGCCGTCCACTTCCCCCTGGACGTGCAGACCGCCATTGAATTCGATGTCCCCCACGACGCGGGCACTGGGCGCGATCAGGGTGTGGTCGCGGAAACTCTGCTGGCCACTGTTCTTCTTGTCTCGCCTCACCTGCTCTCTCCTGCTAGTCGGTCGGTTGATTCACCAGGGCAGACTGCGCGACACCTCCGCGCGCCGGCCGCCGGTGGAGCGTGCCATCACTTCCAGCGTGCTCACCTCGAAACCCTCGGGCACCGTCAGAATACCGGAAAGCTCCTGAAAATAACGGAACTTGAAGCTCAAATCGGCGCCGTCCTCAAGCAACTCGCCGGCCTCCAGGGTTTCCGGCTCACCGTCGCGCAGCCCTTTCAGAGCCAGATTCACCCGCCCGGACAGATAGCCCCGGTTGTCACCGGTCTGCACCAGAATCAGGCGGTAGCGGAAGCGGCGCTCACCGTCGGCGGGCCCCACCTCCAGCTTCTGCACCTGCAGCGGCTGGTCGGCGGCCCCCGGCGACATGACGTTCTTGTAGAACGCCACCGCCTCTTCCAGTTCCGCCGACTGGTCGCGCAGGGCGCGGATTTCCTGACGCAGTTGTTCACCGGCCTGGTCGGACACCTGCGAATCGGCCCGATAGCGGGCCAGATCCTGGCGCGCCTCACCCAGATTGTCGCGGGTTTCGCGCAGCTCGGCGCGCAGATCCTGAATGCGCCGGCCGGAGTCCAGGGCGCCGCCCTGGCCCAGCCAGAAACCGCCGCCGAACGCCACCAGCACCGCCAGCACCGTGCTCGCCAGCAACGACACCCGCCGACGCCGGCGCTGCGACGGGCTGACCGGCATCAGCACCACATCGTCGACGCCGGCGCGGGGTCGGTCACGGCGCGCCATCAGTGGCCGCGCCCGGTGATGAAACGGCGATATCGGATCGGCAGGGCCATGGTCCGCACGTCCTCATACTTTTCTCTGAAAGAGCGATGATAGGCACCGCATGCGGGCCGGGCAACTCGCGGCGGCGCTCAGCGCTTCTCGTCGCCGCCGTCGGCGCTGACCACGCGGGCACGATCCAGCGCCATGCCCTCGCCCTCCTGCAAGCGGTCGGCCAAGGAGTCGTAGAGCGGCTTGAGCCAGACGATCTTGGAAACCGCCGCCGCCAGGAAGGCCCCGGCCATCAGCGGCAGCAGAATATCGTGGCGGTTACCGGTCAGTTCCATGACGATCACGAAGGAGGTGATCGGCCGCTGGATCACCGCCGCCAGAAACGCGGCCATGGCCACCAGGGTCAGCCCGACCACGGACACCCCGGGGAACAGCCCGCCGATCACATTGCCGACCCCGGCGCCCGCCGCCAGGCTGGGCGAGAACAGCCCGCCGGGCATGCCGGTGAAATACGACACCAGGGTGGCGCCCATCTTGGCCAGCGGGAAGAACCAGTCGCCCTGGCTTTCGCCGGACAGCAAATGGCGTGCCTGCTCATAGCCGCTGCCATAGGTGGCGCCGCCGGTGAGCAGCCCGAGGAACACCACCACCAGGGCGCACATCAACACCACCCGGTAGGGGTGATTGCGGGCATAGGGGGAAAGAAAGCGGCTACCGGCGATCAGCAGGCGGCTGAAGGCGCCGCCGAGCAGGCCGCAGACCAGGGCGGTAATGCCCACCGCCAGCCAGTCATGGGTCAGGTTCAGGGCCCCTTCCGGGTGGCCGAAATAGCTGTAGTGGCCGGCAATGGACAGTACCACCACCCCGGACAGCAGGATCGCCAGAATCAGGGTACCGCTGGTGCGCTGCTCGAAGGAGCCGGCCAGTTCCTCGATGGCGAACACGATCCCCGCCAGCGGCGCATTGAACGCCGCCGACACACCGGCGGCGCCGCCGGCCACGATCAGGGAGGTGTCCACGTACTTCTGCTGCAACCGGCCGATCTTGCCGGCGGAATACATGATCGCCGCGCCAATCTGCACGCTCGGCCCCTCGCGCCCGATACTGGCGCCGCACAGCAGCCCCAGACAGGTGAGCCCGAACTTGGTGACGATCACACGCAGGGACAGGAAGGTGGGGCGCAGCCAATGGTAGCGCTGCTTGAGCACCACCAGCACCTGGGGAATACCGCTGCCCTGGGATTCCGGCCCGGTGCGCCGCATGATCAGGGTCACCAGCAGCATGCCCACCGGCGTCACCAGGATCGGCCAGAGAGACGATTGGCGTTGCAACTGAAAGAACAGAGAGGCGCAGTACTCGGCCACCCAGGCGAAGCTCACGGTGACCAGACCCACCAGCAGGGCGCCGATCCAGAACACCACCCGCATCTTCCAGTCTTGCAGCGTGCCGAGTTGCCTGCGGGTCAGACGTCGCGTGCGAAACAGGTAGTATCGCATCACACGGCTGGCGCGCATCGGCTTGCTCACGGCACTCCTCTTATCCGGTTCTGGTCCGGTCCGGGCGGTCCAGGGCGACCGCACTTTGGTGGCGGGGAAAGGCCCGGTAGTATAGCCCGTCTGGCGGCCAACACTCCAATGACGTTGACCCGTTCACTTGTAAGCAAGCGCGACCGCCCACCCGTTCGTTTTCGGAGAGACCTCCATGCTGTGGCTGAAAGCCTTCCATATCATCGCCGTGATCTGCTGGTTCGCCGGCATCTTCTATCTGCCGCGTCTGTTCGTGTACCACGCCATGGCCGAGGACCAGCCCAGCCGCGAACGCTTCAAGATCATGGAGCGCAAGCTGTACCGGGGCATCATGAACCCCTCCATGATCGCCACCCTGGTGCTGGGCATCTGGATGCTGGCGCTGAACTGGGACTACTACAAAACCCAGGGCTGGCTGCACGCCAAGCTGGCACTGGTGGTGCTGCTGATCGGCTACCACCATATGTGCCTGGCCTATCTGAAGAAGTTCGCCGCTGACGCCAACACCAAGAGCGACCGGTTCTACCGGATCTTCAACGAGATCCCGGTGCTGCTGCTCATCGCCATCGTGATTCTGGTGGTGGTCCGCCCGTTCTGAGACCAAGCTGAATGACAAGCCGAATGAAAGGGAGCGCAATGAAACCCAATATTCTGGTGATCGCCGGCCACGACCCTTCCGGGGGTGCCGGCATCCACGCCGACATCGAGGCGGTGCACAGCCTGGGCGGCTTCGCCAGCACCCTGATCACCGCACTGACGGTGCAGAACAGCCGCAACGTGAGCGGTTTTCAGCTCACCCCCATCGATCTGCTGGAACAGCAGGCCGACGCCCTGCTCGCCGACTATGAATTCCAGGCGGTGAAGATCGGCATGACCGGCTCGGTGGAGATGGTGGAGTGGATCGCCCGCCTGCTGGCGCGCCTGCCCGGCGTACCGGTGGTGCTGGACCCGGTGCTGGCCGCCGAAGCCGGCGGCAGCCTGGCGCGCGGTGACCTGGCGGAGGTCATGCTGACGCGGCTGGCCCCGCTCACCACCGTGCTCACCCCCAACTTGCCCGAGGCCGAGCTATTGGCGGGCCGCCAGGGCGTCACCGAGAGCGGCACCGCCATCACCGGGCGCTGCGGGCGCGCGGTGCTGGTCACCGGTACCCACGACGACACCGACCAGGTCAGCAACCATCTTTTCGACGGCGACCGCCGCCGCCACTGGGACTGGCCCCGGCTGCCGCACGTCTACCACGGTTCCGGCTGCTCGCTGGCCTCGGCCATGGCTTGCCGCCTGGCGCGCGGCGACGATCTGGACAGCGCCGCGGAGACCGCGCAGCGCTGGCTGCACCAGGCCCTGCGGGATGCCTGGCGCCCCGGCGGCGGCCAGCATGTGCCCGATCGGAGACCACTATGAGCCACCCGGATACCCACCGCGTGCGCGGTCTGTACGCCATCACCGATCCACGCCTGACACCCGGTGACAGCATGCTGAGCGCCGCCGAAGCCGCCCTGCGCGGCGGCGCCTCCATGCTGCAGTACCGGGACAAACACGCGGACACCGCCACCCGCCGGCACCGGGCGGCGCGCCTGGCCCTGCTGTGCCAGGATCACGGCGCCCTGTTCATCGTCAACGACGACGCGGCGCTGGCCGCCGAGGTGGAAGCGGACGGCGTGCACCTGGGTCAAAGCGACGGCGCCGTGGACAGCGCCCGCCGCCTGCTGGGCAGCGACAAGCTGATCGGCGTGTCCTGCCATGGCCGGCTGGAACTGGCGCAAAAGGCCGCCGACGAGGGCGCCGACTACCTGGCCCTGGGCCGTTTTTTCGACTCTCACACCAAACCGGAGGCGCCACCGGCCACCCTGGAAACCCTGCACCGGGCCCGGCGCCGCTTTCATCAGCCGCTGGTGGCGATCGGAGGGGTGAATGCGCATAATGCCGGCCATCTGATCGAGGCCGGCGCCGACGCCGTGGCCGTGATTCATGCCCTGTTCGGGCTGGCCGATCCCGCCGACGTTACCCACGCCGGCGTGGAAGCCGCCGCCCGCCAGCTGGCCGGCCTGTTCAACCGCTAACGCCCGTCAAGGAGCCCCCCAATGAGTCGCACGCAATCCGAACAACTGTTCCGCCGCGCCCAGAAGCACATCCCCGGGGGCGTCAATTCGCCGGTGCGCGCGTTCAAGGGCGTGGGTGGCACGCCGGTGTTTTTCCACCGTGCCGAAGGCCCCTATCTGTTCGATGAGGACGACAACCGCTACGTGGATTACGTCGGCTCCTGGGGCCCGATGATCCTCGGCCATAACCACCCGGAAGTGCGCGAGGCGGTGCAGCGGGCAGTGGCCGACGGCCTCAGCTTCGGCGCGCCCACCGCCGCCGAGGTGGAGATGGCGGATCTGGTCTGCGAGATGGTGCCGTCCATGGACATGGTGCGCATGGTCAACTCCGGCACCGAGGCGACCATGACCGCCATCCGTCTGGCCCGGGGCTACACCGGCCGCGACAAGATCATCAAGTTCGAAGGCTGCTACCACGGCCACGTGGACAGCCTGCTGGTAAAGGCGGGCTCCGGGGCGCTGACCCTGGGCACGCCCAGTTCACCGGGCGTGCCCAAGGCGGTCACCGACGACACCCTGACGCTGAACTACAACGACGCCGGCGGCCTGGAAGAGGTGTTCAAGGCCCGCGGCGAGGAGATCGCCGCGGTAATCGTGGAACCGGTCGCCGGCAATATGAACTGCGTACCGCCCACCCAGGGCTTCCTGGAAGCCCTGCGCCAGTACTGTGACGAACACGGCGCGGTGCTGATCTTCGACGAAGTGATGACCGGCTTCCGGGTCGCTCGCGGCGGTGCCCAGGCCCTCTATGGGGTGACGCCGGACCTGACCACCCTGGGCAAGATCATCGGCGGCGGCATGCCGGTGGGTGCCCTGGGCGGCAAGAAAGCGGTCATGGAGCACCTGTCGCCGCTGGGGCCGGTCTATCAGGCCGGCACCCTGTCCGGTAACCCGGTGGCCATGGCCGCCGGCCTGGCCACCCTGCGTCAGCTGCAGCGGGACGGCTTCTACGAGGAACTGGAAGCGAAGACCGAAACGCTCACCGAGGGGCTCGCCACCATCGCCCGCGAGGCGGGCATCGGCTTCCACACCACCCGTGCCGGTGGCATGTTCGGGCTCTACTTCACCGAGCAGACCCGCATCACCCGCTTCGACGAGGTAATGGCCTGCGACGCGGCGCGCTTCGGCACCTTCTTCAACGCCATGCTCGACCGTGGGGTGTATCTGGCGCCCAGCGCCTTTGAAGCGGGCTTCGTGTCCATCGCCCACGACGACGCCGACATCGAAGCCACCCTGAGCGCCGCCCGCGAAGCCTTCGCCGCCCTGTAATACCGGCGCCGGATCGCGGCTGAAGCCGCTCCTGCCAGCGATGATGCGGCACGGGCTTCAGCCACGATCACTGGCGCGCCAGCGGCGCCAGGCGACCGCCGGTCAGCGCCAGCAGGTCCGCCGGCGCCATTTCGATCTCCAGGCCACGCCGGCCGGCACTCATATAAAGGGTATCGTGCCGGTCGGCGCTGGCGTCCAGCCATAACGGCAGGCGTTTTTTCTGCCCCAGCGGGCTGATGCCACCCAGCACATAACCGGTCAGCCGCTCCGCCAGGGCGCCGTCGGCCATCACCGCCTTCTTGCCACCGGCCGCCCTTGCCAGCGCCTTCAGGTCCAGACTGCGGTCCACCGGCACCATCGCCACCTGGGTGCGCCCGTCCACGTCCGCCAGCAGCGTCTTGAACACCCGGCCCGCCGGCAGGCTCAACCGCTCGGCGGCCTCCAGGCCGTAGCTCTCAGCCTGGGGATCGTGCTGATACTCGTGCAACCGGAAGCGGACGCCGCCTTTCTCGGCGGCCTTGACCGCCGGTGTCATGCCCGGCCCCCGCGCAGTTTCTCGGCCTGGTCGCGGGCGGCGTCGGCGCCGTCCGGATCGTTCATCTCGGCGCGGGCGGCGGCCACCAGTTCCCACAGATCGGCCCGGTAAGCGTCATTGTCCGGCGACAGGCGCAGGGCACGGCGGGCCAGCCCTTCGGCCGCCGCCGGATCGCCCTCTTCCAAACGCAGCAAGGCCAGCTCCCGGTACAGCCAGGAAGAATTCGGCGCCATCGTCAGCGCCCGCTCCAGATAGCGGCCGGCGGCGGCGTTCTGCCCGCTGTCCCGGGCCTGCTCGGCGCGGGCCAGCAGCGAACGGGCCGGCGAGCCCGCCAGTTCAGTGTCGGCGGTTACCGGCGCCTGCGGCGTTTCCGTGGGCGGCACGGCGGCGCAGCCGGACAGCAGCAGCGCCACCAGCACCAACCAGCGCAGTGGCGCCGTCAGACTCAGCATGGGCGGTTTCAGCATTGGCGAGGTCACGGACGGCATGGATCGCGTTCCTTCTGGTGGCGTCGGTTTGCGGTACGGATGGCGGCATTCTCCCGCTTTTCTTCCCGGGTGGCCACGGCTACAGTTGTGAGCCCTTCAGCACACCGGGACTGCCATGGCTCTCAGCGCACAGGATCTCGCCGACCTGGAAAACGCGGTCGACCTGCTCACCTCGACCAGTCTGGTGGCGCGGCTTTCCCATCTGGTCGGCTCGCCGCTGGAAGGCGCGGTCCGGAAACTGCCCGCCGGCGCCTCCTCGCGCATCAACACGGCGGTGGAGGCGGCGCTGCGCAAGGCGGTGGACGCCGCCCTGTGGAGCCTGGACAACCAGCCCCGGCCCGCTTCCCCACGCATGCACAAGCTGTACGCCGCGGCTTCCGGGGCGGTGGGTGGCGCCTTCGGGCTGACCTCACTGCTGGCGGAGTTGCCGGTATCCACCACCATCATGATGCGCGCGGTGGCCGACGTGGCCCGCGGCCAGGGCTTCGATCTGGACGACCCGGACACCCAGGCGGCCTGCATCGAGGTGTTCGCCATGGGCGGCCCCGGTGACCAGGACGACGCCGCCGAAACCGGTTATTACATGACCCGGGGCTTCGCCACCCAGGCCATGCACCAGCTTTCCCGGGAGTTGGCCGACATCGCCGCCCGCCAGGGCGCCGGTCAGACCGCCGGGCTGATGACCAGCACCCAGGCGGGCAAGTGGCTGGCGCGGCTGATCGAGAAGGTGGCGGAGCGCTTCGGCGTGGTGATCACCAACAAGGTGGCGGCCCAGGCGGTGCCGATCATCGGCGCGGTCACCGGCGCCACCCTCAATACCTTGTTCACCGACTTTTATCAGGACATGGCGCAGGGGCACTTCACCGTCAAACGGCTGGAAAACCGCTACGGCGCCGAGGTCATCCGCGCCGAGTTCGAACGGCTGGCCCGGGCCCGCAACGACCGCTGATCAGTCGAACAGGCCCTTGAACCAGTCCACCACGCCCTTGCCGGCCTTGCGTACCGCGCCACCGCCTCCACAGCCATCGCTTTGCGTCGGGATCGACGCTTCCATCATCGGATACTGACGGGCGTCGCGGCAGTTTTCACCGCTGGTTTTGTCGCCGGACGGCGCCATCCAGACGTTCTCGACCCCGGGCGGCGGCGTGTCCGACAGGCTGGTTTGCGGCAACGCCGCCATCACCTGGCTCCACACCGGCAGCGCGCCGGTGGCGCCGGTGACCTGGGCGGTCTGGTTGTTGTCGCGGCCCACCCAGACCACCGCCAGGTGGTTGCCGGAGAAGCCGGCGAACCAGGCGTCCCGGTACTGGTCACTGGTGCCGGTCTTGCCGGCCACGCGCAGATCCTGCGGCAGCACACGGCGGGCACCCCGCCCGGTGCCGGAATTGATCACCTGCTGCATGGCCCACTGGGTCAGGTAGGCAGGGCCGGAGTCCAGCACCTCGGAGGTTTCCACCGGATAGCGGGCCAGCGGTTCGCCGTCCTTATCCAGCACGTCGGTGATCGAGCGCAACGGCGTGGCGAACCCGCCGGTGGCCAGGGGCTGGTACCACATGGCCACCTCGAAGGGGGTCATATTGATGCTGCCCAGCAGAATGCTCGGATAGGCGGGAATCTTGCGGCGCACACCCAGTTGCTCCAGGGTTTTCACCACGTCACCGGGGCCCAGATCCATGCCCAGGTTGACGGTACCCTGGTTGTAGGAATGCACCAGCACATCCAGCAGCGGCACCGGCCCGTGGGACTCACCGCTGAAGTTCTGCGGCGTCCAGGTCTTGCCGTTCGCAAGCGGCACGGTGATTGGCTGGTCCTGGATCGGCGTGGCCAGGCTGTAGCGCTTGGGCTGCTTGAGCGCGGTGAGCACCACCGCCGGTTTGATCAGCGAGCCGATCTGGCGGCTCGCGTCCAGGGCCCGGTTGTAGCCGTGGTCGCGGGGCTTGCGGCTGCTCACCAGGGCCAGCACGTCGCCCTGGGAGGGCGCCACCACCACCACCGAGCCGTTGAGCCGGTCGCCGCTGCCGTCGATGCGGTTCAGGTGATCGCGCAGAGCGCTCTCCGAGGCCAGTTGCGCCAGCACGTCCAGAGTGGAGTGAATGCGCAGGCCGTCCTCGCCGAGCACCTCCGGCGGATAGTCCCGGGCCAGCTGACGGCGCACCAGATCGATAAAGGCCGGGAACGCGTACAACGGCGAGGCACCGCGCGGTACCACCTCCAGACCGCGCTCCTTGTAGCGCTGAAAATCCCGGTCGCTGAGCGCCTCCTCGTCGTTGGCGACACGCAGCACCGTATTGCGGCGCGCCTTGGCGCGTTCCTCGTTGCGGCGCGGGTCGTAGTAGCTGGGGCCCTTGAGCAACGCCACCAGGGTGGCCAGTTGATGGGGTTCCAGCTCCTCCAGCGGACGGCCGAAATAGAACTGGGCGCCCAGCCCCATGCCGTGGATAGCGCGGTTGCCGTCCTGGCCCAGGTAAACCTCGTTCAGGTAGGCCTCGAGAATCTGCTCCTTGCTGTAGTGCAGCTCCAGCAGCACCGCCATCGGCATTTCCACCAGCTTGCGCGCCAGGGTGCGGTCCTGGGTGAGCCAGAAATTCTTTACCAACTGCTGGGTCAGGGTGCTGCCGCCCTGCACCAGGCCGCCAGCCTTGACGTTGGCCACCATGGCCCGCGCCAGACCGCGCGGGGAAATACCGTGGTGGTCGTAGAAGTCCCGGTCCTCGGTGGCGATCAACATCCGCACCAGCAGCGGCGGCACCCGGTCCAGGGGCACGAACACCCGGTCCTCGGTGTGACCGGGGTGGATGCTGCCGATCTGCAGGGGCTCCAGGCGCGCCACCGAATCGTTGCCACCGCCGCCGCTGAGGCCGCGGATGCGGTCGCCACTGAGGGTGACGCGGATGCGCTCAGCGCTTTCGCCGCCGTCACTGTCGCGGAAGCCCCGGGTATGGATCACCAGCGTATTGCCATCGGTGCTGTAGCTGCCCGGCGTGGGTGCGCCGGCGGCGCGCCGGTAGCGCATCAGTTCCAGCAGCTTGAGCATGTCGTTGCGTGACAGCACCCGCCCGGGGTACAGCTCCACCGGCCGGGCATAGACCCGCGCCGGCAGCTGCCAAACGTGACTGTCGAACCGGTCGCGTACCCAGGCGTCCAGGTAGATCATCCCGGCGGCCGCCAGCAGCAGCACCACCACCGCCAGCTTGCCGATGAAGCGCCAGCTCCACCAACGCCGGGGTTGCCGGTTGCCCTTACGCTTTTTCGAGGATCTCGATGCTTTTGATGTTTTCGCTTTCTTCGCCATGGCGCGAGTATAGAGAGAGTCAGGGGAACCGCCTACGGACCGGGTTCCGGTTTTACACTGTTACATGGCGTCACCATAATAGGCGCCTTCGCCAACCCGTTCGGAGTCTCCATGGAGAAGAAATACGACGTTTACGCCATCGGCAACGCCCTGGTGGATACCGAAATCGAGGTCAGCGACGACTTCCTCGCCCGCATGGATCTGGGCAAGGGCCTGATGACCCTGGTCGACGAGGCCCGCCAGCGCGAGCTGCTGGCCGCCCTGGCCGGCGAGGCCGAGCCGCACCATCACACCTGCGGCGGTTCCGCCTGCAACACCGTGGTGGCCACCCGCTACTTCGGCGGCCGTGGTTACTACGCCTGCAAGGTCGCCGATGACGACACCGGCACCTTCTTCGTGGACGCCCTGCGCGCCGCCGGCGTCGACACCAACATGGGCGGCCAACGCGAGGCCGGCACTTCCGGCAAATGCCTGGTGATGATCACTCCGGACGCGGAACGCACCATGAACAGCTTTCTGGGCATCTCGCAGACGGTGAGCGAGGCCGAGCTGGACGAAGACGCCATCGCCGCCTCCCATTACGTGTACCTGGAAGGCTATCTGGTCAGCTCCGACAGCGGCCGCGCCGCCGCCGTGCGCCTGCGCGAACTGGCGGAAAAGCATGGCGTGCGGACCTCGCTGACGTTTTCCGACCCGGCCATGGTGCAATTGTTCCGCGACGGCCTGGTGGACATGCTGGGCACCGGCGTGGATCTGCTGTTCTGCAACGAGGCGGAAGCCCTGGGCTTTACCGGCACCGATTCGCCGGAGGCGGCCCTGGAAGCGCTCAAACCGATCTGCAACGGCCTGGCCATGACCCTGGGCGCCCGTGGTGCCCTGCTGTGGGACGGCGAGACCAGCCATTATGTGGAAGCGGAGCCGGTGAAGCCGATCGACACCAATGGCGCCGGCGATATGTTCGCGGGGGCCTTTCTCTACGCGCTTACCCAGGGGCACGATTTCCCCACCGCCGGCCGTCTGGCCAGCGCCGCCTGCGCGCGCCTGATCCTCGAATTCGGACCGCGCCTGCCGGCGGAGGCGCATCTGGAAATCCGCCGTCGGGTGCTCGGCCAATGAGCGGCCAGCACGCGGTGTGCGCGGTGGAGGACGTCCCCCACGAGAGCGCCCGGGAGTTTCAGGTGGGCGACCAGTCGGTGGTGGTGGTGCGCTTCGACGGTCAGTTCCACGCCTACCTGAACTGGTGCCCGCACCTGGGCATCGAACTCAACTTCATGCCCGACCAGTTCATGGACGACGACGGCCGCTTCCTGGTGTGCGCCAACCACGGAGCCCTGTTCGAGCCGGAAAACGGCCACTGCCTGTCCGGGCCCTGCAGCGGCGAGGCGCTCACCGCGGTGCCGCTGGAAGTGCGCGACGATACGGTCTGGGTGGGCCCGGTGGGAGCGCCGGCGTGAATCAGGGCGGCGGCGGGCATCACCCGTTCGATGATCTGACGCCGGACGTGATCCTGGACGCCGTGGACGGCGCCGGCTTCGTCACCGACGGGCGCCTGCTGGCGCTCAACAGCTTCGAGAACCGGGTTTATCAGGTGGGGCTGGAAGAGGCCGAGCCGGTGGTGACCAAGTTCTACCGGCCGGCACGCTGGAGCGACGCCCAGATTCTTGAAGAACACGCCTTCAGCCGGTTTCTGCGCGACCAGGACCTGCCGGTGGTGGCGCCGCTGGCCAACGCCGCCGGCGACACCCTGTTCGTGCACGCCGGCTTCCGCTTCGCGGTGTTTCCGCGCCAGGGCGGCCACGCCCCGGAACTGGATAACGACGACCATCTCCGCCTGCTCGGGCGTACCCTGGCGCGCTGGCACGCCGCCGGCAACGACCGGCCGTTCCAGGCGCGCCCGGTGCTGGACATGGTCGCCGACAGCCGCGCGGCGGCGGACTACATCAACAACGGCGTGGTGGACCCCAACTTCGCCGGCCGCTACCGGGATCTCAGCGCCGCCCTGCTGGAAGCGATGACCGAACGGCTGCGTGATCAGAGCTGGACCGCCATCAACGTGCACGGCGACTGCCACACCGGCAACATTCTGTGGCGCGACGACAAACCGCATTTCGTGGATCTGGACGACAGTCTGCGCGGACCGGCCATGCAGGACCTGTGGATGCTGCTCTCCGGCGACCATCTGGAAAACCAGCAGCAATTGCGGGTGCTGGCCGAGGGCTACGAAACCTTTCTGCCGTTTCCCTGGGCCCAGCGCCGCCTGATCGAGCCGCTGCGCACCCGGCGCATCCTGCGCCACAGCGCCTGGCTGACCGAGCGCTGGGACGACCCGGCCTTCCCGCCGGCGTTTCCCTGGTTCGAGTCACCGCGCTATTGGCAGGACCATCTCAACGATCTGGAACAGCAGTTGGACGCACTGACCCGGGAAGATCGCGGCTGAGGCGTTCAGTCCAGCGTCACCGGCACCGGGGCGTCCAGTTCGAAACCGTCCGGTGCCATGCGCGTACGCCAGGCCAGCACCTCCACCCCGACCGCCGCCGCCTCGCGCAACAGCTGGCCGTAGCGCGCGTCGATATGATCCGCCGGTCCGGCCTGGCGGGCGCCGCTGTGCTGCACGCAGAAGAACAGCACCGCCCGGCCGCCACCGCGCACCACCGCCATCAGCGAACGCAGGTGCTTCTGGCCCCGTTCGGTGACCGAATCGGGAAAGCGGATTTCACCGTGGTCCGGATCGTCCGGTCCCGGGCCCAGGGTCACGTTCTTCACTTCAATGTAGGTGTGCGGCGCGGCGCGCGCCCCCAGCGCCAGATCGAAGCGGCTGTCGCCGAACACCACCTCCCGCTCGACGCCGTCACCGGGATCCAGCTCCGGCACCCGTCCCGCCAGCACCGCCTCCGCCACCAGCGCGTTGGTGCGGCCGGTATTGACCCCGGCCCAGTGGCCGTGGGCTACCTGCACCGCTTCCAGAGTGTGCCGGTACTTGCGCTTGGGGTTGCCGCTGTCGGAAATCAGCGCCGGCTGCTCCACCCCGGGCAACACGCAGTACTTCATGGAGCCGGTATTCGGACAGTGCACGGTGAGCTCCTCACCGTCCGGCCGCCGCACATCGGCCAGAAACCGTTTATAGCGGCGCAGCAGGGTGACCGCCTGCAGGGGCGGCTCGAACTTCACGAGCGCTCCAGGTAATCGGCGATGCGCCGCAACGCCTCGCGCAACCGGGCTTCATCGCAGGTATACGCCAGGCGCAGATAGCGCTCCGGCTGATGGCTGGCGCCGAAGTCCAGCCCCGGCGTCAGGGCCACCCCGGCCTTTTCCAGCAGATCCTGGCAAAAGGCGAAGCTGTCATCGGTATGAGCGCTGACGTCCAGATACAGATAAAAGGCACCTTCGGCGCCGCCCACCACCGGCAACCCCAGAGCCGGCAACGATTCCGTCAGCAGGGTGCGGCGCCGCTCCAGCATTTGCCGGCGCTGTTCGGCGATCAGCAGGGTTTCCTCATCGAACGCCGCCAGCGCCGCGTGCTGAGCCACCGTGGCCGGAGCCAGAAACCAGTTTTGGGCCAGCCGTTCGATGGCCGGCACCAGCGCCCGGGGCGCCACCAGCCAGCCCAACCGCCAGCCGGTCATGCCGAAATACTTGCTGAAGCTGTTGATCACCACCGCCTCGTCGCCGTGGCGCAGTACCGTGTCCGCCGATGCGTCGTAGCACAGGCCCTGGTAGATCTCGTCCACCACCAGGGTGCCCTGCCGGCCCGCGCACCAGCGCGCCATCTCCGCCAGCTCGGCGCCGTCCAGACGATTGCCGGTGGGATTATCCGGGCTCGCCACCATCGCCAGCCGCGTGCGCTCGCTCCACTGGGCGGCCAGCCGTTCGCGGCTGAGGCGGAATTGTTCCGCCGCATCCAGCGTCAGCGGACGGGGCACGCCGCCGGCCAGGGTTACGAACTGACGATTGCAGGGGTAACCGGGGTCGCAGAGCAGCGCTTCGTCACCGGGATTGAGCAGGGCGGCCATCACCAGCTGCAGAGCCCCGGACGCGCCCGGCGTCACCACCACCTGCTCGGCGGTCACCGGGGCGCCCAGCCGGCGGCGATAGTCCAGGGCAATGGCCTCGCGCAGAGCCGGCAGCCCCGCCGCCGGCGTGTAGCGCGTATCGCCACGCTCCAGGGCCGCCGACGCGGCGGCCATGATCGGCGCCGGACAGGGAAAATCCGGTTCGCCCACCTCCAGATGAAGAATGTCCCGGCCCTGCGCCTGCAGGGTCTGGGCGCGCTCCAGCAGCGCCATGACATGGAAAGGGGGCGTCCGCCGGGCCAACTCGGAAAGCGGCGCGCCGCCGCCAACCGGGGAGCGGGAGTCGTCTGACCGGCCCTCGCCGGGCGCGGTGGAATTCGTGCCAGTCAAGAAAAACCTCTTTTTCCGGGGGGAAAGCTTTGCTATACCTTCGTCGCTTCGGCCTTGCGCGGGGCTGGTGGTTCCGCGCGGCTCGGCTATAATCGCCGCGCCTCGCGCCGGCGCCGGTCCGTCCATGGGGCGCCGGCGGCAATGGTGACAAGGGTCGCACTAAAACGGTAAGGTCGAAGCTTACACTATCGTCCGTCCCGAGGCGGCACTCGCCGGGCGCCCCGCCAGGCCAGCCCTCATTCGGGGAAGCCCAGGATAGCGAGTTGCGACTATGTTAAGGGAGTTGATCAAAATGGCCACCGGAAGCAAAAGCAAAAGCAAAAAAAGCACGGCCAGCAAAAAGAGCGCGGCGAAAAGCACTGCCTCCAAACGCACCGTGGCCAAAAGCGGCGCCGTCAAAAAGACGGCCGCCAAAAAAGCCGCCGTTAAAAAGAGCGCGGTGAAGAGCCCGGCCAGAGCCGCCAGCTCTTCTTCACCGAAAAAAGCGTCTCCCAAAAAAGCATCGCCGAAGAAAGCCACTCCCCAAAAAGCCGCGACGAAGAAAACGGCACCGAAGAAGGCCGCCGCCAAAAAGGCCACGGCCAGGAAAGCCGTGGTGAAAAAAGCCGTGGCGAAGAAAGCAGCGACCAAAAAAGCCGCCGCCGGCAAAACCGCCGCCGCTCGCAAAACCGCCGCCACCGCCCGCACCCCGGCCAAGAAGACCACCGTGAAGAAGGCCGCCGTGAAGGCGACCAAGACCACGGCGAAAAAGGCGGCGACGAAGAAAGCGCCGGCGAAGAAAACCGCGGCGTCAAAAACCGCGCCCGGGAAGGCCACGGCCACCACCCGCAAAGCGCCGACGAAAAAAGCCGCCACCACCCGCAAGCCCGCCGCCAAGGCCGGGCCGAAAAGCACCCGCCCGGCCGCCAAGAGCGCGCCGGCAAAATCGATTCCGGCCGCGGCCCCCAAAAAGGCCGCGACCCGACCCGCCGCTCCGGCGGCCCGGACCACCGAACCTCAGCGTCCCTCCCGGGCCGCCAGGACGGCGTCAGGAAGCCCGAACCGGGCTTCAACCCGTTCTCCATCTTCCAATCAGGTGACATCCAAGGTGAACAAATCCCCCTCCACCGCCAGCAAGGCGGAAACGCTTATTCATGGTTTTATGCCGTACGTGCCCAAGGACGGCGAGGAGTACATGAACGAAGCCCAACGCGCGCACTTCCGTCAGATTCTTCTGGCCTGGCGCCAGGAATTGATGGAGGAAGCCGATCGCACCATGCACCACCTCCAGGATGAAGTGGCCAACCTGCCCGATCCCGCCGACCGGGCCACTCAGGAAGAGGAATTCGCCCTGGAACTGCGTACCCGCGACCGGGAACGCAAGCTGCTCAAGAAAATCGAGAAGGCGATGGATAAGATCGACAAGGACGACTATGGCTTCTGCGAAGCCTGTGGCGTGGAAATCGGCATCCGTCGTCTCGAGGCCCGCCCCACCGCTGAGCTGTGCATCGACTGCAAGGAGCTGGCGGAAATCAAGGAAAAACAACTGGCGGGGTGAGCCGCCGTTACGTCGGGCGATTCGCGCCCACGCCGTCGGGGCCGCTGCATTTCGGCTCCCTGGTAACGGCCCTGGCCAGTTGGCTGGACGCCCGCCATCACGGCGGGCGCTGGCTGCTGCGGGTGGACGACCTGGATCCGCCCCGCCAGCAGCCCGGCGCCGTGGACACCATCCTCCATCAACTGGACCGCTTCGGCCTGCACTGGGATGACACACCGCTGTATCAAAGCCGGCGTGGTCCGGCCTATGCCGATGCGGTGGCGCGATTGCTGGCCGCCGGCTTCGCTTTCCATTGCACCCTGTCCCGCAAGCAGCTTCAGGC
Organism: Alcanivorax sp.; assembly: GCA_022449455.1. GTDB lineage: Bacteria > Pseudomonadota > Gammaproteobacteria > Pseudomonadales > Alcanivoracaceae > Alloalcanivorax. The sequence goes on along the minus strand of JAKUPL010000004.1, from coordinate 275,108 downwards.
CCTGGACAATATCCATCCCGGCCCGGCCGTGGCGCAACCACCCGGCCCCGACCGGGCGGTGCGCCTGACCGTGCCGGATGGCCAGGTCTGCTTCGAGGACCGCATCCAGGGGCGGGTATGCGCCGATCTGGCCCGGGAAGGAGGACCGTTCGTGATCCGGCGCCGGGACGGCCTGTTCGCCTATCAACTGGCCTGCGCGCTGGACGACGCGGACCAGGGCATCACCGATGTGGTGCGCGGCAGCGACCTGCTGGCATCCACCCTGCGCCAACAGCGCGTGTTGCAGTGTCTGGGGGCGCCGGCGCCCCGTTATGCCCATTTGCCGGTGATCATGGATCCGGCCGGTGGCAAGATGAGCAAGTCCGCCGGCGCCGCGGCGCTGGACGCGGCCCGCCCGTCCGCCGCCCTGTTCGCCGCGCTGGGCTGTGTCGGCCTGCGTCCGCAGGGCGAGCTGGCCGGCGCCGGGGTCGACGAGCAGTTGGCCTGGGCCCGCGCCCATTGGCGCCCGGAGCAGCTGCCGCACGGTCGTCACCAGCCGCCCCCGGCGTTTTTACCGCCGGCGCGGGATTGATATGCTGGCCGTCTGGGAGCCGCCATGTACACCGACCGCCTGCTGATCATTTTTATTCTCGGCACCTACCTGCTTTCCCCGGCGCTGATCGACTGGTGGAGCGAGGGTGGGCGTGCCTGGTATCGCCCTTATCTGGTCTGGCTGGGGCTGATTGCCCTCAGTTATTGGATCGCCAGGAGCCGGGACGTCGATGGCCTATAGCGTTAGCGAACTGATCCTGATCGCCGGCGGCTACCTGCTGTTCCTGTTCCTGGTCGCCTGGATCACCGAAAAGGGCCGGATTCCGGCACGGCTGGTGCGCCATCCGGCGGTGTTCGTGTTCTCCCTGGGGGTCTATGCCAGCGCCTGGGCGATCTACGGCTCGGTGGGCTACGCCCACGACTACGGCTACAACTTTCTGGCCTATTTCCTGGGCATCTCCGGGGTGTTCCTGCTGGCGCCGATCCTGCTGGCGCCGATCCTGCGGCTGACCACCACCTATCAGCTCGGCTCCCTGGCGGACCTGTTCGCGTTCCGCTACCGCAGCCGCCTGGCCGGGGCCCTGACCACCCTGATGATGGTGGTGGGCATGCTGCCGCTGCTGTCCATGCAGATCAAAGCGGTGGCGGAGTCGATCCAGATTCTCACCGGGGAGCCGGACCCGGCCTGGGTGGCGCTGTGGTTCTGCCTGCTGATCACCCTGTTCGCGATTCTGTTCGGCGCCCGCCATGCCACCGCCCGGGAGCGCCACGAGGGTTTGGTGGTGGCGATCGCCACGGAATCGCTGATCAAGCTGGTGGCGTTCGTGGCGGTGGCGCTGATCGGCCTGTTCGGCGTGTTCGACGGCCCCGGCGGGCTGGGCCAATGGCTGGACGCCCACCCGGAAATGCTGTCCCGCCTTTACGGCCCGTTGCAGAACGGCAGCTGGCACAGCCTGATCATGGCGTTCTTCGTATCCGCCGTGGTGATGCCGCACATGTTCCATATGGCCTTCACCGAGAACCTGAATCCCCGCGCCCTGGTCTCGGCCAGTTGGGGGCTACCGCTACTGTTCCTGATCATGGCGCTGTGCGTACCGGTGATTCTGTGGGCGGCCCTGGCCAGCAATGCGCCCACCTCGCCGGACTATTTCACTCTGGGCGTGGGGCTGGCCAACGGCGGCGGCGCCGTGCTCGGTTACCTGGCCGGCCTGGCCGGCGCCAGTGGCATGCTGATCGTCGCCACCCTGGCGCTGTCGGGCATGAGCCTCAATCATCTGGTGCTGCCCGCCAGCCCGCTCAGTTCCGCCCACGACCTGTACCGCAATCTGCTGTGGACCCGGCGCGTGCTGATCGCCGCCATCCTGGCCCTGGCCTACGGCTTCTACCGACTGGCCGGGCCGGGGCACAGCGCCGTGGAGCTGGGGGTGCTGTCGTTCGTGGCGGCGCTGCAGTTCGTGCCCGGGCTGATCGGTACCCTGCTCTGGCCATCGGGCAACCGCAACGGCCTGTTCGCCGGCATCGCGGTGGGCTTCGCGGTCTGGCTGCTGGCGCTGCTGATTCCGATCACCTTCCCCCAGTGGCAGGCCACCACGCTGCTGGAGTGGATCGGCCTGCGCGAACGCCAGGGCATGGCGCATTGGAACCAGGCGGCGGTCGCTTCGCTGAGCCTTAACGGGCTGATTTACGCCATCGTTTCGATCATCACGCCTACCTCTCGCGCCGAACGCACCGCCGCCGAAGCCTGCGCGGTGGACAGCCTGCGCCGGCCCTACCGCTGGGACCTGGGCGCGCGCAACGTGGACGACTTCGTGGCCGCCCTGAGCGGCCCCCTGGGCCCGGTGACCGCCGGTCGCGAGGTGGACATGGCGCTGCGCGACCTGCGCCTGGGCCGGGAGGAAACCCGCCCCTATGCGCTGCGCCGGCTGCGCGACCAATTGGAAACCAATCTGTCCGGCCTGCTCGGCCCCTCGGTGGCCCATCAGCTGATGGACGATAACCTGCCCTACCGACCCCAGGAGGGCGAATCCGAGGACATCCGCTTTATCGAGACCCGCCTGGAGCAGTACCGCGACAAGCTGTCCGGTCTGGCGGCGGAGCTGGACAGCCTGCGGCGCTTCCACCGGCAGACGCTGCTGGAACTGCCCATGGGGGTGATTTCCCTGGGCGCCGACGGCGAGATCATCGGCTGGAACCGGGCCGCCGAGGCGCTCACCGGCATCGACGCCGAGGACACCATCGGCTCACGCCTGGGCCATCTGCCCACGCCCTGGGGCGAACTGCTGGCGGAATTCAGCCACGGCATCACCGAGCACGATCCGCAGCGGCACCTGGAAGTGGACGGCCAGCCCCGCTGGCTGAGCCTGCACCGCTCGCTGATTCACAGCCCGGGCCCCACCGAACAGGCCGGCGGCCAGGTCCTGGTGATCGAGGACATCACCGATTTGCGGCAGATGGAATCCCATCTGGCCCACAACGAACGGCTGGCGTCCATCGGCCGGCTGGCCGCCGGGGTGGCCCACGAAATCGGCAACCCGGTGACCGCCATCGCCTGCCTGGCACAGAATCTGGACGGCCATTGCGACGAGGACGAGCAGCGCCAGGGCGCCCGCCAGATCGTGGAGCAGACCCGGCGCATCACCCGCATCGTCGAGTCCCTGGTGACTTTCAGCCATTCCGGCGGCGTGCGCGACACCATCCAGGGCCCGGTCAACCTGTCCGCCACCGTGGCCGAGGCCATCGCCCTGCTGCTGCTCGACCCGGACCATCGGCAGCAGCGATTTGATAACCTGTGCCCGGCGGACCAGGAAGTGACCGGCGACCCGCAGCGGCTGTTGCAGGTGTTCGTCAATCTGCTCGGCAACGCCGCCGACGCCAGCCGGGACGATCTGCCCATCGTGGTGCGCAGCGAGCGCCACGACCAGCGCCTGCGCATCACCGTGGAAGATCAGGGCCACGGGGTGCCGGCGGAATTGCGCGATGCGCTGTTCGAACCGTTCGTGACCAGCAAACCCCCGGGCCGTGGCACGGGGCTGGGTCTGGCACTGGTTTACAGTATCATCGAGGACCATCGCGGCACGGTGCGGGTGGAGAGCCCCATCGACGACGGCCGGGGCACCCGCTTCGTGATCGAGCTGCCCGCCTTCGTCAATGACCGGCCGCCCGCGGAATAAAAAAGAAGGAACGGCACCATGAGCCATATCCTGATCGTCGAGGATGAACCTGTTATCCGGGGCGCCCTGCGCAAGCTGCTGGAGCGCCACGATCATTCGGTGACGGAAGCGGAATCCGTGGAACAGGCCCGGGAGCAGGGCCTCGGCCAGTGCGATCTGATCATCAGCGATCTGCGCTTGCCCGGCGAGCCCGGCACCGCCTTGATCGAGCAGGCCGGACCGGTGCCGGTGCTGATCATGACCAGTTACGCCAGCCTGCGCTCGGCGGTGGACGCCATGCGCCAGGGGGCGGTGGACTATATTCCCAAACCGTTCGACCACGATGAGATGCTGCTGGCGGTGGAGCGGGTGCTCAAGGAGGGCCGCATCAGCCGTGGCAACCAGGTGCTGCGCCGGGATCTGGAGCGCACCTACCCGGTGCGGTCGATGATCGGCGAGTGCGACGCCATGCGCGAGCTCAAGCACCGCATCAGCCGGGTGGGCCCCACCCACACGCCGGTGCTGATCCTCGGCGAGGCCGGCACCGGCAAGGAACTCACCGCCCGTGCCCTGCACGAGCACAGCGAACGGGCCGGCGCGCCGCTGGTCACGGTGCACTGCGCGGCGCTGCCCAAGGCGTTGCAGCTGCAGGAGCTGTTCGGCGACGAGGCCCACGCCGGCCGCATCGAGGAAGCGGACGGCGGCACCTTGTTTCTGGACGAGGTGGGGGAACTGACCCCGGAAGCGCAGAGCCGCTTGCTGACCCTGCTTGAACAGGGCGAGATCCACCGCCAGGAGTCCCTGGCGACGCGGCGGGTGGACGTGCGCGTGATCGCCAGCAGCCAGACCGAGCTGCCGGCCCGGGTCAGCGACGGGCGCTTCCGCGACGACCTGTACTATCGTCTCAATGTGATGGAGCTGGAACTGCCGCCGCTGCGTGAACGGGACGAGGACGTGGAGGAACTGGCCCGGGCGCTGCTGGCCCGCAGCTGCGAGAAGATGCACCGTGGCGAGCTTTACTTCACCGAGGAGGCGCTCTCCGCCATGCGCCGCTACGCCTGGCCGGGCAACGTGCGGGAACTGGAGAACGTGATCGAGCGCGCGGTGATTCTCACCGAGGAAGACGGCATCGGCCCGGCCCAGTTGGGGCTGAACCCGAACCGCACGCCCCAGCGCCAGAGCCGCGCCAGCCTGGACCCGTCCGAGGATTTGTCCCTGGAGGACTACTTCACCCGTTTCGTGATGGAAAACCAGGACAACATGACCGAGACGGAGCTGGCTCAGAAGCTCGGCATCAGCCGCAAGAGCCTCTGGGAACGCCGCCAGCGGCTGGGCATCCAGCGCCCCAAACGCGGCGCCCGCCGCTAGCCGATCCACCCCGCCGGCCGGGCGCCGCCCCGGCCGGTTTTACAATTTCCCGCCCCGCCACGACGCTTTTCCCGCCTCCGGCCCGGTGCCGGCAAAATTTTTTTTGCCGTTTTCCTGCTTGCTTCCCGCCGGTCGACGACGGTTCGGCGCGCGGCCCCTCCGAAGTGTTACCTTACTACACAGCGAGGTAACAAGTGCGTTACCGGTGCCACCCACCTTCACGTGCCTATTTTTCAAAAAATCTGTAAGTTGTTGATTTTTAAGGGATCAACAAGCTGTTGCAATGAAAAATCCATCCATGCACTATGAATCCCACGCCACATAAGGAAAACAACAACGGCGGCGAGGCTCAGAATAAGAACAAGAAAAGAAGAAGAATAAAGCTTGAGCCGAACAACATGCCGTAGCGGAAATTGGTTACGGCGCAAGGCAGAAAACAAAACAAAAAATAACAACAACAGAATCAGCGCATAGGGGACCACGACCAAGGTTGTGGTCCCTTTTTACTTTTGGGGCCCAGGCGGACCAGAGCGGAAGTGTACCCACTCCCTCGCCCTTTCTCCATATCGGATGACCGGTGACGGCGAAAAAGTGCTACCATGCCGCCTTTCATCTCGTCAGGACGTTTTTTGCTCAATGGCATCCAGATTCGTAGAGCGTTCAGCGGCATTCTTTCCGCTCCTGTGGACTCTCATTTCAAGACCCTTCATCTCCCTCTGGACCCGACTCCTGCGCAAAGGTTCCTTTGAGATGCCCCGGCTTCCCGAAGCAAGGGTGATCCCCCGCGACCAGCACCCGATCTCCCGCAAGGACATTTCCCGCGCCGCCTTGAATGTGCTCTACGGCCTGCACAAGGCCGGTTTCGAGGCCTATCTGGTCGGCGGCTGCCTGCGTGACCTGCTGTGCGGGCGCCAGCCCAAGGACTTCGACGTGGTCACCGACGCCACGCCGGAGGAGGTGCACCGTCTGTTCAAGCGCAGCCGCATCATCGGCCGCCGCTTCCAGATCGTGCACGTACGCTTCGGCCGCGAGGTCATCGAGGTCTCCACCTTCCGGGCCTTCCAGCGGGACGACCTGGACGACGACCAGCACCTGGCCCATGAGGAAACCGGACTGGTACTGCGCGACAACGCCTGGGGCAGCATCGAGGAAGACGCCCTGCGCCGGGATTTCACCGTCAACGCCCTTTACTACAACATCGCCGACTTCGCCCTGTACGACTTCGTGCAGAGCCGGCGCGACATCGAGCGCGGCGTGCTGCGCCTGATCGGCGACCCGGAGCAACGCTACCGGGAAGACCCGGTGCGCATGCTGCGCGCCGCCCGCTTTGCCGCCAAGCTGGGGTTCGAGCCGGATCGGGCCACCGCCGAGCCGATCCCGCGTCTGGCGGAACTGCTGTTGCAGGTACCGCCGGCCCGCCTGTTCGATGAAGTGCTCAAACTGTTCCTCAGCGGTCATGCCCGCGCCTCCTACAACGAGCTCCGCGACCTGGGCCTGTTCCCCTTCCTGTTCCCGGAAACCGACCGGTGCCTGCGCGGCGACCAGGGCGACATGTGGGACGACCTGATTCTGGCGGCCATGGACAACACCGACGCGCGCCTGGCCGAAGACAAGCCGGTAACCCCGGCGTTCATCTTCGCCGTGCTGCTGTGGCCGGTGGTGGTGGCGCGTCTGGACAAACACCGCGCCGACGGCGTGCCGCCGGCGCCGGCTTTGCATAAGGCGGCCAGTTGGGCGCTGGACCAGCAAATCCGCCACACCGCCGTGCCGCGGCGCTTCTCCACGGTGATGCGCGAGATGTGGGATCTGCAGCAACGGCTGCCGCGCCGGGGCGGCAAACGCGCCGACACCTTGCTGCAGCATCCGCGCTTCCGCGCCGCCTACGATTTTCTGTTGCTGCGCGAGCAGGCCGGCGAACTGCGTGCCGGGCTGGGCGCCTGGTGGACCCGCTATCAGCAGGTCGACGAGTCGGAACGCTATGCCATGACCCAGGCCCTGGGCCCCAACCAGGGCGGCGGTGGCGGTGGCGGCAATAACGGCAATGGCGGCCGCCGCCGGCGGCGCCGGCGCTCCGGACGCTCCGGACGCTCCGCGCCCAATCAGGATTAAGCGCCAGGAGAGTGGTTGCATGGTGGTGATCGGCCTGGGCAGCAATCTCAACGACCCCGCGCAACAGGTGACGGCGGCGCTGGGCGCCCTGGCGGCCCTGCCGCAAACGCGCCTGATCGGTCACTCCGACCTGTACAGCACCGCCCCGGTGGGCCCCCAGGACCAGCCCGATTACGTCAACGCGGTGGCGCTGCTGGACACCACGCTGGACCCGCTGGCGCTGCTGGATGCCCTGCAGGGCCTGGAGCGGGCCGCCGGCCGCCAGCGCCTGCGCCGCTGGGGCGAACGCACCCTGGATCTGGATATACTGCTGTGGGACCAAGCCAGCGTGCGCCTGCCGCGCCTGCGCATTCCGCACCCGGAAATGACGCACCGCGCCTTCGTGCTGCGCCCGCTGCTCGACCGGCTGCCGGACTGCCGCTTGCCGGATGGCACGCCCCTGGCGGACCATTGGCCGGCGGTGGCCGAACAGCCGCTGCATCGCCTGCATCGTCTGGAGGAGGACCGGTTTGCTGACTGATCGCATCAATGCGCTGCGCGCCAGCGGCGAGCTGCCCCGCTTTATCGCCGTGGAGGGGCCCATCGGCGTCGGCAAGACCACCCTGGCACGGCGCCTGGCCGACACCTTCGGCTTTGACACCCTGCTGGAGCAAGCGGAGGACAACCCTTTCCTGACCCGCTTCTACCAGGACCCGGCCCGCTTCGCCCTGCAGACCGAGCTGTTCTTTCTGTTTCAGCGCGCCGATCAGCTGCGCCAGCTCCAGCAGCAGGACCTGTTCACCGGCCCCAAGGTGGCCGACTTCCTGGTCGACAAGAACCGCCTGTTCGCCGAGGTGAACCTGGACGAGGACGAATTCGCCCTCTACGACAATGTGTTCCGGCACATGCTGCTGGACGCCCCGGCGCCGGACCTGGTGATCTATCTGCAGGCGCCCACCGGCGTGCTGCGCCAACGGGTACAAAAGCGCGGCCATGACTTCGAACAGCGCGTGGACCCGGGCTATCTGGGCCGTCTCAACGACGCCTACACCCGGTTCTTCCACTTCTACGACGCGGCGCCGCTGCTGATCGTCAATGCCGCCGAGATCGACCTGGTCAGCGGTGAGGCGGACTACCAGCAGCTGGTGGGCGAGTTGCTGGACATCCGCACGGGCCGCCACTATTTTAACCCCCGCCCGCTGGTGTAATACCCGACGCCAGTGTGAACCGGCCCCAGGGAGCAGCCCATGCCCGTTACCATCCGCACCCTCAAGAAACGCAAGGACGACGGTGACAAGTTCTCCGTCCTGACCGCCTACGACGCCACCTTTTCGCGCCTGATCAGCGAAGCCGGCGTGGACGCCATCCTGATTGGCGATTCCCTCGGCAACGTGATCCAGGGCCAGGACAGCACCGTGCCGGTGACCCTGGAGCAGATGGTCTACCACACCGAGTGCGTGGCCCGGGGCAATCAGGGCAGCCTGATCATCGCCGACGTGCCCTTCATGGGCGCCGCCACCCTGGAAAGCACCCTCGACGCGGCCACCGCGCTGATGCAGGCCGGCGCCAACGTGATCAAGCTGGAAGGCGGCGCCTGGCTGGCCGAGGCGATCACCGTGCTCAAGCGCAACGGCGTGCCGGTGTGCGCGCACATGGGGCTGACCCCTCAATCGGTGAACGCCTTCGGCGGCTACCGGGTGCAGGGCAAGGACGAAGCCAGCGCCCGCGAGCTGCTGGACGCCGCCTATACCCTGGACCGGGCCGGCGCCGCCCTGTTCGTGCTGGAATGCGTGCCGCGCACCCTGAGCGCCGAGATCACCGCCGCCGTGGAAGCGCCGGTGATCGGCATCGGCGCCGCCCCGGAGTGCGACGGTCAGGTGCTGGTGATGCACGACATGCTGGGCCTGAACCCGCGCCCGGCCCGGTTCGTAAAGGATTTCATGCCGGAATCCGACGGCGGCGTCGCCGGTGCCTTCCGGGCCTATCATGAAGCGGTCAAAAGCGGCCGCTTTCCCGCCGACGAACACTGTTTCTGACCATGGACATCCTGCATAGCGTCGCCGAGGTGCGGGCGCGCGTGGCGCAATGGCGCCGCGACGGCCGCAGCGTCGGCCTGGTGCCCACCATGGGCAATCTCCACAACGGCCATCTGAGCCTGGTACACGCCGCCCGCCGGGAATGCGACGCGGTGGTGGTGTCGGTGTTCGTCAATCCCACCCAGTTCGGCCCCGGGGAGGATTTCGACGCCTACCCGCGCACCCTGGACGCGGACGCCGACCGGCTCCGCGATGCCGATGTGGAGGTGCTGTTCGCCCCTTCGGTGGAAGAGATGTATCCGCTGGGCGCCAACCGCTCCTGGGTGGAGGTGGACGATCTGGGCGAGTACCTGTGCGGCGCCGACCGGCCCGGCCACTTCCGGGGCGTGACCACGGTGGTCAGCAAGCTGTTCCACATCGTCCAACCGGACGTGGCCGTGTTCGGCGAGAAGGATTTCCAGCAGCTGGCGATTCTGCGCCGCATGACCGAGGAACTGTTGTTCCCGATCCGCATCGTCGGCGCCCCCACCGCCCGCGAGGCGGACGGCCTGGCGATGAGCTCGCGCAACGGCTACCTGACCGGCCAGGAACGCGCCCTCGCGCCACGGCTGCAGCACCATCTGCGCCAGGCCCGCCAGGCACTGGAACAGGGCGAACGGGACTTCCGGGCCCTGGAGGCACGCACCACCCAGGCGCTGGAAGAAGACGGCTTCGGGGTCGACTACGTGACCGTGGCCAACGCCCGCACCCTGGTGCCGGCGGCCCCGGGGGACCGGGAGCTGGTGATCGCCGCCGCCGCCCGGCTCGGCAAGCCGAGATTGATCGACAATCTGACGCTGACGCTGCCCGCGTCCTGATAAGCTGCGTCGCAAAATGGCCCCGAAACAGCCTGTTTCCCCTTTCTTGTATGTGACCGGGGGTTCATGCATACTGCCGGCCCCTCGCAGAGGCCGGCCCCAAGGGCCGATCCAGGGGTTGTTCAGAGAGGTACCCGACATGCAGTGCACCATGCTGAAAGCCAAGTTGCACCAGGCCCGCGTGACCCACGCGGAACTCGAGTATGAAGGCTCCTGCGCCATCGACGGCGAGTTGATGGACATGGCCGGCATTCTTGAGTATGAGCAAATCCAGATCTACAACCTGGATAACGGCGAGCGCTTCGAAACCTACGCCATCCGTGGCGAGGAGGGTTCCAAGATCATCTCCGTCAATGGCGCCGCCGCGCATAAAGCGCAGCCCGGCCATCGGGTGATCATTTGCGCCTATGCCAACTACTCCAGCTCCGAGCTGATCAATTACAAGCCGCGCCTGATCTACATGGGCGAAGGCAACGCCGTGAAAGGCACCAGCAACGCCATTCCGGTTCAGGTGGCCTGACCGCCACCCGGCTTTTTGCCCTCTCCAAACGCCGGCCTCGCGCCGGCGTTTTTTGTTGTCCCCAGCCTACCGCCTGATCGCGCCGACGCCATTCGCCTTTGGTCTTAGTCCCGCTTTCCCGCCACGGGATGCACCGCCCGCCCTTCCCCTCTAAAGTAGTACTCAATGCCGACCCGGCCGGTTATAGACCATGGTGGAATTCAGCCGGCGCCGCGGCGTCGGGATAATGCGTGGCCATGCGCCTGCCGACAGGATCCGGCCACATCACGGCGCACCGGACTCCCGCGCCGTGCGGGAAGAACAAGACAACCAGCGGGCAGTACGAAGGAGACAGCCATGTCAGAACAAAAGATTCACCCGGTTCCGGAGGCGTTCAAGCGCCAGACCCTGATGGATCGGGCCACCTACGATCGCTGGTACCAGCAGTCCGTGAGCGACCCGGACACCTTCTGGGCGGATCGTGCCGACGAGCTGCTCGACTGGCAAACCCGTTGGGACAGGGTCAGCGACTGGGACTTCAAGGAGGGCCGCGCCGCCTGGTTCCAGGGCGCCACCCTCAATGCCTGCTATAACTGCGTGGACCGCCATCTGCCGGCGCGCGCGGAGCAGACCGCCATCATCTGGGAGGGTGACGACCCCGGCCAGGACAAGCACATCACTTATCAGGAGCTGTTCGAGCAGGTGTCCCGCCTGGGCAATGTGCTCAAGGACCGGGGCGTGAAGAAAGGCGACCGGGTGGTGATTTACATGCCGATGATCCCGGAAGCGGCCTTCGCCATGCTGGCCTGCGCGCGCATCGGCGCCATCCATTCGGTGGTGTTCGGCGGCTTCTCCCCGGAAGCGCTCAAGGACCGCATCGTCAACGCCGAGGCCAGCGCCGTGATCACCGCCGACGAGGGTGTACGCGGTGGCAAGCTGATCCCGCTCAAGGCCAACGCCGACAAAGCCATGAACGGCGGTCACGGCGTCCACACTTGTGTGGTGGTGCGGCGCACCGGCAACCAGGTGGACTGGGACGACGCCCGCGACGTCTGGTACCACGACGCCATGGACCGGGCGTCCGACCAATGCGAGCCGGAGTGGATGGACGCAGAAGACCCGCTGTTCACCCTCTATACTTCCGGCTCCACCGGCAAGCCCAAGGGCGTGCTGCACAGCACCGCCGGCTACATGCTGCAGGCGGCCCTGACCCACAAATACGTGTTCGACTACCACGACGGCGACATCTACTGGTGCACCGCCGATGTGGGCTGGATCACCGGCCACAGTTACATCGTCTACGGGCCGCTGGCCAATGGCGCCACCACTCTGATGTTCGAAGGGGTGCCCACCTACCCGGACGCCTCCCGCCACTGGCAGGTGGTGGACAAGCACAAGGTCAATATCTACTACACCGCCCCCACCGCCATTCGCGCCCTGATGGGCCAGGGCGACGGCCCGGTGAAGAAGACGTCCCGCAAGACGCTCAAGCTGCTCGGCACGGTGGGCGAACCGATCAACCCGGAAGCCTGGGAGTGGTACCACCGGGTGGTGGGCGAGGAGCGCTGCCCGATCGTCGACACCTGGTGGCAAACCGAGACCGGCGCCATCATGATCGCGCCCCTGCCCGGGGCCGTGGATCTCAAGCCGGGTTCCGCCACGCTGCCCATGTTCGGCGTGCAGCCGGGGCTGATGGATCCGGACGGCAAGGAACTGGAAGGAGCCACCTCCGGCAACCTGGTGATCAAGGCCAGCTGGCCGAGCCAGATCCGCACCGTCTACGGCGATCACCAACGCATGATCGACACCTACTTCAGCGCCTACCCGGGCTACTACTTCACCGGCGACGGCGCCCGCCGTGACGAGGACGGCTATTACTGGATCACCGGCCGGGTGGACGACGTACTGAACGTCTCCGGCCACCGCCTGGGCACCGCCGAAATCGAATCCGCTCTGGTACTGCATAAGAGCATCTCCGAGGCCGCCGTGGTGGGCTACCAGCACGAGGTCAAGGGTCAGGGCATCTACGCCTACGTGTCGCTGATGAGCGGTGCCGAGGGCAGCGAGGCACTGATCAAGGAGCTGCGCGAGCTGGTGACCCGGGAAATCGGCCCGATCGCCAAACCGGACCTGATCCACTTCGCCCCGGGCCTGCCCAAGACCCGTTCCGGCAAGATCATGCGTCGTATTCTGCGCAAGATCGCCGCCGACGAACTGGACTCCCTGGGCGATACCTCCACCCTCGCCGATCCGGGCGTGGTGGACGAGCTGATCAAGACCCGCAAGAACAGCGACGGGGAGTAAGCCGCGCTTCGCTTCCGGAAGCCGACCCTGTCGCGGTCGAACGACCGCTCCTACGCCACGGCAGGAGCGGTCGTCCGACCGCGATTCACTCGCATCAAACCGCGGCCGGCCTCGGCCGGCTGTGCTTGAGCAGCAGCACCAACGGGATCGCCGCCATGTTGATCCACATCAGCAGGTGGAAATCGTTCATGTAGCTGATCTCCGCCGCCTGCGCCATCAGCGTTTGATACACCGCCGCCGGCACCCCGCTCACCATCTCCTTCATCGGCAAGCCCTGGGCGATCCAGGCCCCCGGTTGCAGGTGCTCGCCGAGTTGCTGCTGGTTGATCCACATATTCCGCGACAGCATGGCGGTCATGATCGAGATGCCGACACTGGAGCCCAGGTTGCGCGACAACGAGAACAGGGACGCCCCTTCGGTGCGCAGTTCCGGCTTCAGGGTGGCGTAGGTGAGCGCGCTGGCGGGCACGAACACCAGCCCCAGGCCCAGGCCCTGCAGCACACCGGTCCAGATCAAGGTGTCGCGGCTCACCTCCAGGGTGAAACCGGCCATTTCGTGCAGCGAAGCGGTGATCAACAGCAGACCGGTGACCACCAGGCCCCGCGGGTCCAGCCGGGTGCGCATCAACCGGCCGACCAGCATCATCGAGAACATGGAACCCAGCCCCCGTGGCGCCAGCACCAGGCCGGTGGTGACCGCCGGATAGTCCTTCCACTGCTGCAGGAACGGCGGCAGCAGCGCCATGGTCGCCAGCAGGATGATGCCGACCACGAAGATGAACACCACGCCGGTGGCGAAATTGCGGTCCTTGAACAGGCTAAGGTTGATAAAGGGGTCTTTTTTGGTGAACGAGTGCACCAGAAACAGGTAGAAGCCGAGCACCGCCAACAGGGCCTCGATCTGGATCTCGAAGCTCTCGAACCACTTTTCCTGCTCGCCCCGGTCCAGCATCAGCTGGAAGGCGCCGATGGCCAGGCCCAGGAAGGCAAAACCCATCATGTCGAAACGCACCTTGCGGGTGTCCGTCTCCGCCACGCTCAGCCAGATGCCAGCGAAGGCCAGCAGGCCGAACGGCAGGTTGATGTAGAACACCCAGCGCCAGCTATACCACTCGGTCAGCCAGCCGCCCAGGGTGGGCCCGAGAATCGGCCCCACCATCACACCCATGCCCCAGATCGCCATGGCCTGGCCGTGTTTTTCCACCGGGTAGGAGTCCAGCAGCACCGACTGGGACAGCGGCACCAGGGCGGCGCCGAAAATGCCCTGCAGGATGCGGAACATCACCATCTGGTCGAGATTGGCGGACAAGCCACAAAGACCCGAGGCCACCGTGAAACCGGCCACCGACCACAGGAACAGCCGGCGCCGGCCCAGCCGGCCGGCGAAGAAGCCCACCGCCGGGGTCATGATCGCCGCCGAGACAATATAGGAGGTCAGCACCCAGGTGATCTGGTCGGTGCTCGCCGACAGGCTGCCCTGCATGTGCGGCAGAGCCACGTTGGCGATGGTGGTGTCGAGCACCTGCATCACCGTGGCCAGCATGATGCTGACGGTGACCAGGCGCTGGTCGTTAATGCGCGGCATCGGCGGTCCGCGCCGGTTCAGCGGCGTCGTCGAACAGGGTAACGCCGGTGTCGATGGCGATTTCCGCGCTCATGCCGGAGCGCAGGGGCGGCTTGCCGTCCAGGTCCTCCAGACGCAGTTTCACCGGCACCCGCTGCACCACCTTCACCCAGTTGCCACTGGCGTTCTGCGGCGGAATCAAAGCGTATTCCGAGCCGGTGGCCGGGCTCAGGCTCTGCACCGTGGCCTTCCACACCACCCCCGGATAACTGTCCACTTCCACCTCCACGCTCTGCCCTTCGCGGACATTGGTGAGCTGGGTCTCCTTGAGGTTGGCTTCCACCCAGGCGGAGCGGTTCTTGGCCAGGGTGAACACCGGCACCCCGGCATTGACGCGCTCGCCGACCAGCGGCGTGTTGCCGCCGATCACGCCATCCGCCGGCGCCAGGATGCGGGTGTGCGCCAGGTCGTAGCGGGCCCGGTCCAGCTTGGCGGTGGCCGCCTGATAATCCGGGTGTTCTTCCACGGCCACGTCCGGGCCGCCGCCCAGCTTCGCCTTGAGGCTGGCCAGCTCCTGCTCGGTCACCGACTTCTGGGCGCCGGCCTGATCCCGTTTCTGGCGGGCGCCGTCCAGCTGCGAGCGGGACACCGCCACCCGGTCCAGGCCCTGGTAACGCTCCAGCTCCCGTTGATGGTAGGCCAGGTCCCGCTCCGCCTGGGCGTGCTGGGCCTGCAGCCGGGCGTAGTCGGCGCGCTCGGAGAGAATACGGTTGCGCACCGCCTGCTGATCGGCGCGCGCTTCCTGCAAAGCAATGCGATACGGCTCCGGGTCCACCTCGGCCAGAACCTGGCCCTGCCGCACCGCCTGGTTGCGGTCCACCTCCACCCGTGTCAGCGGCCCGCTGACGTCGGCAGTGAGCGAGATCATATCGATTTTCACGTAGGCGTTTTCGGTGCTCACGTAGCGGCCGCCGCCGAGCAGCAGCCAGAGCACCACCGCCAGGGCGACGATCAGTCCCAGGCCCATGGCCAGGCGGCGGTTGCGTTGTGTGGTGGTCACGTGGTCATTCCCCCTGCTCGGTGTGATCGGTGCGCTGGCAAAGATTGGCGCGCATGCGCTCGAGCACCCGGGTCAGGGTCTCGATATCGTCCGCCGCGATGCCGTCCAGTGCCTGGCGGCGGGTTTCCATGGCCAGCTCGCGCAGGCGCGCCAGCGCCGGCGCCGCCCGTTCGGTGAGGTAGACCCGGCGCCGACGGCGGTCGGTGGCGTCCGCGCGGCGCTCCACCAGCCCCTCCTGCTCCAGCCGCTCCAGCTGCCGGGTCAGGGAGATCGGTGCCACATCCATGATTTCGGCCAGAGCGGCCTGGTGAATGCCTTCCCGGTGCGTCAGATTCCACAGCACCTGCCAGCGGGCCCGCGTCAGCCCCTGCTCCCGGGCCCGGCGGTCGAACTCGCGGCGCAGCATGCGCGCCACGTCGTGCAACCCCAGGCCCACGGTGGTGTCCTTGTTCATTACGGCCTCATTCATAAGCCAACTTATGGTAAGCAAGCTTACAACCGTCAAAACAGTAAAGCAAGTTGCCTTACTTTTTGCTGGCCGCCCCTCCCGGCAAGGGCACCGGTTCCACCGCTCCCGCGCCACAACGAAAAAGCCCGCCGGATGGCGGGCTTTCGCGTTGAGCGGCGGTTATGGCGCCGATCAGACTTCCTTGGCTTCCTTCATGGACAGCTTGATGCGGCCGCGCTGATCCACGTCCAGGACTTTCACCTTGATGATGTCGCCCTCGTTGACGTAGTCGGTGACCTTCTCCACCCGCTCCTCGGCGATCTGGGAGATGTGCAGCAGGCCTTCGGTGCCGGGCATGATCTGCACGAAAGCACCAAAGTCCACCACGCGCATCACCTTGCCTTCGTAGATCTTGTCGATCTCGGCCTCGGCGGTGATCTCCTCCACGCGGCGCTGGGCCTCGGCGGCGGCTTCGCGGGTTTCACCGTAGATCTTGACGCTGCCATCGTCCTCGATGTCGATGGTGCACTTGGTTTCCTCGGTCAGCGCGCGGATGGTGGCGCCGCCCTTGCCGATCACGTCGCGGATTTTCTCCGGGTTGATCTTCAGGGTGATCAGGGTCGGGGCGTTCTCGGACACCTGGCTGCGCGATTCGCGGATCGCCTTGCTCATTTCGCCAAGAATGTGGAGGCGGCCTTCGCGGGCCTGCTCCAGGGCCTTCTCCATGATCTCTTCGGTGATGCCCTCGATCTTGATGTCCATCTGCAGGGCGGTGACGCCGCGCTCGGTGCCGGCCACCTTGAAGTCCATGTCGCCCAGGTGGTCTTCGTCACCGAGGATATCGGACAGCACCGCGTAGCGGCCGTCGCCTTCCTTCACCAGGCCCATGGCAATGCCGGCCACCGGGGCGCTCAGCGGCACACCCGCGTCCATCAGCGCCATGGAGGTGCCACACACGGACGCCATGGAGGAGGAACCGTTGGACTCGGTGATCTCGGAGACCACACGGATGGTGTAGGGGAAGTCCTGCTCGTTGGGCACCACCGCTTCCACGCCGCGACGGGCGAGACGGCCGTGGCCGATTTCACGACGCTTGGGGGAGCCCATCATGCCGGTTTCGCCCACGCAGTACGGGGGGAAGTTGTACTGCAGCATGAAGTGATCCTGGCGCGAACCTTCCAGGGCGTCGATCAGCTGCGCGTCGCGCATGCCGCCCAGGGTGGCGGTGACGATGGCCTGGGTTTCCCCGCGAGTGAACAGGGCGGAGCCGTGGGTTTTCTTGAGCACGCCCACCTCGCAGTCGATGGCGCGCACCGCGTTCAGGGCACGGCCGTCGATGCGCGGCTTGCCGGACAGCACGCCTTCGCGCACCACGCTCTTCTCCACCTTGCCGAACAGGTCCTTGACCTCGCCGGCTTCCGGCGCGCCTTCCTCGCCGGTGGCGAACTCGGCCAGGCAGGCCTCACGCAGTTCGCCGACCTTCTGGTAGCGGGCCATTTTCTCAGTGATGGTGTACGCCTCCACCAGGGCCCCTTCGTACTTGGCCTTGATGGCGCTCTTCAGGGTGTCGTTGTCCTGGGGCGCCTGCCAGTCCCAGGCCGGCTTGCCGGCCTCGGCGGCGAATTCCTTGACGCCGTTGATCACCGCCTGCATTTCCTGGTGCCCGAACAGCACCGCGCCCAGCATCTGGTCTTCGCTGAGTTCCTCGGCTTCGGATTCCACCATCAGCACCGCGGCCTCGGTACCGGCCACCACCAGGTTCAGGTTGGAGGATTCCAGCTCGGAGTAGCTCGGGTTGAGCAGGTAGAAGCCGTCCTTGAAACCGACCCGGGCGGCGCCGATCGGGCCGCTGAAGGGAATGCCGGAAATCGCCAGGGCGGCGGAGGTGCCGATCAGGGCGGCGATATCCGGGTCCTGGTTCTTGTCCGAGGACATCACCGTGGCCACCACCTGCACTTCATTCATGAAGCCGTTCGGGAACAGCGGGCGGATCGGCCGGTCGATCAACCGGCTGGTCAGGGTTTCCTTCTCGCTGGGACGGCCTTCGCGCTTGAGGAAGCCGCCGGGAATACGGCCGGTGGAGTAGGTTTTTTCCTGGTAGTTCACGGTCAGCGGGAAGAACGGCTTGCCCGGATCCGCTTCTTTTTTGCCAACCACGGTCACCAGAACCTGGGTGTTACCGATGGTCACCATCACGGCGGCGGTGGCCTGGCGGGCAATACGGCCCGTCTCCAGCACCACGGTGTGGTCGCCGTATTGAATTTCCTTGCGTACTGTATTGAACATATCGCGTCTCTTCTCTCGTTCGTCGCTTACTCTGCGTCTCTATCCTTTCTGCCGGGGCATGATAACCCGCCACCGGCCGGCACCACAGCCTTTTACGGCGGCGGTAAATACGGTGTCCCAAAACAACGGAAGCCCGGCACCGGGGCCGAGCTTCCGAGGTATCGCGGTCGGGGGGCTGCTTAGCGGCGCAGGCCCAGACGCTCGATCAGCTTCAGGTAGCGGTCGCGGTTCTTGCCGGCCAGGTAGTCCAGCAGCTTACGGCGCTGGTTAACCATGCGGATCAGGCCGCGGCGGCTGTGGTGATCCTTGTTGTGGTCCTTGAAGTGACCCTGCAGCTGATTGATGTTCTCGGTCAGCAGGGCAACCTGGACTTCCGGGGAACCGGTGTCGCCTTCCTTAACGCCGAAGTCCTTCAGGATCTGTGCTTTCTGTTCGGTGCTCAAAGCCATTGTCATTGCTCCAATATGCAATTGTGTCACGGCCGGCCGTGCATATTTACAGCCGCCGTCCTCAGGAAACCAGACGACGCGGCGCGATGCGCCCGTCCTCCAGCACTTCACCGACCCCCATGAAGGTGTCGGTGGAAGCTTCATAAAGACTGACCCAGCCATCCTGCGGCCGGTCGCCGGCCATCACCGGTTGACCTTGACGCAGGTAATAGGCCGCATTGTCGCCCAGGGCGACGCGCGGCCAGTCTGCCACGCTGGTGGATAAAGGCAAGAGGTAATCGTCCAGGGCCTCGAAGCCCCCCTCCGCCTTGATGTCCCCCAGTTGCTCCAGGGTCATCATGCGCTCCGCCGGGTAGGGTCCGGCGGACAGCCGCCGCAGCCCGATCACGTGGGCGCCGCAACCCAGCACCTCGCCCACGTCCTCCACCAGGGAGCGCACGTAGGTGCCCTTGGTGCAGGCCACTTCGAATTCCAGCCGGTCGCCGTCCAGCAGCCGCGCATCGCGGATCTCGTGGATGGTGACCGCCCGCGGCTTGCGCTCCACGGTGATGCCCTCGCGGGCCAGTTTGTAGAGCGGCGTGCCATTGTGCTTGATCGCCGAGTACATGCTCGGCACCTGCTCGATGTCGCCAAGGAAGCGGTCCAGGGCTTCCAGCGCCCGCGCCTCGCTGACGTCCACCGGCCGGGTGTCGCGCACCTCGCCGTCGGCGTCGCCGGTTTCCGTGGTCACGCCCAGTCGCGCGGTGACCTGGTAACGCTTGTCCGCGTCCAGCAGAAACTGGCTGAACTTGGTGGCCTCGCCAAAGCAGATTGGCAGCATGCCGGTGGCCAGCGGATCCAGGCTGCCGGTATGGCCGGCCTTGGCGGCGGCGAACATTTTCTTGGCCATCTGCAGGGCGCCGTTACTGGTTACGCCCTGGCTCTTGTCGAGCAACAGAATGCCATTGAGAGTACGACCTCCACGGCGCCGTTTTCCCACAGTCTTTGCTCCGTGATCAATCGTGATTGGTGTCGGTGTCGTCTTCCGGGCGCAGTTCCCGGTCCTCGGCACGGGCTTCGTCGATCAGCTTGGACAGCTCCGACGCCCGCTCCGGGGTTTTGTCGTAGTGAAAACGCAGACGCGGCGTGGTGCGGGTATTCAGCGACTGGGCCAGGGACGAGCGCAGGAAACCGGCGGCGCCGGTCAGCACCTGCTCGGCTTCGCGGCCGGCGTCCTCGCCTTCACCCAGCAGGGTGAAGTAGACGTCCGCGTAGGCCAGGTCCCGGGCCACGGTCACGTCCTGCACCGTCACCAGCCCGATGCGCGGATCCTTCAGTTCAAACTGAAGCACCCGCGACAGCTCGCGCTGGATCTGGTCGGCGATGCGGTCGGTACGCTGGAACCCGCTGGGGCGACGGTGACGGCTCATGGCTTGGCGCGCTTACAGGCTGCGCGCCACCTCCTTCACTTCGAACACCTCGATCTTGTCGCCTTCCTTGACGTCGTTGTAGCTCTTCACGGCGATACCGCACTCCATGCCGTTGCGCACTTCCGCGACGTCGTCCTTGAAGCGGCGCAGGGATTCCAGCTCGCCCTCGAACACCACCACGTCGTCGCGCAGCACGCGGATCGGCCGGTTCCGGTAAAGGGTCCCCTCCACCACCATGCAACCGGCCACGGCACCGAACTTGGAAGAGCGGAACACATCCCGCACTTCCGCGGTGCCGAGGATTTCCTCGCGTTTCTCCGGCGCCAGCAGACCGCTCATGGCCTGTTTGACGTCGTCGATCAGCTCATAGATCACGCTGTAGTAGCGCAGATCGATGCCTTCCTGCTCGCACAGGCGCTTGGCTTTGGAGTCGGCGCGCACGTTGAAGCCCAGCAGCACCGCCTCGCTGGTCATCGCCAGGTTGACGTCGGACTCGTTGATCGCGCCCACGCCGGCGGACACCAGGCTCACCTTCACTTCGTCGGTGGACAGGTCGTTGAGCGCGCCGATCAGCGCTTCCAGGGAACCGCGCACGTCGGTCTTCAGCACGATATTGACCTGGCTGGCCTCGGCGCTGCCCATATTCTCGAACAGGTTCTCCAGCTTGGAGGCCTGCTGGCGCTTGAGCTTGACGTCACGGTCGCGCTCCTGACGGAATTCCGCCACTTCCCGGGCTTTCTTCTCATCGGGCAGCACCTGCACCTGCTCGCCGGCTTCCGGCGCGCCGTCCAGGCCCAGCACTTCCACCGGAATGGAGGGGCCGGCCTTCTGCACCTGCTTGCCGTTTTCGTCGATCAGCGCGCGCACACGGCCGTAATGAGCACCGGCGAGCAGCATGTCGCCGACGTTCAGTTCGCCGGACTGCACCAGAATCGATGCCACGGTACCGCGACCCTTCTCGATGCGGGATTCGATCACCACGCCGCTGGCCGGGCCGGTGGCCGGCGCGGTCAGCTCCAGCAGCTCGGACTGCAGCAGGACGGCATCGAGCAGATCGTCGATGCCCTGGCCGGAGTGGGCCGACACATTGATGAACTGGTATTCGCCGCCCCACTCCTCGGGGATCACGTCCTTGGTGGCCAGCTCGTTCTTGACCCGGTCCGGATCGGCGTTTTCCTTGTCGATCTTGTTGACCGCGATGATCAGCGGCACACCGGCGGCCTTGGCGTGGTTGATCGCTTCCTCGGTCTGCGGCATCACGCCGTCGTCCGCCGCCACCACGATGATGACGATGTCGGTGGCCTTGGCGCCACGGGCGCGCATGGCGGTGAATGCCGCGTGGCCCGGGGTGTCCAGGAAGGTGATCATGCCCTTCTCATGCGGCACGTGGTAGGCGCCGATGTGCTGGGTAATGCCGCCGGCTTCGCCGGCCGCCACCTTGGCCTTGCGGATATAGTCGAGCAGCGAGGTCTTGCCGTGGTCCACGTGACCCATGATGGTCACCACCGGAGCGCGGGACTCGCTGTCGATGCCGCTGTAGTCGGCCAGGGTCGCCAGATCGTCTTCCAGGGCTTCTTCCTCGCCCTTCACCAGCTTCGGCGTGTGGCCCATTTCCTCGGTGAGCAGCACCGCCGTTTCCTGGTCGATGTACTGGTTCACGGTGGCCATCTCGCCCATCTTCATCATCGCCTTGATCAGTTCCTTGGCTTTGATGTTCATGCGCTGGGCCAACTCGGCCACGGTGATGGTTTCGGGAATTTCGACGTCGTAGACCATTTTCTCCGTGGGGCTCTTGAACCCGTGCTGTTTGTTCATGGAGCTCTTCATCTGGCCGTGGGCCACGCCGGCACTCTTCGGCTTGCGGCGGCGACGGCGGGACTGACGCTCCTCGGTGCGGTAGCCGGCTTCAACGGCGTCGCGGACGATGGAGGAACTCTTGTCGTCCTCCTCCTCACGCGGCTGTTCCTGCCCTTCGCCACCGCGCTTCTCCAGCTCCTCGGCGATGCGCTTGGCTTCCTCGGCGGTACGCCGGGCGGCCTCTTCCTCGGCTTTCTTGCGCTGTTCGGCTTCCTGCTTGCGGCGCGCCTCGTCGGCTTCACGCTGCTTGCGTTCCTCGGCCTCGCGCTGAACGCGCTCTTCCTCGGTTTCTTCCTTCTGCGCCTTCTTGGCGGTTTTCGGCACGCTGGCGCGTTTGGATTTCTCCTGGGAGGCCTTCTCTTCCTCGGCGGCGCGCTCTTTCTCGGCGCGGGCCTTGGCCTCCTGCTCGCGGCGCAGGGCCTCTTCCTCTTCCGCCTTGCGCTTGGCCTCTTCTTCCTCGGCCTTGCGCTTGGCTTCTTCCTCCGCCAGACGCGCCGCTTCTTCCTCGGCCGCCTTGCGCTCGGCTTCCAGCCGCTCTTCTTCCTCGATGCTCGCACGCTTCACGTAGGTGCGCTTCTTGCGCACTTCCACGTTCACGGTCTTCGCCTTGCCCGCCGCGCCGGTGGTCTTGATGGTGCTCGTGGAGCGGCGTTTCAGGGTGATCTTGCTGGGCTCCGACGACTGGGCACCATGGGACTTGCGCAGGTGCGCGAGCAGCTGCTGCTTCTGTTCATCGGAGACCCCTTCACCGGCATCGGTGTGGGGCAGCCCGGCTTCCTTCATCTGCGTGAGCAGCGTGTCCACCGGAATACCTACCACATCGGCCAGTTTCTTTACGGTCGTTTCTGCCATGTCAGCAACACTCTCCTGTCCGCGTCTGGGTGGCGCCCTGCTAATCCGGCCAGCGTTACTCGCCGGCTTCCTCGCCTGCAAACCAGGGGGCGCGAGCGGTCATGATCAACTGGGCCGCGCGCTCTTCGTCCATCCCCTCGATGTCGAGCAGGTCGTCCACCGCTTGTTCGGCAAGGTCCTCCATGGAGACGATGCCTTTTGAGGCCAGCTCCACCGCCAGATCACGATCCATGCCCTCCATGTTGAGCAGATCATCGGCGGGTTCGGCCTGTTCGAATTTCTCTTCGGACACCAGGGCCCGGGTCAGCAGCGCGTCCTTGGCGCGCTGGCGCAGGGCTTCCACGATGTCCTCGTCGAAGCCCTCGATGGCGAGCATCTCCTCGGTGGGCACGTAGGCCACTTCCTCGAGGGTGGAGAAGCCTTCCTCCACCAGCACCGCGGCCACGTCCTCGTCCACGTCCAGATACTCGATAAAGTTTTGCAGCGCCTGTTCCGCTTCCTGCTGCTGCTTGTTCTCCGCCTCATCGATGGTCATCACGTTCAGCTCCCAGCCGGTCAGCTCGGAGGCGAGGCGGATGTTCTGGCCGCTGCGACCGATGGCCTGGGCCAGGGCGGATTCGTCTTCCACCGCGATGTCCATGGTGTGGCTTTCCTCGTCCACCACGATGGAGGCCACTTCCGCCGGCTGCATGGCGTTGATCACCAGCTGCGCCGGGTTGTCGTCCCACAGCACGATGTCGATGCGCTCGCCGGCCAGTTCGTTGGACACCGCCTGCACACGCGCGCCGCGCATGCCGACACAGGCGCCCACCGGGTCGATGCGCTGATCATTGGTCTTCACCGCGATCTTGGCGCGGGAACCGGGATCGCGGGCGGCGCCCTTGATCTCGATCAGTTCCTCTCCGATCTCCGGCACCTCGATCTTGAACAGTTCGATGAGCATTTCCGGGCAGGCGCGGCTGGCGAACAGCTGCGGGCCGCGGTTCTCTTCGTTGACACCCAGCAGGTAGGCGCGCAGACGGTCATTCTGGCGCACGCTTTCGCGGGTGATCATGTGCTCGCGGGTGATCAGCGCCTCGGCGTTGCCGCCCAGGTCGAGCACGATGGCGTCGCGGCTGGACTTTTTCACCACGCCGCTGATCAGCTCGCCGATGCGGTCGCGGTATTCCTCGATGATCTGCCGGCGTTCCGCTTCGCGGACCTTCTGCACGATCACCTGCTTGGCGGTCTGGGCGGCGATACGGCCGAACGCCTCGGACTCGATTTCCTGTTCGTGGGTATCGCCGATCTGAAGGCTTTCGTTCTCTTCATGGGCTTCGTCCAGCGTCAGCTGGCGGCCGAATTCGAACAGCTCTTCATCGGGCACCACGTGCCAGACGCGGAAGGTGCGGTAGTCGCCGCTGACGCGGTCGATCTCCACGCGAATTTCCACATCTTCTTCCTTGAAGCGTTTCTTGGTCGCCGCCGCCAGGGCCGATTCGATGGCCTCGAAAATTACATCGCGGCTGACGCCCTTCTCGTTGGAAACGGTTTCCGCTACCAGCAGGATCTCTTTGTTCATGGCCAGGCCTTTACCTATGTCTCCGGGGCGCGCTCAATCGAAGCGGGGCTTCAATCGGGCACGGTCCACCTGACTGTAGGGAACACGCAGGGTTTCGCCATCGAGCGTCACCTCCAGCGTATCGCCGTCCACGGCAACCAGGGTCGCCGTTATTTTACGCTTGCCCGCGATCGGAGCCAGCAACGTGAGTTGCACGTCCTCGCCCTGATAACGGTCAAATTGGGAAAGTTCGAAGAGTGGGCGATCCAGACCCGGAGAAGAGACTTCCAGGTTGTATTCGCCGGGGATCGGGTCTTCCACGTCGAGCAGCCCGCTGACTTCGTTGCTTACGCGAGCGCAATCGTCAACGGTGATGCCGTCTTCATGATCAATGAAAAGGCGCAATACCGCACCACGCCCTTGGAGGTACTGGATACCCCAAAGCGTGTAACCCAGGTCTTCCACCAACGGAGCCAGAAGCTCCTTGAGTTGTTCGGTGCGTTTCGACATCTAACCTCTGCGTCGTGGTCTTTTGCCGGCATCCTTTACCGGCGTCACAAACAAAAAATGGGCCTGACGCCCATTTCCCACTATCGACCCGGTTGTATAGCAAAAAGCCCCTATAGAGGGGCTTTTTGTTGTTCAGAACCGGATCGGTTCCGACAAGTGGTAGCGGGGGCAGGATTTGAACCTACGACCTTCGGGTTATGAGCCCGACGAGCTACCAGACTGCTCCACCCCGCACTTGAAATCGAGCGCAAATACTAAGGATTCACGCGGGCTTTGTCAATCCGATTCGAGAAAAAAGTATTTATTTTTCCGAATCTTAAGGAGCGGCAAAGCCATTCCGTATTTGGTGCCGAAGGCCGGACTTGAACCGGCACGACCGTAAGGTCACTACCCCCTCAAGATAGCGTGTCTACCAATTCCACCACTTCGGCAAAGAACACGTTTACTGCGCCGGCTGAGACGGTGTCTCATCCGGGGCCGGGGATTCTAACTCAGCCGCCGGCACATCTAAAGCCTCATTTTGAGAATTCGCTGACGGCTGATTTTCAGAGCCCGCTGAAGGCGCATTTTCAGTTTCCGCCGCGGGCACGTCACCGGATTCCATGGCCGGCACGTCGCCACCGGACTGCCCGGCACCGGGCACATCACCGCCCTGCTGGTCCATGGCCGGCACGTCCTGCTCGTCCACCGATTCCAGCGCCGGCAGGATGCTGCCACCACCGGAGACTTCCTGGCGGGCCATCCAGGCCAGGCCCAGGCTGGTGATGAAGAACACCACCGCCAGAATGGCCGTGGAACGGGTCAGGAAATTGGCGGAGCCGGCGCTGCCGAACACGGTCTGCGAACCGCCACCACCAAAAGAGGCACCGGCGTCGGCACCCTTGCCGTGCTGAATCAGGATCAGGCCGATAAGACCCAACGCCGCCAGCACGTGCACCACATGAAGCACAATATCCATAATCAACCTGCCGCCCGACAAATGGCGATAAATTCTTCTGCTTTCAGGGATGCCCCGCCAATCAGACCACCGTCGATGTCCAGCTGGGCAAACAGAGGGGCGGCATTATCCGCCTTTACACTGCCGCCGTAAAGGATACGCAGCCGCGCGGCGATGTCCGCGTCGCGATCCGCCACCGCCGCGCGCAGGCCGGCGTGCACCGCCTGGGCCTGTTCCGGCGTGGCGGTGAGGCCGGTGCCGATGGCCCAGACCGGCTCATAGGCCAGCACCGCGCGCTCCAGGGCCTCGACGCCGGCGGCTTCCACCACCGCCATCAATTGCCGCACCACCACCTGGTCGGTCTCTTCCGCTTCGCGCTGACGCAGCGTCTCGCCCACGCACAGGATCGGCGTGAGCCCCGCTTCCCGGGCGCGCAGAAACTTACTCGCCACCTGATCGTCGTCCTCGCCGTACAACTCACGACGCTCGGAATGGCCGACGATGGCGAAGCGGCAGCCGAACTCGAGCAGCATCTCCGCGGACACCTCGCCGGTGAAGGCGCCGTCGCCGTGGTCCGCCAGATTCTGAGCCCCCAGATCCAGCCCGGAGCCGGCCAGGGCCTCTCCCAGCGCCGGCAGATAGGGATAGGGCGGGCACAACGCCACCTCCACGCCTTCCGGTTTCGCGTCCCGCAGCGCCGCGGCCAGTTCCCGGACCAGGGCCAGGCTGCCGTTCATTTTCCAGTTACCCGCCACCAGCGGTGTTCTTGTCATTCCCGGTTTCCCCTTCTCTGCATCCGCGTCGTTCGCGGCGATGCGCCCATCTCAGGCGATCGCTGCCTCGACGGCCTCGGCCAGCCGGCGGCACAGCCGCTCTACCTGCTCGCCGTCCTTGCCTTCCACCATTACCCGCACCAGCGGCTCGGTGCCGGACGGGCGCAACAATACCCGACCGTTCTTACCCAGCTCCTGCTCCACCGCGGCCAGCTCGTCGCGCAGGTGGGGGTCGTCCTGATAGCCGTCGCGGCGGGCGCCGCGCACATTGATCAGCGTCTGCGGCAACAACGGCGCTTCCGCCGCCACCTCGCGCAGGGAGCGCTGTTCGCGGCGCAGCGCGTCCAGCACCTGCAGGGCGGCCACGGTCCCGTCACCGGTGGAGGTGCGGTCCAGACACACCAGGTGGCCGGAGTTTTCGCCGCCCAGCAGCCAGCCCCGATCGTCGAGCTGCTCCATCACGTAGCGGTCACCGACCTTGGCGCGGGCAAACGGAATACCCAGGGCGCCCAGGGCCAGCTCCAGGCCCAGGTTGGACATCAGGGTGCCGACCACGCCGCCGTCCAGCCGGCCGCGGCGGTGGCGGTCGCGGGCAATGATATAAAGCAGCTGGTCGCCGTCCACCACCTGCCCCCGGTCGTCCACCATGATCAGCCGGTCGGCGTCGCCGTCCAGAGCCAGACCCAGGTCCGCCTTCTCCTCCAGCACACGCCGGCACAGCGCGTCGGGTTTGGTGGAGCCGCATTCCCGGTTGATATTGAAACCGTCCGGCCGGTTGGACATCGGCACCACGTTGGCGCCCAGCTCCTCCAGCACATCCGGCGTGATGTGGTACGCGGCCCCGTTGGCGGTATCGACCACGATCTTGAGGCCGTGCAGGGCCAGCCCCGGCGCGGTGCTCTTGCAGAATTCGATATAGCGGCCGCGGGCGTCGTCGATGCGCCGTACCTTGCCGAGCCGGTCGGTGGCCACCACCGAGATCGGCTCGTCGAGCATGCGCTCGATCTCCAGCTCGATCTGGTCGTTGAGTTTGCGACCATCACCGCCGAAGAACTTGATGCCGTTGTCGGTATAGGCGTTGTGAGAGGCGGAGATGACGATGCCGGCCTGGGCGTGCAGGGTGCGGGTAAGGTAGGCGATGGCCGGTGTCGGCATCGGCCCCAGCAAACGCACATCCACGCCGGCGGCGGAAATGCCGGCCTCCAGGGCGGACTCGAACATATAGCCGGAAATGCGCGTGTCCTTGCCGATCAGGATCTTGCTGCCGCCGTGGGCGGCCAGCACGCGGCCGGCGGCCCAGCCCAGCTTCAGCACGAAATCCGGGGTGATCGGCGGCTCGCCGACGGTACCGCGAATGCCGTCGGTACCAAAATACTTGCGACTCATCCGTTGTCTCCTTGCTCGGACGACTCTATCGGGTCGTCCCGCGCCGCATGGCCCTGGCCGAGAGCCGGTCAGGGGCGGCGATTTTTGTGATTGAGGACCGCGTGGGCGAAACGCACGCCGTCCACCGTGGCCTTGACGTCGTGGGCGCGCACGATGCGGGCGCCACGCTCCACGCACATCACCGCCGCCGCCAGGGAACCGGGCATGCGCTCGTCCACCGGGCGATCCAGTACCTTGCCGATCATGCCCTTGCGCGACAGCCCCACCAGCATCGGCAGACCCAGCGCCTTCAGCTGTTCCAGCTCCGCCAGCAGCTGCAGATTGTGGTCCAGGGTCTTGGCGAAACCGAAGCCCGGGTCCACCAACAGCCGCTCCCGGGGAATACCGGCGGCCACGCAGGCCGCCACCCGCTCGCGCAGAAAGGCCACCACCTCGGCGGTCACATTCTGGTAGCGGGGATTATCCTGCATGTTGCCGGGCTCGCCGACCATATGCATCACACACACCGGCAGGCCGGCATGGGCCGCCGCCTCCAGGGCGCCGGGGCGGCGCAGGGAGCGCACGTCATTGATCAGCCCGGCGCCGGCGGCGGCGGTTTCGCGGATTACCGCCGGCGTGCTGGTGTCCACCGACACCACCGCGCCCAACTCCCGGGCCAGGGCCTCGACCACCGGCACCACCCGGTCCAGCTCCTCCTGCTCGGCCACCGGCTCGGCGCCGGGGCGGGTGGATTCGCCGCCCACGTCGATGATCGCCGCGCCCTCGTCGAGCAGCCGTCGCGCCTGACGCAGAGCGGCGTCCCGCGTGGTGTAGCGGCCGCCGTCGGAGAAGGAATCGGGGGTCACGTTCAGGATCCCCATAACGAGGGGCGCGGACAGGTTCAGTGTCCGCGCCCCACAGCTCAGGCTGGTTGTTTCGCTCATCGACGCTGGATCAGTGCGTGTTCGCCGGTCCGCCGATGGCGTCGTCGCCGGGCTTGGCATCGCCGGCGGCGTCCTCGTCGCGGGACGAGGAGGCACCGCTGCCCGGGCCCTGATCGCGCCAGTCACGGGGCGGCCGGGGTTTGTGGCCGGCCATGATGTCGTTGATCTGCTCGGCGTCGATGGTTTCGTACTGCATCAGCGCTTCCGCCATCAGGTCCAGCTTGTCCCGGTTTTCCTCCAGGATGGTCTTGGCCCGTGAGTAGCAGCTGTCGATGATGGCGCGCACCTCCCGGTCGATCTCCTCGGAGGTCTGCTCGGAGACGTGCTTGCGCTGGGACATCTGTTTGCCCAGGAACACCTCACCTTCGTCCTCCTCGTAGGCCAGCGGACCCATTTTCTCGCTGAGGCCCCACTTGGTGACCATGGCCCGGGCCATTTTGGTGGCCCGTTCGATGTCGTTGGAGGCGCCGGTGGTGACCCCATCAAAGCCCAGGGTCATTTCCTCCGCCAGACGACCGCCGTACAGCGAGCAGATCGCCGATTCCAGGGCCCGCTTGGACTGGGAGTACTTGTCCTCCTCGGGGAGGTACATGGTCACGCCCAGGGCACGGCCACGGGGAATGATGCTGACCTTGTAGACCGGGTCGTGGTCCGGCACCAGCCGGCCGACGATGGCGTGGCCCGATTCGTGGTAGGCGGTGTTCAGCTTTTCTTTCTCGCTCATCACCATGGAGCGGCGTTCCGCGCCCATCAGGATCTTGTCCTTGGCCTTCTCGAACTCCTCCATGCCCACCATGCGCTTGTTGGCGCGGGCGGCGAACAGGGCGGCTTCATTGACCAGGTTGGCCAGGTCGGCGCCGGAGAAGCCCGGGGTACCGCGGGCAATGACGCTGGGATCCACGTCCTCGGCCACCGGCACCGGGCGCATGTGCACCTTGAGCACCTGCTCGCGGCCACGGATGTCCGGCAGCGGCACCGTCACCTGACGGTCGAAGCGGCCAGGGCGCAGCAGCGCCGGGTCGAGCACGTCCGGACGGTTGGTGGCGGCGATCACGATGATGCCGTCGTTGGCATCGAAGCCGTCCATTTCCACCAGCAGCTGGTTCAGGGTCTGCTCGCGCTCGTCGTGCCCACCGCCGAGACCGGCGCCCCGGGAGCGGCCCACCGCGTCGATCTCGTCGATAAAGATGATGCAGGGCGCGTGCTTTTTGGCCTGATCGAACATGTCGCGTACGCGGGACGCGCCCACGCCGACGAACATTTCCACGAAGTCGGAGCCGGAAATGCTGAAGAACGGCACCTTGGCTTCGCCGGCGATGGCCTTGGCAAGCAGGGTTTTACCGGTACCCGGCGAGCCCACCATCAGCACGCCACGGGGAATCTTGCCGCCCAGACGCTGGAATTTGGCCGGATCACGCAGGAACTCCACCAGTTCCTGCACTTCTTCCTTGGCCTCTTCCACACCAGCCACGTCGGCGAAGGTGGTCTTGATCTGGTCCTCGCCCATCAAGCGGGCCTTGGACTTGCCGAACGTCATCGGGCCACCGCCGCCTTTGCCGCCGCCCTGCATCTGCCGCATGAAGAAGATAAAGATCGCCAGGATCAGCAGAATCGGCAGCACCGACAGGAACAGCTGGGTCAGGAAGCCCTGACGCTCCGGCTCCTTACCGGTGACCTGAACGTTGTTCTGGATCAGCGTGGGGATCAGGTTGGTGTCCATGGCCGGCGGCTTGACGGTCTCGAAGCGGCTGCCGTCCTTCATCTCCCCGGAGATACGGGTATCGCCGATGGTGACCTGGTCCACATTGCCACTCTCCACGTTATGGATGAACGAGGAGTAGTTCAGCATTTGCTGGGAAGGCTGCGGGTTGATGCTGGAAGCCACTACATAGAGCACCCCGGCAATCACCAGCCACAGCACGATATTCTTGGTCATGTCGTTCAAGGGAGACCTCGACTTACTGAGCGCAATAGCGCGTACTGACAGACTTGCAACTCTACACTACTTCAGGTGTGACCCCAATTGGTACACCTCGGTGGAGCGCGGCCGGCTGGCCGCCGGTTTACGGCTGACCACCTTCTTGAAGGCGCCCTGCAGGGAACGTCGATACTCGTCGAACCCCTCGCCCTGAAACACCTTGACCAGGAACTGGCCGCGCGGCTGCAACACATTGACCGCCATATCCAGCGCCAGTTCGGCCAGATACATGGCCCGTGGCAGATCCACGGCCCGGTTCCCACTCATATTGGGGGCCATGTCCGACATTACAAGGTCGACCTTCTGCTCACCGAGCAATGCGGTTATTTGCTCATAGACCGCTTCTTCCCGGAAATCCCCCTGCACGAAGGTCACGTCCGGGATGGCGTCCATGGCCAGAATGTCACTGGCCACGATAGTGCCCCGTGAACCCACCAGCCGGGCCGCCACCTGGGACCAGCCGCCGGGCGCGGCGCCCAGGTCCAGCACCCGCATGCCGGGCCGGAACAGTTTGTCCTTGTCGTGGATTTCCAGCAGCTTGAAACTGGCCCGGGAGCGGTACCCTTCCGCCTGAGCCTTCGCCACCCAGTGGTCGTCGAAGTGCTCGCGGAGCCAGCGCTGGCTGCTTTTTGATCGCGCCATCGGTCAGCGCCCCTCGCATCGGTGGGTTTCGGGGTCTAGAATAGCGCCCCCGTTTTTGGAGAAGATCATGCCCCTGAGCCCGTTGGACAAGAAACGCCTGCGCCGCATCGGCCACCACCTCAAGCCGGTGCTGCTGTCCGGTGACAAGGGCCTCAGCGACACCTTCGTGGAAGAGCTTCAGGCGCGGCTGGAAGATCATGAGTTGATCAAGGTGAAGATCAGCGCGCCCACCCGCGACGAGCGGGCCCGCATGATCGACGAGCTGTGCGAGCGCAGCGGCGCCGAGCTGGTGCAGCGCATCGGCAATATCGCCCTGCTCTACCGCGCCGCCGCCAAACCCAACCCCAAGCTGTCCAATATCCTGCGCGCCCAGGATCAGTGATTCACGGGGAGCGCCTCAGAGGTGCTCCACCTTGTCCACTTCGTATTCCTTGACGCCGCCCGGCGTTTCGATCTGCACCACGTCGCCTTCCTCGCGGCCGATCAGGCCCCGGGCGATGGGTGAGTTGACGCTCAGCTTGCCGTTCTTGATGTCCGACTCGTCGTCACCAACGATCTGGTAGACCTTCTCTTCGTCGGTGTCCACGTCCAGGATGGTCACCGTGACCCCGAAAATCACCTTACCGGTGTTCTCCAGGCTGGTGACGTCGATGATTTGGGCGTTGGAAAGCTTGCCCTCGATTTCCTGGATGCGCCCTTCGCAGAACCCCTGCTGCTCGCGGGCGGCATGGTATTCGGCGTTTTCCTTCAGATCGCCGTGCTCGCGGGCCTCGGCGATGGCGGCGGAAATCCGCGGGCGGTCCACCTTCTTAAGCTGGTCCAGTTCCTTGCGCAGGGCATCGGCGCCGGCGACCGTCATGGGAACGCGTTGCATAGATCTAACCTCTTTGGTCATCCCAGGGTCGCCCCGGGGGCAACCCGGGACGACCTTCGGTTAATTCATTTCGGCGTGCAGGTCCTGCAGACGACGAACCTGCGGCTCACCGCTGATCGCCATGGCCTGGCAGACCGCGTAGGCCGCGGTGATGGTGGTGGTGTAGAACACCTTGTGCTGCAGGGCGGAACGGCGGATGGCGAAGGAATCGCGAATCGCCTGCTTGCCCTCGGTGGTGTTCACGATCAGCTTCACCTCGTCGTTCTTGATCATATCGACGATGTGCGGCCGGCCTTCCAGCACCTTGTTCACCGGCTTCACCGTCAGCCCGGCCTCGGTCAGGTGAGCGGCGGTGCCGCGGGTAGCCACCAGTTCGAAGCCCAGCTCAATCAGCGAGCGCGCCACTTCCACCGCCACCGCCTTGTCGGCGTCGCGCACGGAAATAAAGGCGGTGCCGCCCTCCGGCAGGCGCTCGCCGGCGCCCAGGGAGGCCTTGCCGAAGGCTTCCGCGAACGTTGACCCGACACCCATCACCTCACCGGTGGATTTCATTTCCGGGCCGAGGATCGGGTCCACCTTCGGGAACTTGGCGAACGGGAACACCGCCTCCTTGACGAAGTAATGGCGCGGCGCCACTTCCTCGGTGAAGCCCTGCTCGGCCAGCGAGGTGCCGGCCATGCAGCGGGCCGCCACCTTGGCCAGGGACACACCGATGCACTTGGACACATAAGGGACCGTGCGCGAGGCACGCGGGTTCACTTCCAGCACATAGACTTCGTCGCCCTTGACCGCGAACTGCACGTTCATCAGGCCGATCACGCCCAGTTCCAGGGCCATGGCGGCGGCCTGCTCGCGCATCACGTCCTGCACCGCCGCGTCCAGGGAATAGGGCGGCAGGGAACAGGCCGAGTCGCCGGAATGCACGCCGGCCTGCTCGATGTGCTGCATGATGCCGCCGATCACCACCTGCTTGCCGTCGCAGATGGCGTCCACGTCCACCTCGATGGCGTCGTCCAGGAAACGGTCCAACAGCACCGGTGAATCGTTGGACACGCTCACCGCGTTGTTCATGTAGCTGCGCAGTTCCGCCTCGTTGTAGACGATTTCCATGGCCCGGCCACCGAGCACGTAGGAAGGCCGCACCACCAGCGGATAGCCGATTTCCTCGGCCAGCTTGATGCCCTCGTCCATGGAGCGCGCGGTACGGTTGGGCGGCTGCTTGAGGGCAAGCTTGTTGACCATCTGCTGGAAGCGCTCGCGGTCCTCGGCCTCGTCAATGGCGTCCGGGCTGGTGCCGATGATCGGCACGCCGAACGCCTGCAGGTCGCGAGCCAGTTTCAGCGGCGTCTGGCCGCCATACTGGACAATCACGCCCTTGGGCTTTTCCTTGTCGACGATGGCCAGCACGTCTTCCAGGGTGATCGGCTCGAAGTAGAGCCGGTCGGACGTGTCGTAGTCGGTGGACACGGTTTCCGGGTTGCAGTTGACCATGATGGTCTCGTAGCCGTCGTCCTTCATGGCGAAGGCGGCGTGGACACAACAATAATCGAACTCGATGCCCTGGCCGATACGGTTCGGCCCGCCGCCGATCACCATGATCTTGTCACGGTCGGAGGGGTTCGACTCGCACTCTTCGTCGTAGCTGGAATACAGGTAGGCGGTGCTGGTGGCGAATTCCGCCGCGCAGGTATCGACCCGCTTGAACACCGGCATCACGTCCAGCTCGCGGCGCTTGAGGCGCACGTCCACTTCCTTGACGCCAAGCAGCTGTGCCAGACGCGCGTCGGAAAAGCCCTTGCGCTTGAGCTGATAGAGCCGCGTTTTGCCGAGATCGCTGAAGGTCCCGGCGGCCACCGCCTTCTCTTCGTTGATCAGGTCGGCGATCTGCACCAGGAACCAGCGATCTATCTGGGTGATGTTGAACACGTCGTCGACGCTCATCCCGCTGCGGAAGGCGTCGCCGACGATCCAGATCCGCTCCGGCCCGGGCGTGGACAGCAGCTGGGCAATGCGCTCGGCGGCGTCCGGCGCGTCCAGATCGATGTGCGGGTCGAAACCGACGGAATCGGTTTCCAGGCCGCGCAGGGCCTTGTGCAGGGATTCCTGGAAGTTGCGGCCGATGGACATCACCTCGCCCACGGACTTCATCTGGGTGGTGAGCACCGGATCGGCGGCGGCGAACTTCTCGAAGTTGAAGCGCGGAATCTTGGTGACCACGTAATCGATGGACGGCTCGAAGGACGCCGGGGTGGCACCACCGGTGATCTCGTTCTGCAGCTCGTCCAGGGTGTAGCCCACCGCCAGCTTGGCGGCCACCTTGGCGATCGGGAAGCCGGTGGCCTTGGAGGCCAGCGCCGAGGACCGCGATACCCGCGGGTTCATCTCGATCACCACCATGCGACCGGTGTCCGGGCACATGCCGAACTGCACGTTGGAGCCGCCGGTTTCCACGCCGATTTCGCGCAGCACCGCCAGGGAGGCATCGCGCATCACCTGGTATTCCTTGTCGGTGAGCGTTTGCGCCGGGGCCACGGTGATGGAATCGCCGGTGTGCACACCCATCGGATCAAAGTTCTCGATGGCGCAGACGATGATGCAGTTGTCGTTCTTGTCGCGAACGACCTCCATCTCGTATTCCTTCCAGCCCAGCAGCGATTCGTCGATCAGCAGCTCATGGGTCGGCGAGAGATCGAAACCGCGGGTGCAGATTTCCTCGAACTCTTCCTTGTTGTACGCCACGCCGCCGCCGGAGCCGCCCATGGTGAACGACGGCCGGATGATCGAGGGAAAGCCCAGCTCGGCCTGGATTTCCCAGGCCTGCTCCATGGTGCGGGCCACCTTGGCGCGCGGGCACTCCAGGCCGATGTTGCGCATCGCCTTATCGAAGCGGTCGCGGTTCTCGGCCTTGTCGATGGTGTCGGCGTTGGCGCCGATCATCTCGACGCCGAATTTTTCGAGCACGCCGTGGCGTTCCAGATCCAGGGCGCAGTTGAGCGCGGTCTGGCCACCCATGGTGGGCAGCAGTGCGTCCGGGCGCTCCTTCTCGATGATCTTGGCCACCGTTTCCCAGGTGATGGGCTCGATGTAGGTGGCGTCCGCCATGGCCGGGTCGGTCATGATGGTGGCCGGGTTGGAGTTCACCAGGATCACCCGGAAACCTTCCTCGCGCAGCGCCTTGCAGGCCTGGGCGCCGGAATAATCAAACTCGCAGGCCTGACCGATAACGATCGGGCCGGCGCCGATGATGAGGATGCTCTGTATGTCGGTTCTCTTGGGCATAGGTGCTAACCGTCAGGCGTGAATTCGGTGTTCAGCGATCGGCCCCGTGGGCCTCCATCAGCTCGATGAAATGATCGAACAGCGGCGCGCAGTCGTGCGGGCCCGGGCTCGCTTCCGGGTGCCCCTGGAAGCTGAAGGCCGGCACGTCGGTGCGGTGAATCCCCTGCAGAGTGCCGTCGAACAGGGACACATGGGTCACCTTGACGTTGTCCGGCAGGGTCTCGGCGTCCACCGCGAAACCGTGGTTCTGGCTGGTGATCATCACGGTGCCGTCATCCAGGTTCTTGACCGGGTGGTTGGCGCCGTGGTGGCCGTTCTTCATCTTCACGGTGCGCGCGCCGCTGGCCAGGCCGAGCAGCTGGTGCCCCAGGCAGATGCCGAAGGTGGGCAGGCCGGTGGCGACGATCTCGCGGATCGCGTCGATGGCGTAGTCGCAAGGCTCCGGGTCGCCGGGGCCGTTGGCCAGGAACACACCGTCCGGCTGCATGGCCAGCACCTCGGCGGCCGGGGTCTGCGCCGGCACCACGGTAAGGTCGCAGCCGCGATCGGCGAGCATGCGCAGAATATTGCGCTTGCAGCCGTAATCGTAGGCCACCACCTTGAAGCGCGGCTCACCGCCGGGGCGGTGGCCAGTGGCGCGTTCCCAGGTGCCCTCGGACCACTGGTAACGTTCCTTGACGCTCACTTCCCGGGCCAGGTCCATACCTTTAAGGCCGGGGAAGGCGCGGGCGGCGGCCAGCGCTTTCTCCTCATCGATATCGTCGCCGGCCAGGATGCAGCCGTTCTGCGCGCCTTTGTCGCGCAGAATGCGGGTCAGGCGGCGGGTATCGATGTCGGCGATGGCGACGATGCCGCGCTCCTTCAGGTAGTCCGGCAGGGACTGCCGGGCGCGCCAGCTGCTCACCGTCAGGGTCAGATCGCGGATCACCAGGCCGGCGGCCCAGACGCGCGCGGACTCTTCGTCCTCCGGGTTCACCCCGGTATTGCCGATATGCGGATAGGTCAGGGTCACGATCTGCTTGGCATAGGACGGATCGGTGAGAATTTCCTGATAGCCGGTCATGGCGGTGTTGAACACCACTTCACCCACGGTTTCACCCGTGGCGCCAATGGCGACACCCCGAAAGAGACTACCGTCTTCCAGAGCAAGTATGGCGGGTACCGTCAACGCAACCTCCTGGCGGATAGGGACTTGTGGAGATCGGTGGCGGGGGCCGGAACCCCTTGCGAGGTTCGCAAAAAAGCGAGATGGATTGCTCCACCTCGCTTTCAGGAAACGCGTTCTGAGGGAAAAACACCCGGTTTCACACGGCCACCCGCTCGCCCATCTTGGGCAGGCGGTATTTTAGGACGTAACCGCCCTGGTGTCACGTCACACGCCCGGATTCGCGGCTGAAGCCGCTCAACGGCCCCAGCCGGCGCTGTCGCCGGTCAGGCCGAGCACGTCCTGCATGTCGAACAGGCCACGCTGGTGACCGCCCAGCCACTGCGCCGCGCGAACCGCGCCACGGCCGAAGGACATGCGGCTGGACGCCTTGTGGGTGATTTCCACCCGCTCGCCCTCGGCGGCGAACATCACCGTGTGGTCGCCGACGATGTCGCCGGCGCGGATGGTCTCGAAGCCGATGGTGCGTCGGTCGCGCTCACCGGTGCGGCCCTCGCGGCCATACACCGCGCACTCCTTCAGGTCCCGGCCCAGGGTCTGGGCCACCACCTCGCCCATGCGCAGGGCGGTGCCGGAGGGGGCATCGATCTTGTGTCGGTGGTGGGCCTCGATCACCTCGATGTCGACCTCATCGCCGAGCACCGCGGCGGCGGTTTCCAACAGCTTGAAGCACAGGTTCACGCCGATCGAGTAGTTGGGCGCGAAACAGATGGCGATGTCCTCGCTGGCGGCGCGCAACGACGCCGTCTGCTCGTCATTCAGGCCGGTGGTGCCGATCACCAGGCGGGTGCCGGCGGCGCGGCACACCTCAATGTGCCGGGCAGTGGCCTCCGGCACGGTGAAGTCGATGAACACCTCCGCGTCGCGCACCACCTTCTCCAGGTCGTCCGCCAGGGCCACGCCCAGGGCCTGGCGGCCCAGCAGCTCGCCGGCGTCCACGCCGATCAGGCTGGAGCCCGGCACGTCCACGGCGGCGGCCAGTTCGGTGTCCGGATTGGCCAGGGTGGCCTCCATCAGAGTCCGGCCCATGCGCCCGGCGGCGCCTATGATCCCTACTTTCATGCTGTTTCCTCAGAGCCCGTCGAAGAACCGCTTGACGCCCTCGAACCAACTGGTGCGGCGCGGGTTGTGACGCTCACCGCCCTTTTCCAGGGAATCCTGGAACTGGCGCAGCAGGTCTTTCTGGTCCCCGGACAGCTTCACCGGGGTTTCCACCACCACCTTGCACAACAGGTCGCCGGGCGGCCCGCCGCGTACCGGGGTGACGCCCTTGCCACGCAGCCGGAACAGTTTGCCGGTCTGGGTCTCCGGCGGCACCTTCAATTTGACCTGGCCGTTCAGGGTCGGCACATCCAGCTCGCCGCCCAGGGCCGCGTCCACGAAGCTGAGCGGCACTTCCACGTGCAGGTTCTCGCCGTCGCGCTTGAAGATGTCGTGCTCACGGACCGCCACCTGCACGTACAGATCGCCAGGGGGCGCCCCGTTCATGCCCGCCTCGCCTTTGCCGGCCAGACGGATGCGGTCGCCGGTGTCGACGCCGGCGGGGATTTTCACCGACAGGGTGCGGGTGGTCTGCACCCGACCCTGGCCACCGCAATGACCACAGGGATTCTCCACCACCTTGCCTTCGCCGTGGCAGGTGGGGCAGGCCTGCTGCACCGTGAAGAAGCCCTGCTGCATGCGTACCTGGCCCATGCCGTTACAGGTCGGGCAGGTTACCGGCTGCTCGCCGGCCTGGGCGCCGCTGCCGTCACAGACCTCGCAGGTGTCCCAGCTGGGCACGCGGATCTTTTCCTCGCAGCCGCGCACCGCCTGTTCCAGGGTCAGCTCCAGGGTATAGCGCAGGTCGGCGCCGCGGGCCGGGCCGCGACGGCCACCGCCGCCGAAGATATCGCCGAAGATGTCACCGAAGATATCGCCGAAGCCGCCACCGCCAAAGCCACCGGCACCACCGCCGCCGAAGCCGCCCTGGCCGTTGACCCCGGCATGGCCGAACTGGTCGTAGGCGGCGCGCTTCTGCTCGTCGGAGAGCACCTCGTAGGCTTCCTTGGCCTCCTTGAACTTGGCCACCGCCTCCTGGTCATCCGGGTTGCGGTCCGGATGGTACTTCATGGCCAGACGCCGGTAGGCCTTTTTCAGATCCTGCTGGCTGGCGTCCTTACCCACCCCCAGCACTTCGTAATAATCGCGTTTGGACATAAAAATTCTCTGTTCGAAAACGCAAACACGCTTCACGCTTGCACGCTACACGCTAAAAAACGCGAAGCGCACTCACGCGAAGCGCGGTGA
Source organism: Alcanivorax sp. (assembly GCA_022449455.1). Taxonomy (GTDB): domain Bacteria; phylum Pseudomonadota; class Gammaproteobacteria; order Pseudomonadales; family Alcanivoracaceae; genus Alloalcanivorax. Next base: position 236,055 of record JAKUPL010000004.1, on the reverse strand, counting down.
GCGCTTGGGAACGCGGCAGACCAGCGTGTCAGCGTGCCGCGTGCCAGCGTGCAGGCTTATTTTTTCTTATCGTCGTCGACTTCCTCGAACTCGGCGTCGACGACATCGTCACCGGAGGCCTTCTGCTGCTGGCCGGCGTCGGCGCCGCCCTGCTCGGCCTGCTGGGCTTCGGCATACATCTTCTGTGCCAGGGAACCGGAGGCCTCGGTGAGCGCCTTGGTCTTGGCCTCGATGTCGTCCTTGTCGCTGCCCTTGAGCGCCTGCTCCAGGTCGGAGATCGCCGTGTTGATGGCTTCCTTCTCCTCGTCGCTGGCCTTGTCGCCCGCCTCTTCCAGGGTCTTGCGGGTGGCGTGCACCAGGTGGTCACCCTGGTTACGGGCCTGCACCAGCTCCTCGAACTTCTTGTCCTCGTCGGCGTGGGCCTCGGCGTCCTTGACCATTTGATCGACTTCGTCGTCGGACAGGCCGGAAGACGCCTTGATCTGAATGGTCTGCTCCTTGCCGGTGGCCTTGTCCTTGGCGCCCACGTGCAGAATGCCGTTGGCGTCGATGTCGAAGGTCACCTCGATCTGCGGCACGCCGCGCGGCGCCGGCGGAATGTCTTCCAGGTTGAACTGGCCCAGGGACTTGTTCTGCCCGGCCTGTTTACGCTCGCCCTGCAGCACGTGCACGGTCACCGCGGTCTGGTTGTCCTCGGCGGTGGAGAACACCTGCGACGCGTTGGTCGGAATGGTGGTGTTCTTCTCGATCAGCGGCGTCATCACGCCGCCCATGGTTTCGATGCCCAGGGTCAGCGGCGTCACGTCGAGCAGCAGCACGTCCTTGACGTCACCGGCCAGCACCGCGCCCTGAATGGCGGCGCCGATGGCCACGGCCTCGTCCGGGTTAACGTCCTTGCGGGCGTCCTTACCGAAGAAGTCGGCGACTTTCTTCTGCACCATGGGCATGCGGGTCTGTCCGCCCACCAGGATCACGTCGGTGATGTCCGAGGCTTTCACGCCGGCATCGCTGAGCGCGGTCTTGCAGGGCTCGAGGGAGCGGGTCACCAGCTGCTCCACCAGGGATTCCAGCTTGGCGCGGGTCAGCTTCACCACCAGGTGCTTGGGCCCGGTCTGGTCGGCGGTGATGTACGGCAGGTTGACTTCGGTCTGCTCCGCGGAGGACAGCTCGATCTTGGCTTTCTCGGCGGCTTCCTTGAGGCGCTGCATGGCCAGGGCGTCGCCACCCAGGTCGATGCCGGAGTCCTTTTTGAACTGGTCGGCCAGGTAGTTGATGATCGCCAGGTCGAAGTCCTCGCCACCCAGGAAGGTGTCGCCATTGGTGGCCAGCACCTCGAACTGATGCTCACCGTCCACTTCGGCGATCTCGATGATGGAGATGTCGAAGGTACCACCGCCCAGGTCATAGACCGCGATGGTGCGGTCGCCGCCTTTCTTGTCCAGGCCATAGGCCAGGGCCGCGGCGGTGGGCTCGTTGATGATGCGCTTCACCTCGAGGCCGGCGATGCGGCCGGCGTCCTTGGTGGCCTGACGCTGGGAGTCGTTGAAGTAGGCGGGTACGGTGATCACCGCCTCGGTGACTTCCTCGCCGAGATAGTCTTCCGCGGTCTTCTTCATCTTCTTGAGGACCTGCGCGGAAATCTGCGGCGGCGCCATCTTCTCGCCTTTCACTTCCACCCAGGCGTCACCGTTGTCGGCCTTGGTGATCTTGTAGGGCACCATCTTGATGTCCTTCTGCACCACGTCGTCTTCAAAACGACGGCCGATCAGACGCTTGACCGCGTACAGGGTGTTGGTGGGGTTGGTCACCGCCTGACGCTTGGCGGCCTGACCGACGAGGATTTCGTTGTCCTCGGTGTAGGCGATGATGGACGGCGTGGTGCGCGCGCCCTCGGCGTTTTCGATTACCTTGGTTTTGTCCCCTTCCATGACAGCGACACAGCTGTTGGTGGTGCCAAGGTCGATACCAATGATCTTACCCATAATGCTCCATTCTCCTTCACACGGTCCGGACCCCTTCAGGCCGCCCGGACAGCTGAACCTTATTGACTTGCCAGCTATATGGCGGCTGGCTTGCGCTTTTCAAGAGTGCCGCGACCGGCTCCACGGAGCCTGATGGCGCGGCGCCGCGAGGCGTTCAACCGGCCTTGCTGACCACGACCCGGGCCGGGCGAATCAGACGGCCGTTAAGCAGATAGCCCTTCTCCAGCACCTCGATCACGCTGTTGGGCTCGGCGTTCGGCGCCGGCACCATGGTCATCGCTTCGTGGTGTTCCGGATTGAACGGCTGGCCCTGGGGATCGATCTGTTCCAGGTTGTACCTGGCGAACACATCGAGCAGCACCTTCAGGGTCAGCTCCAGGCCCTCGCGGGCCGGCTTCAGCGACGGATCGTCGGCGTCCAGGGTGGACAGGCCCCGCTCCAGGCTGTCGGCCACCGGCAGCAAATCGCCGGCGAACTTCTCCAGCGCGAACTTGTGGGCGCTCTCCACGTCCCGCTCGGCGCGGCGACGCACGTTCTGCATTTCCGCCTGGGCCCGCAGATCGGCTTCGGCCAGCGCCTTCTCCAGCTTGGCCAGCCGCTCGCGGGCCTGGGCCAGCTCATCGTCCGGCGCCTCGGCGTTCTCATCGATCAGCTCCGGCTCCTGGCGCGGAGCCTGCTCGTTGACCTCGGCCTCGTCGTGGGCCTGCTGTGGTTTGTCCTGTTCGCTCATATCCACTCCAAAGTCCCCAATTCCGGGAAAGCGGGCAAAGATATGGGAACGTGACGGCGGGATTCAAGGGCCGTGGTGGGCAAGGAAGGTGGCGCGGGCGCTACAGCTGGGTCAGGGCGGCGGACAGAATGCGGGCGGTGATGTCCACGGTGGGGATCACCCGTTCGTAGTCCATGCGGGTGGGGCCGACCACCGCCAGCACCCCCATGGGGCCGTTGTCGACCTTGTAGGGGGCGGACACCAGGGAGTATTCCTCGAACGGCTGATAGCCGGATTCCCGGCCGATGAAGATCTGCACGCCGTCGGCTTTGACGCTGCGTTCGAGCAAATGAAGGATGTCGCGCTTGCGGTTGAAGGCGTCGAACAGATCACGCAGCTTCCCGATGCCGCCGGCCTCGGCGCTGTCGAGCAGATTGGATTCGCCGGACACCACGTAATCGGAGTCCTTGTTCTCCGGCCGCAACGCCTTGCCGGCGATGTCCACGGTGGTCTGCATCAGTTCGTCGAGCTGGGCGCGGTCCGCGTCCATGGTGCTGAGCAGCCCTTCGCAGATGCTGTCCAGGTCGCAGCCGGCGTAGGTGTGGTTGATGTAATTGGCGGCCTGACGCAGCTCCACCTCGCCGTACTCGCGGCCGGTCTGGATGATGCGGTTCTGCACCTCCGAGCGGTTCACCACCAGCACCACCAGCACTCGCTGGCCGGACAGCGGCAAAAACTCCACCTGGCGCAGGGTGGTCACCTCGCGGCGCGGCACCGCCACCAGCCCGGCCATGCGGGTCAGTTCGGCCAGGGTCTTGGAGGCCTGGGACACCAGAGCCTGGGGCGACTGGTCCGGCGCCAGCAGCTGGCGCAGTTCGTCGCGCAGGCGGGCGTTGTCCGGGTTTTCCATGGCGGTGGAGGCCAGCAGGGTGTCCACGTACAGGCGGTAGCCGCGCTCGGTGGGAATGCGCCCGGCGGAGGTGTGCGGGCTGGTCAGCAGGCCCATGTCCTCGAGCTCGGCCATGATGTTGCGGATGGTCGCCGGGCTGACCTGCAGACCACCGCCGCCGGCCAGGCTCTTGGAGCCCACGGGCTGGCCGTGACGGATGTGCCGCTCCACCAGGGCCATCAACAATCGTTGCTTGCGTTCGTTCAGTTCCAGCCGGGTCATGTGCTTCGAGTACCAGAGAAGACATCTCAATGTAACGCGGCCCCCAGTCTACCCATCCGGCACGGTTTGCGCACCCGGCGCGGGCCGCTCGTCGGCGGGGGCTTACACTGGCGCCGGGAATCGCCTAACATCGCGGCAATACTGGCCAGAAGGACAGCCCATGCTGACCCATCTCAGTGTTCGCCATTTCGCCACCGTGGACCAGCTGGAGCTGGAGCCGGAGACCGGCCTGACCGTGATCAGCGGCGAAACCGGCGCCGGCAAATCGGTGATCATCGATGCCCTGTCGCTGACCCTTGGCGAACGGGCGGACAGCGCCGTGGTGCGCCCGGGCTGCGAGCGCGCCGAGGTGCTGGCCACCTTCCATCTGGGCGACAACCCGTCCGCCCGCGCCTGGCTCGCCGAACGGGAGCTGGACGACGGCGACGAATGCCTGCTGCGCCGCACGGTGCGCGCCGACGGCCGCTCGCGGGCCTACATCAACGGCACCCCCACGCCCCTCACCGAGGTGCGCGAGCTGGGCGAGCATCTGATCAGCATTCACAGCCAGCACGAGCACCAGGCGCTGCTGCGCAAGGACACCCATCGCGCCCTGCTGGACAGCCTGGCGGAGGCCGGCGATCTGGCCGCCCAGGTGCGCGAGGCCTGGCGCCACTGGCAGCGCGCCCGGCGCGACCACGACGACGCCCTGGCCAGCGCCCGCGAGCAGACCGAGCGCCAGGAACTGCTGCGGTTTCAGTTGGAAGAGCTGGACGCCCTGGCTCTGGCGGAAGGGGAACTGGCCGAACTGGAACAGGAGCAGCAGCGCCTGGGCAACGCCGACGCCCTGATCCGTCTGTGCCAGCAGGCGGTCACCGCCCTGTACGACGGCGAGGACGGCACCGTCAACGACCACCTGGGCCAGGTCAGCCACTGGGTGGAGGAAGCGCGCGCCAGCGACGACGCCCTGGCCGGGGTGTTCGACACGGTGGAATCCGCCCGTCTGCAGGTGGAAGCGGCCGCCGAGGACCTGCGCCATTATCTGGAAAAACTGGACCTGGACCCGGAACGCCTCAATCAGGTGGAAGAGCGCCTGGGCCAGGCCTACAGCCTGGCCCGCAAGCACCGGCTGCGCCCGGAAGAACTGGTGGAGCATCACCGCAAGCTGGCCGGCGAAGCCGACACGCTGGAGCATTTCGACGAGCACCTGGAGGCCCTGGCCGCCGCCGAGCGGGCCGCCCACGACACCTACCTGGGCCACGCCCAGGCGCTGGGACGGCGCCGCCGGGACGCCGCCACCACCCTGACCCGGGAGGTGCAGAAGCAGCTCAAGGCCCTGGGCATGAAAGCCGCCCGTCTGGAAACCGTGGTCGAGGAAGGCAAACCCGGGCCGGACGGCCTGGAAGAGGTGGAATTCCGCTTCTCCGCCAACCCGGGCCAGCCGCCACGGGCGCTGGCCAAGGTCGCCTCCGGCGGCGAGCTGTCACGGGTAAGCCTGGCGATCCAGGTGATCTGTGCGCGCAACCTGACGGTGCCCAGCCTGGTGTTCGACGAGGTGGACGTGGGCGTGGGCGGCGGCGTGGCGGAAATCGTCGGACGCCTGCTGCGCGAACTGGGTGGCCACGCCCAGGTGCTGTGCATCACCCACCAGCCCCAGGTGGCCGCCCAGGGTCACCAGCACTGGCAGGTGCACAAGCTGCAGGGCAAGGACACCACCCACACCCGCATTCAGCCCCTGGACGAGGGCGCCCGGGTGGAGGAAGTGGCGCGCATGCTCGGCGGCGTGGAAATCACCGCCTCCACCCGCGCCCATGCCCGGGAAATGCTGGACAAGGGCCAGCGCGTGGCCTGAAACAGCAACGCCCGGCCCGCCGGCGGGCGGGTCGGGAGATTCAGGGCAAGGCTGGCGGCGCGCCACGGCGAACGCCGCGGCACAGGCTGGCGGGGCTGAGGCGAGGCTTACTTCTTACCGGCTTTGGGCCGGACGTACAGCACCAGGGAGTGGTCGACGATCTCGTAACCGTGCTGCTCGGCGATGCGGTGCTGACGCTTCTCGATTTCCTCGTCGAGGAATTCGATCACCTCGCCGGACTCCATGCACACCATATGATCATGGTGTTCCTCGTCGGCCAGCTCGAACACCGCCGACCCGCCTTCGAAGTTGTGGCGCAGCACGATGCCGGCCTGCTCGAACTGGGTGAGCACCCGATAAACGGTGGCCAGACCCACGTCCTCGCCGGCGTCCATCAGCGATTTGTAGATGTCCTCGGCGCTGAGATGCCGCTCCTTGGAGGATTCCAGCTGCTGCAGAATTTTCATCCGCGGCAGGGTCACCTTCAAGCCCGCTTTCCTAAGATCCTGATTATCCAAAATAATTGCTCCGTATGCCGCCAGCGGGGATTCCCGATTCCGTGAGGAACCTTGTTCCCCTTAGACAAGTCTGTATTATCGCCCGGACATTATGCCAAGTCGAAACATCATGCCAAGGACCATTCTCGTTTCCCTGTTGTTCGCCGCCCTGCTGGCCGGCTGCAGTTCCCTGCGATTCCCCGGGGTGTACCGCATTGATATCCCTCAGGGGAATGTGGTCTCCCAGGACATGCTGGCCGAGCTGGAGCCCGGCATGACCCCCGAACAGGTGCGTTTCGTACTGGGGCCGCCTACCCTCACCGACCCGTTCACCCCGGATACCTGGTTCTACCTGCTGCATTACCAGCCCGGCAAGGCGGACACCGTGGAACAGCGGGTGGTGGTGCATTTCGAAGGGGGCCGCTACAGCCACTACGAGGGCCAGGCACTGGCCGACGTGCGTGCACGCACCTCCGGCCGCCGCGACCGCGAACTGGAGCTGCGCGCCGAGGACCGCCGCCGCGACGGCGGCACCGTCGACCAGGAACCGCTCAACGATCCCGAGCCGGATCCGGGCGCGCCGCAGAGCACCCCGGAAGCGACCACGGTGCCGCTGCCCCGCTCATAAGCACCGCGGCCCTGGTCACAGACGCCGCGGCCCGGTCACAGCGCCGCAGCCCGGTCACAGAGAGCGCCGCGGCTCCAACTGGCCATGGACCGCGCCCCGCGACCGCGCCGGACGCTCAGCCGTCCCGGCGCCCCCGCTCGGCACGGGCCCGCCGCGCCGCCTTCGGGTCCACCTGCAGCGGCCGGTAGATTTCCACCCGCTCCCCGTCCACCAGCACCCGCTCCGCCGGGTGCGGTTCCGCCTTGCCGAACACGCCCATCGACGCCGTCTCCAGCTCCAGGCCCTCGAACTGCCCGGCGATGCCGGATTGGCGGGCGGCCTCCAGCATGGTGGTGCCCGGCGCCACGTCCAGGGCGATCAGGCGCTGCCGATCCGGCAGCGCGTACACCACTTCCACGCGGATCGCGTCAGCCATGGGCGGCGGACCAGATCGCATAGGCGATCACCGCGATCATCGCCAGCGGCGAGAAGATCCGTACCAGCGCCCGCCACACCATGTACAGCGCGAAGCTCTTCATGGCCAGTTCCTTGCGCACCTGGGTCTCCTTCATCACCCAGCCGGCGAACAGCGCGATCAGCAGCCCGCCCAGGGGCAACAGAATGCTGGTGGACAGGAACTCGATATTCTCGAAGAAGGTGCCCATCAGGAAGGTGTGCTCCTTCCAGAGGTTGAACGACAGCACCGACCCGATCCCCAGCACCCAGGCGGCGCCGCCCACCAGAATCGCCGCCGTGCCCCGGCTCCGACCACGCTCCACCAGCCAGGCCACCATCGGCTCGCCCAGGGAGATTGAGGAGGTCCAGGCGGCACACACCACCAGCACGAAGAACAGAGAACCGAACAGCACGCCGCCGGGCATCTGCCCGAACGCCAGCGGCAGGGTCACGAACATCATGCCCGGGCCCTGGGCCGGCTCCAGATTGCCGGTGAACAGCAGCGGGAACATGGCCAGGCCGGCGCCCAGCGCCACCAGCGTATCCAGGGCGGCGATGATCACCACCGACGAGCCGATCGATACCGGACGGGCACGTCCGGTCTGCTTATCCTTGATCTCGCGGGGCATGTAGGCACCGTAGGCCATGATCGCGCCCATCCCCAGGCTCAGGGTAAAGAACGCCTGGCCCAGGGCGATGATCACCGCCTCGCCGGACAGCTTGGAAAAGTCGAACGCGAACAGGAAGCCGACCCCGTCGGCGAAGCCCGGCGTGGTGGCGGCGTAGCCGATCAGCACCAGCAGCAGCACGAACAGCAGCGGCATCAGCACTTCCACCGCCCGCTCCAGGCCGCGCTTCACGCCCAGCGCCACCACGCCCATGGTCAGCACCATGAACAGGCTGTGGGAGCCCAGCATCAGCCAGGGGTTGGCCTGCATGGCCTCGAAGTTGGCCTGGGACTGCACCGCGGTCATGCCCTGGAACAGGCCGCTCACCGCCTCCCACACATAGATCAGCGCCCAACTGGCCACCACCGAATAGAACGACAGAATCAGAAAGCCGGACAGCGCGCCCAAATAACCGATGCCCTTCCAGCGCCGGCTCACCTTGCTCTGCTCCGCCAATCGCGCCATGGAGTGGATCGGGCTGAGCCCGCCGCGCCGTCCCAGGGTCACCTCGGCGATCATGATCGGTACGCCGATCAGGGCGATGCACGCCAGGTACAGCAACACGAAAGCGCCGCCGCCGTACTCCCCGGTGATGTAGGGAAACCGCCAGATGTTGCCCAGCCCCACCGCGGACCCGGTGGCCGCAAGAATAAACACCCACCGGCTGGTCCACATGCCGTGGACCGGCTTGTTCGTTTCGTTCATCGGATAACAACCCCTCGACGCAGTGCCGCCATTGTCTTGATTTTCCCGGGGCCTCTCAAGGGAAGCCGACCGGGCTCGCCATGGAGCCGGCCACTCTCTATAATCGCCGCCCCATGGGCAAAGCGAAAAAACAGACGTCGGGCAGCAACGCCATTGCGCAAAACCGCAAGGCGCGCTTCGACTATCACCTGGAAGAGTTCTTCGAAGCCGGTCTGGCGCTGGAAGGCTGGGAAGTGAAATCCCTGCGCGCCGGCAAAGCCAACCTGACGGAGTCCTATATCCTGCTCAAGGACGGCGAGGCGTTTCTGTTCGGCGCCCGCTTCGAACCCCTGCCCACCGCCAGCACCCACTTCGTGCCGGACCCCCAGCGCAGCCGCAAGCTATTGCTGCACCGCAAGGAGCTGGCCAAGGTGTTCAGCGGCGTACAGAAGCAGGGCTTCACCTGCGTGCCGGTGAACCTGCACTGGAAACGGGGCCTGGTGAAACTGGACATCGCCCTGGCCAAGGGCAAGCAGAAGCACGACAAACGCGCCACCGAGCGCGAACGGGACTGGAACCGTCAGAAGCAGCGCATCCTGCGCCAGAACTGAGCCAGGCTGCCCGCGCTCCATGACGCCCGCCCGGCCAAGGAAAAGGGCCGCCCGAGGGTGGCCCTTTCCGTTTCCACCGTGATGCCGATGGTCCGCTAGAACGCCTTGCCGGTGCGCCCGTGCCGCCGGCGCCAGCCGCGCACGTCATCGCGCACCAGCCAGTACAACTGCAGCCAGGCACGCAGCACCGCCGGCAGGAAGTACACGGCGAACAGCAGCACGGGAATCCGCGCCTCGCCGCTGACCGCCACCACCGCGGCGATGCCGCCGGCGTACAAGGCCACCGTCAGCAGCAGACCCAGGGTCCGGGCCAGCAGCGGACGGGCCGTCACCGGCGCCAGAATGTTCTCGGCAACCTCTCCAGCTGATCGAAGGATCGCTTTCATCATCTTGCTCCTCATTAAACGATCGGGATCAGCGGCCGGCTTTATCATCGGAATTCGGGGGCACGCTGTAAGGACCATGATGCGCGCGGGCGGTGACCATTCGATGGCAATCGAGTCTGATTGTCGGACAATAAATGCAAAAGGCCGTTAAGCCGCTCTTTTGCCGGCACTTTTTCTTCGCGGAACCGCCCCCTTGCCTTTCCCCGCACCGCCCCCATCTCCTACAATAGCCCGATCACAGGGGGCGACATGGCTTCGACGCCGGTAAAGAAACCTGTGGTGCATGTCGAGTAGCGTCGCAATGCTCGTAAATCCCTTGTGGCATACTAAAGTAATCGCAAACGACGATACTTACGCACTAGCGGCTTAAACCCCGCTTATCGCCAAACGACCCAGCCTGTGGGGAAGTGCGGCGAGCATCGCTACACAGGCTCGCAGCAAAGTCCGTCCCGGACGGCGCTGTTAAAACCTTAAGGGACTCGGTGACTGCGCCCTGTCTGTCGGGCCGCAGCCACTTAAATCAATAGACCTGACTAAACATGTAGATCCACAGGCGGATTGCTGGCGGACGCGGGTTCGATTCCCGCCGCCTCCACCAACGCAAAGAAAAAGGGGCACCCCGATGGGGTGCCCCTTTTTCTTTGCGCGGTTGAGGTGGTCGGATGAGATCAGAAGTCCGGGTTCGACAAGCGAAGCACCGCTTCGCGCAGGACGTCCCCGCCCCGCGGGGACGGTCCCGGCCAAAGGCCGGGATGGCCGAATCGCCAAAAGCGATCCGGCCACCCTCCCGCCGCCGCATAAAGAGCCTGGCCAAAGGCCAGCGCCTTATCCCCCCACGAAACCACTGCCCCCAAACCACCCACCACCCCACCTAAACCGCACCAAAAAAGTGCATCAATCTCATGAAATCCCAACATTCACCACCTGAATACCCCTAAACCCTTCACTTTCCTGCCAATTCCCGTGTATACAAGAACGGCACATAACTTGCTCCAAGCCCTAAAACCGCCCACGACGCTGCTCGGGCGGCACTACAACACGCAGTCAGAGGAGTCACCTCTTGGAATTCCTGGATCAATACAGCGCCGCCTGGCTGGCGGGCCTGGTGGTCGCCCTGCTGGCCACCGGTGTCATCGCCGGCATCATGGCCGGTTTGCTGGGGGTCGGCGGCGGCATCGTCATCGTGCCGGTGCTCTATCATTTGTTCACGCTGCTGGGGGTGGACGAGTCGGTGAAGATGCACGTGGCGGTGGGCACCTCCCTGGCCACCATCATTCCCACCTCGATCATGTCGGCCCGGGCCCATGCGGCCAAGGGCAACCTGGACGCCTCGCTGCTCAAGACCCTGGGCCCGGCGCTGGTGATCGGCGTGCTGATCGGCACCTGGCTGAGCGGCTACCTGGGCGGCACCGCCCTGACCGCCATTTTCGCCGCCGTGGCGCTGCTGGTGGCCGCCAACATGGCGTTCCGCACCCAGGGCGGCGCCCTGGCGGAATCGCTGCCCCCGACCCCGTTCAAGCAGCTGATCGGCACCGTGATCGGCGGCTTCTCCACCCTGATGGGCATCGGCGGCGGCACCCTGACGGTGCCGATCCTGACCCTGTTCAACTACCCGATTCACAAGGCGGTGGGCACCGCCGCGGCCATCGGCCTGTTCATCAGCGTGCCCGGCGCCATCGGCTTTCTGCTGCACGGCATGGACGACCCGGGCCGGCCGCCGTTCACGGTGGGCTACGTGAACCTGATCGGCTTTATCCTGATCGTGCCGATGACCATGCTGATGGCCCCGGTGGGCGCGCGGCTCGCCCATGCCATCAACGCCACCCGCCTGCGTCAGGCGTTCGCGCTGTTCCTGTTCATCACGTCCCTGCGGATGTTCTACGGGCTGCTCTGAGGAAACGACATGCTGCACACCAAACGCGCCCTGGGCGGCGTCTTCGTCGCCCCCCATCATCTGGCCGCCCAGGCCGGCCGGGACGTGCTCCGCGAGGGCGGTAACGCCGCCGAGGCGATGATCGCCGCCGCCGCCGCCATCGCCGTGGTCTACCCGCACATGAACGCCATCGGCGGCGACGGCTTCTGGCTGCTGGCCGAGCCCGGCCAGGCGCCGCGCGCCATCGAGGCCTGCGGGCCGGCGGCGGCCGCCGCCGACGCGGACTTCTACCGGAGCCGGGGCCACGACGTGATTCCTTCCCGGGGTCCCCTGGCCGCCCTCACCGTGGCCGGCACCATCAACGGTTGGGAGCGGGCCCGGGAGATCGCCGGCCAATGGGGCGGCCGCCTGCCCCTGCCGCGGCTGCTGGAAGACGCGCAGCGCCATGCCCGCGACGGCATCGCCGTGACCCCGAGCCAGGCCGCCCTGACCGCCGCCAAACTGCCGGAACTGGGCGAGGTGCCCGGCTTCGCCGACACCTACTTGCTGGACGGCCAGGTACCCGCCGAAGGCCGCATCCTGCGCCAGGCGCGGCTGGCCGATACCCTGGAGCGCCTGGGCCAGGCCGGGCTGGACGATTTCTATCGCGGCGAGCTGGCCGCCGCCATGGCCGAGGACCTGGCCCGGGTCGGCAGCCCGGTGAACCGGGACGACCTGGCCGCCTACCAGGCCCGGGTGGTGGAGCCGCTCTCCACCCAGCTGCGCAACGCCACCCTCTACAACCAGCCGCCGCCCACCCAGGGCATGGCGTCGCTGATGATTCTGGGCCTGTTCGACCGGCTCGGCGTCACCGAGGCGGAGGGCTTCGAGCACCTGCACGGTCTGGTGGAAGCCACCAAGCAGGCGTTCCTGATCCGCGACCGGCACTGCACCGACCCGGCCTACATGGACGTGGACCCGGCGGATTTCCTCACCGACGCCGATCTGGCCGAACGGGCCGCCCGCATCGACCCGCACAAGGCGCTGCCCTGGCCGCAACCGGCGCTGCCCGGCGACACCATCTGGATGGGCTGCATCGACCGGGAAGGCCGCAGCGCCAGCTTTATCCAGAGCATCTACTGGGAATTCGGCAGCGGCGTGGTGCTGCCCTCGTCCGGCGTGCTGTGGCAGAACCGGGGCATCAGCTTCTCGCTGGACCCGCAGGCGCCCCAGGCGCTGAAGCCGGGCCGCAAGCCGTTCCACACCCTGAACCCGGCCATGGCCCGCTTCGACGACGGCCGCACCATGGTGTACGGCACCATGGGCGGCGAGGGGCAACCGCAAACCCAGGCGGCGGTGTTCAGCCGCTACGGCCTGTTCAACCAGCCGCTGCAGCAGGCCGTCACCGCGCCGCGCTGGCTGCTGGGCCGCACCTGGGGCGAGGAAAGCACCAGCCTGAAGCTGGAGGCCCGCTTCGAGGCGCAACTGGTTCAACAACTGCGCGACGCCGGCCACCAGGTGGAAGTGCTGGATCAGGACTTCAGCGACACCATGGGCCATGCCGGCGCCGTGGTGCGGCACCCGGATGGCGTGATCGAAGGCGCCAGCGATCCGCGTAGCGATGGCGTGGTGGCGACGCTCTGACGCGCCCCGCTCCGCCCCATCGACACGGAGAAAGGAGCAACCCCCTCGGCGACGGACCGGCCCCCCGGCCGTCGCCTTTTTTTATCCTCGTTTATTGGCCACGCCCCGCCCGTGTATACATTCAGGGCACCGTGCACCATCGAGAGACATTTATTGTCCTCAATAAATACCTAACTCCTTGTTGAATAAGAAAAACTGTTTTTGGCACAAAGTCTGCTCTGTCTTCCCTGTCCTTACTCCCTTTCGGCAGGAGAGCTTCCATGATCCGTATTACCCGTTCGCTCACTCTTGTGGCCCTGTGCCTGCTCGGCCTGGGCGCCCAGGCGGCCACCGTCGTCAAACTGCACCACGACCTCACCGAGGACAGCGCCCAGCAGGAGGGCGCGGTGCGCTTCAAGGAATTGGTGGAAGACCGCAGCGGCGGCGCCATCGAGGTGAAGATCTACCCCAACAACGCCCTCGGCGACGACGTGCAGGTGGCCCAGCAGATGCAGTTCGGCGCGGTGCAGGCGGCGCCCATTCCCACCGCCAAACTGAGCGGTTTCAACAAGCAGCTGCAGCTGATCGATCTGCCGTTCCTGTTCCCGTCCCGGGAGGTGGCCTACCAGTTCCTGGACGGCCCCGTGGGCGATCGGGTTCTGAGCGGTCTGCGTGACGCCGGCTTCGAACCCGCCATGTTCTGGGAAAGCGGCTTCAAGCAGATGACCTGCGACCGGGCGGTGCACGAGCCCGCCGACCTGAAAGGCACCAAGTTCCGGGTCATGGAAAGTCCGCTGCTGATCGCCCAATACAAAGCGGTGGGCGCCAACCCGGTGCCGATCGCCTTCTCGGAAACCTACACCGCTCTGCAGCAGGGCGTGGTGGACTGCCAGGAGAACCCGCTGGTGTCGATCTCGCAGATGAAGTTCTACGAGGTGCAGGACTACCTGATGCTCTCCAACCACGGCTACCTGGGCACCGCCTTCATCTTCAGCAAGGTGTGGTTCGACGGCCTGCCCAAGGACCAGCAGGACATCCTGATGGCCGCCGCCCGCGAAGCCGGTGAGTACCAGCGCGAGCGCTCCGCCGCCCGCGAACAGGGCTACCTGGACGGCATCAAGGCCGCCGGCGGCACCGAAGTGATCGAGCTCAGCGACGCGCAGAAGCAAGACTTCCGCGACGCCATGGACCCGGTCTACGAAGAATTCGGCGGCATTCTCGGCGAGGACCTGATGCAGGCCACCCGCCAGGAACTCGACCGTCTGAGCGCCGGCCAGTAACGGCGGCTGGGGAGCAATCATCATGTGGCAACGAATCAGCAACGGTCTCGCCAAGCTTGAGGCCGCGGCGGTGGGCAGTCTGATCCTGTTCGCCGCCCTGATGCTGTGCGTGCAGATCAGCGCCCGCGCTCTGTTCAACACCTCGTTCAGTTGGGCGGAGGAAAGCGTGCGCTACGCCATCATCTGGATGGTGTTTCTGTCCTGCGGCCTGGCGTTTCGCAAGGACGCGCACATCAGCATCGACGTGCTGCGCCAGATTCTCCCCGGCCCGGCCCGCAAGACCCTGGAAGTGCTGATCACCCTGGCCTGCATGGCGCTCGCCGGCCTGCTGGTGTGGTACGGCGGCGCCATGGTCCAGACCCTGTTCCGTTTCGGGCAGGTGTCACCGGCCATGGAGGCCCCCATGTATTGGTTCTACCTGGCGATCCCGGTCAGCGGCGTGCTGATGCTGATCCGCCTGGCGGAATCCCTGGTGCGCATACTGCACCCTCGGCCGGTCCAAGAGCCGGCCCCGGTTCTGGCGGGGTAACGATATGGGCGCGGGTTTCTTCGTGATGGTGTCCGGCCTGCTGACCGTGGGCCTGCCGATTTTCGTGGCACTGACCCTGGCGGTGTTCATCGGCCTGCATCTGGAAAACGGCACGCCGCTGATGCTGATCATTCAGCGCATGTTCTCCGGCCTGGACAGCTTTCCGCTGATGGCGATTCCGCTGTTCATCCTGGCCGGCAACCTGATGAGCACCGGCGGCCTGTCCCAGCGCATCCTGCGCGTGGCCATGCTGCTGGTGGGCCCGATGCGTGGCGGGCTGGCCATGACCACGGTCACCGGCTCCATGTTCTTCGGCGCCATCTCCGGCTCCAGCCCGGCCACCGTGGTCTCCATCGGCCGCATGATGCTGCCCACCATGACCGAGCAGGGCTACGACAAGAAGTTCACCCTGGGCCTGCTGATGGCCACCGGCGCCCTGGGCATCATCATTCCGCCCAGCATCTTCATGATCGTGTACGGCGCCGTGGCCGGGGTGTCCATCGGCGCCCTGTTCATGGCCGGCATCGGCGCCGGCCTGGTCTACGGCGCGGTGTTCTTCGGCTATTGCTGGTACCGGGCCCGCCGCGACGGGCTGGAGCCGCAGCCCTGGCCGGGCCTGGGCGAGCTGCTGGCGGCGGTGCGCGAGGCGATCTGGGGGCTGGCGATTCCGGTGCTGATCCTGGGCGGCATCTACGGCGGCGTGTTCACGCCCACCGAGGCGGCGGCGGTGGCGGTGGCTTACGCCGCCTTCGTCGGCCTGTTCGTGTACCGG
The DNA here is from genome assembly GCA_022449455.1 of Alcanivorax sp. GTDB lineage: Bacteria > Pseudomonadota > Gammaproteobacteria > Pseudomonadales > Alcanivoracaceae > Alloalcanivorax. The sequence continues at coordinate 220,397 of JAKUPL010000004.1, read as the reverse complement.
GAGCTGGACCTGGCATCGCTGTGGAAGGTGTGCGTGGACAGCGCCGTGATCACCGCCCAGGTGATGATCATCATCTCGGCGGCGGCGGCGTTCTCCTGGTACCTGACCTCCACCGGCATCACCGAAACCATCGCCGGCGGCCTGCTGGCGCTCAGCGACAGCCCCTGGACCCTGCTGCTGCTGATCAATGTGGTGGTGCTGATCGCGGGCATGTTCCTGGACCCCAACTCCATTGTCATTATCCTGGTGCCGTTGATCGTCAATGTGGCCCGGGCGGTGGGCATCGACCTGGTGCATCTGGGCGTGATCCTGTGCGTGAACTGCGCCATCGGCATGTTCACGCCACCGTTCGGCATGAACCTGTTCGTCGCCAGCGGCCTCGGCAATGTGCGTTACTCCGAGGCGGTGCGCGGCGCCCTGCCACTGGTGTGGCTGGCGATGCTGGCGCTGCTGATCGTCAATGTGTTCCCTGAAATCAGCCTGTGGCTGCCCCGCACCGTGGTCTCGGGCATGTAGCCGGGCCACGTCATCGGAAATGGAGACGTTCGTGAAACTGGAAAACGGCTTTCTGGACTTCGACCCGGTCCATCTTCACCCCACCGGCCGCGGCACGCTGGACGGCCGGCGGTTCGCGGTGAAGGACGTGTACGACATCGCCGGCACCGTTACCGGCATCGGTCATCCTCTTTATCGTGAAACCCACTCGCCCGCCGACCATACCTCGCCGCTGGTGGAAACGCTGCTGGCCGCCGGCGCCGAGCTGGTGGGCAAAACCCACACCGACGAGCTCACCTACAGCCTGGCCGGCCAGAACGTGCACTACGGCACGCCGCCCAACCCGGCGGTGCCGGACGGCATCCCCGGCGGCTCGTCCAGCGGCTCCGCTTCGGTGGTGGCCGCCGGCCTGGTGGACTTCGCCCTGGGCAGCGACACCGGCGGCTCGGTGCGGGTACCGGCCAGCTACTGCGGCGTGTACGGCCTGCGCCCCACCCACGGGCGGGTGGACGACCGGCACACCGCGCACCTGGCGAAGAGCTTCGACACGCTGGGCTGGTTCGCCGGCGACGCCGCCACCATGGCGGCGGTGGGCAAGGTGCTGCTGACGCCGGACGCCGGCCCCGCCCCGGTGGAACTGCGGCTGCTGCGCGAGGGCCTGGACATGGCCGACGAGACCGTGGTGGACCAGCTGCGAGACCTCACCGCCGGCGGTTTCGCCGGGCTGCGCCTGGACGAGGACGCCACGGTGGGCCCGCTGGACGCCTTTTTCCAGGCGTTCCGCCCGGCCCAGGCGTTCGAGGCCTGGCAGTACTTCGGCGAGTGGATCACCGCTCACCAGCCGGAATTCGGCCCCGGCATCCGCGAGCGCTTCGCCGCCGCCGCCGCCATCACCCCGGAGCAGGCCGCCGAGGCCCGCGCCACCTGCGACGCCCTGCGCCGGCGGGTCCGCCAACTGGTGGGCGAGACCACCGTGCTGTGCCTGCCCACCACGCCCACCTCGGCGATTCCGCTGGACGCCAGCGACGAGGAAGTGGACGAAGTGCGTTTTCGCACCCTGTGCATGACCGCCGTGGCCGGCACCGCCGGCCTGCCGCAACTGAGCCTGCCACTGCTGCGCGACGCGCGCGGTCCGGTGGGCCTGTCGCTGATCGGCCCGCCGGGCAGCGACCGGGCGCTTCTTGACCTGGCGGTGAAGTGGGAGCAGTCACAATGAACGAAGAACTGGATCTGCCGGAAGTGGTGGCGGAAGTGCGCGCCGCCTTCGAGGAGTACGAAAACGCACTGGTCAATAACGACGTGGCGGTGCTGGATCGGTTATTCTGGGAAGATTCCAGGGTGGTGCGCTACGGCGCCGGCGAAAACCTGTACGGCTACGACCAGATTCAGGCGTTCCGTGCCGCCCGGCCAGGCAGTAATCTGGCCCGCACCCTGCATAACACCCGTATCACCACCCATGGTCGCGACCTGGCCACGGTCTGGACCGAGTTCACCCGGCCGGGGAATCCCCGCACCGGGCGCCAGAGCCAGGTATGGGCGCGCCGCCCCGAGGGCTGGCGTGTCGTGGCCGCCCATGTATCGTTCATGGACGAGGGCTAAAAACAATGAGCGAGCAGTCATCTCCCGTGTCCGCCGTACCGTTGCCGGTGGACACCGACCGCCCCCTGGCGGAGCAGATCCGTCGGGCACTGTCCGATGAGATTCTCGGCGGCGCCCTGCCGCCGGGCACCCGGCTGGACGAGATCGCCCTGGCGCGCCGCTTCGACGTGTCGCGCACGCCGGTGCGCGAGGCGTTGCGGGAGATGGCCTCCGCCGGGCTGGTGGAACACCAGCACCGGCGCGGCGTGTTCGTGATCGAGATCCCCGACCAGCGACTCACCGAAATGTTCGAGTACGCCGCGGAAATGGAAGCGGTATGCGCGCGCATGGCGGCGGTGAAGATGACCCGGGCGGAGCGCGAGGAACTGCTGGCCGTGCATCTGGACAGCCATGTGCACGTGGTCAATGAGGACGTGGACGCCTACGACGCCGCCAACCTGCGTTTCCACGAGCGGCTGTTCAGCGGCTGCCACAACAGCTATTTGTTCGAGGCCGCCATGGCCGCCCGTTCCCGGGTGCTGGCCTACCGGCGCGTGCAGTTCACCGTGGGTGATCGGCTTTCCACCTCGTTCGCCGAGCACAGCGGCATCGTCATGGCCATCGTGCGCGGCGAGAGCGAGCACGCCGCGGAACAGATCCGCGACCACGTGCTCAGCGCCCACCGCACCTCCCAGAACTACCTGGGGCGCCGGGCGCCCCGGGAAGAGGACGATCAGTCGTCCCAGGTTTCCTGAATGAACCTCAGGTCGTAGGCTTTCCGGTAGTCCAGCCCCTCGGGCAGGGTGCCGGCCTCGACCATATCCTGGTAGAAGTCCCGCCAGCGCTCATCACTCATCATGCCGTAGCGGCCACCTTCCGCGTCGGAGGCCAGCAGCAGATTCTGCGCCTGCATTTCCTCGATGCTGTAGGCGATGAGGGCGTCCGCCATCTCCGGGTTGTGGGCCTGGATCAGCTTATTGGCGGGCCCGGGATTCTCGAAGTAGGCCGCCCACCCCTTGGCGGTGGCGTCCACCATGGCCTGCACCACCTCCGGATGTTCGTCGATCATCTCCCGGGTGGTATCGAGGGTGCCCGCGTAGGCGCCCCAGCCGGCGTCCGCCAGCAACAGGCTTTTGGCGGCCACGTTCTCCTTGCCCAGGAAATAACCGTCGTTGGTGATGTAGCCCTGCTGGGCGATGCGTTTGTCGGCGATAAAGGGCCCGATGGTGTAATCGTAGGGGCGCAGCTGATCGTCGGTGAAACCGTATTGCGCTTTCAGCCAGGGCCAGTAGGCCACCCGACCGGCGGTGGGGATGCGGATGCCGGCGCCCTTGAGGTCGGCGATGTCGTCGTAGCCCTGCCCTTCATGGACCATCAGCGACTGCGGGTCCTTCTGGAAAAAGGCCGCCACCGTCACCAGCGGCAGGCCCTGTTTCACCGCGTTCAGCGACTGCAGGCTGTAGCCCATGCTGAAATCGGTGGCGCCGCCCAGCAGCAGCTGCACGTTGTTGACCTGCGGGCCGCCCATCTTGATGGTCACGTCCAGCCCTTCCTGCTCATAAAGACCCAGGGCCTTGGCGGCGTAGATGCCGCCGTGTTCCGCCTGGGCGTACCAGGTGGTGCTCACCGTCACCGGCGTCAGCTCGGCGGCCTGACCGACGGCGACCACGCCGCCCATCAGTACCCCGGCCAGCGCCCCGCGCGCATGCTTCCAACGTTTCATCGCGACCTCCACGGTCAAAAAAGGATCAGCCGGCCACCTGGCCGGGCATCCGGAAGTGATGGATTTCCTCGAAGGCCCGCACCCAGCCCTCGATCAGCGAGGCGAGCATCTTGTCGCCCTCTTCCCGGCAGGAACCGGCCGGATCGCCGACCACGCCGCTTTTACTCAGATCATGGGTCAGCCAGGCATAGCGGAAGCGCCCTTCCGGCGTCAGCAGGCCCTGGTGCGGCGGCGGGTACTCGCCCACCGCCTTGTCCGGGTGCACATGCTCCTCGGCCAGCGCCATCATCAGGCTGGTCTCGGAACGGCCGGCATGGATGCCTTCTTCCAACTCCTTGGTGGACAAAAAGTCGCTGGCGCAATGGGGCACCGCCCAGGAAAACACCGGGAACAGACAGAAGTCCTGATACTCGGCGCGCAGGTCCCGGGCAATGATTTCCACCACCTGGGGCTGGCCACCGTGGCCGTTGAGCAACACCAGCTTGCGGAAGCCCATGCGGTAAACGCTTTCGCCGATGTCCCACAGAATCCGCATCAGCGTTTCCGCCTTGAGGATCACGGTGCCGGAGAAATTGATGTGCTCGTTGGATTTGCCGCACCACACCGGGGGCAACGCAAACGCCGGAATCGACGGCGGCAGCGCCGCCAGGGCGCGGCCGGTCAGTTCCGTGGCGATGGCGGTATCGGTGCACACCGGCAGGTGCGGGCCGTGCTGTTCGATGGCGCCGATGGGCAGCACGATCACCGTGTTTTCCTTGTCCGGCAAGGCGTCGATGGCCGGGGCGGTGAAGTACGGCAGAAAACGGGACGGCGGCACCGCGCCGTGAAGCTGGGTCATGCCGCCGCCTCCTCGTCCCAGGTGCGCATCTTGCCGGGGTTGAGCAGCCCGCGGGGATCGAGCCGGCGCTTCATGGCGAGCTGCCCCGGATCGACGCTGAGCTTGCCACCGTCTTCCAGGATGTAGGTGTGCGGGTTGCTGATGTGCACGTTCTGGTCGCGGTGGTACTGGATGATGTCGTTGAGCCGCTCCTCGCTGGTGTAACGCACCACCTGAATGCCGCTACAGGTGACGGCGCCATCGGCACGCAGGAATTCCAGATGCATCATCACTTCCTCGCCGAAGTGTTTGTGCATCTGTTCCACCCGCTCCACGTTCTCCCAGGGCCGGAAGCCGCTTTGCAGATAGGTGATGTCCTTGTGCTTGCGGAAGATGTGCAGGGTGGTGTGGTTCCAGCTGTGCTCGATCATGCTTTTGGTGGTGCCGAACACCTCGGCGTGGGACTGTTCTTCGACCTGCTCGCCGCCGAATTTTTCGCGCAGCTCATGGAGCGCGTCCATGCCCGGCCGGTTGACGATGGCCACCACCGCGGTGTGACCGGCGGGAATCTTGCCTTCCAGGCCACACATTTGCGGCAGCGGGTCCGCCAGCAGGGTCAGCAGTTTTTTCATGGTCCCGCAGGTGCTGCCCAGGGCCTGACAGAACTTCACCGCCTGCATGAAATCCGGGAAGCTGAGCAGGTTCTCGCGCCAGTCCAGAGCCGGTGCCAGGGCGAACTCCAGTTCGGTAATCAGGCCATTGACGCCATAGGCGTGGTAAAGGTCGCGGGCCTCGGCGCCGCGCAGTTCCTCGGCCTCGGGCTGCTCCGCCATGCTCAGGGCACGCACGCCCAGTACATTGCCCGGGTCGCCGATGGAGCCGTAGGTGATCGAGCCGACGCCACCGAAGCCGCCGCAGAAGAAACCGCCGGCGGTGGCCAGCCGGTAGGTGGACGGCATCAGACGCAGTTCCCAGCCGTGCTCGCGGGCGGCTTTGTCGATGTCCACCAGCCGGGCGCCGGCCTGCACCCGGGCCACGCCGTCCTTGATCCAGAGAATCTCGTTGAGGCCGCTCATGTCCATCAGCACGCCGCCGTGCAGCGGCGTGCTCTGGCCGTAGTTGCCGGTGCCGCTGCCGCGCAGGGTGAGCGGAATCCGGTGCCGGCTGCAGGCCGCCGCCACCCGCTTCACTTCCTCTTCGCTGGCGGGCTTGACCACCAGCTCCGCCTGCTTGCCGCGCAGCTGTTCCACCAGCACCGGGCTGAACCAGGAAAAGTCCTTGGAGTAGCGCTGCAGAGCCCGGTCCTCGGTGCTCATCTCGATCCCCTCCAGATCGGCGCACAGCTGTTGCAAAGTCTCGTTGTCGGTCATGGTGCTCTCCATTCGTGTGCTCTCCATTCGTCTGTTCTCCACTTACTGCTCGACCTTGAGCGCGCTTTCGTGCCAGTTGCGCAGCACCCGGTCGGACAGCCACACCATCAGCGCGAACAGGGTGATACCGGTCAGCGTGATCAGCCCCAGGGCGGCGAACATACGGGGAATGTCCAGGTTGTAGCCGGACTGCAGAATCAAATAAGCCAGGCCGGCCTGGGTGCCGCCGGTGCCGGCCACGAACTCGGCCACCACCGCGCCAATCAGCGCCAGACCGGTGCTGATGCGCATGCCGCCGAAGAAGTACGGCAAGGCGCTGGGAATACGCAGGCGGATCAGCTGTTGCAGCCGCCCGGTGCGGTACATGCGGAACATGCTGAGCAGATTCGGGTCGACGCTGCGCAGCCCCAGGGTGGTGTTGGAAATGATCGGGAAGATGGCGATGATCACCGCGCACACGGTGAGCGCCCAGGTGGTGTCGTCCACCCAGATGATGATCAGTGGCGCGATCGCCACGATCGGCGTTACCTGCATCAGCACCGCGTAGGGGAACAGGCTCACCTCGATCCAGCGGCTCTGCACGAACAGCAACGAGGCGGCGGTGCCCAGCACCACCGAGATGGCGAACGCCATCAGCGTGACCTTGAGCGTCATCAGCAGGCTGTGGAACAGCACGCCCCAGTCCTCCACGAACGCCTTACCGATGTCCACCGGTCCGGGCAGGATGTACACCGGCGTGCCGGTGGCGCGCACCACCGCTTCCCAGAGCAGCAGGAACACCACGCCCACGAACAGCGGCGCGGCGATCTGCACGAAACGTTCGTTTTCCAGCAACGGGGATTTCATGAGTCGGCCTCCTCGCCCTGGCGGCTGGCCACTTCCAGCGCCTCGGACACGCGCCGGCAGTAACCGGCGAATTCAGTGGATACCCGGAATTCCTGACCGCGCGGATAGGGCGCCTCGATGGGCACGTCCTCGATCACCCGGCCCGGCCGCGCCGCCATCACCACCACCCGGTTGGACAGATAGACCGCCTCGTACACCGAGTGGGTCACGAAGACCACGGTCCAGCCGTTGGCTTTCCACAACCGCAGCAGATCGTCGTTGAGTTTGTTGCGGGTCATTTCGTCGAGGGCGCCGAACGGCTCGTCCATCAACAGCAGGTTGGGCTCGGTGACCATGGCGCGGGCAATCGATACCCGCATCTGCATGCCGCCGGACAGCTCCCGGGGGTAGGCGTCGCCGAATTTGTTCAGGCCCACCATGTCCAGGGCCTGGTCGATGCGCTGCTCGGTGTCCGGACCTTTCTCGCGGTTCAGGTCCAGGGGCAGGCGCACGTTCTTGCGCACCCGCGCCCACGGCATCAGGGTGGCGTTCTGGAACACGAAGGCCAGCTTGCGGCCTTTCTGGCCGACCACGTCGTAGCCCTGTTCCCACCATTTCACTTCACCGCGGGTGACGTCGCCGAGACCGGCCATCAGCCGCAGCAGGGTGGATTTGCCGCAGCCGCTGGGCCCCAGCAGGCTGACGAACTCGCCTTCCTTGACGGTCAATTCCACGTCCTTGAGGGCCACGGTGCCGTTGTTGTAGACCTTGTCCACGCCATGCACATCGACGATGGGACGGCCTGCCCGGCTGCTGCTTTGCGGCGTGCCGGCGGTGTCCGGGTCCTGCCCGGCCACGACCACCTCGGGGCGGATTGCTTTCACGTGTGTCACGGATTTTCCTCCTTCATGGCCAGGGATTGAGCGGGTAGCTCAATCCAGGACCCCTGGGTGTTCACGCTGAGGGTCAGAATGCGAAGGTCGGCGGCGCGTATCGCGCCGGGGGCACGGCCGCTGCCGTCGTTAAGCGCATAGGCGGGGTAGCAGGCGCCGCTGACACTGAGGCGCAGCCGCTCGCCGGCGCGCAGTAGCGCGCAGGTGCCGCGCAGGTCCACGGTCACCGGGCCGTTGCCGCGAACGCGGACGTAGCCCTGGGTCAGGTTGCGGGCGCGGCCGTCGGCATCCACCACCGACAGCACCGCGCACAGGTCGAAGCTGTCCGCGTCGGCGGCGGCGTTGAGCGTCACGCTCACCGGGCCGGCCAATTGGTGATCCTCCGCCAGCGGCGCGCCGGTGTAGGTGAGCACGTCCGGACGGGCATCCACCACGGTGCGATCGTGGATCCCCGGGGACGGTGCCAGATGACCGCCCACCGCCGGCACCGGCCGCCACGGATCGTGGATAAAGGTGTCCACCACCGGTTCACCGGTTTCGCCCAGACGGCCACCGCCGATGTCGAAGCCGGCGCTGCCGTCACTGGCCAGTGGCAAGCGCGTGCCCGGTGCCGGCGGATAGTCGGCGTAGGCGCGCCAGCGATTGGCGCGCAGGTCGTAGAGCTGCACCGTCGGGTCGCGGTCCACGCCGGTGTCGTGGCCTTTGAGAAAATGATCGAACCAGCGCAATTGCAGGGTATCGATGGTGGATTGGGCGGCGTCGCCCAGCCACGCCTGGCCCACCGCCGGGGTCCACGGCAGGTGCGTCCAGGGCCCGATCACCAGCCGCTGCTGGCCGGCGCCGGCGCGCAGATGGTCGAAGGTGGCGAAGGTGCCGGTGAGAAAGCTGTCGAACCAGCCGCCCACGTGCAGGGCCGGCAGGTCCACCACCGGCAGGCAGCCGGCCACCGAGCGCTCTTCCCAGTAATCGCTGTCCAGGGAGCGGTCCAACCAGTCCCCGTAGAAGGTGCCGCCGAGCAGCTCGCGCACCGCCGGCGAGGCCGGGTCGATCAGTTCATCGGCGGCGGGCCCATGGCCCAGGCGGTAGCGCTGCGCGAAACGTTCGTGGTTGCCGTCGCGGCGGTCGCTTTCGGCGCCCAGCTGGGCCGCCCAGGAGAGGCTGTTCTGCAGACGGAAGGCGCCGCCTTCGTAGGCCCAGTCCTGGTCCAGACGGAAACCGGTCATCGCCGGCGCGATGGCTTTCAAGGCCGGGTGGCCGCTGGCGGCGGCGAACAGCTGGGTAACCCCCTGGTAGGAGAAACCGTACATGCCGACCCGGCCGTTGCAGGCGGGCAGCGCGGCCAGCCATTCCAGGGTGTCCTCGCCGTCCCGTTGTTCATTGATAAACGGCTCGAAGCGCCCTTCGGAGGTGCCGCGCCCACGCACGTCCTGGATCACCACCAGGTAACCCTGGGCCGCGTACCAGGACGGATGGGCGTAGGTGACCGTGGAGGCGATGCGCCGACCGTAGGGCTGGCGCATCAGCAGCGCCGGGAACGGACCCTCGCCCTCGGGCACATAGAGGTCCGCGTCCAGCCGCACGCCGTCGCGGGTGCGCATGGACACCACTTCCGGCATCGGCGTTTTCATGCGCCCACCCCCTGCAGCACACGCAGGTCTTCCGCATCGAGCCGGTCCGGAACACCGTTGCGGATCAGCTCGGCGAAGTGTTCGTCCGGCACCATCACGGTAAGGGTGTAGAGGCGCCCGGCGCCGGTGTTCTCCACCACGTGCTCGGCGCCGGCGGGCACCACCATGGCGTCGCCCTTGCGCAGTTCCACCCAGCTGTCGTCGCAGCGGGCGCGGCCTTCGCCTTCCAGCACGAAGAACAACTCGTCGGCGGCCTTGTGGGTGTTGGGCGGCGTCAGGCCACCCTCGTCGAAAATTTCCACGCAGGCGATGAAATCCAGTTTTTCCTTGATGGAATCGAACATCACCACCAGACGGTTGCTTTCCCCCGCCTTGATGCGAAAGGCTTCGAACTGATCGGGGCGTTTAAAGAAGGGCAGCATCAACGGGCCTCCAGGGCGGCGATCAGATCGGTGGACAAGGCGGTGAACCCGAAGATCTGCCGCGCGTTGTAAAGCGTCGCGTCCCAACAGAACGCCGGCGAGGTGGTGGCGGTGCAGTCTTCCAGCAGCACGGTGTCGTAGCCGAGGAAGTTGGCGTCCGCCAGGGTGTGCAACACGCACTGGTCGGTGTTGACGCCGGCGAACAGGCAGGTGCTGACACCCAGGTTGCGGAGAATGGAATCCAGGGGCGTGTCCCAGAAGCCGCTCATGCGGAATTTGTCCACGCGCACATCGGCGTCGGCCACCGTCAGTTCATCGATGACGGCGGCGCCCCAGCTGTCTTTTTCCAGCACCGGCGCGCCGGAGGCGGGCACCGGATCGCCCAGCCCCACGTCCTCGCCGCTGCCGTTGTAAACATGGCGCAGGGCCGGGGAAATGTTCATCAGGTCCCGGCGGTTGCCCCAGTTCACCCACACCACCGGCACGTCGGCGGCGCGCAGCGCGGGCAACAGGGTTTGCAGCGGCGCCAGAGGGCGACGCGCCGGCGTGGTGTCCACGCCGATATGATCGAGCCAGCCGCCGGGGGTGCAGAAGTCGTTCTGCATATCCACCACGATCACGGCCAGACGATTGAGATCAAGACGCAGCGCTTTCGGCTGCGCCGGAAAAGAGACGACACGGGGAGCCGGTGTCGGGCGGCTGAGATCGGCGAGCTCGCCGTTGACGCCCCACTGACTGCCGGGGCGGGTGCCCATCGGGTGCAGGGCGGCATTCGGGTCGGAGAAACGGTCCGTCATGGTTCGGCTCGGCCTCTTCCGGAATCAGGGCGGCCTCCGGGCGACGGCGCAGAGGGGCGCCGCCGCCGGGGCCGGTGGATCAATCAGAACTTCAGGCGGGTACCCACGCCGTAGCTGTCGCCGTCACCGAGGGTGTCGATGTCGTCGTTCATGTAGTTGGCGTAAACGTCGAGCTGGTCGTTGATCACCCAGTCGTAGCCCACGGTCCAGGTTTTACGCTCGGCATCGACTTCACCGTCAAACTCGGACTTGGCGTAGGCGGCCAGAATGGAACCCGGGCCCGCCGGTACGCTGACGCCACCCTGGTAGGTGTCCACGTCCACGTCGCCGACGGTGGTGTCGGTGTCCAGGCTGTGGTACATGCCGTACACCTTGACCACCTGGAAGTCGTAGCTGACGCCCACCAGGTAGGCGTCCTGGTCGGTCACGGAGAACACGCCGCCACCGATGGCCGCGAGACCGCCGCCTTCACCGAAGCCCGGGCTGTCGCCGCTGTTCAGCGCGCCCTGCTTCACGGAGTGAGCGGCCGCGGTCAGCATCAGACCGCCGGCGCGGTACACCAGGTTGCCCCCGAATTTGTTTTCGGAATCCTCACCGGATTCCTCGCCGAAGGCGTACACCACATTGGCGGTGAGACCACCCATTTTCGGCGAGGTGTAGGAGATACCGTTGCTCCAACCGGAGTCACCCACGGTGGCGCCGTAGTTACCGCCCTGGAAGGAATGCAGGATCGCCGGGGAGAACACGAAGGAACCGCCGAACGGGTTGGAGAAGATCACCGGCAGGAACATGGGCGCGCCAACACGACCGGCGGCGATCTGACCCAGGTCACCGTTGATGCCGACCTGGGCGGCACGAGCGAAGAACTCGTCGCCGTTGTAGCGGCCGTCGTCACCGGTGTCGGGACGCAGGAACATCTCCGCCTTGGCGAAAGCGGTGGTGCTTTCATTGATGTCGGCGGTGGCGGTGAAGCCCACGAAGGAGGTGGTCATGCCACCGGCATCCAGTACCTTGGAATCGTCGGCGGCGCCCGGGGCTTCCCGGCTGCCGGCGAACACGTCGAGCAGACCGTAGAAGTCCACATTCACATCCGCGCTGGCCACGCCGCTCGCGCCCATCAGCGTGGCGGCCCCCAAAGTCATCGCAACCTTTCTGTTCAGTTTCACAGGTTTTCCTCTCTGAAAAGTGGGGGGCAGTCCGCCGGCGGCGCCTTCAGTCGCGTCCGCCTTCGAGTGCCCGTGCCACCGGTACAGCCGGTGTCCCCCGGATTCGCTCCGTCATCCCGACCGGTCACGAAACCCTCTTTAAATACGTCGCCGACGCATCCCGCGACGGCGGCTGTTCGAACGGGGCGATCAGGCAAACGTCCCGTTCGTGGTCCTGTGCACCGGACCGGCAATCGCCGGCCTTGCATACACGGTACGGTTACACTTTCAAGATGCGTGCCAGAGGCGCCAACAGCGGCGTGAAAGGCGGGAAACAGGTGAAAGGGGCATCAAAGAAACCCGCACTGGCGGATCGGGCCCGGAGCATGCTGCCCGGTTTTGGGGCAGACCGGGCTCGATCGCCCTATCCGGGCGCGACGGTAATACAAGAATAGCGCGCGACAGCGGCAAAAGTGGCGCGCGGGCCGGCGCCGATGTTCTCTCTGGTCGCTCCGAAAACGGGGAAATCAGTGCGATGGGACGGATAAAAAAAGCGGCGAGCCGTGATCACGGCCCGCCGCCTTTTTTGTATACAAAACCTCGTTCAGGCGTCGGCGGGCGCGTGCTCATCAAGCAGGCGCTGCATCATGCGGCGCATCACCAGGCCCGGTTTATCCGACTCCATATGCTTTTCTCCTCGTGGATCCAGCGGCATGTCCGGGTCGGTGCTTTCCAGCACCCGTTTGTCTTCCAGGGTGACCTTGCGATCGAACGCCAGCAGCGCCTCACGGTCGAAGCCGCCGCCGTCGTCCTGCTGCAAGCAGAACTGCACCACCTGGGAACGTCCCTGGTCGATGGGCACCTGGCAATTGACGATCACATGGGCGGGGCCACCGTCGGCGTAATTGATACGCAGCCGGCACACGAAGGGCGCGTACCAGGAGCAATCCAGAAACCGTTCGTTGCGGTCCTGCTGGGCGTGATGCGCCTGAGTCACGCCCAGGCGGCCGGTGTAATGGAAGCCGCCTTCGAATTCGGTGATCTCCGCGTCCTCGGCCACCAGGTGTTCCGGGCTGCCGAAGGTCCCCAGGTGCACATAGCTGGGGTGCGCCATATCCAGTTCGTTTTCCATCACGCGCAGACCGGCCACCCGCCACTCTTCGTAGAATTCCTGAATCAGTTCGAAGTCCGGTTCGGCGGCCTCCGGGATGGCGGGGATATCAAACAGCGGTGTGTCCAGCGCCACCCAGGCATAGCCGTAGCGGCTGGTGCAGTGGTAAGCGGCCACCCGGCGGCGCGGGCCCGGGTCACGGTCCGGCATCTGCGGAATGTGCACGCACTGGCCGGCCCGGTCGTATTGCCAACCGTGGTAGGGACAGGCCACCTTGCCGTCACACACATCGCCCAGGGACAGTTGCGCGGTGCGGTGGCAGCAACGGTCCTCCAGGGCCGCCGGCGCGCCGTCATCGTCCAGAAACAGCACCAGCGGCTGGCCCAGCAGCACGAAACCGCGTGGCCCCTCGCGCAGCAGGTCCAGCGGCATTACCGGGTACCAGAAGCGGCGAAACACGGCATGATCCATCACATTCATCGGGCGTCCTCCTCGAACGGACTCAGCGGCGGCGGGCGGAAGGTCAGCCCCAGCAGGAACGACACCGCCACCGCCAGCAACAGAAACAACATGGCCGCGGAGAATCCGAAGCCGTCGCGCAGCACCCCGAACACCAGCGGTCCCAACGCGCCCATCAACATGGCCAGACCCTGCACCAGCGCCGACAGACGGCCGGCCTCGGTGGGCGTGGCGCTGTAGTCCAGCGGCAGGGTCAGCGCCAGCGGAAAGGAGCCGCCCAGACCGATCCCGGCGATCACCGCCCACAGTACGCCGCCGGGTTCCGGCGACCACCACAGCCCGGCCACCCCCACCATCAACAGCAGCAGCGTCACCGCCAGCGCCGGCCGCCGGTCCCGGGAAAAGCCGGCCAGCGGCGGCACCAGCAGGGCGGCGGCGATCTGCGCGCCGGTGAACACGGTGAGCAGCGCCGCGCCCTGGGCCTGACTGTGCCCCTGGGCCACATAGAACGGCACCAGCCAGGCCAGCAGGGACATATAGGCGATGGAGCCGGAGCCCAGAAACAGGGCCATGCGCCAGGCCCGGGCATCGCGCCACGGCAAGGCGCGGGCGTCGTCGCCGCGCGGCCGTTCCAGGTTCACCGGCCACAGCAGGGCGGCCACCAGCGCCGGCACCGCCCAGATGCCCAGCGCCAGGCGCCAGTCGCCGCCGGCGCCGTCCATCAGCGCCGGCGTGGCGGCGGCGCCGAGGGCCGCGCCCAGATTCATCGCGGTGGTGAACATGCCCATCATCAGCGCCGCCCGGTCCGGAAAGTACTGCTTGATCACCACCGGGATCAGCACCTGCCCGCAGGCGATGCCCAGCCCGCCCACCAGGGTGGCGGCAAACATTACCGTGGGATGCAGACCCGCCCAGCGGGCGGCGCAACCCGCCGCCACCAACAGCAGCGCCACGCGCAACCCCTGCCCGGTGCCGAAACGGCCGATCAGCCAGCCGCCCACCAGCGCCACCGCGCCCATGCAGAAGGTGGGCACCGCCGCCAGCAGGCCGGCGGCGGCGCTGCTCAGGCCCAGATCCAGACGCACCGCTTCCAGGCTCACGCCCAGGGAGGTCAGCAGCGGTCGCAGATTGAGCCCGGCCACGGCGATCATCACCGCGATGCCGCCCAATCCCAGCGCGGCCGGGCGCGCCGGGGTGGCGCTCAGCGGCGCCACCGGCGAGGGTTCACCGGCCATCAGTAGGTGGCATTGAGTTTTTCCATCAAGTGCTCGCCGGCCAGAATCGGCGGATAGCGCCGCGGTCGGTCGGCGCCCGCGCAGCTTTCAATGCAGCGGATTTCGGCGTCCGGGTTGGGATGACAAAAAAAGGCGATGGAATAGCGGCCCGGCGAATCGCCACTGACGAACGGCGAAACCCGGTGCGGCGTGGAACAGAACACGTCGTTGGTCCAGCGCTGCATCAGATCACCGGTGTTGACCACCACGGTGCCGGGGATCGGCGGCGCGGTGATCCACTCGCCAGCGCGGGTACGCACCTCCAGGCCGGCCACGCCGTGCTGGAACAGCAAGGTGATGCTGCCGTAATCGGTGTGCGCGCCGGCGCGCTTCTCGCCGGCCTGGGGCGTATAGCCCTTGGGCAGCGGCGGGTAATGCAGCAGCCGCAAGGTGTGATGCAGCTGATCATGGGTGTCGATAAAGAAACCGTCGGGCAGCTCCAGGGCCACCGCGAACGCCTCCAGCACCCGATTGGCGGCGGCCACGCAGCCGTCCATCAAATCCAGCACCGTATCGCGAAAGTCCGAGGGCCGGGCCGGCCAGCGGTTTTCCCGGTAGGGCCGTTCTTCCTCGGCGAGGCTGTCCGCCGCCGGCTCCGGCCCGGCGTTGAACGCCTCTTTCAGATCGCCGGGCTTGCTGGCGTCGAGCCGCTCCCGGCGCACCGCCACATAGCCCCGGTTGCTGCTGGCGCTTTGCCAGGCGACGCCCATCTTCTCTTCATAGGGCAAGGCGAAGAAGCGCCGCGATGCCTGGAAGGAACGATCCAGAAGGGATTCCGGTACACCGTGATTGGCCAGATAGAAAAAGCCCCAGTCGGCGCTGGCCTGGCGCATGGCGGCGGCCACCGCCTTGCGCTCGTCGGCGTCGCCATGCAGAAAGGGGCCGAAATCGATCACCGGAATCGCGCCGGCGTCGGTCTGCCGGGCGGTGGATTCTTCGAATGTTGCCATGGGGCAGCTCCCAGGGGCACGGGGCCCCGTCCTCAATGAAGTTCCGCCACCGTTTCGGCGGCGCGGGCACGCAGGCCGGCCAGGTCCAGACCCGGGATGGCGCCATCGCGCACCCGTGCCCGACCGTCCACCAACAGGTGGCGCACGGAGGCGTTGCCGCCGCCGGCCACCGGCGCGATGGCCGGATCGTGCATGCCGAAATAGCGCGGCTGATTCAGATCGTAAACCGCCAGGTCGGCGGCCTTGCCCGGCGCCAGTTCGCCCACCTGATCGAGGCCGAGCACCCGGGCGCCACCGGACGTGCCCCAATGGATCACGTCTTCCACGGTGACCGCGTCGGCGCCGCCCAGAGCGCGATGGATCATCCAGGTGGTGTGCGCTTCCTGGATCATGTCGGCGGCTTCGTTGGAGGCGGCGCCGTCCACCGCCAGGGAAACCGGAATGCCGCGGGCGGCCATCTCCGGCACCCGGGCGATGCCGCTGCCCAGGCGGCAATTGCTTTGCGGGCAGTGGGCGATACCGGTGCCGGTTTCCGCCAGAATCGGCAGTTCCGAATCGGCCACGTGCACCATGTGCGCGAACCACACGTCCTCGCCCAGCCATTCGTTCTCGCCGCAGAATTCCACCGGCGTCATGTTGTGCACGTCCCGGCAGTACTCCACGTAGTTGAAGGTTTCCGAAAGATGGCTGTGCAGGCGCAGCCCCAGGGCCCGCCCGGCCCGGGCCAGCTCGCGCAGGGTCGCGGGGTCCACGGAAAAAGTGGGCGTGGTCGGCGCCATCACCACCTGGCGCATGGCCCGGGGACCGCTCTGGTGGTAGCGCGCCGTCAGCCGTTCCACGTCCGCCACGTACTGATCCAGCGTCTCCGGACTCAGGTCGTTGGGGTAGCCGGGATGCCGGCCCTGTTCGGTGGCGCCGCCCCGGCACAGGGTGAAGCGCAGCCCCAGCCGCTCGGCCACCTCGAACAGCACCTCGCCCATCTCGCTGTCGAGACCGCCGTAGTAGATGTAATGGTGATCGGCGCAGGTGCTGGTGCCGGACAACAGCAGCTCCGCCAGCCCCACTTCCGCCGCCACTTCCAGATGGCGGTCGCGGATGCGCGTCAGGCGCGGATAGGGCACCGCCCCCAGCCAGCCGAACAGCGGCTCGTTGATGCCCTCCGGCACCGCCTTGAGCACACTTTGGAACAGGTGGTGGTGGGTGTTCACCCAGCCCGGATAGACCACGCAGCCGCGCGCGTCCAGCACGTCCTCGCCGGCCGCCGGGGTCAACCCGGCGGCCATTTCCGTGATCAGACCGTCACGCACGCGGATGTCCACCGCGCCGGCGCGGGCGGCGTCGCCCGCCCGGCCGGTCATCACCGCGTCCGCGCCCTGGATCAGCAGGTCGGTCACGACGCCTTCTCCTGCTTCACCGGAATGCGCGCGTGGTCGCTGCGCGCTTCGCTTTCGCCGAAGCGTTCCAGCAACGCCTTCATCATCTTGCGCATCACCATGCCGGGCTGGTCCGAGGGCATGTGTTTTTCCTCGCCGCTGGCGGTGTCCAGGGGCACGTCGTAATCGGTGCTTTCCAGCACCCGTTTGTCTTCCTCGGTGACCTGGCGATCAAAGGCGATGATCTCCGCCTCCGGCGCCTCCTGCTCGCTGTCGCTGCGGAACGCCCACTGGCAAATCATCGAATACTCGTCGTCGATGGGCGTGGCATAGGTGACGATGGAGTGCACCAGGCCATTGGGGTAACGGATATTCAGGCGGCGCCCGAACGGCATGTACCAGTTACTGGTCATGTGGCGAACGGTGGTGTCGCTGTCCATCTGCAGCAGCTTTTTCTGGGATTCCGGGTTGTTCACCGGCGCCTTGGTTTCGAAGTGGAAACCGTAGTCGCCTTCCTTGATGTTCAGGTCGGCGGGAATCGGCTTGTCGAACTGGCCGAAGCTTTCCCGGTGCACGAAGCTGAAGTGGGCGTTGTCGAAGGAGTTCTCCATCAAACGCAGGCCGGCGGTGCGCCACACCTCATGGAACTGGTGGAACATGCGATAGCCCGGCTCCTTGGCTTCCGGCATCTCGGGGATACCGGTGAGCGGTTCGCCCAGGCACACCCAGACGTAGCCGTAACGCTCGTCGGCCTTGAACGCCGGTACCTTGGCGCGGCCGGCGGGGCGGTCCGGGGTTTGCGGAATTTTCTTGCAGGCGCCGGTGCCGTCGTAGTTCCAGCCGTGGTAAGGGCAGACAATGTTGTCGCCCTCCACCCAGCCCAGGGACAGTTTGGCGCTGCGGTGAGCACAGCGGTCTTCGGCGGCCTGCGGCTTGCCCTGGCTGTCCAGCCACAGCACCAGATCCTGATTGAGCAAACGGAACGGTTTCGGGCCGTCGTTGAGTTGCGCCATCGGAATCACGGGATACCAGAAGCGGCGCAGGACGGGTTGTTGGGTTACTAGCATGGCTCATCTCCTATGGACGAGGCAGCCCCCGCCGAGAGCCTGTTCGCGCTCTTTAAGGCCGGCTTTTCCTCACTGTTGGCGGAAGGTTGAACGCGGCGCGGGCCTCCGCCATTCGGACCCGCGCCGGACATCAATAGGACGCCGCGCGCCGGCTCACCAGGTAGTCGCCGGTGAGAATCGGCGGATAACGGCAGCCGTTATCGGCGCTCACGCACTGATCGAGCACGCGGATCTCCGCGTCGTTGTCCGGGTCGTTGAAAAAAGCCACCGAGTAGCGCGCACGTCCGACGCCGCTCTGCTCGGGCAGCCGCACGCGGTGCAAGGTGGAGCGATACACATCGTTGGTCCAGCGGGCCATGATGTCGCCGGTATTGATCACCACGCCGCCGGGCACCGGGTCCACCGGCACCCATTTGCCGTCGGCGTCACGCACCTCCAGGCCACCGATGTCATCCTGGAACAGCAGCGTCACGCTGCCGTAATCGGTGTGCCCACCGGCCCGCGCCTGGCCACGCTCGGCCTGGAACGCCGGCGGCAGCGGCGGATAATGCAGCAGCCGCAGAATCTGGCTGTGGGTGCGATGACGATCGCGGAAGTAGCCGGGTTCGGTACCCAGCCCCAGTTCGAATGCCTCCAGCACCCGCATGGACAGATCCGACACCGCCGCGAAGAAATCTTCCGCGGTGGCGCGGAACGCCTCCTGGCCCGGCGGCCAGCGATTCACCTGTCCGTACAGAGCCGGCTCCCGGATCTGAAAACTTTCCTTCAGGTCCGGCGCGCGCTTCACATCCAGGCGCTCCTTGCCCACCGCCACATAGCCGGTGTTGGCATCGGTGTCGTCATAGGCGAAGGCGGCTTGCGCCTTGACCGTGTCCGGCAGCGCGAAGAAGTCCCGCTGGGCCTGGAACAGCTCTTCCAGCCGGGTGTCAGGCAGGCCATGGCCCACCAGACACATAAAGCCCACCTCGCGGGCGGCGCGGTCGATGGCGGTGACCACCGTGGCGCGCGCCTCGGCATCGCCATGCAGGAAAGGCGCGAAATCGATCACCGGGACCCGGGACGCGCTCATGGCAGCACCGGCTCCTCGGGCAGGAATTCCAGGGTGTAGGCCTTTTTGTAGTCCAGGTCCTTGGGCACCATGCCGGCCTCGGCCATGAAATCGAAGGTGGCTTTCCAGCGCGCGTCGGTCATCACACCGAGCCCTTCGGTCTTGGCGTCACCGCCGGCCACCAGGCCGTATTCCTTCATTTTTTCGATGCCGAAGGCGATCTGCTCATCGGTCATCTGCGGGTTGTCCTGCTTGATCAGCTCATTGGCCGGCGCCGGATTCTCGAAATAGCTTTTCCAGCCTTCCATGGACGCCTGCACGAAGCGGCGCAGCACCTCGGGTTTCTCCTCCACCCACTCCCGGGTGGTTTCCAGGGTCTGCGCATAGGGCGGGTAGCCGTACTCCGCGAACAGGAAGACCGACGGCGTCACCCCGCCCTTCTCCATGGCGAACGGCTCGGAAGTCACATAGCCTTGCTGCACCACCGACTTGTCGGCCAGAAACGGCTGCACGCTGAAGGTATAGGGTCGGATCATGTCGTCGGTGTAGCCGTAGTTGGCTTCCAGCCAGGGCCAGAAGGTCTGCTTGGCGCCGGAGAACACGTACACCGGTTTGCCCTTGATCTCTTCCAGGGATTTCACGTGCGGATGCGCCAGCAGCGCCTGCGGATCGCTCTGGAACGGCGCGGCGATGGTCACCACTGGCAGATCCTGCACCAGGGATTTGATGTTGCGGATCGGGTAGCCCATGGTGATGTTCTGCTTGCCGGCCAGCAGCAGCTGAACGTTGTTGACCTGCGGCCCGCCCATCTCGATGTCCACGTCCAGGCCGTACTTCTTGTAAATGCCGGTGGCCTTGGCCTGATAGAAACCGCCGTGCTCCGCCTGGGCGAACCAGTTGGTGCCGAACACCACCTTATCGAGCTCCGCGGCCCCGGCCACCGCCGCCGACAGCAACCCGGCCCCCAGCGCCAGACCGGTCACAAAACGCCGACCCCGTTTCCACAACCCTTCGAATTGCTTTCCCCGTGCCTTTGTCATGGTGTGCTCCGTATAAAATGTATACAGCTTGGTATCCAGACTCAGATGACGGAAAAGACGCAAAGGCTGTGCCAGCTTTGTGGGTATTGCCGGAAGCCTTGCGGCACGGGGCCTCGCGGCAGAAAAGGAAGGGCGCTGGCGGGGGCAAGGACGCACCGGGGTGGCGCGCCCGTGCCGCTTTTGTGCACAAGAACCCGTGCACGGCGGGCCGGTTCAGGGCAGTACCGGCTCCTCGGGCAGGAAGTCCAGGGTATAGGCTTCCTGGTAATCCACGTCGTCGGACACCAGACCCGCCTTGACCATGAACTCGAAAGTCTTCTCCCAGCGCGCGTCATTCATATAACCGATGCCCTCCTCGCCGGCATCACCGCCGGTGACGATGCCGTACTCCTTGAGCTTGGCCAGGCCATAGGCCAACTGCTCATCGGTCATCTCCGGGTTGTCCTTCTGGATCAACGCATTGCCCGGCGCCGGATCGTCCAGATAGCTCTTCCAACCTTCCACCGTGGCCTGTACGAACTTACGCACCATCTCCGGCTTTTCCTCCACCAGCTCACGGCGGGTTTCCAGGGTGGCCGCGTACGGCGGATAACCGTAATCCGCGAACAGGAAGAAATTCGGCGTCACCCCGCCCTTCTCGGCGGCGAACGGCTCGGAACTCACATAGGCCTGCTGCACCAGCTCCTTGTCCGCCAGGAACGGCCCCAGACTGAACGTATACGGCTTGGCCTGGGAATCCTTGAACCCGTATTCCGCCTGCAACCAGGGCCAGTACGTGGACCGCGCCGACGTGGAAATCAGCACCGTGCGATCCCCCACGTCCTTGAGATCCTTCACATGCGGATGGGCGATCAAACCTTGCGGATCCTTCTGGAAACACGCCGCCACACTCACCACCGGCAACCCCTCGCCCACCGCTTTGATATTGCGCAGCGGATACCCCATGGTGAAATCGTACTGACCGGCCACCAGCAACTGCAGACCATTCACCTGCGGCCCGCCCATCTTGATGGTCACATCCAATCCGTACTTCTTATAAATCCCGGTGGCCTTGGCCTGATAAAACCCACCATGCTCGGCCTGGGCATACCAACTGGTCCCCACCGTGACCTTCTCCACGGCCCCCGCCGCACCCGCGCCGGCCAAACCCAGCACCGCCACAACCGCCGCCCCCAGGCGCCGGCACACACCACTCTTCAACATCACGCGCATCGGTGTTCTCCGTCAGATTGCTTGCGTTCGCTTCGGACTCTCCTTTCGCATACAAGCAACCTTCATGCCCACCCACCGACACCACCCTCTCACCAAACCGGTGCACACACCCCAAAACCGTGACGTTGCCACCCCGGAGCCGTGTGACCGGTGTCGCCCTCCCCGGACCGTCGTTGGCCATGGATGGCCAACGCGAGCCTAGCAAGGACGTATTCACGGCGTGTCCGGGGAGGGCGACACCGGTCACACGGCGCGCCGATGGAGAACCCACCTCTCAACATCACCCGTTTCCCAAGCGGTGAAGACCCGATCCAAAGCGAAGCGCGAAACGCTAAAGTCCGAGCAGGAGCGGGAGTGGGCCCCGATAGAAAACCCACCTTCACTCCCCATAAGCCGCCAACTCCACCGACCCGGGCTCCGGCACCACCTGCCCCACCAACCGCCCCACCCGCGCCCCCAACGCAAACGCAATCGCCCGCTCGTTATCGTCCACCCCCCGCGTCCCATCGAACCCGGTCACCGCCGACGCCCCGTACGGCGACCCACCCTTGGTCGTCCGCACCAACGCCGGCACGCTATGCGGCACCCCAACCAGAATCATGCCGTGCTGAAAAAACGGCAAAAGCAACGTAATCAAGGTCACCTCATTACCGGAATGCATGCCTCCGGTGGAGGTAAAGGCCGCACCCAACTTGCCGATCAACGCCCCCTGCCGCCACAACGGCGCCACCTCATCGATAAAGGCCCGCAACGGCGTACTCATCAACCCATACCGGGTCGGCGAACCCCAGACGATCCCGCGCGCCCAGATCAGGTCCTCCTGGCTGGCCCGCGGCAGCGCCCGGTACTCCGCCTGCGCCGCCTGGAAATCCTCGCGCTGGGCATCGACGCTGTACTCCGGCGGCTCAATCTCCACACGCCGCAAGCGCACCTCCGCCCCCGCCGCTTCGGCACCGCGCACCACCGCGCGGGCCAGTTCCAGAGTGCTGCCATAGCGGGAATCACAGATCACACAGACACGTTGCGGTTCGGTAAGTGGCGGCTTGGACATAAGCGTCTCCCGTGGTTCGATAAAAGATGCCCCGAATTGGAGCCAGACGCTGTATACAGGCAAGCGCCGTGCCACGCCGAAGCGCGGAAAGCACCGCCTCATCAGCACCGCGCACACCGCCGCCCCGCGCACCGCCCCGGCGCATTGAAACGCCGTTTCGCACCACGCCGGCCCGTGCCCGGCAAGGCTTGCCGCACGCCGGCAGAGCGACTAAAAAGGTGTATACATTCACCTAAACAAGAGGTCGCGATGGCGCAGCCCGTTCTGATCCGTGCCAGCCTGCTTAATCCGGTGGACGCCGACCATTGGGTGTTCTACCGGGACGGCGGCGTGCTGGTGCACGAAGGTCGCATCCTCGGCGTGGGCGCCATGAGCGAATTCCGCCAGCAGCCGGTGGGCGCCATGCTGGAGCTGGACAGCCTGCTGGTGCCGGGCTTCGTGGACGTGCACATCCATTGGGTGCAGCATCACGTGCGCGGCCGCTTTCAAAAGGATCTGATGGAGTGGCTGCGCAACCACATCTGGCCGGAGGAAATGGGCTTCGACAACGAACTGTTCGCGCGCCGCCACGCACAGAATTTTTTCTACGACACGGTACGCGCCGGCACCACCCTGGGCATGGCCTACTCCAGTCCCCATGTGCGCGCCCTGGAAATCGCCGCCAGCGAAGCCATCGGCGACTGGGTGCTGGGCAACGCGATCATGGAGAAGGCGGCGCCGGAACCGCTGTGCCGGGCGAGCCCGGACAACGCTGACCAGGTGATGCCGCTGCTGAAGAAACTGGGCCGGGAACACTACGCGGTCACGCCGCGCTTCGCGCTCAATTGCAGCGCCGAGCTGATGCGCGACCTGGGCGATCTGGCGCGGCGGGAAAACGCCCTGGTCCAGACCCATCTCTCGGAATCGGTAAACGAAGTCCGCGAAATCCGCGAGGCGTTTCCCGAAGCGCTGGATTATACCGACGTGTACGACCGGGCCGGCCTGCTGGGCCCGCGCTCGGTGCTCGGCCACTGCATTCATCTCAGCACCCGGGAACACCAGACCCTGGCCCGGCGCGGCGCCTGGATCGCCCATTGCCCGTCGTCCAACGAGGCACTGGACAGCGGCCGCATGGACCTGCAGGCGGTACGCCGCCACGGCATCCGCTATGCGCTGGCCTCCGACGTGGGCGCCGGGCCCAGCCACAGCATGTTGCACGTGATGCAGCGTTTCCTGGCCCAGCATCGCGACGCCGGTGTCGACGTGAACGCCCGGGAAGCGCTTTACCATGCCACCCTGGCCGGCGCCGAATGCCTGGGCCGGGGCGATCGTGCCGGCAGTTTCGCCCCGGGCAAGCGCGCCGACTTCGTGGAGCTGCCTCTGCCCGACCGGGGCGGCGGGCCGGACCGCTGGTTCGAATCCCTGCTGGCCGGTGAAGCCCGCGATCTGGAAGAGCGCCCGCTGCGTACCTGGATCGAGGGGCGCCCCATGGAAACCGAATTCGACGACGAGGACGACGACGACTGGCCGTCCCCGGACTGGGACTGAGCGCGCTCAGCCGCCGGCGCGGGCGATCAGGCGCAGCCGCGCGATGCGGTTGACCTGCGCCACCGCGGTGGCGCGCTCGGTGTCCGCGTCGTTGCCCAGGCGCGCTTCGAAAGCTTGGAGAATCTCGCGCCGGTGCAGGCCGCGCACCGCCACGATAAACGGAAAATCAAAACGCGCCCGGTAGGCCGCATTGAGCGCCTGGAACCGTTCGAACTCCCCTGGCGTGCATTGATCCAGCCCGGCGCCGGCCTGCTCGGCGCTGGAATCGGCGGTGAGCCCCCCGCCCACCGCCAACTTGCCCGCCAGGTCCGGGTGGGCGCGCAGCACCGCCAGCTGGGCGCTCGCGTCAGCGGCGTCGAACACCGCCGCCAGCCGCGCCGCCAGGCCCGCGGCGGTATCGTCCCCTGCCCGCAGCCCGGCGCGGTGGGCCTGGCGGGCAATCCAGGGGGAGTGTTCATAGACGTCGCCGTAGCGGGCCACGAAGGCGTCCTCGTCCAATGCGCTGGGGCGCGGCGACAGCAAACCGGAATCAGCCATGGTGCGCCATCCAGTGCCGGGCGATATCGAGGCGCCGGGCCACCCAGACGTCCGGGTGGGCGCGCACGTGGCGCAGAAATTTTTCCAGGGCGGCGGCACGCCCCGGGCGCCCCGCCAGCCGGCAATGCAGCCCCACCGACATCATGCGCGGCGCCTGCGCGCCCTCCCGGTACAGATAATCGAAGGTATCGCGCAGATAGCGGAAGAACGGTTCGCCGTCGCCGAAACCCGCCGGCGAGGCGAACCGCATGTCGTTCACATCCAGGGTGTACGGCACCACCAGATGGCGCTGGTCCGCCACCCGGGTCCAGAACGGCAGATCGTCGTTGTAGTCGTCAGCGTCATAAAGAAAACCACCGTGCTCCACCACCAGCCGCCGGGTGTTGGGGCTGGTGCGGCCGGTGTACCAACCCAGCGGCCGGTGGCCGGCGGCGCGGGTCAGCGCTTCCACCGCGCGACCAATGTGTTCCGCTTCCACCGCCTCCGGCACGTATTGATAGTCGATCCACCGATAGCCGTGGCTACAGATTTCATGGCCTTCATCGACCATGGCGCGAATCACGTCGGGATGGCGTTCGGCGGCCATGCCCACCGCGAACACGGTGAGCGGCAGCCGATAGCGCCGAAACAGGCGCAGCAGGCGCCAGACGCCGGCGCGGCTGCCGTACTCGTACAGGGATTCCATGCTCATATGGCGCACGTCGGGGCGCGCCTCGACCCCCGCCATCTCCGAGAGAAAGGATTCCGAAGCCGGATCGCCGTGCAGCACGCAATTCTCGCCGCCCTCTTCGTAATTGAGCACGAACTGCACCGCCAGCCGGGCGCCGTCCGGCCAGCGCGGGTCCGGGGGCGTCGGCCCGTAGCCGATCAAATCACGGGGGTAACCGGCCGCCCGCTCCTGTTCCGCCATCTGCCTGTCTCCTTTCGTTTGGCCGGATCGAATTGCAACTGTATACATCTTTGTGGTTTTATTGTCGACATTGCAAAACACAATATCGAGGAGCGACCCATGGGGCGTCTCACCACTCACGTGCTCGACACCGCCCGCGGCCGGCCCGCCACCGGCCTGGCCCTGGAACTGTGGCGCCTGGACGGCGGACGCCTGTCCCTGATCGGAGAATGCAAAACCGATGCCGACGGTCGCTGCCCGTCGCCGCTGCTGGAGGGCGAGGCGTTCACCGCCGGGCGTTATCAGCTGCTGTTCCGGGCGGGTGACTACTTCCGCGGCCAGCGCCCGGGCGATGCCCTGCCGGAGCCGGCGTTCCTGGACGAAGTGATCGTGCGCTTCGGGGTCGACGACGCCGACCGCCACTACCATGTGCCGCTGCTGCTGTCGCCCTACGGCTACAGCACCTACCGGGGGTCCTGACCATGGAAGGGCACCTCTATGAGTGGGCGAACCTGCTGATCCGCTGGCTGCACATCACCGTGGGCGTGGCCTGGATCGGCGCCTCGTTTTACTTCAACTGGCTGGAGAATCAGTTGGAGCGGGACGGCGACAAACCCGAAGGCGTGGAAGGTACCCTGTGGGCGATCCACGGCGGCGGCTTCTACCATCTGCGCAAGTTCCAGGTGGCCCCGGCACGGCTGCCGGAGCGGCTGCACTGGTTCAAATGGGAGGCCTACTACACCTGGATCAGCGGTTTCCTGCTGCTGGCGGTGGTCTATTACCTGAACGCCCGCACCAACCTGATCGACCCCTCGGTGGCGGACCTGTCGCCGCTCACCGCCAGCCTCATCGGCCTCGCCACCCTGGCGCTGAGCTGGCTGGTCTACGACGGCTTGTGCCGCTCGCCGCTGGGACGCAAACCGGTGGCGCTGGCCGCCGTGCTGTTCGCGCTGCTGGTGCTGCTGGCCTGGGGGCTGAGCCAGCTGTTCAGCGGTCGCGGCGCCTACATCCACGTGGGCGCCGCCATCGGCACCTGCATGGTGGCCAATGTGTTCTTCGTGATCATTCCCGGCCAGCGCGCCATGGTGGCGGCGATGCAGGCCGGTCGCGAGCCGGACGGCGCCCGGGGCCGGGCCGGCGCCCTGCGCTCCCGGCACAACAACTATCTGACCCTGCCGGTGCTGTTCATCATGATCAGCAACCATTTCCCCGGCACCTACGGCAGCAGTTGGAACTGGCTGATTCTGGTGGCGCTGGCGGCGGTGGGCATCGTCATCCGCCATTACTTCAATCTGCGTCACCTGCCCGGCCGCCATTGGCCGCTGCCGGTGCTGGCTCTGGCCGGCCTGGTGGTGATCGTGGCGGCCACCGCGCCGCTGGCTTTCCAGAAAGACGGCGGCGACAGCGCCGGCCCGGCGGTGCCGCTGGCCCAGGTGCGCCCGGTGATCGAGCAACGTTGCGCAGTGTGCCACGCGGCCCAGCCCTCCTTCGGTGGCTTCGCGGCGCCGCCCAAGGGCATCCTCCTGGACGACGACGACGCCATCCAGCAGCACCGCCAGCAGATCGGTCAGGTGGCGGTGCGCACGCACATCATGCCGCCCGGCAATATCACCGGCATCACCGAGCAGGAGCGCGCACTGCTGGAACGCTGGCTCAACCAGACGGCACCCTGACGGGCGCGGGTGTCGCGCATCGCGGACGGTGGCCGCCGGCGGCGCGGTCGCCCTGCCGGGTTACCGCACCCGGTTACCTTGCGTGGCCAGGGCAAGATGTATACATTTCGGGCTCGACGCATTTCGGGTTCGACCCAGAGGTTTCCTTTCATGGCCACGGCTCCCGACTCCGGCAAGTTCCCCTCCGCCGCCACCCTGGCTCCCGCCCGGGGAGCACGCAAAGCCAGTGACCAGACCATCTACGATTCGATCTACGAGGCGGTGCTCACCCAGCGGCTGCCGCCCGGGTCGCGACTGCCGGAA
Source organism: Alcanivorax sp. (assembly GCA_022449455.1). Lineage (GTDB taxonomy): Bacteria > Pseudomonadota > Gammaproteobacteria > Pseudomonadales > Alcanivoracaceae > Alloalcanivorax. The sequence goes on along the minus strand of JAKUPL010000004.1, from coordinate 193,190 downwards.
GTGGCGCTCAGCGAGATGTTCGGCGTGAGCCGCTCGATCGTGCGCAAGGCGCTGACCCGCCTGACCTCCGACCATGTGATCGAGCAGCGGCCCAACCAGATGGCCATGGTGGCGCGTCCGGACGTGGAGGAAACCCGGCAGATTTTCGCCGCCCGGCGGCTGGTGGAAAGCGAGGTGATGCGCCTCACCGCCGGCACCCTGAGCAAGGCGCGGGTGCAGGAACTGCGCAAACTGGTGAAGGATGAGAAGGCCGCCCACGACAGCGGCCGCGATCAGGACCGGGTGCATTGCTCCATGGAAGTGCACCGTTTCCTGGCCCGGCACTGCCCCAATCAGGTGCTCGGGCGAATGATGCGTGACCTGGTTTTGCGCACCTCCATCGTCATTGCCCTGTACAAATCCCCGGGCATCACCGCCTGTTTTCTGGGCGACGACCACGGCCGGCTGGCGACCCTGATCGCCAAGGGCGACGGCCAGGCGGCGGCGGCCCTGGCCCACGACCACTTGCTGGCGCTGGAGAATCTGCTCGACCTCAACGACGACAGTCGTCCCATCGACCTGGCCAGTATTCTGCGTCCCCCTTCCTGATTCCGGCACGGCTCCTGCTTGTCGTCAGTGATCTCGATTTCTGTATACAGTCCGATCTCTGCGCCCCAAGGAGCCACGCATGCCCCGCACCCTGTTGCTGAAGAACGCCACCCTGGTCGCCACCCTGGACGACGACCACGGTGAGATCGCCGACGGCGCCGTGCTGATTACCGACAACCGCATCAGCGCCGTGGGCGCCACCGCGGATCTGCCGCAAAGCGCCGATGAGGTGATCGACCTGCGCGGCCATGTGGTGATTCCCGGGTTGGTGAACACCCACCATCATATGTTCCAGTCGCTCACCCGGGCGCTGCCGGCGGCGCAGAACGCGGAGCTGTTCGACTGGCTCTGCGCCCTGTTTCCGGTATGGGGCAACATAACCCCGGAGATGATGACCGCCTCGGCCACCACCTCCATGGCGGAGCTGGTACTGTCCGGCTGCACCACGGCGGCGGACCACGCCTATCTGTACGTGAACGGCTCGCGGCTGGAAGACAATCTGGAGGCGGCCCACGCGGTGGGGCTGCGCTACCACGGCGTGCGCGGGGCGATCACCCTGGGCCAGAGCCAGGGCGGCCTGCCGCCGGATCAGGTGGTGGAACAGGACGAGGACGCGGTGCTCAAGGAAATGCAGCGGGTGGTGGAGACTCACCATCAGCGCGCCGACGACGCCATGATCCAGGTGGCTCTGGGCCCCTCCTCCCCGTTCACCGTGAGCCCCGACCTGATGCGGCAAAGCGCCCTGCTGGCCCGCGACCTGGGCGTGCTGATGCACACCCACACCGCCGAGAACAGCAAGGACCTGGCCTTCAGCCAGGAGCGCTACGGCATGACCCCGGCGCAGTTCGCCGAGCACACCGGCTGGGTGGGCGAGGACGTCTGGCACGCCCACTGCGTGCACCTGGACGACCACGGTATCGACCTGTTCGGCCGCACCGGCACCGGCGTGGCCCACTGCCCCTGTTCCAATATGCGCCTGGCCTCCGGCATCGCGCCGATCCGCAAGATGCTCGACCAGGGCGTCAAGGTCGGCCTGGGCGTGGACGGCACCGCCTCCAACGACGGCAACGACCTGCTCGGCGAAGCCCGCCAGGCGATGCTGGTGGCCCGGGTGCGCCATGAGGATCCCACCGCCATGAGCGCCCGCGAGGCGCTGTGGCTGGCCACCCGCGGCGGCGCCCGGGTGCTCGGCCGGGATCATGCCATCGGCCGGCTGGCGCCGGGTTACTGCGCCGACCTGATCGCCTTCGACCTCAACGACATCGCCTACGCCGGCGGCCAGATCGACCCGCTGGCCTCGCTGCTGTTCTCGGCGCCGCGCCGGGTCAGCTACAGCTTTATCAACGGCCGCAAGGTGGTGGACCGGGGCCGGCTGGCCACCGTCGACCTGCCCCGCCTGGTGGAAAACCACAACCGCCTGTCACGGCAACTGATCGGCGCCTGAAGGCGCCGGCCCACGCCGGGAGGATTCCCATGAGCACCGATTTCGACGCCCTCCGGGTCGGCCAGGACGCCCTGCCGATCATCGACATCTCCGGCCTGCGTTCGCCGCGCGCCGCCGACCGCCGGGCCGTGGGTCTGGCCCTGCGCGCCGCCTGCACCGACAAGGGCTTTTTCTACATCCGCGAGCACGGTATCGATGCGGCGCTGCAGGCGCGGGTGTTCAAGGCTTCGCGCGCCTTCTTCGCCTTGCCCATGGAGCACAAGCGGCGGGTGGACATGGCCCACTCGCCGGCCAACCGGGGCTACGACCCGCTGCGCGGCCAGACCCTGGAAGCCGGCGCCCCACCGGATCTGAAGGAGAGCTATTACATCGGCGAGGAGCGCGGCCCGGACGATCCCAAGGTGCGCGCCGGCAAGTTCAATCACGGGCCCAACCAATGGCCCGCGGAGGTGCCGGATTTCCGCCCGGCCATCGAGGCTTACTATCGGGCCATGACCGCCCTCAGCGAGCGCATCATGGCCGGCCTGGCCCTGTCCCTGGATCTGCGGGAGGACTTCTTCGCGGACTTCTGCGTGGAGCCCCAGGCCATCGTCCGCCTGCTGCATTACCCGCCGCAGCCGGCCAATCCCGCCCCCAACGAAAAGGGCTGCGGCGCGCACACCGACTTCGGCGGCATCACCCTGCTGCTGCAGGACGACAACGCCGGCCTGCAGGTCTGGGACGAGGCCAGCGGCGGCTGGCTCCACGCCGACCCGATTCCCGGCACCTACGTGGTCAACCTGGGCGACATGATCGCCCGCTGGACCAACGACCGCTATCGCTCCACCGTGCACCGGGTGGTCAATGTTTCCGGCCACGAGCGCTATTCGGTGCCGTTCTTCTACTCTGGTAACCCGGACCATGAGGTGCGCTGTCTGCCCGGTTGTCTGGCGCAAGGCGAGCAGCCCAAGTATCCGCCGGTGACGGTGGAGCAGCACATCATCGACATGTACCGGCGGACCTATGCCTGAGTCCCCGGCAACCGATCTGATCCTGATCCACGGCGCCTGGGCCGCCGCCTGGGTGTGGGACGATCTGCTGGCGCCGCTGCGCGAGGCCGGCTTCCGGCCCCACGCGGTGGAACTGCCCGGCAACGGCCACGGCCCGCACGGCGACCTGGACGCCGGCCTCGACGATTACGAGAACGCGGTGCTGGCGCTGCTCGACACCCTGCCCGGCCCGGTGGGGCTGGTGGCCCACTCCGGCGGCGGCGTCACCGCCACGCGCGTGGCGGAACGGGCGCCGGAGCGAATCGCCGGCGTGGCCTATGTGGCCGGCATGATGCTGCCCTCCGGCACCGGCTTCGCGGACATCACCGCCGCCATCAAGGCCGACGATCCGAGCGCCGCCGGCATCGTGCCGCACCTGCTCTGGAACGAGGCAGGCAGCGCCAGCCGCGTGCCCGCGGACGCCGCCCGGCACATCTTTTTCCAGGATCTGCCCGAGGCCGCCGCGCGGCACGCCGCCGGGCGCCTCACCCCACAACCGGAAAAAGCCCGCGCGGCGGTGCCGGTGTGGAGCGCGGAACGGTTCGGCCGGGTACCACGCCTGTATGTGGAAGCTCTGCGCGACCGCTCGGTGGTGCCCGCCGCCCAGCGCCGCATGCAGGCGCTGGTGCCCGGTGCCCGAGTGGTGTCCCTGGATACCGGCCACGCGCCCCAGGTGGCCGCGCCGGCGGCGCTGGCGGAAGTGCTGGGCGACTTTTTCCGCGACCCCGCCGCCGGCCCTCAAGGCGTCTGAAAGGCCCGAATGGGCACAGGCTTTGCATACATTCTCGTATACAGAACATAACGAGGAGTGACGCCATGAAGGTTGGTACCCTGCGATCCATTCTTTTCGCCCTGGGGGTAAGCACGCTGGCGGCCGGCGCCCAGGCCGCCGACAAAATCCGCTGGCTCAACGACTGGCTGCCCGCCGGCGATAAGGCGGTGATCTATCTCGGCGTGCAGGAGGGGCTGTTCAAGGACGCCGGCATCGAGGTGGAGATCATGACCGGTCGCGGCTCCAGCGACGTGGTTACCAAACTGGGCACCGGCGCCGGCGACATGGGCTCCGGCGGCCTGTCGGCGCTGATGCAGGCCAAGGCCGGCGCCGAGGTACCGGTGACCGCGGTGATGTCGATCTATACCCGGCAGCCGGACGCGGTGTTCGTGGCGGAAGGCGCCGGCATCGACAGCCTCAAGGATCTGGAGGGCAAGACCCTGGCCACCGCCACCTTCTCGGCCTCCAACGTGACCTGGCCGCTGGTGCTGGAAGCCAACGGCATGGCCCCGGACGCGGTCAAGGTGCTGAAGGTCGACCCGGGCGCCATGGGCCCCATGTTCGCCACCGGCCGTGTGGACGGCACCATTAACTGGATCACCAAGCTGCCGGCCTTCGAGGCCCTGGCCAAGGACGCCGGTAAGGACGTCAAGGTGCTGCCCTGGTCGGAATACGGCTTCAACGGCTACGGCCTCTCCATGTTCGCCTCCGATCGCCTGATCGAGGAAAACCCGGCGCTGGTGAAGAAGTTCGTGGCGGTCTACAAGCAGGCCCTGGAGATGGCCGTGGCCGACCCGGCCAAGGCCGGCGCCGCCCTCAAGGCGATGGTGCCGGACATCGACGCGGACATCGCCGCCGAGGAATTCGCCGTCTCCGCGCAGCTGATCGATACCGACATCGCCAAGCAGGACGGCCTGGGCGCCTTCGAACCGGAGCTGCTTGAGGAAACCTGGACCTGGGTGGCCAAGGCCCAGGACCTGCCGGCCGACGCGCTCGATCCGGAAGACGCCATAACCCGCGAATTCATTCCGGAGTGAGCCGATGAGCACCCGCCTTGAGCCCGGCGGCGAACGCCCGGCGATTCGCTTCGACCGGGTCGGCCAGGTGTTCACTTCCTCCGACGGCAGTCGGGTGACCGCGCTGGACGACGTCAGCTTCACCCTGCGCCGCCACGAGTTCGTGGCGGTGATCGGCCCCTCCGGGTGCGGCAAGTCCACCCTGCTGCGGATCATCGCCGGGCTGGTGAAACCCACCCACGGCCAGGCGGAAATCTATGGCCTGCCGGTGGCCGGCCCCCGGGAAGAAGTGGGCATCGTGTTCCAGCAGCCGACCCTGCTGCCGTGGCTCAGGGTACGTGACAACGTGACCTTTCCCATGAAGCACAAACACGGCCGGGTCAGCGCCACGGAAAAGGCCCGCGCCGAGGAACTGCTGGAGATGGTCGGGCTGCGCGACTTTGCCCATAAGCGCCCGGATGAGCTGTCCGGCGGCATGCAGCAGCGGGTCGGCATCGCCCGGGCCCTGCTGCATGACCCGGACATTCTGCTGATGGACGAACCGTTCTCGGCGCTGGACGCGCTGACCCGCGATGAAATGAGTTTCGAGCTGCTGCGCATCTGGGCGGAGCGGCCCAAGACGGTGCTGTTCATCACCCATTCGATCCCCGAGGCCCTGCTGCTCGCCGACCGCATTCTGGTGATGTCGGCGCGCCCCGGCCGGGTGCGGGAAATCATCGACGTGGGCCTGGCCCGGCCACGCTCCATGCAAACGCTGTCGGAGCCCCGCTTCCATGACCTCGCCAACCAGATCCGCGCCCAGGTGTTCCGGCCCGAGGCGCTCGCCTGAGATGCGCCGGACGCTGCTGAACGCCCTCGACCGGGGCGCGCCGCTGATCGCCGCCCTGCTCCTGTTGCTGATCTGGGAAGCGGCCTGCCGGCTGACCAAGGTGCCCGCCTATTTGCTGCCCACCCCCAGTGCCATCGTGCACAGCGCCTTCCAGGTGCCGCTGAGCAGCTGGCTCGACCACACCTGGGCGACCCTGCGGGTGAGTCTGCAGGGCTACGCGCTGGCGGTGTTGATCGGCATCCCGCTGGCGGTGGCCCTGGCCAACAGCCGGCTGCTGTCGCGCGCGCTGTATCCGCAACTGGTGATCATCCAGTCCACGCCGATCGTGGCGGTGGCGCCGATCATCGTGGTGGTGCTGGGCGCCGGTGACGCGCCGCGGGTGGTGATCACCTTTCTGATCACCTTCTTCCCAATCGTGGTGTCCACGGTCACCGGCCTGCTGGCCACGCCGCCGGCGATGATGGAGCTGTCCCGCTCGCTGGGCGCCGGCCGCCTGCGGGCGGTGCGCGATATCCAGCTGCCGTTCGCGGTGCCGTACATCTTCTCGGCGCTGCGCATCTCGGTGACCCTGGCGATCATCGGCGCGGTGGTGGCGGAGTTCGTGGCGGCGGAAAACGGCCTGGGCTTCTTCATCGCTTTTTCCACCTCTTTCTTCAAGGTGCCCCAGGCGTTCGCCGCCCTGGTGGTGCTGGTCAGCCTGAGCCTGGCGCTGTTCCAGCTGGTGGCACTGACTCAGCGGCTGCTGTTCCCCTGGAGCCTGCCAAAAACGGAGCAATGATATGTCCGGGTCACTGGACCACGAACACTACCTGCGCCGGACCTTCCGGGTGGCCCAGCAGGCCATGGAAGACGGCGGCCACCCGTTCGGCGCCCTGCTGGTGGGGCCGGACGGCCAGGTACTGATGGAGCAGAAGAACGCCTTTCTGCCCGACCACGATATGACCGGCCACGCCGAACGGGTGCTGATGACCCGCGCCTCCACCACCTGGGGGCCGGAGTTTCTTGCCGGTTGCACCATGTACACCTCGGCGGAGCCCTGCGCAATGTGCGCCGGCGCCGTTTACTGGACCGGTGTCGGTCGGGTGGTCTACGGCCTGTCCGAGAAACGCCTGAAGGCGCTCACCGGCGACCACCCGGAAAACCCCACCCTGGACCTGCCCTGCCGCCACGTCTTCGACGCCGGCCAGCGATCAGTGGACGTGATCGGCCCGCTGTTGGAGGACGAGGCGGCGGCCCTGCACCAGCGGTTTTGGGCGACCAACGGGGACTGACGGTCCTCCGACTCGGGACGGCCATCGTCCCACCCCTGGCGACCATAATGTTTTGGCATTAACATATAACCACTTTCTTTACCCTTTACCGCGCCCTCGCCCCGTCCCGGGGTGCCGGGCCGCCGTCGCCGTCGATTCTCTGGAGTAAGTGATGACCTTCTGGACGCGCCTGCTGCCGTTTTTGAGCTGGCCCCGTCCCACCCGCCGTGCCCTTCGCCAGGACCTGTTCGCCGGCGTCACCGTGGGCCTGGTGCTGATTCCCCAGGCGCTGGCCTACGCCACCCTGGCCGGCATGCCGCCGGTCACCGGGTTGTACGCCGCGCTGCTGCCCAGCGTAATCGGGATTCTGTGGGGTTCCTCACCTTTACTGGCGGTGGGGCCGGTGGCCCTGACCAGCCTGCTCACCTTCGCGGCGCTGAGCCCCATGGCCACGCCGGAGAGCGGCGAATGGGTGACCCTGGCGATCTGGCTGGCGATCTATGCCGGGCTGATCCAGTTTCTGCTCGGCGCCCTGCGCCTGGGACTGATCGCCAATTTCGTTTCCAACGCGGTGATCACCGGTTTCCTCAACGCCGCCGCCCTGATCATTCTGGTGTCCCAGCTGCCGGCCCTGCTGGGGCTGGATGGGGGCGGTTTCGGGCCGGCTCTGGATTCGCTGGCCCACCATCTTGCCCATCCGGACCTGACCTGGCTGTGGACCCTGGCGTTCGGCCCCGGCGCCATGCTGCTGCTGTTGGTCCAGCGGCGGCTGTGGCCGAAGCTGCCCGGGGTGCTGGTGGTGTGCGTGCTCGGCATCGCGGTGAGCGCCACCCTGGGCTATGCCGCCCTGGGCGGCGCCGTGGCCGGCCAGGTGCCCGCCGGCCTGCCGCTGCTGCAATGGCCCGATGCCCTGACCCTGGAACAGCACCGGGCGCTGCTGCCGGCGGCGCTGATCATCGCCCTGATCAGCTTCACCGAAGCCATGTCCAGCGCCCGCTCCCTGCCGTCGCCGGACGGCCGCCTGTGGGATCAGAACCAGGAGCTGGTGGGCCAGGGCCTGGCCAAGGTGGCCAGCGGCCTGAGCGGCGCCTTCCCGGTCAGCGGCTCGTTCTCGCGTACCGCCCTGAACCGCTACGTGGGCGCCACCAGCGGCTGGTCGGCGCTGTTCGCGGCGCTCTGCACGGTGCTGTGCCTGCTGTTCCTGACCGGCTATCTGCAGCATCTGCCGCGCGCCATTCTGGCGGCCATCATCATGGTGCCGGTGTTTAATCTGATCAGCCCGTCCGCCTTCGTGCGGCTGTGGCGGGCATCCCTGGACGACGGCATCGTCGGCATCGCCACCTTCGTGGTGACCCTGGCGTCGGTGCCCTATCTGCACTGGGGCGTGTTCACCGGCTTCGTGCTGGCGATGCTGTTCTTCCTCTACCGCCGCGCCCACCCGCGCCTGATCGAGCTGGGTCTGCACGCCGCCGGCACCCTGCGCGACCGGCGCCTGCATGACCTGCCGCCGATCGCGCCGGGGGTGCTGGCGCTGCGCCTGGACGCCTCGCTCACCTACCTGACCGCGCCGCTGCTGGACCGCTTTATCCGTGAGCGGCTGCGCGACGAACCGGGCCTGCGGGTGGTGCTGATCTGCGCCTCGGCGATGAACGCCATGGACGCCACCGGCGCCGACACCCTGGAACGGCTGCAGGCCGACCTGCACGACCGCGGCGTGCGGCTGGCGTTCTCCGGCGTGAAGAAGCAGGTGCGTGACGTGATGGCCCACACCGGTCTGCTGGAACGGTTCGGCGAGGCCAATCTGTTCGTCAACAACCGTGACGCCATCGAGGCTCTCGGCGAGACAATGGCCACGCCCACCTGACAAGGGCGCCGGTTTTGGAGAGAATCGGGACTCCGAGAAGCAGGATACGATCCGCCGCATGAAGCGATTTTTTCTTTCCGTACTGGGTTTGCTGGTGATCGCCGCCCTGGCGTCCCAGCTCTGGTACCTGGGCCTGGTGCTGCAACTGCGCGGCCAGAACCCGAAGGACACCGCCTTCATGGAGCGCGCCCGCGCCCATGGTCAGGTCAGCTACCAATGGCGGGACTACGACCGCATCGCCGACGACCTGAAGCGCGCGGTGCTGATCTCCGAGGACGCCCGCTTCGTGGAGCACTCCGGCTTCGACTGGCGCGGCATCCGCCATGCCATCGAACGTAACGAGGAAGCGGGCCGTCCGGTGGCCGGCGGCTCCACCATCACCCAGCAGCTGGCCAAGAACCTGTTCCTGAGCTCGGAAAAAACCTATACCCGCAAGATTCAGGAAGCCCTGATCGCGGTGATGCTGGAGCTGTCCCTGTCCAAGCAGCGCATCCTGGAGCTGTATCTGAACACCGCCCAATGGGGCAACCGGGTGTTCGGCGCCCAGGCCGCCGCGCGCCATTATTTCGGCGTCGACGCCGACCAGTTGTCGCCGGCCCAGGCGGCGCAAATGGCCGTGCTGCTGCCCCGCCCCAGCTACTACGACGTGCGCGGTACCACCGACTATGTGCAGCAACGCACGCTCTGGATTCAGGAGCAGCTGCCCTTGGTGCGTATCCCGTCGCCTTGAACTTGTCGGGCGCGCGGGACTCTGTGTTCCGTGGCCCTATGGAATTCTGGAGACCGCCGTATGAGACCGTTCCGGTTACTCGTCCCTCTTGTATTTGTGCTCAGCGCCTGCGACGACCCGGCCTCGCCCCCCTCTCCCCCGGAGCAATCGGCGGAAGTGCCCGCCGAAGCCCCCGCCACCCAGGTCCGTGAAGGGCTGGCCGGCATCTGGCGCCCGGCCGGTGACAGCGAGCTGAACGCCCTGGTGCTGGAGGACGACGGCCAGCTGTATCTGGTCAATGGCGACCCTCGCCGTGGCCTGCGCTGGGAGAAAACCGACCAGGGTGAACTGGCCCTGCACTACCTGGACGACGGCGGCCTGATCGTCGATCAGACCCTGACCACGACCCTGGACAACCCGACCCTGACCCTGGAGGGCGACTCCCCGTTCGCCGGCGAATACCGCCGCGATGCCACCGACATCGGCACCGTTGAAGGGCGCCTGATTCTGCCGGAAGACGCCGCCATCCCGGACACCGGCGTGGTGGTGCTGACCCTGCGTGACCTGTCCGGCGGCGACAGCGCGCCGCTGGCCCAGCGACTGGCCCGCCTGACCCTGGAGGGCGACCTGGCCCAGCCCTTCCGCCTCTATTTCGACCAGAGCCGGGTGGCCGCCGACCGCCGCTACGGTCTGGACGCCCGGGTGCTCGCCGACGGCGCCACCCTGTTCGCCATGCCCGCGCCCCTGCGCGTGCTGGACAACGGCCAGCGCCCGGTGACCCTGCCGCTGAGCCCGGCCAGCGCCAACGCCGGCCTGGCCGACACCTACTGGAAGCTGCTGCAGGTGGAGGGCCGCCCGGTGCCGGCGCCGGAGGGCCAGAACCGCCAGGCCCATCTGGTGTTCCATGGTCAGCAGGGTGAAGTGAAGGGCAACACCGGCTGCAACACCCTCAGCGGGCGCTACCAAAGCGACGGGCAGCGGCTTACTCTGGAGAATCTGAGCAGCACGGAAATGGCCTGCACCGGCGACAACGTGGCCGAGGCCTTCATGGCCGTGCTCAACCGCACCCAGCGCTTCCAGGTGGAAGGCCAGCGCCTCAATCTCTACGACGACGAGGACGGTCTGCTGGCGGTGCTGCGGGCGGAATACCTGTATTAGGAAACCCGCTATGCGCGTCCACTACCTGTCCCATGTGCCGTTCGAGAAACTGGGCACCCTGGCCGGCTGGCTGGAACGCCGGGGGCATACGGTCAGCGGTTCGCGGCTGTATCACGGTGACCCGCTGCCGGACCCGGACCAGTTCGACGCCTTGATCGTGATGGGCGGCCCGATGGGCGCCGACGACGAACACCGCTATCCCTGGCTGGACGGCGAGAAACGGCTGATCGCCGCCTGCCTGGAACGGGACCACAAGATACTGGGCGTGTGCCTGGGCGCGCAGATTATCGCCCGGGTGCTGGGCGCGCCGGTGACCCGTAACCCGCAGCGGGAAATCGGCTGGTTCCCGGTGCAAAGCACCGAGGCCGGGCGCGCCGACCCGATCGGCGCGGTGTTCGACGACGGCGTGCCGGTGTTGCACTGGCACGGCGACACCTTCGCCATCCCGCCCGGCGCCGTCCATCTGGCGCGCAGCTGGGGCTGCGAGAATCAGGCGTTCCGCTATGGTGACCGGGTGCTGGGCCTGCAGTTTCATCTGGAGCTGGCACCGGACAACGTGCGCGCCCTGTGCCACGAATGCGCCGACGAACTGCGCGACGGCGGCCCCTGGGTGCAGAGCGAGGCGGAGATGCTGGCGCACCCGCCGCTGTTCGACGAAGCCCGCCGGCGCCTGAACCGCCTGCTGGAAGTCTTCCTGCCGGAGCGCGGCTGAACGCCGAAGATCACTGCTAAGCGGCTCAGGGCGCGATGAACAAAAAAGCCCGCCCCTCTTTCGAAGGGCGGGCTTTTTCGTGGCCCGGGGGCCGTTCCGGTCAGGCCCGGGCGCGGGCCGGCTGCTCGGCTTCGGAGGCCGCCACCCGGCCGGCGGCGGACAGGATCCCCTGCAACGCGGCGGCGGTGGTGTCCGCGGCCAGGGCCACGGCGCTCTGCACCTGTTCGCCCACCTGCACCCGCACGCAGGCCATGGCGTTGGCCTCGGTGTTGTCGCCGAGGGAGTACTCATCAAACGCCTCGATCCGGATCTGCCAGCCGTGACGACGGTTGAGCGCGTCCACCAGGGCACCCATGGCGCCTTCACCGCGACCTTCCAGGTCCACCGTGGCCCCTTCCTCGTCGCCGACGCTGATGCGCGCCCGCACGCCGTCATCGGCGCGGTGCAGGTCGTAGGAGCGCAGCGTCCAGCCCGCCGGCACGTTCAGGTAGTCGCCATTGAAGCGGCGATGAATGCGCTCACCGGTGATCTCACCGCCGTCTTCCTCGGCGTCCTGCTGCACCACCATGGCCAGCTCCTGCTGCAGCCAGCGCGGCAGGCTGATGCCGAAGTCCCGCTCCAGCACATGGGCCACGCCGCCCTTGCCGGACTGGGAGTTGATGCGCACCACTTCCTCGTAGCGGCGGCCCAGATCGTGCGGGTCGATGGGCAGATAGGCCACGCGCCAGATGTCGCCCGGGGTGTAGCGCGCCAGGCATTTACGGATCGCATCCTGGTGGCTGCCGGAGAAGGCGGTGAACACCAGATCCCCCGCATAGGGATGACGCGGATGGGTGTCGATCTCGGTGATCTCTTCCACCAGGGCGCGGATTTCCTTCATGCGCGAGAAGTCGATCTCCGGATCGATGCCCTGGGCGTACAGGTTCATGCCGGCGGTCACCAGGTCCATGTTGCCGGTGCGCTCACCGTTGCCGAGCAGGGTGCCTTCCACCCGGTCGGCGCCGGCCATCACCGCCAGCTCCGCGGCGGCCACGCCGCAGCCCCGGTCGTCATGGGTGTGCACACTGATCAGCACGTGCTCCCGGTAGCGGATGTTCTCGTGCACCAGTTCCACTTGGTCGGCGAACACGTTCGGCGTGCTCACTTCCACCGTGGCCGGCAGGTTGATGATCACGCGCTGGCCCTGGTCCGGCCGCCACACCTCGTTGACCGCGTCGATCACCTCGATGGCGAAATCGGTCTCGGTGGCGCTGAAGGTCTCCGGGGAATACTGGAACGACCATTCGGTGTCCGGCTGTTTGGCGGCGGCGTCACGGACCCACTCGGCGGACTTCACGGCGATCGCCTTGCAGCCCTCCTTGTCCACGTTGAACACCTGCTCGCGGAAGGTGGGCGAGGTGGCGTTGTAGATGTGCACCACGGCCTTGTTGGCGCCCTTGAGGGACTCGAAGGTGCGCTCGATCAACTCCTGACGGGCCTGGCTGAGCACCTGGATGTGCACGTCGTCGGGCACCAGGTCTTCCTCGATAAGGGCACGGCAGAAGTCATAGTCGATCTGGCTGGCGGACGGGAAACCGACTTCGATTTCCTTGTAACCGAGCTCCACCAGCAGCTTGAAGAAGCGTTTCTTCTGGGCCACCGACATGGGCTTGATCAGCGCCTGGTTGCCGTCGCGCAGGTCCACCGCCGCCCATAGGGGGGCTTTCTCGATACGCTTGGACGGCCACTGGCGGTCCGGTTTGTCGATGGTGGCGAAAGGCGCGTACTTGCGATGATCGAAACTCATGGGTTGCTCCAGATAATGTTGTGTTGCCGGGTTGGCCTTGGCGTTGGACCGCGACCGGGATCACCGGTGGGGGCGCGGCGTGGCGCCGGAAAATCGGTCCCGGTTCCCGCCCGGTAAGGCGGGAACCCGACCGACCGCGAGGCGACTTGTGATCGTCTCGCGGCACAGGAACCAGTCTAGGCGCCCGCACCGACAATGTGCTTGCTTTTTTCCTCTTATTTCGACACCGTCAGCAATATTCCACCTTTCATAAACGCCATATCGAGGATTCGTTGCGCCATGGAGAAAAAACTCGCGAAACTCGACCGCACCGACGTGCGCATTCTCGACGCCCTGCAACGCGACGGCGGCCTCACCAACCAGCAATTGGCGGAACAGGTGGGCCTGTCGCCCTCGCCCTGCTCGCGGCGGGTGCAGAAGCTGGAGGAAGCGGGCGTCATCCTGCGCCGGGAAACGGTGCTCGACCCGCGCCGGCTGGGGCTGGATCTGACCGCCATGATCCAGATCAGCATGGACCGCCACACCCCGGAGCGCTTCGCCAATTTCGAAGCCACGGTGGCCGAGTACCCCCAGGTGCAGCAATGCTATCTGGTCACCGGCCAGGAGGCGGATTATCTGCTCAAGGTGGTGGTGCCGGACATCGACCAGTACCAGCAGTTTCTGCTCAACAAGATCACCCGCATCGAAGGCGTCACCGGGGTGCGTTCCAGTTTCGTGATGCGGCGGGTGATTGATACGTCGGCGTTGCCGTTGACGTATATTGATTGAGTTGAAAGTTGAAAGCCGCCGCCCTTTTAACTTTCAACTTTTAACTTGCCCCTTTCCTCATCCCCCCTGCTACTCTGACCGAATGAAGCGCTTGCTGATCGTTGCCCATGCCCCCTCCCCCAATACCCGCCGTCTGGCGGAGGCGGCGCTGCGCGGCGCCCGCCATGACGACATCGAGGCGGTGGAAGCGGTGTGGAAGCCGCCCCTGGAGGCCGGCCCGGAGGACGTGCTGGCCTGCCATGGCATTCTGCTCGGCACCACCGAAAACCTGGGCTACATGAGCGGCGCCCTGAAGGACTTCTTCGACCGCAGCTACTACGCCGTGATCGACCACCAGCAGGGCCTGCCCTGCGCGCTGTACGTGCGCGCCGGCCAGGACGGCACCGGCACCCGCCGGGCGGTGGAGTCCATCGCCACCGGCCTGCGCTGGAGCTGGGCCCGGGACCCGCTGATCTGCCGGGGCGACTGGCAGGAGACGTTCGTCGATCAGGTGGAGGAGCTGGGGCTGTACATGGCCGCCGGCCTCGACGCCGGCATTCTTTAGGATTCAATCACCGATTCAGGAGGACACCATGCGTATCACCGTGGAAGGCATTTCCGAAGGCCAACCGATTCCCGGCCAGTTCGCGTTCGCGGTACCCCATGCCCAGGACCACATGGCCCTGAGCGACAACCGCAACCCCCGGGTGGTGTGGGACGGCGTGCCGGACGGTACCCGCAGCTTCGCCGTGGTGGTGGTGGACCCGGACGTGCCGTCCGACGCCAGCCACGTCAATCAGGAAGGCAAAACCCTGGCGGAGGAAATGCCCCGGGTGGACTTCTACCATTGGCTGCTGGTGGACATCCCCGCCGAGGTGCGCGAGATCGCCGAGGGCGAGGACTCCGACGGCGTGACGCCGCGCGGCAAGAGCACCGGCCGGGTGGAGAAAGGCGTGCGCGGCGCCAACGATTACACCGACTTCATGGCCGGCGATCCGGACATGAAAGGCGTCTACGGCGGCTACGACGGCCCCTGCCCGCCCTGGAACGACGAACGCCTGCACCACTACACCTTCACCGTCTACGCCCTGGACGTGACCAGCCTGGGCCTGGACGGCGACTTCCGTGGCGGCGACGTGATGAAGGCCATGGAAGGGCACATCCTCGACCGCGCCAGTGTCACCGGCACCTATACGTTGAAAGCGAACGTTTGAGCCATCAGTTCAGCGATAGCCAGTTAAACGTTAAAAAAAGGGAGGCCGGCCGGGCTTCCCTTTCAACTTTTAACTTTAAACTTTCAACTCCCCTGGACCACCGTAAACGCCCCCGGCAAATGCTGCCGCAGGGTAAGCAGATTCTCCTCCCGCACATCCATCTCACCAAAGCAATTGGCCACCGTTCCCGTGTAGTGCAACCCGTCCGCGCGGATCGCCTCGGCGGTGAGCAGGGCGTGGTTGATGCAACCCAGTTTCATGCCCACCACCTGGATCACCGGCAGGTTCAGCTCCACCGCCAGGCCGGACAGCATCTCCCGGTCGTTGAGCGGCACCCGCCAGCCACCGGCGCCTTCCACCAGTACCAGGTCCGCCGGGTGGCTGTTGAGGGCGCCGCGCACGTAGCCGGCCAGCTGCGCCAGGGTAACGCGGCGGTTTTCCTGTTGGGCGGCGATGTGCGGCGCGATGGCCGCGTCCAGGGCCACCGGATTCACCACCTCATAGGGCAGCGTCACCGAGGACGCCGCCATCAGATTGAGCGCGTCCTCGTTGCGCGGGCCCTCGGCGGTACGCTCGCAACCGGCGGCCACCGGCTTGAGGCCGTAGCAGCGCAGCCCGGCGTCCCGGGCCCGTTCCAGCAAGCGGCAACCGACCCAGGTCTTGCCCACCTCGGTATCGGTGCCGGTGATAAAGAACACGCCCTTGAGCACGGGCAGCGGTGGACGGTCACTCATGCGGGGGTCTCCTTGAACCCGGGTCAGCGTAGGGCGTGCACGAACAGCACCCGCCAGGTCAGCGGCAGGCCGGCGGGTTGGCGGCGCGCTTCGTAGGCGTCGCACATGGCGCGCCAGGCGCGCTTGCCGGTGAGGCCGGTGGCGCCGCCCTGGACGTGGTCCACGCCGGTGGCTTTGAACGCGCGCACCAGGCTTTTCACGTCCGGGTAGTGTTCGGTGAAGGTCAGACTTCCGGCGTGCTGAAGGGTCAGCCCGGCGCCGGCCAGGGCGCGCCGCCAGTCCGCTTCCGCCGGCAGCCGGTTGACGTGCGGGCGGCGGTCCGCCGCCGCCCAGCTGTCGGTCATTTCGTGCAGGGAGCCGGCCAGCGGCACCGCCAGCAACAGCGAGCCACCGGGCATCAGCACCCGCGCCAGTTCCGCTCCGACCCGCTCCGGCACACACCATTGCAGGGCGAAGCTGGAGAACACCAGCGCCTGGCCGGCGTCCGCCAGGGGCAGGCGCTCCGCGTCCGCGCACAGGGGCCGGAAGCGCGGACCGATACGGCCCCGCGCCGCCGCCTCGGCGAGCATCGCCGGCGACAGGTCCACCCCCAGCCAGCGGCTGGCCGGCCAGTGTGCCTGCTGGGCGCGAGCCAGGGGCGCGGTGGCGCAGCCCAGGTCCAGGGCGCGCTCGCCGACCAGCTCCGCCGGCGCCATGTCCAGCAGACTGCGGGCGCAGGCCAGCTGCAGGCCGGCGTGGGCGTCGTAGCTGGCGGCGGCGCGCCCGAAGCGCTCGCCCACCGCCTGCTTATTCATCCAGGAAGCGGTGCTGGCGATGGAAGTCATGGACGGCGCGGTTGAAGGTATCGGGGGCGGACAGAAACGGCACATGGGCGACCTGCTCGATCAGCGCCGTATCGCCGCGCTCGTTGAGCAGCGGCTCGACGGCGGCCATCGCCGCCGCCGGCACGATATGGTCGCGCTCACCGAAGATCATGCGCAGCGGCGGCGTCAGCGACGCCAGGTCCGCACGCAGATCCGTGTCACGCAGGATCGCCAGCCCTTCGCGCAGGGCGCGGTGGGCCGGCAGGCCACAGAAATAGAGAATCTCCTTGAGGCGGGCCACGTCCTGACGCATCGACTCGGCGCCCTTGCAGTTGAGCGCGAGAAAACGCACCAGGGTGCCTTCGTAGTCCTCCCGGCACATCTGCTCGAAGGCGTCGAGAATGTCCGGCTTCATGGCCGCCGGCCAGTCGTCGCTGGCGGTGAAACGCGGCGTGGTGGCCACGGTGACGATGGATTGCACCCGCTCCGGCCGGGTCAGGCCGAGGCGCAGGGCCACCAGACCGCCCAGGGACCAGCCCAGCAGATGGGCCCGCTCGGGCATCACCGCCGCCACCTGGTCGGCCAGAAAATCCAGGGTGTAGTCGTCATTGGGCAACGGGCTCTGCCCCATGCCCGGCAGGTCGATCACCGTGACCCGGAACCGTTCCAGCAGCGCCGGCACGATGTCGTCGAACACGATGGCGTGCAGGCCCCAGCCGTGCAGCAGCACGATGTCGCCGGCGTCCTGGTCGGCGCGGCCGGTGCACCGGTAGGTGTTGTGAAAAGGCATCAGCTTGGGCACTTGGCGGCCTCCAGAGCGTTCAGCAGAACATCCACGTCCGCCTCCTCGTGAGCGGCGGACAGGGTCACCCGAAGGCGCGCCTGGCCTTCCGGTACCGTGGGCGGACGAATGGCGGTGACGCTCAGCCCCCGCTCCGCCAGCGACCGGCTCAGCGCCAGGGCTTCGCCGTCGTCGCCGACCAGGATCGGCTGGATCGGCGTGTCCGACGCCATCAACTCATAGCCGAGCCCGGCGGCGCCGCGCCGGAAGCGGTCGATCAGCGTGGCCAGCTTATCGCGCCGCCATTGCTCGCGGCGGGCTTTGTCCAGGCTCACCAGGGTGGCGGCGGCCACCGCCGCCGGCAGGGCGGTGGTGTAGACGTAGGTACGGGCGAACTGGATAAGCGTCTCGATCAGGTCCTCGGAGCCGGCCACGAAGGCGCCGGCGGTGCCCAGGGCCTTGCCCAGGGTGCCCATGTACACCGGCACCCGGTCATTCACCGCCTGGGCGAACAGGGTGCCGCGCCCCTGGCCGTCGAGCACGCCAAGGCCATGGGCGTCGTCCACCATCAGCCAGGCGTCGTGGGCCTCGCAGGCGGCCAGATAGGCGGCCAGCGGCGCCTGGTCGCCGTCCATGCTGAACACGCCGTCGGTGACCACAAGCTTGCGCGGCGCCGGGCTGCGCGCCAGTTGCCCGGCCAGGGCCTCGGCGTCGTTGTGGGCGAAGCGCCGGGAGCGGGCACCGCTGAGCTGGCCGGCGTCGAGCAGGGAAGCATGGTTGAGGCGATCCTGAAACACGGCGTCGCCGGAACCCACCAGCGCGGTGAGCGCACCCAGGTTGGCCATATAGCCGGTGGAGAACAGCAACGCCCTGGGGCGGCCGGTATGCTCGGCCAGCGCCTCTTCCAGATCCTGGTGGGGACGCTGATGGCCGCACACCAGATGGGAGGCGCCACTGCCCACGCCCCAGTGCAGGGCGGCGTCGCGGAAGGCGGCGATCACCTCGGCGTCATTGGCCAGCCCGAGATAATCGTTGGCACAGAAATTCAAAACCTCGCGGCCGTCCACCCGGGTGGTGCGGCCGCTGGGGGCGTCCATCACCCGGGGCCGGCGATAACGCTGCCGGGCGCGCCGCTGGTCCAGGCGCGCCTTGAGATCAAAGCCCAACGGAGCGCTCCGGGTCAGGCGTCCACCGGCCGCTGGGCCGGGCGGCCGGTGTCCTTGTCGAGCACGTGTTTGGCGGCGCGTTTGCCGTCGGCCTGGTAGGCCATGGCATCCCGGTAGAGGCCGCTGTCCGCCGCTTCCTGCTCGGCCACCTGCTGGCGCAGGGCCTCTTCGTGGGCTTCGTCCGACGCCTCGTGGCGCGGGTCCAGCGGGTGGATGCCGAGGCGCTCGAACAGCTGCTTGTCGTGGTTCGCTTCCGGGTTGTCGGTGGTCAGCAGGCGCTCGCCGTAGAAGATGGAGTTGGCGCCGGCCAGGAAGCACAGGGCCTGGGCCTCGTCGTGCATTTCCTGGCGACCGGCGGACAACCGCACATAGGATTCCGGCATCAGAATGCGCGCCACCGCCACGGTGCGCACGAACTCGAACGGGTCCAGGTCGGCCACGTCCGCCAGCGGCGTGCCTTCGATCTTGACCAGCATATTGATGGGCACGGATTCCGGATGGTGCGGCAGGTTGGCGAGCTGCTGCAGCAGGCCCACCCGGTCGTCCCGGTTCTCGCCCATGCCGACGATGCCGCCGCAGCACACCTTCATGCCGGCGTCGCGCACGTTGGCCAGGGTGGAAAGGCGATCGTTATAGGTGCGGGTGGTGATCACCTGGCCGTAGTACTCCGGCGAGGTGTCCAGGTTGTGGTTGTAGTAGTCCAGGCCGGCCTCGGCCAGATCCTTCGCCTGACCTTCGTCGAGCATGCCCAGGGTCATGCAGGTTTCCATGCCCAGTGCCTTTACCTGACGCACCATGTCCAGCACATAGGGCATGTCCTTGGCGCGCGGGCTTCGCCAGGCGGCGCCCATGCAGAAACGCGAGGCGCCCTTGTCGCGGGCGGCACGGGCTTCTTCCACCACCCGCGTCACTTCCAGCAGCTTCTCTTTTTCCAGCTCGGTGTTGTAGTGGCCGGACTGGGAGCAGTACTTGCAGTCTTCCGGGCAGGCGCCGGTCTTGATCGACAGCAGGGTGCTCACCTGCACCGCGTTGGGATCGAATCGCTCGCGGTGCACCTGGGCGGCGCGGAACACCAGATCGTTGAAAGGCAGCGCGAACAGGGCTTCGATCTCACCCCGATGCCAGTCATGGCGTACGGCATTAATGGCGGAAGGCTTACGGGGCGTGGCGGCGGCTACAGGCATGATGGTCTCTCCGAACGGTTGCCCAAAGCCTAGCAGGCCGCCGGGCTCTGTCAACTTGAGAACCCTTTCAAAGGTTTACGGATGGATGTTTTTTAACCTGCCTCGCCACGAAGTGCTGCGTGGCCGCTGCGTGCTGTGCGCCCGGCCGGACGACACCGGGCTGTGCCGGCATTGCCGCCGGGAGCTGGACCTTCACTGTGCCCTGGACGGGCCGCTTTGCCGCTGCGCCCTGCCGGCGCCGGGGCTGGCGCCCGGCGATCTGTGCGGGCGCTGTCTGCGCCAGCCGCCGGGCTTCAGCGCCGGCTATTGCGCCTGGGCCTACCGCTTCCCCCTGGACCGGCTGATCAATGCCTACAAACACCACGGGCGCCTGCCGGTGGAGCGCGCCCTGGAAGCGCTGGCCACGGCGGCGCCGCTGCCCTGGCCGGAGGCGGACCTGCTGTGCCCGCTGCCCGCCCACTGGCGGCGCCGCTGGGTACGCGGTTTCGATCAGGCGGAACGGCTGGCGGCGGCGTTGGCGGTCCATTGGCGCAAACCCATGGTGCCGCTGCTGCGGCGCCAGCGGGCCACCCGGCCCCAGCAGGGCCGCAGCCGGGCCTGGCGGGTACGCAGCCTGCGCCACGCCTTCCGGGCGCTGCCCGCCAGCCGTGGGCGGCGCGTGCTGCTGGTGGATGACGTGATCACCACCGGCGCCAGCGTGCGCGCCGCCACCCATGCGTTGCGGGAGGCGGGCGCGGAGGAAGTGCGGGTGTGGGCGCTGGCCAGGACCCTGGACGCGGGCTCCTAGAGGTCTAGCGCCCCGCCGGCACCACGTCGATACGGGGCACCGGCTCGTAGGTCACCCCCATCACCAGGGCGTTCTCGCCGGCGTCCGAGGCCGCCATCTCGATGTCCTGGGGACGCAGACGGGGGTGGCGGCCGTCCAGAAACTTGCGCGCGGCGAAGGCGTTGAGGGTGCGCTCCCGGGCCTCCTGCAAAGAGATGCCTTCGCCGCCCAACAGAGTGCGCAGGTATTCGGCGCAGGCCACGTCCTCGTCACCGGTGGGGTGGGAGGCCACCAGCACCACCGTGGGGGGGGCCTGCTCGAGAATATAGCGGGCGGTGGCGCGGGCGTTGACCAGCGCCGCCACCAGCACCTGGCGGCTGTCGCGGGCACGCAGGGTGGCCGCCACGCCGTTGGTGGTGCGCATGATCAGGTAGCGGTCACGCACATCGGTGTGGCGGATTTCCCAGGGCGAGTTGCCGTAGTCGAACCCTTCGATGGGCAGCGCCTCCACCTCGCCCACCAACAGCCCCTGCGGGTAATCACGGCGCAGCGCGAAAGCGTCGTCGGGGCTGGACACCGGATAAACGTGGCTGGCGCCGCCGAGGAACGCCTCATGGCAGGTGGTGAAGGCGCGGATCACGTCGATCACCACGGTGATGCCGTCAACATTGTGGGGCGGGTTGTGCCCCTGGGCGATCTTGATCTCCATGCGCGCGGCCGGGTTGCTGAACGAAGCGGCCATTATGAAGGATGGCGGCGGCCCCTGAAAACGGCGGCGCCCCTGACCGATCCCACCAACGGCCCGGTCAAACCCGATCAATGACGCCCGCCGGGCGGCCTGCTAGCTTCGGGACATCGTCAATCGACCCGGTGATCCTGATGATCGAATGGAACGAACAACAACAGATGATCCAGAAGATGGTGCGCGATTTCGTGGCCAGGGAAGTGGTGCCCAACCTGGACGACATCGAATACAACGGCGTGCCGCCCTACGACATCCTGCGCAAGATGATCAAAACCTTCGGCATGGACGTGATGGCCACGCAGAGCTTCGAGAAGCGCATCGCCCGCGAAAAGGCCGGTGAGACCGCCGCCGACCGGAGCGACCGGGAGGAAGGCGGCGGCTCCGGCGAGCAGGCCGCCATGACCATGATCCCAATCATCGAACTGAGCCGCCACGCCCAGGGTCTGGTCACCGCCATGGGCGTGTCCATGGGCCTGGCCGGCGGCGCCATCATGAGCAAGGGCACCCTGGAGCAGAAGGAGCGCTGGGCGCTGCCGCTGCTGACCCTGGAAAAGGTGGGCGCCTGGGCGATCTCCGAACCCAACTCCGGCTCCGACGCCTTCGGCCAGATGAAAACCCTGGCGCGCCGCGACGGCAACGGCGGCTATGTGATCAACGGCAGCAAGACCTGGATCACCAACGGTCCGTTCGCCGACACCATCATCCTGATCTGCAAGCTGGACGAGGAAGGCGTGGCGCCCCGGGACCGCAAGATCGTGTCCTTTATTCTCGACAGCGGTATGCAAGGGCTGGAGCAGTCCAAGCCGTTCAAGAAGATGGGCATCGGCAGCTCACCCACCGGCGAACTGTTCTTCAGCGACCTGAAAGTGGGCGCGGACCGGCTGCTGGGCGGCAGTGAAACCGCCTATGGCCGCTCCGGCGCCAAGGCCACCTTCATGCAGGAACGGGCCGGCGTGGCGGCCATGGCCCTGGGCATGGTGGAGCGGGCCCTGGAGCTGTGCACCGGCTACGCCCGGGACCGGGTGCAGTTCGGCCGGCCGATCGGCGACAACCAGCTGATCCAGCTGAAACTGGCGAAGATGGAGGTGGCCCGCGCCAACCTGCAGAACATGGTATTCCGCTATATCGAGATGACCGCCGCCGGCAAGCAAATGACCCTGGCGGAAGCCTCGGCCATGAAACTCTATGCCGCCCAGGCGGCCATGGAGGTGTCCACCGAGGCGGTGCAGATCCACGGCGGCTACGGCTACATGCGCGAGTCCCGGGTGGAGCAGCTGATGCGCGACGCCAAGATTCTGCAGATCTACGCCGGCACCGACGAAATGCAGATCATCGCCATCGCCCGGGACCTGATCGGGCGGGATTAGTTGAAAGTTAAAAGTGAAAAGTTGAAACGCGGGGGGCGCCTTGGCGTTGTTATGGCCGTGCCCGCGTTCAAAGGAAAGCCTTCCCCGGCTACTCCCGGCCGAAGGCCGCGGGAAAGACGAGCGGCTATGACCTTTCAACTTTCAACTTTTAACTTTCGTCCATCTTGGAGCTTATCGCCTGAAACTTGTAGCCTGAACCTTGTCGCCAACAAGGAGGATGTGCCATGACCCTGCAACAACAACGCTGCGAAGCCTGCCGCGCGGACGCACCGCGCATCACCGAGCAGGAAGCCCGTGAACTGCGCCCGCAGATTCCCGATTGGAAGCAGATCGAGGAGAACGGCGAGGAACGGCTGCAACGGCAGTTTTCGTTCAAGAACTTCGCCGAGGCCCTGACCTTCACCAATGGTGTCGGCGATCTGGCCGAGGCCGAAGGCCACCACCCGGCCCTGCTCACCGAATACGGCAAGGTCACGGTGACCTGGTGGACCCACAAGATCGGCGGCCTGCACCGCAACGATTTTATCTGCGCCGCCAAGACCGACGACCTGTACGAGCACCGCTGATGGACGCGCCGGCTCCCTGGCAACTGCGCGGCCGTGCCTTCGTGGCCGCCCTGGCCCTGCCCGCGTCGCTGCGCCACCAGCAGGGCGGCGCCGCCGCGGAGCTGGGCGAGCCGGTGCGCGGGCCGGCCCTGGTGATGCTGGTGGATTACCGGCGCTCCGAGGTGGGCCCCTATCAGGAGCTGTTGTTCATGCCCGGCCCGTTCCGGTTTGCCGATGGCCGACTGCGCTGGAGCATCGGCCGCATTTATGTGTCCAGCCAGGACAGCGCCGACAACGGCAACCGTAACTGGGGGCTGGACAAGCGGGTGGCGCGCTTCGACTGGCAGCGCCGTGGCCGGCGCGAGCAGGTGGCGGTGCATTACCACGACCGGGAGATCGCCGCCCTGACCCTGGACCGGCTGGGCCCGGCCCTGCCTTTTCCCGGCGGCCTGCTGCCGGCGGGCTGGCGCACCCTGGGCCAGATCCGCGACGGCCAGCGCTTTCTCTATACCCCGTCGGTGCGCGGGCGGCTGGGCCTCGCCCGGCTGCGCGAGGCGCGCGGCGACGGCGAGCACTTTCCTTCCCTGCAGACGGGCCGCTCCCGGGGCGCCCTGGCACTGCCGGACTTCCATATGCACTTCCCGGTGGCGCGCACCGAGCCGCACCGATAACGGCAGGAGAACCCCATGACCTTGAGTGAAACCGAAAAGGAACAGATCAAAGCGGCGTCGGACCGGACCTTTCCGTTCGTGGAACGCTGCGGCGCCCGCACCCTGGACGTGGACCGGGGCTATTGCCGCATGATGATGCCGCTGGCGCCCAACCTGAACCATGTGGGCATCATGTACGCTGGCGCCCTGTACACCCTGGCGGAGCTGCCCGGTGGCGTGATCTATATGTCCTCGTTCGATGTGCGCCGCTTTTACCCCATCGTCAAGGACATGCGTATCCGGTTCCGCCGGCCCGCCACCACCGACATCAGCGTGGAAGTACACCTGTCCGAGGCGGAGATCCAGCGCATCCAGGCCGAGACGGAGACCAACGGCAAGTGCGACTTCGAGTGGGACACGGAACTCAAGGATTCCCACGGCGAGGTGGTGGCCCTCAGCCATAACATCTATCAACTACGCCTGATCGGCGGTTGAGCCCATGGTGACACAAAGGTCATTGTTCTTTACGCAAAGGGGACAGACCCCATTTTCATCCTTACTTACTGATCCTTAACAAAAAGTTTGCCGTCGATGCAAAGTGTCGCTTGACAGTTCACAGCGGCTGGGTCTAGCCTGTAATCGCACCTTGAGGCGGGACGCCAAAGGGTGCGATTTCGAGTGATATGAGAGTCTCTGGAAATCTTGCGCGGCCTTCGGGCCGCGCTTTTCGTTTGCGGCCCGCCCCGGCGGGGAAGTGAACCGCATCACCCTCTTCCGCCCCGGCGCTTCCCGCTTCGCCAGGATACGTTAGCATGCCCGCTTGTTTCCCAAGGAGCCGGGCATGGTCCTTCTGGTCCTGAAGTTCATTCTGCTGCTGGTGGTGGTCCTCACCTCCCTGTATTCCGCCCTGACGTATTCCGCCCGCAAGCGCGAAAGCGCCCGGCAACTGACCGAGCTGCGCGGCCGTGCCGAGCCGCTGCGGCGCCTGTCGCTGGACGAGCGGCAGGCCCTGGCGCCCTTTCTGTTCCGTCCGGACCGCCCCGGCAAGCCGGTGCGCCTGCACAGCGAGGAGGTGTTTCCACTCCGTGGCGCCTACCACCGCCACGGCATCAGCAACCAAGGCAACCAGACCTGGCACCACATGATCGGCGGCGTGGAGGTGATCCTGCCGTTCGACGCCGAGCACTTCCTGGACCGGGACAACGAGGCCGAGGTGGTGTTCGCCGACAAGCTGGCGGTGGTGGTGCGGCTCAATGACTTCGAACTGCTGGAAGGCGCCGCCCGCGAGCAGCGCCGCGAAACCGCCCGCGACCAATGGCAACGTGGTGAGTCCGGCCATCTGCAGGACGTGAGCCTGGACGACGAAGAGACGCCCGGGGACCCGGCGACCGAGGACCGTCACCGGGTGGAGATCCTGCACCAGCGGGACGAAACCCCGGCGGAGATCGAAGCGCGCCAGGGGCGCGGTCTGGGCCTGTTGTCCGGATTGTGCTGGTCGCTGGCCTTTATCGCCGTGGCGTTGGCCGCCAGCCGGCAGAGCACGCTTTGGCTGGGCCTGTGGGCGGCGCTGGCCCTGGTCGGCGCCGCCCTCGGGTTGTGGCTGTTCTGGCGACGCTGGCGACCCGGGCCGGCGGGCAAGGTCAACCGGGTGACCGGTTATCTGAACCTGATGCCGATATCGGTGGATGAGCAGCGACAGACCGTTTCCGTGGCGCCGGTGCTGGGCGACAAGTTTCCGTTCTCCCTGCCCGACCACTGGCGCCCGCACATCGAGCTGGAACAGGACCGGCGGCTGGACCTGGGCCTGCGCGTGGACGACTACTCGGTGGTGGACTATTCGGAGGCCAATACACCGGGGCGGCGTTTTTCCGTGGACGAGGAACAGCGGCGCCATCCGCCAGTGTACTGGGGCCGCCATCTGTCCCTGGCCCTGGTGGGGCTGGTGGCGCTGGCCGCCGCTCTGCTGGGCCCGGCCCGGCCGCTGCTGGACGCGGCGCAGACCGGCCAGTGGCTGGCCGGTGCCGGGCCCTTACCGGTGGACGATCCGGCGTCGCTGGCCACCCACCCACCGGCCGTGGGACGCCGGTTGATCCTGAATGGCGAGGGCCGCTGCCAGGTGGCCGACGATCCGGCCCGGGTGCGCTGCGACCGGGTCCGCTGGGGCGGGGATACGCTCACCGCGCCGGCGCTGGAGATGGACCCGCTGACCCGCTCCCTGCTCGACGGCGAGGTGCTGGAAACCCGCCGGGAACGCTCCCTGGAGGTGATGGCGATGATGCGCGGCGGCGGCACCGGCGACCGCCGGCCGCTGGTGGTGAGCAACGCCCGCGCGGTGCTGGCGTCCATCGAGGAGGCCTGCCCGGACGATGGCGACCGGGCCTGCGCCGAGCTGCGACGCCGGGCGCTCGCCACCCTCTATTTTCCAGCGGCGCCGGAGGAACGGGACTGGGCCACCCTGCGCCGGCGGCTGGCCGAAGAGGACGACGCACAGCACCGGGAAGCGGTGGCCCTGCAGGGGCGCCTGGACAACCTGCGTGGCGTCATGCGGCGGGTGGCGGAACAGCGCCTGCGGCCGCTCACCGGGCAGCTGGCCGAATCCCTGGCCGATCAACAAAAAGGCGGCGTGGTGATCGGCGCGGTGCACGGCACCGACCTGATCGCACTCCCGGAACAGGACCCGGGCGGCCGGCGCTGGGACACGTTACAGGCCCTGGCCGGCGAACCGCGTGGTTTCAAACTGGACGGGGTGGTGGTCAGCCATGACCGCGCCGCGGAGGGCGCGCCGCTGTGGCTGCTGGACCCGGAACGGGTGGACCGGGGCGGGCCGGCGCTGGCGCGGTTGCTGTGGGTGGTGGCCGCCGTGGCGTTGCTGCTGGTGCACGGCGTGCTGGCGCTGCGCGGCTATCTGGCCGCGGGACGCCGTCGCCGGGCCCTGGAACAGGAATACGGCGTCTGACCGTAAGGCTGACGGGCGCCGGGGAGCCTCTGAACCACGCCTTGCGTACTCAGGCTGACGGGCAGGGCGTGGAGACGCTGGGGGCGCAAGGCCTGGTTCAGAGGCTCCCCAGTTCCACCACCGCCTCGATAAAGGCGCGGGCGTGTTCCGGGTCCACTTCCGGCGTGATGCCGTGGCCCAGGTTGAAGATGTGCCCCGGATGATCGCCGAAGTCGTCGAGAATGCGCTTCACCTCGGCGCGGATCGCCGCCGGCGGCGCGTACAGCACCGCCGGGTCCAGGTTGCCCTGCAGCGCCACCCGGTCGCCCACCCGCCGGCGCGCCTCGCCGATGTTGATGGTCCAGTCCAGCCCCAGGGCGTCGCAGCCGCTGTCCGCCATGGTCTCCAGCCACAGGCCACCGTTCTTGGTGAACAGGATCACCGGCACCTTGCGGCCTTCGTGGTCGCGGATCAGCCCGTCCACGATGCGTTTCATGTAGCCCAGGGAGAATTCCGGGTAGGCCTCCGCCGACAGGGCACCGCCCCAGGTGTCGAAGATCTGCACCGCCTGGGCGCCATGGCGGATCTGCGCGTTCAGGTAGTCGGTAACCGCCCGGGCCAGCTTGTCGAGCAGGGCGTGGGCCAGCTCGGGGCGGCCGTAGACCATGCCTTTCAGATGGCGGAAATCCTTGCTGGGGCCGCCTTCCACCATATAGGTGGCCAGCGTCCAGGGACTGCCGGAAAAACCGATCAGCGGCACCCGGCCGTTCAGTGCACGGCGGATGGTGCTCACCGCCCGCATCACGTAGTCCAGATCGCGCTCCGCATCCGGCACCGGCAGCGCCGCGATGTCCTGATCGGTGCGCACGGTCTTGCGGAATTTCGGCCCTTCACCGGGCTCGAAATACAGGCCCAGGCCCATGGCGTCGGGAATGGTGAGAATGTCGGAGAACAGAATCGCCGCGTCCAGCGGGTAACGTTCCAACGGCTGCAGGGTCACCTCGCAGGCCAGTTCCGCGTTGCGGCACAGATCCATGAAGGAACCGGCCTTCTCGCGGGTGGCGCGGTACTCGGGCAGGTAACGGCCGGCCTGGCGCATCATCCACACCGGGGTGCGGTCCACCGGCTCACGGGCCAGGGCTTTCAGGAAACGGTCGTTCTGGAGCGGAGCGTGGGTCATGGGAATTCCTTGCAGAACGCTTGCATGCAATACGCTTGCGCGCGAGCACGCAAAACATAAAAAAGATACCGCATCATATAGAAAACGGGCCTGCGAAAGCAGGCCCTTGAGCGTGTTGCGTGCGGGCGTGCCGCGTGCAAGCGCCGTTACACATCCAAATAATCAAGAATACCCTTGGCGGCTTCGCGGCCTTCCCAGATGGCGGTCACCACTAGATCCGAGCCACGCACCATGTCGCCGCCGGCGAAGATTTTCTCGTTGCTGGTCTGGAACGGGAACGCCTGCTTCTCCAGGGCGGTGACGCGGCCGGAGTCGTCGGTGCTGATGTTCTTGCCGTCGAACCAGTCCGCCGGGCTGGGGCGGAAACCGAAGGCCACGATCACCACGTCGGCGGGCAGCACTTCCTCGCTCTCGGGAATCGGCTCGGGGCGGCGGCGGCCGTTGTTGTCCGGCTCGCCCAGCTTGGTTTCCACCACCTTGACGCCGACCACCTTGCCGTTCTCGCCGACCACCTCGATGGGCTGACGGTTGAACAGGAACTGCACGCCCTCTTCCTTGGCGTTGGCCACCTCGCGGCGGGAGCCGGGCATGTTTTCCTCGTCACGGCGGTAGGCGCACACCACGCTGTCCGCGCCCTGGCGGACGGAGGTGCGGTTGCAGTCCATGGCGGTGTCGCCACCGCCCAACACCACCACGCGCTTGCCGCTGACGTCGATGAAGTCCGCTTCGTCTTTCTCGAAGCCGAGGTTGCGGTTCACGTTGGCCACCAGGAACGGCAGCGCTTCGTGCACGCCGTCCAGATCCTCGCCGGGGAAGCCGCCCTTCATGTAGGTGTAGGTGCCCATGCCCATGAACACCGCGTCGAACTCCTCGAGCAGCTCGTCGATGGTGACGTCCTTGCCCACTTCGGTGTTGAGGCGGAACTCGATGCCCATGCCCTCGAACACCTCACGGCGCTTGGTCATCACCGGCTTCTCCAGCTTGAACTCGGGAATGCCGAAGGTCAGCAGGCCGCCGATTTCCGGGTAGCGGTCGAACACCACCGGCTTGACGCCGTTGCGCACCAGCACGTCGGCGCAACCGATGCCCGCCGGGCCGGCGCCGATCACCGCCACTTTCTTGTCGGTCCACACCACCTTGGACATGTCCGGGCGCCAGCCCATGGCCAGGGCGGTGTCGGCGATGTACTTCTCGGTGGCGCCGATGGTCACCGCGCCGAAGCCGTCGTTCAGGGTGCAGGCGCCTTCACAGAGGCGGTCCTGCGGGCACACGCGGCCGCACACTTCCGGCAGGGAATTGGTCTGGTGCGCCAGCTCCACCGCTTCCATCAGATTCCCCTCGCTGATCAGCTTCAGCCAGTTGGGGATGTAGTTGTGCACCGGGCACTTCCATTCACAGTACGGATTGCCGCAGTGCAGGCAACGGTGTGCCTGATGCTCCACTTCCCGGGTTTCGAACGGGTAGTAGATTTCCTCGTAGCGTTCCTTGCGGTCCTCGATGTCCTTTTTCCTGGGATCCACCCGCGGAACATCCAGGAACTGAAAGTGATTGTTCAAACGTTCAGCCATGTTCTTCCCCGTTATGCCGGATTGGCACGCGTGCTCTTGAGCAGGTCTTCCAGGCTCGCCGCCTTGGGTTTGACCAGCCAGAACTTGCGGCTCATGGCATCGAAATTATCCAGAATGTGCTGGCCCCACTCGCTGCCGGTCTCGTCCACGAACTCCTGAATCACATGGCGCAAATGGCTGCGATGGGATTCGGTGGACTCGGAGCTGATGCGATGCAGCTCGATCAGCTCCGGGTTGATCCGGTCGAAGAAGTCGTTGTCTTCGTCGAGCACGTAGGCGAAACCACCGGTCATGCCGGCGCCGAAGTTGTGGCCGGTGCGGCCCAGCACGGTGACGCAGCCGCCGGTCATGTACTCGCAGCAGTGATCGCCGGCGCCTTCCACCACGGCGTGCACGCCGGAGTTGCGCACGCCGAAGCGCTCGCCGGCGGTGCCGGAGGCGAACAGCTTGCCGCCGGTGGCGCCGTACAGACAGGTGTTACCGACGATGGCGGTGTCCTGGGTCTTGAACGGGCTGCCCTTGGGCGGACGGATCACCACCTTGCCGCCGGCCATGCCCTTGCCCACGTAGTCGTTGGCGTCGCCTTCCAGGTACAGATGCAGGCCGCCAGCGTTGAACACGCCGAAGCTCTGACCGGCGGTGCCGGTGAAACGCACGCGGATGGGCGCGCTTTCCATGCCCAGGTTGCCGTGGTGTTTGGCGATTTCGCCGGACACGGTGGCGCCCACGGAACGGTCACAGTTGGTGATGGTGTAGTGGAAGGAACCGCCGGACTTGCTCTCCACGGCGGTGCGCATCTCCTCCACCATCTTGGCGTTGAGCACACCCTTGTCGAACGGCTCGTTGCGTGCCACCTGGCAATGGGTGGGCTTGTCCGCCGGGATGTGATCGTTGCGCAGCATCGGCGTCAGGTCGAGACGCTTGTGCTTGTCGGTGCTGCCTTCGATGCGCTCCAGCAGATCGGTGCGACCGATCAGGTCCGGCAGGCTCTTCACACCCAGAGCGGCGAGCAGTTCGCGCACTTCCCGCGCCACGAAGGTGAAGTAGTTGATCAGCATGTCCGGCGCGCCGATGAAGTGATCCTGACGCAGGTCGTCACGCTGGGTGGCCACGCCGGTGGCGCAGTTGTTCAGGTGACAGATGCGCAGGTACTTACAGCCCAGCACGATCATCGGCACGGTGCCGAAGCCGAACGACTCAGCGCCGAGAATGGCCGCCTTGACCACGTCCAGGCCGGTCTTCAGGCCGCCGTCGGTTTGCAGGCGGATCTTGTCGCGCAGATCGTTGGCGCGCAGCGCCTGGTGCGCCTCGGACAGGCCCAGCTCCCAGGGCGAACCGGCGTAGCGGATCGAGGTCAGCGGGCTGGCCGCGGTGCCGCCGTCGTAACCGGAGATGGTGATCAGGTCGGCGTAGGCCTTGGCCACGCCGGAGGCCACCGTGCCGACGCCGGGCTCGGACACCAGCTTCACGGAGACCAGCGCCGCCGGGTTGACCTGCTTGAGGTCGAAGATCAGCTGGGCCAGGTCCTCGATGGAATAGATGTCGTGGTGCGGCGGCGGCGAAATCAGGGTCACGCCGGACACCGAGTGGCGCAGCCGCGCGATCAGCGCGTTGACCTTGCCACCGGGCAGCTGGCCGCCCTCGCCGGGCTTGGCGCCCTGGGCGATCTTGATCTGCAGCACTTCCGCGTTAACCAGGTAATGCGGGGTCACGCCGAAGCGGCCGGAAGCGATCTGTTTGATCTTGGAAACACGCTCGGTGCCGTAGCGGGCCGGATCCTCACCGCCCTCGCCGGAGTTGGAGCGCCCGCCCAGCCGGTTCATGGCGGTGGCGATGGCCTCGTGGGCTTCCGGGCTGAGCGCGCCCAGGGACATGCCGGCGGAGTCGAAGCGCGGCAGGATGGTTTCGATGGGCTCGACCTGATCCAGGTCGATGGCGGTCACGTCCTGACGCACCCGCAACAGATCCCGCAGGGTCGCCACCGGCCGCTCATTGACCAGCGCCGCGAATTCCTTGTACGCCTCGTAATCGTCGTTCTGGGTGGCGCGATGGATGGCGTGCACCACATCCGGATTGAAGGCGTGGTATTCCTTGCCGTGGATGTACTTGAGCACGCCGCCGGCGTCCACCGGCTTGCGCTGCTTCCAGGCGTCCTTGGCGATGATCTTCTGGTCGTTCTCGAAGTCTTCGTAGGTGGCGCCTTCGATGCGGCTCTGCACGCCGCGGAAACACAGATCCACCACGTCGCTGGCCACGCCGATGGCTTCGAACAGCTGGGCGCCGCGATAGGAGGTGATGGTGGAGATCCCCATTTTGGAGAGGATCTTCATCAGGCCCTTGTTGATGCCCTTGCGGAAGTTCTTCTGCAGTTCCACCGGGTCACCGAGCAGTTCGCCGCTCTTCACCATGTCGGCGATCACATCGTAGGCCAGGTACGGGTACACGGCGGTGGCGCCGAACCCGAACAGCACCGCGAAGTGATGGGAGTCCCGTGCGGTGGCGGTTTCCACGATGATGTTGGCGTCGCTGCGCAGGCCCTTGGCGGTCAGGTGGTGATGCACCGCGCCGGTGGCCATCAGGGCGTGGATGGTGAGCTGGTCCTGGGCAATGCCGTGGTCGGACAGCACCAGGATCACCTTGCCGGCGGATACCGCTTTTTCCGCCGCCGCGCACAGGTCCCGCACCGCCTGTTCCAGGCCGGTTTCCGGCTGGTAGTGCAGGCTGAGGCGCTCATGGGCGTAGCCCGGCCGCTCGATCTTGAGCAGATTGGTGAACTTGGAATGCGACAGCACCGGCGTCGCCAGGATCGCCCGGTCGGCGTGGTCGGAGGTTTCCTCGAACACGTTTCGCTCGGCGCCCACGCAGGTTTCCAGGCTCATCACGATGGCTTCGCGGAGCGGATCGATGGGCGGGTTGGTGACCTGGGCGAACTGCTGCCGGAAGTAATCGTACAGCGGCCGCTGGCGCTGGCTGAGCACCGCCATGGGCGTGTCGTCGCCCATCGAGCCGGTGGCTTCCTGGCCGGATTCCGCCAGCGGGCGGATCACCTGGTCGCGCTCCTCGAAGCTGATCTGGAAGAACTTCTGATAGCTCAGCAGATCCTGCGGATCGATGTCGTCGGTGCGCTCCACCTCGTGGTCGTAGTTGGCTTCGATGCGCAGCGCGCTTTCCTTGAGCCACTGACGGTACGGATGACGCACTTTGAGACGGTTGTCGATATCACTGGTGTGCAGCAGCTCGCCCTTCTCGATGTCCACCGCCAGAATCTGGCCGGGTCCGACCCGGCCCTTGGCGACCACGTCCTCGGGCTGATAGCTGTACACGCCGATCTCGGACGACAGGGTGATAAAGCCGTTCCTGGTGATCACCCAGCGGGCCGGGCGCAGGCCGTTGCGGTCCAGCATGCACACCGCGTAGCGGCCGTCGGTCATCACCAGACCGGCGGGGCCGTCCCACGGCTCCATGTGCATGGAGTTATATTCGTAGAAGGCGCGCAGATCCGCGTCCATGGTGTCCACGTTCTGCCAGGCCGGCGGCACCATCATGCGCACCGCGCGGAACAGGTCCATGCCCCCGGCGAGCAGCACTTCCAGCATGTTGTCCATGCTCGAGGAGTCGGAGCCGCTGCGGTTGACCAGCGGGCTCAGGTCCGCCAGGTCCGGCAGCAGTTCGTTGTCGAACTTGTTCTGGCGGGCCAGCGCCCAGTTGCGGTTGCCCTGGATGGTGTTGATTTCACCGTTGTGCGCCAGATAGCGGAACGGCTGCGCCAGCGGCCACTGCGGGGAGGTGTTGGTGGAGAAGCGCTGGTGGAACACCACGATGGCGGTTTCCATGGACGCGTCGCCCAGATCCGGGAAAAACGCCGGCAGATCCACCGGCATCATCAGCCCCTTATAGGACACCACCGAGGCGGACAGGGAACAGACATAGAAGTAGCCGTCGTTCTCGATGCGCTTCTCGGCGTGGCGGCGGGCATAGAACAGCCGGCGGTTGAGCTCCTGCTCGGAGCCATCCTCGGCGGACACCAACACCTGCACGAAGCCGGGCAGGGATTGCTTGGCCAGCTCGCCCAGGCAGGACGGGTCGGTGGGCACGTCGCGCCAGCCCAGCACGTTCAGGCCCTGGGCCTGAATCTGCTCTTCGACGATCGCCTTCTGGGCGCGGGCGCGCTCCGCCTCCGGGTGGGTAAAGATCATGCCCACGCCATAGGTATCCGGCAGCGCCACACCCAATTCGTCCGCCACCTTGCGGAAGAAGGAGTCGGGTTTTTTCAGCAACAGCCCGCAGCCATCACCGGTTTTTCCGTCGGCATTGATGCCGCCCCGGTGGGTCATGCAGGTGAGCGCTTCGATGGCGGTTTGCAGGAGCTCGTGGCTGGGCTGGCCCTCCATATGGGAGATCAGACCAAAGCCGCAATTGTCCCGGAAATCTCCGGGCTCATAGAGCCCCTGCACCAGCTTGGAATTCTGCTGCATCAAAACCAATCCTCTTGAAATTCAGAGACTTACAGAAGGCGGTACGGGCGTCGAAAAGACAGCGACGGCAAAAAAGGGATAGGCATTCTACACGCTGAGCACGGGGGCGACAAACGTCGCGAAGGCCCGACCCGGACAGGTCAGGCCGTGAAGTGATCCGTTTCGCCGACGTTCAGCGCAATTCCTTACGAATTGCCCCCATGTCCCGGGGGAAGGGCCCGCCCCGGCGCAGCGTTTCGGGCAGCGATTCGCGCGCCTGAAGCGCCGCGTCACGGCTGGAATACGGGCCCGCCAGCACCAGATAGACCTGCTCCCCGCCTCTTTCCGTGCGGTAGTAGGCGCCCTCGCGGCCGATCTGGTCAAGCACCGCCCGGGCGCCGTCCTCACGGCCGGTGGCCACCAGCTGCAGGAACCACTGGTCGTCGCCCCGGGTGGCCAGCCAGTCTTCCTGGCGGTAGCCCAGGCGCGCATCCAGGCCAGACAGCTCCGGCTGGCCGGCGCGCACCGTGCGGTCATCGCCGGCGGCGGTGTTGGTATTGGTATTGGTGTCGGCGTTCGAGGCCGGCCGGGACGGCGCGGCCTGGTCCCGCGACGGGGCGCTCCGCGATGGCGTCGCCGCCGGCGTATCGGCCGGGGCGGCCGGTGCCGGCTTCGCCGGGGCTTGGTCGCGCGCCGGCGCGGCGTCCGGTTCGGTGGGCGGCACCGGGGCGCCCCCGGCGGTGGACACCGCCGTCTCCTGCTGGTCGCGTCGGCGGGTTTC
Source organism: Alcanivorax sp. (assembly GCA_022449455.1). Lineage (GTDB taxonomy): Bacteria > Pseudomonadota > Gammaproteobacteria > Pseudomonadales > Alcanivoracaceae > Alloalcanivorax. The sequence goes on along the minus strand of JAKUPL010000004.1, from coordinate 158,414 downwards.
AGCCTGCTCGAAATCCGCGGCGTTGTCGTGGAATTCCGCCAGCGCATTGCGGCTGCTTTCCGGATCCGACACCAGGCCGTAGTCGTGGCCGTCCTCGCCGGTGCGCGGCGCCAGGCTTTGTTCCGGCGTTTCCTCCGGCGTCGCGTCCACGGTGCTCGCCGGCCCCTGGGGCAATTGCAGATCGACCACCTTGTCGGCGCGCTCCGCGTCGTCGTCGCCACTGGCCAGCCACAGCACCAGCACCACCAGCACCAGGGCGCCCACCGCCAGGCCGTGGCGCCAGGGCACCGGCTTGCGGGTCACCGGCGCGGCCTGGTCGGCACGCTCGTCCAGCAGATAAAGCACCGTTCCCAGGCGCCCCTGGCTGCGGGCCAGAATCTCGTCGGCGTCCTCCCGGTCCAGGGACAGGGCGTGGAAATCGTCGGCCAGCGCGATCACGTCGTCGCCGTCCAGGGGGGGCAGGCTGAGCGTATCGACCACTTCCAGGCCGCCGGCGCGGACCGCCTCGGCGCTGCCCGGCACGCCGCCGAACACATAGGCCAGCCGCTGCCCCAGCTTCTCCTTGAGCGACGCCATGGTGGCCAGCGCCGCCTCCGGCATGCTCTCGGTGTTGTCCACCACCACCACCAGGCGGCTGTGGGCCAGCGCCTGTTTGAGGGTGTCGGCCAGTTCCGCACGCTCGATGCCGAAGTGCACCAGCATGGCGTCGACCACGGCATTGGCGCCGGGCTCCTCGGCGCCGTCCAGGCGGATCAATTCGTAGTCACCGACCAGGGCCATGGACAGCATGCCCAGCAGCGTGGACACCCCGCTGCCGGCCTCGCCTTCCAGTACCACCGTGGCGCTTTCGTGGGCGTGACCGTTCAGCGCGTCGAGCAGGTCGCCGCGCTCCGCGCCCTCGTAGAAAAAGTCCTCATCTCTCACAAAAGGCCTCGAGCGTTCGCGTCAATGCATTCGGATCGTATTCGCCTGTGACCAAAGCGTCGCCGATTTGGTTCAGCAGCACCAGCCGCAGGCGGCCGTTCTGGACCTTCTTGTCCAGGGCCATGAGATCGCTGAAATCCGCCCGGGCCATGCCCGGCGGCGCGGTGACCGGCAGCCGCCAGGCCGCCAGGCTGTCGACCACCCGCCGCTGGTCGGCGTCGTCGATCCAGCCCAGCTCCCGGGACATGCGCGCCGCCATCACCATGCCGGCGGCCACCGCCTCACCGTGCAGCCATTCCCGGTAGCCGGTAAAGGTTTCCATGGCATGGCCGAAGGTGTGGCCCAGGTTGAGCAGCGCCCGGTTGCCCTGCTCCGTTTCGTCGGCGGCCACCACCTCGGCCTTGTTGCGGCAACTGCGCAGGATCGCTTCCGCCAGCGGCGCTTCCTGGCGGGCGGCCAGGGCCGGCTGGTGTTCGATCAACCACTCGAAGAAGGCCGGATCGCGGATCAGGCCGTACTTGATCACCTCGGCCATGCCGGCGGCGAATTCCCGCTCCGGCAGGGTGTCCAGCACGGCGGTGTCGATCACCACGGCGCGCGGCTGGTGGAAGGCACCGATCATGTTCTTGCCACGGGGATGGTTGACGGCGGTCTTGCCGCCCACCGAGGAATCCACCTGCGCCAGCAGCGTGGTGGGCACCTGAATGAAATCCACGCCGCGCTGATAGCAGGCGGCGGCGAAGCCCACCATATCGCCGACCACGCCGCCGCCCAACGCCACCAGGGTGGTGGTGCGCGAATGGCGGTTCGCCATCAGGGCGTCGAAGATCGTTTCCAGGGTGGCCAGGGTCTTGTGGCTTTCGCCGTCGGGCAGAATCAGGGGGTCGCACTGCAGATCGCCGAGCCCGGCGGTGACCCGCTCCAGATACAGCGGCGCGATGGTCTCATTGCTGACCACCATCACCTGGTTGCCGCGCACGGCCTGGCGGATCAGGTCGCCGTCGAGCAGACCGCGACCGATATGAATGGGGTAACTGCGCTCGCCCAGCGCCACATCAAGCTTGTGCATAGTGTCTCGAATCGCCGGTGGGAAGGATCGGCATTATCGGTTGGCGTGTTCGGCCAGACAACCGAGCACCTGGTCGGTGACCTTCTTCAGGTTACCGGAAGCGGTGGAGACCACGGCGTGCGCCACGTCGCGGTAAAGCGGATCGCGCTTTTCCAGCAACGCTTGCAGCTTGCGCTCCGGATCGCCGGTCTGCAACAGGGGGCGGTTGCGGTCGTTGCGGGTACGCGCCAGTTGCAGCTCCACCGGCGTCCACAGATAGATCACGCAACCGCGCTCATGCAGATGGCGCCGGTTGTCGTCGTTGAGCACGGCACCGCCGCCGGTGGCCAGCACGATGCCGTCCAGGGCGGTGAGTTCGTCGATCACATCCCGCTCGCGACGGCGAAAGCCGTCCTCGCCTTCCACGTCGAAGATCCACGGGATATCGGCACCGGTTTTTTCCTCGATGACCCGGTCGGAATCGTAGAAGGGGCGGTCCAGGACCTGAGCCAGGTGGCGGCCCAGGGTGCTTTTACCGGCACCCATGGGCCCCACCAGAAAGAGAGAGGTTATTGCCTTTTCATTCACCGACTGACCATTGCGTCTTTCACCAGGCGAGGCGTGATAAAGATCAGCAGTTCCTGCTTGTTATCACGGTTCACCTTCTTGCGGAACAGGGCACCCAGCCAGGGAATGTCACCCAGGAAAGGCGTTTTGATCACGGAGTTTACCGTTTCCTGTTGGAAAATGCCGCCCAGAACCACGGTTTCCCCGTCATTGACCAGCACCGTGGTTTCCACCCGGTTGGTGTTGATGGCCGGGTTGTCCAGGTTGGTGCCCAGGGAGTCGTTGTTGACCTTGAGCTGCATGATCACGTCGCCTTCCGGGGTCACCTGGGGAGTGACCTCGAGACGCAGTTCCGCCTCGATGAATTCCACCGCCGTGGCGCCGGAAGCGGTGGCCACGTTGAACGGCACCTGCTGACCGGAGGCGATCACCGCCGGCTGCTGGTCGGCGGTGAGCACCTTGGGCGTGGCCACCAGCTCACCGTGCCCCTCGGATTCCAGCGCCGACAGCTCCAGTTCCAGCAGCCCGGAATCCAGCGAGGTGAACCCGATGGAGAAGCGGGTGGCGTCGGTGGACTCCACGCCCATGTCCACGATCAGGTCGTTGTTCTGCTCCTCGTCGAACTCCTCGAATTCACCCAGGGAGCCGTCGTCGTCGCGGTCGATGTTGGCGTAATGCAGCTGGCGCAGGGAGGTGTGGCGCCCGGACACAGCCCAGGATTCGCCGTCGCTGTAGAGACTGTCGGTCCAGCCCAGGCCACCCCAGCGCACGCCGAATTCGTCGGCCACGTTGGTGCTGGCCACCACCACCCGGGCCTCGATCAGCACCTGCTGGACCGGCACGTCCAGCCGCTGGATCAGGTCACGGATGTCTTCCAGGCGGGCGGTGGTGTCCTGCACGATCAGGGTGTTGGTGCGCTGGTCCACGGTCACCGAGCCGCGCTCGCTGACCAGGGAGGAACCGTCGCTGCCGCCCTGGGCGGTGATCAGCCCCTGCAACTGCTCGGCACGGGCGTAGTTGATGCTGATGTATTCGGTACGCAGGGGCGCCAGGGAGGCCAGCTGTTTCTGTGCTTCCAGTTCCTGCTTTTCGCGGGCGGCGATCTCGTCCGCCGGGGCCACCAGCAGCACGTTGCCCACCTGACGTTTGTCCAGGCCCTTGGTTTTGAGGATCAGATCCAGGGCCTGATCCCAGGGCACGCTCTGCAGGCGCAGGGTGATGCGCCCGGACACGGTGTCCGAGGCCACCAGGTTCAGGTCGGTGAAGTCGGCGATCAGCTGCAGCACCGAGCGCACCTCGATGTCCTGGAAATTCAGGGACAGCTTCTCGCCGTCGTACTTGAACGCTTCGCGGCGCTGGCGCTCCTTCTCCGCCGGCGTCAGCGGCTTGATGTTGATACTGAATAGATTATCCGCCTGGTAGGCCAGGTACTCCCATGTGCCCTGGGGCTCGATGGTGACCACCGTGCCGCCGTCGATGCGGCGGGTGTCCACGAACTGCACCGGCGTGGCGAAGTCGGTCACGTCCAGTCGGCGCACCAGATCATCGGCGATCTCGGCGCCCACGAAGCGGGCGATGATCTTGCCGCCCTCCTCGCTCACGTCCACCGGCATGGAGGCCTTGGACAGGTTGATCATGACCCGGCCCTCGCCGTCGCCGCCGCGACGGAAATCGATGTCGCTGATGGCCGCCTCGCTGGCCACCATCGGCGACGGGCTGGCCGGGTCCATGCGCGGCGTGCTCTGGCCGCCGCCCAGGGTGACCACCAGCTGCTGACCCTCCACCCGGGTTTCATAGCCGGTCAGCTGCTCCATGTTGAAGATCAGCCGGGTGCGGTCCTTGGCTTCCACCACGGTGACGCTGCGCGCGTTGCCGGCACCGAGATTATGGCGCTTGATGTCCAGCGCGCTGTTGGTGTTCAGCAGGTCCAGGGCGATGCGCGCCGGCCGCTCGATGCTGTAGCCCTGCACCTGCGGTGCGCCGCCCTGGAAATCCAGGCGCACTTCCACGCCGTCGCCGGGCAGGGTGTTGGCCTGCAGGTCGGTGAGCGTCGCCGCCCGCACCGGGGAAAGCAGGCTCACCCCGACCAGAACCAGCAACGCCGCGAACCAATGCCGGGGCGCTGCGCTTGTTGTTTTCACGGTAAAGAAACTCATAACTGGCATCCCCAGCAACAGTTAGTCAGCAAGCGTAATATTCCGGGAGCGTTCCACCCAGCCCCCTTGTCCATCCGGCACGATTTCCACCAGCCCGAGCTGGCCGGCGCCCACATCCACCACGCGCCCGTAGTTCTTGCCCATATGGCTGCCCACCCGCACCCGGGTGACCGCGCCGCTGGGGTCGGCGATCAGCGCCTCCAGCGGATTGCCCGGCCGGGTGATGGTACCGACCATGGCCAGCGAGTCGAGGCTGAAGCCTTCCAGGTATTCCTTGGGCCGGCTCAGATCCGGCTCCACCGCCCGACCCTCCGGCACTTCCAGCAGCTTCTGGTCCTGCGGCGGGCTGAACGGCGGGCGCAGCTTGTGCGCCGCGTAACTGTAGGTGGCGATCGGCTTGAACTCCGGCGGCGGCTCGATGCGGCCACGGGGCCGCGCCTTGATCTCTTCCAGCCGGGCGTCCAGCTGGCCGAGATTGGCGCCGCCGCCGCAACCGCCGAGCAGGGCCGTTACCGTCACCACCATGATCCCCCGCGCGATGGCGTTGCGTGCTCTCATCTGTGTTCCCCTCAGGAGCGACCCTTCTTCCCGGCCTGCTTCTTATTGCCGTCGCTGCCGTCCCCGCCTTCCGCGTAGCGGTAGGTCTTGGCCGTAATGGCCATGTCCAGCAGCCCCCCGGGCTCCTTGTTGTCGCTCTTCAGTGGCGCGATCTTGAAATCATGGAGCGTGACGATCCGCGGCAGCGCCGCCACCCCGGACACGAACGAGCCGAAGCCGTGGTAATCGCCGATCACCCGGATATCAATGGGCAGCTCGGCGTAGAATTCCTTCTTGACCTCGTCCTTGAGCTCGATGGTCTCGAACTCCAGGCCACTGCCGAGACCGGTGTGGGTGATGTCCTCGAGCAGGCCCGGCACCTCGGTGTCGCGGGGCAGCTGGCTCTTCAGGGTCTCGAAGCTGGCCTCCATTTCCACCAGCTGCTGGCGGTACTGTTCCAGATTGTGGGCCTGGAACGCCTTCTTCTCGTAGCTTTCCAGCAGCGAGGTCTCTTCCCGCTCCAACTGCCCATGGCGCGCGTTCAGATCCTTGATGGCCAGGAAATAGCCGAGCAACAGGATCGCCGCGAACACCAGGATAGCGGCGCCGATCTTCACCGGCAGCGGCCAGCCGCCCACGTTCTCGAAATCCAGACTGTTGAGCTCGTCGATCAGATCGCGCACATCCAGATTTTTCAGTTCGGACGCTTTCATTGGCCGCCCTCCTGTTCGTCGTCGCCGCGCGGCGAGCCCTGTTTGACGGTGAGCAGGAAGGCGTTGGCCTGGGCCTCGCCGTCACTGCCACGGCTGGATTCCAGCGCGCGCACATTGAGCAGATTGGGCTCGACGAACCAGTCCGAGGCGTCCAGGTTGCGCATCAGCCGGGAAATGCGATTGTTGGACTCCGCCACCCCTTCGATGGTGTAGGTGTCGCCGCTGCGTTCCACCAGGGTGTAATAGACGCCATCCGGCAGGGTGCGCACCATCTGGTCGAACACATAGACGATGGTGGGCCGGTTGCCCTGCAGCTCCTGAATCACCTTCATGCGCGCCACCAGCTCATCGCGGCGGCGCTGCAGTTCCTTGATTTCCTTGATCTGGGTGTCGAGCTTGGCGATGGCGCTCTGAATATGGTTGTTGCGACTCTGCTGGTCGGCGATCTGGCTTTCCACCGCGCCCTTCCACAGCCAGAAAATCAGCCCGGCGACGATGGCGGCGAAAATCAGCCCGGCCAGGAATTCCTGTTTCTTCTGTTTGCGCCGTTCCTCGCGCCAGGGCAGCAGGTTGATGGTGGTGGTCATTGTTCGAAGCTCCTCAGCGCCAGCCCGCAGGCGATCATCAGCGCCGCGGCGTCGTTCGCCAGCGCCCGGGCGTTGACCTTGTTGGCCAGCGCCATGTCGGCGAACGGATCGGCCAGGGAGCACCCGGTACCCACCTTCTCCTGGATCAGCTCGGGCAGCCCCGGAATCGACGCGGAGCCCCCCGCCAGCAGGATGTAGTCCACTTCGTTGAACTGGGTGGAGCCGTAGAAAAACTGCAGCGAGCGGTTGATCTGCTGAACGATGGATTCCTTGAACGGAAACAGCACCTCGCTCTCGTAGTCCTCCGGCAGTTCACCGGTTTTCTTGGCAAGCCCCGCCTCCTCCATGGAAATGCCGTAGCGGCGCTGGATTTCCTCGGTCAGTTGCTTGCCGCCGAACAGCTGCTCGCGGGTATAGACACTGCGGGTCTGATGGAAGACGTTGAGGGTGGTCATGGTGGCGCCGATGTCGAACACCGCCACCGTATCCAGCTCGCCGGCGTTGGGCAGGGTCGGCAGGATCATCTGGAAGGTGCGCTCCATGGCGTAGGCTTCCACGTCCACCACCTTCGGCTGCAGGCCGCCGATCTCCAGGGCGTCGGCGCGCATTTCCACGTTCTCGGTGCGCGACGCCACCACCAGCACCTCGACCCGCTCGGCGTTGTCCTGCACCGGGCCCAGCACCTGGAAGTCCATGCGCACTTCATCGAGGGGGAAAGGGATGTACTGATCCGCCTCCACCCGCAGCTGGTTTTCCAGGTCGTCCTCGCTGAGCGAGGCGTCCATTTCGATCAGCTTGGTGATGGTGGCGGAGCCGGGCACCGCCACCGCGGCGGTTTTCACCCCCGGCCGGGCACGTCCCACCAGCCGCGCGATGACATCGCCGACCCCTTCCACGTCGCTGACGTTCTTTTCCACCACCGCGTTGGCGGGCAGGGGTTCCACCCCATAGCTCTCCACCTTGTAGCGGCCCCCCGTCCTGGACAGCTCCAGCAATTTGACGGCGGTGGAACTGATATCGATCCCCAGCAGTGTCTGGGCCTTTTTTCTGAGAAAAGGCAGCACAGTCGTCGTCCCATGTGTTTTTTATGGAGGCTTTTTTGCTTCTAAAATATGTAGTTACGTGGCTTTTATGCTCAACCACTTTAGAAATTAGTAATAACAGAACGGATATTAGATCACAACAACCTTTCCACCGTATAATGACCTGCTTCACGGGTCTGCTAGCCCTTTCTTCCGATCGTCAGAGCTATTGCAACAATATGCACTTGACCGCCTCCTGGATCCGAGCCCTCGCGCTCCTCGCCCTCGCCGCCATCACCGGGGCCTTGCTGATCCTCGCCGCCTGCTATCTCTACCTCGCCCCGCAGCTGCCCGCGGCCGTGGCCATTCGCGAAGTGGAGTATCAGATTCCGCTGCGCATCTACACCGCCGACGGCAAGCTGATCGCCGAGTACGGCGAGAAGCGCCGCGAGCCGATCACCTACGACGAGATTCCGCCGCTGTTCGTCAAGGCGGTGCTGGCCGCCGAGGACGAACGCTTCTTCGAGCACCCCGGGGTGGATCCCAAGGGCCTGCTGCGAGCCGCCCTGGAACTGGTGCGCTACCAGGAGATCCGCTCCGGCGGCTCGACCATCACCATGCAGGTGGCGCGCAACTTCTTCCTCGACCGGGAGCAGCGCTTCCTGCGCAAGTTCAACGAGATCGTGCTGGCGATCCAAATCGAGCGCATCCTCAGCAAGGAAGAGATCCTCGAGCTGTACCTGAACAAGATCTATCTGGGTCACCGCGCCTACGGCGCCGAGGCCGCCGCTCAGGTCTACTACGGCAAGCCGATCGGCGAGCTGACCCTGCCGCAGCTGGCGATGATCGCCGGCCTGCCCAAGGCGCCCTCCGCCTACAACCCGATCACCAACCCGGAGCGGGCGCGGCTGCGTCGCAACTGGATCCTGTTCCGTATGGAGGAAACCGGCGCCATCAGCCAGGAGCAGATGGAAACCGCCCGCCAGGCACCGGTCACCGCCCGCTATCACGCCGCCAGCCCGGAGGTGGAAGGGGCCTATATGGGCGAGATCGCGCGCATCGCCGCCCAGGACCTGGTGGACAAGGACGTGTACACCGAAGGGGTGCGCATCTACACCACCCTGAACAGCGAACGGCAGAACGCCGCCGTCACCGCCCTGCGCCAGGGTCTGCACGCCTACGATGAACGCCACGGCTACCGCGGCCCGTTGGCCCACGTGGACACCGATGACCTGCCGGACCCGGGCTGGCCCCGGCCCCAGGACACTGAAGCGGCACCGGACCAGGACCAACCGGAACCGGAACTGGCCAAGGCCACCGAACCGGACGACAGCGACGAACTGGACGACGACCGGGCGGCCTGGGTGAAACGCTTCAGCGACCAGCCCGCCTACGGCCCGCTGCACACCGCCGTGGTCACCGCCCTGCGCGAGCGGCAGGCGGCGGTACTGCTGGCGGACGGCAACCAGGCGGTGCTCGAATGGGACGACCTCAAGTGGGCCAGACCCGCCCTCAATAAAGGCTACATGGGCGAGGCGCCGAACCGCGCCGGCGACGTGCTCAAGGTGGGCGACGTGATCTACGTGCGCCCGGTGGGCGACAACCAGGACGCCCACTGGCGCCTGGCCCAGCTGCCCCGCGCCCAATCCGCCATCGTTTCCCTGGACCCGGACACCGGCGCGGTGCAAGCGCTGCAGGGCGGTTACAGCTTCTACGCCTCCAAGTTCAACCGCGCCACCCAGGCGCGCCGCCAAGTGGGCTCGGCGTTCAAGCCGTTCGTGTACACCGCCGCCCTGGAGAACGGTTTCACCCCGGCCACCATCATCAATGACGCCCCGGTGGTGTTCGACAGCAGTGAACTGGACGAGGCCTGGCGCCCCACCGGCGCCAGCGAGCGCTTCTACGGCCCCACCCGGCTGCGCGAGGCGCTCTACCGGTCGCTCAATCTGGTGTCGATCCGCATTCTGCGTCAGGTCGGCATCGGCCAGACCATGAACACCCTCAACCATTTCGGGCTGCCCACCGAGCGCTTCCAGCGGGACCTGTCCCTGGCCCTGGGCAGCGCCTCCCTGACGCCCCTGGAGCTGGCCGGCGCCTACGCCATCTTCGCCAACGGCGGCTACCGGGTAACGCCCTACTTCCTGGAACGCATCGAGGACAAGAACGGCAAGGTGCTGTGGAAAGCACCCCGGGTGGAAAAATGCGAAGCGCCCTGCGCGGTGGTCCAGGATGACGACGCGGTGGCGGAAAGCACCCCGGATACCGACGAGGACGGCAAACCGATTCAGCCGCCGCCGGTGAAGGCACCGCGGGTGGAAGACGAAAACATCGTCTGGCTGATGAACAGCATCCTGAACGACGTGGTGGAACGCGGTACCGGCCGCGACGCCCGCCGCCTGGGCCGGGGCGACCTGCACGGCAAAACCGGCACCACCAACGACCAGGTGGACGCCTGGTTCTCCGGCTTTTCGCCGGCCCTGGTCGCCACCGTCTGGGTGGGCTTCGACAGCCCCGCCACCCTGGGCTGGGGCGAATACGGAGGCCGCGCCGCCCTGCCGATCTGGATCGATTACATGGGCAAGGCTCTGGACGGCGTGGAGGAGCGGTACACGCCGCAACCGCCGGGCATCGTGTCGGTGCGCATCGATCCGGAAAGCGGCCTGCAGGCGCGCCCGGACAACCAGGATGCGATCTTCGAGTACTTCCGCGAGGACAATGTGCCGGAGCTGGAGTCGCCGCACAGCAACGACGGCCGCACCCCGGAGCAGATTTTCTGAATCGGTCGCAAGCGACAAGTTAAAAGTTGAAAGGGAAAAACAAGAAGGGGGCGCGGCCAATTGGCAGCGCCCCCTTCGCGTTTCAACTTTTCATTTTCAACTTGTAACCGCCGCGCCAGCGGCCTTTACAGCTCCGGGAAAATCTCGCTCAGCGAGTTGAGCGGGTAGTGGGACGGGTAGCCCTTGCGCGCCACGCCGGATTCCACCGCCGCGTTGGCCACCGCCGCCGATACCCGGCCCAGCAGACGCGGGTCATTGGGCTTGGGAATGATGTAGTCGGCACCGAATTTCAGTTCGCCGCCGCCGTAGGCGTCCAGCACTTCCTTGGGCGGTGCCTCGCGCACCAGCTCGGCGATGGCGTGCACCGCGGCGATCTTCATTTCCTCGTTGATGGACGTGGAGCGCACGTCCAGGGCCCCCCGGAACATGTACGGGAAACACAGCACGTTGTTCACCTGGTTCGGGTAGTCCGAGCGGCCGGTGGCGATGATGGCGTCGGCACGGGCGGCCTTGGCCACTTCCGGGCGGATCTCCGGGTCCGGGTTGGCCAGCGCGAAGATGATCGGCTTGGGCGCCATCTTCTTGACCATCTCCGAGGTCAGCATGTCCGGGCCGGACACGCCGATGAACACGTCCGCGCCGTCCACGGCGTCGTCCAGGGTACGCTTGTCGGTGTCGTTGGCCAGCGCCGCCTTGTACTGATTGAGGTCGTCACGGCGGCTGTGGATCACACCCTTGCGGTCCAGCACCAGGATGTTTTCCTTGCGCGCGCCCATTTCGATCAGCAGCCGCACGGAGGCGACGCCGGCGGCGCCGGCGCCCACGCACACCACCTTGATGTCCTGGATGCGCTTGCCCTGAATCTCCAGGGCGTTGAGCAGACCGGCGCCGACCACGATGGCGGTGCCGTGCTGGTCATCGTGGAACACCGGCACGTCGCACTGCTCCTTGAGCACGCGCTCGATCTCGAAGCATTCCGGCGCGCGGATGTCTTCCAGATTGATGCCGCCGAAGGTGCGGTGAATGCGCATTACCGTGTCGATGAACGCCTGCGGGTCCTCGGCGTCCACCTCGATATCGAATACGTCGATACCGGCGAACAGCTTGAACAGGATGCCCTTGCCTTCCATCACCGGCTTGGACGCCAGCGCGCCCAGATTGCCCAGGCCGAGAATCGCGCTGCCATCGCTGATCACCGCCACCAGATTGCCCTTGGACGTGAACCGGTAGGCCAGTTCCGGTTCGCGCGCGATCTCGCGCACCGGCTCCGCCACCCCGGGGCTGTACGCCAGGCTGAGGTCGCGGCTGGTCGCCGCCGGCTTGGTCACCTCAACGCTGATCTTCCCCGGACGCGGTTTGGCGTGGTATTCCAGGGCCGCCTTTTTCAGATCCTCGGACATGGGGGTCTCCACAAACACTCAATGACAAAAATCACACTTTGAAAAGCAAAAAGCACCCTGGCGGGTGCTTTTCACAGGCAAGACTTCGAGCTTTTAGTATTTACTTGTTCTTGCCTGAGCGCATCATGCCGAAGCGCTGTTTGAACTTATCGATCTGGCCACCGCTGTCCGCCTGCTTCTGCTTGCCGGTGTAGAAAGGATGGCAGGCGGAGCACACGTCCACTTCGAGGCTGCCGCCACGGGTGGAACGGGTTTCGATCACGTTGCCGCAACTGCAGGTCACGGTGACGTCCTGGTAATCGGGATGAATCTCTGGTTTCATAGCAAAGCTCCTTCTGGTGTCGCCACCCGAGCCTCTCGTCGGGCACCACACTGGCTTGCGCCGGGCAAAAGTGAAGGCGAATCATAACAGCTTGACACCGATGCGCAAGAGATAACCGGACGCTCCCCGTGCCTTCTCCCTCCGTTGTACAGGTCGCCCTGCCGGTGCCCCTGCCCGGCTGCTTCGACTACCGCCTGCCGGCGGACGGCCCTCGGCCCGAACGCGGCTGCCGGGTGGAAGTGCCGTTCGGCCGCCGCACCCTGGTGGGCGTGGTGCACGGCCTGGAACCCAGCGACCGCAAACAGCTCAAAGCCGTCAAACAGGTGCTCGACGACGAGCCGGTCATCGACCCCTTCCTTTATAGTCTGTGCGAGCGTGCCGCCCGCTACTACCACCACCCCCTCGGCGAGGTCCTCAATTTCGTGCTGCCGGCGTTGCTGCGCCAGGGCCAGCCGGCCCGCGCCGGCGGCGAGGTGCGCTGGCGCCTCACCGACCGGGGCCACCACGTGGCGCCGGAGCGGCTGTCACGGGCGCCCCGCCAGCTGCAGGCCCTGCAGGTGCTGGGCGAGCACCCGCGCGGGCTGACCCCGGCCATGCTGGAGGCCCTGTCGGTATCGCGGCCGGCGCTGCAGGCCCTGCGCGACAAGCAATGGGTGGAGCGGGTGGAAATCGGCCCGGCGGCGCCGGCGGAGGTGGAGGACGTGCGCGCCGAGCCGGCCCTGCGCGCCAGCGGCGAGCAGCGCGCCGCCATCGAAGCGATCACCGCCGCCGAGGGCTTCCAGCCGTTCCTGCTCGACGGCGTCACCGGCAGCGGCAAGACCGAGGTGTACCTGCAGGCGATGGCGCCGGTGCTGGCCGCTGGCAAACAGGTACTGGTGCTGGTGCCGGAGATCGGCCTGACCCCGCAGACCCTGCGCCGCTTCCGCCAGCGCTTCGCGGTGCCGGTGACGGTGCTGCATTCCGGCCTCACCGACCGGGAACGGCTGGACGCCTGGGTGGCCGCCCGGGACGGGCGGGCGCGCATCCTGATCGGCACCCGCTCGGCGGTGTTCACGCCGCTGGCGCGGCCCGGCCTGATCATCGTCGACGAGGCCCACGATGCCTCCCTGAAACAACAGGACGGTTTCCGCTACCACGCCCGCGATCTGGCCACCTGGCGCGCCCAGCAACTAGACGTACCGGTGGTGCACGGCAGCGCCACGCCGTCCCTGGAAACCCTGCAGCTGGCCCGCGCCGGACGCTATCACTGGCTACGCCTGCGCGAGCGGGCCGGCGGCGCCGTGGCCCCGGCCATCGAACTGCTGGACGCCCGCGACGCCACCCCGGACCGGCCGCTGCTGCCCACCTCGCTCACCGCCATCGAGCGCACCCTCGCCAAGGGCGAGCAAGCGCTGGTGTTTCTCAACCGGCGCGGCTTCGCGCCGGTGATCCTGTGCCGGGATTGCGGCTGGCAGGACGAATGCCCGCGCTGCGACAGCCTGATGACCTGGCACCGCAGCGAGCATCAACTGCGCTGCCACCACTGCGGCCACCAGCACCGGGTGCCACAGCGCTGTGGCCAGTGCGGCTCCACCAACCTCACCGACGCCGGCGCCGGCACGGAAAAACTGGAAGCCCTGCTCAGCGACCATTGCGACGCGCCGGTGGTGCGCATCGACCGCGACACCACCCGCCGCAAGGGCAGCCTGGACGCCAAGCTGGCGCAGATCCAGAAGGGCGAGCCGGCGGTGCTGGTGGGCACCCAGATGCTGGCCAAGGGCCACCATTTCCCGCGCCTCAGCCTGGCGGTGATCATGAACATGGACGCCGGCTTTCTCAGCGCCGACTTCCGGGGCCCCGAGCAGGCCGCGCAATTGCTGCTGCAGGTGGCCGGCCGCAGTGGGCGCCAGGACCGCCCCGGCCGGGTGCTGATGCAGAGCCGCCACGGCGACCACCACCTGGTGCGCCTGGCCGCCGCCGGGGACTACCACGCTCTGGCCGACGCCCTGCTGGACGAGCGCCGCGGCGCCGGCCTGCCGCCGTTCGGGCACCTGGCGCTGCTGCGCTGCGAGGCCATGGCCATGGAGCAGGCAATGCAGTTCCTCGATGAATGCGCGCAGCGGCTGCCCGGTCACCCCGAGGTGCAGGTGCTCGGCCCGGTGCCGGCACCGATGGAGAAGCGCGCCGGCCGCTACCGCGCCCAATTGCTGCTGCAAAGCCCCCAGCGCCCGCCCCTGCACGGCGTGCTCGACGCCCTCATGGCGCTGGCCCGGGAACTGCCCTCCGGCCGGCGCTGCCGCTGGCACCTGGATGTGGACCCCATCGATCTGCTGTAACCGCCCTCGCCTCCAGCCACAAAAGCCGATAGAAAATTCCGATGGAAATAAGTCATATAAGTTGACTAAAATACCCACCTTTCCAATTCCAGCCGGGAGATTTCCATGAGCCAGGTCGACGCCCTGTTCGACCGCTACGGCACACGCTATCGCCTTTGGGTAACCCTCACCGTGATGCTCGGCCTGGTGGCGCTGGGCATGTCGATCACCATCGTCAACGTGGCCATTCCTTATATAAAGGGCGCCTTCGGCATGAGCGACAGCCAGGTGCAGTGGCTGTCCACCGGTTTTCTGGCGTCCACCACCGTGTCGTTGCTGATCGCCCCCTGGCTGGTGGCGTCGGTGGGCCAGCGCGCCACTTTCATGGGGCTGCTGCTGGTGTTCATCGCCGCCTCCTTCCTGGGCGGCCTGGGCCAGAGCATGGGCATGTTGATCGCCGCCCGGGTGATCCAGGGCGGCATGACCGGCCTGATCCGGCCGGTGGCCATGGAAGCCCTGTTCGCCGCCTACCCGCCGCAGAACCGGGGCATGGCCACCGCCATGTACGGTATGTGTCTGGGGCTGCCACTGACCCTGGCCACGGTGATCGGCGGCTGGCTGGTGGAGCACTTCACCTGGCGCTATGTGTTCTTCATTACCCTGCCGATCTGCGTGGCGGCGGTGGTGATGGGCTTTTTCTTCCTGCCGCCCCGCGAGCACAAGGGCCCCCGGCCACCGTTCGACTGGGCCGGCGTGGTGCTGCTGTTCACCGCCGTGTTCACGGTGCTGGCGGCCCTGTCCAATGGCCAGCGCTGGGGCTGGGACGACCCCTACGTGCCCACCCTGCTGCTGACCGGCCTGGTGTGCGGCACCGCCTTCGTGGTGTGGCAGAAGCGCACCGCCCATCCCTTGCTGGATCTGGCCATCTTCGAGAACCGCACCTTCGTGGTCGGCACCCTGGCCATGCTGCTGTTCGGCGGCACCTTCTACGGCATCATGTATCTGCTGCCCCAGTTCGTGCAGTCGATCCTGCATTACAGTCCGATCAGCGCCGGCCAGATCTTTCTGCCCTCCACCGCGGTGCTGGCGGTGCTGGTGCCCATGGTGGGCCGGCTCAGCGACCGCTATCCGCCGCACTGGATCACCCTGCCGGGCCTCGCCTGCACCCTGGCGGCGGTGTGGCTGATGACGCACATGGACGGGAACACCAGCTTCACCTACCTGGCGGTGGCCATGGCGGTGCTGTCCATCGGCATGGCGGCCTTTCCGCCACCGACCCTGTCCAAGGCCATCGCCGCGCTGCCGCCACGGCTCACCGGCCACGGCTCCGGGGCCATCAATTTCGCCATGCAACTGGGCGGCGCCATGGGCACCGCCGCGCTGGTGATTCTGCTCGACCGCCGCACCGCCAGCCACGGCCAGCACCTCAACGCCGGAGTGCACGCCGGCAACAGCCAGGCTCAGCAGCAACTGGGTCAGCTCGCCGAGCTGGCCGGCCGGCTGGGCGTGCCGGACACCCAGCAAGGGGCCATCGCCGGCCATCTGATGGGCCGGGTGGAGGCCATCTGGGCCTCGATCCTGGCCTACCAGGACGGCTTCTGGATCCTGGTGGCCAGCCTGGTGGTGGTGGCGATTCCTTCGCTGCTGCTCAGCCGGCTGGGCGGCACCGCCACCGCCCGCTGAGTTCATTCACGTGACCGAATCAAGGAACGCACCATGACTTCGTCCTCCTCCGTCTCCCCGCGCCGTCCGTCGCGGCGGCTCAAGCTCGCCGCCCTGGCGATCCTGGTGCTGCTGTGTCTGGTGTGGATGGCGTTCGCCATTGCCCACCGGCTCACCCACGTGAGCGCCCAGGACGCGCGCATCATGGCCAGCCAGGTCACCGTCAGCAGCCGCCTGGACGGCTGGGTCACCGACTTCACCATCACCGAGGGTGACCATCTGAAGCGGGGCGACACCGTGGCCCGGCTGTACAGTGAGCCGGAGCAGCGGCGGCTGGCCTCCCTGGAAGCCGAGGTGGCCACCCAACAGGCCAAGGTGGACTACGAGCGCACCCGGATGGAGCTGGGCGAACAGCAATTCCAGGGCGGCGTGACCATCACCGGCCAGGAGCTGGACTCCGCCAAGGCCGCCGAGGAAGCGGCCCGCTCGCGCCTGACCAGCGCCCGGGAGGACTACAAGCGCACCGAGGCGCTGTTCAAAAAAGGCTCCATCTCCAAGCAGCGCCGCGACCAGGATTACTACGCCTACCAGACCGCCCGTGCCGAGTACCAACGCGCCAAGCAGGAAGTGGCGGTGAGCCAGTCCCAGGCCAACAACGCCCATGTGGGCTTTCTGAACGGCGTTCAGGTGCCGCTGCCGCCGCCGGATGTGATGCGCTCGCGCGTCAAGGTGGCGGAGAATGAGCTGGCCCGCGCCCGCGCCGACCTGGAAGAGGAGCGGGTACGCATGCGCGACCTGCAGGTGCCCAGCCCGATCAGCGGCGTGGTCAACAAAACCCTGGTGGACCAGGGTGAGTACGTGAGTGCCGGCCAGCCGCTGCTGATGATGCATAACCCGGACGACCTGTGGGTGGAGGCGAACATCAAGGAAACCGACATCGGCGAACTGCACCCGGGCCAGCCGGTGGCGATCACCGTGGACGCCTACCCGGACGAGCATTTCGCCGGCGAGGTGCGCATTGTCGGCCGCGCCGCCACCAGCCAGTTCGCCCTGCTGCCCGACCCCAATCCGTCCGGCAACTTCACCAAGATCACCCAGCGCATTCCGGTGCGCATCGCCCTCACCGAGGGCCCGGTGGACCGCATCGGCCCGGGGATGATGGTGGAGGTGGATATCGATATCAGCGGCGGCTGAGGGGCGGCATTCCGTGCCGCTTTGCCGTACAATCGGCGGCCCATCCACGGCCCCGGAAGACCATGAAAGACCGTCTTGTCGCCCTGATCGAGCAAGCGCTCGAGACGCTGACCGCCAACGGCACCCTGCCCGCCGACGCCCGGCGGCCGGTGCAGATCGACCGCACCAAGGACAAAAGCCACGGCGACTTCGCCACCAACATCGCGCTGATGCTGGCCAAGCCGGCGGGTATGAAGCCCCGCGATCTGGCCGAGGCGCTGGTGGCGGCCCTGCCCGAGGACGCGGCGGTGGCGCGCACCGAGATCGCCGGCCCCGGCTTCATCAATTTCTTCCAGGCGGAAAGCTGGCTCACCGACCAGTTGGAGGCCGCCCTGGCGGACCCGGCTCTGGCGGTGCCGCGCCCGGCCCGGGCGCAGACCGTGGTGATCGATTACTCCTCGCCCAACCTGGCCAAGGAAATGCACGTCGGCCATCTGCGCTCCACCATCATCGGCGACGCCGTGGTGCGCACCCTGGATTTCCTCGGCCACAAGGTGGTGCCGCAGAACCACGTGGGCGACTGGGGCACCCAGTTCGGCATGCTGCTGGCCTATCTGGAAGAGCGTAAGGACGAGGATGGCGATCAGGCCCTGAGCCGCGAGCTGTCCGACCTGGAAACCTTCTACCGGGCCGCCAAACGGCGTTTCGACGAGTCCGCCGATTTCGCCGACCGGGCCCGCGCCCTGGTGGTGGAGCTGCAGTCCGGCGACGACTACTGCCTGAAACTGTGGGCCGAGTTCAACCAGGTGTCCCTGAGCCACTGCTTCGCGGTCTATCAACGCCTGGGCGTGCGCCTGGGCCCGGACGACGTGCGCGGCGAAAGCGCCTACAACGACGACCTGCCCAAGGTGGTGGCGGACCTGGACGCCGCCGGCCTGCTCACCGAGGACCAGGGCGCCCTGTGCGTGTTCCTGGACGAATTCAAGAACAAGGACGGCGACCCGCTGCCGGTGATCGTGCGCAAGGCCGGCGGCGGCTATCTGTACGCCACCACCGATCTCGCGGCGGTGCGTTACCGCGCCGGCGCCCTGGGCGGCGACCGGCTGCTGTATTTCGTCGACCAGCGCCAGGCCCTGCATTTCCAGCAGATCTTCACCGTCGCCCGCAAGGCCGGCTTCGTGGACGCCCATGTGGAGATGGAGCACATGGGCTTCGGCACCATGAACGGCGCCGACGGCCGCCCGTTCAAGACCCGCGACGGCGGCACCGTGAAACTGATCGACCTGCTCGACGAAGCCGAGCAGCGCGCCTACGACCTGGTGCGCGCCAAGAACGCGGATCTGGCCGAGGATGAACTGCGCACCATCGCCCGGGCGGTGGGCATCGGCGCGGTCAAGTACGCCGACCTGAGCAAGAACCGAACCAGCGACTACATCTTCGATTTCAACCAGATGCTCAGCTTCGAGGGCAACACCGCGCCCTACCTGCTGTACGCCTACACCCGGGTGGTCAGCGTGTTCCGCAAGGCCGGGCTGAGCCTGGACCGGGTGGGCGATCTGGAGGGCGGTTTCCGTCTTGACGAGGACGCGGAGCAGGCCCTCGCCGCCCGGCTGGTGCAATTCGGCGAGGTGGTGGAACAGGTGGCGGCCAAGGGCCAGCCCCATTTCCTGTGCGCCTATCTGTACGACCTGGCCGGCCTGTTCTCGGCCTTCTATGAACATTGCCCGATTCTCGCCGCCGACGACGAAGCGGTGAAAACCGGCCGTCTCAAGCTGGCCGCGCTGACCGCCCGCACCCTGGGCCGCGGTCTGACCCTGCTGGGCCTGGATCCCCTGGAGCGCATGTAATGGCGAAGAACACCCCCCGCCGCGGTGCCAGCCGTGGGCCAAGCAAGAAAAAAAGCCGTCAGGTCCCGGGCTGGGTCTGGCTGTTCACCGGTCTGGCCGCCGGCCTGTTCGTGGCTTTCCTGGTGCACCTGACCCAGGTTCAGATGGATCAAGGGCGGGCACCGAACGGCAACGCCGGCGCCGAGCCATCGACGCCCCGGGACGACGACAAGGAACAGCCGGATCAAAAGGCCGGCAAGGGCGACGATCAGCCCAAGTTCGACTTCTACGCGGTGCTGCCGAAGATGGAAGTGATCGTCCCCAAGGGCGAGGACGAGGACGGCCCGTCGCGGCCGGTGAAGGAGGCCCAGCCGGCCCGCCCCGCCGAGCAGAAGCAGCAGGACGACGACGCCCCGGTGGCCGGTCGCAACGACAAGCGCTTCGTGCTGCAGGCCGGCAGCTTCCGCAGCCAGGGCGACGCCGACCGGCGCCGGGCGGAATTGATCCTCAAGGGCTACGAGGTGCGCATCCAGCCGGTCAAGCTGGACAACGGCGACACCTGGCACCGGGTCATGATCGGCCCCTACAACAACATCAACGCCCTGCACCGCGCCCAGGACAAACTGGCCGCCAACGGCGTGGAAACCCTGCCCATCCAGCTCAAGGAATAGCCGCCGGACGCCCGGCCTGCCGCGCCGGGCGTCCGCTTCGCACACCTTGAATTTCCCCGGCGCCCCCTCACATCCTTTTCAAATCAGGATAAGGAGACCTCCGTGGAGCAATATCACGGCACCACCATCGTCTCCGTCCGGCGCGGCAACAATGTCGTGATCGGCGGCGACGGCCAGGTGACCCTGGGCAACACAGTCATGAAAGGCAACGCCCGCAAGGTGCGGCGCCTCTACCACGGCAAAGTGATCGCCGGATTCGCCGGCGGCACCGCCGACGCGTTCACCCTGTTCGAACGCTTTGAGGCGCAGCTGGAAAAACACCAGGGCCATCTGGTGCGCGCCGCCGTGGAGCTGGCCAAGGACTGGCGCACCGACCGCGCCCTGCGCCGCCTGGAGGCGCTGCTGGCGGTGGCCGACAAGGAAAACTCCCTGATCATCACCGGCAACGGCGACGTGGTGGAACCGGAAGAAGGCGGCCTGATCGCCATCGGCTCCGGCGGCCCCTTCGCCCAGGCGGCGGCGTCCGCCCTGCTGCGCAACACCGACATGCCGGCCCGCGACATCGTCGCCCAGAGCCTGAAAATCGCCGGCGATATCTGCATCTACACCAACCAGTCTCACACCTTCGAGGAGCTTGAATAGTGGCGTCCCTGACTCCCCGCGAGATCGTCAGCGAACTTAACCGGCACATCGTCGGCCAGGAAGAGGCCAAGAAGGCCGTGGCCCTGGCCCTGCGCAATCGCTGGCGCCGCATGCAACTGCCGGCGGAAATGCGCGCCGAAGTGGCGCCCAAGAACATTCTTATGATCGGCCCCACCGGCGTGGGCAAGACCGAAATCGCCCGGCGCCTGGCCAGGCTGGCCGACGCCCCCTTCCTGAAAATCGAGGCCACCAAGTTCACCGAGGTGGGCTATGTGGGCCGCGATGTGGAATCGATCATCCGCGACCTGGTGGAAGTGGGTGTGAAGCTGCTGCGCGAAAAAGAGATGGAGCGCCAGCGGCACAAGGCCGAGGACGCCGCCGAGGAGCGCGTGCTGGACGCCCTGCTGCCCGCCGCCCGCGGTGGCCAGTCGGACTCTGACTGGGCCGAATCCCGGGAGACCAGCACCCGCCAGGTATTCCGCAAAAAACTGCGCGAAGGCGAACTGGACGACAAGGAAATCGAGGTGGAGGTCACCGCCCAGCCCCAGGGCGTGGAGATCATGGCGCCGCCGGGCATGGAAGAGATGACCAGCCAGCTGCAGCAGATGTTCTCGCGGATGGGCAACAACGGCCGCAAGAAAACCCAGAAGCTCAAGGTGCGCGACGCCCTGCGCATCCTGCGCGACGAGGAAGCGGCGCGCTTCGTCAATGAAGACGAACTGAAGGTGCAGGCGGTGGATCTGGTGGAAAACCACGGCATCGTCTTTATCGATGAGATCGACAAGGTGGCCAAGCGCTCCGAGACCGGCGGCACCGACGTGTCCCGGGAAGGCGTGCAGCGTGACCTGCTGCCACTGATCGAGGGCTCCACGGTAAGCACCAAGTACGGCATGGTGCACACCGACCACATTCTGTTCATCGCCTCCGGCGCCTTCCACCTGGCCAAGCCCAGCGACCTGATCCCGGAACTGCAGGGCCGCCTGCCGATCCGCGTGGAGCTGGACGCCCTGACGCCGGACGACTTCGAGCGCATTCTCACCGAGCCGAAATGCTCGCTCACCGAGCAGTACCGCGCCCTGCTGGAAACCGAGGGCCTCAAGCTGGAGCTCACCACGGACTGCATCCGCCGCATCGCCGAGGTGGCCTGGCAGGTCAACGAACGCACCGAGAACATCGGCGCCCGCCGCCTGCACACGGTGCTGGAAAAGCTGCTGGAAGAAATCAGCTACGACGCCGACGACCTGGCCACCCAGTACCACGACAAACCGCTGGTGCTGGACGCGGAAGCGGTGGACCGCTATCTCGGCGAACTGGCCAACGACGAGGATCTGAGCCGGTACATTCTTTAAGAAGTTGAAAGTTAAAAGTTGCAACGCGCCCGCCGCCCTGTGGGGCCTGCAACGATGAGGCCGCGTCCCAGGCTTGGGCGCGGCCTCGTTGTTATTGGTCGCCACCACCGGTGCCCGCGTTGTAACTTTTAACTTGTCACTTTCAACTGGGTTTTATTGCTATCATCCCCCGCCGGAGGGACCCATGAGCGCCGGCGAACATCTGCAAGACTCCCTGAACCGCTTTTTCCAGCTGCGACAGCACCAGGACGATGACCTCTTTCTGGCCCGCCTGGCGCGGCTGCGGGCGTTTCAGCGCGACCGTTTTCTGGCCACCCATCGGGACTTGTTCGACGACCCGCGCCTGCGACCGGGCATCGGCTTTTTGCTGGACGACGTCTACGGCGGCCGCGATCTGCCGCCGGTGGCCCGGGAAATCCGCCGTGCCCTGCCCAAGGCCATGCGCCTGCTGCCCGACCGGGTGATGGTGACCTCCGCCAGCGCCCTGGAAGCCGCCATCCTCACCCAGGAACTGGACGAAGCCCTGGCGCGGGATCTGGACCGGCGCCTGGACCAGCCCCTGGCCGAGGCCGACTATCTGGCCGCCTACCGGCTCGGCGATGAACCGGCGCGCCGTCGTCAGCTCGCCCTGGTGGCCGGGCTGGGCCACCATATCGACCGCTATGTGCGCTCACGCACCCTGCAGACCACCTTCCGGCTGGTACGCCGCCCCGCCCATGCGGCGGGCTTCACGAACCTGTATGATTTCATGGACCGCAGTTTCCGGGTGATGAAGCCGGTGCCCAGCGTGGGCCGGCTGCTGGAGCAGGTGGCCCACCGTGAGGGCGCCATCCTGGACCGGGTTCTGGCCGATCACCCCGCTCCCTTCAAGGACGTTCCATGACCGACCCCGACATGACCGAACCGAACAACCCCAACGCCAGCCGCGCCGACACCAGCAGTGACCAGGTCACCCACTTCGGCTACCAGCAGGTGCCGTGGCGGGAGAAGCAGCGGAAAGTGGCCGGCGTGTTCCGCTCGGTGGCCGCCCGCTACGACGTCATGAACGATCTGATCTCGATGGGCAGCCATCGGGTGCTCAAACGCATGACCATCGAACTGGCCGGCGTGCGCCCGGGCCAGCGGGTGCTGGACCTGGCCGGCGGCACCGGCGATCTGGCGATCAAGTTCTCGCGGCTGGTGGGCGACACCGGCGAGGTGGTGCTGGCGGACATCAACGACGCCATGCTGGCGGTGGGTCGCGACCGGCTGATCGACGCCGGCTGCGGCCACAATACCCGGGTCGCCCAGGTCAACGGCGAATGCCTGCCGTTCGCCGACAACAGCTTCGACTGCGTGACCATCGCCTTCGGCCTGCGCAACATCACCGATAAGGACGCCGCCCTGCGCTCCATGCTGCGGGTGCTCAAACCCGGCGGCCGGCTGCTGGTGCTGGAATTTTCCAAACCGGTCAATCCGCTGCTGGGCAAGGCCTACGACACCTATTCCTTCGCGGTCTGGCCGCGCCTCGGCAAGCTGGTGGTCAACGACTCGGAAAGCTATCAGTACCTGGCCGAATCGATCCGCATGCACCCGGATCAGGACACCCTCAAGACGATGATGGACGACGCCGGCTACGGCCGCACCGAGTACTTCAACATGATCGGCGGCATCGTCGCCCTGCACCGGGGCTTTAAACTCTGATGCGTCAGCCCGGCCTGCTCTCCACCACCGCCGCCGCCACCGCCGAGCGCGCCATCAACGCCGCCCTGCGCGGCGACCCGGCCACCGCCGCGCGCCTCAACCGGCACGCCGGCCGGCTGTTGGCGGTGCGCCTGACCCTGCCCAGCGCCGCCTTCTACGCACTGATCGTGGAAGACGGAGTGGAACTGTACCTGCGCAGCGACGCCGAGCCGGACGTGACCGTCACCGGCAACCCGGTGGATCTGGCCGCCCTGCTGCTGGACTGGCGCCGCCAGCCCGGCGTGATCGGCGGACCGGTGCGGGTGGAAGGCAACCGGGAACTGCTGCAGGACCTGCGCGACCTGGCCGGCGACCTGCGCCTGGACTGGGGCGCCCTGCTGGAGCCGCTGATCGGCGGCGAACTGGCCCAGCAGGTGGACCTGGGCGCCCGCCGTCTGTTCGGCTGGGCCCGCGCCACCCTGGATCGGCTCGGCGATCAGGTGGGCGACTATCTGGGCAGCGAGGCGGGCCTGCTGGCGCTGCGCCGGGACCTGTATGAGTTCTACCAGGACGTGGATGAACTGCGCGGCGACGTGGACCGTCTGGATGCCCGCGTGCAACACCTGACCCAGCGGAGCCCGCGCCCCTGATGCCTCCCGTTATCCGTTTGCTGGTGGTGGTCCATGTGGCCTGCCGTTACCGCCTGTTTTCCCTGCTGCCCGCTCACCCGGCCCGCCCGCTGCTGGTGGGCCTGCAGTACCTGGTCCCCTCCAGCTGGCGCGGCACCGGCGGTCTGAGCGACGGCGACCGGCTGCGCCTGGCCCTGGAGCGGCTGGGCCCGATCTTCATCAAATTCGGCCAGTTGATGGCCACCCGCCGCGACATGCTGCCGCCGGAATGGACCGAGGCCCTGGCGAAACTGCAGGACAAGGTGGCGCCGTTCGACGGCGCCGAGGCCCGCGCGCTGGTGGAAACCGCCCTGCCTGCGCCCATCGATCAGGTGTTCAGCTGCTTCGACGATACCCCGCTGGCCTCCGCCTCGGTGGCCCAGGTGCACCCCGCCACCCTGGCCGAGGGCGGCGAGGTGGTGGTCAAGGTGCTGCGCCCGGGCATCGAGCAACGGGTGGACCGCGACCTGAAGGTGATGGACTTCGGCGCCCGCCTGCTGGAACGGCTGTGGGCCGACGCCCGCTATTTCCACCCGGTGCGGGTGGTGCGCGACTATCAGCACGTGATCCGCGCCGAGCTGGACCTGGAGCGGGAAGCCCGCAACAGCGAAACCATGCGCCGCCATTTCCTGTTCAGCCCGCTGCTGTACATCCCCGCCGTGCACCTGACCCTGTCGTCCCGGCGGGTGATGGTGTCCGACCGCATCTACGGCATCCCGGTGAACGACACGGCGCGCATCGAGGCCGCCGGCGTCGATCGGCGCCAGCTGGCCGAGCGTGGCGTGGAAATCTTCTTCACCCAGGTGTTCCGGCACAATTTCTTCCACGCCGACATGCACCCGGGCAACATCTTCGTCAATCCGGAGCACCCGGAGTCGCCCCAGTACATGGCGGTGGACTGCGCCATCGCCGGGCGCCTGTCCAAGCAGGACCTGAACGTGCTCGGACGCATGGTGCTGGCGGTGATGCGCGAGGATTACCCGGGCCTGGTGGACCTGGTGATCCGCGCCGGCTGGGCACGCGGCCCCATCGACCGGCACCGCTTCGAACAGGCGGTCACCGAGCTGATCGAACCGGTGCGCGGCGCCTCCCTGGAGGCGCTGGAATTCGCGCCGCTGATTCTCAAGCTGTTCGATCTGGCCCGCAGCTACCACATCGAAGCGCCGGTCCAGTACATCCTGCTGATGAAGACCCTGGTGCACATCGAGGGCCTGGGCCGCAGCATCTACCCGCAACTGGACATCTGGACCACCGGCCGGCCGCTGCTGGAGCGCTGGATGCTGGAGGAATACGGCCCCACCGCCACCGCCCGCAAGCTGCGTAACCGGCTGCCGGAATGGACCGCTCAGCTGCCGGACATGCCGGACCTGCTGCGCGACGCCCTGGAGAACCTGCGCCACCAGCCCCAGCAGCAGCGCGAGACCGCCCGCCGCTTCGAGGACGGCCTGCGCCGCCACCGTCACACCCTGCTGGGCGGCCTGGGCGGCCTGGCACTGGCCGGGCTGGCCGCCGGCGACGCCCTGTTCGCCGGAGCCGCCGCCGCGCCCTGGCTGGCCGCCGGCGGCGCCGTCCTGCTGATCTGGGCCTGGCGCCGATAGGCGCCGGCACCGCTGGGGTATCGCCGGCGCCGGTGCTAGACTGGCACGATCATTGAAACCCGAATCGTCGTGAATCCGACTCCCATGTCCGATATTCTCAATCAGCTCCATCAGGTCCTGGAAGCCCGCAAGGGGGCCGACCCGGACTCGTCCTACGTGGCGAGCCTGTACGGCAAGGGCCTCAACAAGATTCTCGAAAAGGTCGGCGAGGAAGCGGTGGAAACCCTGCTCGCCGCCCGCGACACCGAAGCCGGCGGTGACCCGGAGGCCCTGATCGGCGAGACCGCCGATCTGTGGTTCCATTCCATGGTCATGCTGGCGCACCTGGGCCTCGGCCCGGAACAGGTTCTGGCCAGGCTGGAGCAACGCTTCGGCCTGTCCGGACACGATGAAAAAGCCGCGCGGAAGGCGCGAGGAGAGTAACTATGCTTGGCGGTATCAGTATCTGGCAATTGCTTATCGTTCTGGCCATCGTGGTGCTGTTGTTCGGCACCAAGAAGCTGCGCAACATCGGCAGCGACCTGGGCGGCGCGGTGAAAGGCTTCAAGGACTCGGTCAAGGACGGCGAGAAGGAACAGGACCAGAAGCGCATCGCCGACGACCAGGACGGCGAAGCGCAGACCCGGGAACAGGAAAAGCACAAGGACCAGGCGTAACGCACCCCGGCCGGACACGGCCAGGTTTTATTGAGCCCGGTTTTATTAAGAGGGTCCCGGCGCATGTTTGATATCGGCTTTTCCGAGCTGACGCTGATTTTCGTGATCGGCCTGGTGGTGCTGGGCCCGGAGCGGCTGCCCAAGGCGGCGCGCACGGTGGGCTACTGGATGGGCCGCGCCCGCTCCACCTTCAACCATCTGCGCAATGAGCTGGAGCGCGAGGCGCTTAATCAGGACATGCGCGAGCGCATGGAAAGCCAGATGCGCGAGATGGGGCTGGACGAAGACAGCATCCGCGAGGCCCGCGACAATCTGCTGTCCGAACAGGAAGTGGCCCGCGCCCGCCGCCGGCCTTCTACCCTGGAACATGAGCCCCTGGAACATGAGACCCGGGAACACGACACCAGCCACTCACCGTCGCCCGGCGCGGAACACCCCGAGTCCGAGAAGAAATCGAATGACTGAGGAACACGGGGAGGACACCCCGCAAACGCTGATCTCCCACCTGCTGGAACTGCGTAACCGCCTGCTCAAGGCGGTGATCGCCGTGCTGGTGGTCTTTCTCTGCCTGTTCTACTTTTCCCGCGAGCTGTACACCCTGGTGGCGCGGCCCCTGATGGACGCCATGCCGGTGGGCACCCAGATGATCGCCACCGGCGTGGCCTCGCCGTTCCTGGCGCCGTTCAAGCTGACCCTGTACCTGAGCATCTTCGGTGCCATGCCGTTTATCCTGCACCAGGCCTGGGCGTTCGTGGCCCCGGGTCTGTACAAACACGAGAAGCGGCTGGCGGTGCCGCTGCTGGTGAGCAGCGTGCTGCTGTTCTACGCCGGCGCCGCCTTCGCCTACTTCGTGGTGTTCCCGCTGATGTTCCAGTTCTTCACCACGGTGGCCCCGGAAGGGGTGGCGGTAACCACCGACATCAGCAGCTACCTGGACTTCGTGCTGGCCCTGTTTCTGGCATTCGGCTTCGCCTTCGAGCTGCCCATCGCCATCGTGCTGCTGGTGTCCACCGGCCTGGTCACGGTGGAGAAGCTGTCCGCCTCGCGGGCCTATGTGGTGGTGGGCTGTTTCGTGATCGGCATGCTGCTGACGCCGCCGGACATCGTCAGCCAGACCCTGCTGGCGGTGCCCATGTGGCTGCTGTTCGAGATCGGCCTGCTGTTCGGCCGCGCCGTGCAGCGGCGCCAGGCGGAGCAGGACGACCCGGCCACCGACGGCGACCAGGTTCAGAAGCGGTAGGCGCCCACCGGCGTGATGCCGATCTCGCCAGCCGGCTCATCGGCGTCCACCGCGTCCCGGGACACCGGCGCCGGCCGCGCCCGGGTGAGCGGAGCCGGCACCGACGGAGCGCTGGCCATGCAGCCATTTTGCTCCAGAAACGCCAGCAGACGGTCGCGCACCGCCGGATCCCGGGTGCCCTGCCCGTGCCCGCCCTTGAGCGCCTGAAAGGTCTTCGGCTCGGCGGCGGCCTGGAACAGGGCTTCCCCCTGGCGGAACGGAATCACCGGGTCTTCCCGGCTGTGCAGGATCAGCAGCGGGCGCGGCGCCAGCGCGGCGATGTGGCGTTCCGGATCGCGGTCGCGGGCGGGCAGCGTCGGCAGCACCATCCAGCGCAACGGCCACAGCAGCCAGCTGCGCCGCATCACGTCGTCGGCGATGCCGCGGTAACTGGCGAAGCTGGCCTCCAGCATCACGCAATCCACGCGCCCCCGATTGTCGTCCCGGGCCAGCACGCCAGTGCCCAGGGCACCGCCCAGACTCTGGCCGAACAACACCAGCGGCTTGCCGTCCAGGCGCCCGGACGCGGTCAGCCAGTCGAGCCCGAGCTGCACGTCCGCCAGCGCGCCGGGCAGGTCAGGATCGCCCTCGGACAACCCGTAGCCCCGGTAATCCAGCAGAAAGACGTTGTAGCCCCGCTCCGGCAGCCAGTGCACGTTCATCAGGTGGGTGCTGACGTTCTCCGCGTTGCCATGCAGGAAGTAGACGGTGCCCCGTTCATACCCCTGGGCCGGCAACCACCAGCCGTGCAGCCGCAGACCGTCGGGATGGATCAGCACCACGTCCTCGTAGGCCAGACCCTGACGGGCCGGGTTCTGCACCCAGGGCTTGGCCGGATAGAAAAACAGGCCGCTGCACCCGTACAGAGCCGACAGGCCGAACAAGGTGATGATCAACCCCAACGCTTTCAAAGCCGGTACCCTCAAGAGAACTCCCACACCCTGACCCCACGCCGAACGGTCGCTACCGTTCAGTCGTAATACCAACGCCACTGCAGTTTGAATTCGGTTTCGCCGTCGCCGCGCCAGCCCTCGCGCTCCACTTCCGCGCGCAGGCCCTGCTGGCGGGTGAGTGCGTACTGTACCGCCAGGGTGGAACGGTGGCGGTAGACGTCATTGACGAAGTAGTGGCCGGCGCCGCCGGCCTGCCACTGCCAGCGCCCGGCATGATACAGGATTCCCGCCTCGGCGCCGCCACCGGTGGTGATCAACGGAGCGAACTCGCTGTTGTTCTCGGCGCGGGCACTGGCCAGCAGATAGGGCTGCAGGTTACCCAGCCGCCAGCTGGCGCCGGCGCCGCCCTGCAGGTAGCGCACCAAACGGCGGCGCCCGGCCCAGGCCCGCTCCAGCCCCCCTTCCACGTACCAGCTCAACGGCTTGGAAAAGCGGTCGCGGGGCGCCAGGGAGCGAATGCTGACCAGGTCCAGGGCTTCCAGGTCCACGGCCTGGGATTCGGTGCCGCGCAGGGTGATGCCCAGCCCCTGAATCTGCGCGCCGGACAGAAAGCCGCGATTGTTGTCCAGCAGGTCGTGGTAGGTCAGCCGGTAGGTGAACTCGCCAAAGTCATCGCTGCCGCGCTGCCCGCCGGCGGCCGCCAGCATTTGCGAGCCATGGCCCTGCTCCGGCGGCACGCGCTCCGCCGGTGCCGGGTCCGCCACCGGCGGCAACCGATTCATCAGGCTCAGCAGGGCGAAGGAGCGCCCGGCCACATCCTCGGAACGCCGCGCCTTGCGGTTCACGAAACGCACATAGCGGTAGGCGGTGTGCGCCATCAGGGCCTGCCTGCCCGGCGCATACGCCTGGAAGTCCGCCCGCTCCGCCACCGAAGGATCATCCGCCAAGGCCCGGGCCAGGGCGCGCTCGCGGTCATCCAGCCGGTCGCTGAACGCCTTCAGTTCCTGCTCCTTGGAAGGCCGGTAGTGGCGCTCGGTGACCAGGCCTTCCTGGTCCAGGGCGCGCACCGTGTTCACCGGCAACTCGGCGAACCGCAGTTCGTCGAGCAGGCCGCTGCCCGGCCTTGCCACTTCCACCAGCTCCAGCAGCCGGAACGAGCAGTTCTCGTCGAAGAAATAGTAATCGAAGTTGATGTCCTTCAGTTCCCACAGGTGATCGATCATCCAATCGATCTCCTGCTGATTCAGGTCCAGGCTGTACTCCCAGATGTCACGGCTCTCCATATTGGAGTACTGCTGGATTTTCTGAACGTAGGGCACCAGGTTGAAGCGGCCCGGGTAGCCGCCGGCCAGCCCCCGGTAGATGTAGAACAGGGAGTTGTCCTGCTCGGTGGTCACCGCGCCGAAGTTGATCGCCCAGGACAGCCACACGGCGCCGTCCTCGCCCTGGTCCAGACGCATCAGGGTATGACCGAACATGGAGGACGGGCTGTTCAGATAGGAGGCCGGGAATACCAGCACCGCCCGCTTGGCGTGCACCGCCGCGCGCCACTCCCGGTACTCGGCGCAATGGCTGAACGGAGCCGGGTCGCGCCAGTTCAGTTGCTCGGCGAGAAAGCGGTAACGGGCCGGGAAGCGGCAACGCGCCGGGGCCTCGTCGGGCCGCAGGGCGACCACGGACGCCCGCAGTTCCGCCAGCGGGTCGTCGGCGCCGCGCTCGGCGAGAAAGAAATCGTCGTCGTCCACGTAGCTGCGGTGGCGATCACGGAGGGTGGCACCGGGGTTGATGTGCAAAAGAGCCCGCCAGCGCGGATGGTCCGCGAGGGCTTGCAGATTACCGGCCCAGGCCGGCGCACAAAAAAGCAGGACCGCGCACAGCAGTGCGAAACGCATGAAGTTTTCCGGGAAAGCGGATACAAAAAAGCCCGCCCTTCATGAAGGGCGGGCCCGTCGGAGCCGGCTTATACGTACTTGGCCAGCTTCTGGTCCTGCTGCATTACCGCGGTGATGTTCTGCATCACTTCGGCGGCGCTCACGTCCTGGCTCGGGAAGATGGCGGCGAAGTTATCGCGCATCAGGCCATTGAAGTGGGAGCGGTCCTCGGTGGAGATGCCCATGGAAACGGACAGCGCGGTCAGGGCTTCGCCCTCGCCGGTGGCCATGTCCTGAGCCACTTCCTCGAGCACGCCGTTCATGCTCAGCAGGCTCTCACCGGAGTAGGTCAGCGCGCCGCTGGTGTCACAGCCGTTGGTGCCGCTGGTCATGCCGAAGGTGGCGTTACCGGAGGTGCCGTTGACGATGGTCGCCAGCAGGTGCACCGGCATGCCGGACTTGCCTTCGAAAATCAGGTTACCCCAACCACAACCGGGACCACCGGGTGCCACGGCGTGGGCGGAAAAGGAAGCACCGAGCAGTGCTGCAGCCAGAAAAGCTCTTTTCATGGGTCAGTCTCCTGTTATCAAAATGTTATCCATACGCTCCCCATGCGGGTTCCCCGGGAGCCGAGGCTTCATCATAAACAAGGGTCATGAGGTTGCAATATAGCGGTGGCAAGGAAATGGTCGCGCAACAAAATGCAATCGGACTTCGATCACAACTCCAACAGAAAGGTCACCGGCCCATCGTTCACCAGATGGACCTGCATGTCCGCGCCGAACCGTCCCCGCGCCACGGCGACACCCCGGGCTTCCACGGCGGCGATCAGCGCCTCATAGAGTTGCTCGGCGCGGGCCGGCTCGGCGGCGCTGGAGAACGAGGGCCGGCGGCCCTTGCCGGTATCCGCCGCCAGGGTGAACTGGGACACCAGCAGCAGCGCGCCGCCGGCTTCGCGCACATCGCGGTTCATGCGGCCCTGTGCATCACTGAACACCCGGTAGCCCACCAGCCGTTCCGCCAACCGTTCCACGACGCGCTCGTCGTCGTCCTTCTGCACGCCCACGAACACCAGCAGTCCGGGCCCGATCCGGCCGACCGTCTCTTCGTGTACATCCACACGGGCCTCACGGACGCGCTGCAAAAGCAGTTTCATGATTTCCCCTGTATGAAGGCGCGCGATTGTGCTGTATTAAACGCGCCATGAAAATATTGCCCCTGTTGCTGACCCTGCTGCTCGCCGGCTGCGCCCTGTGGGCCGGCCCGGACGCCGCCCCCCGGCCGCTGGCGCCGGCGTTCGGCGAGTACCGCAGCTTCCAGCGCGACCTGACCATCCGGCTGGACGACCGCACCGTGCACTATCGGGTGTCGCTGGCGCTGACGCCGGAGCGCACCCGGATCACCCTGCTCGACGACGACGGCGAGGCGGTGCTCACCTATGAGCAGAGCCCGGGCCGCAGCGAAATCAGCCGCACGCCCAGGCTGCCGGCGCGACTGTCGGCGGACGCACTGATCGGCGATATTCAATTGGCGTTCTGGCCGGAGGCCCGTTTACAGCGCATAGTACGCCCGCCCTGGCGGCTGGAACGCCTGGACAACACCCTGCGGCTTTATGAAGGGCGCCGTCTGGAGGCGCGGGTGTCGTTTCAGGGCGAGGACCCCAAGCTCACTACGATTCCGGTGTATAACGCGCGCTACGATTATCTGATGCTGCTCGTGCCACCCGCGCCGTCAGCGCCTTCACCGACCGCACCAGCGCCTGACTGATGGCCGGCTCGGCGCTGGAGTGGCCGGCCGCCGCCACCCAGTGCAAGCGGCTGTCCGGCAGCGCCTGGTGCAGCAGCCAGGCCTGCTCCGGTGGACAAACCATGTCATAGCGGCCGTGCACGATTTCCACCGGGCAGCGGATTTGATGGGCCCGGGGCAGAATCGGCCGGTCCAGAAACCCCCCGTTGACGAAATAGTGGGTCTCCAGCCGGGCCATGGCCCGGGCGTTGTGGTCCACGTTCAATTCCGGGGGCGGGGTGAGGCTGGACAGGCGAGCCTCCCAGAGCGTCCACTCACGGGCCAGCCGTTCACCGTCCGGGTCGCCGTCCGCGCCGTTCAGGGCGTGGTGATAGCGGTGCATCAGGTCTCCGTCGCCTTCCGGCAGGGCCTCGATCAGTCGTTGCCAGTGATCCGGATAGAAGCGGCCCGCCCCTTCGGCGGTATAGAGCCAGTCGATGTCCTGCTGGCGGCAGAGAAAGACGCCACGCAGCACCAGCCCGGCCACCGACGCCGGGTATGCCAGGGTGTAGGCCAGCGCCAGGGTCACGCCCCAGGAGCCGCCCAGCACCAGCTCCCAGCGGGGCACGTTCAGGTGTTCGCGAATGCGCTCCAGGTCATCGACCAGATGCGGCAGGGTATTGTGCTCGGTGCCGGCGTAGGGCTGGCTGCGCCCGGCACCGCGCTGGTCGTAGACCACGATGCGGAAACGGGTGGGATCGAACAGCCGGCGTAGCAGCGGCGAACTGCCGCCGCCGGGGCCGCCGTGCAGCGCCACCACCGGCAGGCCATCGGGATTACCACTTTGTTCCACGTAGAGGCGATGACCGTCCCCCACGTCCAGAAAATCACGGTGATAGGGTTCGAGCGGGGGAAACAACGACATGGAAACGGCATCCGCGGAAAAGACCGGTTCAGCTTAACGGCGGAGGCGGCGGGCGGCCAGCCGGCCGCCCGCCGCGTTCAATCATCGCCGCTGAACTCCGCCTCCATGTCCAGTTCCTTGATCTTGCGGGTCAGGGTGTTGCGGCCCCAGCCGAGCAGGGCGGCGGCGTCCCGCTTGCGGCCGCCGGTGTGCTGCAGGGCCACCTCGATCATGGTGCGCTCGAAGGCCGGCACCGCCTGATCCAGAATGCCGCGGTCGCCGCGGGCCAGGGCCCGGTCGGCCCAGTGGCGCAGGGATTTGAGCCAGTCGCCGCCGGTTTCCATGGGCTTGCTGGCGCTCTGCCGCAGCTCCGGCGGCAGGTCGTCCACCAGCACTTCCCGGCCGGAGGCCATCACCGTCAGCCAGCGGCAGGTGTTTTCCAGTTGCCGCACGTTGCCCGGCCAGGGCATGGCGGCCAGGTACTTCTCGGTGTCCTTGTGCAGCACCTTGGGCTCCACGCCCAGCTCGCTGGCGGCGTGCTGCAGAAAATAACCGGCCAGGCGGGGAATATCCTCGCGGCGCTCGGCCAGCTTCGGGATATGGATGCGGATCACGTTGAGGCGGTGGAACAGATCCTCCCGGAAATCGCCATCGCGAACCAGCTTCTCCAGATCCTGGTGGGTGGCGGCGATAATGCGCACGTCCACATGGATCGGGGTGGTGCCGCCCACCCGGTAGAACTCGTTTTCCTGCAGCACTCGCAGCAGCCGGGTCTGGGCCTCCAGCGGCATGTCGCCGATCTCATCGAGAAACAGGGTGCCGCCGTTGGATTGCTCGAAGCGCCCTACCCGCTGACTGTTGGCACCGGTGAAGGCGCCTTTCTCATGGCCGAACAGCTCGGACTCGATCAGATCCTTGGGGATCGCCGCCATGTTCAGGGCCACGAACGCCTTTTCCCGGCGCATGGAGTGGTTGTGCAGGGCGCGGGCCACCAGTTCCTTACCGGTACCGGACTGACCATTGATCAGCACCGTCACGTTGGAGTGGCTGAGCCGGCCGATGGCGCGGAACACCTCCTGCATGGCCGGCGCCTCGCCGATGATCTCGGTGGGCGTTTCCTCGGCGGTGGGCGCCACTTCCTGCTCCGCCTCCTGGCGATGCTTGATGGCGCGCTTGACCAGCGCCACCGCCTCATCCACATCGAACGGCTTGGGCAGGTACTCGAAGGCACCGCCCTGGTAGGAGGCCACCGCCGAATCCAGGTCGGAGTGGGCGGTCATGATGATCACCGGCAGATTCGGATTGTTGCGCTGCAGGATCTTGAGCATGCGCAAGCCGTCGGTGCCGGGCATGCGGACGTCGGAAATCAGCACGTCCGGTTCGGCGGCGCCCTCGTCCAGCCGGTTCAGTGCTTCGTCGGCGTCCTCGAAACAGGCCAGCTGGAACCCTTCCTGGCTGAGCGCTTTTTCAAGCACCCAACGAATGGAACGATCATCGTCGATCACCCAAATGGTTGCCGTCATGATCCATTACTCTCCGTTGTATCCAGCGGTTCCATGGGCAGCAGCAGGCTGAACAGGGTGCGTCCGGGCACGCTTTCGCATTCGATCAGGCCCTGATGCTGGCTGATGATCGACTGGGCGATGGACAGCCCCAGCCCCGAGCCGTTGGCCCGGCCGCTGACCATGGGATAGAAAATCGTTTCCTGCAGATCCTCGGGGATGCCGGGACCGTTGTCTTCGATGTCCACGCGCAGCACCAGCCGGTGGCGCTGGGCGCCAATGGTGAACTGGCGCAGCACGCGGGTGCGCATCACCACGCGGGCGTTCTCGGTGCCGGCTTCCAGCAGCGCCTGCATGGCATTGCGCATCAGATTGAGCAGCACCTGGATCAGTTGATCCCGGTCGGCGGTGACGTCCGGCAGGCTGACGTCGTAATCGCGCACCAGAGCCACGCCCCGCGGGTATTCGGCGAGCAGCAGCTGGCGCACATGCTCCAGACATTCGTGCACGTTCACCGGGGCGAACGCCGGCGGCTTGCGCGGGCCCAGCATGCGGTCGGCCACCGAGCGCAGGCGGTCCGCCTCGTCGATGATCACCCGGGTGTATTCCGCCAGCTCCGGGTCCGGCAGGGCCCGCTCCAGCAACTGGGCGGCGCCGCGAATCCCGCCCAGGGGATTCTTGATCTCGTGGGCCACGCCGCGCACCAGCGCCCGGGTGGCCTGGTGAGCATGAATCAGCCCCTCCTCCCGGGTGATGCGCAGCAGCCGGTCAAGCGACTGCATCTCGATCAGCAGCGCCATGGGCTGGCCGGGTTCGTGGATCGGGCTGACACTGTAATCGACCATCGCCTGCTGGCCCGGGGCCACGTTGAGCCGCGCCTCCCGGCGGGTAAAGGGGTGCCCTTCCTCGATGCACTGTTTGAGGGCACCCCGGGCGTCCTCGTCATCGAAAAAGTAGTCCGGCAGGGGCTGGCCCAGCACCCGGGCGGCACTGGTGGACAGCAGCATTTCCGCCGCCGGATTCAGGTAGCGCACACGCAGGTCGGCGTCGAGCATCATCACCGCGGTGCGGAGGTGGTCGAGCAATCGTTTCTGCAGCACCGTTTCGGAATTCATCATTCGGCCCATAACAGGGCATAAGCAATTATCAGGCCACCCGGAACGGGGCTCCTGGCCCCGTCAGCGGGCGATCCGCCGAATCTTACCGGTGCAGTGTAGAAAGTCGGCGCGAAGAATGCACCGATTCAGTGCATTCAGGGGTTGGCGGGACGGGTGACGCGCTGGGCACCGCTGCCCATGGAGGCGCCGCTGCCCTGTTGCGCGGCACCGCCGGAACGGGCGGCGCCGGCCCGGCCGGCGCTGTCGCCGCGCTGGGCGGAGCCGGCGCGGGTGGGAAAGGCGCTGCCGCCGCCGGCCTTTCCGGAGCTGTCGATATTGGTGCGGTGCACATAGAGCGTCACCGGGGAGGAGGTGATCAGCCGGCGGCCGTTTTCGTCCTCGATGGCCGCCTGCAACCGGTGGGTGCCGGGGTTCGGAAAATCCAGCGCGCCGCCGTCCACCGGCTGGCCATTGTCCAGGATCACCAGCCGGTGGCCGCTGAGCAGGGCCGGCTCGGCGCTGGCCTGCACCGCCACCGGATTGTCCTGGGGCATGCGCACGGTGGCGCCGTCCGCCGGGGTGGTGATGCGCAGGGCCCGGTAGCCGGTGTCCGCCGGCGTCGGCTCCTCGCTCTCCCCGACCGGCTCCGGGCGGTCCGGCGCCATCACCGGCAGTGTCTCCCGGCGGCCATCCATGGTATTCACCGGCCCGATCCGGACCGGTTCGGCGCGGCCCTTGTCCGGCGGGTTGTCGGTGAACAGCACATTGCCGTTCTCATCCACGGTGCGATAGATGGCGCCGCCCTCGTCGCCGGGCCGATCCACCGGGCTGTCCACGGTCTGGGCCGGCGCGGCGGCGGCCACCACCATCAAGGAAACGGCTGCGAGAATCTGCCTGGTGCTCATGGATCCTTCCCCGGATACGGTGCGGTAGTGATTTGATTCTGCGGGCTGGCGAGCCTCGAAAAAAGGGCCGGTGCCACAAATCCGGCCGGCGGCACCGGCGGGCCCCACCGCGATGAGCCATAAAAAAACCCCGCCGGAGCGGGGTTTTTCGTGACTGCGTCGCCGGAGCTTAGCAGCTGTAGTACATGTCGAACTCGACCGGGTGCGGAGTCATGTTCAGGCGCTCCACTTCGTCGCGCTTGAGCTGGATGTAACCGTCGAGCATGTCCTCGGTGAACACGTCGCCGGCCATCAGGAACTCCTTGTCCTGCTCCAGGGCGTCCAGCGCCATGGTCAGGGTGTGCGCCACGGTCGGGATGTCCTTGGCTTCCTCGGCCGGCAGGTCGTACAGATCCTTGTCCATGGCGTCGCCCGGGTGGATCTTGTTCTTGATGCCGTCCAGGCCGGCCATCATCAGCGCCGCGAAGCACAGGTACGGGTTGGCGGAGGGATCCGGGAAGCGGGTCTCGATACGACGCGCTTTCGGGTTGCTCACCCACGGAATCCGGATGGACGCGGACCGGTTACGGGCGGAGTACGCCAGCATTACCGGAGCCTCGAAACCGGGCACCAGACGCTTGTAGGAGTTGGTGGAACCGTTGGTGAAGGCGTTCAGCGCGCGGGCGTGCTTGATCACACCGCCGATGTAGAACAGCGCTTCCTCGGACAGACCGGCGTACTCGTCACCGGCGAACAGGTTCTTGCCGTCTTTCGCCAGGGACATGTGCACGTGCATACCGGAACCGTTGTCACCGATCAGCGGCTTGGGCATGAAGGTGGCGGTTTTGCCGTAGGCGTGGGCCACGTTGTGCACGCAGTACTTGAGGATCTGTACTTCGTCGGCTTTCTTGGTGAGGGTGTTGGCGCCCACACCGATCTCGCACTGGCCGGCGGTGCCCACTTCGTGGTGGTGCACTTCGATTTCCAGACCCATCTGCTCCATGGCCGCGCACATGGCGCCACGCAGGTCGTGCAGGCTGTCCACCGGGGGAACCGGGAAGTAGCCGCCTTTCACGCCGGGACGGTGACCGATGTTGTTCTTCTCGAACTCATCGGCGGACACCCAGGCCGCTTCTTCGGAGTAGATGTTGTACATGGAGCCGGACATGTCGGACTTCCACTGCACGGAATCGAACACGAAGAATTCCGGCTCCGGACCGAACAGGGCGCTGTCGGCGATACCGGTGGACTTCAGGTATTCCTCGGCGCGCAGCGCCACGGAACGCGGGTCGCGCTCGTAACCCTGCATGGTGGCGGGCTCAACGATGTTGCAGCGCAGGTTCAGAGTGGCCACGTCGGTGAACGGGTCGAGAACCGCGGTTTCGTCTTCCGGCATGAGGATCATGTCGGATTCGTTGATGCCTTTCCAACCGGCGATGGAGGAGCCGTCGAACATCTTGCCGTCCTGGAAGAAATCGTCGTCGATTTCGCCCACCGGCAGGGTCACGTGCTGCTCCTTACCACGGCTGTCGGTAAAACGCAGGTCCACCCACTTCACGTCGTTATCTTTGATCAGTTTCAGCGTCTTTTCAGACATTGTTGAGCGTCCTCCTGGAACGGGTATGTTTCTGGCTGCTCGCCGCCGCAGCGCGGACACGCGAAAAACCGGTATTCTATCTGCACACCAACAGGGAGCAATTATTGTGCCAGCCCTTTTTTGGCGCATTACGGCCCTTTGGGACCGCAAACCGCACCGTGCCGGGCCCAAAAGCACTGATATGGTGCACCGCTTACGTGGTACGCACCATTAAAGTGCAACCGAAGGCTCCCCCACTTTGAGGGTGATCACCACTTCGTGGTCCTCGCGCCGCGTTTCCAGCACTTCATGGCCGTTGATGCGGCACCAGGCGGGAATATCGTTGAGCGCGCCGGGGTCCGTGCAGGTTACCCGCAGCACGTCCCCTTGCGCCAGTTGATTCACCCGGTTCTGGGTTTTGATCACCGGAATGGGGCACAACTGACGGCGTACATCCAGATCGTGAACGGTTTCGGTCATGATTCAGCCCACATTCCAGTGCAGCGGGATCTGGTCCGGCCGTGCCGGGGCCACCGCCACTTCCCGGGCCACGCCACCGGGTTCCTTCACTTCCACCACCACTTCGTCGTCGGCGCGGCCCTTGGAGTAGCGCGCCACGATGGCGGCGGCCTGGCGCAGCTCGTCGTCGGATTCGAACACCCCGTCCACCAGGGCCAGGGGCCCCGGGCAGCTGGCCGTGGTCAGGCTGGTGAACTGGTAGCGGTAGCCTTCCAGGAAGCGGTTTTCGCCCTCCTCCCGGCTGATGATCAGCTTGTAGTGCCGAGCCGGGCGGATATGGCGGCCCACCTTCAGCAGCATGATGTCGTCCAGCTCATAGCGGCGCTCGTTGCGGGCACGCCACAGGTCGGCCAGCTTGTTGGAGTAGGACTCGTCGGTGAGGAAGCAGCAACCGCCGGCGGGCTGGGCGTATTCCTCCAGGCCGAAGCGTTTGGCCAGCGCCATCTGCGGCTTGCGGTTACGGCCGGAGAAGTCGAAAAGCTGTTCCCGATCCACCCAGCCTTCACGTTCGGGCAGGGTTTCCGGCAGGTTGCGCGCGCTCAGCGGGCGCAGCAGCCGGTCGTCGGCGCCGGACTCGCTGCTGATGATGGGCATGGTTTCCTTGCGCTGGCTCTTCGGCCGCTGGCCCACCACCTCGCCGGTGACGATGAAGTCGAAGCCCTTCTCGCCGGCCAGCTCGCGGGCCTTGTTGAGCATCAGGGTGGCCTGGTTGACCATGAAGATCTTGCAGTCCAGGCAGGGGTTCAGGTTGGCGCCGTAGCCGTGCTTGGGATTGAGCACCACATCCTTGTACTCCTCGGAGATGTCCACGATGTGCAGCTTGATACCCAGCTTCTCGGCGACCCAGAGAGCGTTGTTGCGCTTGTTCTTGTCCTGATCCTTCTTGCGGATGGCGTGAGTGTGGCCTTCCACGCAAAAGCCGGTGAAGAAATTCACCCCTTCCACGTGGATGCCCTGCTCCTGCATCACCTTCACCGCCAGCATGGAATCCAGCCCGCCGGACACCAGCGCCACGGCGCGGCGCTGGAGGGGTTCGGGGTGGGCGATCGGGGTTGCGGCCTCGGACATAACTCTGCTCAGCGCGTTGCTCAAAATTTGGGCGGCAGAGTATAGCAAATCCCGGGCCCTCAAATCACGGGGCCATCACCGTCGATAAAAACGGGACATGTCCTCCAGCACCCGCGCCAGCGGGTCACGCACCCGCACCATCACCGCGTCGGCGTCCACCACCGGTTCGTCGCCGGCCCGGGCCACGCTCATTTCGCTCAGGCCACCGGCGTTCATCGGCATCGCCACCTTGTAGTCCGGCCCCAGGTAGGCCACCGCGTCCCAACTGGCGGCCAGCCGGTAACGGCCCGGCCGCGCCTGGTCCAGCGGCACCCCCACGGCGAAGTCGGCGGACGGGTTGGCGACCCCCAGCCGCCGCAACAGGGTCGGCGCCACGTCCAGGTGGCTGGTGGGCCGTTCCACCACCGCCGGCGTGATACCCGCGCCGGCCACCACCAGGGGCACGCGCACCTGTTCGTCGTGGAAGGCGGAGTTGTGGCCCCAGCGCCCGTGCTCCATGAATTCCTCGCCGTGGTCACCGGTGACCACCACCAGCGTGTCGTCCAGGCGCCCGTCGCGCTCCAGCCGGTCCAGCACCCGCCCCAATTGCTGATCCAGGTGGTGCACCGAATTGATATAGCGGTTCAGGATGCCCGGCATGTCCTGATGTACGTCCATGGTGGCGTAGTTCAGCTCGCGCAGATAATCCGGCCGGATCACGCTCTCCTCGGGGAAGTAATAGCGGGCATGGGGCGACTCGAAGAACATGAAGCCGAAGAACGGGCGCGGCTGGTCATCGCCAATAAAATCCAGCAGCCGGTCCACATTGCGCCGATCGCGGCGCCAGCCGGGGCCCTGATCGTCACTGACCATGGCCGAGGACGGCACCGAGGCGAACACGGTGCGGTCGAACTCCGGATAGCTGAAGCGGGCGCTGGTGTAGAGCCCGAGGCGATAATCCCGCCTCTGCAGCTCACTGATCAGCACCGGCGGCCGGCGGCTTTCCAGAAACGGAAACCAGTAGTTGCCGGGCAACCCGTAGAACAGGGAAAAGATGCCCATGCGGGTGCCGTTGCCGCCGCTCATATGGTCGGTGTAGCGGCGCCCGTGGCGCTCGGCGAAGCGCCAAAGATTGGGCATGATCTCCGGCGTCAGCATGTCCGCGCGCAGGGATTCCGCCACCAGCACCAGGATGTTGGGCGACGGCGCGTCGGCGGCCACGGACAGGGGGTGCAACGGATAGTTGAGCGGCCCATCGGCGGACACCGACAGCGCCGTGCGCGGCGCCGGCGTATAGCCCAGATCCCGGGCCAGGCTCTCGAAGGTCGCCGGCTGATAAAAAGGCACCGCCCGGGCGGCATTGAGCACCGGTCGGTAGGCGTCCAGATCGCTGAGCCCGTAGGCCACCCGCTCGCCGGCCATGCACAGCAGCAGGCCCGCCAGCACCCAGCGCCAGCGCAGCCTCGGGGGCCGCCGGCGCCGGACCAGGGCCATCAGCCCCACCTCCAGGCCCACCACCGCCAGGGCGATCAGCGCCACGGTCAGGGTCATACCGTCACCGCCGCCCATGGAGTCGATGCCGCCCGGGGTGATCAGCAGATTCCAGACGAAACCGTTGATGTGGAAGCCGTAAAGACGATAGATCTGGCTGTCCACCAGCAGCAGCAACAGGGTGGCGGAGGCCAGCGCCACCGCCAGCCAGCGCGCCGGGCGCGGACCCGGCCAGCGATGACAGAGCATGGTGAGCAGCCAGGCGGGCAGCAGATACAAGGCGCTGTAGCCGGCCAGAGCGGCGACCAGAAACAGGACGGCGACCCCGTCCTTCGGCGGCAGCCACTGGCCATGGCCAATGTACAGCCCCACCGCCAGCAACAGCAGGTAGTTGAGCACGAAAAACAGCCCGGGAAACCCGGCGCGGGGGGAGGCAGGCGTCATGACGAAAACAATTTGTCGGCCGATAACGCGCCGACGTTACGTCGCCTGCCTTAATAAAAACTTAATGCGCCGGGCGGATCAGGGGGCGCTGGGCGCCTCCGGCAGATCCGGCACGGCGAACCACTGCTTGGA
Organism: Alcanivorax sp.; assembly: GCA_022449455.1. Classification (GTDB taxonomy): domain Bacteria; phylum Pseudomonadota; class Gammaproteobacteria; order Pseudomonadales; family Alcanivoracaceae; genus Alloalcanivorax. Next base: position 116,796 of record JAKUPL010000004.1, on the reverse strand, counting down.
GCGCGCCACGCGGCGGGCGGTTTCCTCGGTGCCGGCCTTGGCACCGCGTTGCTCGATGTGCTTCTCGATGATCTGGCAGCGGCGCAGCAGGCCGTCGTCATTGGCGATCTGAATGTTCAGCCCCGGCCGCGCGTTGAGCTCCAGCATCAGCGGCCCCTTGTGCTTGTCCATCACCAGGTCCACGCCCAGGTAGCCCAGGCCGGTGAGGTCGTAGCAGCGCGCCGCCAGCGCCAGGCATTCCTGCCAGTCCGGCACCTGCACGCCGGCCACCGGGTGGGCGGTGTCCGGGTGACGGTCGATTTTCAGGTTGTGCCAGGTGCCACTCAGGGTGACGCCGGTGGCGATGTCCACGCCCACGCCGATGGCGCCCTGGTGCAGGTTGGCCTTGCCGTCGGACTGGCGGGTGGGCAGGCGCAGCATGGCGGCCACCGGGTAGCCCTGCAGCACGATGATGCGCACGTCCGGCACGCCGCCGATGCTGATGCGGTCGAACAGGTCCGTGGAGCGCACCCGGTACTCGATCAGGGCGCGGTCACGGTGGCCGCCCAGGGAATAGAGGCCGGAGATGATGCCGGAGATGTGGAATTCCAGTTCCTCGGGGCTGACCATGCGCCCGGAGGCGGTGCGGTAATAGCCTTCGAAGCGGTCCGAGATCACCAGGATGCCGTCACCGCCGGCGCCCTGGGACGGCTTGATCACGAAGTCGCCGTGGGTCTCGACGATGCGCTCCAGCTTGCTGATGCCTTGCTCGGTGTCGACGATGCCGTACATGTCCGGCACCTGAATCCCGGCGTCCAGCGCCATCTTCTTGGTGCGGATCTTGTCGTCCACCAGCGGGTACAGCCGGCGGTCGTTGTACATCAGCACGTAGTCGCCGTTGCGCTGGTTGATGCCCATCACGCCCCGGCGCCGCAGGGCTTTCCAGGTCTGGATGCCGAACATCAGCGTTCACCCTGCTCGGTCATGGCCCGGAAGCGCACCAGTTCCATCAGGCGGTAGCCCCGGTAGTGACCCATGAACACCATCACCGACGCCAGGATCATCAGCACGCCCGGGAAGGTGAACACGAAGTAGACCAGCGGCTTCCAGACCATCAGCAGATGGCACAGCACCGCCGCCACCAGGGTACCCAGGGCGACCTTGAGCGACTGCACGCCGCCGCGCTCTTCCCAGACGATGGAGACGCGCTCGATCACCATGGTCAGAATCACCATCGGGAACAGCGCCACCGACAGGCCGGTGGAGAGCCCCAGCTTGTAGGTCATCAGGCTGATCAGGCCGATCATGATCACCACGAAGGTCAGCACCACCGACAGCCGCGCCAATAACTGCAACTTCAGGTGTTCCAGATAGCCCCTCACCGACAGGCCGATGGCGGTGATGAAGGTGAACAGCAATACGCCCCAGATCACCTGGGTTTCGCGGAACGCCAGGGCGATCAGCACCGGCGTGAAGGTACCCAGGGTCTCCATGCCGACCAGCGACCGGATCAGCAGCACCAGCAGCACGCCCACCGGAATCATCATCAGCACCCGGAACAGCTGCTGGGACGGCACCGGCAGTTCATAGAGCGAGTAATCGATAAAGCTGGAGGCGTCCTGGGAGCGCAGGGTCTGCGCCAGCCGCAGGGCGCTCATCTCGTTGCGGTGCACGCTGAACGACACCCGGGAGTTGCGGGCACCCTCCAGGGTCAGCAGCGGCTTGTCGCCGCTCCACCACACCAGCCGGTCCTGGGGCAGGCCCTGGCGGCCGTCCACCGGGTTGAAATACAGCCAGTTCTGGCCGTTGAAGCTGCGCAGCCACAGCTCCGGCTGCTGGCTGTTGGATTCTTCCAGTTTGAGCGTGTGCACCGGCTCGGCGGGAATGTGCGCCACCGCCAGCAGCAGGTCCACCACCTTGGCCTTGTTCTCGTCGGTGTGATCGCCGCCCAGCAGCAGGCGCACGTTGTCGCTGTCTTCGTTGTTGACCCGCTTGATGGTTTCGCTGATGAAGGTTTCCACATCGGCGGAGTGCTGGCGGATCGGCGCCAACAGCGCGTCCGCGGCCACCCGCTCGGCGCCTTCCAGCGCCGGGCTGGGGCGGAATTGCGGTCCGTTCTCCGGCAGCGGCGCCGGCTCCGCGTAGCGGGCGGTGATCATCAACCGGTAGTAGAGGTTCTGCTGGCCCTCGCCACGGCGCGCCGACCAGGTCACCAGCCGGTTGCCGTTTTCCCGGTTCACATTGACGCCGTAATTGTTGGAGATAAAGCTTTCGTTGAGGGCGGTGAAGCCGCTGGCCAGCGGCGGCACGTACATGCGCGCCTTGATCGGGGTATTGGGGCGCGCCTGGAACGACACCTGGGTGTCCACCACCCAGACCGGATCGCTCTCGCTCTCGGTTACCGGCACCTTCTGAATGAAAATCTGGTAAGCAATACTGCCGCCGCCCAGTACCAGAAGAAACAGCGCCAGCAGGCGGGCGTGCAATTTAACAGAACGCATTTGTCAGCCTTATTCCAATCCTTCGGCGAGGGTGCCGCGACCGCCGCACATGGTCCAACAACGGGGCCCCAATGTCACCGCCCCGGCGCACCGAAACCGCCCCCGGGACGCAAATAGTTGTCAAAACTGCCCGACACCGGGCCACCATTCGGAGCAAAAAATTGCATTGGTAGATCCGGCACCGAACGGCCGCCTATTCTGCCACGAAACCGGCCACTTTGGCGGTGTCACGGTGTATTGGTGGCTTCATCGGGCGAAGGGACTGTACAATGCGCCGCCTATTTGCCCGCCTCCCCCTTTGCCGTTGCCCCTGCACGGCCCGCCGCCGTTGACCGGCCGGAGGCACTTTGATCCCTACGGAGCCACAATCTGTGATTGAACGCCTGCGCAATATCGCCATCATCGCCCACGTTGACCACGGCAAGACCACCCTGGTGGACAAGCTGTTGCAACAGTCCGGCACTCTGGGAGACCGCGCCGGCGACGTCGAACGAGTGATGGACTCCAACGACCTGGAAAAGGAACGGGGCATCACCATCCTTTCCAAGAACACCGCCCTCAAGTACGGCGACTACCGCATCAACATCGTCGACACCCCTGGCCACGCCGACTTCGGCGGCGAGGTGGAACGGGTGATGTCGATGGTCGATTCCGTACTGCTGCTGGTGGACGCGGTGGACGGCCCCATGCCGCAAACCCGCTTCGTGACCCAGAAAGCCTTCAACGCCGGCCTCAAGCCGATCGTTGTGGTCAACAAGATCGACCGCCCCGGCGCCCGCCCGGACTGGGTCATCGACCAGGTGTTCGACCTGTTCGACACCCTCGGCGCCAGCGACGAGCAGCTCGACTTCCCGGTGGTCTATGCCTCCGCCCTGAACGGCATCGCCGGCATGGAGCCGGACACCCTGGGCGACGACATGACCGCCCTGTTCGACACCATCATCGAGCGCGTGCCGGCGCCGGAAGTGGACCAGGACGGCCCGTTCCAGATGCAGATCTCCTCCCTGGACTACAACAGCTACCTGGGCGTGATCGGCATCGGCCGCATCAAGCGCGGCAAGGTCAAGGCCAACTCCCAGGTCAAGATCATCGACCGGGAAGGCGCCGTGCGTAACGGCCGGGTGCTGCAGATCATGGGCTACCACGGCCTGGAGCGGGTGGACGTGCAGGACGCCGGCGCCGGCGACATCGTCTGCGTCACCGGCATGGACCCGCTGGACATCTCCGACACCCTGTGCGACCCGAACAACGTGGAGGCGCTGCCGGCGCTGACCGTGGACGAGCCCACCGTGAGCATGGTGTTCCACGTCAACACCTCGCCGTTCGCCGGCCAGGACGGCAAGTTCGTCACCAGCCGCCAGATCCGCGAGCGCCTGGAAGCGGAGCTCAAGCACAACGTGGCGCTGCGCGTGGAAGAGACCGGCAGCGCCGACCAGTTCCGCGTTTCCGGTCGCGGCGAGCTGCACCTGTCGGTGCTGATCGAGAACATGCGCCGTGAAGGCTTCGAGCTGGCGGTGGGCCGCCCGCAGGTAATCGTGCGCGAAGTGGACGGCCAGAAGCAGGAGCCCTACGAAAACGTCATGGCCGACGTGGAAGAGCAGCATCAGGGCGCCATCATGGAGCAACTGGGCCTGCGCCGCGGCGAGATGACCAACATGGAACCGGACGGCAAGGGCCGGGTGCGCCTCACCTTCGTGGTGCCCAGCCGCGGCCTGATCGGCTTCCGCAGCCTGTTCCTGACCCTCACTTCCGGCACCGGCATCCTCAACAGCACCTTCAGCCACTACGGTGACTACAAGCCCGGCGACATGGCCCAGCGCAACAACGGCGTGCTGGTGTCCATGGTGAAAGGCAAGGTGCTGGCGTTCGCCCTGTTCAACCTGCAGGAGCGCGGCCGCATGCTGATCGACCCCAACGTGGAAGTGTACGAAGGCCAGCTGATCGGCATTCACAGCCGGGGCAACGACCTGGTGGTGAACCCCACCAAGGGCAAGCAGCTCACCAACATGCGCGCCTCCGGCACCGACGAGAACGTGATTCTCACGCCGCCGGTGCGGTTCAGCCTGGAGCAGGCCCTGGACTTCATCGAGGACGATGAACTGGTGGAAGTAACCCCCAACTACCTGCGCCTGCGCAAGAAGCTGCTCACCGAGACCGAGCGCAAGCGCGCCAGCCGCTAGCCAGGCCTGTCTCCATCGGGGTCGCGCCGTGGCGCGGCCCCTGATCGCGACTGACCAGGGCTACAACAACCAGGCCATCAGCGCCGCGCCCAACAGCACCCCCACCAGCAGTCCCTGGCGAAAAGCCCGGCCACTGTCCGGCTCGCCACGGCCCGGCTCGCGGATCCGTTCTCGCAGGGTCGGCGCGGATACCGGCGGCTGGCTGGCCTCGAAGTCGCCAATCACTTCCCGGGCCCGGTGCTCGTCGCTGTCCGCCACCCAGACACTGGCCAGCCCGGCGGCGGGCAGATCGCCGACGCCGCCCTGCAGCATGTCGCCGTTCACCTGCGCCATGATGCCGGCCTGTTCGATCAGCCCCGCCACCATGTGCGCCTCCAAGCCGTCGCGCGCTTCGTAGACCCGTTTCATGGCTCCTCCGGCCGCCTGGTCATCCCGCCATTATCGGCGCCGCCGCCAGCGGTTACCATGGGCACCCCGCCACCACGTCGACCCCGTTATGCTGCACATCGCCCTGTTCGAACCGGAAATTCCCCCCAACACCGGCAACATCATCCGGCTGGCCGCCAATACCGGCGCCGCCCTGCATCTGATCGAACCGCTCGGCTTTCAACTGGACGAGAAGCGCCTGCGCCGGGCCGGCCTGGACTACGGCGAGTTCGCGCGGGTGCGGGTGCATCGGGATTACGCGGCCTTCCTGGAGGCCATGGGCGACGCGCGCCAGTTCGCGCTCACCACCAAGGGCGGGCCGGCGCCCAGCCAGGCGGCGTTTCGGGACGGGGATGTGCTGCTGTTCGGGCCGGAGACCCGGGGCCTGCCGGCGGCGATCCTGGAAGGGTTGCCGGCGGAGCGGCGGCTGCGCCTGCCGATGGTGGCGGACAGCCGCAGCCTGAATCTGAGTAACGCGGTGGCCGCCACCCTCTACGAGGCCTGGCGGCAACTGGGCTACCCCGGCGCGGATCGCGACTGAAGCGGCGGCGGTTACTGCACCGTGGCGGCGCCGGCCTGCTGCTGCTCGCGTTGCTGCAGGTACAGCGCCTCGAAATTGATCGGCTGCAGCAGCATCTGCGGGAAGGAGCCCTTGGCGACCAGGTCGGACACCACCTCGCGGGCATAGGGGAACAACAGGTTCGGGCAGTAGGCGCCCAGCAGCTGCTCGCGCTCCTCGCCTTCGATGCCGGCGATGGTGAAGATGCCGGCCTGCTTCACTTCCACCAGGTAGAAGGTTTTCTGCTCGTCCTCGGATTTGGCGGTCACCGTGACGGTGATTTCCACCTCGAACTCATTGCCCTCGCCGAGGCGGCGGGCGGCGCTGTTGAGCTGCACGTTCATCTTCGGCTTCCATTCCTGGAGGAAGATGTCCGGCGCCCCCGGGCACTCGAAGGAGGTGTCCTTCAGGTAGACACGCTGCAACTGGAAGGTTTTCTTCTGTTCTTCGGCCATGGTCCTTCTCCGTTAGCTGTCGGCGAGCAGGGAGTCCAGTTCCCCCGCCCGCTCCAATGCGAAAAGTTCATCGCAACCGCCCACATAGCGGTCGCCGATCCAGATTTGCGGTACCGTGCGGCGGCCGCTGCGCGTCATCATCTCCTGACGGGCGCCGGGCTCACGGTCCACGTCGATCTCGTGCACGGTGGCGCCCTTGGCGGCCAGCAACCGCTTGGCGCGCACGCAGAACGGGCACCAGGCGGTGCTGTACAGCGTGACCGTCACGATCAGCCCTTGGCGACCGGCAGGCCGTCGTTGCGCCAGGCGGTGACCCCGCCCTGCATGCGGTACAGCTCGGCGAAGCCCTTGCCGCGCAGCTGGCGGCCCAGGTGCGACGCCTGGTTGCCCATCTTGCAGGTGAGGATAAGAGGTTTATCCTTGTGCCGCTCCAGCTCGCCCATGCGGTCGGTGGCCTGGCTCGCCGGGATGTTCAGGCTACCCGGGATATGGCCGGCACGAAACTCATCGGCGGGGCGCAGGTCCACGATCACGGCGTCCTTCTGGTTGACCAGATTGGTGGCCTGCTGGGGCGAGATCGGGTTGCCGCCGCGCCGCGACTCGATCACGAAGAACACCGCCCACAGCAGAAAGAAGGCGGAAACCAGGAGATAATGGTTGCTGGCGAATTCGATCAGACGATCCATACGGGGTCCTGTTAGCGCTGGCGCCGTCTTGCCGGCGGAAAATCGGCGCCAAGTATACACATCACCGGTCGGTTAAGGTAAAACCCGCAGCCATGAAGCCGCTTTTTCTGCTATTTCTGATCCTGCCCGTGCTGGCCCGCGCGGAGTCGCCCAGCGAAGCCGACCTGGACAAGCTCAAGGACCGCATCGAGACCCTGTCCGCCGAGCAACAGCGCGAGGCCGAGCAGCGCGACGACCTGCAGACCCGCCTGCGCGAGACCGAGACCCGGGTCGGCGAACTGGCCCGGGAGGGCCGCCGCCTGGAGCGGGAAGCCGCCGCCGCCCGCCAGCGGCTGGACAAGGTGGAAGCCGACCAGGCGCGGCTGGCGGCGGAGAAGAAAACCCAGCTCACCTGGCTGGCACGCACCGTGCGCGCCAGCTATCAGAGCGGCCGGGAAGCCCGCATCAAGCTGCTGCTCAACCAGGAGGAGCCGGACCGCATTGCCCGGCTGCTGCGCTATCAGGAGTATTTCCAGCGCGCCCGCACCGACCGGCTGGCCTCCCTGGAAGGGGAACTGGTGGAACTGCGCCGGGTGGCCGAGCAGGTGGCCAGCGCCCGCGCCGACCTGCTCGACCGCCGCACCCGGCTGGCGGACAGCAAAAAGGAACTGGAAGCGGCGTCCCAACAGCGCGAGCAGGCGCTCGCCAAGCTGGACCGCTCGATCAAGCAGCGCGGCGGCGACATCGATCGCCTCAAGGCGGACCAGCAACGGCTGGAGAAGCTGCTCGCCGACATGCAGCGCAGCATGCCGTCGATCCCGCCGGCGGACCGGGGCGAGCCGTTCGGCACCCTGGCCGGCAAGCTGCCCTGGCCGGTACCCGGCCAGGTGGTGTCCAGTTTCCATTCCGCCCGTGAAGGCAAGCTGCGCTGGGAAGGGGTGGTGCTGGCCGCCGACGAGGGCGCGCCGGTGCGCGCCATTCACCCGGGCCGGGTGGTGTTCGCCGACTGGATGCGCGGCTATGGCCTGCTCACCATCGTCGATCACGGCGGCGGTTACCTGACCCTGTACGGCTACGCCCAGAGCCTGCTGCGCGACGTGGGCGAATGGGTGGCGGCCGGCGATCCGCTGGCCCTGGCGGGCCGCTCCGGCGGCAACGCCAGCAGCGGCCTGTACTTCGAAATCCGCCGCAAGGGCGAGGTGGTCAACCCGGCGCGCTGGTGCGACCGCCGTGTTACACTGCCGCCCATTGCCCGCAATGACTGACACGCTCCCGGGACCGGAGCGCCCGAATTGGGGAAACACATGCTGAAAACCTCCCGTCTTGTTTTGCGCTGCGCGCTGGCGACCCTGGTATTCATTGCCCCGACCAGCCAGGCCAGGGATGCGCAGACCGATCAGCTGGCCGAACAGGACGGCGTGCCGGTCACCGAACTGCGGGCCTTCGCCGAGGTGCTGGAGCGGGTGCGCGGCGCCTATGTGCAGGAGGTGGACGAGAAGGAGCTGATCCAGGCGGCCATTCGCGGCATGCTCATGGAGCTGGACCCGCACTCCGCCTACCTGTCCCCGGATCAGTTCGAGGACCTGCAATCCAGCACCACCGGTGAATTCGGCGGCCTGGGTCTGGAGGTCACCATGGAGGACGGCTTCGTCAAGGTGGTGGCGCCCATCGACGACTCCCCCGCCAGCCGCGCCGGCCTGCAAGCCGGCGATCTGATCCTCAAGATCGACGACACCTTCACCAAGGGCATCGGCCTGGCCGACGCGGTGGAACTGATGCGCGGCGAAGCCGGCACCGAGGTGAACCTGTCGGTGCTCAGCGAGGGCGACGAGAAGCCGCGCACGGTGACCCTGAAGCGCGACCGCATCCAGGTGGAAAGCGTGAAAAGCGAACTGCTGGAGCCCGGCTACGGCTACCTGCGCATTTCCCAATTCCAGAGCCGCACCGGCCAGGACGCCCAGCGGGCCCTGGAAAAGATGGCCAGCGACGGCCAGCTGCACGGGCTGATCCTGGATCTGCGCAACAACCCCGGCGGCGTGCTGGGCGGGGCCGTGGAAGTGGCTGACCTGTTCCTCAATCGCGGCCTGATCGTCTATACCCAGGGCCGCGATCCGCAAAGCCGCAACGATTACAACGCCACCCCCGGCGACCTGCTCGGCGGCCTGCCGCTGGTGGTGCTGGTCAACGGCGGCTCCGCCTCGGCTTCGGAGATCGTCGCCGGCGCCCTGCAAGACCAGGGCCGCGCCGTGGTGGTGGGCACCCGCACCTTCGGCAAGGGCTCGGTGCAGACGGTGCTGCCGATCAGCGGCGACGCCGCGTTGAAGCTGACTACGGCGCGCTACTACACGCCGGACGGCCGTTCCATCCAGGCCGACGGCATCCATCCGGACATTCCGGTGGAGGTGTCCAGCGTGGAGCTGCTGCGGGAGAACCGGCCGCGGGAGTCGGACCTGCCCCACCACCTGCTCAACCAGCGTGACGAGGAAGACCGGGCCGGCGACCAGGAAGCGCCGCTGGCCAGCCGCGACTATCCGCTGTCCCAGGCCCTGTCGATCCTCAAGGGCATCAACCTGGCCGAGCGCCGCCGGGCCGGCGACGACACCGAACAACGGTGACGCGCGCCGCCACCCGGGTGGCGGCGCTGTGCCTGATGCTGCTGGCCGGGTCGGCCGCGGCGGCGCCGCGTATCGCCATTATCATCGATGATCTGGGCTACAACCGGGCCGCCGGCGAAGCGGTGCTGGCGCTGCCGGCGCCGCTGACCTGCGCGGTGATTCCGGAAACGCCCCACGGCCGGCGCCTGGCCCGGGAAGCGGCGGCCGCCGGCAAGGAAGTGATGATCCACCTGCCCATGGCCACCCTGGATGCCCGCCGGCTGGATGCGGGCGCGCTCCACGACGGCATGAGCGAGGCCCAGATCAGCGCCGTGCTGGACCGCGCCCAGCGCGCCCTGCCCGACGCCCGCGGCCTCAACAACCACATGGGCAGCGCCCTCACCGCCGAGGCGGAACCGATGCGCCGGCTGATGGAGCAGCTGCGCCACCGCCATCTGTACTTCATCGACAGCCGCACCAACGCCGCCACCGTGGCCGAGCGCAGCGCCCGCCAGGCGGGGCTGGCCGCCGGCCGTCGCGACGTGTTCCTGGACAACCAACGCGACCTGCCGCACATCAATGCCCAGTTCAACCGGCTGCTGCGGCTGGCCCGCCGCCATGGCCAGGCCATCGCCATCGGCCATCCCTATCCGGAGACCCTGGATTATCTGCGGCAGGTGCTGCCGTTACTGGAGCAGGCCGGCGTGCGGCTGGTGCCGGTGTCGCAGCTGCTGACCGCCCCGGTGGCCACCGCCGGGGCGGCGACACGGCCCGGGCGCGAAAACGGCTAGCGGGCCGGAGCGGCGCGGCCGATGCCGGTGAGGCGGCTGTAACCGAGCATCAGGAAGCCGAACAGGAACATCAGCACGCCGTACACCGCCGCCGGCACCGACATGGCGTCGGAGTGCAGCAGGGTCAGGGTGACCATCAGCCCCAGGGTGCCGTTCTTGATGCCCAGCTCGATGGCCACGGTGAACGCCTGGGCCCGGCTCAGCCCGAGCAACCGACCGCCCACCATGCCCAGCACCAGACCGATCACGTTGAGCAGCACCACCGCCAGCCCGCCCTGACGCAGCAGCACAAGGGCTTCCTCGCCCAGGTCCACCAGCAACAGCGCGATCACCAGGATCAGCACCAACAAACCGAACACGCTGACCAGCTTCTCGCCCTTCTCCGCCCACTGGCGTTTGAAATGACGGATGGTCATGCCGATGGCCACCGGCACCAGGATAATCACCAGCAAGGTCAGAATGGTGCGCAACACCGGCAGCTCCAGCACCCGGCTGCTGTCCTGGAAGTGGCCCAGGGCCCAGCTGGTGAACATGGGCAGGGTAACGATGGTGATCAGACTGGCGGCCACGGTCAGCACGATGGACAGGGCCACGTCGCCGCGCCCCAGAAAGGCGAACAGATTGGAAGTGGTGCCGCCCGGGCAGGCGGCAATGATCACCAGCCCCACCGCCAGCGCCGGCGACAGATCCAGGCTCACCGCCAGCCCCACGCCCACCAGTGGCAGCAGCACGATCTGCGCCACCAGGCCGAACACGGTGGCGCGCGGCGCCACCAGCACCTCGCGGAAATCACGGGGCGTCAGGGTCAGGCCCATGCCCACCATGATCAGAAACAGGGCGGCGGGCAGTCCCACGGAAATCAGAGCGGCCTGGTCCATGAGTTGTTCCTCGTTCTTTTATCAGCGTTGTTGTTATAGAACGATCGTACCTTAGCCGACCACTTCGGGGCTATTGCGGTGAATGGGACTGCATCAGGTACTCCCAGGTGTTGTTGCGCTGCATCGGGAAGCCGATCCAGCCCGCCCGCGGGGCACGGGCATGGCGCGCCTCGCCGGCCTCGGCGGTGTCGCCCGGGCCGGCCAGGGCCACCAGCTCGGTGAACCAGGTGGCGGCGTTGTCCAGCAGTTGCTCCGCCGGGCGACCCAGCAGGTTCGGGTCACCGGATTCCATGTGCGCCTTGAGCACCACCCGGCCGGCCTCCGGCGCGTACCACAGCAACTCCCGGGTGAAGCCGTCCACCTGCCCGTCGCCACCGTTCTCGATGCGCTCCAGAGCGTCGCCTTCGCCGCTGGCCTGATCCTTGCGCCAGGCGATCTCGCGGCTGATGCGCAGCGCCTTGAAGGTGCCGGCGCCCACCTGGATGGTTTCCACCGCGCTGACCTTGCTGGTGGTTTCGGTGCGGTAGCGGTACTGCCAGTGGGCACCGTCGCGCGCCGGCACCTGGACGATGTCCTCGGTGCGGTAGCGCCACACGTCACCGGGGTGCAGGGGGAAGCGCAGCATCGGGCCGTCTTCCTGATCCACCGGCTGATAGCGGTCCAGGTCCTCTTCCAGGGTGGTCTCACCGACGCGGTAGCGGGCTTGCCCGTCACTCTTCCCGGTGAGGGTCAGCGCCACCGGTTGCGCGTCGTTGAACCGATACAGCCAGGTGGTGCCCACCTCGGGCAGGGTACGTTCGACGTCGCGCAGCGCTTGCGGCGCCGCCGGCTTACCGTCGTCGTCATGAACCACCAGGTCGGCGCCGATTTGATAGCCGCCCTGGTACTCGCCCCGATCGTCGTAGCGGGTCACGGTCACCCGACCGCTGTCCGGGTCCACCTCGAACCAGCGGCCCGCCGGCTGATCGTTCCGATAGAAGCCCTGGGCCAGCCAGGTGTCGCCGCGCCGGCGGGTGAACGCCCCCTCGCGCTTGCCGTTGCGATAGTGGTCCACCTGGCGCACGCCGTCGTCGTCGGTGAAAACCTGCTCGCCGTCCTCCTCGTACTCCGGCAACAAGCGGCGTTGCCGCGACAGCAGCTCGCCGTCCTCGTTGAAGCGCTCGCGCAGCGACCAGGTCTCGGCCTGGTCCATGGTCAGCCGCTCCACCACCCGGCCGTCCTTCAGATCCTCGCTGATATGGGTGCGGTCGTTATTGACCCGGCGTTGGGTCAACTCGCCGGCCTCGTCATAGCTCAGCTGCACCCGGCGCACACCGCCCTGGTCCGCCGGTTCGGTGTATTCCTCCAGCATCAGCGAGCCGTCTTCACGGTAACGCTTCATGCGGTCGCTGCGCTCGCCCTTGTCCGGCAGGTTTTCCAGGGCCACGCCGCCGTCCTCATGGAAGCCCTTGAGCACGCGATAGCCGCGCGGATTGAAGTCACGGACTTCGCGCACCTGCCCATTCCGCCAATACAGCCTGGCGCGGCCGTCGATCCGGCCCTGGTCGCTGTAGCGGCCCTCCATGCGCGGCTGGCCGTTGTCGTAGTAATAGGTGAAGGGGCCCCGCCGGTTGCTGTCGTCGAGCAGGTCGTCCGCCTCCGGATCGGCGATCCGGCCCTTGAAATAGAGGCTGCCGTCAGCCTTGTCGACCACCACCCGCCAGCCGTTCTCCACCTGTTCCAGCGGCCAGTGCAACTGATAATACGGCTCGCCGTCGGTGAACAGCATATTGCCGTCCAGGGCACGGGTATCGGCACCGGCCACGGTGCTCAGCAGCAAAGTGAGCAGGCCGGTCAGGATCGGGAGTCGGTGAAACATGGTCATCCCTCCTTGAAGCGGAACCGTCAAAATGGGGAAATCAGGGGCGCACCTTGCCGCGCAGGGCCTTGGTCTGGCCGTGCCGGGTTTTCTTGTCCATGCGTTTGTTGCGGGCGGACTTGGAGGGTTTGGTGGCTTTGCGTTTCTTGCGCTCCACGGTGGCGCTCTGGATCAGCGCGCGCAGGCGCTCCAGGGCGTCGTCCAGGTTCTTTTCCTGGGTGCGGAAACGCTGCGCCTTGATCACCACCACGCCGTCGCCGGTGATGCGGCGGTCGGACAGGGCCAGCAGGCGTTCCTTGTAGAAGTCGGGCAGGGAGGAAGCACGAATGTCGAACCGCAGGTGCACCGCGGAGGCCACCTTGTTGACGTTCTGGCCACCGGCGCCCTGGGCACGGATCGCCTGCCACTCGATCTCCGCGTCCGGGATGGTCACGTTGTTGGAGATGTTCAGCATGCTCCGTCCTTGAAGGTTGCGTCGTCGATACCGCGTCAGCCGGCGCGGGCGAGAAACCGGTCCAGGGCGTTGGCGAAGGTCTGCACGTCGCCCTTGCTCAGCGACGAGGGGCCACCGGTCTGTACCCCGGCGGAACGCAGCTCCTCCATGAAGTCGCGGCGGCCGAGATGTTCACGGATGCTCTCCGCGTCATAAAGCGTGCCACGGGGATTGAGCGCCGTGCCACCGCTTTCCACCACCCGGGCGGCCAGCGGTATGTCACCAGTGATGACCAGATCACCGGCGTTCACCTGGGCGGCGATATGATCGTCGGCCTTGTCGAAACCCGACGCCACCTGGGTGGAGCGCAGGTGCGGCGAGCGCGGCACGCGGATGTGATGGTTGGCCACCAGGGTGGTGGTGACGCCCAGCCGGTTGGCGGCGCGGAACAGCACTTCCCGGATCACCGCCGGGCAGGCGTCCGCATCCACCCAGATCTTCAACGTCACCCCGTCTCCTTTGCTCAGATGCGCATCTCGATACCGGCCCGGGCCATGTAATCCTTGGCCTCGGCGATGGAGTACTCCCCGAAGTGGAAGATCGAGGCCGCCAGCACCGCGTCGGCGCCGCCCTGGATCACCCCGTCCACCAGATGCTGCAGGTTGCCGACGCCGCCGGAGGCGATCACCGGCACCGGCACCGCGTCGGAAATGCCGCGGGTCAGGGCAATGTCGAAACCGTTCTTGGTGCCGTCCCGGTCCATGCTGGTGAGCAGGATTTCGCCGGCGCCGTAGTCGGTCATGCGTTTCGCCCACTCGATGGCGTCGATGCCGGTGGGCTTGCGGCCGCCGTGGGTGAAGATTTCCCAGCGGTTGTTTTCGCTCTCGCCGCTGACCTTCTTGGCGTCGATGGCCACCACGATGCACTGGGAGCCGAACCGCTGGGCCGCCTCGCGCACGAAGTCCGGGTCCTTGACCGCCGCCGAGTTGATGCTGACCTTGTCGGCCCCGGCGTTGAGCAGGTTACGGATATCCTGAATGCTGCGCACGCCGCCGCCGACGGTGAGCGGAATGAACACCTGGCTGGCCATGCGCTCCACGGTTTCCAGGGTGGTGTCCCGGTCCTGGTGACTGGCGGTGATGTCCAGGAAGGTGATCTCGTCGGCGCCGGCCTCGTTATAGCGGCGCGCCACTTCCACCGGGTCGCCGGCGTCGCGGATCTCGACGAACTGCACGCCCTTGACCACCCGACCGGCGTCCACGTCGAGACAGGGGATGATGCGTTTTGCCAGCGTCATGTCGCGGCCCTCATTCACGTACTCCACTGCCGGTGGTACCGGACATGCCAGGCCCACGGGAATCCAGTTCGTCGGCCAGCGCCTGGCCCTTCTCGAAGTCCAGGCTGCCCTCGTAGATGGCGCGCCCGGTGATGGCGGCGGTGATGCCGGCGGACTGGCTGCCGCACAGCTTGCGCACGTCTTCCAGATCGGTGATGCCGCCGGAGGCGATCACCGGAATCGAAATGGCGTCGGCCAGCCGCTCGGTGGCTTCCACGTTGACACCCTGCAGCATGCCGTCGCGGCTGATATCGGTGTAGACGATGGCGACCACGCCGTCGTCCTCGAACTGGCGGGCCAGATCCACCACGTCGATATCACTGACCTCGGCCCAGCCGTCGGTGGCCACCTTGCCGTCCTTGGCGTCCAGGCCGACGATGATGTGGCCCGGGAATTGGCGGCACATGTCCTTGACGAATTGCGGTTCCTTCACCGCCTTGGTGCCGATGATCACCCACTGCACGCCGGCGTCCAGGTAGGCCTGGATGGTTTCGGCGCTGCGAATGCCGCCGCCGATCTGGATCGGCAGACCGGGATGGGCGCGGGCGATGGCGTGCACGATCTCGCCGTTCACCGGTTCACCGGCGAAGGCGCCGTTCAGGTCCACCAGATGCAGGCGGCGGGCGCCTTTTTGCACCCAATGGTCGGCCACCGCGACCGGATCCTCGGAGAACACCGTGTCATCGTCCATGCGGCCCTGCTTGAGGCGCACGCATTTACCGTCCTTGAGGTCGATGGCGGGAATCAGCTGCATGGGGTTCTCTCTTTCGATTCAGGGTTTTCAAAAAGGGCGAGCGCGGTCAGGCCGCCAGCGCGAATATCAGGGCCGCCAGCGCAGGAAGTTGCCGAGCAGGCGCAGGCCGGCGTCGGCGCTTTTCTCCGGGTGGAACTGCACCGCGAACACATTGTGCTTGGCGACGGCGGCGGCGAACGGCAGCCCGTATTCGCAACGACCGGCCATCTCCTCCTCCGGCACCTCGGTGGCGCAGTAGCTGTGCACGAAGTAGAAGCGGCTGTTGTCGTCGATGCCGTCCCAGAGCGGGTGGTCCACGGTCTGCTGCACCTGGTTCCAGCCCATGTGCGGCACTTTCAGCCGCCCGCCGGTCTCGCCGTACTGCTCGCCGAAAAAGCGCACCCGGCCGGCGAACACGCCCAGGCAGTCGACGCCGTCGTTCTCCTCGCTGTGGTCCATCATCGCCTGCATGCCCACGCAGATGCCGAGCACCGGCTTATGGGCGTCGATGGCGTCGAGGATGGCCCGGTCCAGGCCGGTTTCGGTGATCACCTTGATGCAGTCGCGGATCGCGCCGACACCGGGAAACACCACCCGGTCGGCGGCACGCAGGGCGTCCGGATCACCGGTGATGTGAATACGCTGGCCATCGGCGGCCATCTTCTCCAGCGCCTTGCCGGCGGAGTGAAGATTGCCCATGCCGTAATCGACCACGGCCACGGTTTCGCTCATGGGGAGCCTCTTGGTTGATCCGGGACGGCCCTCAGGGAGCCTCGGTCAGGGTGCCCTTGGTGCTGGGGGTCACGCCGTCCATGCGCTCGTCCGGCTCCATCGCCACCCGCAGGGCCCGGCCGAACGCCTTGAACACGGTCTCGGCCTGGTGGTGGGCGTTCTTGCCGCGCAGGTTGTCGATGTGCACGGTGATCATGGCGTGATTCACCAGCCCCTGGAAGAATTCATAGAACAGGTCCACGTCGAAGCCGCCGATCATGCCGCGGGTGAAATCCACGAACATTTCCAGACCAGGGCGGCCGGACAGGTCGATCACCACCCGCGACAGGGCCTCGTCCAGGGGCACGTAGCTGTGGCCGTAGCGGCGCAAGCCCTTCTTGTCGCCCCAGGCCCGGGCCAGGGCCTGGCCCAGGGTGATACCGATGTCTTCCACGGTATGGTGGGCATCGATGTGCAGGTCACCGTCGGCGTGGATCTCCAGGTCGATCAGGCCGTGGCGGGCCACCTGGTCAAGCATGTGCTCCAGGAACGGCAGGCCGGTGTCCAGCTTGCTGTGCCCGGTGCCGTCCAGATTCACGCTGACGCGGATCTTGGTCTCCAGGGTGTTACGCTCCACGGTGGCGCGGCGTTCGCTCATCGGTACCTCCAGAAAACAGAACCCCGTATTATACGTGCCCCCCGCGCCCCTCACCAGCCGGCGCGCCATCGCGTTAGGGAGACCGCATGCCGATCACCGTCGAATTCCACCCGTCCCGCCCGGAACTGGCGCAAACCTTCGCCCAGGTACTGCGCGACGATCCGGACTACGCCGCCGAACTGGCGCTGACCCTGCAGGAAGGTGCCGCCAACGGTAACGAAGTGGTCGCCGCCCACTTCAATGGCCGGCCGGTGGGCGTGGCCGTGCTGCGCGGCGACAATCTGGCCTGGATGGTGATTCACCCGGCCACCCGCGGGCGCGGCGTGGGCCGGGATTTCCTGCGTGGCATCGAGGCAAAGCTGGGCCACGGCGTCACATTGCCCGACAAATGCCGTTAGCGGCCTTTGGCCGCGATTCAGGATGCAGGATACAGGCGCGGTGAGGGCCGAGAAGCCTGCCACGCCGTACCCGCGCTTCAGCGGTTCAGCGGTTCAGCGCGGGGCCGGAGCGATCAGGACGCACCGAGCGAGTCCCGCGCCTGTATCCTGCATCCTGAATCGTCTTTTCAAGCCAAAGGCAGCCGGATCACCAGCGCGAAGCCGGTGTCCGGCCCGGCGCTTTCCGCCCAGATACGGCCCCCGGCCTGCTCGATCATCACCCGGGCCATGGCCAGGGACAGGCCGTAGCCCTCCTCATGGTGCCGCGAGCCGACCACGAAGAACGGCTCGAACAGGCTTTCCAGCTGGTCCGGCCCGGCGCCGCGCCCGTGATCGCGCACGCGGATCTGCGCCTCGCCGGCCAGGGTCCGGCCGCTCACTTCGATGCTGCCCCCCGGGGCGCCGAAGCGGATCGCGTTGTCCAGGGCCATGCCCAGCACCTCGCCCAGCTCCGCCTCGTCGGCCAGTACGGCAAGGTCCGCGTCCAGGTCCGCGTTCACGGTCAGCCCCTGCCGCGCCAGCGCCCCGGCCCGGCTGGCCAGCAGCGCGTCCAGCAGCGCGCCGGGGCGGCAGCGCCGCGCCGCCGGCGGCCTGTCCCGGTCGGCCAGATCGAAATAGCGCAGTGAGGTGCTGACCATGCCGATCAGCCGCTTCTGCCCCTTGCGCACCAGTTGCCAGACCCCTTCCTGGTCATCGCCACCGCCCAGGGTATCGGCGGCGCCGATCCAGTTGATCGGTGTGTTCAGCTCGTGGCTGACGTACTGCAAAAAGGTGGATTTGTCCCGGTTCATCTGCTCGATCTCGGCCAGATGTCGCTCCAGGTTCTCCCGGGATTGCCGGGCCAGCTGATTGCGCTCCTGTTCCAGAAACCGGATCCGGTCGCCCAGGGCCAGGGACAGCATCACCACCACCCAGAGCGCCCCCAGGTGCGGCAGCATGCTGATCAGCGAGTCATAGGGAATCCAGTCCAGGTTGCCCAGCACGAACACGAAGATCAGCCCCAGGAACACGAACCAGGCGGCCACGTACAACCGCGCCGCCCGGTAGCCCGCCGACCACACCATCCACCCCAGCCAGCTGAACAGCAGCACGGTGACCACCACCAGCAGGGTGGACAGGTAATAGGACCAGGGCGCGGCCACCAGCAGCTGCACCGGCAGCAGCACCGCCACCCCCAGCAGGTAACCCCGGATCAACCGGTCGTAACGGGGAAAGCGCTCTTTGAGGTTTAAAAAATGGCGCGAATACATGGCCAGCGCCGGCGTGCAGATAAAGATGCCCAGCCAGTAGAACTCATTGAGCTTGGGCACCGAAGGCCACAAAAACTGCAGCCCGAAGCCGTTCACGTTCAGGTTGAACACCGTGATGCCCACCAGAAACGCCACGAAATACAGGTACACCGGCTCCTTCAGGGACAACGCCAGCAGCGCGTTGTAGACCACCATGATCAACAGGCAGCCGTAGAAAATCCCGTACACCAGCAGGTCCCGGTAGGTGTATTCCACCAACCCGCTGGCGCTGTACAGCATCGGCGACATGTTCAGGGCGCCCTTGCCGCTGACGCGCACGAAGTAGTCCCGGTCCGCCGCCACCGAGGTATCCAGCGGGAAAATAAAGGCCCGGTGATCCATCAAACGATGGTCGAACGGCAGGGTGTCGCCCATGTCCACCCGCCGGTAGCCGCCGTCGGGAAGCGGCGCGAACAGGGTAATGTGGTCGAGGATCGGGTAGCGCTCCACCAGGTACCAGTCCTCGCCGGCCACGCCACGGGCGTCCACCGCGAAGCGCAGCCAGATCACGCTGCCGGTGAAACCGAAATTGAGGGAATCGCTGTGATTGGGCTGGAACCGGCCGGCGAAACGGTCGCGCACCGCCTGAAAGTCCCAGCCGCCCTCCGGGTCCACCAGCACCGTCATATGGCGCGCCACGGCCAGTGCGTCCCGCTCACCGGTGAGCACCGCGGGGGTGCCGTCGGCGGCGCGGGCCCCGCCACACACCGCGGCCAGCAGCAGTAACCCCGCCAACACCAGGATATTACGGAACTTTAACAAAAGAAGATCCCCAAAACGTGATACTGGAGCATGCGCCTGCGAGCTTCGCGCCGCCCCGTCCGCGCGCGCTATACTCGGAGGCTTGTTGTCATGCGTTATCATGTCCCGCAGATATAATCCCGGCCCCCGGCCCGGGGCGCAAGGAGAGGCTTGTTATGGCACGCGCGATAAAAATCGTCGTTATCGTCCTGGTGGCCATCGTGGTGCTGCTGGCGGCCACGGTGTTCGTGATCACCCAGGTGATCGATCCCAACGACTTCAAACCGCAAATTCGTGAGCAAGCGCTCTCCCAGGCCAACCTGGAACTGGAGATCCCCGGCGAGCTGGACTGGCAGTTCTGGCCCACCCTGGGCGTCAGCCTGGGCCGCACCGAGGCCCGCCTGCCCGGCGAGGAAGACCTGTTCGCCGCCATCGACAGCGCCAGCGTCGGCGTCGCCCTTTGGCCCCTGCTGTTCGGCAACGTGCAAATGGACGGCGTCACCCTGGACGGCCTGGAACTGAACCTGGTGGAAACCGCCGACGGCGGCAACTGGGAGAAAATCGGCCCGCAGGACGGCGCCGCCGACGAAGCCACCCCGGAACAGCCCGCCCCCGAACAGGAAGAAGGCGGCGCCATGGATATCCCGGTGAGCATCCCCAGCGTCGCCATCACCAACGGCCAGGTGCGCTACCGCAATACCACCGACGGCACCGACATCCGCGTGGAGCATTTCAACTTCAACGCCCAGGACGTGAGCCTGGAAGAGCCGTTCCCGATGCAGCTCTCGCTGCGCTATCAGGACCAGAGCGACGTGCGCGTGGATCTGAACCTGGACACCACCCTGGCCGCCGACCTGAACACCAACCACTTCGTGCTCGACCCGATGACCCTGGACGCCCAGATCGGCGGCCTCACCGTCAATCCGGTGGACGTGCATCTGGAGCAGAAGCTGGACGTGAACCTGGACGAGGACCGGGCCGCCATCACCGACCTGGTACTGGAAGCCGCCGGCACCCGCACCACCGGCCAGGCCACCGTCACCGGCCTCACCGGCGAGATGAAAGTGGCCGGCCAGATCAACACCGCGCCGTTCGACGCCAACAAGGCCCTGGAGGCCATCGGCGAGCAACCCATCGAGACCCGCGACGACGCGGCGCTCAGCAAGGTGGCCCTGGACGCCACCCTGGCCGGCCCCGCCGGCAGCGTCATGGCCGACCCGCTCAAGGTGACCCTGGACAGCAGCACCCTCAGCGGCAAGGCCGGCCTGGAGAGCCTGGACACCGGCAAGATCGTGTTCGACCTGGTACTCGACAAGATCACCCTGGACGGCTACCTGCCCCCGGAAAGCGGCGACGACGACAATGCTCCGGCCAGCACCGCCGGGGCCGGCGGCAACGCCGGCAAGCAGGCCGGCACCGAGCAGCTCTCCGACGCCGAACTGATCCCGGTGGAGAGCCTGCGCCCGCTGGTCATGGACGGCCGCCTCAAGGTCAACGAACTCAATTTCGAGACCATTCAGGCCAAGGACCTGACCGTCAAGGTCACCGCCAATAACGGCGTGCTGCGCCTGGCCCAAGCCTCAGGCCAGACTCTCAATGGCAGCTTCGCCGGCAGCGGCAGCCTGGATGTTTCCGGCAAAACGCCCCGCATCAACTACAAGCAGCAGGTTACCAGCATGCAGCTGCAGCCGCTGGTCACCCTGGCCCTGGGCGAGGACCTGGCCAAGGGCCTGTTCTCCCTGGATCTGGACTTCAGCGCTTCCGGCAACAGCGAGAAGGCCCTGGTGCAGTCTGCCAAGGGCAACGCCACCGTCAATCTGGCGGACGGCACGGTGCGCGGCCTCAACCTCTACAACACCCTGGTGGGCGGCGTGAACGACATGCTCGGCCGCTTCCAGGCGCTCAGCGCGATGATCCCCAACCAGGAATCCGGCAAGCTGCCGGCGGCGCTGTCCGAGGACACCAAGATCATCGACCTGACCACCAAGGCCAGCCTGGACAAGCAGGTGGCCAACCTGAACAGCCTGGAAGCCAAACTGGAAAAAGGCACCATTTCCGGCAGCGGCTGGCTGAACACCCTGACCCAGGAGTTCGACCTCAAGATCGGCATGCAGTCCCCGGAACTGGGCGGCAGCAAGTACCTGGAAGGCGCCACCTGGCCGCTGCGCTGCCAGGGCAGCCTGGCCGGCAACCCGGCCAAATGGTGCGGCCCGGACCGCGACGGCTTCGCCAAGATCGCCCAGCAGGCGGCCACCAACGCCGCCAAGAGCAAGCTCAAGGACAAGCTCGGCATCGACGCGGAAGGCGACACCACCGAGGAAGTGCTCAAGAACGCCGCCAAGCAGAAAGCCGAGGAAAAAATCCAGGAAGAGCTGGGCGACAAACTCAAGGGGCTGTTCAATCGCTAAGCGAAGGATGAGCGAACCCGCCTTCAGCGACGCCGTGCTGGCCTGGTACGACCAGCACGGCCGCAACGACCTGCCCTGGCAGCACCCGCGTACCCCGTACCGGGTGTGGGTCTCGGAGATCATGCTCCAGCAGACCCAGGTGACCACCGTGACCGGCTACTTCGAGCGCTTCATGGCCACCTTCCCGGACGTGCACGCCCTGGCCGCCGCCGACGTGGACCAGGTGCTGCACCTGTGGACCGGCCTGGGCTACTACGCCCGCGCCCGCAACCTGCACAAGGCCGCCCGCCAGTTGGTGGAAGAGTACGGCGGCGACTTCCCCGAGACCGTGGAGGAAGTGGCCACCCTGCCCGGCATCGGCCGCTCCACCGCCGGCGCCATCCTGGCCCAGAGCCGTGGCGTGCGCGCCCCGATCCTGGACGGCAACGTCAAACGGGTGCTCACCCGCCTGCACGCCGTGCCCGGCTGGCCCGGCAAGAAACCGGTGGAAAACCGCCTCTGGGAACTGGCCGAGCAACACACCCCCGATGACCGCCTGGCGGACTACACTCAGGCGGTCATGGACCTGGGCGCCACCCTCTGCACCCGCCGCCCGGACTGCCCGCGCTGCCCGGTGATCCATCTCTGTCAGGCCCACGCCGACGGCACCCCCCAGGACTACCCGGGCCGCAAACCGGCCAAGGCCAAACCGGTACGCGCCGCCCGCATGCTGATCCTCCAGGACAGCCACGGCCGCGTCTGGCTGGAACCGCGCCCGCCCAGCGGCATCTGGGGCGGCCTCTGGTGCTTCCCGCAACTGGACGTCTCACCCGACAACCCCGAAGACGCCCGCGACGACGCCCTGGAACGCCGCGGCCTGACCGCCGGCCACCAGGAAAACCTGCCCGGCTTCCGCCACACCTTCAGCCACTTTCACCTGGACATCGAACCGCAACTGATCCGGGTGGACAGCCACGGCCATGCCGTGCAGGATGCCGCCCAAGGCCGCTGGATCGACCCCGCCGCCCCCGGCGAACTGGGCCTGGCGGCGCCGGTAAAGAAACTGCTCGACCAGCTCCACGGCCCCCGCCAACGGGGCCTGCTGTAACCCGAACCACGAGGACGCCATGACCCGCACCGTGTTCTGTCGCAAGCACCAGCAGGAACTGGAAGGCCTGGACAAACCACCCTTCCCCGGCCCGAAGGGCCAGGACATCCACGACAACGTGTCCCGCCAGGCCTGGCAGGAATGGCTGCACCACCAAACCCTGCTGATCAACGAGAAGCACCTGAACGTCATGGACCCCAAGGCCAAGGCCTTCCTGGACGAACAACGCGAGCGTTTTTTGAACAACGAAAGCGTAGAAAAAGCAGAGGGTTACGTTCCACCCACCAAAGACGCCAATCAATAGCCCCGCACCCTTGACGGGGCCAGGGCCAGCCGCTTTAATACGCCCCCACGCCCGGATAGCTCAGTCGGTAGAGCAGGGGATTGAAAATCCCCGTGTCGGTGGTTCGATTCCGCCTCCGGGCACCAGATACAAAAAAGCCCCGCTCGCACGAGTGGGGCTTTTTTGTATCTGGTGCCCGGAGGCCGGATGAGGAACCACCGCCTGGTTCGACCAAATGCACCGCATTTGGCGACGAGCGCGAAGCGCGAAGCCCGCAGGGTCGGAACAGCCAAAAGCTGTTCCGATCAATCCGCCTCCGGAATGGAAAGCCCGCTCGCAGAGCGGAGCCTTTTTGTACCCGGCACCCGGAGGCCGGATGAGGAACCACCGCCTGGTTCGACCAAATGCGCCAGCGTTTGGCGACGAGCGCGCAGCGCGAAGCCCGAAGGGTCGGAACAGCCCAAAGGCTGTTCCGATCAATCCGCCTCCGGAATGGAAAGCCCGCTCGCAGAGCGGAGCCTTTTTGTACCCGGCACCCGGAGGCCGGATGATGAACCACCGCCTGGTTCGACCAAATGCACCGCATTTGGCGACGAGCGCGAAGCCCGAAGCCCGAAGGGTCGGAACAGCCAAAAGGCTGTTCCGATCAATCCGCCTCCGGAATAAAAAGCCCGCTCGTCAGAGCGGCGCCTTTTTGCATCCGACCCCCTTGCGGCCTCCCGCACCGTCCGGCCACCAAACCGTCATTCCCCAATACCCTCCCCGTAGTCCCACCCACTCAACAACAACCACTTAGCGGCCCCCCCTGGCCCGATCGGATTCCGGCTGCCCTTCCCCGCACCCCCTGACAACGATCTGTCGTTTTCCGGAAGCGCAAAATTATTCGTAATGGAACCAAAGCGACATTCGCTCTCGATAGCGTGATTCATGCGGCACCCGCCGCGGGGATTACTCATAAATCGCACCCAACATCGAGGGAATGACTCATGAAGACCATCATCAAGAAGGCCGCCCTGGCCGCCGCCATCATCAGCGCACCGCTGGCCGCTTCCGCCACCGATCTGGTCGGCGGCGGCGCCTCTCTGCCGGCACTCGCCTACATCGGCGACGGCTTCACCACCACCAACCCGGAATCGCGTCTGTCCACCGACGCGGGTCTGTTCGCAGGCTTCGATCCGACGTTCACTCCGTACCAGCAAGTCGGCGTTACCCCTGACTCCATCTTCGCCGTTTTCCAGGACGCCAACCCGTCCCACACCGCCAGCTACTGCCAGACCGGCAGCGGCACCGGCAAACGGGTTCTGGTGGGTGTCAGCGGCTTCAGCGCCGACGGCGACTGCCGTGACTACAGCGCCAGCCCGGTGGGCTTCAGCGCCTCAGCCGGTCAGAGCCGCCCGGACTTTATCGGCTCAGACGCTCCGCTGACCGCCGACAATGTGGATGACTTCGTCAACGGCCCCAACACCACCGGCGACGGCATCTTCCAGATGCCGGCCCTGGGTGCTCTGATCGCGCTGCCCGTGAACCTGATCGGCAGCTCCCGCCCGGATCTGTCCAACCAGCAGGTGTGCGAGATCTTCTCCGGCATTTCCCAGACCTGGAACGACGTGGACAGCAGCCTGCCGACCCAGCCCATCCACGTGATCGTGCGTCAGGACACCAGCGGCACGGTGTTCGCCTTCACTCAGTACCTGGCGGCCACCTGTAACGGCAACTTCGGCCTGGCATCCAACTTCTTCAAAACCTCCGAGAGCTTCACCGCCGCCATTTCCCCGGCCAATCCCGCCAGCCTGTACGCCAACTACAGCGAAGAGTCCGGCAACGCCGGTGTGGTTTCCGGCGTCGGCGCCAATTCCTGGTCCATCGGCTTCGCCAACCTGGCCAACGTATTGGACGCCAGCCAGGACTACGCCGACGTAAACAGCACCGACCCGGCCACCGTCACTTCCGTGAACTACGACACGGATGATCTGCTGGACAACACCGTTCTGGGCGATGTAGATGAGGTCACCGGTCTTCCGCATACCCAGGCTGTCTCGGACATCCCGGTTAGCAACCCCAGCACCCCGGACGGCTGTGTCAACGTTATCGACCCGGCCGCCCAACTGGATCAAGGCTACCCGATCGCCGCGGTCACCAACCTGCTCGGCTACACCGCGAACAACGCCGACCCGCAGGCCCTGCGTGCCCTGGCCCGTGAAGTGGTAAATGGCTCCGGCTCCCTGCCCACCGGCTATGTCCGCCTGGGCACCGCCAACGCCATGGATCAACTGGCCGGCACCTGCATCAACTGATCGACCGATCAAACGCACGCCAGTGCGGAGGGCGCCCACCCGGCGCCCTTTTTTTATGCGGTTTGTTCGGGGACGGTCGTCGGCGTCGGCAGGAAGAAGCGGTCGTACAGCTGATAAGAAAGCAGGGCCTTGGTGATGGCATGCTGGCGATTACGGGCACGCAGCTTGTGGCAGGCCCGCTGGATATGGCTGGACACGGTGCGTTCACTGATACCAAGCGCCGCACCGATCTCGGCGTTGCAAAGCCCCTCACTGGCACCCCGCAAACAGGCCCGTTCACGATCACTGAGCGGTTCCTCGGGGCGCTCGCCGGGCTCGGCGGCATCGGCAATAAAACGCCCGACCCGCTCCAGCAGCACCCGGCCGAGCAAGGTGGCGCAGGGCAGGTAAGTCCGGATATGTAGCCAGGCCTGGTCGTCATCACGGTCCATCGCCAGATCCAACCAGGCCAGTTCACCGGGACCATTCAAAAGCGGCACCGTGCAGCCCGCCCGTAGCCCAAGGGCGGCACGGCGACGCATGGTGACCCGATAGGCCCGTTCCTGGAAATCCGCGCGCATCATCAACGCCCGCCAATCGATCGGCAGCGCCCCTTGGGTGGCGTACCGGGCCAGCGGGTCGGTGTCCACCGGCCAGTCCGGTGAGATCGGGTTCAGAGAGAGGTTATGCAGCGTGAACAGACCCGCGCCCCCCAGCGACTGCCCCCGCCAGGTGAACACATAATGTCGGAAGCCGTGGGCTTCCATCAGATAGCTTAAACCGGCCCGCAACCGGCCCGGGGTGGTGATCCGGGCCAGGGACAGTATCTGGCCGGCGGTATCCTGTTCGTAGAACATCCGTGTTCCCCCTTCCTTTCTTATCGTTAATAAAACGCCCCCCTGCGCGGGACGGCGTATTCGCGGTTACAACATGCTGCGGCGCTCCGCCTCGGTGAGTTCGGCGCTTTGCCGTTCGTCCAGGGCGCCGGCGCCCAGCACCCGCACCGCGCCATCGGGCCGGTAGTCCGTGGCACCGGCGCTGCGATCCTGGTCAGGCACCAGCCGCTCCTCGCCGTAGCCGAGGATCTCCACCGTGATCACCGAGGGCCGGTCGCCGCGGTTGCCACGGCTCACCTGCTCCGCCGCCTGCACCGCGCTGTTGGCGGCGTTGGTGGCGTTGGTGAGGGCCCCCACATTGACCCGCGCCACCGCCGGCAGGCCACTGGACTCGCCTTGCACCTGGATGTTTTCCGCATTGACCACTTGCAGGGCGGCGATGTTCACGTTGCCGGATACCCGAATACCCGCCTCGCCGGCGTCGATCACCCCCAGCGGCGCGATCAGGTCGATATCGCCGGGCGGCACTTCCGGGATGGGGGCCAGGGTGGCGATACCGGCCCCGGTGGTCGGCGCCACCGGCGACAGGCTCACATTGCCCAGGCCGTCATAGACCCGGCGCGGCGGCGTGTACACCAGGGTGGTTTTGGCGCCACGGCCGGCGTTGATGTCGCCGGCGGCGGACCAGGCGAAGATGTCGCCGCCGTAGGTGGTGAAAATGCGCGACAGCCCCAGGGCGATATCGCCCTGGCTATATAGCTGGATATCGCCCCGGCCCTGGGTAAGGATGCCGTTGTCGCCGCCCTCCGGGCGCACGCCGTCCACGCCCACGATCAGATCGCCGCCGGGCACCAGCATTTGGATATCGCCGCCGCCCTCGGTGCGCACCAGGCCGGAATATTCACCGGTGGAGAACATGGTGTAATCACCTTGGTAGCCGGAGGTGCCCGCCTCGCTGTCCACCTTGGGCAGGAAGGTAGAGATAACACGACGGCCGCGCAGGTAGCTGCCGGTGCGGTCACCATCAGCATCGTTGTATTCCCGACCGCCGGCGCGCAGTTCCGCATAGTAGAGCTCGCGCAGGAAGATGCGTTGCTGTTCCGGCGACAGCGCCTCGAAATAGGCCAGCGCGGTGGTGCCGTCCAGGGCGGCATCGCCGTAGCGGTCTTCCAGCCAGGAGCTCAGCTCCTGATCGTAAACCTTGACCACCTTGTCCGGCTGGTCCGCCAGGGGCCGGCCCGGATCGGCCAGGTTGGCCGGGTTCAGGTAGGCGTCGATCAGCGCCTGATAATCCGGGCCGTCCGCGCCCATGCCCACGTTGATGGCAATGTCCGCGCCGCTGCCGATATCGCCGGAAAGGCCCGCCATGCTGCGCACCCAGCCCCGATCCGCCTGGTAGAAGTTACGGCCCGCGGTGACCTCCAGTGTGCCCGGCCCTACCGCGGCGGCGTCGATATAGATCAGGTCGCGGCCCGCCTCGATCAGGGACACGTCCGTCGAGGCGTTGTGACCGAAAGCCGCCGTCCGACGCTGGAAGGTACCGTCGAGGTTCACGCCCAAGCCCACAATATCGCGACCGGCACGAATCCAAGCCGGCCGGCCCAGCAGCCCCGAGCTTCCTGTGGACGGCAAGGTTCCATAGCCCAGGCTGTAGATATCGCCGTCCACCGCGTAGAAGCGGGTCGGCGCCAAACCAGAAACGCCCTCGGCATCTTCATACGCCTCGCCCCCCAAACCAAAGCGGTAAATGGAATCCGCGGCGAGCACCTCCACCCCCCCATCCAATGAAGGACGCACTTGAATGCTATCCCCCGAGTTACGCGTTCCGTAAATAGAGCCTTCGGACGCCACCAGACTGAGAGTGGAGGGGGCCTCGATACCCGTTGATAGGCTGCTCATCGTTATGTCCCCACCCGCCGCGAAAACAGAGGTTTTTGTCCCGTCGGTCCATAGCCCGGCGCCCGGCAGACCGGCGGTCGGGTTCAGGGTCCGGAATACCGCGTCCCCCACGCTCAACAGACGAGCCGAGCCATCACCCTGTGTCACTGAAAGAATGCCGTAGGCATTAACACGGGCCCGGGTGATCAGATCGTCCGGCCGAGGATCAGAGTTGCCTGGCACCTGAAACGTCTGCCAGGTCTGCCCGATGGCGCCGGCCCGCACCCGGATATCACCACGCAGATTGGCCACGTTACTTCTCGTACCGTCCCGCAAAGGATTGATCGCCCCGGCGCTGACGCGAAGCTCGCCACCCCCGGTTTGCCGGACGGTACCGTCCGCGTCACGCCAACCGCTGGCGCCCACCACCAGGTTCAGGGCCCCCACCGGTGTGGCGTCGGCACCGATAAAGGCGTAGGTGCCAAGCTGCTGGGCGGCGGACACCGACAGATTGCCGCCACCCAAGGCCCCGATGCCCTGGAACGTGGAGAATTTGGCCCTGGAGGTACTGTTTTTGCTATAGGTGCCCGGATGAATCCACCAGGCGTCCAAGGCGCCGTCGGCGGAGGCGCCCTGAGTCCAAAGCCAATCCGACGCCGGTAGATCGCCATTCAAATCGCCGCTGGTATAGCCATGGAGGTTACGGCCGGCCTGTACCAACACCTCGCCACCACCGGTCAGGAAACCGGCCTGCACATCGGTAACCGCCTCGGAATCCTGGTACTCGGCATAGCTCGCTCCCAGCTCTCCCCCGTCCGGGCGGGCCACGTCGGGCACCTCCCCGGCCGGCAGCGCATTGCCGACGGTGTAGACACCATAGGCGGAGTCATGCCGGTAATCCCGGGCGGCAAGCAGTTCCAGGTCCCCCTGGCCGGTGCGGATCACACTGGTGACTGGCCGCTCTTCGTTGGTGATGCCCCGAAATACCAGAGGTGCGTCGGGATTATCCAATACCAGGTCTCCGGCCAGGGCGCCGGCACGCACCGCGCGCCGGCTGGCGGAGGCCAGATCGGCGCCCGCCACCATGCGGATATCCCAGGACTCCTGGCCCCGGTCCAGCACCGGTGCCAGCGGTTGCAGGGGCACATTGATCGTTTCCGATCCGTTGAGACTGGAAATTCTGAACCCCTCGGGAAGAACCATGCCGGCTGTCAACTTGATCTCTCTGTTCGTCTCCGTGAGAGGCAAGCTAATACTTTGATACCTGGAAAGATCGGTTCCGGCGGGGATGGTATCCACCTGAATCTGCGGCGACAGGAAGAACACATAGCCGGCGGCGAATTCCGTCGCGGGCGGCGCGAGAAACGTAGCCGAGGTTCCTGCGGGAACGAGACCCGGACCATAAGTTACCCCCGTGCGAAGATCCCTGACCGCAACGGGTAACACTACATCCGCCGCCAAAACACCACTCACGACGGTCTGTACGGCAATGACCACGCTTTCCTCAATTGGAACCCCGGCAGGGAGGGCCACCTGAGAGGGATTGATCGCGAAGGGAAGGCTCCCGTCCACTTGAGAGATGTTCCATCCACCTGCCAGGGTCAAATCCTGCGGCAAGGTGTAGTCCGACTGGAAACGATTAGCGGTATCCAACAGACCCGGCTCCAACTCGAAGTCCACGGAAATTTCACTGTCCGGGCTGGTCAGCGGCACGCCGAAGCCGTCGCTGATATTGCCGTTCACGGTGAGATCGCCGCCGGCCCGCAGGTTGAACACGCCGGCGGTGCCGGAACCTCTCACCGCCGGGTCCACATCCGGACCGTAGCGGTAGTTCGCCAGGTCCAGATCCCCTTCCACGCGCAGGTTACCGTCCTCGGTGGCGGAGACGATCTCCACGCCGGGGCGCAACTGGAAGGTCTCGGTGGCGTCGCGCAGGCCGGCCAACCGTGCCATCAGGTCGGCATTGGCCAGCGCGCCGTTGACGAAGGCTTCGCTGTCCTGGTGAATGCCGTCCATATAGGCTTCGTCGACCACCTGAGTGGTGCCGTCCTCGGCGTCCACCGGGGCATCGTCGTAGGTCCAGAAACCGTTCACCGCCAGTCGCTTGGCACCGCGCACGGTGAGCGGGCCGCCGGCGTCCACCGCCACGTCGTCGCCCTGGCTGCCGCCCAGACGGGGGGCATTCAGGTTGATCACGCCACGGGCCTCGCCGCCGGCGCTCACGTCCAGGGTGGCGCCGTCCGCCAGCACCAGGCGGCCATCCCGGGCGGTGAGATCCAGGGTGGCCCGGTTGCTGCCCTCGATGGCGCCGCCGTGGCTGTCGCGTTTGAGCGTGTCGCCACTGGCGTCGAGCACCGCGCCGCTCTCGATGGTCAGATCGTCGCGGGCGGCCAGCCGCAGGCTGCCGGCGTGGTCGCCGCCGGCGCGAACCGTTCCGGCCACGGTGAGGCTGCCGCCATCGGCGGTCACGGACAGATGACGCGCCCGCAGTTCATCGCCGATGACCAGGTCACCGCTACCCAGGGTAAAGTCCCGGCGGTAATCGAAGCCGCCGCCGCCGAGCCGCAGGTTAAGGCCGACGAAATCGAGGATGGTCAGGCCCTCCACCTGAATCGAGCCGCCCTCGAAGCCGTTGTCCGGCTGATCCCCGGCGCGGGCGATCAGG
The DNA here is from genome assembly GCA_022449455.1 of Alcanivorax sp. Classification (GTDB taxonomy): domain Bacteria; phylum Pseudomonadota; class Gammaproteobacteria; order Pseudomonadales; family Alcanivoracaceae; genus Alloalcanivorax. Next base: position 86,142 of record JAKUPL010000004.1, on the reverse strand, counting down.
TCACCTTCCAGCGCCACCTGCCCGTTGGCGGCGGTGGCCTTGACGGTGCCGGCGTCGCTGCCCCGGGCGGACACGTCCAGGGTCGCGCCGGCGGCCTGGCGCACATCGCCCTGGCGACTTTCCAGCACCACATCACCGCCGAAGCTGTGGCGGGTCACATCGAAGAAGGTCACTTCCCGGCCGGCCACGTCCAGGACGCTGCCCGCCGCCAGTTCCACATCTTCCTCGGCGCGGATTTCAATATGCCCGCTGGGCGCCGCCACGGTGCCGTCGATGCGCACCCGGTTGCCGTCCAGGGTGAGCCGCCCGCCCAGGTCCAGGCCGCTCCGGTCCACCGGTTCGGCGCCCTCCGGTCTGGCCACCGTCAAATCACCGCCAGCGCGGAAGGTCATGTCCGAGCGTGCCTGGCCGGTGAGCACCGGCGCGTTCAGCGTCAGGTTACCGCCCTGATAGTCACCGTCGCCGATCGCCCGCTGGTACACCGAGAGCTGGCTGGCCCGTTCACTGCTGATGCGATCCGAGGCATTGAAGGTCACGTCCGCGAAGCCCAGCATCCATCGCTCAAGGGTCAGGTTGGTCGATTCATCGGTGAGAGGCCCGTTGAATCCGAACAGCACTTCATCGGCGTCCACCTGGAAGGCCCCCGTGCCGGTGCCGGCACCGCCGTCGATTACCGGGCCCGGCTGCGCCGCCACCGGATCGGCGCCTTCCATATAACCCAGCCCGCTCCAGGTGAACCGTTCGGTGCGAATGGTGGCGGTGTCCCCGTCTCCACCCAGGCCGTAGATGGCCGGTGTGATAAAGCGCAGATCCGCGCTGGATTCGCCGGTGCCCGGGTCGAAGGTATCCAGACTGACCGGCCCGATGAAGTTAATGGAATTGGAGGCCTGGAAGCTCAGGCTTTCGATGCCGGGCCCGTCGGCCGGGCGCAGCAGACCGTCGAGCACACTTTGAGTCAGCCGCCAGCCGGAGGACAGCACACCGTCGGAAGCAGCCTGCGCGAGCGCCGCGTCGGTGCCCACGTTGATGTCTTCCACACCCAGCAACAGGTCCCGGGCGCCCAGGGAAATATCACCGATTTCCGCGCCGCCGGATGCCAGCAGCGCCACCGAGCCTTCCCCGAACAGCGCCGCGCCGTCCTCGACCCGCAGGCGGCCGTCGCCGCTGGCGCCGCCGAAGGTCATCAGATCATTGCCGACCACCAGCAGGGCCTGATCCTCGGCCGGGGCCAGAACAATACCGTTGGCCGCGGTCCAGCCCGCCGCCTCGAAGCCCCGGGTGTCGATGGTGGCGCCGGATTCCACCACCACGTCATCGGCACCGTTGACCTGCCCGCCCAGCACCACGGTCCCCGCGCGCAGGGTGGCGCCGGAACGCACCACCGTGGACACCCGGTAGGAATCCAGTCTGCCGTCGAATGACGGCGCGCTCACCCCCAGACCGAGAATAGTGGCGCCCAGGGCGTTGATGTCGTCGTCCACCAGGGTGATGCGGTCCCCCGCGCCCTGCCCTTTGTCGGCCACCACCTCCAGCGGTTTGCCGGTAAACGCCACCATGCCGCCGGCGCCGCCCTCGACCTGCCGGTTGCGCAGCTCCCCGTCGAAACGAAAGACCTGTTCCCCATCGTCCCGCGCGCCACCGAAATCGAAGGTCAGGCTGCGCATGTCCTCGGGAATCAGATACGGCGCCCGCGCGGCACCGAACTCCGCCTGGCGGTTCAGCACCCATTGCGTCAGCGTGGTCTCATCAAAGTCGCCGTAGCGGCGTACCTGGGCGCCGGACATGATCGAGGCCCGGCGCGGCTGCCGGGCCAGCAGCCCGGTATGCGCCACCCCCAGATAAACGCTGGCATCGTACAGCCCGGGCGCGCTGCTTCGAACACCCTGGTCGAAACGCTCGGAAGCGCCGAGTTCCACCCGGTACCCACCGGGCATCAGGGCGTATTCGGCGGGCAACAGGGTATAGGTGCCCGCCGGCAGGCCAGGCACGCCGGCGCCGATGGTTATCCGCTCACCCACCCGGGCGGGCCCGGCCAGGGCCGGGTCGATCGGCGCCACATCGCCGTAGTGGCCCGGGACGATGGCATACACTTCGGCATCACCGTCGCCAGCGTGCCAGGGCGCCGCATTGGCCAGGGCGGTATCAAGAATATTCACCGAACCCCGCTGGCCGGACCGGAACCCGACGCCCTGGAGCACGCCGCCGGCGGAGGTGTCCACCACCGCGCCTTCCCGGGCGAGGAAAGTGGCGACATCGAAGACGATGCCACCGCCGGTACGCTGCCTCTGGGCGGCGTCGGATATCGGTTCGTCAAACTCAACCTTTTCGCCATCGTAGTAGTAGTTGATGCCGTCGGTGGTGTACCCGTAGGGCAGGATCAGACCATCGGCACTGACCGAGGTGATGCTGTTTGCCCCTAGCGCCACATCCACCTGCACATTACGGACGTCATAGGGCGGGTTGGCCCCGCTTCCGAAAGCGGTGTTCACGACGTCCTTCCCCACCGAGATCAACCCCAACGGCGCCATCACCGCGCCGTTCTGTTCGATGTTCGGTGCCAGTAAATACAGCGCACCGAATACCGAAGGTGGCAGATCCGGGGTCCCCTCCCCACGCCGCCGGATACTGAGCACCGCGTTGCCGGCGTTTTCGATGTCCGGATTGATATCACCGACTCGCAGGGCATTATTGGTGCTGTGGGTAACCGGATAGAGGCGCTCGGCGATCACCTCCAGCTCGTGCTGCGCGGTCAGCACGGCGTTGTCCATCCGGATATCGCCCCGGCTGTCCAGGGTCACCCGCGCGAAGCCTGGCAAATCCACCTCCGCCTCACCGCCGCCGAGCAGCCCCCGGGTACCATGCCCGCCGAAAGCCACCGCCCCCTGGCCCAGATCGATCAGGTCCGCGCTCACCGAAAAGCGGCTGCTCTCATGGGTGGAATTCGGTGAGATATGGCCATTCTCGAACTCGAAGAACGGACCGGTGCCTTGCTGGTTGCTGCTGCCGGGGACCGTCGGCAGCTCGGTACGACCGGCCAGCCTGACGTAGGGCGCGGCCAGCGCCACCTGGATATCCCGGGTTTCCTGGGCGGCGCCGATCACGGCGGCGGACAATTCAATCTTGCCGCCCAGGTCGAGGCCGGTGTCGCCCTCGAACAGGATCGCGTCTTGGGCCCACAGCGACAGACTATCAATCCCCCAGGCCTCGATGTCCTCGCTGTCGAACCGGGCCTGGCCGAAACGCAGGGCGGAATCGTCCTTGCCGGCGGTCAGGTCCGAGGGCAGACCGGACTCAATGCCCTCGCCAACCACGATGGTACGCAACTCGGTTTGGCGTTCGTCACCGATGTTCACCGGCAACCCGATGGTTTCCAGCATCACATCCAGGCGGCCACCGGCGGCGCCATCACCGCCGCTTTCGGCACGCAGCTCACCATCGAAATAGATGCCGGCATTGGAACGCATCGCCAGGCCGCCGGCGTCGCCGGATACCGTGGTGGGTCCTTCGAGGCCCAGATCCAGGTCCGCCTGCGCGCCGGACACGTCGATGACCGCGCCATGCCGGACAATGATGAACTGATTGTTGACCGGATAAAGGCCCTCCACCTTTTCCTCAGGCAGGTTGCTGCCCAGGGTCACCTGCCCGCCATTCAGTACCTCTCCATAGCGACGGCCTCTCAGGTCGGTGCCGGTGTGAGCAACCCCGGAGACGTCCAGCAGCGCGTTCTCGCCAATCCAGATGGAACGAGCCGGTGTCGCCGCCTGCAGTTGAGCATCGCTGGACGGATTGAGAATATCGATACGCCCGGCCCGGGCCCTCAGGGTACCGTCCACGGTGGTCTGGCCACCCCGCAGCACAATGGACTGCTCCGGGTCCACCTGGATAACCGCATCTTTGCCCACGCTAATGGCACCCGGCCGGCCCTGGCCCTCTGATCTGAGGGTAAGGCTGGCTCCCGGCCGCCGGGACATTCTTTCGTCCTGGTCCGCCATCGGCAGGTACAGAGGCGGTGTCCATACTTCCAAGCCATCGTCACGGGTCGTCGCCGAGGCGGCGTCCGACCGGAAGCGGTATACCGGCAGGGTTACATCAATGCGCTCGCCTTCGGCGACGGATACCCCTTTATGGCCGTTGACGTCGTAATGGGAAAAACCACGCTGGAAATCCTCGGCGGCCAGTTGCAGCACCGGCTTCACCCGCACATCGCGACCCAAGACGCTGCCCGCGGCCAGGGTTTCACCGGCGGCGAACACCACATCATTGGGCAGGGGCGTACCCGCCGGCAGCGTTTGCTGGCTGGGCTGCACGGGAATGCCGTTGGGGAAAGCATCGGCGGGCACGATGTAATCGGAAGGCAAGGTGCCGATGGAGGCGCCCACCACATTGGTGATCACCGATCCGGCCGGCACCGTCTGATTGGACCCATAGACGGTCCCGCCGACCAGCACCCGGAAGGTGCCGGTGGCTGACTCGGGTATGGTCCAGTCCGCCGCCAGGGTCAGCGTATTGGTGGGACTGATGGTGATGGCGCTGTTACCGAGCGCCTCGCCGGGCACGGCGACGGTGCGTTGGTACTGATAGTCGAACGGCAGGGTCTGGCCGGCGGCGATGACCACTTCCTCCAGCAAGGTCAGATCCACCGGTGCCGTTTCACCGGCGGCCAGCAGCCCGCTGGTTTCGAAGGCATCGCCGCCCACCACCACCGCTTCCCCGGTGCGCAGCGTGAGCGTGCCGCCGCCGTCCACGCCGAAACCAAGCAGGTCCCCATCCAGGGTCAGCACACCGCTCCGCGGAGAACCGCTGTTTTCATTGACGGTGGTGGCGGCGCTCAATGTGATGTCGCCGCCACGGCCGCCCATCAGGTTGCCGTCGGCGTCCACGGCGGCGCCAGAGGAAACGTCGATGCGGCTGCCCGCCTCCAGGGTGACATCCTGGCTGGAAATGACCTGGACTCGACCGCCATCGCGGTGCGCCAGGGAAGCCCGGAATGGTTCACGGCGCTGATTGCTCCACAGGCCCCGGGCATCCAGGAAGCCTTCGGCGCCCAGGCGCATCCGGGTTTCGCCGTCCGCGCCTTCCAGGGCGGTACGCACCAGGGAACCGGTGTTGTTGTACGCCTCGATAATGTTGGTCAGCGTAATGTCACCGCCCCGCGCGGTAACGGTGGCGTCCACGTCCACTTGCCCGGAGGCCAGGCGGACGTAACCGCCCGGGGTGACGGTCAGATCGTGGTCCACGCGGATGGCGCCGGCGGACACCAGGTCCACGCCGCCCAGACCTTGCTGGTTGAGGTGTTCGGCATCCAGCCAGACGGTGTTGAGTCGCTCGCCGAGTTCCCCATCCCGTTCCAGCTGGTCGGCGATGGCGTCGAAGCCGCCGATGCGCACATCGGATTCGAAGCCGCCGGCAAGCCCCCGCACGCCGTATTTCCCGATCAGCAATCGTCCGCCCAGGGCGACGCGATTCTGAGCTTGCTGGTAGCCGTCCAGGCCGGCGTCACGGGGACGGTCCTGACGTTCGCCGTTGTAGACGCTGGCATCGATGTCGCCCTCAAGGACGGCGGTGGGGGCGCTGACGATCAGTTCACCGGCATCGCGACCGGCGACATAACCACTTTCCAATCGGCGCTCGCGGATCACGGCCGGGTTGTAATAAGCATCGGTCTGCCCCCAGCGCGCACTGTGACGCTGGTAGCCCCGGTAGACGCCGGTGTAGCGCAGATAGCCCGGCGCCGAGGCGGCGTTGTAAACATTGCCGTCGGCGCCCATCAGCCAGGTCTGACGCACATAGCCGCTTTCCACGTTGAGGGTGCCACCGGACAAATTGACGCTGGAACCGCTCTGGCTGACCACCGCGTTACCTTGCAGGCGCACGGTGCCGCCGGCGGCGGCCCATTCCCGGGCGGAGTGTTCGCTGGTGTCCAGGTAGCCGCTCACTTCCAGCAGACCGCCGGCGGTGTACCAGCGGTCTTCTTCGTAACCACCGGTGCCGGCCGGCACCAGGATAAGGTCACGACGGTCAAGCCACACGTCGCCGTTCTTCAGCGCCGCGCTGTCCCGGTTGAAGGGCGAATCGCGCAGCTCATTACTTTGCACATCCACCAACACATTGTTGGACTCCATTGCCACGCGCACGCCGACGGCGCCGGCCACGTCCACTTCGGCGCCGCTTTCCAGGCGTACCCGGTCCCCGGCGGCCACGGCGACCTGGCCGCCGGTGGCCAGGGTCAGGGAGTCTTTTTCGAACACCACGTCGTTGCCGGAGACGATCTCTACCCGGGACTGGTCGCGGCGATCCGGCAGGTCCGCCAGATTATCAAAATGGCCATCGGTCATCTGGTCGCGGAGCAGGTCCTGATCCGCGGACTCGTCGATCAGTTGCTGGCGGCGGCTGTCCGTGGCGGTGCCGCTGTCCTCGTCGATAAGCACGGCGGTGACGCTGTCCGCCCCCAGGGTGACGCTGCCTTCAGCGTCGCTGGCGGCGTTGAGCAGATGAACGGTGCCGCGGGCGTCCACGCTGGTGGTCGCCACCGCCACCCCTTGCTGGCGCACCTTATGGCCGGTGAGCGTGATGTCGCCTTCCGGAGAAAGAATCAGGCCATCGTTGATGACCTGGCCGGCATCGCTGCCGGCGTCCAGCGAGGCGGCCACTTCGTTGCCCCGGGTGGTGGAGGCGGTGTTCTGTTCGGTGCCCTGTCCCTTGCGGATATAGAAATCGTCACCGGCGGCCAGGGTGGTCTGGCCCCGGTCGGTGACGATCTCGCCGCCATTGTTGACGCTGCGCCCCAGAAACATGGCGTAGCCGCCACCCTGGGTGCTGGCTCCCGGCGCCCGGGTGGTGATGCGCGCGCCAGCCTGGATATCGATATCCCCGGCGGCATCGGTGAACACAGGCTGGCTGCCTTCCGCGTCGAAGTAGATGCCCCGTTCACGAAACTGCTGGTCACTGATATCGGCGGCGGCGGCCACCAGATTACGTACGTTGACCTGACTGGAGCCGCTGAACACCACACCGTTGCGGTTCACCACCATGACGGTGCCGTCGCCCTGGATGCGACCCTGAATCTGGCTGGGTCGTGCCTGCGGGTCATTGACGCGGTTGAGCGCCGCCCAATTGGATTGCTGTTCGAAGTCGACGGTGGTGTCGCGGCCGACGTTGAAGGTCTCCCAATTGAGAATGGCCTTATCCCCGGTTTGCTTCACCGTCACCGTGGTGTGACCGTCCTTGATCGACTGGCTGGGCCCTTCCGCGTTGTGCCATCCGGCGGTATCCGGATTGGCGTCCACCTTGAGCCCGCCCTCGGCCAGACCGTTGGGAATATTCGATGCGGCGTGCCGCGCCGCCTCGCGGGCCGCCTGCTGGGCGGCCCGCTGCGCGGCGAGGGTGCCGGCGGTGCGGCGCAGGTTGTCGATGGAGTGACGCAGCTTCGCCGCCGCCTGCTGTTCCGCCAGGGTGGCGGCCCGGGAGCGCCCACTCACCGCAGAGGCGGACGCCTGGGCAGCAGCCCGCGCCGAGGCCTTGGCGGCCATCCAGTCCGCACCCGCCACCCGCGATCCTGCCTCCGCCACCGGCAAGGCGCCCACCGCCAGCATCAGGGCCATCGCTCGCGCCAACGGCTTGAGGGTAAAGGTGGCGTCACCGGGGCGTTTCGCCGACGGGCGCGGCGGGGCGGCATGCTTCAGCTTCATGGGGTTCTCTCAACGCGGACAAAAAGGGTCGGCCGACGTGGCAATGATCGCCGGTCTTCCTGGCATAGACGTTCCGGAACGCCGTGGAATGAACCCATTTCATGGAAAATTCATAAAGCCGGTAAAACGCGCCAGCCGTGAAATATTTCCGACATACTTCCACGCCATAATGCGAAGCTGCGCATTCATAACCGTTTCTTCCCGATCCATGACCGGACCGTTGGCGCCGTGGCCGTAGCCGCTGTTAAACGCTTTGGGGCGACCGTTTCAACCACATTGCGCCTTCTCGCAATCGGATCCCTGCTTATCGGTACCACGGTATTCGGCGACGACGACGCACGGGAATTCGACGTTCCCGCGCAGGCTCTGTCCCGTGCGCTCGAACAATTCAGCGAACAAACGGGGGTGTCGATTTTGGTGACCAGTGATCTGACCAGCGATAAGAAATCCAGCACGGCACGCGGACATTTCAGGCCGATGGCGGCGCTCACCCGGCTATTGGAGGGCACCGGACTGCGGGCGCGTCGCATCGGCCCCTCGGCCCTGACCCTGGTGCCGGCTCCGGCGGCACCCGCCGCCACCGATACCGCCACCGTTCCGGTACCTTCCCTCTACGCCGCCCGGTTGCAACAGCACTTCGCCGACCGGGTTTGCCAGCGGCTTGGCGATGCATACGGTCGGATCCGCGTGGCGGTTCAGCTCTGGATCGCCGCCGACGGCACCGTCGAACGGATTCATGTGCTGGATTCCCACGACGCGCCGCGCTGGGGGGACAAGGTGCGCGCGGCGCTGGCCGGCAGTCGGCTGGCGCCGCCGCCGCCCGGCCAGCCCAATCCGGTAACGGTACTGTTGATTCCGTCGGAAGCGGCGACGCCCTGCCCGTCCTCGGGGAGCCGCTGACATGCCCGATACACTGCAACAACCGCTGCGCGATTTGTTCCTCGAACGCTACGAGGAGTTCCGACAACGGCTGCGTACACGGCTGGGGTCCCATCAACTGGCGGAGGACGCCCTGCAGGAAACCTGGCTGCGTCTGGAAACCCTGCGTGGTAGCACCGTGGCGGTAAAACATCCCGCCGCCTATGTGTTTCGCATCGCGCTGAACGCGGCCGAGGAACAGCGACGTAAGCAGTCCAGACTGATGACACTCGATGACGTTGAAGATCTGTATGCCATGGCCGACGAACTGGCGGACCCGGCTCGGGAAGCGCTGGGCGAACAGGAAATCCGCCTGTTCCGCCGCGCCCTGTCGGAACTTCCCCGCCGGCGCCGCGCGATTGTCACCGCGGCGCGCCTGGAAGAAGTGCCCCACGCGGAAATCGCCGCCCGCCACGGCGTGTCTCTGAGAACCGTGGAAAAGGAACTGCGCGCGGGATTGGAACACTGTTGCCGGCGCCTCGATCGTGAATACGTTCAACGTTTCGGCCCCAAAAACAAAAGGCCCTCTGAATGAACCACCCCTATGATCCCGGTCTGATGGAGGAGGACCGGATCCAGCGAGAAGCCCGGGAATGGCTGATACTGCTCGAATCCGGTCGCGCCACCGCGGCGGACGGCCATGCCTTTCGCCAGTGGTGCGCGCGCAGCCCCGCCCACGCCCGGGCCTTCTCTCACTGCCGGCGTGTCTGGCAGGGCATGGGACAGGCCGCCCGTGCCGACCAGCAAGACGCCGAGCAGCATCACAAGGTGGTGCCGCTCACGTCGCGCCGCCCCGCCGGCTTCAGCCGGCGCGCGTTTCTGGGCGGGGCGGTGGCCGCGTGCGCCGGCTGGGTGGCGCTGCGCTCCCCGCTGGATCTATGGCCCGGAGCCGACGTTCTGAGCGCGGATCTGTGGACCGCCACCGGCGAGCAACGCCGGGTGGTGCTCCCCCACACCGCCACCCTGGAGCTGAACACCCAGACCCGTATTGATCTGCGTAAAAGCGGCGACACCGTGACCGGGCTGATGCTGCGCGCCGGAGAAACCGAGGTGACCACCTCGACCACCAACCGCCAGCGCTTCACGGTGGCGGCCGGGCGCGGCCGCGTGGAAACCCGGCACGCGCGCTTCAATGTGCGCTTTACCGACGACCGGGTGCAGGTCACCTGCCTGAGCGGCGAACTGACCGTGGCCCACGGGCAGGACCGGGCGCGCCTGCAATCCGCTCAGCAGGTGGTGTACAACGAGGAAAGACTGACCGGAGTCAAGGCGGTGGACACGGACCGGGTAACCGCCTGGCGCGAGCGCCTGCTGGTTTTTGACGGGACGCCCCTGTCAGCGGTTGTCGAAGAAGTGAATCGTTACCGGCCGGGCCGTATCCTGCTGCTTGATGACCACCTGGGCCGCACCCCGGTGCAAGCCTACCTGTCCCTGGACCGGCTGCAGGACTTCGCGGCACTGGTGCGCGAAGTCCATGGTGCCACCGTGCGCGATCTGCCCGGCGGCGTGCTGATCATCAGTTAGCCGGTGGGCGCGGTGTAATTCCTGAGAAACAACAGAAATTCCCGCATCAGGCGGTCCCAGAGCTCCACGGCGGTACGCAGGTACCCCTGACTGACACCGCCGGCCACCAGCACGTCCATCTCCAGCACCAGAAAATCTCCCTGATCACTCAGGCGCCCAAAGCGTTTTCCCCGGTTCCAGGCCGTCACCATGCCTTCCGGCAACTCGCCGTCGATGCGCAGGGCGCAGCTGAGCGTAAAGTCGAGCAAACCGGTTCCGCCCTCCCGGGTGTTGCCCGGGCGTACCGCGAAACCGATCCCCTGGCTGGCGCTGAGCAACTGCCGCGTGCCGTTCTGTTCACTATCGTTGGTGCGATAGCCCGCTTCCTGCAACAGCGCGGCGACGCCGTCGAGCTCGATATCTTCGATAATGTCCTGCTTTTCACTCATTACTGGTCCCCGTCGGGTGTCGGTTTGGACTCGGCATCCGGTACCACCGCATCCACCTGATTGTTGTAGAGCCGGTCGCCGTAGGCCTGCGCCCCTTCTTCAAACTCCACCCGCGCGGAGGCCGCCAGCGGCTGGCGTAGTTTGAACAGACCACCGGCGCCCAGACTCTCGTAGGCGTCAAGAATTTCACGCCCGGCGCGGTACAACTCACCGTTGCGTGCCGCACAGGTTTCCAGCGCCTGGGCCTGTTCAGTAGCGCGCCGCGCCAGCTGCCGGCGTTCCACTTCCTTGTCGCGGGCCATGCCCAGCAATTGGTCGTAGGCGTCACGCACTTGCTGATTGCGTTCGCGGCTTTCCGCCAACCGGCCAGCGCTGGCCCGGCGCTGAGCGGCCAGCTTCTTGTCGCTGTCACTCAGGTGCGCTTGCATCGCCGCCAGCTTCTCCTCGGCGGCGCGGCGCTCCGCTTCGGCACGGGCCGCCCGCGCCTCCCATTGCGTCTGTTGGGAGCGCAACGCTTGCAACTCCTGCCGATTACTGCGCAATTCAGCACGCAGGCGCTCTTCCAGGCTTTGCCCGGTCTGGGCGAGGCCCGGCAGGCTCAAGACCAGGCACAGGCCAGCCACAAAGAACCGCGGCGTCGGCCGCCACCCTGGGTTTGCATTGGTCATGACATTCCTCCGGCGTCTCTCTCAGAAGCGCGCATTGAGCTCCAGTTGCAGCACATCGATGGCGAAGGGCTGACCATAAACCTCTTCGGCGCTCAACCAGCGGCCACGGGTGGAGAGCCGGTCGGTAAAGGCGTAGGCGCCACCCAGGAAATAACCCTTGGCGTTGGTGCCACCGAGGTGGAAAGTGGAATCGTTGAAACCGTCCGGCAGCGCATCCGGCTCGATATACTTGTAGCCCAGGAACATCTGCCAATCACCGGAACGCTTCAGATCCAGGCCTTCGCCAAAGGCGGCCTGCAGCATCCAGGCGTCGGACCCGCTTTCCAGCTCGCCATTGAAGTCGAAGTTGTTGTAAATCTGGCCTTCGGAATGTTCCAGCATTTCGTCTTCGTCGTAGGCCAGGTTGTGCACATAATTGGCGGCCATGCGCAACTGGTAATCGCGGAACAAAGACGTGTCCCAGCGCAGGTTGATGTCCAGCAATTGGAACTCCGAGGCCAGGCCCACCAGCTGCGGCTGGGCGGTGGCGGCTTCATTACTAGGTTCCAAAGCGATGTCACGCAACAGGAAAACGGTGTTGCCTTTTTGCATGAAGGCCGGTGCCGACCAGTCGGTGTCGCAGGTCTGATAATCCAGATACAGGAAACACTGCTGTGAACGCTGCCCACGAATATTGTCGAAGTCGTAATAGGCCACCGCCGCCAGCAGGCTATTCTGGCCGGTAAAGCGCCAATTCACACCCAACTGGGCGCCGAACAGCCACTTGTCCTCGCTTTCCGTTTTGTTTTGTTCGTCGGAGGGAAAGTCATCGGACAGATATTCCAATGGGAAGGCCCCCAGCGTGCCGAAAAAGCCGCCGCCCCGGGCCATGCCGGTACCGCGCCAGGCCGCCGAGACGCCATCGAAGGCCAGCTCATCGGAATACAGAATATCGGTGGACACAAACGGATTGTCGGCGCGGCCCGCGGTGAAACTCCAGGCGCCCGGTGTCCAGCGGATATGGGCGCGGTCCAGCCAGATGTCCTTTTTGCTCAGCCCGCCGCCGAGTGTCTGGGTGGTGGATACCGGGCTGTCGCTGCTGCCCGTGGCCAGCCGCACACCGGCGCTCCATTGCTTGCCCAGTTCCGCTTCCAGACCGAAACGGGCACGAATGCGCATGAGGTTCTCGCGATCCTTACGAGTGTTCAGCAATGGAGGAAGAGTATCGTCGTCAAGACGCACGTCGTACTTATCCTCGTTCCACTCCTGGAAATCGACAATCAGGTCGCTGTTGTCGTCGGCCAGGAAGCGGGACTCATTGCGCACTCGCACGTCACCGGACAGGGTGATGCGCGAAGCCCAATCCGGGACGGTATTCGGCGCCGCCCAGTTTTCCCGTCGGGCCTGCGCCATCACTTCTTCCTTGACCTCCTCGCGGATGCCTTCGCGCACGGTCTCCGGGATGTACGGTACCCGCACATCGCCTTCTTGCACCTGGGGCTGCCGACGCTGTTCCGCCAACGCATCGCGGCGGGCCTGGTCCAGCAGCCCCTGGGCCTGGACTTCGGTGATCACGCCCTGCTCCACCAACAAGCGGATCAGGTGTACCGTGGTATTGCCCGACACCGACGGCGTCTCCGGTTCCGGGGTCTGTGCCCGGACCGGGCCGGCCAGCGTGGCGGCCACCGCCACGGCCAGGGTCCAGCGAGAAATTTGCCTGTTCATGCTATCGGCTCCTGAAAGAAGTCTTAGGGAGGGCGGCCGGCGGGTCATCCCGGACGGCGCCCTTGCAGGGACATGTGCACCGGCAACGTCAGCGACGCGGGCGGCTTCTGGTCGAGCGGTTCGAGCTCGCGCAGAGCGGCGGCGATGCGCCGGTCCACGTCCTCGTCACCACTGGATTCCAGTACCTGTACCCGGGTCACCCGACCGTCCGGGTCGAGCCACAAATTGACCTCCAATCGGTAGCTCAGATGCCGGATGTCACGGTCTTCGCGCAGCCGCCGTTGAAAGGCGTAGGACAGGTACTGACCATAGGTCGCATTACCCACGCCGGCCCCGGATCCGCCCCGGCCGCCGCCACTGCCGGCGGCGATATTGAAGTCATCTCCGCCGGCCTGGGCCTCGCCATCGATCTGCATGGCCTCGGAGAGATCCTGGGACGGTGACGGCGGCTCTTCCGGCGTTGGCTCTTCCACCGGCGTGGGCTCCGGCACCGGCTCCACCACTTCCTCCGGTTCCGGTTCCGGCTCGGTTTGCTCCTCCGGCGGCGGAGGCGGCGGCGGTAGCGGCACGATCATGTCCGGCTTTGGGACCTGCCGTTGCACGCCTGCGCTGTCGTGGGCCCACCGCCACAGCAGTACGCCCAGTACCACCAGCGCCAGCAACACCGCCAGCGGCCAGGCCAGGGCGGCGAGGCGTCGCTGCCGCGCCGTCCGCGTCCGGCTCGATTTCCGTGATTGGTGTGGCATCTCGGTCGGATCCGTTCCAGTCAGTTCTTCGGTTTGCCGGTCACCAGGCCCACCTGGGCAAGCTCCAGGCGACGCAGGATGTCGAGCACTTCCACCACTTTCTGGTACTGCACCGCCGCGTCACCGCGCACCACCACCGGAAAATCCGGATGGGTGGCCTTTTCCGTACGCAGGCGGTCCTCGAGCTCATCCAGAGTCACCGGGTAGGCGTCGAGGAAAATCTGGCCATCGTTGTCCACCGATACCGCCTTGGTCTTCGGCTCCGACAACGACACCGACGCGCTGGCCTTGGGCAGATCCACCTGAATACCGGCCACCTGGGCGGTGGCGGTGAGGATGAACATCACCAACACCACCATGAGCACATCCACCAGGGGTGTGATGTTGATGCCGTCGACCGGACCGTCCTGCTCGTTGTCATCCATGGATGCTTTTACTGAAGCCATGTCGCTCTCCTTACACCAGGGCGTCGTGTCGGGTGCCGGCGGTGCGGTCGTCGGCGTGGTGGACCACGCCGGCCCCGGCACCGCGCAGCTCGGCCAGGCGGGTAACGAACTCGTCCAGAAAAACGCGCATGTCGGAGCTGATGTCGCGGTTGCGACCGTTCAGGCGGTTGTAGGCGAACAGCGCCGGGATCGCCACGAACAGGCCGGCGGCGGTGGCCAGCAGCGCGGCGGCCATCCCCGGCGCCACCGCGTTGATGTTCACGTTGCCGGCCATGGCGGTGCCGAGAAACACCACCATGATGCCCAGCACCGTGCCGAGCAGGCCGATATAGGGGCCGCCGGCGATGGCGTTGGAGAGCACCCCCAGCCGATGGCCCAACGCACGGTTCTCATTAGTACGAACCGCGTCCATGGAGGCGCGGATCGCCTCCAGCGTTTCCGAGGAAATCCGATCGGTATCGGCGCCCTGTTCACGGCGAATCCGCAGTTCGCGAACCGCCACCTGGTAGAGGCGCCACAGCGAGGAGTATTCCAGACGCTCGCCCAGGGCCCGGTCGTCCGCCAGCTTCTCCAACCGCGTGCCGACCCCGGCAAAAACTTCGCGAAATTCGGCGTTGGCTTCGTCGGTGCGCCGTGCCTGGCGAAACTTCTGGAACATCACCACCCAGGTTTGCAGCATCATGATCGCCAGCACCCCGATGATGACCCAGGCATCCACCGGTACCGATGCCAGCAGGAAGCCCAGCGCGCCAAAGCCGAAACCGGATTGCTCCTCATCAACGCCGAACGTCAGCAGGCTTGCCCGCGGCCCCTGGGACAGGGCGCTGGCGCGGATCAGCGCGGGGGAACGTTCCACGCGGGACAGACGCACCTCGTCCATGGCCCCGATAAAGCCGGCCGCCGTGGCGGGCGCCTCGCTTTCCGCGCCGGCCCCCGCGGCGAGCTCGCCGGAACGGTCTTCTCCGGCGCCTTGCGTCCCATCGGTGATGGCGCCCGGCTCAACCGTCGCCTGATCGCCAAGCGGGCCGCCGCCCAGGACGGCGGCGCCGTTGAAGGCCGGCAAGGCGACGGCCATGCGACCCGCCGGCTGGCCGTTAAGATAGAGAGTCACCCCCTGGGCACCGACGGTGACCGCCAGATGCTGCCATTGATCGGCGACCAGCGGCTGACCCGCGCGCGCGCGCTGACCGTTGATCGTCACGAACGGCACCCCGTTATCAATGCCGATCAGCAAGCTGTTGCCGGCGTCCCGGCGCAGATAGAGGGCCTGCTCGCCGGCCGCCTGCGGTGCCTTGATCCAGGCGCTGAAGCTGAACGCGCCGCCGGCGCCAATCGCCAGTGACGGGGCCGCCGGCAGCATCAACGGCTCGCCACTGAAGCGGGCGGCCTGACCGATCACACCAGCCGTGGAGGCCGGTACCGGACTATCGGAGTCGTTGCCGTAGGCGGTGGCATCGCTCGCCGTAGCGCCCGGCGCGCCATCGAAGTGATACACCCCGGTGTAGTCCGCATCGTAGATCTGGCTATCGCCGGGCGCCGGCGCTTCGGCGTTGCCGTAGTACATCCAGATGTCCTGGCGGGCGCCGCCCTGCACCTCCGGCACATCCACCCAGATGTAGGCCACGCCCAGCAGAGCGTCGAAGCTCTCGATCCGGTGGTTGAAGACGGTCTCGTCATCCGCCGAGACGAAGCGAATGTCGGCGCCGTTCTCTCGCACCCCATCGAAGCTGAAGTTGCCCGTGTGAAGGCGAACCAGCACTGGCATTCGGCCCACCGGCTCACCGATGTCCGCCCCCGCCGAAGTGGTGTCGATGGTGATTTGTTTCCGGTAACTCCAGTCTTCCTGCCACCAGGCCTGTGCCAGGGAAGGCGCCAACGCCCCCAGGCAGGACAGGATGAAGACGAGCAAACGTTGTCGCATGGTCAGGCACTCCGAAGATAACTCTGTAATTCGTTTGGTTTGGATGGTCCCGGGTAGTTAAAAACGCGCGGTCACACTGAAATGAACGCGCGGGTCGTATTTTTCCGTATCGCCGGTTTCCAGCAGCGGATAGCCCAGGTCCACGGAGCCGCTGAGAAAATCCCAAAGCTGAGCTCGGGCGCCGACACCGACGCTGGCCAGATCAAACCGGTAGTCCTGCTCCGGCAGCGGGTCCTGCAGTCTCAGCCAGGCGCCTTCACTGAAAACGTGGAACCGCAGCAATCGCCAGGGATTGCCAAACCAGCTATCCAGCGACGGCGTGCGCAATTCCAGGCTGGCCAAATAACCTTCATCACCGGCCTGCTCGGCGGCCAGGTAGCCACGGACCGTGCCGGCGCCACCGACCGCGAACTGTTCATTCGAGACCAGCGGTCCCGAGGCGAATTGGGTGGAGAGCTTGCTTGCCAGCACCCATTCATCCAGCTGCCATTCCAGAGAGGCATCGGCCTTGAACAGGGCGAAATCCGGGCTCGCCTGGTAACGCTTGTCGTCGAACTCCTCCCAGCCGCTGCCCCCGGAGGGGACCTCATCGGAAGCCGTCACCACACTGAGATTGATGTAGCCCTGATGGTGATCGGTGAAGAAGTAGCCGTTATAGGCAAAGGTAAAAGGCGCGTACTCCAACGGCACATCGTCCTCGCTCTGACCAAAGACCAGGGATTCCGTGAAGTCCTTGAAATCAATCCCCGCGGAGAACGAATGCCCCCAGGTGCCGTTGAACGGCAGGCTGTAGATCAGCGAAACACCGACGGAGTGGCCCTTGCCCACCACATTGGTGCCACCCACGGTGGCCACGTCGCTGTCGGAGATATAGCCGTTGACGCGGGTGGACCAGCGTTCCGCCAAGGGCGCTTCGTAGCTGGCGGACCACACCTCCGCGTTGTCCGTATCCTGCGGGGCGGTAAAAAAGGTCAGCGAGGCGCTGTGCCCTCTTTGCCAGAGATTGGCGTGCGAGAGAGTGGCGATGGTGCGCAGCTTTTCGGTGTCGGCGCTGTAGTCGTTATTGGCGGTGAGGCTGGCGTTCCAGGGTCGCTGATCCTCCACCGACAGGTCCACATCCATGGTCCCCGGAATCCGGCCTTCCTTGACCAATGGCATGACCTGGCGCTTGCCGGAACGGTTTACCCGGGTGAGCTGCTCCTGAACCAGTTCGAAGTCCGGCACCGCCCCCTCGCTCAGGGCCGGCACGTCACGGCGGATCATCAGCGGCGAGTGGTAACGTGAGCCGATCACCCGCACCCGCCCCACCGTAACCTCGGTCACCAGCAGATAGACCACGCCCCCGGACACCTTCTGCTCCGGCAACTCCACATACACCGATTGGTAGCCGCGTTGCTGATAGGCTTTCTGCAGCGCCTCCCGGGCCCGCTGAATATGATCAAGGGTTTTGTCGGGTCCCAGGAACGGATAAACCGCGCGCTCGATGTCTCGGTTGTCCAGAACGGTGTTGCCGCGCACGATGTACTCGTTAATGGTAACGGTGGCCACCGCGGGCAATTCGTCATCGGCCTTCGCCGTCGTCGGACTCAACCATAGATACAGGCCCAGCCATAGAAGGACGAACAGCTTTGCTTCCCCCCTTCCGATCAAACCTGGCATTCTTCCGTGCGCATTGAACATGAATAAAACCCGGCGCTAAAAAAGGTGCCACGGCGTCGTTCATCCCGAAGGCCCCATTGATCGACGACCGCCACCGAAATATCCACCGGCTAAAAACCGGTGATCCAGTTAACACTTTTTAAGATGCCACCCGAGCGCCAAGACCGAAGCTTTGTCACCAAAAATTCATCAATAAAAAAAACCGCCGCCGGCCTGGGGAACGCTCGCCGACGACGGCCACCTGATTGCCGACCGTGGTCACCGATCCGCGGCGGGAAAAGTGAACATGCTCCGATCAACAAAGAGAGAGAGTGTTTCAGAACGAGGAAACCGAAAAACGGTCATGAAAAGTTCACGGAAAATGCCGGCTTCGACATTGCCGTGGACGCCCTCAGAACGCAGGCTCGACGTTCACCGACGTGAGGGCGCAAGGATGGGGCTGTACGGAAAAAGCCGGCGGAGCGTGCTGAGCACCGCCGCGCTGATGCTGCTATCAGGGCTGGCCGCCCCCCGGGCGGGTGCCGACAAAACGGAACAGGTCGAGGCCGGATACCCCTGCGTAACCGTGGAGGTAGATGGACATCGCGCGCTGCCACTGGACTGTTTACAGCGGCGCATGACACCCTCCGACGGCGCCCGACGGGGCGCACCGGAGAGCTTCGACTCGGAAGACATCGTGCGGCAAGCGCCTAACCGGATCGGTCAGTTCAGCCGCTCGGCGCTGCGCAATCGCATGGGCAACGCCCTGGGACATGGAGTCCGGCCGCAACGACCCGAAAAGCCCGCCACCGGTCGCTAATGAGCGCGACCGGCCACCTCGGTACCGCCCTGCCCCGGCTCCGGGAAATCAAAGTAGGCCGCGTACTGATTCCGGAACCGGGTCAGTTCATCCTTCGCCAGCTGGCCCTTGGTGGGCAGCGCCGCTTCCATGGCGTTCACCGGGCGGCCGTTGAGGCGCAGTTCGTAGTGCAGGTGGGGACCGGTGCTGCGGCCGGTGTTGCCACTGTCGGCGATCACCTGGCCCTGCTCGACGGTATCGCCGGCGTTCACCAGCAGCTTGCTGAGGTGCATATAGCGAGTCTGGTAGCCGTTGCCGTGGTCCAGCACCAGGTAGTTGCCGGCCAGGGCGCCACGGGTGGCGCGGCGCACCACGCCGTCCGCCGGGGCTTCCACGGCGGTGCCCACCGGCATGGCGAAATCGGTGCCGTAATGGGGGCTGATGCGGCCGGTGATCGGGTGGTGGCGGTGCAGATTGAACGGCGAGCTGATGCGGTAACGCAGGTTCTGGGCGTAGGGGTAACGCCAGAAGCTGGGCAGCAGGCTGGTGCCGTCCGGCTTATAGAAGCGGTCGTCGTCGAAGCGGGCGGCACTGGCCCGCAGGCGCGCGCCCTGATAATCGAAGCCCATCAGTTTGGCGGAGTAGGCACGCTCGCTGCCTTCCAGATTTTCCACGTCCACCAGCACCGAGAAACGGTCGCCGCGGCGGGCCTGGCGGCCCAGGGGCAGCAGTTCGGCGAGCTGGGCGCTCACCGAACCGGCGGCGCCGGCCAGATCCGGCTGCGCGGCCAGCGCGGCGCCCAGGGAACTCTGCACCACGCCGGTAATGCGGACCCGGTGGCTGGTGCGGGCTTTTTCCAGGGGCCGCGCGCTGATCGAATCCGCCTCCAGATTCCACTGGTAGCCGCGCGCCTCGTTCTCCCACAGCCGCAGCGCCAGCAGGTTGCCGTCACTGTCCGCTCGCCATTCCAGATGCTGGCCGGGGCGCAGGCGGTTGAGCAACTCGCCGTGCTCGGCGGTCTCGATCAGCCGGTAGAGGGTGGCGGCGGGCAGCTGCCATTGCTCTTTCCACAGGTGGGTCAGGTAATCCCCGGGGGCGATGGTGTAGTGCTCCCAGGGCAACGGCGCCGGGGCCGGGTCCAGGTTGTGGAAGTCGGTGTCGGCGGCCAGCCGCAGCAGCGACTGCTCGGTCATCGGCGGCAGTTCCGGGCGCGGGTGGTAGCGCCACCAGAAGGCCACCGACAGGGCGATCAATAACGGTGGCAAAAGAAGGCCAAGCGGCGGCCGGTTCAGGGCTTTCGCCGTAATCTCGGGCATGAGGGTCCCCGGGACGCAAAAAATGGATCGGAGAATGTTAGAGGAATGTAATACCCCAAGGGAAGCCCGAAGGCCCGGTCACAGCGTGCTCAGGTCCACGCTCACATGGGCGGCCACCACCTTCCAGCCATCCTCGAAACGCGCCCAGGTCTGCATTTGCCGCCCCACCCGCTCGCTGACGCCGTCGCGAAACTGGGTGCTGACCGTGGCGAAGTCGTCGCCAAAGGTGGTGATCACGGTGTCGAACAGGGCGCGACCGGGGCCCACCGGCTGGCACTGGCGACGGTAGCGGGCGATCTCCTCGGCGCCGTGCAGGTTTTCCGCCACGCCGTAACGCACCGTGGCGGTGTGATCCCAGAAGTAGCCGTCCAGCACCGCCAGGTTATTGTCCAGCAGGGCTCGTTCGTAGTCCTCGAACGCGGTGCGTACTTCCGCCACCACCCGGGGCCGGTTGATTTCCGGTGAAGCGTTCATATCAGAGTTCCTTATTCCGCAAAGCCGCCCGCAGAGCGGCCAGTCCGGCCACCCGGCCGACGATGCCACCCTGGGCGACGATCATCTCCAAGGTGGCCCGTTTGAAGTCGGGGAAATAACTTTCCGTGGCGTCCTCGATCAGCAGGCCGCGATAGCCCCGGTCGCAGGCTTCGCGCATGCTGGTCTGCACGCACACTTCGGTGGTGACGCCGGCGAACAGCAGGGTCTCGATGCCGGCCTCGCGCAGCCGCCGGTCCAGGCCGGTGGCGTAGAACATGCCCTTGCCCGGTTTGTCGATCACCCATTCGCCGTCCAGCGGCGCCAGCTCCGGCACGATCTGATTGCCGGGTTCACCGCGAATCAGAATCCGGCCCATGGGCCCCGGGTCACCGATGCGCAGGCCGGGCTTGCCCTGCTGGTGTTTGGCCGGCGGGCAGTCGGACAGATCCGGAGCGTGGGACTCGCGGGTGTGGATCACGGTAAGGCCGTGGTGGCGGGCCAGGGCCAGCAGCTCCGCCACCACCGGCACGATAGCGCGCAGCGGCGTCACGTCGTTACCGAGGGCGGCACCGAAACCGCCCGGGTCGAGGAAATCCCGCTGCATGTCGATCACCACCAGGGCGGTGGTGGCGGGCTCGAACCGGTACGCGTCCGGGCGCGCCTGCACCTGCATCATGAGGCCTCCCGGTGACCGCCGCCGGCCATGTGCGCGCCCAGTTCGGCGCGGTCGGCATCCCGGGCGGGAGTCTCGAACACCAACTCGCCGTCGTGGATCACCAGGATGCGATCCGCCAGTTCCAGCAGTTCGTCCAGGTCCTCGCTGAGCAGCAGCACCGCGGCGCCCCGGTTGCGGGCGTTCATCAGGCGCTGGTGAATCAGCGCCACGGAATTGAAGTCGAGGCCGAACACCGGGTTGGACACGATCAGCACCCGCACCTCGTCGGTGAGTTCGCGGGCCAGCACCGCGCGCTGCACATTGCCGCCGGAGAGTGTGCCGATGGGCCGGTCCGGGTCCGGCGGCGTGACCTGAAAGCGCTCGATCAAACCCCGTGCCTGCTCGCGCATGGCGCGGCGGCTGACGCGCCAGCCCTGGCGCCGGATCGGTGCCCGGTCGAAGGTGCGCAGGGCCAGATTCTCGGCCACCGACAGATTGGCCACGCAGGCATTGCGCAGCGGCTCCTCCGGAAGACTGTGCACGCCCCGGGCCAGCATTTCCTTGCGGGTGGCGTGGTAGGGCTCGCCGTGCACGCGCACCGCGCCGGCTTCGCGCTTGCGCTGGCCGAGCAGGGCCTCGGTGAGTTCCCGCTGGCCATTGCCGGAGATGCCGGCCACGCCCAGGATCTCACCGGGGCGTACCCGGAACGACGCACCGTGCACGGCGCGCACGCCCTTGTCGTTGTTCACTTCCAGGCCGGCCACTTCCAGGGCCGGGGCCAGGTCGCGGTCCACCGGCGGCCGTTCGCCGGCCACGGTGCGGTCGTCACTGCGTCCCATCATCCATTCCGCCAGCGCCTCGGGGGTGGTGTCCGCCACCTTGCAGCTGCCCACCAGGGCGCCCTTGCGCAGCACGGTGACGTCGTCGGCGAAGGCCGTCACCTCGCGGAACTTATGGGTGATCATCAATACCGAGACCTGACCGTCGTGGGCCAGATCGCGCATCAGGCCCAGCACTTCATCCGCTTCCTGGGGCGTCAGCACCGAGGTGGGCTCGTCGAGAATGATCAGGCGCCGGTCCAGGTACAGCTGCTTGAGAATTTCCAGCTTCTGTTTTTCCCCGGCGGCCAGCCCGGCCACCGGGCGCTCCGGGTCCAGCTTGAACGGCATCTTTTCCATAAAGGCGCGCAGCCGCTCGCGCTCCGCTTTCCAGTGAATGCGCGCCGGCAGATCGCCCCGCGCCAGCACCAGGTTCTCCGCCACGGTGAGGCCGGGGGCCACGGTGAAATGCTGGTAGACCATGCCGATGCCCAGACCGTGCGCGTCCCGGGGCAGGCGCACCGCGTATTCCCGGTCGTCCACCAGAATGTTGCCGTCGTCCAGGGGCGCATAGCCCACCAGTCCCTTCACCAGCGTGCTTTTGCCGGCGCCGTTCTCGCCGAGCAGGGCGTGCACGGTGCCGGCCCGCACCGTCAGCGATACCTTGTCCAGGGCCCGAAAGGTGCCGAAGGTTTTGCTGGCGCCGATGGTTTCCAGCTTCAGCGCACGCATCTCAAATCGCTCCCAGGCCGTCCAGCAGCGCGCCGGAATCGGCCACGCTGCCGAACACCCCGCCCTGCATTTTCACCATCTTGATGGCGGCGTCGTGGTTGCCCTTGTCGGTGGCGCCGCAGCAGTCCTCCAGCAGCAGGCATTCGAAGCCACGGTCGTTGGCTTCGCGCATGGTGGTGTGCACGCACACATCGGTGGTGATGCCGGTGAGAATGATGTTGTCGATGCCCCGGGTATTGAGGATCAGCTCCAGGTCGGTGGCGCAGAACGAGCCCTTGCCGGGCTTGTCGATGATCACCTCGCCGTCCAGGGGCGCCAGTTCCGGAATGATGTCCCAGCCCGGTTCGCCGCGTACCAGGATGCGTCCGCAGGGGCCGGCGTCACCGATGCCGGCGCCGATCCGTTGCGAGCGCCAGCGCTTGTTGGCGGGCAGGTCGGCCAGGTCCGGGCGATGCCCTTCACGGGTGTGAATGATCAGAAAGCCCCGTTCGCGCAGCGCCGCCATTACCTTCTTGATCGGCTCGATGGGAGCCCGCGTCAGGGACAGGTCGTAGCCCATGCTGTCCACGTAACCGCCTTCACCACAGAAGTCGGTCTGCATATCGATCACGATCAACGCCGTATTGTCCGGGCGCAGGTCGCCGTTGTACGGCCAGGGATAAGGGTCGGCGGTGATGAAGTGCTCGCTCATATCAATGCTCTCCTGGCGTGTAAGTGCGCTCCGGCGGCGCGAAACCAAAGGCGCGGCCATCGGTGTGTTTCACCCTGTCTTCCCAGGGCAGACGGTAGCGGCCCGCCGCCAGATCCCGCATATAGGTGTAGGGGCAATCGCCGGCGCCGCCTTTCACCGCCACGTAGCCACGGTGACCGAACTGGTAGATGTTGTTCTCCACGCCCCAGTGCTCGCGCGCTTCGCGCACCAGGTCCGGGCGCAGCTCGCAGCAGACGATTTCGTCGGCGCGGCCGCTGCCTTCCACCAGCGGCACGCCGTCGAAATTGACGAACATGGCCTCGCCCATGGAATCGAAGGTGCCGTCGGAGCCGCACATACAAACGCTGGCGGTCTGCATCAGGTTGGTGAAGGCATTGGCCTGATTGGTGATCTTCCAGGAGTGGCGGATCGGCGCCGTATAGCCGGCGGTGCGGATCATGATCTCGGCGCCCTTGTAGGCACACTCCCGGGCCATC
This sequence comes from Alcanivorax sp., assembly GCA_022449455.1. Classification (GTDB taxonomy): domain Bacteria; phylum Pseudomonadota; class Gammaproteobacteria; order Pseudomonadales; family Alcanivoracaceae; genus Alloalcanivorax. The sequence goes on along the minus strand of JAKUPL010000004.1, from coordinate 62,479 downwards.
TCCGGGAACATCCCGTCGTGGCAGATGATCAGCGCCAGGGTGGAACCGTTGGGCCCTTCGCACACCGGGATGCCCTGGTCGCCGGGCTCCCAGGGTTCCACCGGCACCCAGGGGTGCATCTTGCGGTAGTAGAGTTTCAGCGCGCCGGTGTCGTCGATGATCAGACCGGAATTGAACGGGTTGCCGTTGGGGTTGGCCTCCATGATCGAGAAGCAGCCCCAGATTTTATGATCGACGCAGGCCTGCTTGAGCACCGCCACTTCCGGGCCGTCCAGGTCGCACATGATGTCCGGCGAGGTGTCCATGGACAGGCCGTGCAGGGAATATTCCGGAAACACGATCAGGTCCATCTCCGGCATGCTGCGCCGGGCCTTGCCGATCATCTCGACCACGCGTTGCGTCTGTTGCCAGAGTTGATCGCGGGTGCGCGGATCGGGCAGCGCCAGTTGCGCCAGCCCCATCACCACGCCGTTGGGGGTTTTGTTCAAACCGGAGAGTCCGCTGGACATGGGAATACCTTCTCTCGTCGGGTTATCGGTTCAGGCTGAGTTCGCCGGGCGCGCCGCTGAGGGTTCGGTCCGGCCGGCAGGTGATCACCATCACCGCCAGGGTCAGCACATAGGGAATGGCGTTGAACAGGTAGTAGCCCCAGCCAATGCCGATGGCCTGCAGGGCCGGGCCCACGGCGCCGGCGGCACCGAACAGCAACGCCGCCCACAGGCAGTTGATCGGTTGCCAGCGGGCGAAGATCACCAGCGCCACCGCCATCAGGCCCTGGCCGCTGGACAAGCCTTCGTTCCAGCTGCCCGGGTAGTACAGCGACAGGTAGGCGCCGCCCACGCCGGCCAGGAAGCCGCCCACGCCGGTGGCCACGATGCGCACCCCGGCGGCCCGGTAACCGAGCGCCTGGGCGGAGTCCTCGTGGTCACCCACCAGCCGCAGCATCAGCCCCCAGCGAGTGCCGCGCAGGCTCCAATGCAACACGAAGGCCAGCGCCACGCCGATAAAGAACAGCACATTGACGTTGAGCGCCGAGCGCACCCGGGTGTCGTCACTCCAGAATCCAAGAGGGATGGACGGCAGCATGGGGGCGCTGGGCTGGATGAAATCCTTGCCCAGGAAGAACGCCAGGCCGGTACCGAACAGGATCAGCGCGATACCGAAGGCGATGTCGTTAACCCGTGGCAACGAGCAGATCACTCCATGCACCAGCCCCAGGGCCAGGCCCGACAGGCCGGCGGCGAACACCCCCAACCAGGGTGAGCCGGACAGGTAGGACACCGCGTAGCCGGTCATCGCCCCGGTAACCAGAATGCCCTCCAGGCCCAGGTTGATGCGCCCGCCTTTCTCGGTCAGGCATTCGCCCAGGCTGACGAACAGGAACGGCGTGCCCACCCGGATGGCGCCGGCCAGCAAGGCCAGCAGAAAAATCGACAGTTCCGACTCAGCCATGGCTGACCTCCGTGCTTCCGGCGCGGGATGAAGGGGCCGCGATCCAGTGGCCGCGCAGCCATAGGCGCCAGTCCAGAGTGCGGCGGGTGAGCGCCTCCCAGGCCAGCAGGTTGATGAACAGAATGCCCTGCAGGATCAGAGTGGTGGCGTCGGGCAACCCCAGGCGCCGTTGCAGCAGACCGCCACTGGCCTCCAGGCCACCGAGCAGAATCGCGCAGACGATAATGCCCAGCGGGTTATGGCGGGCGGCGAAGGCCACCAGGATGCCGGCGGTGCCGTAGCCGGAGATCAGCGCGGTATTGGCGCTGCCCTGCACGGCGCTGACTTCGTACATACCGGCCAGACCGGCAGCGGCCCCGCCCAGCACGCAGGTGAGCAGCACCAGACGGTCCACCGGCAGACCCAGCATGCGCGGCGTCCGCGGGTTGCCGCCGACGATGCGCAGGGAAAAACCCACCACGCTGTAGCGCACCAGCACCCAGGCCAGCACGCAGGTCACCACGCCGGCCACCAGGCCCCAGTGCACATAGAAGCTGTCGCTGATCACGCCGATCTGATAGCCACTGTCCAGCGGCGGCGTGGACGGTTTGTTCAAACTGTTGGGGTCGCGCAGCGGCCCCTCCACCAGATGGCGGAAAATGGCCAGCGCGATATAAGAGAGCAGCAGGCTGCCGATGGTCTCGTTGACGCCGCGCTTCTGGCGCAGCCAGCCGCTCAGCCCGATCCACAGGCCGCCGGCCAGCATCGCCGCCACGCCCATGGCGATCAGCATCGGCCAGGCCGGCAACGCCGGCAGCCACAGCGGCGTCACCGCCGCCGCCAGACCACCGAGCACCAGCGCGCCTTCACCGCCGATGATGATCAGGCCGGCGCGGGCCGGCAGCGCCACGCACAGGGCGGTGAGCATCAGCGGCGCGGCGCGCATCAGGGTGTTTTCCCAGGCGAACATGGAACCGAAGGCGCCTTCGAACACCAGCGGACCGGCCTGCCAGGCGGGCTGCCCCTGGATCAGAAGAAACAGGATGAACAGCACCGCCGTGGTCAGCATCGCCAGCAGCGTGGGCAGCGCCGGCAACGCCAGCACCGCCGCCCGCCCGAGCCAGGGCTTCAACATGACGGGCTCCCGCCGTGCAGAAAATCAGAGCTGGCCACGCACGCCCTCCACCAGGTAGTCCATGCGCTCCAGTTCCACGGCGGTCTGCTGGTAGTCGGTGCCGTCGGCGATCACCACCTCGCCCCGGTTGTTCTTCAGCGGGCCGCCGAAGATCACGTAGTCGCCGCTCAGCATCTTCGCTTTCACCGCGTCCGCGTCCTTCTTCGCTTCGGCGCTGACCGCCGGCCCGTAGGGGGAGGTTTTGACGAAGCCTTCCTTGAGGCCACCGCGCAGGAAATTGATCATCGGCTCGCCGTTGAGCGCCGCCTTGACGTGTTCCTGGTAGGGCGTCACCCAGTTCCACTCGGCGCCGGTGAGGTAGCCTTCCGGCGCCAGCTGCGCCTGGCTGGCGTGGTAGCCGCAGGTCATGACACCGCGTTTCTCGGCGGTTTCCACCAGCACCTTGGGACCGTCCACGTGGCAGGTGATGACGTCACAGCCGCTGTCGATCAGGCTGTTGGTGGCTTCCGCCTCCTTCACCGGCATCGACCAGTCACCGGTGAAAATCACCGAGGTGGTGATGTCCGGGTTCACCGAGCGCGCGCCCAGGGTGAAGGCGTTGATGTTGCGCAGCACCTGGGGAATCGGTTTGGCGGCCACGAAGCCGAGCTTGGCCGACTTGCTCATATGGCCGGCCACCACGCCGTTGAGGTACTGGCCCTCGTCGATGTAGCCGAAGAAGCTGCCCACGTTCATGGGGTGCTTGCCCTTCTCCCAAAGGCCGCCACAGTGGGCGAAGCGGGTGTCGGAGAAACGCTGCGCCACTTTCAGCACATGCGGGTCGAAGTAGCCGAACGAGGTGGGGAAAATCAGGCTGGCGCCATCCTGGCGAATCATCGCTTCCATGGCGCGCTGCACCGCCACCGTCTCCGGCACGTTCTCCTGTTCCACCACGGTGACCCCGGGCATCTTCTTGACCAGGGCGGCGGCTTCCGCGTGGGACTGGTTGTAACCGAAGTCATCGCGGGCGCCCACGTACAGGAAGCCCACGGTGATTTCCTTCTGCGCCGCGCGCAGCGGGTTGAACGGCAGCGCCGCGGCGGCGCCCAGCAGGCCGGCGGCCTTGATGAAGTTTCGGCGATTGATGTGCGACATGATGAGGCGTCCTTTAACACTGACCTTGGATGGAAGGCGCCGCCGGGCGGCGCGCGAAGGTGGAGTGCATCCTGGAATGCATGCTGGTATACAAGTAAGCAGCCTTCATGCCATCTGCCGGAAACGCCTTTAAAACAGGGGTTTCCGGCGAAATCGTCATTCCCCGTTCAAGGCCGGGCGCACTGCTTGTGTGCAAAACGGCGCGCCGCGCACCAGCGGCGCGCACCGCCTCAGCCGCGGAACGCCCAGAAGGTCAGGCGACGCTCCAACCACTCGAACGCCTGGTAGAGCACGATGCCCATGGCGCCCACCACCACCAGGCCGGCGAACACCAGCGGCACCTCGAAGCGGCTGCCGGCCACCATCATCATGTAGCCGACGCCGGCGTTGGCGGCCACGGTTTCGGAAATCACCGAGCCCACGAAGGCCAGCGTCACCGCCACTTTCAAGGCGGCGAAGAAATACGGCAGGGTGCGCGGCAGGCCCACCTTGCGCAGCACCGTGAGGCGGTTGGCACCCAGGGAACGCATCAGATCGTTGAGTTCCGGCTCCACCGTGGCCAGGCCGGTGGCGATGTTGACCACGATCGGGAAGAACGAAATCAGAAAGGCGGTAAGAATCGCCGGCACCGTGCCAATGCCGAACCAGATCACCAGAATCGGCACCAGCGCCACCTTGGGAATGCTGTTGAAGGCCACCATCAGCGGATAGAGACCGGCGTACACCTTCTCGCTGGCGCCCACCGCCAGCCCCAGCACCACGCCGAAACCGACCGCCAACGCCAGCCCCACCAGGGTGGTCATCAGCGTTTGCAGGGAGTGCTGCAGAATCGGCTCCCACTGGGCCGCCAGGGTGGTGGCGATCAGCGACGGCGGCGGCAGAATAAAGGTTTTGATGGCGAAGCCGCGCACCACGCCCTCCCACAGCAGGAAGGTCCCCAGGGTCACCAGCCACGGCAGCACCCGCCGATTGAGTATCCAGTCAGCCATGGGCGGGCTCCTTGTCGGCGTCGGTTTCACGCACCTCGACGATGTGGCCACGCAGGCGCTGCACGTACTCCACGAACGCCGGCTCGAAGGTGCCCTCCACGGTGCGCGGTCGGGGCAGGCCGATCTCCTCCCGGTGGACGATGCGCCCGGGCCCCTTGGAAAACACGTAGACCGTGTCGGCCAGATAGACCGCCTCGCGCAGGTCATGGGTCACCAGCACGGTGGTGGGACGGCGCTCCCGCCAGATCGACTGCACCAGGCCCCACAGATCCTCGCGGGTAAAGGCGTCCAGGGCGGCGAAGGGCTCGTCCAACAACAGCAGATCCGGTTCGTGGATCAGGGCGCGGCACAGGGAGGCGCGCTGCTGCATGCCGCCGGACATTTCCCAGGGGTAGCGATGGGCGTACTCGCCCAGGCCGAGGCGCTCCAGCAATGCCAGGGCGCGCTGGCGGTATTCGACGCGGCGGGCGCGGAAACCGGTGGGCCCGCTCACCACTTCCAACGGCAGCAGCACATTGTCGAGCACCGTGCGCCAGTCGAGCATGGTGCTTTTCTGAAAGGCCACGCCCACCGCGCCCCGGGAGGCACCGGGGGCGCCGCCGCCCACGGTCACCCGGCCTCCGGTGGCGGTTTCCAGGCCAGCGATCAGCCGCAGAACCGAGCTTTTGCCACAGCCGCTGGGCCCCACCAGCGCGACACTGCCGCCGCTGGGCACGCTCAGGGAGATGTCCACCACCGCCGGAGTGTCGCTGCGCGGATAGCACAGAGTGGCCTGGTCCAGTTCGATAAAGCCCTCGCTCATGATCCATTCTCCACGATCACCGCCAGTGGGCCGCCGCCGTCCGGGCCCTGGTGCTCGGCGCCGCCGGACACGAACAGGGCCAGGTCGCCGGTGCGCCCGCCCAGCACGCCGCCCACCAGGGCGCGGGCATGACGGGTGGCGTTGATGTCGCTGTCGTCCCACATGGTGTGGCGGCGGCCGCGGATTTCGCCGCTGCGCGATGGCTCCGCCTTGGCCAGCAGCGCCACCAGTTCGCCGTCGCCCAAGGTGGCCCGGGCGCGGTCCAGCGCCTCGCCGTCCAGGGCATCGACCATCACGTCATGGCCAATGCGCAGGGCCGGGTGCCAGCCCGGCGCGTTGCCCAGCACCAGGATCTCGTTACGCATCAGCTCGATGCCGGCGGAGGTGCTGGCGCGGCCGGACCACAGGGCGAAGTCATGACAGATGGCCGCGTCGTTGAGCGCGTGCTCGTCCACCTCGCCCAGGGCCAGGGCCACGCCCAGGGCCGAGGCGCCCCGGGAATAGCCCATGGATTCGTAGGTGTCGGTGGTGGCCACGGTGGCGCCGCGCTGGCGCGCCTGCTCGCAGCGGGCGGCGGTGAGCAGCGGGCATTTGATCTGCACGTAATGCACGTCCCCGGCCCGTTCGATGCCGGCCTCGGCCATGGCCCGGCGCACCGCCGCGGCGGTGGCGCGCACCTGGTCCAGACGGCCGATCTGTTCCGGCGCGAACGTTTCGGTGAAGGCGATGCCCGCCGCCAATCCCGGCTGCTCCGGCGCCGGCGAGGCGGTCTCGTCCACCTCGAACACCAGCCAGTGCGGTGACAGGCCGCCCTCGGTGCCGCCGGACATCACGAAGGCGATGCGCTCGGCCACGGTGTCCTCGGGCAGCGCCAGACGCTCGGCGAAAAAGCGCTTGAGCACGGTGGTGGCGAAGGCGCGGGTGAAGTCGTTGACGCAACCGTTGCCCTCGGTCTTGCCGAGCACCGCCACCACCCGTTCCGGGTGCAGGCGACCGTCGGCCAGGGCCTCGCGCAGCGGCGTCAGGTCATCCGGCCCGGCGCAGGGAAAACGCAGAACACGGGTTCTCATGGTGCCACGCTCCGGCCTTCCAACGCGTCCAGGAATTCACCGTCGAATACCTGTTCCGACGCCGGGGGGTTGTCCAGTTCCAGCGCTTCGGCCACCACCTCAATGGACGCGGCCAGACGTTCCGGGTCCACCGCGCCGAGACCGTTCTGCTTCACCTCTTCGGTGATCAGCTGGTTGTCGATCAAAAAGCGCATGCGGCGTTCTTCCAGATCCACGTTGATCAGGCTGTCCTTCTTGCGCAGCGCCTGGGCGGCGGCCAGCGGATCATCAATGCTCGCCTTGAGGCCGCGGTGGGTGGCGCGTACCAGGCCCTGGACCACCTCCGGCTCCTCCTCGATCATGCGCTCGGTGACGATCAGGCCGTTGCTGTACAGCGGCACGCCATAGTCGGAGTAATAGAAGATGCGGATGTCGTCCTCGTCGATGCCCAGCTTGAGCAGGTTGGGCACCGCGCTGGGCGGGAAGCCGGCGATGGCGTCCACCTTACCCTGCACCAGCATGGCTTCACGCAGATTGGGCGCCACGTTTTCAAAGCGGATTTTGTCGCTGTCCAGGTCGGTGGCCTCGGCGAACAACGGGAACATGCGGTAGGCGGAATCGTTGGCCGGCGCGCCGATGGACTTGCCTTCCAGTTGCTTCGGCGCCTCGATGCCGGCGTCCTTGAGGGTGATGATCGCCAGCGGCGGCCGGTTGTAGATCATGTAGACCATGCGCTGGCGGTTGTCCGGATGGCGGGCGTTGAATTCGATCAGCGTATTAATGTCGCCAAAGCCGGCCTGGTAGCTGCCACCGGCGATGCGCGTGATCACCGCCGAGGAGCCCTCACCGGCGTCCACGGTCACATCCAACCCTTCTTCCTCGAAGTAGCCGCGCTGGTCGGCCAGCACGAAGGGCGCGTTGGAGGCCTCGAAGGCCCAGTTGGCGGTGAAGCGGATGTCCCGCTCGGCGCGGGCCGCCGGAGCCAGCGCCAGGCTCAGCGCCGCCAGCAGCCCGAAAAGGAAATACACCGGCCGCGAACGGCCCGTGGACGGTGACGAAGCGGTGGTCAGTGGCATGGACAGCTCTCCTGCTCGCGTTGTTCACGCCCGGGCCCCGTGCCTGGGCGTTCATTGCGAGGCAAGATAGAATCCTTCGAGCGCAGCCCACCAGCGCTATTTTCTGGTCATAGCGATGCCGTTCCGGCATCGCTCATTCGACGGAGCCCGAGATGCAGAACATCCGCTTTCTTCGTTATGTGGACGCCGTGGCCCGCAGCGGTTCGATCCGCAAAGCCGCGGAACAGCTCAATGTGGTGTCGTCGGCGGTGAACCGCCGCATTCTGGATATCGAAGCGGAAATCGGCACCGACCTGTTCGAGCGGCGGGCCCGGGGCGTGCGCCTGACCGCCGCCGGCGAACTGTTCGTGGCCTACGCCCGCAAGCAGATGGCGGAGCTGGAACGCACCCTATCGGAGATCGAGGACCTGCAAAGCGTGCGGCGCGGCGAGGTGCGCATCGCCGCCATCGAGGGCATGGCGGCGGAGCTGCTGCCCCGGGCGATCTGCTCGTTTCAGAAAACCCATCCCAAAATCCGCTTCACCACCTTTATCTGCGGCCGCGAGGAGGTGTACCGGTACCTGAAGGAGTTTCGCGCCGACATCGGGCTGGTGTTCAACCCGGCGCCGGACCCGGAGATACGCACCCTGATGGACGTGGAACAGCGGCTGTGCGCCTTCGTCTCGCCGGACCATCCGCTCACCCGGCTGGACAAGGTGCGGCTGTCCGATTGCGTGGCCTACCCGCTGGCGCTGCCGGACCGGTCCCTGGGCGGGCGGGCCCTGCTGGACGAATTCCTGGCGCGCCGCTCGCTGCGCCTGGAGCCGGCGCTGGAATCGGATTCCTTCGAACTGATGCGCAACTTCGCGGTGAAAAGCGGCGGCGTCTGCTTCCAGATTCAGATCGGCATGCCGCCCTCGCACCTGCCCGGCGGCATGCGCGCCCTGCCGCTGGCGGATCGGGGCCTGAGCCGGGGCCGTCTGACACTGGGCATGGAACACTCCCGGGCCCTGCCGGTGGCCACCGCGCGCTTCGTGGAGCACCTCAAGGGCGAACTGGCCGACGCCGCACAGTAATAGTGCCGCGCGCCCCGTGATGAAGCAGAACGCCAACCCGGAACACCACCGCGCTTTTTCACCAAACCACCGCCAGCGCCCGTAAACACTGGCACCGCGCCGCATCGCCGGGAAGCTGGCACCGGCCTTGCACTGATCGGCATACCTACTGGTATACAACGAGGTATGCGAACGTGCTTGGCTGGACCATCGATCAATGGCGCTCCGCCTACCGGCGCAAAAAACTGACGCCGGTTTCCGCCATGAAGGCGCTGTCCGCTCTGCTGCAGGACAGCGAACGGGCTCTCTGGATCCACCTGCTCGACGAATCCAGTCTGCTGGCCCAGGCGGAGCGACTCAGCGATCCGGCCCTGCCTCTGTACGGCGTGCCCTTCGCGGTCAAGGACAACATCGACGTGGGCAGCCTGCCCACCACCGCCGCCTGCCCGGCCTACGCTTACAGCGCCAAGGAAACCGCACCGGCGGTGCAGGCGCTGCTGGATGCCGGCGCCATCCTGGTGGGCAAGACCAACCTGGACCAGCTGGCCACCGGGCTGGTGGGCGTGCGTTCGCCCTACGGTGAAGTGCCCAACCCGTTCAATGGCGACTATGTCACCGGCGGTTCCAGCTCCGGTTCCGCCGCCGTGGTCAGCCTGGGGCTGGTGCCCTTCGCGCTGGGCACCGACACCGCCGGCTCCGGTCGGGTGCCGGCGGCGCTCACCAACATCGTCGGCCTGAAGCCCACCAAGGGCAGCATGAGCACCCGCGGCGTGGTGCCCGCCTGCCGCACCCTGGATTGCATCAGCGTGTTCGCGGTGAGCGTGGACGACGCGGAAACCGTATTCGACATCTACAAAGGCTTCGACGAACAGGACGGTTACGCCCGCCACGCGCCCGCCGGCGTGCCCACCGCCCTGCCGGAAAAACCGCGTCTGGGCGTGCCCAAGGACACGCCCTGGTTCGGTGACGACCAGGCCGCCGCCGCCTGGCAACGGCAACTGCAGGAACTGGATACCATCGCCGAACTGGTGCCCATGGATCTGGAAGTGCTCCATGAAACCGCCCGCCTGCTCTACCAGGGCCCCTGGGTGGCGGAACGCTACACCGTGGCGGAGCCGCTGCTGGAAGACCCGGACGCCCTGCTGCCGGTAATCCGCGACGTGATTCTCCCGGCCCGGGACATGAGCGCCGCCGACGGCTTCCGCGCCCAGTACCAACTGGCGGACCTGCGCCGGCAAGCGGACCAGCTGATGGCCGGCATCGACGCCCTGGTGGTGCCCAGCACGCCGGGCATCTACACCCGCGCGGCGGTGAACGCCGACCCGATCACGCTCAACAGCCAGCTCGGCACCTGGACCAACTTCGTCAACCTGCTCGATATGTGCGCCCTGGCCCTGCCCGGCGGTTTCCGTGACGGCGACGGCCTGCCCACCGGCATCACCCTGATCGGTCCGGCCTGGTACGACGCCGCCCTGGCCGAGTTCGGCCGGCGCTGGCAGCGCCACCGCCCCTGGAAGGCCGGCGTCACCGACCAGCAACCGGCGTTGCCGGCGGCGGAGGACGACAAGGACCGGGACGACGGCACCGTCACCGTGGCGGTGGTGGGCGCGCACCTGTCCGGCATGCCGCTGAATTACCAACTCACCGAACGCCACGGCGTGCTGCTGGAAACCACCCGCACCGCGCCCTGCTATCGCCTGTACGCCCTGGCCAACACCACGCCGCCCAAGCCCGGCCTGATCCGCGCCGACGACGGCGCCGCCATCGAGATCGAGCTTTGGAAATTGCCGATCACCGAGTTCGGCAGCTTCGTGGCGCTGATACCCGGCCCGCTGGGCATGGGCACCCTGGAAACCGAGGACGGCCGCCGGGTGAAAGGCTTTATCTGCGAAGGCTGGGCCATTCCCGACGCCAAGGACATCACCGCCCTGGGGGGCTGGAGAAATTACATCAAGGGGGTATGAAATGGCTTTGAAGAAGGTCCTGATCGCCAACCGGGGCGAGATCGCGGTGCGCATCTGCCGCACGCTCAAGAGCCTGGGCATCGCCTCGGTGGCGGTGTACTCCGACGCCGACCGCAACAGCCAGCACGTGGCCGCCGCCGATGAGGCGGTGGCCCTGGGCGGCCAGACCGCGGCGGAGAGCTACCTGCGCAGCGACCTGATTCTACAAGCGGTGAAGGACACCGGCGCCGACGCGGTGATCCCCGGCTACGGCTTTCTCTCCGAGAACGCCGACTTCGCCGAGGCCTGCGCCGCCCGGGGCGTGGTGTTCGTGGGCCCGACCCCGGACCAGCTGCGCCGCTTCGGCCTCAAGCACGAGGCCCGCGCCCTGGCGGAAGCCGCCGGCGTGCCGCTGGCGCCGGGCACCGACCTTCTGCAAAGCCTGGATGACGCCAAACAAGCCGCCCACCACATCGGCTACCCGGTGATGCTGAAAAGCACCGCCGGTGGCGGCGGCATCGGCTTGAGCCGCTGCGACGACGAGGCGGAACTGGTGGCCGCGTTCGAATCCGTGAAGCGCCTGGGTGAAAGTTTCTTCTCCGACTCCGGCGTCTTTATCGAACGGTTCGTGGCTCGCGCCCGCCATATCGAAGTGCAGATTTTCGGCGACGGCCAGGGCAAGGTGCTGGCCCTGGGCGAACGGGAATGTTCCCTGCAACGGCGCAACCAGAAAGTGGTGGAGGAGACACCGGCCCCGAACCTGCCGCAAGCCACCCGGGAAAAACTGCACGACAGCGCCGTGCGTCTGGGCGAATCGGTGAACTACCAATCCGCCGGCACGGTGGAATACATCTACGACGACGAGCGCGACGAATTCTATTTCCTGGAGGTGAACACCCGCCTGCAGGTCGAGCACGGCGTCACCGAAGCCGTGTTCGGCGTGGACCTGGTGGCCTGGATGCTTCAGTTGGCCGGCGGCGACAGCGTGCCCCTGGACCGGGATTACCGGCCCGACGGCCACGCCATGGAAGTACGCATTTACGCCGAGGACGCCCTCAAGGATTTCCAGCCCAGCCCCGGCGAACTGACCGAAGTGTTCTTCCCGGACAACATCCGCCTGGACGGCTGGGTGGACACCGGCACCGAGGTGAGCCCGCACTACGACCCGATGCTGGCCAAGGTGATCGTACACGGCGCCGACCGCGCCGCCGCCCTCGACAACATGCGCGACGCCCTGGCCGCCACCCGCCTGTCCGGCATCGCCACCAACCTGGACTACCTGCGCCAGATTCTGCGCGACCCGGCGGTGGCCGAAGGCAAGGTCTCCACCCGCTACCTGGAGAGCTTCCAGTACACGCCCACCGCCTTCGAGATCGTCGACCCGGGCACCTACACCACGGTGCAGGACTACCCGGGCCGCGCCGGTTACTGGGACATCGGCGTGCCGCCGTCCGGCCCCATGGACGACTACGCGTTCCGGATCGGCAACCGCATCGTCGGCAACCACGCCAGCGCCGCCGGGCTGGAGGCCACGCTGGTTGGCCCCTCCCTGCGCTTCCACAGCGACACGGTGATGGCGATCACCGGCGCCGGCTGCGACGCCACCCTGGACGGCGAGCCGGTGGCGCTCTGGCAACCGGTGGCGGTGAAGGCCGGCCAGACCCTGGTTACCGGCAAGGTGACCAGCGGCTGCCGCACCTATATCGCCGTGCGCAACGGCATCGATGTGCCCGACTACCTGGGCAGCAAGTCCACCTTCGTGCTCGGCCGGTTCGGCGGCCACGGCGGGCGCACCCTGCGCAAGGGCGACGTGATGTCGATCTGCCAGCCACAACTGGCGGGCTGCCCCACCCCGGCCCCGGAGCATGAACCGGCGGCGCCGGACGCCGCGCTGATTCCGGATTACCCGCAACAGTGGGAAATAAAGGTGCTGTACGGCCCCCACGGCGCGCCGGACTTTTTCACCGAGGATGCCATCGAGGAATTCTTCAGCGCCGACTGGCAGGTGCACTACAACTCCAACCGCCTGGGCATCCGCCTGGTGGGCCCGAAACCAAGCTGGACCCGCACCGACGGCGGCGAGGCCGGCCTGCACCCGTCCAACATTCACGACTGCGAATACGCCGTGGGCAGCGTCAACTTCACCGGCGATTTCCCGGTGATCCTCACCAAGGACGGCCCCAGCCTGGGCGGCTTCGTGTGCCCGGTGACCATCGCCAAAGCGGAGCTGTGGAAGGTGGGGCAGTTGAAGCCCGGCGACAGCATCCGCTTCGTACCGATGGCGTTCGACGAGGCGCTGGCGTTGGAGAAAGCCCGCGATCACGCCATCGAGACCCTGCAACCGGCCACCCCCGATGTGCCCGCCGTGCCGAAACCGGAAACCGCCTTCACTTCGCCTACCATGCTCGCCGAACTGGACGCCACCGACCAGGCGCCGCGCATCACCTACCGCCAGGCCGGCGACAAATACATTCTGATCGAGTACGGCGATAACGTGCTGGATCTGGACCTGCGCTTCCGCGTCCACGCCCTGATGGAAAACCTCCAGGGCGACAAGGTGGGCGGCATTCTGGAACTGTCTCCTGGCGTACGCAGCCTGCAAGTGCACTACGATTCCCGGGTCATCCACCAGACCGACCTGGTGAACACCCTGCTGGCTCGGGAAGCCACCATCGGCTCCGTGGCCGACATGGTGGTCACCTCCCGGGTGCTGCACCTGCCGCTGGCGTTCGAGGACAGCGCCACCCTGGACGCGGTGAAGCGCTACCAGGAAACCATTCGCGGCGACGCACCCTGGCTCCCCAACAACGTGGAGTTCATCCGCCGCATCAACGGGCTGGATTCCATCGAGCGGGTCAAGGAGATCGTCTACCAGGCCAGCTACATGGTGCTGGGCCTGGGCGACGTTTATCTGGGTGCCCCCTGCGCGGTGCCGGTGGACCCGCGCCACCGGCTGATGACCTCCAAGTACAACCCGGCGCGCACCTACACCGCCGAGGGCACCGTGGGCATCGGCGGCGTCTATATGTGCATCTACGGCATGGACTCCCCCGGCGGCTACCAACTGGTGGGCCGCACCCTGCCGATCTGGAACAAGCACCTCAAAAACCGCCAGTTCAAAACCGGTGAGCCCTGGCTGCTGCGCTTCTTCGATCAGGTGCGCTATTACCCGGTGAGTGAGGAAGAACTGGCGGGGATGCGCGATGCCTTCCGCGAAGGCCGTCTCGAGGTGCAGATCACCGAAGAGAAATTCTCACTGGCGGATTACCACCGCTTCCTGGACGACATCGAGCCGGAAATGGTCGCCTTTCGCGACAACCAGCAGGCCGCCTACCAGAAGGAAGTGGCCCGCTGGCGGGACGAGGACGCCCAGATCGAGTCCGCCATCCTGGGCGGCGGCGGCGCCGACATCGGCGAGGTGGACGGCCACCTGGTGAGCGCCGAGATCAGCGGTAACGTCTGGAAACTGCTGGTAGAGGAAGGCGCCACCGTGCAGGAAGGCCAGACCCTGGTGATCGTGGAAGCCATGAAGATGGAATTCGAAATCACCGCCAGCGCCGCCGGCACCGTCACCGGCCTGCACTGCAAGCCCGGCGCCATTATCAACGCCGGCGACCCGGTGGCGGTGATCGACACGGACGTGGCCTGAAGGAGCCGCCATGAAGATGGTCCTGAAAAATCAGACTCGGGAAAACCTGGCCGAGCGCATCTACCGCCAGCTCAAGCAGGACATCTTCGATTTCCGCCTGCTGCCCGGTGATCGCTTCAGCGAGAACGAAATCGCCGAACGCATGGGCGCCTCCCGCACGCCGGTGCGCGAGGCGCTGTTCCGCCTGGAACGGGAAGACTATGTGGAGGTGCTGGCGCGCAGCGGCTGGCAGGTCAAACCCTTCGACTTCAAATACTTCGAGGAACTCTACGACGTCCGCATCGTGCTGGAATGCGCCGCCGTGCGGCGGCTCTGTGAACAGAACGGACCCACCCCGCAACTGGAAGCGCTCACCGCACTGTGGAGCACGCCCAAGGAAGACCGCCCACAACGGGTGGGCCCGGTCTCGGCCCTGGACGAACGCTTCCATGAAATTCTGGTGGAAGCCGCCGGCAACCAGGAAATGGCGCGCATCCACCACGACCTCACCGAGCGCCTGCGCATCATCCGCCGCCTGGACTTCACCAAACCGCCGCGCATCGACGCCACCTACCAGGAACACGCCGCCATCCTCGACGCCATCGCCCACCGCCGGGTGGACCAGGCCCAGCTGCTGCTGCGCGCCCACATCGAAGCCAGCCGCAACGAAGTCCGCAAGATCACCCTGCACATGCTCCACGAAGCCCGCGCCTCTGGCTCTGGGGTCGGACCACAGTAACCCGCTGTTTCTTAAAGTTTTTGCTTTCAGAAACAGCGTCCAAGACCGGTTAGAAGGGCCTTTTCACCGCCAATAACTCGCTCTAACCGGCCAGTAGGGCACCCGGCGCTACGTCTTCGAACTGGGCGACGGCAGGATTCAATCACTCGCCATCGGCTAACCGAAAGCGCTCTTCGTCCCGCAGCGTCAGCACCTCGAAGCCGTCCGCCGTCACCGCGATGGTGTGCTCCCATTGCGCGGACAGGCGTTTGTCGCGGGTGACCACGGTCCAGCCGTCAGGCAGGGTGCGCACCGCCGCCTTGCCCTGATTGATCATCGGCTCGATGGTGAAAGTCATGCCCTCGCGCAGCACGGTGCCGGTGCCGGCCTGGCCGTAATGGAGAACCTGCGGGGCTTCGTGCATTTCACGGCCGATGCCGTGGCCGCAATACTCGCGGACCACGGAATAGCCGTAGCTTTGCGCGTGGGTCTGAATCGCATGCCCCACATCACCGAGGGTGGCGCCGGGCCGGACCGCACGGATGCCGGTCCACATGGCCTCATAGGTGGCGTCGACAAGCCGCCGCGCGTGGGGCGAGACCTTGCCTATCAGATACATCTTGCTGGAGTCGGCGATAAAGCCGCCCTTCTCCAGGGTGATGTCCACGTTGATGATATCGCCGGATTTAAGGACCTTCTTCGCCGACGGCACGCCGTGGCACACCACCTGATTCACCGAGGTATTGAGCACATACTCGAAGCCGTACTGCCCCTTGCTGGCCGGGCGGGCGCCCAGCTCATCGACGATGTAACGCTCCACCCGGTCGTTGATCTCCAGAGTGGAGAGCCCCGCCGCCATCCAACCGTCCACATACGCGAACACCGATGCCAGCAGCCGCCCGGATTCGCGCATCAGCGCCAGCTCGGCCTCGGTCTTCAGAATCGCGTCAGCCACCGGCCACCCGCCTTACATCCACCTCGGCCAGTTTCAACTGCTCGCGCACGATCTCGGAAAAGCACAGCTCCGGATTGGCCTCCGCCAGCATGCCGATTTTGATCCAGAACTCGGCCTGGGCGTTGATGGAACGCACCATCACCGAACTGGCCTTGCGGATCTCCTCGTGGAGGTCGTCGTTGATCTTTACGATGCCCATGGGTTGGCTCTATATATGAAACGTATACAAATCATATATATTCACATCTCAGGCCGCAACAGGGCGCTCCGCCTCATCGCTCGCTTCTCGGCAACCCGTTGGAGGCGAAGCAGCGTCACATGCCGTCATGGCTCCACCCGGTAGGTTCGGTATTGCCCGGGCCCCGACCAGATAACGGCCGTAAACGAAAAATTCAGATCGCCTCGGTCCTGAAGGTCTTGCAGCACCGCCGCCGGCGGCCAGCCCGCCGGCGCATCCGCGAACGCGTACTCCTGCTCAACCATCCGCTTCACCAGATGCACAAGATCGGCCTCGTCGTGATAGGAAAAAGTACGTTCTGGTGAATCGCCGGTGCGGAGCACACCGTCTTGGATCAGCGAAACGTATTTAAGCGTCATGATTCGCGCCCTGCCGTGTGCTCAAGAACAAACAGAACACGCGCCTCAATGGAGACGCGCGGCACCTGGATCGTCTGATACCCCCACCGTGAATACCAGCGCTTCATCCCCTCGAACACCGCCACGGATTCATCGAAGGTCTGATCCCGTTCGGCATCGGTGCCATAGATTTTCTTCCAGGGAGGCAGGAGGAACACGGTGTGGTTGTAGGGAAAGCGCTGCACCAGATCGGCCGCCTCCGCCTCGGTAATCGCGCCCGCCAGATCCAGCATATAAAGCGCGTCCGGCACGCCGCGGTCGAAGAAGGCCGAACCGTCCTGGTGCGCCACGGAATGATACTGCTCGACATCCGCGGCGAGAATTTGCCGGGCGAAGGAGGCCGCATCCGGCCGGGACGGCAGACCTTCGGCCCGCCGCGCCTTGATGATGCGCCGGGCGGTCTCCGGCATAACCCGATACCCGCGTGCCGCCAGAGCATTGAGCAGGGTGGTCTTGCCGCCGCCGGGCCCGCCGGTGACCACGAACCTCCGGTTCATGATCTCAGGGCCCGCACCGCCACTGGCCCGTCCAGGTCCGTTGTGCGCCATCGGCACGGTCGTAGGTCAACGTCGCCGGCCGTGGCGGGGACTCGCCGCCTTCGGCGGGCTCGCCGATGACCCAGACATGAGCCGTTTGCCCTTGCCGAGAAAGGTGGTGGGCGACGCCGTCATGCCATCAGCACCAGGACAATGACGGCCAAGATGCCACTATGGCATCTCTGTCTTTTTGAAAACCCCATGCTATTCCTTGGTTTTTCACAGGCATCGTTATTCCGGTAAATACCGGGTTACGTCCGTCCACGAAATAAGACGATTAAGTTGGATGGTTTCAAATACCGCTTTCGCCTTTCGCTCGCTACTCATCAGCGCCAGAAGGACCAACGCGCCCTGATACGACGGAATCCCACCGTTGCTGGAGACTCTGTTGCGATCAACAACCACATTACGATCCTCGATCACGTTGATTTTCGGGAATTCGCGCTGCAGCTGTTTCTCACCGCCGGCCCAAGTCGTCGCTGTATAGCCATCCAGAAGTCCCGCATGAGCGTACAAAAAGGCACCGGAGCAATTGCTCGCCAACCAGGAGACGTCTTTCGCTTGCGCCTTCAGGAATTTTGTCAGATCCCTGTTTTCAAAAAGACTGTCCATTACATACGAACTGGTCACAATCAGCGCATCCAGTTTGGGAGCATCATAAATCGTTTTGTCGACCGTCAGCCGTATACCTTCCTCCGTCGTGACAACCGATTTGTCAGGGTCCACGCCAATCAATAGTACTTCGTACTCCGAGAACCACGATTTTCTCGTGGCCACGCCAAAAACCTCGGCGGGGGCCGTCACATCACTGCTCAGCACCTTGTCGTAAACCAAAATCCCGATTCGCTTATCCGCGGCGAATGAAGGCAATGAATAAAGGGCAACGACAATCAATAACGATACCTTTCCTATAAAGCCCAGACTCCTCATCCTGATTTCCTCCAGTGGGTCGAACATGTCTATTTCAGCAATCATCGAACAGGCATATGGCCGAGCATCCGGGGTCGGACCACCATAACCCATTGATTTTATTCAACCGCCGGCTGGCAAAGGGCCTCTATGACTGGCTAAAAAACGCTTTTTGCCGGCGAAAACCCGCGTTAGCGTCCTTACGCTAGGGTCCGCACCGCCACTCGCCCGGCCAGGCCCGCTCCGCGCCATCGGCCCGGTCATAGGTCAAGGTGGCCGGCCGTGGCGGAGACTCGCCGCCTTCGGTGGGTTCGCCGGTGACCTGGATGCGAACCGTCTTGCCCTTGCCATTGAACGTCGGGGAGTCCGTGAGGCCGTCGAAGCCACCAGGCGCCGACACGGGTTCCACGTGGGCGGCCACCTTGACCACGCCCCGGGCCGGTTCCGAAGACGCCACATTGCCCATGGCGATCAACAGCACCTGCCCATCCTCCGTGGTGAACTGGCACCCCAATTCGCCGGGAAGGTCCGCCTGGCGCATATCTTCCGCCGTCAGGGCATTGAGCGTGATCGCCGAACCGTCACCTCCGGTGGTTTCCCCGGAAGGGGCCGCCGGCTCCTGGGTTGCCGTATCGGCCGGAGCCTTGGGCGAGGACTCGGGCGCCGGCTCCGAGCCGGCCTCCGAGGACGAGTCCGAGCACCCGGTCATCAGGGTGAGGGCCAGAGCACAGGCGGCCAAAGCACTGGAAAGCCGAGCCGCACGCCAGGGAAAAGAGATCATCATTCCTCCTTGAAAACCCAGCCCGTGGCTGGAGGGGCAAGTCATTCACATTCAGGTTCGAACTCGGCCTTCACGCGAGCGGAGAGCAAGCACCCGATCAATCCACCCAGGATACCGATCAAGACGAGCATTACGAGCCCGCTAGCAACTCGCACCACCAGTTGCATGGCCTCGGCGCCTACGGGGGCAGATCCAGAGCCGCGCCCTGTTAAATACCGGGTGTGCTACCCGATCCGCCGGCGCTTCTTTCGAACCGCACTGCGCGCTCTTTCTCAAAGGCCGCGCGGACCACACTGTCCATATTGACAGTACAAAAATCCAAGTAGACTTTTTGATTGGAGCCTAGAAACTCCAACAGGCGGGCGAAGCCGCACCCCGGAACGATTGCGGCTTTTTTATACCCGAAATCCGGGATGTAATGGCCGGGAGGTCCGGCGAATACAACACCTGCTTGCAGGAAATAGTCGGAGCAGTACCTGTTGCTGTTTCTAGCCTCCCGACCGCCCTATTTACGCAACCTAGAAATTGCACAATAGGAGCACCACTATGAATAAGCGTACCCTCAAGGTCCGCCGAGGCCACTGGGACTATACTCTAAAAAGCACTCCATCCGGCGGAAATCGCATCGCCCCGTTCATTCTTCTAAAAGGCATCTGGCTGGAGCTAGCCGGCTTTGCCGTGGATACGCCGGTATCCATCAGCGTTGAGGATGGACGACTTTCCATCGTTCGAGATTGCAGCCGCTAAGGACCTACAAGAAGAGGCCCCAAAATATCTCGGGGCCTCTTAACGCTCAAACTCAGCCGGCGTTTTGCCGTAGCGAAGCGAAGGCAAAACGGTCGGCTGGAGTGCCTTGTTGGGCTTCACTAACCAGGCAGCTTGGCCGCTAGAACGTCAACCTTCTCGATGGACGGCGGTGTAGAAAAAAGGTCGCCTGCCTGGGCCATGAGGGCCGCGGCAACCTTGCCGGCAAGATGAGCCTGACGGCCTGCCTCATCGGGAAAGGCGTCAAAAATGCCGAACGTGGATGGCCCCAAACGAATGCCAAACCATGCAGTAGTGGCAGGCTCCGCTTGGACTAGCGGAAGCCCGCCCAGCAGAAACTGCTCTACTTCTTTCTCTTTTCCGGGCTTTGCTTCCAAGCGAACGAACAGTGCGACTTTGACCATGGCATGTCTCCTCTGGTTGAGAGTCACCCACTATACGCCCTGTTTGTGAAGCCCAACAGGTATTAGGACGCCGGCTCGAATATCCAATGAACGCGCCAGCGTCATATCACTTTATAGTTTTTTTACTGCACCGAATAAAACCAGAAAACTCAACAGGTTACAAACGCTGCCGCGTTGCCTGTCCCTGTTCGCTTGACTTCTTCATTTCCCAATTGCCATGATGCTGTCCATATGGACAGCACAGGAAAGTAGCCATGCACACGGATAGTGACAGGCGCCCAAGGCTCCATGATCAGTTTCGCGAT
Organism: Alcanivorax sp.; assembly: GCA_022449455.1. Classification (GTDB taxonomy): domain Bacteria; phylum Pseudomonadota; class Gammaproteobacteria; order Pseudomonadales; family Alcanivoracaceae; genus Alloalcanivorax. Next base: position 42,249 of record JAKUPL010000004.1, on the reverse strand, counting down.
GCCATTCGGGTGCGCCATTACAGCCCACGGACCGAGAAGACTTATTGGTACTGGATTCGCTATTTCATTCGGTTCCACAAGCTGCGCCACCCCGCTGAAATGTCGGAGCCAGAAGTTTCGGCCTTTTTGACTTGGCTTGCGACGAAGAGAGGCGTAGCGGCCGCCACACAGAATCAGGCGTTGAACGCTCCGGTGTTTCTATATCGCCACGTGATCAAGGTGCCGCTGGGCGACATCCAGAATATTTCCAGGGTGAGGCGCCCTCCAAAACTACCCGTTGTTCTGAATCATAACGAAGCGATGGCGGTTATAGATCGGTTGCCGGCGCCACATAAACTCATCGTCTCTTTGATCTGTGGCGCCGGGTTGCGGGTTACGGGGTCAGTTCGCGGCGCCGTTTTAGGGCGTCTTTACAGGCCAGGCGAATCGCCGGCTGCTTCTTTGAAATGGAGGGGTTGATGGTTATTTAAGAGGCTGATCGCGGCTGAAGCCGCTCCTACAACGCGCGAGAGGGGTGTGGTGCGAGCGAGCCCGCCGAAAAGGGAACGCCTCAGGGTGCGAGGCGCTCCCGAGTCCAGGTGGTACCGTGCTTCAGATAACGAAAACGGTCGTGGAGGCGACTCGGCCGGCCATGCCAGAACTGGATTTCTTCCGGGGTGATGCGGTAGCCGCCCCAGGTGTCGGGCATGGGGATGATTTCGCCTTCCGGGTATTGCTCGGCGAGACTGGCCATGTCCGCTTCCAGTTGTTCGCGGGTGGTGGGGCGGCTTTGCGGGGAGATGGCGGCGCTGAGCTGGCTGCCCCGGGGGCGGGTGGCGAAGTAGTCGCGGGCCTGTTGGGCGGGGAGTTTTTCGGCGCGGCCGTTGACGATGAGCTGGCGGTCGAAGGGGCCCCAGAGCATGACGAAGGAGACGTTGGGGTTGGCGGCGATGTCCTCGCCTTTGCGGCTGTCGTGGTGGGTGAAGAAGACGAAGCCGCCGTCCTCGATGCCTTTGAGCAGGACCACGCGGCTGGAGGGGCGGCCGTGGGCGGAGACGGTGGCCAGGGTCATGGCGTTGGCCAGGGGCAGGTCGGCGTCGATGGCTTGGTCGACCCAGCGGCGGGCCTGTTCCACCGGGTCCGCCAGCAGGTCGGCTTCGGTGAGGCCGGGGGCGTAGTATTCCTGGCGTACGTCTTTCATGGGGGCCCTTGTGGGTTTGTTCGTGGTATGGGGATTGTAGCGGAAATGCTAGGAGGTGTTGTTTGTTTGGGGTCAAGGGTGGGGGCGGCGGCGGGCCAGGCCGGGATTCGTTATCCTGGGCGCATGTCATTCAATACCATCGAGATCAATAAGCAGCGGCAGGATCTGAGCGGGCGCGAGAGCGTCTGGTTGTTCGGTTACGGGTCGCTGATTTTCAAGGCGGATTTCCCCTATCTGGAGCGGCGGCCGGCGAGCATTCGCGGCTGGGCGCGGCGGTTCTGGCAGGGGTCCCACGATCACCGGGGGACGCCGCAATCGCCGGGGCGGGTGCTGACGCTGGTGGAGAGCCCGGGGACGGTGTGCGCGGGCATGGCGTATCGCGTGGCGCCGGCGGTGTTCGATCATCTGGATGTGCGGGAGAAGAACGGCTATTTGCGGTTTTCCACGCCGATGACGTTCGCCGATGGCGGGCACGAGGAGGGGCTGGTGTACATCGCCACGGAGGACAACGCGGCGTTTTTGGGCCCGGCGTCCGAGGCGGCGATCGCGCGGCAGATTGCCGGGAGCCATGGGCCTAGCGGGCCGAATCGGGATTATCTGTTGAACCTGGCCGAGGCGCTGCGGGATCTGGGGGCGGAGGACGATCACGTGTTCGCGTTGGAGCGGTTTTTGTTGGCGCTTTGACGCATGGCCCGGGGCGTGACGCCGAACCAGCGCTGGAAGGTGCGGCTGAAATTGGAGGGGTCCTGGTAGCCCAGCCGTTCGGCGATGCGTTCCACCGGCACCGTGGTTTCCAGCAGGTACCAGGCGGCCAGTTCGCCGCGCACGTCGTCGAGCAGTTCCTGGTAGCGGGTGCCTTCCGCCTTGAGCTTGCGGATCAGGGTTCGCGGCGACATGGCGAAGCGCTCGGCCATGTCTTCCAGTGACGGGTAGTGGCCGTCACCGTCGAGCAGTTCGATGCCGATGCGCTGGCTGAGCGGGCCGCCGCTTTGCAGTTGCTTGAGCTGGTGCTCGCAGTCCCGCAGGGCGGTGCGGTGCAGGCCCGGGTCGGCGGTGAGGCAGGGGGTGTCGAGCACCGCCTTGGGCAGGGTGATGGTCAGGTGCTCCGCGCCAAAGGTCACCGGGCAGCCCAGCCGCTCGCTGTAACGGTCCGCCCAGGGCGGCGCCGCGAAGGGCACCTGGATACGGGCGTCGCGCAGCCGCCGGGAGGTGACCGTGTCCACCAGCTGGAAGTAAGTGGCCAGGATCGAGCCGGCGTTGAATTCCCGCATCTCCCCCAGATCCACCTTCTCGTAGAGGGTCAGCCGCCCTTCCCGTTCGTCCTCCTCGAAGGTGAGCGACACCAGCTGGAAGCGCACCGCCACGAAGCGGGTCACCACCTTGAGCACGGCGCGCAGATCCGGCGCCGAGATCACCGCGTAGCCCAGCGGTCCGTGGGCGGACACCGAGGTGGCGGCGCCGATTTCCAGACCCAGCCAGGGCTGGCCGGTCAGTGCCACGGCGCGCCGTTCCAGGCGCGACACCTGCTCCAGGCTCAGGTAGCGGTGCTCGCCGAGCAGTTGCTCCCACTGCAGCCGGGTGCCGTCGAAGATGGCCTCGTTGCTGAAGCCCTTCTCATGCAAATAGGCACACATCAGCCGGGGGTAGACCGGATGGATGGCGGGGCGCAGACGGTCGGTGTCGGCCATGGGGCTGTCCTTGTTCGCCGGTTGCCGCGTACGGCTGTCACTTTATGACGATTTATTGCCACCTTACTCGGTGCTTCGCAAGGTCCGGAGGAGACATTCTGTTTCCATGGATCAATCCCAACGACGAATAACAACAGCGAGGCCACTATGAGCAAGGCAGGCGTCTTCACCGGGCCCTCCGGGGTCGTGTACCGGGACCGCAAGCGTAAGCTGTGGTTTACCTCCATTTTCGTGCCGGCGATCGTGTTCGTGGGCCCGGCGCTCTACTTCGCCACCGACAACGCCTGGATGCTGTGGCTGCCGCTGGTGTTCTATTACCTGACGGTGCCGGTGCTGGACATGATCATCGGCGAGGACCTGAGCAATCCGCCGGAAGAGATCGTGCCGCAGCTGGAGGCGGACCCGTATTACCGCTGGGTGACCTATGCCCTGGTGCCGCTGATCTGGGGCGCCTGGTTCTTCGGCGCCTGGTTCGTGGGCACTCAGGATCTGCCCTGGTACGGGGTGTTGGCGATGATCTACCTGATCGGCGGCACCTGCGGCGTGGGCATCAACCTGGGCCACGAGATGGGCCACAAGAAGGGCAAGGGCGAGCGCTGGCTGGCCAAGTTCGTGCTGGCTCCCTGCGCCTATGGTCACTTCTTCATCGAGCACAACAAGGGCCACCATAAAGACGTGGCCACGCCGGAGGATCCGGCCTCCTCGCGCATGGGCGAGAGCATCTGGAAGTTCGTGCTGCGGGAAATCCCCGGCGCCGCCAAACGGGCCTGGCGCCTGGAGAAGGAACGCCTGGAAGCCCAAGGCAAGTCGGTCTGGTCCCTGGAGAACGAGATCATCCAGCCGGCCATCATCACCGCCGTGGCCTGGGGTCTGGTGCTGGCGATCTTCGGCATCGGCCTGCTGCCCTACATTCTGGGCACCGCCTTCTGGGGCGCCTTCCAGCTGACCTCCGCCAACTACATCGAGCATTACGGCCTGCTGCGCCACAAAACCGCCAGCGGCCGCTACGAGCGCACCCAGCCGTATCACAGCTGGAACAGCAACCACATGTTTTCCAACTGGGCCACCTTCCACTTGCAGCGGCATTCCGACCACCACGCCCACCCGACCCGGCGCTACCAGAGCCTGCGCCATTTCGAGAACCTGCCCACCCTGCCCAACGGCTACTTCGGCATGTTCTTTATCAGCTACTTCCCGCCGCTCTGGTACAAGGTGATGGACAAGCGTCTGCTGGAACACGCCGGCTACGACGCGCGCAACATCAACTTCGACCCGGCCAAGCGCGACAAGCTGATCCGCAAGTACGGCATCCAGTACGGCGACGCGCCGGCGAAGATCGCGGCCAGCTGACACCGACCACCGGCTGGCGCCACCTCGGCAGGGCGCCGCCGGCGCACCGCTTGCTTGCCTCTCCCGCCCCGTTTAATGATAATTGTTTTCATTATCAAGAACGGGGCGAGGGGCCTTCATGTCAGACCGGTCGATGTCATTGTCCGCGCGCCGGGCGCGGCCCGCGGCGTTGCCCGGTGGCGGCCCGGACATCGGTCTGCTCTATCACCAACACCACGGCTGGCTGTTCAACTGGCTGCGGCGCAAGCTGCTCTGCCCTCAGGACGCCGCCGACCTTTCCCACGATACCTTCGTCCGCCTGATCACCGGCGCGCCGCCACAGCTGGTGGAGCCCCGTGCCTATCTGCTGGTGATCGCCAGCCGCCTGCTGATCAACCGCAACCAGCGCCAGCGCATCGAGCGCGAGGCGCTGCACAGCGTGGCGGTGTTGCTGGAGGGTCGGGATCGACGCGGGCCGGAGCAGGTGGTGGGCGCCCGGGATCTGCTCTCCCGGGTTCTGCATCTGCTGCTGGAGGAACTGCCGGAGAAACCGCGCCGGGCGTTTTTGCTGGCGCGGCTGGACGGCCTCGGCTATCGCGCCATCGGCGAGCGGCTGGGCGTCTCCGAAAGCAGCGTCAAACAGTATCTGGCCCGCTGCCTGGCACACTGCCACGAGCGGCTCTATGACGCCCTGGAACAGGGTGCCCGGCATGAGTGAGCGGGCGGCATTGCGCGACCAGGCGGCGGACTGGGTGGTGGCCCTGCACCAGGCCGATGGCCGGGACCGGGCGGAGCTGGAGCGCCGTTGCCAGGCCTGGCAGGACCAGGACGAGCGGCACCGCACCCTGTTCCGCCAGATGCAAACGCTGTGGAACGGCCTGGACGCCGACCCGCCGCGCCGGGCACGGCCCGGTCTTTGGGTGCTGTGGCTGCTGATCGGCCTGATCGCCTGGCAGCTGCCGTGGACGCTGTGGCGCGGTGACGCCCACACCGGCGCCGGCGAGCGCCTGGTGATCGACCTGGAGGACGGCAGCCGCCTGACTCTGGACGCCGGCAGTGCCGTGCGCCTGGATCTCAACGCCGACCTGCGCCGGGTGCACTTGCTGCGGGGCCGGGTGTTCGCCCGGGTGGCCAAGGACCCCAACCGGCCGTTCCAGATCGTCACCCGCCATGGCCTCGCCGAGGCCCTGGGCACCGAGTACAGCGTGCGGCTGGTGGACAGCGCCACCCGGGTGGCGGTGAAGGAATCCTCGGTGCGGGTCACCCCGGCCGGCCGTCCCTCCGCCGCCCGGGTGTTGCGGGCCGGCCAGGGCGCCACCCTCACCCGCCGCACGGTGAGCCCGCCGGCGGCGCTGCCACCGGGCGGCTTTGAATGGCGCCGGGGCCGGCTGGTGTTCAACGATGCGCCGCTGAGCCGGGTGCTCGACGCACTGGGCCGGCACCGCCCCGGGTGGCTGCTGGCCAGCCCGTCACTGCCGGAGGGCCTGCACTTCACCGGCGTGCTGCCCGCCGACGACAGCGACCGGGCCCTGGCGGTGCTGGCCGATGCCCTGCCGGTGCGGGTGCATCGGCTGACCGCCTATGCGGTATGGGTCGGCGGTCGCTGAATTTTTTTCTGCCCGATTTGTTCCCTCGCCGGTCATGGAAGGTAAAAGGCCTCAACAGGAGACGCTTCATGCCTTCTTTTCCGACCCCGCGGCTGGCCGGTGCCTGCCTGATCGCCACCCTGGCGATGCCCGTCGGCGCCGCGCCCCTCGACCTGCCCGCCCAGCCACTGGATCAGGCGGTCACCGAACTGGCCCGCCAGACCGGGCTGACCATCGGCGGTGACGCCGGCCTGCTGCGCGGCCACCGGGCGCCGGCGCTGAACGGCGACTACGCGCCGCTGGATGCTCTGCGGCTGCTGCTGGCCGGCACCGACGTGAGCTTCCGGGTGACCGGCGACGACAGCGTGATCCTGGAGCAGGGCAACACCCTGGAGGCGGTGGAGGTGAACGGCGAGGCGAAGCGCGCCGGGCTGGCGCCGGTGTACGGCTATGTGGCCCGGCAAAGCATCACCGCCACCAAGAGCAACGTGGCGCTGAAGGAAACCCCGCAGTCGGTGTCGGTGGTGACCCGCGAGCAGATCGAGAACCAGAACGCCCAGACCCTGGACCAGGCCCTGGCCTACACCCCCGGCGTGCAGTCGCTCACCGGCGGTGCCAACAGCACCACCAGCGATGGCCTGCAGATTCGCGGCTTCAACGTGACCGGGTCCAGCCCGTTCTACCTGAACGGCGCCAAGCTGGCCCGCAACACCTTCAGCACCACCGTGGAGCCCTACGGCATGGAGCGCATCGAGCTGCTGCGCGGGCCGGCTTCCATTCTGTATGGCGCCGCCGCCCCCGGCGGCGTGGTCAACATGGTCACCAAACTGCCCACCCGGGAGCCGCTGCGTGAGATCCGGCTGCAGGGCGGCAGCCATGACCGCCGCCAACTGGCGGCGGACGTGAGCGGTCCGCTCACCGACGACGGTGCCCTTGCCTATCGGGTCACCGGGCTGACCCGGGACAGCGACAGCATGGTGGACCACATTCCCGACGACCGGGACTTCCTGCAGGGCGCGCTGTCCTGGCAGCCCACCGACGCCACCCGCCTGACGGTGTTCGCCACCTACCAGAAGAACGACACCACCTACGTCTACGGCCTGCCCGCCGCCGGCACCGTGCAGCCCAACCCCAATGGCCGCATCGACCGGGACCGCTTCACCGGCGAGCCGGGCTTCAACGAGTTCGTCTCCGAGAGCTACACCCTGGGCTACCTGCTCAACCATCGCGTCAGCGATAACTGGACGTTCCGGCAGAACGCGCTCTATTTCACCGCCGACGCCGACTACGCCGACATCTTCGTCGGCGGTTATGCCGCCGACCAGCGCACCGTTACGCGCGGCGCCTACGCCCGCCAGGACGACAACCACAGCTGGAGCCTGGACAACCAGCTCGAAGGCATCTTCGACCTGGGCCGGGTGCGCCACACCGTGCTGTTCGGCGTGGACTACAACGAGCAGAGCTTTGCCCGCGAGCAATACAGCGGCACCGTCGCACCGTTGGATCTGTACGCGCCGGTTTACGGGTCGCCGGTGGTGTTGGGCAACGCTCCGATCACCGACTATGAATCCGATAACCAGCAACTCGGGTTCTACGCCCAGGATCACATCAAGGTGGACGACCGCTGGGTGATTCTGCTGGGTGGCCGCTACGACCGCTTCGATAACGAGCAGCGCGACCGGCTCACCGGCGACCGCGCGACCACCTACGACGACAGCACCTTCACCGGCCGGGCGGGCCTGGTGTACCTGTTCGATAACGGCTGGGCGCCCTACCTGAGCTACTCGCAGTCCTTCGAACCGGTGGAAAGCAGTACCGGCGTCAACTACGACCCCACCGAAGGCGAGCAGTACGAAGCCGGTTTGCGCTACGCCCCGGATAACCGCAATCTGTCGGCAACCCTCTCGGTCTATGACCTTACCCAACAGAACGTTCTCACCACGGCCCCGACCGGCGGCCCGCAAATTCAGGAAGGTGAAGTCCGCTCCCGGGGCGCGGAGCTGGAGGCCCGGGCGGAGTTCGACAATGGCCTCAGCCTGATCGCCGGCTACGCCTACACCAACGCGGAGGTCACCAAAAGCAACAACGGCAACCAAGGCAACGAGCCCGGCGCCGTGCCCGAGCACAGCGCCTCGCTGTGGGCGGACTACCGCTTCGGCGGCGCGCTCAGCAATCTGAACGTGGGCGCGGGCGCCCGCTATATCGGCTCCAGCTTCGACCTGGGCAATACCGTGCGGGTGCCGGACTACACCGTGTACGACGCTCTGGTCGGCTACTGGCTCAACGACTGGCGGCTGGCGCTCAACGTGCAAAACCTCACGGACGAGGACTACGCCACCTGCACCTACCTATGCTTCTACGGCCAGGAGCGCACCTACACCGCCACCGTCACCTACCGCTGGTAGAGCTGGCATCGCGGTCGGACGACCGCTCCTACCGGAACCACCTATCTGTAGGAGCGGCCGTCCAACCGCGAGCGGCTTCCGCTCACGTCACTTCTGGCCCGCGCGTTACCGCCTGCGGTAGCATGCCCCCATGAGCGACGACATTCATTTCTATCAGCCCGCGCAAGGCCACGGCCTGCCCCACGATCCCTTCAACGCCCTGGTGGCGCCCCGCCCGATCGGCTGGATTTCCTCGAACAGCCCGGACGGCGTGCTCAACCTGGCGCCCTACAGTTTCTTCAACGCCTTCAACTACCGGCCGCCGATCGTCGGCTTCGCCAGCATCGGCTACAAGGACAGCGTGCGCAACATCCAGGCCACCGGGGAATTCGGCTGGAACCTGGCCACCCGCCCCCTGGCGGAGGCCATGAACCAGAGCTGCGCGGCGGTGGCACCGGAAGTGAATGAATTCGAGCTGAGTGGTCTGACGCCGGAGCCGTCGCGGATCATCGACGTGCCCCGGGTGAAGGAAACCCCGGTGTCCTTCGAATGCCGCCTCAGCCAGGTACTGCGCCTGACCGGCGCCGACGGCACCGACACCGACACCTGGCTGGTGCTGGGTGAGGTGGTGGGCGTGCACATCGCCCGGCACCTTCTCAAGGACGGCGTCTACGACACCGCCGCCGCCGAGCCGATCCTGCGCGCCGGCGGCCCGGCGGATTATTTCACCGTCAACGAGGCGACCCGCTTCCAGATGTATCGTCCCAAAACCCGGTAGGCGCGGTGGCTTCCACCACGCCTACGAATTCAGATAGCACTCCAGCACGTCGCGGATCACCTCGGCGTAATGGTTCACGCAGATTTTCTGTTCCCGGTATTTGCCGCGTTTGAGGTACCAGTCCTGCAGCATCGCCTTGGTCAGCGAGGCGAGCAAGCGGGCGTTGACGTCGCGGTAGGCGCCGGCGGCGATGCCTTCCTCGATGATGGCACGGAAGATGTCTTCCACTTCCCGTTCGATGGCGACGGCATCCCGCTTCTCTTTCTCCGGCAGACTTTTGGCTTCCATGTAGGAGAAGTAGAACCAGGCGCGCATGATCTCGCTGAGATAAAGGTGCGCCTGGATGGCGGTGAACAGCTTGTCCCGAGGGTCGGCGATCTCCCGGGTGTGGCTGAGCAGAGTCTGGCGGGTGAGCAGAATGCCGTGGCTCTGGATCAGATGGATCAGGTCGTCCTTGTTGCGGATATAGGCGTACAGCCCGCCCATGCTGAGGCCGGAGTCGGCGCACAGGTCGCGCAGGGTCATGGCGTGGAAGCCTTTGGAGTTGGCCAGGCGCAGGGTGGAATCGATGATTCGCACCAAATTGCGCACCGCCACCGCTTCTTTCTTGATGCGAATCTTGTCCTGGTTCTGCCGGAACAGCTCCCGGCAGATGTCTTCCTTGGACAGACGCAGGTCCACTTTAAAGGCGTCGTAATCGGTGATCATGGGCCGTCAATGGGCTGAAAAGCGGTGAGTATAAAAGAGGCGGGGCCGGTTGCACCAAACCCCGCCGCCGATTCGCCGCCGGCCCTCAAGCGACCGACAGGAAACGGTTCTGGGTGTCCACGTCCTGTTTCAGCTCGGCACTGGGCGCCTCGTGGACCACCCGGCCTTTTTCCAGAATGTAGGCGCGGTCGGCGTGCTTGAGGGCAAAGTGCACGCTCTGATCAGTGAACAGGATGGTGGTGGTGCGCGACAGATCATCGATTAAACGTCCGATCTGCTGCACGATCACCGGCGCCAGCCCTTCGTTGGGCTCGTCCAGCAGCAGCAGGCGCGGTTCGATCATCAGCGAACGGGCCACCGCCAGCATCTGCTGCTGGCCGCCGGACAGGGTGGCGCCGTCCTGGTCAGCCAGTTCCGCCAGCATCGGATACTCGTCGAAAATCCGTTCCACGCTCCAGGCGTTCTCGCCGCCGGGGCCGCGCCGGTCCGCCACGTCCAGGTTCTCGCGCACGCTCAGGCCGGGAAAGATGCGCCGATCCTCCGGCACATAGCCGATGCCCAGCCGCGCGATGCGGTGCGGCGCCAGGCGGGTGATGCCGCGGCCCTGCCAGGTGACCGTGCCCCGGCGCGGCGGCGTCAGCCCCACGATGCTTTTCAGGGTGGTGCTTTTGCCGGCGCCGTTGCGCCCCAGCAGGCACACGGTCTCACCCTCGTTGAGCGCCAGGGTCACGCCCTGCAGGGCCTGGCTCTCGCCGTAGTAGGTGTGCACGTCATCAAGTTGAAGGATCATGCGCCGGCCTCCTGTTGTTCTTCGTCTTCTTCTCCCAGATAGGCGCGCCGCACCTCCGGGTGGCGGCGCACCTCCTCCGGCGTGCCCACCACCAGCGCCTCGCCCCGGTGCATCACCAGGATGCGGTCGGCCAGGCTGAACACCACCTCCATATCGTGCTCGGTGATCAGGAAGGTGTAGTCGCCGCTGTCGGCCAGGGATTTCACCAGCCCGGTGACGCGGCGGGTTTCATCCGGCGTCATGCCGGCGGTGGGTTCATCCAGCAACACCAGACGCGGCCGGGTGGCCAGCACCACGGCGATTTCCAGCAGGCGCTTGTCGCCGTAGCTGATCACGCCGGCGCGGCGCTCCGCCAGCCCGCCGATGGACAGCCGGTCCAGCAGCGCCTGGGCTTCTTCCTGGAGCACGGTGTCGCGGGACGCCAGGTTGAACCAGCGGCGGCTGTGGTGATGCAGCGCCGCCAGCGCCACTTCCACGTTCTCGCGCACCGTCATCTCGGTGAAGATGTTGTTGATCTGGAACGAGCGCGACACGCCCAGGCGGCTGATGCGATGCGGCGGCAGGCCGGTGATGTCCCGGCCGTCCAGCAGCACCTTGCCACGGGTGGGCGTCATGCGGCCGGACACCATATTGTAGAAGGTGGTCTTGCCGGCGCCGTTGGGGCCGATAATGGCCAGGGTCTCGCGGGGCTGTACGTCCAGGGTGATGCCGGACACCGCGGCGTTGCCGCCGAAATGCTTGGTCAGGTCTTGGATGCTCAGAATCGGTTCGCTCATTTTCGCTCCAGCCACCAGTCGAGGAAGGTGCCCAGCAGGCCACGCCGGAAGAACATCACCATCAGCGCCAGCACGATGCCGAGGAACAGCATCCACGCCTGGGTGATGCTGGTGATCCAGGTCTCCAGCAGGATGAACATGGCCGAGCCCACGAAGGGGCCGAGAAAATAGCCGGTGCCGCCCAGGATCGACATCAGCACCGGTTCCGCCGAGGTGGACCAGTGCAGCATTTCCGGGCTGGCCACGCGCAGGAACGGGGCCATCAGGCCGCCGGCCAGGCCGGCGAAGGCGCCGCCGAGGGTAAAGGCGGCCAGCCGGTAGCTGCGCACATTGAGGCCACAGAACGCCACCCGTTCCGGGTTCTGACGGATCGCCTGCAGGATCATGCCGAACGAGGACCGACCGATCAGATAGAGCACCGCCGCGGCCACCACCACGAACACCAGCACCACATGGTAGTAGACCGCCGGGTTACCCAGTGTCAGGTCGAGCCCCAGGCCGAAGTCCCCCAGGGTGAAGCCGGCGATGCCGTCGCTGCCGTTGGTCACCGAACGCCAGTGATGGGCCACCGAGAACACCATCATGCCGAACGCCAGGGTCAGCATGGCGAAATACACTTCGTTGAGGCGCACGCTGAAAAAGCCGATCACCAGCGCCAGCAGCGCGCCGGCGCCCACCGACAGCACCAGGCAATAGAGAAATGGCCATTTCAGATGCAGCAAGGTCATGGCGGTGGCATAGCAGCCGACGCCGAAGAACGCCGCGTGGCCGAAACTGAGCATGCCGGTATAGCCGAACACCAGATTAAAACTGGCGGCGAACAACCCCATGATCAGGATTTCGGTGACGATGAAAATATAGAAATACGGCGCGAACCAGGGCAACGCCACCAGCCCGATCAGGGCCACCAGCAGCGCGCCGAGCAGAATCGTCTGTTTCATGCGGTGGCCCCCTTGCCCATGATGCCGGTGGGTTTGAACAGCAGCACCAGCGCCATGCCCACGAACGGCAGCAGCATGTTGATCTCGGGCATATAGCGCCCGCCGAAGCCGTGCATCAGGCCCAGCGCCAGGGCACCGATCAGCGCGCCGGGGAAACTGCCCAGACCACCGATCACCACCACGATAAAGGACTCGATAATGATCTTGTCGCCCATGCCCGGGTCGATGGCGCGCATGGGAGCCGCTACCGCGCCGCCCACCGCCGCCAGCCAGGCACCGAAGGCGAACACGCCAGTGACCACGCGCTTGGTGTTGATGCCCAACGCTTCCGCCATGTCCCGGTCCAGGGCGGCGGCGCGCATGATGCGTCCCACCCGGGTGCGGTTGAACAGATACCAGAGACCGGCCAACAACAGCAGCCCCACCAGAATCACGAACAGGCTGTAAATCGGATAGCTGGGCCCGCCAAACACACGCACGGTGCCCTGCAGAATCGGCGGCGGTTCCACCACGTGGATGCCGGAGCCCCAGATGGAGCGCACCGATTCGTTGATGATCAGCAGCAGCGCGAAGGTCAGCAGCAGACTGTCCGCCACATCGCGCTGATAGATGAACCGCAGCACCAGCCGGTCGATCAGCACCGCCACCGCCGCCACGCCCAGCGGCGCCAGCAGCAAGGTGGGCCAGAACGACAGACCGACCAGATTGATCAGGGTATAGGCCAGATAGGCCCCGAGCATATACAGCGCGCCGTGCGCGAAATTGATCACGTTGAGCACGCCGAACACGATGTTCAGACCCACCGCGATCACGAACAGCAGCAGGCCGATATCCAGACTATTGAGTAAAGCCGCGCCAAAGCCGGACATGACACCCCCGTAACACGGAATTCAGGGAAGGGAACCGCCGGCCGGGGCCGGCGGCATCAGGGTGTTCAGAGCTGGCAGCCGGTTTCCTCGATGGTGCGGGAAACCTTCTCGCCGTCGAGGATGCGCAGGTCCGCCAGGGTGCGGATGCCGTGCTTCTCGTTCATCGGGCCGGACTTGCCCCAGTTGGGACCGACCAGCGCCTGATGGTCGCCGGCGCGGAAGGCGATGGTGCCGTTGGGCGCGTCCAGGCTCATGCCGCTGAGGGTTTGCGCCAGTTTGTCGCCGTCGGTGGAACCGGCGCTCTCAATGGCTTTTTTGTAGGCGTATACGGCCGCGTAGGCGCCTTCCGCGTTGTAGCTGGGCGGCACGCCGTAGCGATCGATGTAGGCACTGACGAAGCGCTTGTTCACGTCGTTGTCGAAGCCGTCGTACCAGTAGCGGGTGGACAGCCACACGCCTTCCGGCATCTGCTCACCCAAGGCGGACAGCACCTCGGTGGCGGCGCCCACGGTGAACATGATTTCCATGTCCTGCTCGAAGAAGCCCAGGTTGTTGGCCTGGCGTACGAAGTTGACCAGGTCGCCGCCCCACACCGAGATCAGCACGCCATCCGGCTTGGCGGCCATTACGCCATTGATGAACGGGGTGAAGTCCTCGGCCCCGAAGCGCGGGAAGGCGGTGTCGCTCATCAGCTCCACGTCCGGGTTGGCTTCCTTGAGCGCCTTGCCGAAAAACTCCCAGGACTGATGGCCGAACGCATAGTCCGGGCCGATGGTGGTCCAGCGTTTGGCGCCGGTTTCCCCGGCGATGATGGCGGCGGCCTTCATGTTCTGCGCCACGTTGTTACTGATCCGGTAGGTGTAGGCGTTACAGAGTTTGCCGGTCACGTCCGGGGTGGCGGCGTGGGTGATGATCAGCGGCTTCTTCAGTTCCGGCATCACCGGCACCAGGCCCTGGGCCACGCCGGAGCTGTCCAGCCCCATCAGCACGTCGGCCTGATCCTGGTAAACCAGCTTGCGGGCCGCCTGGATCGCCACCGATGCCTTGCCCTGGCTGTCCTCGGTGATCACTTCCAGGTCGCGGCCCATCACGCCGCCATCCTGGTTGATTTCGTCGATGGCCAGTTGAATGCCCTGCTGGGCGAACTTGCCGTAGTTGGCGGCGCTGCCGGACAGAATATAGATGGCGCCGATGCGGATCGGATCGTCGTCCGCCCAGGCGGGGGCGCCGGCCAGGCCGGTAACGGCCACCAGCGTCATCAGGAGTCGTGCGGGTTTGAGCAGTTGCATGACGGGTCCTCTCTTTTTATCAGTGTTGTTGTCGTATGTTTTGTCCCGTGGCTAACCGGCCAGGCGGTCGCGCAGCACGTTCTTGCGAATCTTCCCGGTCACGGTTTTCGGTAGCGCGCCCAGCACCACCTTTTGGGGAATCTTGAAGCCGGCCAGCCGCTCCCGGCAAAAGCCGATCAGTTCGTCCAGGTCCAGCTCCGGGCCGGGGCGCGGGTCGATAAAGGCGCAGGGCACCTCGCCCCACTTCTCATCGGCCATGGCCACCACCGCCGCCTCCGAGACGCCCGGGTGCTGATAAAGCACTTCCTCCACTTCCAGGCTGGAGATGTTCTCGCCGCCGGAAATGATCACGTCCTTGGCGCGGTCCTTGATCTCGATGTAGTTATCCGGGTGCATCACCGCCAGGTCGCCGGTGTTGTACCAGCCATCACGGAACGCCTCGGCGGTGGTCTCCGGATTCTTGAGATAGCCCTTCATCAGGGTGTTGCCGCGCAGCTGGATCTCGCCCAGGGTCTCGCCGTCCGCCGGCGCCACCCGGCGGCGATCGTGGTCGTAGACCCGGGCGTCGTTGACGGCGAAGTTGATCACCCCCTGACGGGCCATGCGCCCGGCCAGTTGCTCGGTGGGCAGCGCCGCCCAGTCCGGTTGCGGCACGCACAGGGTGGCCGGGCCGAAGGTTTCGGTCAGGCCATAGAGATGGGTGATGTCGAAGCCCAGCTCACCGGCCTTGCGGATCACCGAACTGGGCGGCGCCGCGCCGCCCAGGGCGAAACGGGCCGACCGGCTCAACGCCCGGCCACGCTGATCCATGTCCGCCAGCAGCATGTTGAGCACCACCGGCGCGCCGCACAGATGGGTCACTCCGTGCTCTTCCATGCGTCGGTAGATCAGGTCCGCGTCCACCTTGCGCAGGCACACATGGGTGCCACCCACGGCGGTGATCGCCCAGGTGTAGCCCCAGCCGTTGCAATGAAACATGGGCAGGGTCCACAGGTAGACGGTGTCGGCGTTCATCTCGAACGCCATGGCGTTGCTCATGGCCGCCAGGTAAGCACCGCGATGGTGGTAGACCACGCCCTTGGGATTGCCGGTGGTGCCGGAGGTGTAGTTGAGGGTGATGGCGTCCCACTCGTCCGTCGGCGCGCGCCAGTCGCCCGGGTCGCCGGCGGCGTCCAACCAGGCTTCGTAGCGCGGGCCGTCCAGGCTGGCGGGGCCGCCGTCGCGCTCGATGGCGACGGTCCGCGGCGGTGTCACCAGGCCGGCCAGGGCGTCCTTGATCACCGCTTCGTATTCGCTGTCGTAGATCAGCACCCGGGCCTCGCCATGGTCCAGGATGAACCCCAGGCTGGCACCGTCCAGGCGGCTGTTGAGCGCGTTCAGCACGGCGCCGGCCAGGGCCACGCCATAGTGGGCCTCGAGCAGTTCATGGCCGTTCGGCGCCAGCACCGCCACGGTATCACCGGGCCCCACCCCGCTTTGCGCCAACGCCGCCGCCAGCCGGCGGCAGCGGGCCAGGAAGGTGCGGTAGTCCAGGGTCATGTCATCGTCGATCACCGCCACCTTGTCGGGAAACACGGTGGCCGAGCGCCGCAGGAAAGACAGGGGCGTCAGCGCCGCGTAGTTGGCCGCGTTCCTGTCCAGCCCGTTCCGGTATTTGTCGTTGTTGTATTTATCGTTCATGGCGATTACCGACCTCTGAGGTTCTGCCAGGTCCGTGCGATGCCGCGATTGTTTTTCTCAACGCCCATCAAAAATAGAGCGAGCGCTCGAAATATTCAACACACCGGAGGCGAAATTTTCCGGTTCTGGCAGAATAGCGCCCCATGACCGATACCGACCCCCGAAATCCGATCCCTTCCGACGCCTGTCCCTGCGGCTCCGACCGGCCCTATGAGGACTGCTGCGCGCCCTTGCATCGCGGCGAGCCCGCGCCCACGCCGGAGGCCCTGATGCGCTCGCGCTACAGTGCCTTCGTACGCAACGACACCACCTATGTGGCCCGCAGCTGGCATCCCGACACCCGCCCCACCGGTCTGATGCTGGACGACGGCGACGATTGGCTGGGGCTTACCGTGCTGAGCAGCGACGCCGACGGCGACCGGGGCCGGGTGCATTTTCGCGCCCTGCGCCGGCGCGGTAAGGGGTTTTCAGTGCTGGAGGAAAGCTCCCGTTTCGTGCGCGAGAGCGGCCACTGGTTCTATCTGGACGGCGACAGCACGGTGAGCAACCTGAAGCCGGGGCGCAACGAACCCTGCCCCTGTGGCAGTGGCAAGAAATTCAAGAAGTGCTGCGGGGCCTGACGGAAGAAAGGAAAAAAGAGCGGGCCGTCCGTGGCCCTGGGGGTAAGAATGGATCACGACATGTCTGTATCGTGGCGTTCAGTATCGGTGCCCCCGGGCCGGGAGCGATAGCCGGTTCGCGCGCGTTCCTTGCCCGATCCTGCCACGGCCTTTCCGGTTCCTTCATCCTTCCTTTTCTTTGCGCTTTTCGATCTGGTGGCGGTCCTCGGTGAGGCCGATCTGCCAGTAGCCGCTGGCGTAGAGGCGGCGTCGTTCCACCTGGCGTTCCTGGGTGAAGTAGCGGCGCAGGGCGCGTACGGCGCCGCTTTCACCGGCCACCCAGACCGCCGGCGAGCCGTCCAGCCAGGGCAACGCCAGCACCGTGTCCACCAGCCCCACCGCCGGTTGCTCCGGGTAGGGATTGACCCGCCAGGTGACCTGGATGCCGTCCGGAAACGGCAGCGGCTGCTGGTCGGCGGGATCGAGGACGTCCAGTACCGCGTAGCCGCGGGCGTGGGCCGGCAGCCGCTCGATGTTGGCGCCGATGGCGGGCAGCGCCGACATGTCGCCGGCGAACAGAAACCAGTCGGCCTCCAAATCCACCAGCTTGGGCGCCCCGGGGCCGGCGAAGCCGATGCGGTCGCCGGGTCGGGCGGCGGCGGCCCAGCCCGAGGCCGGCCCATGGTCGGCGTGCATCATGAAGTCCACGATCACCTCGCCGCGCTCACCATCAAACCGGCGCAGGGTATAGGTCCGGACCGAGGGTTTGTGTTGGTCCGGGGTGTCATTGAACGGCGGCAGGGCGATGTCCGTTTGGCCGGGCTTGGGAATCAGCAGTTTGAAATTGGCGCTTTCGTGGCCTTCGGGGAAATCGCTCAGGTCGCCGCCGCCGAGCACCACCCGTTTCATGTTCGGGGTCAGGTTCTCGGTGCGCAGCACCTCCAGGATACGGGGCGCGGGTCTGGGCATGGGTCACCTCACGGAAAACGGGGCGCTTGTGGCGCCCCGGCAATTAGTAGACAATATCAACCATAAATCCACTGGTTGACTTTGTCAATCAATCACAACGCAACCGACACCCATGCCACACCAAGCCGATATCCGCCAGGTGCTCTGGCAACTGGCCTTCCAGTTCAAGGCCAACAGCAAACGGGCGATCCGCGACTACGACTTGCCGCTGAACGGCATGCACGTGCGTCTGCTGCAAATGATCGCGCGCCAACCCGCCTGTACCGCCCAGCGCATCGCCGCCAGCACCGGCCGCGACAAGGCGCAGATCACCCGGGTGATCAAGGAGCTGGAGGCCATGGACCTGGTCACCCGCAGTCCCAACCCGGAGGACCGCCGCAGCCAGTTGCTGGCGCTGAGCAAAACCGGTCAGGGGTTGATGACGCGCATTCAGGAGGCGGAGGACGAGGTCAGGAAAACGCTGCTGAGAGGCATCCCGAAAAAGGAGGTGGACGCCTTTATCGCCACCGGTAACCGGATGTTGGATAACCTGCGGGAGGAAAGTTAAAAAAAGCGCGACTCGCGCCGCGCCGAACCATAATCTTTTTCGCGAGTTAGCGCTCGTATTCCTTGAGCTTCTGCATGGCGATGGTGCCCACCACCGGCCCGATGGCCAGCAGCCCGAACGCCGCCGGCCAGCCCCAGGCGTTCTGTACCACCGGAATCAACCACAGGGTCGGTACCGTCAGCACGAAGCCGATGGCCAGTTGAAGGGTCAGGGCGGTGCCCACGTATTGTTGATCGCCCAACTCGGTGATCACCGTGGAGAACTGCGCCGAGTCCGCCACCACCGCGAAGCCCCACACCAGGCCCACCAGCAGCACCAGGGGCAGCGGCGCGCTGTGCAGAAAACCGATCAGCAGGGCGCAGGCGCCGGACACGATCATCGCCGCCGAGGTGGTGTTGCCACGCCCCCAGCGATCGCCCAGTTCGCCGCCCACCCAGCAGCCCACCGCGCCGATGGCGATCACCAGAAACGCCAGCAGCGCGCCGGTGCCGCCGGGCTCCGCCCAACCGTCGTTGCGCAGTACCTGGGTGATGAACACCGAGAACCAGGCCCACATGGCGTACAGCTCCCACATGTGCCCGAAGTAACCGATCGACGCCAGCCGCACCGGCCGGTCCGAGAACGCCCGCAGCGCCTGGCCCGGGTTGAACGGCGCGCGCGGAAAATCAAACGGGCCGTCGCTGCCCAGAAACTCGGCGATCAGGCCGCCGGCCAAAGTCAGCACCGAGGTGGCCACGATCACCAGCCGCCAGTCCAGCCCGCCCAGGCCATTGACCAGATGGGGGGTGGCGGAACCCAGCGTCAGCGCGCCCACCATGATGCCCAGGGCGGTGCCCCGTTTGACCTTGAACCAGGTGGCCATGGCCTTCATCGCCGGCGGATAAACGCCGGCCAGGAACAGGCCGGTCAGCCCACGCAGCAGCATGGCGCCAGTGACCCCGGGTTCGGTGAGCAGCAGCAGATTGGCCAGCGCCGCGCCGAGGGAACCGAACAGCATCAGCCGCCGGGGCGGGATCAGGTCGGCCAGGTTGAACAGCGCCGAGCCCAGCGCGCCCGCCACGAAGCCGAGCTGCACGCTGATCGTCATCCACGCCGACTGGCCCGGCGTCAGTGACCACAGCTCGCGCAGTTGCGGTACCACCGCGGTGGCGGAAAACCAGGTGGTCATGCCCAGCAACATGGCGCCGGCGAGGATCGTCAGTCCCCGCCAGCAGCCGCGCGGATCACGGCGAATAACGGTGGCCGGATCCAGCCTGTTCATCGTGGCAGCGCGGCGGTGTAGGTCACCGCTTCACCACTGATGCACACCTCACCGTTCTGGTTTTCCACGGTGGTGCGGATGGTGCAGAACGGCTTGTCCTCACGCACATTGAGCACTTCCACCCGGCCGGTGATGGTGTCGCCCACGTACACCGGCTTGGAGAATTTCCATTCCACACTAAGGAACACGCTGCCCGGGCCGGGCAGGTCCTCGGCCACCACCGCGTTGAGAATGCCGGTGGTCACCCCGCCCTGCACGATCAGGCCGCCGAAGCGGGAGGCTTCCGCCGCCGCCTTGTCGGTGTGCAGCGGGTTGTAGTCGCCGCTCATTTCGCTGAACAGCTCGATGTCTTTTTCGCTGACGTCCTTTTTGCGTTCGGCGATCTGACCTTCGCGGGGCATGCCGTGACGGGTCTCGGTCCAGCCGTTGACGGCCTTGGATTGATCGTTGGCGCTCATGGGTACTCCTTTTCGTTCATGATTCGGTGTTGTTCAGGCAAGTCGTTCCAGCACCACCGCGTAGCCCTGGCCGCCACCGCCGCACAGCGAGGCCACGGCGTAGCGGCCCTGGCGGCGGCGCAGTTCCCGCGCGGCGGTGAGCAGCAACCGGAAACCGGTGCCGCCCAGCGGGTGGCCCAGCGCGATGGCGCCGCCGTTCACATTGACCTTGTCGGCGGGCAGATCCAGGTGCCGGCAACTGGCGATCACCACGGCGGCGAACGCCTCGTTGATCTCGAACACATCGATGTCGCCCAGTTGCAGACCGGCGCGGGCCACCGCTTGCTCGATGGCGGCGGCGGGTTTCAGATGCAGGGTGTTATCCGGCCCGGCCACTTCTGCCCAGGCGCGGATCCGGCCCAGAGGCGTGACGCCGGCGGCCTCCGCCTCGGCCAGGGAACAGACCAGGCCGGCGGAGGCGCCGTCGGTCATTTGCGAGGCGCTGCCGGCGGTGATGGTGCCGCCCTCCTCGAAGGCGGCGCGCAGCCCGGCCAGTTTCTCTTCGCTGCTGTCGGCGCGAATGCCCTCGTCCCGATCCAGCCGCGCCGAGCCGTTGTCGAACGGCAGAATCTCCCCGTCAAAGAAGCCGCTTTCCACGCCGGCGGCGGCGCGTTGGTGAGAGGCGGCGGCGTAGGCATCCTGCTCCGGACGCCGGATGCCCAGATCCCGGTTGGCGCGTTCAGACAGCGGGCCCATGCCTTCGTCGGTGAGCGAACACCAAAGGCCGTCATTCATCATGATGTCGGTAAACGCCAGCTCGCCGGGGCGGCGTTCCGCCTGGCGCATCAGCCGGGCGTGGGGCGCGCGGCTCATGGAGTCGCCGCCGCCGACGATATAGCGCCGGCCCTCGCCCAGGCGGATACGTCGGGAGGCATCGGCGACGCTGGCCAGGCCGGCCAGGCAAACGTTGTTCAGGGTCAGCGCCGGCACCCGCCAGTCGACGCCGGCCTCGGCGGCGATCAAACGGGCCGGGTTCTGCCCCTGGCCGGCCTGCAGTACCTGACCGAGCAGTACGCCATCGGCGCGCTGGAAAGCCGGATAGCGGCGAATCAGTTCGGCCACCGGCGCGGCACTGAGCGCGCGCGCCGGCACCGACGCCAGGGCACCCAGATAGCGGCCGAACGGCGTGCGGATGCCGTCCAGCAGCACCGGTTCAAGATTGGCGTCCATCAGTCTTTCTCCTTGTGAGCGAACTCTTCGGGAACGAATTTGGGCAGCACTTCACCGCCCTGCTCCACCCAGTGCACGCGCACCGCCTGGCCGATGCGCACCTGCTCCGGCGCGCAGCCCACCACGTTGGAGAGCATTCTCGGTCCCTCTTCCAGGTCGATGAGCGCCACCACGTAGGGCACCTCGTCCTGGAACGCCGGGTGGCCGGGCTTGTGCACCACGATGAACGAGGCCACGGTGCCCCGTCCGCTGGCGTCACGCCATTGGAGGTGGGTCGACCAGCTGTGCGGGTCCAGGGCCCGGGGATAGAACACCCACTGTCCGGAATCCGGGCAGTACTGCAGGCGCAGGCGGCGCTCCTGGCAACCGTCCCAGAACGGTTGCGACAGCGGACTGGCCTGGGGGCCGGGTTTGGCGATGGTCATGGTCAGTCCTCCCGGCGCAGCACCAGAGCGGTGGCTTCGCTCATGGTGGCGCCATTGCCGGTGATCAGGGCGTGGCGGGCGTCGGCGATCTGCCGGCCGTGGGCCTGGTGGCGCAGTTGCCGTACCGCCTCGATGATGTGCGACATGCCGCCGGCCAGATCCGCCTGGCCGAACGACAGCTGGCCCCCGTGAGTGTTGAGCGGCTGGTCGCCCTCCGCGCTCAGGTCATGGGCCGCCAGCCAGGGGCCGCCCTGCCCCGGCGGGCACAGGCCGGCGTCTTCCACGGTCACCGCCAGCATGATGCTGTAGCAGTCGTACAGCGACAGCAGGTCCATGTGCCCGGCGTCCACGCCGGCCTGCTGGAAGGCCCGCGCCATGGCCGGTTTGAGCGGACCGGAGAGCAGGTCCGGCGCCCCGGAAATGGCGCGATGAGTGACCTTTTCGCCGGCGCCGGCCAACAGCACCGGCGGCTGGCGCAGGGTCCTGGCGCGGCGCGCCGAGGTGACCACGAAGGCGGCGCCGCCGGCGCAGGGCATCACCACTTCCAGCAAGCGCAGCGGCTCCGCCACCCAGGGTGAGTGGAGCACATCGTCCACGGTGATCGGCGCATCACGGAAAATGGCCTGTGGATGACGGGCGGCGTTACGCCGTTGGGCCGCCACCGCCGTGGCCAGCTGCTCGCTGGTGGTGCCGTAATGATGCATGTGCGCCTGGGCGATCATGGCGTAGGCGGCGTTGGCGCCGGAGGCGCCGAACGGCACATCGAACTCGCGGATCGGGTTGCGGTTGGGCGAGCGCGGCGGCGTCGGCTCGCGGGTATTGGCCAGCACGCACAGCACCGCCTCGCACATGCCGGCGTTGATCGCCGCCGCCGCCCGCCAGGCCATGCCGGCGCCGGACGCGCCGCCCAGGTCCACCACATTGCTCATGGTGGGCCGCAGGCCCAGGTACTCGCTGACCGTGGCCGGCACGTGCTGGGGCGTCTCGCCCACCTGCGGGCCCACCAGCAGGCCGTCGATGGCGGCCGGCTCCAGGCCGGCGTCGGCCACCGCTTCCGCGCTCACCCGGGCGATCATGCCCAGGGTGGTTTCGCCCTCGGTGCGGCGCGTGGGCGTGAGCTCGGCGATGCCGGCGATGGCGCAGTCCCAGTGGCTCATGCCCGGACCTCCGCCACCGCCACGAACTCATCCAGGCAATCCGGATTAAGCAGCGAGCCTTTGTTTTTCACCGGCTTGCCGGTGAGCAGTTGCAGCACCGCTTTCTCTACTTTCTTGCCGTTCAGGGTGTAGGGAATTTCCGGCACCGGGAAGATGCGTTTGGGCACATGGCGCGGCGACGCCTCGCGCAGCAGCGACGCGCGAATCCGTTCTTCCAGGGCGTCGTCCATGGCCTGCTCCGGACCGGTGACCACGAACAGCCACAGATCCATGTCGCCGCCCTCCGCCGGGTAGCCGATCACCAGGGAATCCTCCACCCCGTCCAGAGCCTCCACCACCCGGTAGATTTCCGAGGGCCCCATGCGCACGCCACCGGGCTTGAGCAGGGTGTCGCTGCGTCCGGTGATGACGATGCCGCCGCTGGCGGTGAAGCGGGCCACATCGCCGTGGGTCCAGATGTCGGCGCGCTCGCCGAAATAGGTGTCCAGATAACGCTGCCAGCCATCGTCGCCCCAGAACCCCAGGGGCATGGACGGGAACGGTTCGGTGCACACCAGATCTCCGTGGCGGCCCAGCACCGGAATGTCCCGTTCGTCGAGCATGGCCATGGCCATGCCCAGAGCCGGCACCTGAATCTCGCCGGCGCGCACCGGCCCCGCCGGGTTGCCCATCACGAAGCAGCCCATAATTTCGGTGCCGCCGGAGATCGACGCCAGGCACAGGTCCGCCTTCACGGCATCATAGACCCAGCGGAAATTTTCCTCGGTGAGCGGCGCGCCGGCGCTCATCACCATGCGCAGGGCGGACAGATCATGGTGGTCGCCGGGCCGGCGGCCGTCCTGCTCCAGCAACGACAGATACTTGGGGCTGGTGCCGAAGTGGGTGGTGCCGGTTTCGGCGGCGATGCGCCACAGGATGTCGTGGTCCAGGGCGCCGTCGCGCTTGGGCAGGGCGGCGCCGTCATAGAGCACCAGGGTGGCGCCGCTGGCGCGGGCGGTGATCATCCAGTGGTACATCATCCAGGCGGTGGAGGTGTAATAGAGGACACGGTCACCGGGGCCGATGTCGCAGTGCAGCATGTGCTCCTTGCGATGGGTGATCAGAGTGCCGCCGGCGCTGTGCACGATGCACTTGGGCAACCCGGTGGTGCCGGAGGTATAGATCACATAGAGCGGATGGTTGAACGGCAGCGCCACATAGTCCGGCCGGGCCGGCGCGCCCCGAGCCAGCTCGTCCAACCGCTGACCGGGGACGTGGGCGCCCGGCGCCCCGCCGTCGCCGCACAGCAGCAGGTGCGCCACGTTCAGTTTATTGGCGATCTCCGCCACCCGCTCGCCGATGTCGTGCTCGCGACCGTTGTAGCGGTAGCGCGGCACCGCCACCAGCACCTTGGGTTCGATCTGGCCGAAGCGGTCGAGCACCCCGTTAACGCCGAACTCCGGCGCGCAGGCCGACCAGATGGCGCCGATGGAGGCGGTGGCCAGCACCAGCACCAGGGTATCCAGGGTGTTGGGCATCAGCCCGGCGACCCGGTCGCCCTCGCCCACGTTCAGTGCCCGCAGCGCCTGCTGGGCGCCGGCCACCCGCTCGCGCAATTGCGCCAGGGTCACCTCGCGGCCGACGCCGTCCTCGCCGGTTTCGATCACGGCGATGTCGGCATCGTCCCCGGCCAGCAGGTTCTCGGCGAAGTTCATGCGCGCGCCGACAAAGAAGCGCGCGCCGATCATGCGTGCCTCGCCGTCCCGGCTGAGCACCTGATCGTAGTCGCTGGCCAGGGGCGCGGCGAAGCGCCAGAACTCGGCCCAGAAGTCTTCCAGGCAGGTCACCGAGTAGCGATGCAGGTCGGCGTAGCCGGCACCTTCCAGACCCACCTGCCGGGCGAAGCGCGCGATCTGCGTGTCCGCCGCCTGTTGCGGGGTGGGCGTCCAGCACAGCGGCGCCAGGTTGTCCGTGTAGCTCATTGATGCACTCCTGTTTTTTCTCAGGGAAAACTCAGCCGAACAGCGGCGGCAGCACGGTAATGCCGAGGCCGAAGATGGCGAACGCGAACAGCATCATCACCGCGGTGTAGCCGACCACGTCGCGGGCCTTGAGAGCGGTGACGCCGAGCAGCGGCAGCATCCACATGGGCTGGATGGCGTTGGTGAGCTGGTCGCCGTAACCGAACGCCAGCACCGTGACCGCGTTGTCCACGCCCAGGCTTTGGCCGGCCTGGATCAGCAGCGGCCCCTGCACCGCCCACTGGCCGCCGGCGGACGGCACCATCAGGTTGACCACCCCGGCGCTGATCATGGCCAGCAGCGGGAAGGTGCCCGGCGTGGAGATCGACACCAGCCAGTTGGCGAACACGGTGACCAGCCCGGAGCCGGCCATCATGCCCATGATTCCCGCGTACAGCGGAAACTGCAGCACGATCTGGCCGCAGGCGCGGATGCCGTCGTCGATGGCGTTCACATAGGCCATCGGCGTGCGGTAGGCGATCAGGCCGAACACCAGCAGGGCGAAATTGACCAGGTTCAGGTTCAGGTCGAAGCCGTTGCTGTAGAAGTGCCAGACCAGATAGCCGAGGCCGGGGATCACCAGCATCCAGTTAAGAATGGCGGCGTTTTCCAGCTTCTCCGCCAGGGTGGTCTCGCCGTCTTCCTGGCGCGCCTCGCTCCGTGCCTCGGGCTCCGCTTCATCGTCACTCACTTCCTGCACGTCGTCCGGGTTCGGGTGCATGGCCCGGTAGATCAGCGGAATGATGATCAGATAGGCGAGGAAGGTGATCAGATTGGCGGGCGAGAAGATGGTCTCGGACACCGGAATCAGCCCGATCTGGTCGATCAGGAAATGATCC
Organism: Alcanivorax sp.; assembly: GCA_022449455.1. Taxonomy (GTDB): domain Bacteria; phylum Pseudomonadota; class Gammaproteobacteria; order Pseudomonadales; family Alcanivoracaceae; genus Alloalcanivorax. The sequence continues at coordinate 16,787 of JAKUPL010000004.1, read as the reverse complement.
TGGGTGTTGACCAGCAGCGGCGCCGACGCGGACAGCCCGAAGTTGAAGATGATCAGCCCGGAGAAGCCGGCGGCGGCGGCCAGCGGATAGTGCACCTTGATGCCACGGGCCTTGGCCTGGCTGCACACCTCGCGGGCGGCGATGGCGCCGACGATCAGGCCCAGGCCCCAGCTCAGAAAGCCGAACACCACCGCCAGCACCGTGACCAGCATCACCGCCTGGCCGGCGCTGCGTGGCAACGCGGCGGCGCGGCGCACCGCCCGGCGCACCGGCGGCGAGCTGGCCAGCACATAGCCGAACAGCAGGATCACCACCATTTGCATGGAAAACTGCAGCAGATTCCAGAAGCCGTCGTACCAATGGCCGACCATCTGTGCCGGGCTTTGGTGGGTGATGACGATGCCCAGCAGATACACCACCGCGGACAGCAGGATGGCGAAGATAAAAGGATTGGGAATGAATTGACGGGAAACGCGCGCGCATATCGCGCCGGCGGCCTGCAGCATGTTGTTGTCCTCCACCTGTCGTGTCGGTTTTATTATTCGAACGCTCTCGTTGCGGTCGGCCGTCCTCGAAAACCAGGACTGTACCGACTGGTCCATACACTAGAATGACCGGTCGGTCGCTGTAAAGCCCGGCCCCGCCGTTGATCAATACCGTGACCTGGTGCCGCCAAATAGCGGCAAGCCACTGATTTTCAATAAAAATAAGGAAAAGCAATGAGAGAACAGAACGCCATCGTCTTTACCAATGGAAGCTCTGAAGCGCCCGGAATCACCGGGCTGAAGAAGAAGTCGCCTGTACCGTTTGGTACATCAAAAAGCGATAAAGGAAGGAGATCTAAAAGCGAAAGGGTCTAAGCGTCGGGGCTTTTCAGGCCGTTCAGTATCAGATCGCAGAACGATTCGGCGATCGCCTCCGGGCTGCGATGGCCATCCGGGCGCAGCCACAGATAGCTGTAGTGGTGCATGCCCAGCACCGCCTTCACCGACAACGCATCGGTCTGCTCGAACTCGCCGCTGTCGAAGCCCGCGCTCAGAATGCGCGCCCACACCACCTCGTACTGGCGGTGCAGGTCCAGCAGCGCCTGCCGGTTGTCGCCGGTGACCGCGTGCATCTCGCGGAAACAGACGGTCAGCTCCGACAGATCGTCGGCGACGCTGCGCATCACCGCCCGGGAAAAGCGGCGCAACCGTTGTTCGGCGGGCATCTCCTCGTCCAGCAGCCGCTCCCCCAGCGCCACCAACTCGCGCAGATAGCGGGTGGTGATCTCGAACAGCATTTCTTCCTTGTTGGAGAAATAATGATACAGGGAGCTGCGCCCCAGGCCGGTGGCCTTCTCCAGGTCACTCATGCCGGTGGCGTGGAAGCCCTTGCGGGCGAACAGATCCGCGGCCGCGCGCAGCAGCCGGGTACGATTGTCGTTCATGGGCCCCCGAGGTGGTCGCCGAAGAATCACGGCCGCTCATTATAAGGCCAACACCCGCCGGGTCCATGGCGGGCGCCGACGGTCAGGGGAGTACGGTGGCCAGCGCCTTGCCGATGTCGGCGATGGCCGCGTTGCGCCGGGCCAGGGTGGCGTCGGTTTCGGTGAGATAGATGGCCGCCAGTACCGGGCCGTGGCCCGGCGGCCACATCACGGCGATGATGCCACGGGAACCGTGCTCGCCGGCGCCGGTTTTGTCGGCCACGGTCCAGTCGTCCGGCACGCCGGCGCGCAGCAGGTCGTCGGCCACCGGGTCGGCCTTCATCCAGTCCCGCAGTTGCCGCCGCGAGGCGCGGCTCAGGACGTCACCGAACAGCAGCGTGCGCAGGGTTTCCAACATGGCCTCGGGCGTGGTGGTGTCGCGCGGGTCGCCGGGGGTGGCTTCGTTCAACGCCGGTTCATAGCGATCCAGTCGGGTCACGGTGTCGCCGCTGCCGCGCAGAAAGGCGGTCAGCCCGGCGGGGCCGCCGATGGCATGGAGCACCAGATTGGCGGCGGTGTTGTCACTCAGGGTGATGGTCGCTTCGCACAGGGCGGCCAGGGTCATGCCGTCTTCCAGGTGCCGTTCGGTGGTCGGCGAGTAGGCCACCAGATCGTCGCGGCTGTAATGAACGCGCCGGTCCAGGCGTTCCTCGCCGGCGTCCACCTTGTGCAGCAGGGCGCCGCAGGCCAGCACCTTGAAGGTACTGGCGAACGGGAACCGCTGATCGGCCTGGTACGCCCAGCGCCGCCCACTGTCGGTGTCGGTTATCGCCACCCCGACCCGGGCCTGCAGATCGCTCTCTACCTGCTTTACCGAAGCGATCAAAGCATCGTCCGCCCGCGCCGTGGCCGCCATCAGCAGCAATCCCAAACCCACCACCACACCGCGCATACCACCCCTGACGAACACTCCTTCTTCATAACGATTTACCCGCCCCGGCAAACTACCTCTGAGCGGTCCTGGGTGGAGCAAACGCGGTCAAATTACCCTCCCGCCGGTACCGCCTCAACGGCTTCCTTCTCATTTTCCGATGCGGGCAACGGCGCCCCCGCCAGCGTCCGGTAAATGCCCACCATGGCCAGGGTTTCGGCGGTACGGCTCACGATCAGATTGTCGCGGGTATCGATCAACTCCTGCTCGGCGGCCAGCACCTCGAAGTAGCCGATGTAGCCCTGCTCATAGCGGGCGCGGGCCAGCTCCGCCGCCCGGCCGGCGGCCTCGGCGGCGTCTTCCAGCCGCGCGCTGCGCACCCCGGCGCGCTGATAACGCACCAATTGCGTCTCGGTTTCGGCGAGCGCCTCCAGCACGGTCTGCCGGTAGTCCGCCAGGGCCGCGCGGCTGGCCGCGTCGGCGGCGTCGATACGGCTGCGCACGCCGCCGAAATCCAGGAAGGTCCAGTCCACCCCCAGGGCCACCGCGCGGGACTCCGCCGGACCGCTGAACAGATCGGAGGAATCCGCCGCCACCGAACCGATCAGCGCGTCCAGACTGAAGCTCGGGAACAGATCGGCGGTGGCCACGCCGATGCGCGCGGTGGCGGCGGCCAGCCGCCGCTCGGCGGCGCGGATGTCGGGGCGCCGGCGCAGGGCGTCACCGGGGCTGCCCACCGGAATCGCCGGCAGGCTCTCCGGCAGCGGCCCCGGCAACGTCAGTTGCCCCACCAGGGCGCCCGGAGTCTGGCCGGTGAGCACGGCGATGCGGTACATGCGCTCGCGGATGCCCGCCTCCAGGTCCGGCAGGGTGGCGCGGATGGCGTCCAGCCGGGCGCGGGCGCGCACCCGGTCGAACTCGGTACCGCGCCCGGCGTCCAGGCGCGCCGCCACGATATCCAGGGACTCCCTCTGGTTGCGCACATTGCGCTGGGCCACCACCAACTGCTGCTGCAGCCCGCGCAACTCGAAGTAGTCGCTGGCCAACCGGCCCACCAGCGCCACCTGCAGGGTGGCCAGGTCGGCGCCCGCGGCGTCCAGGTCCGCCTGGCGCGCCTCGCGGCCACGGCGCAGGCGGCCGAACAGGTCCAGTTCCCAGCGGGCGGCGGCATTGACCTGGTAGCGGGTGACCCGCTCCTGGTTCGGGTCCATCCGTTCCACTTCCGCCAGATACTGTTCACCGGCGGAACCATTGGCGCTGAGGGTCGGATACTGGTCGGCACGGGCGCCGCGCAGCAGCGCGCCGGCCTGATCCAGCCGGGCCAGCGCCGCGCGCAGATCCTGGTTGGCGTCCAGTGCCTGCTCAATCAATTGCGCCAGCAGCGGATCCTGGAAACCGGTCCAGAAGCGGCGCTCCTCAGCCTCGAACGAGGCGTCGTCGAGGGCCTGGGTGAAGCGGTCCGGGGCGCCCGGTTCCGGGGCCTGGTAGTCCGGCCCCACGGCGCAGGCGCTGATCAGCAGCGCCGCGCCGAGGAGGGAAAGGTTACGCATGGGTTTCTCCCGGCGCGCCATGGGCTTCGCCTTCCATTGTTGAGGGATGGGCGTGTTTCAGCGGGCCGGCCAGCTTGCGCAGGGCCACATAGAACACCGGCGTCAGGAACAGCCCGAACAGCGTCACACCGAGCATGCCGGCGAACACCGCCACGCCCAGGGCCTGGCGCACTTCAGCGCCGGCGCCATGGCCCAGCACCAGCGGCACCACGGCGGCGGTGAAGGTGATCGAGGTCATGATGATCGGGCGCAGCCGCAGACGGCAGGCTTCCAGCGCCGCGTCCACGGTAGCGCGCCCCTGCAGTTCCAGTTCACGGGCGAACTCCACGATCAGAATGGCGTTCTTGCAGGCCAGACCGATCAGCACCACCAGGCCCACCTGCACGAAGATGTTGGTGTCACCGCCCATCAGCCACACGCCCACCAGCGCCGACAGCAGACACATGGGCACGATCAGGATCACCGCCAGCGGCAGGGTCCAGCTTTCGTACAGCGCCGCCAGCACCAGGAACACCAGCAGCACCGCCAGCGGAAACACCACCAGCGCGGCGTTGCCCTGGGTGTGCTGCTGATAGCTCAGGTCGGTCCACTCGAAGTCCACGCCGGCGGGCAGCACCCGCTCCCCGATGTCGGTGAGCGCGCTCATCGCCTGGGCGGACGACAGCACCCGCGGGTCCGCCTCACCGGCCAGATCCGCCGCCGGGTAACCGTTGAAGCGCAGTACCGGGTCCGGGCCGAAGCTTTGCCGCACCTCCACCATGGAACCGATCGGCACCATCTCGCCCTGGTTATTGCGGGTGCGCAGCCGGGCGATGTCCTCGACGCTGTCGCGGTAGGAGGCGTCGGCCTGGGCGATCACCTGCCAGGTGCGCCCGAACTGGTTGAAGTCGTTCACGTAGGTGGAGCCCAGGTAGGTCTGCAAGGTCATGAACAGATCGGTGACCGCCACGCCCTGGGCCTTGGCCTTGAGCCGGTCCACCTCGGCGTCCAGCTGCGGCACGTTGGCCTGGTAGCTGGTGATCGGGTAGCTCATCCCCGGGGTCTGCATCACCGCCCCCTGGAAGGCGGTGACCGCCTCCTGCAGCGGCCCATAGCCCAGCCCGTCCCGGTCCTCGATAAACAACTGATAGCCGGAGCCGTTGCCGAGCCCCTGGATCGGTGGCGGCATGAACGAAAAGGCGATGCCGTCCTTGAGCCCGCCGATCCGGGCGGCGATCTGGGCGTTGATCTGCTCGGCGCTGAGCGCCCGCTCGCCGAACGGCGCCAGGGTCAGGAACACCAGGCCGGTGTTGGAGGTGTTGGTGAACTGCAGCGCGTTCAGGCCCGGGAACGAAATGGCGTGCTCCACGCCGTCGATGTCCATGGCGATGTCGGTGACCTGACGCAGCAGCGCGTCGGTGCGGTCCAGGGACGCGCCCTCGGGCAGCTTCACCCCGGCCACCAGGTACTGTTTGTCCTGGATCGGGATAAAGCCCGGCGGCACCAGTTTGAACAGCGCGCCGGTGCCGGCCAGCAGCACCAGGTAGATCACGAATACCGCGCCGCGACGGCGCAGGCTGCGCGACACCGCGCCCTGGTACTTGTCGGAGCTTTTGTTGAAGAAGCGGTTGAACGGACGGAACAGCCAGCCGAACAGGGCGTCGATCACGCGCGTGAGCCGGTCGCGGGGCGCGTCATGGGGCCGCAGCAGGCGGGCCGCCAGGGCCGGCGACAACGTCAGCGAGTTGATCGTGGAAATCACCGTGGAAATGGCGATGGTCACCGCGAACTGGCGGTAGAACTGACCGGTGACGCCGGACAGAAACGCCATCGGCACGAACACCGCGCACAGCACCAGGCCGATGGCCACGATCGGGCCGGACACTTCCTTCATCGCCTGATGGGCGGCGGCCACCGGGGTCAGGCCCTCCTCGATGTTCCGCTCCACGTTCTCCACCACCACGATGGCGTCGTCCACCACGATGCCGATGGCCAGCACCAGCCCGAACAGGGTCAGCGTATTGATCGAGTAGCCCAGCAGGTACAGCACCGCGAAGGTGCCCACCACCGACACCGGCACCGCCAGCAACGGAATGATGGACGCCCGCCAGGTCTGCAGGAACAGGGTCACCACCAGCACCACCAGCAGTATCGCTTCCAGCAGGGTCTGGATCACCGAGCGGATCGAATCACTGACGAAAATGGTGGTGTCGTAGACGGTGCGGTACTCCACGCCTTCGGGAAAGCGCTCGGACAGTTCGTCCATGGTGGCGACCACCTGCTCGCGAATGTCCAGGGCGTTGGCGCCGGGGGCCTGGAAGATGCCGATGGCCACCGCGTCCTGGCCGTCCAGCCGCGCGCGCAGGGTGTAGTCACCGGCGCCCAGCTCCAACCGCGCCACATCGCGCAGGCGCAGAATCTCGCCGTCGTCGCCGGCCCTGAGCACGATGTCACCGAATTCCTGTTCGCTGGTCAGACGCCCCTTGGCGTTGATCAGGGTCAGGAAGTCGCTGTCCTGCATCGGTTCGGCGCCGATCTGGCCGGCGGACACCTGCACGTTCTGTTCGCGCATGGCCTCCACCACGCCCCCGGCGGTGAGGCCACGGGCGGCGATGCGCTCCGGGTCCAGCCAGGCGCGCATGGCGTAGTCGCCGCCGCCGAAGATCTGCGCTTCGCCGACACCGCTGATGCGCGCCAGCTGGTCGCGCACGTGCAGACGGGCGTAGTTACGCAGATACAGGGTGTCGTAGCGGGCGTCCGGGGACACCAGATGCACCACCATCAAGAAGGTGGGCGACTGCTTCTGGGTGGTCACGCCCTGGCGACGCACCGCTTCCGGCAGCCTCGCCAACGCCTGGCTGACGCGGTTTTGCACGCGCACCGTGGCGTCCTCGGCGTTGGTGCCGGGGCGGAAGGTGATGGTCATCTGCAGCACGCCATCGGAACCGGCCACGGACTTGAAGTACATCATGTCCTCGACGCCGTTGATCGCTTCCTCCAGCGGCGTGGCCACGGTCTCGGCGATCTCCTTGGGGTTGGCGCCCGGGTAGACGGTGCGCACCAGCACCGAAGGCGGCACCACCTCCGGGTACTCACTGATCGGCAGGTTGGGTATGGAAATCGCCCCCACCGCGAAAATGATGATGGACAGCACCGCGGCGAAAATCGGCCGGTCCACGAAAAAACGGGAGAAGTTCATGACAAAGGGCTCCTGAACGGCGGACCAATGTCCGCCGCCTGTGCGTCGCTCCCTGGGGTTAAGTGCCTGGGGTTAAGTGCCTGAAGCGGGGATCAGCGGTTGGCGATTTCACCGGCGCCGGCGGGCGCACCATGGCAATGGGGTTGGGCGCCACCGGCTGGCCCGGGGCGAACACCTTCTGGGTACCGTTGACGATCACCCGGTCGCCGGACTTCACGCCTTCGCGGACCACGATCAGGTCGTGCACTTCGCGACCGGTGACCACCGCCCGGCGGGCCACGGTATTGTCGTCGCCGACCACATAGACGAAGCGCCGTGCCTGGTCGGCCATCACCGCCTTGCGGTTGATCAGCACCGCCTGCTCGAGCCGGGCCACCGGCATTTCCACGCGGGCGAACTGGCCCGGTTTAAAAATACCATCCGGGTTGGGCAGTACCGCCCGGTAACGCAGGGTGCCGGTGTCCGGGTTCAGCCGGTTGTCCACGAAATCCAGGGTGCCGGAGTGGGGAAAGCCGCTCTCGCCGGTGAGACCGATGCGCAGCGGCGCGCTCTTTCCCTCTTGCAGCAGACTTTCTTGCAGCAGGCTCTGCGCGCCCAGAGCGTCGGACTCGTTGCTGTCGAAATAGACGTGCAGCGGGTCCACGGACACCACCGTGGTCAGCAGGGTCTGGTCGGCGCTGGCCAGGTTGCCCTTGGTGACCAGGGCACGGCCGGCGCGACCGGCCACCGGCGCCGTGATACGAGTGTATTGCAGGTCGAGTTCGGCGCTGGCCAGGGCCGCTTCGGCCTCGTCCACCAGGGCGCGGGCGTTGAGCAGCGCCGCCTGACGCTGATCGTACTCTTCCCGGGAGATGGCGCGGGCGTCCAGCAGCTTGCGGGCCCGGCCGGCTTCGCCTTCGGCGAGCTGACGCTGGCTGCGAGCCTGGCTCACGGATGCCTTGGCGGCGCGCACCCGGGCCTCATAGGGACGCGGATCAATGCGGAACAGCAGCGCGCCGGCCTCCACCAGTTCGCCTTCCTCGAACGCCACTTCATCGATATAGCCGCTGACGCGGGGGCGCAGCTGCACCGTCTGCGGCGCTTCCACCCGACCAGTGAAGGTTTCCCAGAGGGTCACCGGTTCCACCAGAACCCGGGCCACGTCCACCTCCGGCGCCGGCGGCGCGGCGGCGGCGTCCGCTTCACCGCGGGCGTCGCAGCCGGCCAGGACCAGCAGGGCAGCCATCAGCAGCGTGGCCAGCCCCCAGTACAGGCCCGCGCCCGCCGCCGGAGCGTCGTTAAGATTTTCCATGGTGTGTTACTCCGTATGCGTTAAGCGATGAACGGTAATTCCTCAACTTAAGTTCAGGTCAAGCCCGAAGCGTTTGTTCTTCCGAGAGGGGTGTTATGGAGGCGTACTGTAGCGGCGGGCGCCGACGCGGCGTTATCGAGTTCCTGCCGCTTACTTGCCTGATCCTGTAGAGGGAATACCGCAAGGCCGCACAGGCGCCGGCACGACGGGCCCCGTTTCAGGGCATCCCGGGGAGGGGTTGCCCGTTCCTGCGCGGTGCTTGCCCAATTCTGCAAGCTTTCGGCTTTTTGTCATGGAAGCCGCTGAATACGGGCGTATACTCGCCACTTTGCGTTGCCACCATCGTTCGACCCGCAATCGGAGGACGTTCCCGTGACTGCCCGCCCCCCTGTCGATCATCTGCCCGACACCGACCTGGACCAATTGGCGAAAACTCTGGCCCGCCAGATCCAGAAATGGGCCCCGGATGAGGGCCTCAACGCCACCGCCATCCCCGGCCTGGAGCTGGTGCGCGCCAACACCACCACCAGCTGCATGGGCTCCTCGGTGTACGACCCGTCCTTCTGTCTGATCGCCCAGGGCGGCAAGACGGTATGGCTGGGTGACCGGGAGATTCATTACGGCCCCCTCAGTTGCCTGGTGTCCTCGGTGCACCTGCCGGTGCTCGGCAAGGTCACCGACGCCAGCCCGGAACGCCCCTATCTGGGGGTGAAGATCAGCGTGGAATCCCAGGAAGTGACCGATTTGCTGCTGGAGCTGGGCGAGGAACTGCTGGAGCCGGACGACCCGAACGACCCCAACAGCGCCTGCAGTTGCGGGCTCGGTCAGGCCCAGGCGGAAAAGAGCATGGTGGAGGCGGTGCTGCGGCTGGTGTCACTGCTGGACAATCCTCGGGATGCCCGCGTGCTGGCGCCCCTGGCCCGGCGCGAGATTCTTTATCGGGCTCTGGTCGGCGAAATCGGTCCGAAGATGCGCAAGTTCGCGGTGGCCGACACCCAGGCCCACCGGGTCTCCAAGGTGATCGCGGTGCTCAAGGACCGCTTCACCGAGCCGTTGCGGGTGCGCGAACTGGCGGACATGGCGAACATGAGCGAGTCGTCCCTGTTCCACAGTTTCAAACAGGTCACGCGCATGTCGCCGCTGCAGTTTCAGAAGAAGCTGCGCCTGCACGAGGCGCGTCGTTTGATGCTCTCGGAGGGGTTGGAGGCGGCCACCGCCAGCTTCCGGGTGGGCTATGAGAGCCCGTCTCATTTCAGCCGCGAATACAGCCGGTTGTTTGGCAACCCGCCACGGGCGGACGTGGTCAAGCTGCGCGGCGAGTATCCGGAGACCGCCCGCGCCTGAGGTTCAGCGTGCCAGCCAGTGCCGGGCCAGGGCCACCATGCCCAGGCCCAGCCCGGTCATGCACAGGGACCCCACCACATGGGCGGCGATGCCCGCCGCCGCCAGGCCCCAGCGGCCGGCCTGCAGATTGATGAACATCTCGGCGGAGAACGAAGAGAAGGTGGTGAGCGCGCCCAGGAAGCCGGTCACCACCAGCAGGCGCCACTCCGGCGTCAGCGACGGCAGGCCGGCGAACACGCCCAACGCCACGCCGATCAGCCAGCCGCCCAGCAGGTTGGCGGCCAGGGTGCCCAGAGGAATGGCGGGAAACAGGGCGTTCAGCCCGAGACTCAACAGCCAGCGCAGATTGGCGCCCAGTGCCGCCCCCACCGAAATCGCCACCACCGATAACCACATCAGGCCGTCCCCTTCCCGTCGAAAATACCCGGATATGATGACGCCGAAGTCCGCGCTATGAAACCTCTGGCACGAAGCTTGCCTTCACGGCCCCACGAACCGGCGCCGGTCTGGTAGACTGGCGCCCTCCTGGTGATCCCAGACCCGGCCCGTTCGCCCGGCGATGCGAAAGTCGTATCGACGGTGAAGGCCAGCCAACCCATTATCCAACCCGATAATCGAAGGAGTTCTTCCATGGCGCAGACACGCGTAACAGTCATCCCCGGCGACGGCATCGGTCCCGACATCGTAGAGGCCACCTTGCGCCTGCTGGACGCCCTGGAGTGCGACTTTGCCTACGACCGGGCCATCGCCGGCCAGACCGCTCTCGATCAGGGCATGGATCTGGTGCCCCAGGAAACCCTGGACATGATCGAGAAGAACCCGGTGGCCCTGAAGGGCCCGATCACCACGCCGGTGGGCAAGGGCTTCCGCTCGGTCAACGTGACGCTGCGCAAGCACTTCGATCTGTTCGCCAACCTGCGCCCCGCCCTGTCCATACCGGGCGTGCGCTCGCGCTACGATAACGTGGACATTCTCACCATCCGCGAGAACATCGAGGGCATCTACTCCGGCGAAGGCCAGATGGTCAGCGATGACGGCGAACGGGCCGAGCTGCGCAGCGTGATCACGCGCAAGGAATCCAAGCGCCTGATCCGCTTCGCCTATGAGGCCGCCCGCCGCCTGGGCCGCCGCAAGGTCACGGTGGTGCACAAGGCCAATATCATGAAGTCCACCTCCGGCCTGTTTCTGAACGTGGCGCGCAGCATCGCCGAGGAATACGACGACATCGAGCACGAGGAAATGATCGTCGACAACTGCGCCATGCAGCTGGCCATGAACCCGCACCGCTTCGACGTGATCGTCACCACTAATCTGTTCGGCGACATCCTTTCGGATCTGTGCGCCGGCCTGACCGGCGGCCTGGGTCTGGCGCCGGGCGCCAACGTGGGTGAGCACCGGGGCATCTTCGAGGCGGTGCACGGCAGCGCGCCGGACATCGCCGGCAAGGGCGTGGCCAACCCCACCGCACTGATGCTGGGCGCCGGCATGATGCTGGAATATCTGGAAATGAACGAAAAAGCCGAGCGCCTGCGCGCCGCCATCCGCCATGTGGTGGGTGAAGGCCAGGTGGTCACTCCGGACCTGGGTGGCAGCGCGTCCACCGACGAGTTCACCGACGAGCTGATCAAGCATCTCTGAGCGCACGCTTTAGCAATCTTTTGCAAAGCCGCCCGGCCCGCGCCGGGCGGCCCTCCCACGCCTCCTCACCCCGCTTTTCCCGGCCGTTCCCTGATCCAGGTCTATAGGCAGCGCCCACTCTGGTTGTCTATGCTCGGGCCTGTTCAAGGGTATGCATCCAAACCGACAGGAGGTGGTGATATGAGCCAGGAAACCGAAGCGCTCAAAAAGGACATCGAACAACTGCGTCGCGATCTCGGCGCCCTTACCGAGGCCGCCAAGCGCAACTCCCAACAGAAAGCCCAGGCCGGTGTCGATCAGGCCCGCGCGCACCTGGACGACGTGCGCGCCCGCGCCGAGCTGCACACCGAGGAGTGGGGTTCCCACATCAAGGAACGCCCCCTGACCAGCGTGTTCGCCGCCTTCGGCGTGGGTATTCTGCTCGGCAAACTGATCAGCCGATAACGCCATGAATCTGCGCCGGCCTCTTTCATCCCTGTTCAGCCTCAACGCCCTGGTGTGGCTGGCCATGCTCACCGGCCTGGCCACCCTGCTGTGTTTCGCGGCGGCGGGGTGGCTGGCGCTGGCGCCCCATGTGGGCGCGCCCCTGGCGTCGCTCTACACCGGCCTCGGCCTGCTGGTGGTGACCGTGTTGCTGGCCCTGCTGGTGCGGCGGGCGGTGGCCTCCAAACCGGAGACCCCGTCCCGCCACCAGACCCCGGCGGCGGAGGCCAGGCTGGAGGACAGCCTGCGGCCACTGATCGGCGACAGCGCGGTGCGCTGGACCCGTGACAACAGCAGCCTGGTGGCCGTGGGCGCCCTGGCCGCCGGCGTGTTGATCGCCGCCAGCCCGGGCACGCGGCGCTTTCTGGCCCGCGCCGCCGGGCCGGTGGTGACGCGCAAGGCCCTGGAAGCCTATCGCGGTTATTCCAACGACCAGGACTGAGCCCCGCGCCCCGTTCGGGTACACTGATCGCCTTTCGTTTTTTCGTTTCCGGCGACACGAGGGTGGTGATGAAAACCGAACGCGGGGTATTGATCCTGTCCGCCTTGATGGCCCTGATGGTGGGGAGCGCGGCGGTGACCGCCGCCAGCATTACCCACTCCAAGGCCATTCTTCTCGATGGTCTGTTCAATCTGGTCTATTTCCTGGTGGCGCTGGTCACGGTGCGCATCAGCGCCCTGACCGTCCAACCGGACGACCGTAAATTCCCGTTCGGCTACGGCTACTTCGAGTCCCTGGTGAACGCCGGCAAGGGCCTGCTGATTCTGGGTGTGTCCCTGTTCGCCCTGGGCGACGCGGTGCTGGCGCTGTTTTCCGGCGGCCGTGCCATCGTCGCCGGCCCGGCCATTCTTTACGCCCTGGTCGCCACCCTGACCTGCTCGTTCACCGCCTGGACCCTGCACCGTGCCCGGGCGCGGCTGGACACGCCGCTGGTGCGCGCGGATTTCGAGAACTGGCTGATCAACTCGCTGATTTCCGGCTCGGTGCTGCTGACCTTCTGCTTTATTCCGGTGGCCCGCTGGCTGGGCTGGCACCAGATCGTGCCCTATGTGGATTCGGTGCTGGTGATCGCGGTGGTGCTGTTCTGCCTGGGCATGCCCATTCGCATGGCCCGTGGCGCGCTGCTGGAGCTGCTTAACCGGGCCCCGCCCCGCGCCCTGCGCCGGCCGGTGCGCGCCGCCATCGACGCGGCCCTGGCGGACCTGCCGGTGCGGCAGTTGGAGGTGCGCATGGTGCGCCCCGGCCGCCAGCTTTATGTGATGACCCATGTGGTGCTGCCGGCGGACTACCCGCCGGAGGGCGGCCTGGCGGCGCTGGACGCGATCCGCGAGCGGCTGCGCCGGGCGGTGACCGAGGTGTACCCGAACACCGTGACCGACACCGTATTCACCGCCGACCCGCGCTGGGCGGAACCCTGCGAGGGCGGTCAGGGCGACGGCGGCGCGGCCTAGGCCCTCGCTGGACGCGGGACGGCCGATTGTCATACGGTTTTCAGACCGACAGGACCGAACAGGGAGACCGTGATGCGCTACGAACTGTTCTATTGGCCGGGCATTCAGGGACGCGGCGAATACGTGCGCCTGGCCCTGGAAGACGCCGGCGCGGATTACCTGGACGTGGGCCGGGGCTCCCCGGACCAGGACCTGGGTGTGCCGGCCCTGGAGATGTACCTGAGCGGCGACGCCACGCCGCGCCCGCCGTTCGCGCCGCCCTTTCTGAAAGCCGGCGACCGGGTGATTTCCCATGTCGCCAACATCCTGCGGTTCCTGGCCCCGCGTCTGGATCTGATCGACGAGGACGAGGACCAGCGGGACTGGGCCCACGGCCTGCAACTCACCCTCACCGACTTCGTCGCCGAAATCCACGATGTGCACCACCCGCTGTCGTCCTCCCTTTACTACGAGGACCAGCGGGACGAAGCCGCGCGCCGCGCCGAGCTGTTCCGCCGCCATCGCCTGCCGCGCTTTCTGGAATACTTCGAGCAGGTGCTGGAGCAGAACCCCCGGGGCGCGGAGCACCTGGTGGGCGAGCGCCACAGCTACGTGGATCTGTCCCTGTTCCAGACCGTCACCGGTCTGCGCTATGCCTTTCCCCGCGCCCTGCGTCAGGTGGAACAGGACCTGCCCAAGATCGGCGCGCTGGTGGCGCGGGTGGGCGAACGGGAGCGGGTGCGCGCCTATCTGAATTCCGAACGGCGCCAGCCGTTCAATGAAGACGGCATTTTCCGTCATTACCCCGAGCTGGATGGAGAACCGTGATGGCTCATATCGTCTGGGACGACCCCGGCGCGCACAGCGTGGCCGACTATTACGCCAAGGACCCGAACATCGACGCCGAACCGCACGCCGGCAGCATTCTGTCCGCGCGCCATCGGGGCCGGGTGATCCGCGTACGGGTGGAAGCCTATGACCGGGACGCCGGCCTCAGCCACGGCGAGGTGGCGGCGATCATCGACCCGGAGTCCGGCAAGCGCGCCGACCGCCACGGTGATCTGAAAGTGGGTGACCGAGTATCCCTGCCCGACAACCGGCGAGCTTTCGAACCGGCACTGCCCTCTGACGACGAAGAACAACCATCGGATTGATCCGCGGGCAGGCAAAAAGCATCGTGGCGGCGGTATCGGGCGGAGACCTGAAAAGGCCGGAGTGGGAGAGCATTGCCCGGCCACCGGTCCACGATGAAAAAACGAACGGGGCCGCGGGAGAGGGCGGCCCCAATGGCACTTCGGTGATGATCAGAACTTCAGGTTCACGCCCACCGCGTAGTTGGACGGGCTTTCGTCGTACTGACCGGTTTCCGCGAACAGGTAGGCCTGGGAACCAAAGTGGCGGCGCACCTGGGCGATTACCGCGGTGTTGTCCAGGTCTTCCAGTTCATGGTTCTTGTCGGCGTAGGTGAGCGCCGTGGACCAGTTGTCGTTGATCCGATAGCGGCCGCCCACGGCGTAGGTGGTGAAGTCGTTGACGGTGCCGTCGGGCACGTCATTCTGTTCCACCGTGGCCATCAGGCTCAGGTGATCCCACTGGTAGGATGCGGTGGCGGCATTGCGTTCTTCCTCCTCACCGGTGGCGGCCTGGTCGTCGGAGATGAGCACCTGGCCGAAGGCGAAGTTGAAGCCACCGTTGGAATACAGCGCCCGATAGCTCATGGCGTCGATATCCCGGTCGTTGTATTTATTGAAGGTGAAGGAGCCGACGATCAGCTTCCAGCCAGCGAAGGTGGGCGACGCGTAGGCCAGAAGGTTATTGATGATGTCACCCTGGGTGAACATCCGGTTGATGCCGGTGCGCGCGTGCAGCTCGTTGTATTCGAAGTCAGTGACCGCGCCGTAGAGGTCCCCGTACTGGCCGCTGGAGGAGCGCGGGCCGAACACGAAGGCGCCGTATTGGGTGGGCAGCACGACCTTGGCGTTGCGAATGTAGATGGTGTCGTCATCGCCGCCACGGGTATAGACCAGCGGGTCGATGTCATTGACCGGGCCGGTGAAATCGGCGTTGAAGGTGTAGGCCACCTTGAGGCCGTTGGCCTTGTAGAGCCCCTTGAAGCCGGCCGTCAGGTCGAACGCCCAGGTATCCAGGTCGCGGCTGTCCACCTTGAGCGCGCCCATGCCCATTTCCCCGAAGAAGGTCGGCTTGTTGCCGTCGCTCTGAGCCCAGGCGCCGGAGGACGCCAGCAGCGCGGAAGAGATCAGCGTGGTTTTGAATGTTGTTTTTTTCATGGTCTCACCTTTGTTTTATCGGTTGGTCTTCTGGTTGAGTCGGTTTTTGCTTTTCTTCAGGCATAGGAGTGCCCTGGAGGCGGGCCTCCCGTTTTTTGCCTTTGGAAAACTTTCAGAGCGCCGCGTTAACGCGGCGGCTCGTCATCGCCCAAGCGCTTCGGCGGTCTCGCCGCCAATGCCCCAATGAGACTTGGGCACTTCCTGCAGAACGATACGCACCGCTTCCCGGCGCGCGCCGATGCTCGAACAAATGGCATCGGTGACTTCCTTGATCAGCCTTTCCTTGGCGGCTTTGTCACGGCCTTCCATGATCTGGATGGTGGCGATGGGCATGACGGTGCCTCTCTCTGATGGATTAGACGAAACGGGTGGAAAAGGCGCCCAGGCCCTGCGCGCGCAGCGACACATTGTCGCCCTTGTCCACCGCCACCGCGGCGGTAATGGCGCCGGAGAGCAGCAGACTGCCGGCGGGAATTTCCTCGCCACGCTCGCCAAGCATATTGGCGAGCATGGCGATGCTGACCGCCGGGTGTCCGAGCACCGCGGCACCGGCACCGGTGGCCACCACTTCCCCGTTCTTCTCCAGCACCACGCCCAGGTTGCGCAGATCCAGACCGTCCACCCCACGCGGCTGGCCGCCGGTGACAAAACGCGAGGAAGAGGCGTTATCGGCAATCACACTGGGCAGGTCGAATTTGAAATCCCGGTAGCGGGAATCGATGATCTCCACCGCCGGCAGCACAAAGTCGGTGGCTGCCAGAACCGCGCCCACATGACAGCCCGGGCCGCGCAGCGGCGCTTTGGTGAAGAACGCGATCTCCGCCTCCACCTTGGGATGGATCAGTTCGTCCACGGCGATGGCGCTGGACTCCGGCGCTTCGAAGTAATCGACCAGAAAGCCGTAGATCGGGGTGTCCACGCCCATCTGCTCCATCTTGGAGCGGGAGGTCAGCCCCATCTTCATACCGATGACACGACTGCCGCGCTCGATCTTGCGGCGGCGGATCTCCCACTGCACGTCATAGGCGGCGGCGATATCCAGGTCGGGATAGTCATCGGTCACCTTGGTCACGTCATGGGCGTTGCGTTCCGCGTTCTCCAGGTGCTCCGCCAGCTTGGCAATGGTCTCTTTGTTCAGGCTCATCAGGCTTGTTCCTTCTTCAACATATCCAGGGCGACGTCGACGATCATGTCTTCCTGGCCACCGACCATGCGGCGGCGGCCCAGCTCCACCAGGATGTCCAC
>JAKUPL010000039.1 GCA_022449455.1 Alcanivorax sp. | reverse complement strand
ACGACGGCGCGCGGCCGCCGGTGGGCAGCGGCGCTTCCTTCATGGCGGGCAGCACGCCGGCGTCGGCCAGCAGGCGGTTGGATTCGCCCACCAGGGCGCAGGCCTCGTCCATCACCACCCGTTCGAACAGTTTGAGCACGATCAGGCGGGCGCGAATATCCAGGGCCAGGCGTTCCAGTCCCTCGGCGAAACAGGCCGCCAGATTGCGCGGCTCCAGGGGGTTGTTCTTCTCGGTGATGCGCCGCTGCCCCTCGAACAGGTACTCCAGCCGGTGGCGGAAGGCGCCCAGGGCCTCCTCGCAGCCGCCGCGGGCGCGGCGGCCCAGGTTGTCCAGAGCCACCGAGATTTCCAGTTCGTCGTGCTGCACCAGGGAGAGGTTTTCCACATCCACCCGGTCACTGACCCGGGGGCCGGTGTCCGGGTCGCGGCCGGTGTCCTGGAACACCCGCTGCAACGCCCGGCGGAAGCCGGCTTCGATGGCCGCCCGCTGGATACGCAGTTCGCGCATGGCATCGAAATAGCGGTCCCGCTCGCGGTCGGTTTCCTTGTCGGCCAGATCGAACAGGGTGTCATCAGCGCCGTCGAGCATGTCGGACAACATGGCGCCGCAGCGTTCCAGCACGTGGTCACGCACAGCCTCGAGGGGGCGCGGAAGCACCTGCTCCCGCCGCTCCTGACCGGTACGGCGGCCGCCCTCGATCGGTGTTAATCGCGTTACCTTGGCCATGGGAATTCGTCTTCCTTCGCGCCGGGCGATGGTCGGAATGGGGTCGGAGAACGGGTCGAGCGCAACGAATTGCTTACTCGCCGTTTGCTCATACCTGCCTCACACAGGTAACACGCTAACACGGCGCGCGCATCGGTATTTTGAACCAGTTTGCAGCTTGAGCTTTTGGGTTGAGCGGCGCGCCGGCGCTTTCACCCGGCGCCGGATTTACCTACTCTTTGTGCTCGGGAACCGCCAACAATAATGCCCAACCGCATCGGGGAAGGTCCATCATGAGTGAGCTTGTCACCACCCTTAAAGCCGTCAGCGAAGTGCTGTGGGGCTGGCCGGCGCTGATCCTGATCGCCGGCACCGGGCTGTACCTGACCCTGCGTCTGGCGTTCCTGCCCCTGCGGCGGCTGGCGTTCGGTTTCCGGCAGGTGTTCGCGCCGGCCACCGGCGAGGGCACCATCGCCGCCGGCGCCGCCCTGGCCACCTCCCTGTCGGCCACCATCGGCACCGGCAATATCGTCGGCGTGGCCACCGCCATCCATTCCGGCGGCCCCGGCGCGCTGGTGTGGATGTGGTTGATCGCCCTGGTGGGCATGGCCACCAAATACGCGGAGGCGGTGCTGGCGGTGCACTACCGCGAGAAGGACAAGCGCGGCCAGTACGTGGGCGGCCCCATGTATTACATCCGCAACGGCCTGGGCCGCAAGTGGGCCTGGCTGGCTCTGATCTTTGCGTTTTTCGGCATGTTCGCCGGCTTCGGTATCGGCAACACCGTGCAGGCCAATTCCGTGGCCCACGGCCTGAACGCCAGCTTCGGCGTGCCCACCTGGGCCACCGGCCTGACCCTGGCGGTGCTGGTGGCGCTGGTGGTGCTGGGCGGCGTCAAGCGCATCGCCCGGGTGGCCACCTTTATCGTGCCGTTCATGGCCCTGGCCTATCTGCTGGCCGGCCTGTTCGTGCTCGCCGACCACGCCGCCCAATTGCCCGCCGCTTTGGCGCTGTGTTTCAACGATGCCTTTACCGGCACCGCCGCCGCCGGTGGCTTCGCCGGGGCGGCGGTCAAGGAAGCGATCCGCTTCGGCATGGCGCGGGGCATCTTTTCCAACGAAGCGGGCCTGGGCAGCGCCCCCATCGCCCACGCGTCCGCCAACACCGACCACCCGGCCCGCCAGGGCAGCATCGCCATGCTCGGCACTTTTATCGATACCATCGTGGTATGCTCCGTCACCGGCCTGGCCATCGTCGCCTCCGGAGTCTGGACCAGTGGCGAGAAAGGCGCCCCGCTGTCCACCGCCGCCTTCGCCACCACCTTTGGCGACCTGGGTGACGTGGTGGTGGTCTGTGGTCTGGCGGTGTTCGCCTTCACCACCCTGCTCGGTTGGAGCCTCTACAGCGAGCGCTGCACCCAATATCTGTTCGGCGAGCGGGCGGTGATGCCGTTTCGCGTGGTCTGGGTACTGATGGTGCCGGTGGGCGCCACCGTCGGCCTGGACCTGGTCTGGGCCCTGGCCGACATCATGAACATCCTGATGGCGGTACCCAACCTGATCGCCCTGTTATTACTGGCACCCGTGGTGGTGCGCCTGAGCAAAGAGTTTTTCGAACGCCATGAATGAACGCACCCCGCACTCCGACGCCCCGCTTCCCGGCGCGCGCCTGCCCGGCTCCCTTTTGCCAGAGTATGCCCGACGCCACCTGCAGGGCACCGTCGCCTTCGCCATCGAAGAGGACCTGGGCGACGGCGACCTGACCGCCGGCCTGATCCCCGAGGAGAGCACCGCCACCGCCACCATCCTTACCCGCGAACAAGCGGTGCTGTGCGGCAGCGCCTGGGCCGAGGAGGTGTTTCGTCAGTTGGGCGGCGTCACGCTGGAATGGCACGCCGGCGACGGCGACCTGCTGGAACCGGGCACCACCTTCTGCACCCTGCGCGGCAATACCCGCCGCATCCTTACCGGCGAGCGCATCGCCTTGAACTTCCTGCAGACCCTGATGGCCACCGCCACCACCGCGCGCCGCTACGCCGACGCCGTGGCCGGCACCCGCGTGACCATCCTGGATACCCGCAAAACCCTGCCCGGCCTGCGCGACGCCCAGAAATACGCGGTGCTGTGCGGCGGCTGCCAGAATCACCGGCTGGGTCTGTACGACGCCTTCCTGATCAAGGAAAACCACATCACCGCCTGCGGCTCCATCACCGACGCCATCCGCGCCGCCCGCGAACAGGGCCCGGGCAAGAAGATCATCGTGGAAGTGGAAAACCTGGACGAGCTGCGCGAAGCCGCCGCCCTGGAACCGGACCAGATCATGCTCGACAACTTCACCCCGGCGATGATCGCCGAAGCCGTGGACCTGGCGCCGCAAAGCGCTCTGGAGGTATCCGGCAACTGCACCCTGGAAGACGCCCGCGCCCTGCCCGGCAATCGGGACCTGTACCTGTCTTCCGGCGCCCTGACCAAGAACGTGCAGGCGGTGGATCTGTCGCTGCGGCTGGTCGACCCGCCACTTTGACGGGTCGGCGCCGACGGGTAGTATCGGTATCTCGACTTGCCTCCCAATGACGAACCTTATGGGCCATGATCTTGATGCGCTGGTAAAGCTGCTCCGCGATACCCTCACGGATCTGCGCGCCGTGTTCTTGTTTGGCAGCGCGGCGGACCACTCCGACGGAGAGGACAGTGATCTGGATATCGCGCTTCTGGGCGACCGCCCCCTTGACCCCCTGCTGCTATGGGAGCTGTCCTCAACGCTGGCCGGCAAGGCCAGGCGCTCCGTCGACCTTGTGGACCTCAGACAGGCCAGCACGGTTATGAAGTATCAGGTGGTCAGTAAAGGGCGGATACTGTGGCAGGCCGATCACGCCGGCGACCTTTTTGTCTCCGCCGCCCAGCGTGAATACTGGGACTGGGAAATCATCCGGCGCCCCATCATCGAACGGATTCGGGAAACGGGGTCCGTGTATGGTCGATGACGTTATTGTCAATAAGGCGGCCACCATTGAGCATTGCTGCAACCGGGCTCGAGAGGAGTACCGCAATGCCGGCCCGCATTTTTCGCAGGATTTCACCCGGCAGGACGCCGCGATTCTGAACATCCAGCGCGCCTGCGAAGCCGCCATTGACCTGGCGGCCTACCTGGTGAAACGGAATCGCCTGGGTGTGCCACAAAGCTCCGGAGACCTGTTCGACCTGTTGGTCAAAAGCGCCTATATCGAGGACAGGCTGGGCGAAGTACTCAGAAAGATGGTGGGCTTCCGCAATACCGCCGTACACAATTATCAAAAGATGCAGCTGCCCATCGTCGTGGCCATCATCGAGCGTCATCTGGATGATCTGGCGGAATTCGCGCGGATCGCTCTCCAGCAACCCGACTGACCCGGCCGCGAGTTTCATCGCTCAATTAAAACCCTGTTAAACCACGCCCCCGCCCGCTGGCCGCCCGGCGGGCGAGCTCCTATGATGAAGGCCTGACACAGGCCGGCCTCGCGCCAAGGAGCCCACTATGCGTCCCCCCTTTCCCCGTACTCTCGCCACGCTGACCCTCGGCACCCTGCTGCTCAGCGCCTGTGCCTCCACCGACCGCGTCATCGTCGACAAACAGAACGTGGACGAAGCGCAATACCAGCAGGATCTGGCCGACTGCCAGGCCACCGCCGACCAGGTCGGCACCGGCCGTGACGCCGCCGAAGGCGCCGTCGGCGGCGCCGTGATCGGCGGCCTGCTCGGCGCCATCTTCGGCAACTCCGGCACCGCCGCCACCATGGCCGGCGGTGGCGCAGTGGTGGGCGGCGCCAGCAAGGCCGGCGGCGCTCAGCAGGAGAAGCAGCAGGTGCTCAAGAATTGTATGCGTGGGCGGGGTTACCGGGTGTTGAACTGAGGTGGAATCGCGCCATTGAAGTGGCGCGATTCTTGGCTTCGTGCCAGAATCGCGCCACCTAAAGTGGAAAATCGCGCCATATGAGCTCACCGGACGCCATCCATCAAAGCCTCCAATCACACCCCGCCGGTCTCAGCATCGGCCAGCTCCTGGAGATGCACCCAACCGTCCCTCGGCGCACGCTTCAGCGATGGCTATCCACACTGGTTGCTCAACATAAAGTGCGGGCGGAAGGCGCCGCCCGCGCCCGCCGCTACAGAGCCACCCCGCCGCCGCCCCAAGACACTGAAACGGACCGCTTTCCTTCTCACATCCCTCTGTCCGCCGACAGCCGGGACATCCTCGCTTACGTGGATCAGCCCCTTGAAGCGCGAGCGCCGGTGGGATACCAGCGAGAATTCCTGGATGCCTATCAGCCCAATAAAACTCGCTACCTGTCAGAGCCAGTAAGGCGACAGCTTCATGCCATGGGAGATACCGGCCAAATCGAGCGTCCGGCGGGCACTTACGGTCGCGCCATCCTGGATCGCCTGCTGATCGACCTCTCCTGGGCCTCCAGCCACCTGGAAGGCAACACCTACTCTCGTCTGGACACCCGGGAGCTTATCGAGCATGGCCAGGCCGCGATCGGAAAAGCCGCCGCCGAAACCCAGATGATCCTCAATCACAAAGCGGCTATCGAACTGCTGGTGGACAATGCCGATCTGGTCGATTTCAACCGACACACACTGCTCAACCTGCACGCTGCTTTATCGGAAAATTTGCTGCCAAACCCCGCCGACGAAGGCCGCCCACGGCAACACCGGGTAGAAATTGGCAAAAGCGTGTACCGTCCGCTGGACACCCCGGCCCGCATCGAAGAAGACCTGGACTTGCTGCTGGACAAGCTGGCGCGTATCGAAGACCCCTTCGAGCAATCCTTTTTTGCCATGGTGCATCTTCCTTACCTGCAGCCTTTTGCCGACATCAATAAACGCACTTCACGCCTGGCCGCCAACCTGCCGCTTATCCGCGCCAACCTCTGTCCGCTCACCTTTCTGGGCGTTCCGGAACAAGCCTACAGCCGGGCCATACTGGGGGTATACGAACTGACGCGCGTCGAACTTCTTCGCGACCTCTATCTCTGGGCTTATGAACGTTCCACACAGGAATACCTGGCAATCAAACGGGATCTGGCGGAGCCCGACCCTCTGCGCCTGATGTGGCGCCAAAGAATCAAGGAAACAGTCCGGGAAGTGGTACTCCAGGCTGAGAGCGAACCTCTCGACGTGATCGAAAAAAGCCTGGCGGACCTGACTTCCGATGAGGACAGGAGAAATGTGGCGGACCTGATCGTCGAAGAACTGCGCCGCCTCCACGAAGGCGTTCTCGCGCGATATGGCCTGCGACCGGTGGAGTTCCGCCGCTGGAGAGAAGAACAAGGCTATCGTTAGCGGGTTATCACCGTTGATTTACTCCACCGAACCAGCGCTGACGAAGCCAACCACCTTAGCAGCCATTTTAGCCGCTCAACTCTCAAGACTAGCCCCGCAACCGCTTTTGGTAAGCAAAAAGCGAAGTCAAATCAAACCGTTACGGTGGCCCGACCGGCAACGTACTACCCGCCGCCGCTCCCTGGTTCGCGTGTCTACGCGATTCGGGTACCATGAGTACGACATTCGATATAGCGAATCCGGCGATGCGACTCACCGACACCCAGGTCGAAACGATCAAAAGCACCGTGGCCGAAATCTTCGGCACCCAGGCACGGGTGCGCCTTTTCGGGTCGCGACTCGACGACCAGGCCCGTGGCGGCGATATCGACCTCATCATCACTCTTCCGCACCCCTGCACCCAGCGCGTTGAAAAGGAGTTGCGGTTGACCGCCCGGCTGCAACTCCGGCTGGGCGATCAGCCTTTCGATATTCTGGTGGTTGATCCGGATGTCGTGCTCAACCCGGTTCACGACCACGCCCTGGCCACGGGGCGCCCGCTGTGACGGATACCCAATCGTGGTCGCAGCTGCTCCCGGTGGACCGTCTGCTGTGGACCCTCGATCTGGTCCAACGGGAGGGTGCGCACCTTCTCTATAGCTGGCGAAGCCTGTTCTCGCGGGACCAGGTTCCTGACCAGCATTGGGTGGAATCCCTTGACGACCACCCCGAGGAAGCCGTTCGCCTGGAAGCCTTCGTCTCCCGGTTTGGCCGGATGCAGGACACCATGGCTGACAAGCTGATTCCCCGATGGCTGGACGCACTGGCCGAATCGCCCAGTAGTCAGATCGAGAACCTGAACCGGGCTGAGCGGCTTCAGGTTATTGAAAGCACCGAGGACTGGTTGATGGCTCGCAAACTCCGAAACCGCTTGGTGCATGAATATATGCGTAATGCTTGTGATTTCGCCGAAGCACTGGCTCAAGCACGGAGCCAGTCGCTGATGCTTATTGACAGTTACAACCGGCTCCGCGCGGACATCATTAAGCGTCTTGCCATTGATGAAGACCGGTTGCCCCTGCCTCTCTCAGCCAGACCAGATGCGCGATAAGAAACGGCGCCCTGAACACCCTTGGCTGACGTGATCAAGAGAGCCAGACGAGAGACGTGGCGGACCTGATCATCGAAGAACCCCGTCGCCTCGAAGAAAGTGTCCTGGCGCGACGTGGCCTGCTACTGGCGGAGCTCCACCGGTGGACAAGAAGAACAAGGCTATCGTTAATTTTCGGCCGTTTTCGATGCATCCCACCGAACGGCCGCTGGCGAAGGGAACCGCCTAAGCGCCCCTTTCCGGCGTTCGATTCTGAAGCTTAGCGACTTAATAAAGGCTTTGAACAGTAAGAAACGCGGCCAAATCAGAGTGTTACTGTGGTCCGACCCCGGGGCAGCACCCCGGGGCAGCATGGCGCTTCGCGCCATGCGCGGCGCACGCAAAAAAATGCCCAGCTAAGGCCGGGCATTTTCTTTATTCGATTAATTCTAAGCTAGAATCGATTATGCGCCAGTGCAGGACTTAGGCAAATATTTCTGCTCGAGAGTAGAAGTACACGCAAAATCAAAAGAAGTCGGATCAGAGGTCAGTTCCGGAGGAGTCAGCGTAACCGTTCCATTGGCGATATTGGCGTTAACATCACCAGCACCCTTGAACGTGATGGTAATAACGCCATCACCATCGCCAACCGCCGCGTCTGCATATTCGCCAGATACAGCGAGATCAGCGTTTGAGGGGTCCGTGCCAGCGCCCGGATAGGCGCCATTGGTTTGACCGTATTCTGCAATGGCCGTCTTCATTCCACTGCTCATAGAGAACGCTTCAGAAACCTGAGAGCGCGCAATGTAATCCTGATAAGCAGGAATCGCCACAGCCGCCAGAATGCCGATGATCGCCACCACGATCATCAGTTCGATCAGCGTAAAACCCTTCTGCACTTGTTTCATAACAGTCTCTCCACACTGGAAACTTTTTATGTGTGCTCACCCCCGAGGCGAGCGCCTGCACCTCCCTTATGCAGCTATTGGGCCAACTCCTTCACGCCCGGTTTGTCCGGCGTCGCGGGCCGGAAACGCCCCGCCGGGATGCCTTTTTTTGTCACCGGGTGACGCACTTTGTCAGCCACCTTGACTCTCTGTGTCAGCTTCAGGCGGCGTCGCAGCTCTGTTCGCCAAATGTCTGATTACACACTCTTTACAGCACCGGGCAAGGCTGCCAATCTCTTGCCGGGGGTAAGACCTTTTTCCCATAACCAGACCGATCAAACCGGCCATGGCCCATGAATAGTTCCGTATCGTCCCTGAGCGGCCTCGCCCGCCGCTTGGTAAAGGAAGGCCACCTGTCCATGGAGGCGGCCCAGAGCGCCACGGTGGAAGCCCGCGAGGCCAGAACACCGCTGGTCCATCATCTGGTGGCCGCCGGCAAGGTGCCGGCGCTGGTGGTGGCCCGTTCGGCGGCGGAGGAATTCGGCGATCCGCTGGTGGATCTGAACGCCTTTTCCCGCGACAGCATCATCAAGGACATCGTCGATCCGCGGCTGGTTACCAAGCACACCATTCTGCCGCTGATGCGTCGCGGCAGCCGGCTGTTCGTGGCGGTGTCCGACCCTACCAATCTGCCCGCCCTGGAAGAGATCCGCTTCAACACCGGCCTCAACGTGGAGACCGTGATCGTCGAGGACGACAAGCTGCGTCGCTGGATCGATCAGGTGGAGTCGGAGCAGGAAGGCAAGGCGTTCGAGAATCTGGACGACGATCTGGACAATCTGGAAACCGCCGATGCCGCGCCGGCCCAAGCCGGCGGCGAGGACACGGCCGGCGCCGACGACGCGCCCATCGTGCGCTTCGTCAATAAACTGTTGCTGGATGCCATCAAGGGCGGCGCCTCGGACCTGCATTTCGAGCCCTACGAAAAAAATTACCGGGTGCGGTTTCGCCAGGACGGTATTCTGCAGACCGTGTCCAAGCCGCCGGTGAACATCGCCAGCAAGCTGGCCGCCCGCCTCAAGGTGATGGCGCGCCTGGATATTTCCGAGCGCCGCGTACCCCAGGACGGCCGCATCAAGCTGAAGATTTCCAAGACCCGGGCCATCGACTTCCGGGTCAATACCTGCCCCACCCTGTTCGGCGAGAAAATCGTGCTGCGGATCCTGGATCCCGAGAGCGCCAAGATGGGCATCGACGCCCTCGGCTATGAGCCGGAACAGAAACAGATGTACATGGACGCCCTGCAGAAGCCCCAGGGCATGATCCTGGTCACCGGCCCCACCGGGTCCGGGAAAACCGTATCGCTGTATACCGGCGTGAACATTCTCAATACGCCGGAGCGCAACATCTCCACCGCCGAGGATCCGGTGGAAATCAACCTGGAGGGCGTCAACCAGGTCAACGTGAACCCCAAGCAGGGGCTGGATTTTTCCTCCGCCCTGCGCGCCTTTTTGCGGCAGGACCCGGACGTGGTGCTGGTGGGCGAGATTCGCGATCTGGAAACCGCGGAAATCGCGGTCAAGGCGGCGCAGACCGGCCACCTGGTGCTCTCCACCCTGCACACCAACAGCGCCCCGGAAACCCTGACCCGGCTGCGCAATATGGGCGTGCCGTCGTTCAATATCGCCACCTCGGTGATTCTGATCATCGCCCAGCGGTTGGCGCGCCGGCTCTGCGAGCACTGCAAGGAGCCGGTGGCGGTGCCCAGGCAATCCCTGCTTGAGATGGGTTTCACGGACGCCGACCTGGAAACCGGCTTTACTGTTTACGCCCCCCACAGCGACGGTTGCGATAAATGCAGAGGGGGCTACAAGGGGCGAGTGGGGATCTACGAAGTCGTCCGCATCACCGACGGCATCAGCCGCATCATCATGGAAGAAGGCAATTCCATCCAGATTGGCGATCAATGCCGCCAGGAAGGGTTCAACGATCTGTATCGTTCCGGCCTGATCAAGGTCATGCAGGGCGTCACCAGCCTCGAGGAGGTGAGCCGCGTGACCAGCGGCCATTAATCGGGGGCAGGGGCAACATCTATGGCAAAAACCGCGGCACAGGAAAAGACGGCCACCTTCGTTTATGAGGGGATCGACCGTAAGGGCTCAAGGGTCAAGGGGGAAGTGTCCGGCAAGGGGCCGGCGCTGGTGCGCGCCGAGCTGCGCAAGCAGGGCATTCACGCCAAGAAGGTGGTTAAGAAGCGCGAGATGTCCCTGTTCGGTGGCAAGAAAAAGATCAAACCCATCGACATCGCCCTGTTCACCCGCCAGATGGCCACCATGAT
Source organism: Alcanivorax sp. (assembly GCA_022449455.1). Taxonomy (GTDB): domain Bacteria; phylum Pseudomonadota; class Gammaproteobacteria; order Pseudomonadales; family Alcanivoracaceae; genus Alloalcanivorax. The sequence goes on along the minus strand of JAKUPL010000039.1, from coordinate 13,866 downwards.
GAAAGCCGGCGTGCCCCTGGTGCAGGCTTTCGAGATCGTCGCCGACGGGCTGGACAACCCGTCCATGCGCGATGTGGTGATGAAGCTCAAGGTGGACGTGGAGGGCGGCAATAATTTCGCCGGCGCCCTGCGCCAACAACCGCGCCTGTTCGACGACCTCTACTGCAGCCTGATCGAGTCCGGGGAAGCCTCCGGCTCCCTGGAGACCATGCTGGACCGCGTGGCGCTCTATAAAGAGAAAACAGAAGCCCTGAAAGCCAAGATCAAGAAGGCAGTGAAGTATCCCCTGGCTGTTGTTGCGGTGGCGATCATCGTAACGGGTATTCTGCTGGTCAAGGTGGTACCCACTTTTCAGGAGCTGTTCCAAAGCTTTGGCGCTGAACTGCCCGCTTTTACTCAGTTTGTGATCGGCTTGTCCGAGAGCCTCCAAGCCAACTTTCTGGCTATTCTGTTTATCGGCGCAGGTCTGATTTTCGCCTTCGTGGAAGGGCGGAAAAGATCAAAATCTTTTCATGATGCGGTGGATCGCCTGCTGCTGAGGCTGCCGATCGTCGGCCCTATCACCCATAAGGCCACGGTGGCCCGCTTCGCCCGCACCCTGTCCACCACCTTCGCCGCCGGTGTGCCTTTAATCGAGGCTCTGGACGCCTGCGCCGGCGCCACCGGCAACGTGGTCTACCGCAAGGCGGTGCTGCGCGTGAAGGACGACGTAGCCACCGGCCAGCAGCTCCAGTTCGCCATGCGCTCCACCGGGGTGTTTCCGGCCATGGCCCTGCAGATGACCGCCATCGGCGAGGAGTCCGGTTCTCTGGACGCCATGCTCGCCAAGGTGGCCACCTATTATGAGGACGAGGTGGACAATATGGTGGACGGCCTGACCAGCATGCTGGAGCCTCTGATAATGTCCGTGCTGGGCGTGCTGATCGGCGGCCTGATCATCGCCATGTACCTGCCCATCTTCCAACTCGGCAGCGTGGTATAGACCGTGACGCCCTTGCAGTACCTTGCCGCCAACCCGGCCGCCTTGATCGTCGTTACCGCCCTGTTCGGCTTGCTGGTGGGCAGTTTTCTGAACGTGGTGATCCATCGGGTCCCGAAAATGATGGAAGCCGGCTGGCGGCGGGAGGCCCGGGAGCTGCTGGATCAGCCCCCCGAAGAAGAGCCGGTGTTCAATCTGGTGGTGCCGCGCTCGCGCTGCCCCCACTGTGGTCACGGCATCCGCTGGCACGAAAACATTCCGGTGGTCAGCTGGCTGGCGCTGAAGGGCCGCTGCAGTCAGTGCGGCACCGCCATCGGCAAGCGTTACCCGGTCATCGAGCTGCTCACCGCTCTGGTGGCGGCGCTGTGCGCCTGGCGGTTCGGCTACGGCATCTGGTTGCCGTTCACGCTGTACGCCAGCTTCACGCTGCTGGCGCTGGCGGCGATCGACCTGGACACCACCCTGCTGCCGGACGATCTCACTTATCCGCTTTTGTGGGCGGGCCTGCTGGCCGCCCTGGTCGGCGTTTCGCCGGTGACCCTGGCGGACGCGGTGGTCGGCGCCATGGCCGGCTACCTGTCCCTGTGGAGCTTGTACTGGGTGTTCAAGCTGCTTACCGGCAAGGAAGGCATGGGCTACGGCGACTTCAAACTGCTCGCCGCCCTGGGCGCCTGGCTGGGCTGGCAGTATCTGCCCCTGGTGATCCTGTTGTCGTCGGTGGTGGGGCTGGTGTTCGCGCTGATCATGATGGCCACCGGCGCCGTCAAACGGGGCCAGGGCATTCCCTTCGGCCCCTACCTGGCCATCGCCGGCTGGATCGCCCTGCTGTGGGGCGAGCAAATCGTGAGCGGCTATCTCGGGCTGTTCAACCTCGGTTAACCAGCGGCCTGCGGCCGCGCTGTATCCTGTATCCTGCATCCCGTATCGTCTTCGCTTTTCCGAGGAGCTCCTATGTTCGTAGTAGGCCTGACCGGCGGCATCGGCAGCGGCAAGACCGCCGCCACCGATTATCTGGCCGGCCGCGGCATCGCCGTGGTGGACGCGGACCTGGCGTCGCGCCGGGTGGTGGAGCCGGGGCAACCGGCGCTGGACGCCATCGTCGACCGGTTCGGCGAGCCGGTGCTGCAGACCGACGGCACCTTGAACCGGCGTGCCCTGCGTGACATCGTGTTCAGCGACGAGGCCGCCCGCCGCGATCTGGAAGCCATCACCCACCCCGCCATCGGCGAGGAACTGCGCCGCCAGATACGCACCAGCACCACCCCCTATACCGTGCTGGTGTCACCGCTGCTGCTGGAAGGCAGCCAGAAGGACATGGTGCATCGTATTCTGGTTATCGATGTGCCGCCGGAGGTGCAGGTGGCCCGCACCGTGGCCCGCGACCAGGTGCCCGACACCCAGGTGGCGGCGATCATGAAAGCGCAGATGCAGCGCGAGCGACGGCGCGCCCTGGCCCACGACGTGGTGGAGAACCACGGTCCTCTGGCGCTGCTCCATGAGCGACTGGAAGCGCTGCACCAAACCTATCTGACACTCGCGGAACGACATGGCGGATAAACCCACTCGCATCTACCCCTGCCCGCAATGCAAGAAACCCACGCGCTGGGACGACAACCCCTGGCGGCCGTTTTGCAGTGAACGCTGCAAGCTGATCGATCTGGGCGATTGGGCGTCGGAGCGGCACAGCATCGCCGGCGACCCGGACGCGCCCACGGACGATCTGGACGATCTGTCGTAAGAGCGGTCGTTCGAGCGCTCTTACAGATCGGTGGTAGCGGGCCAGAAGCCGCGGATGCCCGCCACGCCGTAGGCGCCGTGGGCGCGGGCGGTGGTCAGGTCGTCCGGACCGACGCCACCGAGCGCGTAGAACACCAGCGGGTTGCCGGCGATCAAATCGGCGAAGCCTTCCCAGCCCAGGGGGGCTGCTTCCGAATGGGTGGGCGTGGCACGCACCGGCGACAGAGTGGCCATATCCGCGCCCAGGGCCATGGCCCGCTCGATTTGCGCGGCGTCATGACAGGCCACTGAAAGCAGGCCGTCGAAGGCCGGCACCCCGTTCCGTTCCGCCCGCGCCAGCCCCTCGCCGCTGAGATGAAGTCCGAACGCCCCTTCCCGACGGGCCGCCCCGGCGTCATCGCGAATCCAGAAACGCAGCCCCCGGACCCGGCAGGCGGCGGCCACCGCCGGATGGCCGCTCCAGCCGCGCAGGTACACGCCCTGGCGGGCCGGGTCCAGCCGCGCCAGCCCGGCGATCACCTCGGCTTCGTCCAGGGTTTCAGGGGGAATCACCCACTCCGGCGGCAGTTGCAGAGCCACCGCCACCGGCCGGTTGGCCGCGGGAAAGGCGCGGGCGGAGAGCCCGCTGCGGGGTACCCACTCCACCGGCTGGCCTTCGCGGCCATGGGGCTCGCCGGTGAACGCGGTGACTTCGCGAAAATGCAGGGTGACGTGCAGGTCCGGATAACGGTGGCGCACGGTCAGAAACGGGCGGGATCGCACCTCGTCAAGGCCCAGCTCCTCATGGAGCTCCCGGGCCAGGGCCCGCTCCAGCGACTCGCCGGGCTCCACCTTGCCACCGGGAAACTCCCACAGGCCACCTTGATGCTTGTGCTCGGGACGGCGGCTCAAGCAGAGGCGGTCGTCGCCGTCCGGAATGATGCCGGCGACGACGACGATTTCAGGCAGCGGCACGGCGGGCATCGGCTCAGGTGCGGTATTCGGCGTTGATCTTCACGTAGTCGTAGCTGAAGTCGCAGGTCCACACCTGGCCACGGCCTTCGCCGGCGCCCAGATCCACGCGGATGGTGATGTCCGGACGGGCCATCACCCGCGCGCCCTGCTCTTCGGTGTAGCTGTCGGCCACGCCGCCTTCGGCGACGATCTGTACGTCGTCCAGCCACACCGCCACCTTTTCCACATCCAGGGTGTCGATGGGGGCCCGGCCCACGGCCGCCAGAATCCGGCCCCAGTTGGGATCGGAGGCGAACAGCGCGGTCTTCACCAGCGGCGAATGGCCGATGGTCTCCGCCACGATCTGGGCGTCCCGGTCGCTGCGCGCGCCGGCCACTTCGATGGAGACGAACTTGCTGGCGCCCTCGGCGTCACGGATCAACGCCTGAGCCAGTTCCACGAACACCGCTTCCAGCGCCTCGTAGAGCAGCGCCGCCGGGCGGGAATCGCCGTCGTCGATGGCCACATCGGCACGACCGGAGGCGATCAGCAGGCAGGCGTCGTTGGTGGAGGTGTCGCCGTCCACGGTGATGCGGTTGAAGGAGGTGTCCGCCAGCCGCTTCACCCACTGGTCCAGCAGCGGCTGCGCCACGCCAGCGTCGGTGGCGATAAAGCCGAGCATGGTGGCCATGTTCGGTTTGATCATGCCGGCGCCCTTGGCCATGCCGGTGATGGTCACGGTTTTGCCGTCCAGTTCGACCCGGCGGCTGGCCACTTTCGGCACCGTATCGGTGGTCATGATGCCTTCCGCGGCGCGGCCCCAGCCGTGCTCATCCAGACTTTCCAGGGCCCGCGGCAGCCCTTCCTCGAAGGGTTTCATGGGGAAGGTCTGGCCGATCACGCCGGTGGAGAACGGCAGCACTTCCGAGGGCGCGCAGTGAGCCAACTCGGACAGCAGCAGGCAGGTTTCCTCGCAATAGGCGAAGCCCTTGTCGCCGGTGCCGGCGTTGGCGTAGCCGGTGTTGATCATCAGGTAGCGCGGCGCACTCTGTTGCAGATTGCGGCGGGCCACCTGCACCGGCGCCGCCTGGAAGCGATTGGTGGTGAACACGCCGGCGGCGCGACCGCCTTCGGCCAGCTCGATCACCACCAGGTCCTTGCGATTGGCCTTCTTGATGCCCGCTTCGATGGCGGCCAGCTTGACCCCGGCCACCGGGAACCATTGCGTCTGTGTCATATCAGGATTCCAGCTTGCCGTGGCAATGCTTGTACTTCTTGCCGGAGCCGCAGGGGCAGGGCTCGTTGCGGCCGATCTTGCGGCCTTCGCGCACCACCGTGCGCGGTGTGTCCTCGCCCTCCGGGGTGGCCGCCGGCGCGGCGCCGTCGGCACCGGGCGCCGCCAGCTGCTCCTGGCGGGCGTTCATTTTCTCGGCCTGCTCGCGGGCTTCCTCGCGACGTTGCGCTTCCAGGCGCTCCACCTCGTCGTCGCGGCGTACCTCGAAGCTGTGCACCACGCGGATCAGCTCATGCTGGATCTGGTTGAGCATGGTCTGGAACAGCTCGAAGGCTTCCTTCTTGTACTCCTGCTTGGGGTTCTTCTGCGCGTAACCGCGCAGGTGAATACCCTGCCGCAGGTGGTCCATGCTGGCCAGATGTTCCTTCCAGTGCCGGTCGAGAATCTGCAACATCAGGTGCTTCTCGATCTGGCGCAGCGTATCCGGGCCGATGTCGGCGCGCTTGCGCTCGTACTGGGCCTCCAGCTGTTCGATGACGCGCTCGGTGATGCCCTCGATGTGCAGGCCCTTGTCCTCTTCCAGCCAGCGCTGGATCGGCACGTCGCAGCCGTACTCGGCGTACAGGGTTTTCTCCAGGCCTTCCGCGTCCCACTGGTCTTCCACGGACCCGGGCGGCATGTGGCTGTGCACCACTTCCGGCACCACGTCGCGGCGGATGCTTTCCACCGAGGACGCCAGGTCCTCGCTTTCCAGAATCTGCTCACGCTGGCTGTAGACCACCTTGCGCTGGTCGTTGGCCACGTTGTCGTATTCCAGCAGGTTCTTACGGATGTCGAAGTTACGCGCTTCCACCTTGCGCTGGGCGTTCTCGATGGCGCGGGTCACCCAGCGATGCTCAATGGCTTCGCCGTCCTTGAGGCCCAGTGAGCGCATCATGTTGCGCACCCGGTCGGAGGCGAAGATGCGCATCAGGTCGTCTTCCATGGACAGGAAGAAGCGGGTGTAACCCGGATCGCCCTGGCGGCCGGCGCGGCCCCGCAGCTGGTTGTCGATACGGCGGGATTCGTGGCGCTCGGTGCCGATGATGTGCAGGCCACCGGCCTCCAGCACCTGCTTGTGGTTCGCCTCCCATTCGGAGCGGATCTTCTCGGCCAGCTCCTCGGAGGGCTCCTCCATGTGCTTGATCTCTTCCTCGGCGTTGCCGCCGAGCATGATGTCGGTACCGCGACCGGCCATGTTGGTGGCGATGGTCACGGTGCCCGGCCGGCCGGCCTGGGCGATGACCTGCGCCTCGCGCTGGTGCTGCTTGGCGTTGAGCACCTGGTGCTTGATCTTTTCCTGGGTGAGTCGCTGGGCCAGGTATTCGGAGGCCTCGATGGTGGCGGTCCCCACCAGCACCGGCGCGCCCCGCTCCACGCAGTCACGCACCGCTTCCACGATGGCGTCGAATTTTTCCTGCAGGGTCAGGTAGACCAGGTCGTTGGCGTCCTTGCGGACCATCGGCCGGTTGGTGGGGATCACCACCACGTCCATGCCGTAGATCTGACGGAATTCCACCGCCTCGGTGTCGGCGGTACCGGTCATGCCGGCCAGCTTTTCGTAGAGACGGAAATAGTTCTGGAAGGTGGTGGAAGCCAGCGTCTGGTTTTCCTGCTGGATGCGCACCCCTTCCTTGGCTTCCACCGCCTGGTGAATGCCCTCGGACCAGCGGCGGCCGGGCATGGTGCGGCCGGTGTGCTCGTCGACGATGACGATCTGGCCGTTCTGCACCACGTATTCGCGGTCCTTGTGGAACAGCGCATGGGCCTTGAGCGCCGCGTGCACGTGGTGAAGCAAGGTCAGGTTATGGGCGGCGTAGAGACTTTCGCCCTCCTCCAGCAGTTTATTCTCCACCAGCAGGGATTCGATCAGCTGGTGGCCTTCCTCGGTGAGCTCCACTTGGCGCTGCTTCTCATCGATGAAGTAGTGGCCTTCATCCTCCTCGGTTTGTGCCTTCAGCCGGGGGATCAGCACGTTCATCTGCTTGTACAGCTCGGAGGAGTCCGCCGCCGGGCCGGAGATGATCAGCGGCGTGCGCGCCTCATCGATCAGAATCGAGTCCACTTCGTCGACAATGGCGTAATAGAGCGGGCGCTGGACCCGGTCTTCCAGGCGGAACGCCATGTTGTCGCGCAGGTAATCGAAGCCGAATTCGTTGTTGGTGCCGTAGGTCACGTCGCAGCCGTAGGCTTCGCGCTTCTGCTCCTGGGGCTGCTGGGAGAAGATCACGCCCACGCTCAGGCCCAGGAATTCGTACAGCGGACGCATCCAGTTGGCGTCCCGCTCGGCCAGATAATCGTTCACCGTGACCACGTGCACGCCGCTGCCGGTCAAGGCGTTCAGGTAGGTGGCCAGGGTCGCGGTCAGGGTTTTACCTTCCCCGGTGCGCATCTCCGAGATTCGCCCCTCGTGCAACGCGATGCCCCCCATCAGCTGCACGTCGAAATGGCGCATGCCCATCACCCGGGTGGCGGCCTCGCGACACACCGCGAACGCTTCCGGCAGCAGCTCATCCAGGGTCTTGCCTTCGGCGTGGGCGGCTTTCAGCTCGGCGGTTTTGGCCTGCAGCGCCGCGTCGTCCAGTTGCGCGATCTCGTCGGCGCGGGCGTTGACCGCCGACACCACGCGGCGAATCCGCTTGAGCTCGCGGTCGTTCTTGGTCCCGAAGACTGTCTTGACGATGGTAGCCAGCATGAAACGTCCGTTCTTATATCAATGGGTAGGGCGAAAAGAAGCCATTCTAAACACAATAGACCAGGGAGATAAGGTGCGGCGGGGAGAGTTTCAAGTTGCAAGTTAAAAGTTGAAAGGGGCGCCCCGGGCACCCGGAACGCCTGGGAGGTGGCCCGGGACCGGGCCAGCAAGCGGTCCGGCGCGGGCAAGGCGCGCGCCCCGGCAGGGCCCGGTCCGCGTTTCAACTTTCAACTTTTCACTTGTAACTGCTGTTCAGCGACGGGCGCGGTAGATATAGGGGTGCGGATTGACCTGGCGGCCATCCTTGAGCACTTCGTAGTGCACGTGGGGGCCGGTGGAACGGCCGGTGGAGCCCATCAGCGCCACCACGTCGCCGGTACGCACGATATCGCCCACTTCCACGCTCACTTCCTTGGCGTGGCCGTAGCGGGTGCTGATGCCGTTGCCGTGGTTGATTTCCACCAGCTTGCCGTAGCCGGTGCGATCGCCGGCGAAGGTGACCACGCCGGCGGCGGTGGCCACCACATCGGACCCGTCCTTGCCGGCGAAGTCCACGCCACCGTGCCAGGCCAGCTTGCCGGTGAAGGGGTCGGCGCGGCGGCCGAAGCGGCTGGACATCCAGCCGTGCACGATGGGCCGGCCAGCCAGGAAGGTCTCGCTTTCCAGGTGCCGGTCGGCAAGCAGGTTCTCAAGAATATTCAGTTGCTGCTCACGGCGCTCCAGGGTCTCGGTGAGCGCGCTCAGCTCTTCCAGGAAGGACGGCGGCGTGAAGGCACTGCCCTCCTCGGTTTCCGGCCCCCCCACCGCCATGCCGCCACCGAAATCGAACTCTTCGCTGTCGATGCCGGCCACGTCCACCAGCCGCTCGCCGAGAGCATCCAGGCGGGTCAGCCGGGCCTGGGCGTCGGCCAGCTTCAGGGTCAGGGCCCGGATTTGCTCCTCGCTGAGCCGTTTCAGCTCGGAGACTTCGTGGGCCTGGGCGTCCAGATGGTCCTGAAAGCGGGCGGCCACCGCGTCGGTGTAGGACGGCGGAGCCCAGCGGTAGCTGACCCAGTAGGCGCCGACACCGACCAGCACCGGCATCACCACCAGCGCCGCCAGCAAAATCACCGGCAGATGGCGGGGTACCGACAGGGTGCGGGAGTGGCCCCGCTTGCTGTTCAACAATATGATGTTCATGGCAACGGCGAACGACCTCTTCACTCGCGGAACCTGTGCTCCGACCGGCTCCGGGAAAATGGGTTCAAAAACGCGCCATCACGGGCGCGCCGCTGGCGCGCCCGGGCAGATCCTTGGCCGTGAAGCGTCCCCCCGGAGGGTGAAACAAAGGTGCCTTAAATGATTTTTTACAATCGCAGGGTAGCGTAAGGAAAAGGCATGAGCAAGAAAACCCTGCCCGACGAACTCCAGGGTCTGATCCACGCCCATCCGGCGTTGAAGCGCCTGGCGCGGGCCGCCCGCGGGCGCGGCGGGGACACCCGCGGCGATCCCCGGGATTGCCTGCCGCCGGCCCTGCGCGACCGGGTGCGGCTGGTGCAGGAGGAACAGCGCTGGCTGGCCCTGGTGGAAACCAGTGCCACCGCGCAACTGCTGCGCTTCCATCTGCCGCGCCTGGAGCGCGCCCTGCCCGCCGGCCAGGCGCTCAAGATCGTGGTTACCGGCCGGCGGGAGCTGGGCGCCGCCACGCCGGGCAAGGCGCCCGCCGCCCCCGGCCCTGCTCTGGACGCCCAAAGCGCCACCCATCTGCGCCAGGCAGCGGATTACATCGACGATCCGGAACTGGCGGCGGCACTGCGCCGGCTGGCGGGCCGGGCGGGACCCGGCGACAAAACGTAAAGCGCCCCGGTCGCGGGAGACGACCGGGGCGCACAGGGAGGCAACCACCGTGATCCATCACGGTGTGCGTGGGCGCGGAGGGTTACTCCGCGGCCATGATCGGCTTCACGTAGGAGATCGGCGCGGTGTCCGCGTCCTCGAACGTGACCAGTTCCCAGGCGTCTTCCTGCTTGAGCAGCTCACGCAGGAGGGCGTTGTTGAGGGCATGGCCGGATTTGTGACCCACGAACTCGCCAATCAGACTGTGGCCCAGCTGATACAGGTCGCCGATGGCGTCCAGCATCTTGTGCTTGACGAATTCGTCGTCGTAGCGGAGACCGTCCTCGTTGAGGATGCGGAACTCGTCAACCACGATGGCGTTGTCGACGCTGCCGCCGAGGGCCAGATTCTGGCTGCGCAGGAACTCGATGTCGCGCATGAACCCGAAGGTCCGGGCGCGCGCTACTTCCTTCACGAAGGACGTGGAGGAAAAGTCGATGCTGGCCAGTTGGCTGCGTTCCTCGAACACCGGGTGATCAAAGTCGATCGAGAAGGTCACCTTGAAGCCATCGAACGGCACGAAGGTGGCCACTTTGTCCTGCTCGCGGACGGTGACTTCCTTCTTGATGCGGATGAACTTCTTGGCGGCCTCCTGCTCCTTGATGCCGGCGGACTGCAACAGGAACACGAAGGGCCCTGCGCTGCCGTCCATGATCGGCACTTCCGGCGCCGACAACTCCACGTAGGCGTTGTCGATGCCCAGGCCGGCCATGGCCGAGAGCAGGTGCTCCACGGTGCCCACCTTGACGCCGTCCTTCACCAGGGTGGTGGACAGGGTGGTTTCGCCCACGTTCTCGGCGCCGGCGGCGATCTCCACCACCGGGTCCAGGTCCACACGACGGAACACGATGCCCGTGTCGACCGGCGCCGGCCGTACCGTCAGATAAACCTTTTCGCCGGTGTGCAGGCCCACGCCGGTGGCGCGGATCACGTTCTTGAGGGTTCGTTGTCTGATCATTGATCCGTCACAAAATTCCGGTATCCGCTAAGGATACAGCCATCCTCAACGCAAATAAGGGGGCGATCATAACAAAATTCCCTTTTGCGCACCACGTATCCGCCGCCGTCAGTCAGCCTGACGGCGGAGGAAGGTCGGAATATCGATGAAATCCAGGTCTTCCGCGGTGTTGACCGCCTGCCGGCCACCGCCGGCGGCCTGCTGCTGGGCCCGTTTGCGCTCCACGGCGGGACGATCCAGGTCGTTGTAGTCCACCCGACCGTCGGCACCCAGAGGGGTTTGACGCCCGCGCACCACCTTCAGTTCCTGCTGGGCGGCGCCCAGGCCGGTGGCGACCACGGTGACGCTGATATTGTCGCCCATGTCCGGGTCGATGGCCGTGCCGATGATCACATTGGCGTCTTCACTGGCCAGCTCGCTGACGATATCACCCACCTCGGAGAACTCGTCCAGGGCGATGGACTCGTTGGCGGTGATGTTGATCAGGATGCCGCGGGCGCCACGCAGGTCCACGTCTTCCAGCAGCGGGCTGGAAATCGCCGCCTGGGCCGCTTCCGCCGCCCGGTTGTCGCCGCTGGCGATGCCGGTGCCCATCATCGCGGTGCCCATTTCGCTCATCACGGTGCGCACGTCGGCGAAGTCGACGTTGATCATGCCCGGGCGCACGATCAGATCGGCGATGCCCTTGACCGCGCCCTGCAGTACCTCGTTGGCCGCCTTGAAGGCGTCCAGCAGGGTGGTGGAGCCGCCCAGCACCGACTGCAGCTTCTCGTTGGGGATGGTGATCAGCGAGTGTACGTGCTCCTTGAGCGCCTCGATGCCTTCCTGGGCGGAACGCATGCGCTTCTTGCCCTCGAACGGGAACGGCTTGGTGACCACCGCCACCGTGAGGATGCCCAGTTCCTTGGCGATCTCGGCCACCACCGGCGCCGCGCCGGTGCCGGTGCCGCCGCCCATGCCGGCGGTGACGAACACCATGTCGGCGCCGTCCAGCAGCTCGGCGATGCGCTCACGGTCTTCCAGAGCGGACTGCCGGCCGATGTCCGGGTTGGCGCCGGCGCCCAGGCCCTTGGTGACCTGGCTGCCGAGCTGGATCACGGTTTTGGCCGAGGAATTACGCAGCGCCTGCGCATCGGTATTGGCGCAGATGAAATCCACGCCTTCCACGTTTGAGCGCACCATGTGGTCCACGGCGTTGCCGCCGCCGCCACCGACGCCCACTACTTTGATGACCGCGCCATGAGGTACGGAATCTTCAAGTTTGAATTGCATGGTTGATCTCCCGTTAATGCTTCCCTGTTTACTGCTTTTTCCGGCTTCGGGCCGCTCTTGGCCCGAGGTCGAAACCGTTTGGATTCGCGGCTTTGGCCGCGATCCTCAAAAGTTGCCCTGGAACCACTTCTTGAAGCGTTCCATCCAGTTCACTTCGCCGCCGCCGGCCTGGGCGCGGGGGCTGCGCCCTTCCTTCTCCATGCGCTGGCCGTACAACAGCAGCCCCACGGAGGTGGAATAAATCGGGTTGCGCACCACATCGGTGAGCCCGGCCACGCCCTGCGGCGTGCCCAGGCGCACCGGCATGTGAAAGATTTCCTCGGCCAGTTCCGCCGCGCCCTCGATCTTGGAAGAACCGCCGGTGAGCACGATGCCGCCGGGGATCATGTCCTCGAACCCGGAGCGGCGGATTTCCGCCTGGATCAGGGTGAACAGTTCGTCGTAGCGCGGCTCCACCACCTCGGCCAGGTTCTGGCGGCTGAGGGTGCGCGGCGGCCGGTCGCCGACGCTGGGCACCTTGATGGTCTCGTCGGCGCCGGCCAGCTGGGTCAGCGCGCAGGCGTACTTGATCTTGATCTCGTCGGCATGCTGCTTGGGCGTGCGCAGCGCCATGGCGATGTCGTTGGTGACCTGATCGCCGGCAATCGGAATGTTGGCGGTGTGGCGGATCGCGCCTTCGGTGAAGATGGCGATGTCGGTGGTACCGCCGCCGATGTCGACGATGCACACGCCCAGCTCGCGCTCATCCTCGGTAAGCACCGAGTGCGCGCTGGCCAGCTGTTCGAGGATGATGTCCTCCACTTCCAGGCCGCAGCGGCGCACGCACTTCTCGATGTTCTGGGCGGCGTTCACCGCGCAGGTCACCAGGTGCACCTTGGCTTCCAGCCGGACGCCGCTCATGCCCACCGGCTCGCGCACCCCTTCCTGGTTGTCCACCACGTATTCCTGGGGCAGCACATGCAGGGTTTTCTGGTCCGCCGGAATCGCCACCGCCTGGGCGGCGTCGATCACCCGGTCGATGTCCGCCTGGGTCACTTCCCGGTCACGGATCGCCACGATGCCGTGGGAGTTGAGGCTGCGCACGTGGGAGCCGGCGATGCCGGCGTACACGGAATGGATCTGGCAGCCGGCCATCAGCTCCGCTTCTTCCACCGCGCGCTGGATCGAGCGCACGGTGGCCTCGATGTCCACCACCACGCCCTTCTTCATCCCCCGCGACGGCTGGGAGCCGAGGCCCACCACTTCCACGGTGCCCTCCTCGGTGACCTGGCCGACGATGGCCACCACCTTGGAGGTGCCGATGTCGAGGCCCACGATCATGTTGTCCACTGCGTTCGCCATTAGAGGTGCGTCCTCTGTTTGCTCATGCCTTTTGATCCCGCCAGGTCACCGCGATGCCATCGGCATAGCGCAGGTCGACCCGGGCCACTCCGCGGCTGTCACTGCTCAGCACGCCACGGTAGAGCCGCGTGAAGCGGCGTAACTTACCCACGTAATTTTCCCGGTCCACCACCACCTGCATCTGGTTGTCCAGGGTCAGGCGGGCGGTGAGCCGCGCGTTCACTTCCATGCGCTCGATGCCCAGGCCCACTTCGCGCAGCAATTTGCTCATGCTGTGGTAGAAGCCCATCACCGCCTCCAGGCGCTGGTCCGGCCCGTTGAGTCGCGGCAGGCCGGTCAGGTCGTACTGCTTGAGCGCCTGGAACGGCTCGCCGTTGCGCGACACCAACACGCTTTCGTTCCACACCGCCACCGGCTCCCGCTCGGTAATGGTCAGCTTGACCGTATCCGGCCACTGCCGGCGCACGGACACATCCGACACCCAGCTGAGGCCGGCGGCGCGCTGGTAGATGTCCTCCAGCGGCGCCGAAAAATAGTTGGCGTCGCGGACCAGGGCGGCCAGCGCGGTCTGCACCTGCTGCTGGCGACGCACGTCGGTGACGCCGTCCACGCCGACCTTGCGGATCGGGTACTGATCCAGCACCCGCGGCAGCCAGATCACCCCGGCCACCAGCACCACCGCCACCAGCGGCACCAGCAGCCGCCGTTTCATGGTAATGATCGGCAGCGCCATGCAGCCCACCGCCAGCGCCACCAGGGTGGAGCGGCGCTGGTTGGCGGCCAGATACACCAGCAGCGCCAGG
>JAKUPL010000038.1 GCA_022449455.1 Alcanivorax sp. | reverse complement strand
AGAGGGCGTCCCGGGGTTCCTTCGCGCGAAACCCCCAAGCTTTGACCTGCCGATTGGCAAAGAACTTCCCGGAGACCGCGCGCAGTTCGGGTGCCGCCGCCACGCAGGTCGGGCAGGCCGCGCGGGGCCGGCGTCTGGCAGCCGGCCAGCAGGGCCGGCAGCAGCACGGCCAGCAGCCACGGGATAACGGATTTCGGTCCGGCGTTCGGCAACATGATTCCCCCTGATAATCCAAAAAACCGCGTATGCGGTTCAAGGACCCGGCCATGATAAAGTGCCGGAAAGGCCTTGGCACGCCCCGCCCGGCAGACGGACCCAGGGGGAGACGAGTGGCGGAACGAAAAAAATACCCGGCCATCCTGTTGCTGGTGAGTCTGGTCACCGTGCCCTTTCTGGTGGTGGCGACGCTGGTGTTCCAGCATCGCTGGGACCGGCACTCCCATTATCTGGCCATGGCCGACGACATTCAGCTGTTCCGCACCGGCATGGCGGTTGTCGCGCCCCTGGAACGGGTGCGCGATTTTTCCCCGGTGGTGGCGCGCTCGCCGCTGCCGCCGCTGCAGGAACGCTGGCAGGGCGCCCGCGACCTGACCGAGCTGCGCATGGGCGCCTTTCTGGAGGCACTCGGTGCACGGTCGGTGCCGGGCCTTCAGGACCACGCACGGGCGCTGCGGCGGGACTGGCGGGAATGGCGTCCGCCGCTGGCGCTGGACGGCACCGCCGCCGCCTTTGACAGCGTCGAGCAGGTCAACGAGCGGCTTTACGACACCCTGGCGGCGGTGCTCTACATGGCCGACCTGGCCGCCCGCACCCGGCCGCGCCCCAATGAAGCCCTGTCCCTGACGCTCACCGGCCTGCACGAACTGCGTCGGGAGCTGGGTGTGATCCGGGCGGTGGGTTTGTTTGCCGCCGCCGGCGACGGTCTGCTCGGCGAACAGGATCGCGACCGTCTGACCCGGGCGGTGGCGCGGCTGGGCGAGCGGCTGCTGTTGGTGGAGGGGCAGGTGGGGACCCTGGCCACGCGGGCCGACGACAATGCGCTTCGCGAGCGCTGGCGAAGCCTGCGCGCGGAGCTGGCCGACTACCTGATCTGGGCGGACGACAATCTGATCCGCACGGTGCCGGTGACGGTGTCCTGGCAGAGGGTGGTGGCGGAAAGCGGCGCCCGCCACGCCGCGCTCAACGGCTTCGACGAAGCGGTGGTGGATCTGGCCGCGCGGCTGGTGGCCCGGGGCCAGGAACGGTCGGATTTCAAGACCGCATGGATGATGGGCGGCCTGCTGTTGCTGTATCTGGGCGTGCTCACCGCCAGCCTGATGTTCCTGCACCTGGCCGGCCGCGCCATTCGCGGGCGCGCGGAAGTGCGCGCCAAAAGCCAGTTTCTGGCGCGCATGAGCCACGAAATTCGTACCCCGCTCAACGGCGTGCTGGGGCTGGCGGAGCTGCTGCGCGAAACCAATCCCTCGCCCCGCCAGCAGGATTACATCGGCCTGATCGAGAACGCCGGGCGCACCCTCAATACGCTGGTCAACGATGTGCTCGATTACTCCAAGCTGGAAGCCGGCAAGCTGGAACTGGAGATCGACGCCTTCGACCCGGCGGCGGTGGTGATCGACTGCGCGCACATGTTCAGCCTGCCGGCCAGCGACAACGGCGACCTGGTGCTGGTGGACGTGGCCCCGGATCTGCCGGCGGCGGTGCGCGGTGACGCGCCCCGGCTGCGCCAGGTTCTTACCAATCTGATTTCCAACGCGGTCAAGTTCACCCGCCACGGCTGGGTGCGGGTGAGTGCCGGCTGCCAGCCCCTGGACGAAGGCCGGGTGATGCTGACCTTCGTCGTGGAGGACAGCGGCCTGGGCATGAGCAAGGAGGAGCAGCACCGCCTGTTCCAGCATTTCAGCCAGGCGTCGGCCTCGGTGGCGCGGCGCTTCGGCGGCACCGGGCTGGGTCTGTCCATCAGTCAGGAACTGGTGCGTCTGATGGGCGGCGACATCCAGCTGCGCAGCGCCCCGGGCCAGGGGGCCCGCTTCCAGTTCAGCCTGCCGATGCCGGTGGAAACGCCGCCGGTGCCGATGGCCGACGCCGGCCGCGAGCCGGCGCTGGTGTGGGATCAGGTCGGTAATCTCAAGGCGCTGCTGGCCGGCGACGCACGCTTTGACCATGTCACCGTGGTCACCGGTCTGGCGGCGGTGCGCGAGGCCCTGGCCAACGCCCCGGTCGCCCATTTGCTGGTGCACGGCGTCACCGACGGGGTGCTGCTGGACCAGGGGCTGGCGCCGGCGCGCCGGCGCAGCGCCGGCTTCCGCCCGGTGCTGCTGTGCGGCATGCGCGAGAGCGGTGAGGTGGTGATGCGCGACGACATCACCCTGGTGCGGCGGGCGGTGCTCACCGTGGCCGAGCTGCAGCAGCTGCTCAGCGACAGCGGTCCCGGGCGGGTGCCGTTGATCGCCCAGCGCGAGCCGGAGGAAGCGCGCAGCGGTCTGCGCGTGCTGGTGGCGGAGGACAACCCGGTGAACCAGATGGTGACACGGGGCTATCTGGAGCGGCTCGGCGTGCCCGGCCCGGTGCTGGGCGACGACGGTCGTCAGGCCCTGGACCGGTTCGCCGAGGGCGGCGGCGCCTACCGGCTGGTGCTGATGGATCTGGATATGCCGGTGATGGACGGCTTCGAAAGTGCCCGCCGGATGCGCGCCCTGGAACGGGAAAACGGCTGGCAGCCGGCGGTGATCCTGGCGCTCAGCGCCCACGTCATGCCCGAGTACGCGCGCCGCATCAAGGAGGTGGGCATGGACGGGCAGTTGATCAAGCCGCTGACCCTGAGCGCCATGCAGGCGGCCCTGCATCAATACCTGAGCGGCCCGCCCTAGAGCGGTGGTCGCGCCGCGACCCACCGCCGTATCAAAGTCGGACAGGGATCAGGCGCGCAGGCGCCCCATGCGCAGACGCCGCCAGCCCAGGGTGCCGGCGATTTTCAGCAGCGAACTGAGGCCGCCGGCGTTCTCCAGCGGCGCCTTGCCCCGGGCGATGCGCGCCAGCTGCAGGGTGTACCAGGACACTTCCATCATCGCCGCGTTGTCCACCGCGCGGATGCCGGTGCGGATCGGCGCCACCGGGCTGGTCACGTCCTCGCCGGCCAGCAGCCGGGCGCTCCACGCCGGGTCCACCGCCAGCGGTCGGGCCAGACCGATCAGATCGGTGGCGCCCTCCGCCAGGGCCCGGGCCATGCCGTCCCGGGAGCGGAAGCCGCCGGTCACCATCAGCGGCACGTCCACCCGCTGGCGCACCCGCTCCGCGTACTCGAGAAAGTAGGCCTCCCGGCGCCGGGTGGATTCGCGCACCCCGGCGCCGGCCATGCGCGGCGCCTCATAGGTGCCGCCGGAAATCTCGATCAGATCGATGCCACGGGCGGCCAGGGCTTCCACCACCGCCGAGGACTCGTCCTCATCGAAGCCGCCTTTCTGAAAGTCCGCGGAGTTCAGTTTGATGGACACGGGGAAATCGTCGCCCACCCGGGCGCGCATCTCGTCGTAGACTTCCAGCACGAAGCGGCGGCGGTTCTCCGCGCTGCCGCCGTAGGCGTCCTCGCGGCGGTTGTGGCGCGGCGACAGAAACTGGCTGACCAGATAACCGTGGGCGCCATGAATCTGCACGCCGTCGAAGCCGGCCTCCTTCATGATCGCGGCGGTCTCGCCGAAACGCCGCACGATATCGCGGATCTGTTCTTCGCTGAGCGCTTCCGGCGTATGGAAGAAGCGCTTCAGGCCCGGGTCCTCGAAGGGCAGGGCGGACGGCGACACCGAGCGGCGGTTGAGCGCCGCCGGTGCCTGCTTGCCCGGATGGTTGATCTGCACCCAGATGGCGGCGCCGGTTTCCTTGCCGGCCCGGGCCCAGTCGCGCAGACGGGGCAGGTCGCGGCGATCCTCCACCACCACGTTGCAGGGTTCGCCGATGGCGCGCTGGTCCACCATCACGTTGCCGGTGATCAGCAGGCCGGTACCGCCCCGGGCCCAGGTGCGGTAAAGACGGGGCAGACGTGGCGTCACCCGGTTGCCCGGGGTGCCCAGGGTTTCGCTCATGGCGGATTTGGCGAGACGATTCTTGAGCGTGGCGCCGCAGGGCAGGGTCAGGGGTTGGTCCAGGGTCACGGTCATGGTGGTCCTCATGGCGGTGGCGCGAAGAACGTAGGGATCATCAAGGTGGCGATACTGTCGATCGCGATACGTTTGATCGCGATAGTGTGCCCCGACTGGCGCGGTCCGTGCGGGCCAATCGCGCCGTGTTGCGCGGCCCGACCGGCGTGCGGATAATCGCGCCCATGCTGGAAACCTACCTGGATGAACTGAAGGCCGGCCTGGCCCCGCTGCTGGGCGAGCACGCCGCGCCGGTCATGACGCTGAGCCGCGAACGGCTGCTCGACAAGCCCCATGGTGACCTGCCGCGCTGGCGCGCCGCCGTGGACGCCTTGCCCGCCGGCCCGGCGCCCTGCCACCTGGACCGCGACACCCTCACCGTGGGCGCCCCCGGCGACGCCGACCCGGAAGCCCTGCGCCGTGCCCTGGAAGGCCTGATGCCCTGGCGCAAGGGGCCCTTTGAGTTCTTCGGCCTGCCCGTCGATACCGAGTGGCGCTCCGATTGGAAATGGCGGCGGGTGGCGCCGCACCTGTCCGACCTGCGTGGCCGCCGGGTGCTGGACGTGGGCTGTGGCAGCGGCTACCACGGCTGGCGCATGCTCGGCGCCGGCGCCGATACCGTCCTGGGCATCGACCCCACGCCGTTGTTCCTGATGCAGTATCTGGCGGTGCGCCGCTACGCGCCGGCGGCGCCGTTCTGGTTCGCGCCGCTGCGCATGGAGGAACTGCCCGCCGATTCCCGGGCGTTCGATACGGTGTTCTCCATGGGCGTGCTCTACCACCGCCGGTCGCCCCTGGACCATCTGATGGAACTGGCCGGCGCCCTGCGTCCCGGCGGGGAGCTGGTGCTGGAAACCCTGGTGGTGGAGGGCGACGGCCATACCGTGCTGATGCCGGAAGGCCGCTATGCGGCCATGCGCAATGTGTTCTTCCTGCCCAGCGCCGCGCACCTGGCGGTGTGGCTGCGGCGGTGCGGCTTCGAGGCGGTGCGCTGCGTGGACGAGGGCGTGACCACCACCGACGAGCAGCGCGCCACCGAGTGGATGCGGTTCCAGTCGCTGCCCGACTTTCTCGATCCGCACGATCCCACCCGCACCCGGGAAGGCCACCCGGCGCCCCGCCGGGCGGTGCTGATCGCCCGCAGGCCCTAGTCCGCCCGGGCGGTGGGGGTGCCCGGCAGCAGCGACGCCTCCAGCAGATGGTCGATCAGACGCAGCCGGGTGGGTTCATCCAGCCGCCGCAGAGCCGGCGACAGGGCGCGCACCAGAATGCCCTCGCCGTGGCGGCTGAGCGTTTCCACCAACTGGCAGAACTGGCGCGGCGGGTCCTGTTTCTCCAGCGGGTCGGGACTGTCCCCTTTGCGTGGCGGCGGGTGGGCGACGGATGCTTGCGGCGCCGGCCGTTGCCGAAGGCGCAGAGCCCGGCGTGACAGCACCGGGTCCGGACCGTCCTCCTCCGCGGCCAGCAGACACAGGGTGTCCATCACCAGCTCGCGGATCGGTTCGTGGTGGCCGGGCTCGGCGCTGTCGGTATCGGCCACATGCACCGCCATGGCGGTGGACAATTGCAGCACCCGGTCCGGCAGCGTGAAGCGGGTGCGTTCGAACCAGTCTCTCAGCCGGTGGGCCAGACCCACCGCCCCTTCCACTGAAGTGCCCGGCAGGCACAGCACCAGATAGCCGCGCTGCCAGGTCACCAGGGCGTCTTCCTGGCGCACCCGTTGTTCCATGGCGCGGGCCAGCTGCCGTTGCAGGGCACGCAGCTGGTCGCCGCCCAGTTCCCGACCCAGGGCGGTCAGGTCCTTGAGCTGAATCGCCAGCAGAGATAATGGCAGTCGATAGCGCTGGCACAGGGACACCAACGGTGTCAGCGGGTTAAGACTTTGACTTTGTACGCGGGTGGTGTCCGTCCCGGAGGTCATACTGTGATCCCGTGTCGAAGTTATTATTCGCTCCTGCGTTGCACGGGCCATCCCTGGCAGTATGTGACACGCATCATAGTAAGTGTTTTGCTAAGCAATACTTCCCATCCGTACCAACGGTTACATTAATACCCGGTTCGGTTACGAATCGGTTATCGGGGGCCGCTGTAGGTCAGCGCTCCCGGCGCAGCAAGCGCCCGATGATCAGGGCCAGCCCGAAACTGATCATCGCCAGCGATGCATAGTCATGGGCCAGGGCGCGCCAGGTATCCTGCCACTGGCCCAGGGCGCGCAGCAGCGCCACCAGCATCAGGCTCAGCCCGGCCACCAGAAAGGCCAGGTCCAGCCGCCGGGAATGACGGATGTCCCGGCGCAGGGCGCGCACCTCCTCGAGAATATCTTCCTGCAGCAGTTGCTGGCGGGCCACCTGGGCGGCCAGCTCGCCCAGGTGATCGGGCAGACCGGACAGCTTTTCCAGCCACACCGGATCTTCCCGGCGCAGCACCGCCAGCAGTTCCTTGAGGCGCACATGGTCGTCGAGCCAGTTGCGCGCCAGCGGCCAGAGGCTGAATTCGCTGACCATGCGCTGTAGCTTTTCCAGGGTATCGGCGGGGCCGGTGATGCGCAGGGACTCTTCCGCGTCGCCGCTGTTGGGCGCCAGCAGCCAGTGCAGCATGGCGCCCAGCGGGCCGCGCACGCGCACGTCCACCGGGCCCTCGTAGTCGTCGTGCAGTTCCACGCCGTCCTCGTAGATCAGCACGTAGAGCACCCACATGGGCTGTTCGCCACGCACCCGCACCGCCGTGCCGTGCAGGGCGGCGAGCTGCTCACGGCCCCGGGGATCCCCGGTGAGCGCCTGGTTGAGCAGGGTTTCCAGTGCCCCGTACATAAACAGTCCGGGCAACGAGGACGGCGAGGTCATGGGTGGCGAAATCCTTCTGTGCAGTGAGGCGAATCCTGTTCGGGAGTATGACGAAGGGCGCGCCGGTTGCCAAAAGTTACGCGACGCCGCTTAGCAGTCTGCTAAGAGGGTCAGGCCGACTATCTATACTGAGCACTCACATAACATTGGCTGTTTTGACCGCCCCCCGCGCCCGTGGGAACTGTTCGTGGTGGCGTTTGCGGGCTAGGCTTGTCCAACCTCCGGGCCCGGCCCGGCGACCCGTGCGTCATCCTGGGAGGGGCTGTTCACCCACATGCTGGATTCGTTGTTTTCCCATCCGGACCTCTGGAAATACGTCAGTATGCCGTTCATCGCCGGCGCGGTGGGCTGGGCCACCAACTGGGCGGCGGTGCAGATGACGTTCTATCCGTTGGAGTTCATCGGCATCCGGCCGGTGTTCGGCTGGCAGGGCATCATCCCCTCCAAGGTGGAGAAGATGGCCGCCATCGTGGTGGACAAAACGCTGCAGAAGCTGGGCAGCCTGGACGAGTTCTTCCGCGAAATGGAGCCGGAGAAGATCGCCGCCCACCTGACCAAGAGCGTGCAGGCGCGCATCGAGGAATACGTGGACGAGGTGATGACCGAGCGCAACGCGGTGCTCTGGGAAAACCTGCCCCTGGCGGTGCGCCGGCGGGTCTACGCCCGCGCCCGCCGCGCCATTCCCGCGGTGATGGACAACGTGGTCGATGACATCAGCCGCAACCTGGAAGACCTGGTGGACATGAAGCACATGATCGTCGAGCGCATGCGCTCGGATAAGGCGCTCATGGTGCAGATGTTCCAGGAGGTGGGCGAGCCGGAATTCCGCTTCGTCACCAACTCCGGCTTCTATTTCGGTTTTCTGTTCGGCCTGATCCAGATCCCGGTGTTCATTCTGATGCCCAGCAACTGGATCCTGCCGCTGTTCGGTTTCATCGTCGGCATCGCCACCAACTGGCTGGCCCTGAACGTGATCTTCCGGCCGCTCAATCCGGTGCGGGTGGGCCCGTTCCGGGTGCAGGGGCTGTTCCTCAAGCGCCAGCGCGACGTGGCCGAATCCTTCGCCCGGCTCACCACCGAGGAGCTGGTGACCCTGCGCAACATCATGTACCAGGTGATCAACGGCCCCCGTGGCGACCGCACCAAGGCCTTGATCAAACGGCACCTGAAGCCGCTGCTCAACGGCGGCTTCGTGCGCACCGCCGCCCAGCTCACGGTGGGCCCCGGCGGCTACGCCGACCTCAAGCGCGCGGTGGAGGACAAGGCGGTGGATCTGGCGGTGGAACCGTTCGAGGACGACCGCTTCAACCGCGAGCGCAGCGCCATCATCGAGCGTCTTATGCGTGATCGCATGCAGGCGCTCAGCTCGGAGGATTTCCAGGACCTGTTGCGCCCGGCGTTCCAGGAAGATGAATGGATCCTGATCCTGGTGGGCGGCTTTCTGGGCGCCCTGGCCGGGCTGGCGCAGCTGATCTTCGTGTTCGGGGTGGTCTGAGCATGGCGACCCTGACCTCCTCGACGCTGGCCTGGCTGCTGATCGGCTGCGCGCTGCTGTCGTCGCTGGTGACCCTGGTGGTGGTGGGACTGGCGGTGAAGTTCTGGCTGGGCCCGAAACTGGAGCGGCACATCGACAGCCGCTTCGAAGCCGGCGCCGACCGGCTGACCGAACGCTTCGTGGCGGTGCTGACCGGCAAATCCCGCGATCTGATCCGCGACCGGGCCCGGGACCTGGCCCGTCTGGTGGGCGGCCGCCGCGCCCGCGACGAGGACGAACCGCCGCCGGAATAACCCCGCCGCCGTCAGGGGAATTGTCCGACAGACGATTGGCGGGCTCCGTCCTGTTTGCCCTATACTCGCCGCCTGCGTCGAGCGACGCCTGCGTTGAGCGAGGAGAACAGGACCATGTCCGATCGCGACGATCACGACGACGATCATATCCCCCGGGACGAGCGCGGCCGTCCCCTGCGTGCCCTCAGCGGCGCCACCCGTGACCTGCGCAAGTACACCCATCAGATCTGGCTGGCCGGCCTGGGCGCCTACGCCCGCGCCGAGGAAGAGGGCAGTGGCTTCTTCGATGCCCTGGTGGAAGCCGGCCGCGAGGTGGAGCGGCGGGCCAAGGAAAAGACCCCGCGGGTCGAGGACATCAAGGAACGGGTGCGCCACCATACCGGCGAGACCATCGACCGCATGGAAAAAGCCTTCGACGACCGGCTGGGCAAGGCCCTGTCGCGCCTGGGCATCCCCAATAAGCGCGAGGTGGATTCCCTGCGCCAGCGCGTGCAGGACCTGACCAACGCCCTGGATCAGATGGACCGGGCCCGCGCCGACCACGACGCGGACCCGGACCTGGATCCGGACGACGACCTGCCCGGCACCCGCTGAGGCAGCCCACCCGCTCGGCGCCCCGTCCGGGGGCGCCGACGGTTGAAAAGGCGGTTATCCGCCCCTTTCTGACATCCTGTCCACAAAATTATCCACAGATCGGTCCGTGGCCCGCTGTTTTCGCTGCCTTGTCGTGGGGCCCGTCGGCTCCCCTGAATCACCGTCCGAAACGGACCGTGCCCGATTTCGTGAAGACGCCGTGACGCCTTTTCACTATTGACAAGCGCAAGGCGGCCCGTATTTGTGCACAGCGTGTGTGCGGTTGGGAAAGAAGGTAACAACGGACCGCCGGACGTCAATACCTGCCGACAAATATTCTTTAACTCTTTGTTTTATAATGATTTTCTTATTTTGGTCAAAAAAACGTCAAACTGGGGCGGGGGCCTGAAAGAGGCCGCTCGAGCGACTTTTCCGCGTTTTTCCCACAAGGTTATCCACAGTATTTGTGGAAAACCCGGTCCGATCCGGAGGGACGGTTTTCACGCGGGGGAGGGGCAATGCAAAAATGGGTCAAAAATAACGCAGAACGTGGCGTGCCTGATGAACGCCGCCACCGGCGCGGTCTTCCAGGGGTTATCCACAAGACTGCCCACAGCATCTGTGCATAACCCCCGGGCGGGTCAGAGGGCGTGCACCGCGTCCAGCACTTCCTCAGCGTGGCCCTTGACCTTGACCTTGCGCCACACGTCGCGCACCACGCCCTGCTCGTCGATCAGGAAGGTGCTGCGCTCGATGCCCTCGAACTCCTTGCCGTACATCTTCTTGAGCTTGATCACGTCGAACAGCTGGCAGACGGTTTCGTCCTCGTCGCTGATCAGCTCGAACGGGAAGTCCTGCTTGGCCTTGAAGTTCTCATGGCGGCGCAGGGAGTCCTTGGACACACCGAAGATCTCGCAGCCGGCCTCCTGGAAGTTCGGGTAAAGGTCACGGAAGTTCTGGCCCTCGGTGGTGCAGCCCGGGGTGCTGTCCTTCGGATAGAAATACAGCACCACCTTGCGGCCCTTCAGGGCGGACAGGGTGACGGTGGTGTCGCTGGTGGCCGGGGCGGTGAAATCCGGCGCCGGCTGGCCTTCTTTGATGCTCATGGACGATCCTTGGCTTGTATCGTGAATGGGCGGATTGCGAAGGGGGCAGCTTACCGGCCCGGCGGATGCACCGGTAGAGGTTCCCTTGCCCCCGGCGCCGGTTGTACCATAGCGCCCTTTGCACGAAGAGAGATAACGGCATGATTCGCGGTAGCATCGTGGCCCTGGTCACCCCCATGCGCGAGGACGGTTCCGTCGATTGGGAACGTCTGCGCGACCTGGTGAACTGGCATGTGGAACAAGGCACCCATGGAATCGTGGCGGTGGGCACCACCGGCGAATCCGCCACCCTGGGTTTCGAGGAACACGACAGTGTCATTCGCGAAGTGGTGGCGGTGGCGGACAAGCGCATTCCGGTGATCGCCGGCACCGGCGCCAACAGCACCGAGGAAGCGATCCGCCTGACCCGCGACGCCAAGCGGGACGGCGCCGACGCCTGCCTGCTGGTCACGCCGTACTACAACAAGCCGCCGCAGGAAGGCCTCTATCAGCACTATCTGAAGGTGGCCCGGGCGGTGGACATCCCGCAGATTCTCTACAACGTGCCCGGCCGCACCGCCTGCGACCTGCTGCCCGAGACCGTGGAGCGGCTCGCCAAGGTGCCGAACATCGTCGGCATCAAGGAAGCCACCGGCAATCTGGAGCGCGCCCGGGAAATCCGCGAGCGCTGCGGTGACGACTTCCTGATCTATTCCGGCGACGACGCCACCGCCCTGGAACTGATGCTGGGTGGCGGCGACGGCGACATTTCCGTGACCGCCAACGTGGCCCCGGCGAAGATGGCGGCCATGTGCCAGGCGGCCCTGGACGGCGACGCCGACCGCGCCCGCGAACTGAATGCGGAACTCGAGCCCCTGCATCGTGATCTGTTCATAGAACCCAGCCCCATTCCGACCAAATGGGCGCTCTATGAAATGGGCCTGATCGACAACGGCATCCGGCTGCCGCTGGTGCCGCTGTCCAAGGCCGCCCAGCCGCGTCTGCGCGAGACGCTGCGCGGCTGCGGACTCCTGGAGGGATGATGCATCGCAGTATTGCAGTAACCGCCGCGGCGCTGGCTCTGGCCGGCTGCGGCCTGCTTCCGGACAACAGTCTTCATTATCGCGACGCCAAGGTCATCGAACCGATGACCGTGCCCGGCGATCTGGTGTTCATCGGTGACGAACCGCTCTACGCGGTGCCGCGGGTGGACGATCGCATCGTCGGCAAGCGCGACGGCGAAGACGGCTTCAAGGCACCCCGTCCGCCGCAGTTGGTGGCCGCCGCCCCCGGTGACGACGCCGAGGACGACGATGCCGCCGCGCCGGCGCCGCCGCCGGGCCAGCAGGGCCAGGCGATTCTCGGCAAGGACGGCAGCGGCTATCCGATCATCATGATGCCCACCAGCTTTGCCTGGGCCTGGGAAAAAGTGAGCCAGGCGCTCACCCAGACCGACCTGCGCGTCACCGACCGCAACCGCGACCAGGGCGTGTTTTTCCTGACCACGCCGGAGCGCTACCAGATGCAGCCGCCCCAGGCCCAGCTCAAGCTGAGCCACACCACCAACGGCATTCAGGTGGCGGTGCTCAATGGCGAGGGCACGGCGCTGGCCGACAAAGCCCCCGGTCTGGCGATTCTGGAAAGCGTGCACCGCGAACTCTGAACCACGACGGCGGGAGGGTAGGGCAGTTGCGACTGGCGTCCCTGGGCAGTGGCAGTAAAGGCAATGGCACCCTGGTGCGCGCCGGCGACACCCTGGTGCTGGTGGACTGCGGCTTTACCCTGCGCGAGACGGTGCGCCGCCTGGCTCTGTTCGGCCTGGCCCCGGACGATCTGGCGGCGGTGCTGATCACCCATGAGCACGGCGATCACGTGCGCGGTGCCGGCGCCCTGGCCCGCAAATACGGCGTGCCCCTGTACAGTACCTTCGGCACCGCCCGGGCGGTGACCGGCAAGCCCGCCGGGTTTCAGAACACGCTGTGGCGGGAGGTGCGGCCGGGCCGGGCCTTCGAGGTGGCGGACCTGACCGTGACCCCGGTGACCGTGCCCCACGATGCCCGCGAGCCCTGTCAGTACCGTTTCAGCTGGCGCGACCGGGAGCTGGGCGTGCTCACCGACCTGGGCTCGCTGACGCCCCATGTGGTGGAGTGTTACCGGGAATGCGACGCCCTGGTGCTGGAATGCAACCACGACCCGGAACTGCTCGCCAGCGGCCCCTATCCGAGTTCGCTGAAGCGCCGGGTGGGGGGCAATTACGGCCATCTCAGCAATGAGCAGGCGGCCACCCTGCTGGGCCACTGCAACGTGGACCGCCTGCAGCATCTCGTGCTTTCGCACCTGAGCGAGCAGAATAACACCCCGGAACACGCCCTGGCGCGGATCCACCAGGCGGTGGTCCATGGCCAGGAGCGGATCCGGGTGGCCGGCCAGAACCACGGTTTCGACTGGCTCGACATTCACTGAACCCAGACCCATCAACACAGGTTATTTCATGGAAAAGCGCGACGAACTCTATGCCGGCAAGGCCAAGTCCGTATTCACCACCGACGATCCGGACAAGCTGGTGATCGTCTTCCGCGACGACACCTCCGCCTTCGACGGCAAGAAGAAGCAGGCGCTGGACCGCAAGGGCGCGGTCAACAACCAGTTCAACGCCGCCATCATGGAAAAGCTGCAGGCCGCCGGCGTGCCCACCCATTTCGAGAAGCTGCTCTCCAACAATGAGTGCCTGGTCAAGCGCCTGGAGATGATTCCGGTGGAATGCGTGGTGCGCAACGTGGCCGCCGGGTCCATCGTGCGCCGCCTGGGCGTGGAAGAGGGCAAGGAGCTGAACCCGCCCACCTTCGAGATGTTCCTGAAGAGCGACGCCCTCGGCGACCCGATGATCAACGAGTACCACGTGCGCAGCTTCGGCTGGGCCACCGACGAGCAGATCGAGACCATGAAGGCGCTCACCTTCAAGGTCAACGACGTGCTCAAGAAGCTGTTCCTGGACGGCAACATGCTGCTGGTGGACTACAAGCTGGAGTTCGGCCTGTTCCACGGCGAGGTGGTGCTGGGCGACGAATTCTCCCCGGACGGCTGCCGCCTGTGGGACAAGGACACCCGCGAAAAAATGGACAAGGACCGCTTCCGCCAGGACCTGGGTAACGTGATCGAAGCCTACGAGGAAGTGGGCCACCGCCTGGGCATGACCTTCCAATACTGACCTTTCTTTCCTGACCCGGGGCTGGTCAGGACGGCGCTTTTCCGGGAGGCTTGGGGAAAACAACAACCCCGGCCGACCGGAGAGCCGCCATGTTGCGTATCCGCACCCACAACCAGATCGCCCTGCGCGGCCTGGAACGCTTCCCCCGTGACCGCTTCGAAATCGCCAGTGATCTGTCCGACCCGGACGCCATCCTGCTGCGCAGCCACCCGCTCGGCGCCGATGCCCTGCCGGCCACGGTGCGCGCGGTGGCCCGCGCCGGCGCCGGCGTCAACAACATCGATGTGGCCCACTGCAGCGAGCGCGGTATTCCGGTGTTCAATACGCCGGGCGCCAACGCCAACGCGGTCAAGGAGCTGGTGCTGGCGGGGCTGCTGCTGTCCGCCCGCCACCTGCGCGCCGGCCTGGACTGGGTGGACGCTCTGGAAGCGGCGGACGAGGCCGATCTGCACCGCCAGGTGGAGGCCGGCAAGAAGCAATTCCAGGGCCGCGAACTGAGCGGCCGCACCCTGGGGGTGATCGGGCTGGGCGCGATCGGCTCGCGGGTGGCGCGCATCGCCCTGCACCTGGGCATGCGGGTGATCGGCTACGACCCGGCGCTCAGCGTCGACGCCGCCTGGCGCCTGCCCAGCCAGGTCTCACCGATGGTCAGCCTGGAGGCGCTGCTGGCGCGGGCCGACTTCGTCACCCTGCACCTGCCGCTGCTGGACGCCACCCGCGACCTGATCGGCGCCCAGCAGCTGGCGGTGATGAAGCCGGACGCGGTGCTGCTCAACTTCGCCCGCCAGGGCATCGTCGACGACGGCGCGGTGGCCGCCGCCCTGGAGGCCGAGGCCCTGGGGGCCTTCGTCACCGATTTTCCCAGCCTGGCCCTGGCCGGCGCCCGGGGCGTGCTGACGCTGCCGCACCTGGGGGCCAGCACCGGAGAATCCGAGGAGAACTGTGCCATGATGGCCGCCGACGCCCTGGTGGATTTCCTCGAAAACGGCAATATCCGCCACTCCGTGAATTTCCCCGAACTGGTGCTGGAGCCCGGCCCCGGCGCGCGGCTGGCGGTGACCAACCGCAACGTGCCGCGCATGCTCGGCCCGGTGCTCTCGGAACTGGCGGAAGCCAACCTCAACGTGCTCGATATGCTGAATAAAAGCCGCGATCAACTGGCCTACAACCTGCTGGACCTGGCGGAGGCCCCGGACCCGGCGGTGCTGGCGCGCATCGGCCGTCTGGAAGGGGTGATCAACGTGCGCCTGGTGCACGGCCCCCGGGAACCGGGCCGAGAGCGCGGCGGGGAGCCATAAAGGCATCGTGACAGTGCATAAATCGCTTGACGGCGCGGAGTTTTGCACAGCGAACGGGCATCGGTGACCCCGTCATGAACAAGTCAACGTAAGCGCTTGATTTTTCCGGGGCAGATTTATAACTCTTTGATTTTAATGACGTTTAACATAATGGATATTTTTTCGTCATTTTGGGGCCGGCACCGCCGGAATGGGCCCCGGGCCGATTTCCTGACAGAAAGTTCACAGACTTATCCACAGATTCTGTGGGTAACTTCCCGGCCACCTTGCCCGTCCCGTTGTAGGCCATGGCTGACCATGGCTGTACGCCTTCGACCCGGAGTCACTCAGGCCTGGAGACCGAGCGCGTTCATCAGACCTCGCATCAGCGCCGCCACCCCCGCCAGCGTCACAACGCTGGTGGCCCAGATCAGCACCAGCCAGCCCAGGCGACGGAGCCAGGGCGGGCGGCGTGGGCCGGATTCGTGATCGTCGTTCATCCGTGGTAACCGCTGTCGCCGGGGCGCACCTTGCCGCGGAACACATAGTAGGCGAAGGCGGTGTAGGCGAGGATGACGGGAATAATGAACAGCGCCCCCACCAGGGCGAAGCCCAGGCTCTGTGGCGGCGCCGCCGCCTGCCACAGGTCGATGTCCGGCGGCAGGATATGCGGCCAGCCGCTGATTGCCAGGCCGGCGTAGCCCAGCCCCATCAGAAACAGGGTCAACAGAAACGGCGCCACCTGTCGGCCGCGGCGCAGGGCGCGCAACAACGCCACCATGCTGGCCGCCACCAGTAACGGGACCGGTGAAAACCAGAGCAGGTTGGGAAAACGGAACCAGCGCTCGGCGATGGCCGGGTCGCGCAGCGGCGTCCACAGGCTGACCGTCACGATGGCGGCCAGCAGCGCCCAGGCCAGTGGCCGGGCCAGGGTGACCATGCGTGCCTGCAGGGCGCCCTCGGTTTTCATGATCAGCCAGGTACTGCCCAGCAGGGCATAAGCGCACACCAGGGCCGCGCCGGTGAACAGCGGGAAGGGCGCGAACCAATCCAGGGGGCCGCCGGTGTAGGCGCCGTCGCGCACCGGCAGGCCGCTAATATAGGCGCCCAGCACCACGCCCTGAAAAAAGGTGGCGGTGAAGGAGCCGCCGATAAACGCCTTGTCCCAGATATGACGCTCGCGCTCGCGGGCCTTGAAGCGAAACTCGAAGGCGATGCCGCGAAAGATCAGTCCCAGCAGCATCAGCATGAGCGGGATATACAGGGCGGTCAGCACCACCGAATAGACCAGCGGAAACGCCGCCAGCAGACCGGCGCCGCCGAGCACCAGCCAGGTCTCGTTGCCGTCCCACACCGGCGCCACCGTGTTCATGGCCACGTCGCGGTGGTGCTTGTCGGGCATGAAGGGGTAGAGGATGCCGATGCCCAGATCGAAACCGTCCATCAGCACATACATCATCACGCCGAAGCCGATGATCAGGGCCCACAGCAGGGGTAGATCGATGCCCATGGTTCACACCCTCCCGTCATCGTCGAAGGTCTCGCGCACCGCCGACAGCGGGCGCATGGCGTGGCGCTGGTGACCGGGGCCGCCGTCGCCTTCCTCGCGGCCCTCGTCGTTGACCGGGCCCTTGCGCACCAGCCGCAGCATGTAGGCCACGCCGGCGCCGAATACGAACAGATAGACCACCACGAACAGCCCCAAGGACAGAGCCAGCGTACCGGTGGCGTGGGGCGATACCGCCTCCGAGGTGCGCATCAGGCCGTAAACCACCCAGGGCTGGCGGCCGATCTCGGTGGTGTACCAGCCGGCCAGGATCGCCACCAGGCCGGCGGGCCCCATGGCCAGCGCGAAGCGCAGCAACCCGCGTGACCGGTACAGGCGCCCGCGCCAGCGCTGCAGCAGGCTGAGCGCGCCGAGCAGTAGCATCAGCAGGCCCAGGCCGACCATCACCCGGAACGACCAGAACACCACGGTGGCGTTGGGCCGGTCCCGGGCGGGGAATTCCTTGAGCCCGGGGATGGTGCCGTCCCAGCTGTGGGTAAGAATCAGACTGCCCAGGCGTGGCACGCCCACCGCCAGGTGAGTGGTCTCCGCCGCCATGTCCGGCCAGCCGAACAGCAGCAGCGGCAAGCCTTCGCCCGGGGCGGTCTCGCCGCCCCAGTGCCCCTCCATGGCGGCCACCTTGGCGGGCTGGTGTTTCAGGGTATTGAGTCCGTGCAGGTCGCCGATCAGCACCTGCACCGGCGCCACCACCACCATCATCCACATGGCCATGGAGAACATGGTGCGGATGGCCGGCTGATCGCGACCGCGCAGCAGATGCCAGGCCGCGGAGGCGCCCACGAACAGGGCGGTGGCCAGGAACGCCGCCACCGACATATGCGCCAGTCGATAGGGAAAGGAAGGATTGAAGATCACCGCCAGCCAGTCGGTGGGCACTACCCGACCGTCGATGATCTCGAAGCCCTGGGGTGTTTGCATCCAGCTGTTGGAAGCCAGGATCCAGAAGGTGGAGATCAGGGTGCCCACCGCCACCACCACGGTGGAGAAGAAGTGCAGCCCCGGGCCCACCCGGTTCCAGCCGAACAGCATCACGCCGAGAAAACCGGCCTCCAGAAAGAAGGCGGTGAGCACTTCATAGGCGAGCAGCGGTCCGGTGACGCCGCCGGCGAATTCGGAAAAGAAGCTCCAGTTGGTGCCGAACTGGTAGGCCATGACCAGGCCGGATACCACGCCCATGCCGAAATTGACCGCGAAGATCTTGGACCAGAAGTGGTAGAGGTCCCGGTAAAGGGTCCGGCGGGTGTACAGCCAGAGACCCTCCAGCACCACCAGATAGCTGGCCAGCCCGATGGTGATGGCCGGGAAAATGATGTGAAAGGAAATGGTGAACCCGAACTGGATACGGGCCAGATCGAGCGCGAGCGACTCCGCCATCCGTTGCCTCCTTTGCGCGCCGGCCAAATGCCGGTCGGCGATGCATCCATTCTAGAAAGGCGTTTCCGTGGTTACGCCTGGACATGATGTCCTTGGACCGATTGTCCAGGCGGTGGGTGCGGCCAGGGTGGGTCAGTGGGCGCCGTGTTTCAACGACGAATCATCGGCAGCGGATTCCACGGATGGGTGCACAGCCGGCGGGCGGCCAGGCCGAGAAGCAGGCCGTGGAAGCCGGCGTTGGGGAAGCGGTGATTGATCTCGCGGATGCGCTGGCGCGGCACCCCGAAGCGCACCAGTCCCAGGGACAGGTCGATCCAGTCGGCGCGCCGGAAGGCCTCCACCAGGCTGTTCGGTGATTCGCCGGTGCCGGTGAGCTTGTGGTGCTGGACGATCATGGCGTGGATTTCGTCGGCCCAGTCGGTCAGGCCGAGCTCGCTGAGATGGTGGCAGGCGAGGCGGGCGGAGGGGCCCAGATAGTCGAAGGTGCCGGCCAGCCAGATGCCGGCATCATGGAAGAACCCGGCCAGCTCCACCTTGCGCAGGTCGTCGCCCTCCAGGGGGCGTTGCGCCGCCACCAGATTGATGACCCGGTACACATGGTTCCGATAGGGGGTCTGGTCCCGCCCGAAGCGCTCCGCGTAATGATCGAACAGGGCGTCCAGTTCCGCCCGTTCCGTGATCAACCTTTTCATGACTGCCCTTGGCGGCCAGGCCGCCCGACTGCGTTCCTTGTTTCCGCAATTAACCATGCCGGACCGGCCTTGTCATGGTTCGCCGTGCATTTTTGCCAATGCTTTTACGGGTACGGGGAGGCGTTTGGTTGTATAGTCCGACAATATCAGGGGATTGTAGGACAAACCATGACGTTCAAGGCCCGGGAAAGTCTTTCCGAGCAGATTGCCGGCCATCTGGCCGGCCAGATCATCCGCGGTGAAATGTTGGCCGGGGACCGTATCCAGGAACTGCGCGTGGCCGGCGAGCTGGAAGTCAGCCGTGGCTCGGTGCGCGAGGCGCTGCTGATTCTGGAGCGCCGCCATCTGATCGACATCCTGCCGCGCCGGGGGGCGGTGGTGCGGGACCTGTCCGAGGCCCAGGTGCGCGGCCTCTATGAACTGGTGCAGGTGCTGCTGGGGCTGGTGATCCGCAAGGCCATCAAGAACGTGCGCGAGGAAGACCTGGACCCGATCATCGCGCTCATCCACGAGCTGCAGCTGGCCGCCTCGGACCGGGACCTGGACCGCTTCTTTGAACTCAGCTTCCGGTTCCTGGAGCACGCCTACCCGTTTGCCCGCAACGCCTTCGTGGAGGACGTGCTCGCCGACCTGCACCCGGCCCTGCAGCGCACCTATTTCATGGCCCTGCACCTGGACGGCGACGAAATGAAGGAGTGCCTGTCCTTCTTCAAGGCGCTGGTGGAGACCATCTTCCGCCGCGATGTGCGCTCCGCCCTGGAGATCATCCGTGAGTTCGCCGAGCGCCAATCGGCGCTGGTTCAGGAGTCCATCACCCGGGCCCGGCAGATCGAAGCGGCCTGGCGGGGGCGCCGTAAGCGTTAAGGCGGCGATAGGGGCTTGCCAGCGGCGTCCGGTCTGCCTAGAATTGCGCCCCTCTGCAGAACCGTAGCTCAGTTGGTTAGAGCGCTGCCTTGACATGGCAGAGGTCGGCGGTTCGAATCCGCCCGGTTCTACCAGTTTTCGCGCCATCCTCTTTCGCCGCCCCCGTGACCCCCGGGTTTACGGGTGCGGTGCCGTGACCTAGAATGGGCGGCTATTCCCGAGGATGACGTATGCCCTGAGCGGCGCGCCCGAGGCGCCCGCCCGGCATAGTTCGAATAACCAACCGGAGGTTCACGACATTAAGCGTGGAGGCAAAGGCCGCGAGCAGCGCGCCAGAATCAATCAGCAAATCCAGGCGAACGAGGTTCGGCTGATCGACGTCGATGGCGAGCAGATCGGCATCGTCACCGTCGAGGAAGCCCTCGAGAAGGCCAATGGCAAACAGCTGGATCTGGTGGAGATCTCGCCCGACGCGGAACCGCCGGTATGCCGGATCATGGATTACGGCAAGCATCTGTTCGAACAGAAGCAGAAGGCCAAGGAGTCCCGCAAGAAGACGCGGCAGACTCAGCTGAAAGAGATTAAATTCCGTCCCGGCACCGACTCCGGCGACTATGAGGTGAAACTGCGTAACCTCAAGCGCTTCCTGGAGGCTGGCGACAAGACCAAGGTAACCGTGCGGTTCCGCGGTCGCGAGATGGCTCACCAGGAGCTGGGTCGCGATCTGCTGGAGCGCGTGGAAGCGGATTTGGCGGACTACGGGTCCGTCGAACAACGCCCGAACATGGAAGGGCGCCAGATGATCATGGTGCTCAGCCCGGGCAGCAAGAAGAAGAAATAACCGGCTCGCCGGTTAGCGCTTCTTATATATCAACCGAAACACACGAACTTGAGATAGGTACCATGCCAAAGATCAAGACAAACCGCGGGGCCGCAAAGCGTTTCAAGAAAACCGCCTCCGGTTTCAAGCGTAAGCAGGCATTCAAAAACCACATCCTGACGAAGAAATCGTCCAAGACGATTCGCCATCTGCGTCCCAAGACCCAGGTTCACGAGAGTGACGTGGCTCTGGTCAAACGCATGATGCCCTACGTCTAAACACCGGTTTTTGGAGATCTGAACAATGGCTCGAGTCAAGCGTGGTGTGCAGGCGCGTCGCCGGCACAAGAAAATTCTCAAGCAAGCAAAAGGTTACTACGGTGCCCGCAGCCGCGTATTCCGCGTGGCGGTGCAGGCGGTCATCAAGGCCGGCCAGTACGCCTACCGTGACCGTAAGGTACGCAAGCGTCAGTTCCGTCGTCTGTGGATCGTGCGCATCAATGCCGCGGCCCGCGTCAACGGTCTGTCCTACAGCCGTATGATCGACGGCCTGAAAAAGGCGTCCATCGAGATCGACCGTAAAGTGCTGGCGGACCTGGCGGTTCGCGATCAGGTGGCCTTTGGCGCTTTGGCGGAAAAAGCCAAAGCGAGTCTCGCCGCCTGAGCACACTGTCGGTCCGTCCGTAACAAGACGACAGTACTCTGAAACGGGGGAAGAGCTCGCGCTCTTCCCCCGTTTTTCGTTGGGAAGCCCCGGCCGGGGGCCGGCGGCTTCCGGCGTATCAACAGCACGGGAACGGGTAAATCGTATGATGGAGAACCTGGATAGCCTGGTGGACGCGGCGCTGGCCGAAGTGGCCGGCGCGGCGGACGCCCGCGCCCTGGACGAGGTGCGGGTCCGCTACCTGGGCAAGAAAGGCGAGATCAGTGCGCTGCTGAAAAGCCTGGGGGGCCTGAGTGCCGAGGACCGGCCCAAGGCCGGGGCGCTGATCAACGAAGGCAAGCAGCGCGTGCAGGCCGCCCTGGACGAGCGCCGCGAGGCCCTGGAGCAGGCCGCCCTGGACCAGCAGCTCAGCGCCGAGACCCTGGACGTGACCCTGCCCGGTCGCGGCGAGCCGCCCGGCGCCCTGCACCCGGTGACGCGCATGCGCCGACGCATGGAGGACTTCTTCCTGCGGCTGGGCTTCGACATCGCCGAGGGCCCGGAGGTGGAAGACGACTTCCACAACTTCGAGGCGCTCAATATCCCCGCCCACCACCCGGCGCGGGCCATGCACGACACCTTCTATTTCGGGGATGGCCGCCTGCTGCGCACCCACACCTCGCCGGTGCAGGTGCGGGTGATGCAGAAAGGCCAGCCGCCGTTCCGCATCATCGCCCCGGGCCGCGTGTACCGGTGCGACTCGGACCTGACCCATACGCCCATGTTCCACCAGGTGGAAGGGCTGCTGGTGGATGAGAACATCACCTTCGCCGATCTGAAGGGCACCGTGGCCGCCTTCCTGCAGTACATCTTCGAGGTGGACGATCTGCCGGTGCGCTTCCGGCCCAGCTATTTCCCGTTCACCGAGCCCAGCGCGGAAGTGGACGTGGGCTGCGTGCACTGCGGCGGCGAAGGCTGCCGGGTGTGCTCGCACAGTGGCTGGATCGAGATCATGGGCTGCGGCATGGTCCATCCCAGGGTGCTGGAGCACGGCGGCGTGGACCCGTCCCGCTACAGCGGCTTCGCCTTCGGCATGGGCATCGAGCGACTCACCATGCTGCGCTACGGCGTCAACGATCTGCGCCTGTTCTTCGAGAACGACGCGCGCTTCCTGTCGCAATTCGCCTGAAATAGGGATCACCGAGAATGCGTTTCAACGAAGCCTGGTTGCGGGAATGGGTCAACCCCGCCATCGACACCGATACCCTGGTTCACCAGCTCACCATGGCCGGTCTGGAAGTGGACGCCGTGGAACCGGCGGCGGCGCCGTTCACCGGCGTGGTGGTCGGCGAAATCAAAAGCTGCCGCCCGCACCCGGACGCGGACAAGCTGCGCCTGTGCGAAGTGAGCGACGGCGAGAGCCTGTTCCCGGTGGTGTGCGGCGCCCCCAATGCCCGCGAAGGCCTGAAGGCGCCGTTCGCCAAGGTCGGCGCCGAGCTGCCCGGTGACCTGAAAATCAAGAAGGCCAAGCTGCGCGGCGAGCCCTCCGAAGGCATGCTCTGCGGCGGCTCGGAGCTGGGCCTGGACGACCTGATCGACGGCCTGCTGGAACTGCCGGCGGACGCCCCGGTGGGCACCGACATCCGCGAGTACCTGGCCCTCGACGACACCGTCATCGAAGTGGACCTGACCCCCAACCGGGCGGACTGCCTGAGCCTGCGCGGCATCGCCCGGGAAGTGGGCGTGCTCAACCGCGCGCCGCTCACCGAACCCGCCGTGGAAGCGGTGGCCGCCAGCGACGAGACCACCTTCCCGGTGACCGTGGAGAACAGCGACGGCTGCCCGCGCTATCTGGGCCGGGTGATCCGCGGCATCGATCCCGCCGCCACCACGCCGCTGTGGATGGTGGAGCGCCTGCGCCGCGCCGGCCTGCACGCCATCGACCCGATCGTCGATGTGACCAACTACGTGCTGCTGGAACTGGGCCAGCCCCTGCACGCCTTCGACCTGAGCAAGCTCAGCGGCGGCATCGTGGTGCGCCAGGCCCGCGCCGGGGAGCAACTGCTGACCCTGGACGACCAGACCCAGGAACTGCGCGACGACACCCTGGTGATCGCCGACGACAACGGCCCGGTGGCCATGGCCGGCATCATGGGCGGCCGGCCCACCGCCGTGTCCGACGACACCGTGGACCTGTTCCTGGAATGCGCCTTCTTCAATCCCCTGGCCATCGTCGGCCGCGCCCGTGGCTACGGCCTGCACACCGACTCCTCCCACCGCTATGAACGCGGCGTGGACCCGGCCCTGCAGCAAGTGGCCATGGAGCGCGCCACCGCCCTGATCGTCGAGATCGCCGGCGGCCGCCCGGGCCCGGTCACCGAAGCCGGCGACGCCGCCCGCGCGCCGCAACCGGCGGACATCGCCCTGCGTGCCGAGCGCGTCACCGCGCTGCTGGGCGCCGCCCTGGATCATGGCGAGATCGTCGACATCCTGGAGCGCCTGGGCATGACCGTGCGCGAAACCGGCGACGGCGAATGGACGGTGCGGGCGCCCAGCTGGCGCTTCGACATGGCTATCGAGGAAGACCTGATCGAGGAACTGGCGCGGGTGCGCGGCTACGAGCACTGGCCCAGCCGGGTGCCCTCCGGCACCCCCGCCGGCGAACCGGACGGCGAGCGTCGACTGCCCCTGCGCCGCCTGGCCGACACCCTGCGCGACCGGGGTTACCTGGAAGCCATCACCTACAGCTTCGTGGCCCCGGACCTGCTCGCCAAGGTCGACCCGGACCACCCGCCGCTGGCGCTGATGAACCCGATCTCCGCCGACCTGGGCGTGATGCGCACCAACCTGTTCGCCGGCCTGCTGAACGCCGCCGGCCGCAACCTGAACCGGCAGATCGACCGCCTGCGCCTGTTCGAAACCGGCCTGCGCTTCGTACCCGGCGCCGACGGCCTGGCCCAGGAGCCCCGTGTGGCGGGTCTGCTGTACGGCAGCGCCCGGCCGGCCCACTGGGAAGGCAAGCCGCGCCGGGTGGATTTCTACGACCTGAAAGGGGACGTGGAAGCGCTGACCGCGCTGTCCGACCCGGCGGCGTTCAGCTTCCGGCCCGGCCAGCACCCGGCCCTGCATCCCGGTCAGTGCGCGGAGCTGGTCCGCGACGGCCGGGTGGTGGGCCACCTGGGCAAGCTGCACCCGCGCCTGGCCCGGGACCTGGACCTGCCCGCGGACCTGTACCTGTTCGAGCTGGCCCTGGAACCGCTGCGCGACGGTCTGCTGCCGCACTTCGAGCCGGTCTCCGACCAGCCCCGGGTGCAGCGCGACCTGGCCTTCGTGGTCGATGCGGAGGTGCCCGCCGGGGACCTGGTGGCGGCGGTCCGCGCCGCCTGCGACGCGCGCCTGCGCAACGTGCACATCTTCGATGTCTATCAGGGCGAGCACATCCAGGCGGGCCGCAAAAGCCTGGCCCTGACCTTGACCTTCCAGGATCCTTCGCGCACTCTTAGGGACGCCCAGGTCAACGACCTGGTCGAGCAGGTGGTATCCCAGCTAAAACAACAGTTTAACGCGACCCTCAGGGACTGATTTCAGGGGCTTGATTGAGGCATTTCCGATGGCGCTGACCAAGGCAGACATGGCCGACCGGCTGCATGACGAGCTCGGTCTCAACAAGCGTGAAGCCAAGGAACTGGTGGAAACCTTCTTCGAGGAAATCCGGGATTCACTGGCCGACAACCGGCCGGTGAAACTCTCCGGGTTCGGCAACTTCGACCTGCGGGACAAAAGCGAACGTCCCGGACGAAACCCGAAAACCGGCGAAGAAATCCCCATCTCCGCGCGCCGCGTGGTGACCTTCCGGCCCGGTCAGAAATTAAAACAGCGGGTGGAAGACTATGCTCGAACCCAGTCATAACGACGAACTGCCAGCGATCCCCGGAAAGCGCTACTTCACCATCGGTGAGGTCAGCGAGCTGTGCGACGTCAAACCGCACGTGCTGCGCTACTGGGA
Source organism: Alcanivorax sp. (assembly GCA_022449455.1). Taxonomy (GTDB): domain Bacteria; phylum Pseudomonadota; class Gammaproteobacteria; order Pseudomonadales; family Alcanivoracaceae; genus Alloalcanivorax. The sequence goes on along the minus strand of JAKUPL010000038.1, from coordinate 3,674 downwards.
GCAGGAGTTTCCCCAGCTCAAGCCGGTGAAGCGCCGTGGCAACCGCCGTTATTATCAGCGCCAGGACGTGCTGACCATCCGCCAGATCCGCAGCCTGCTCTACGAGCAGGGCTTCACCATCGGCGGCGCCCGCCAGCAATTGTCCGGCGACGCCAACGCCGAGCACGCCACCCGCTACCATCAGATGATCCGGCAGATGATCGTCGAGATGGAAGACGTGCTGGACGTGCTCAACGCCTGATCAAACAGGCCGGATCCGGGTTCCATCCCCCGCCGTGATCCGTTATGATGCTCGCCGCTTCGACGGGGTCCCCGCCGAAGCAGACGATTCGGGGCGTAGCGCAGCCTGGTAGCGCACTTGCATGGGGTGCAAGGGGTCGAAGGTTCGAATCCTTCCGTCCCGACCAAATAAAACAAGGGGTTAGGCGATTCACAGCCTAGCCCCTTTTTTGTTGCCGGCATTTTTGCCCCACTTTTTGCCCCACCGAATAATTGCTCGGCCTCGGAGTGGCACCCCGGTCGCGTAGAAGGCCCTTTTCCAAAGCGGGGCGCACCCGTGGAGCTCTATCTGTCCGAGGTGATTAAGGGCAGGGTGGTTTGTCGATTCCTGCAGCGGCGTGCTGAAGAGCATCCCTGGCCTGCGCGAGCCTAACGCCAGGCTCCTCCGCCGTACCCTCTACAACAACCCTGTGCGCGTCCTGGTGCATTCCCAGAGGGCGTCAAGGTGCACGGCTATGAGGAAGGGGGCCGGGAGTGGCTACAGCGGTGGGCGGATCACCTGGAAACGCTTCGGTAGATACTGGCTTTCAGTCTGTACTGTTGTCCGGGGGTGGAGGAGGGGTGCGTGGTAGGGAGGCCGAGGAGCGTCTACGCGCCTTTGGAATCCGGGATAGCTCGTCCTGGTACTCATCGCGTATCACGCTTGCTCTTTCCTCGACCAAACCTTCGAATGCTTCGCGCTCTTCTTGGGCCGCCTGGTCCGTTATTGTGAGGCCTTCTAGCTGAACCTCCACGTTTGCGGCCCGGTTGGTGAGCTGCGTGATAACACGCTGGTGTTGCTCAAGGCGCTGCTTCTGCAGCTCTTCTTTGTGTTCCGCTTCTTGACTCGCTTTCTGGCTCGCTTCTGCAAGGCGCCGGTCCATTTCGGCCCGGAAATCCCGGCTCATGCTGTTCTCTCGGCGCACGAGATCCTCAAGAGCTTCGCTGATGGTCATATTCTGATTTTTGGCAAGATGGCGCAGCAAAGGCCGTAGATCTTTTCTCATTCTTAAGTTGTAGGTGCTGAACTGCTTATCGTCCCGCCTTTTTTTCCACTGGTAGTACGCGGAGCGCATCCTCAGCTCCAGCATGAGGTATGGAGCGTGCGCAGGATCTTGTGGCATTTGGGTGGCCTGATCGCGCGCCGGCCACTCCGCTACCAGCCCGCTCAGACGCGATTGAAGTGACCGCCAGCCATTCGCTGGACCGACTATGTGGCCTCGCTGACCGAGATACTTGGTAGCCCATTCACAGTGCTCTTGGTCTTCGAACTTAAACCAGTCGAGCCACTCCCTCCCCATTGGATTTCCCCCACGTCTGTCTTAGATCTGAGATGTCCGAAATTATATTCTTGATTGTATTATTACACATCAACGATTAGAGTTGTGACGTGTTTTAATTCTATTTTTAATAGGTGTTAATTTTGGATGAAAGCGCGCTTGACGGCAAGCTGGGTGGCATGGCGTGGCTATTAACCACGGAAGATCCAGCGCTTTCACCAGAGGCTAGGTACTTACTGGTGCGAGTGTGGCTCATGTTCGGAACCTCTCCGGTGAGACTGAAAATTAAGCAGTTACAGGAGTTGTTCGGGATCAGCCGAAAGACATTTCTCGACGCCAGAGGCGAGCTGCTCGCGGATCCCAGGTCAGAGGAGCGAAGGCCGTGTTTGGTGACGCGCTATCAGGATGATTGGCCCGACTGGGGACCTGGTAAATTTACTCGGGGGCGTCCTGTGCGGGAGTTCCGTGTGGAGAGAGCGTTGGGGCAAAAGTTGGCGAGCATGCCGATTGATCGGGGCGCCGTTAGTCAGGCGAATAAAGTAGCTGCAGCTCTTCACTGCCGCGCGGTGCAGTTAGGTCAAAATACTGATTCGTTCGATGGGCGGGTGCAGGTTAAGGCTGAGGATCAGCTTCCTTCTCGCCTGGCCATTCCGGGCAAGCTTTTGTTAGCGATTCTGTGGAATTTGGCGGATAGACGAGGGGTGGTGATCGACGCTGGGCTTCGTCGGCTATCTCGGCTGGTGGGGATGTCTCCTTCCCGAGTCCGTAATCATCTTCACCGCCTGGAGCAGTTGGGGTTCTTCACGTTAAGGGTCCCTGGCCTGACCGGGCGCTTCGTCCCAGGAAAGGTGCCGAGTGCCCTGGTATTGAACAGCGCCGCCATCGGTTATCCAAAGTTAGCGACAGATACTCCCTCGACTGGCATCTTTCTGAACCTAGGCGAACTCAGTCCTGTGGCGTCCGTGCACCGGAAGTGCGATCGGATTTCGAACAAAAGGAGCGCCGCTGCTGTGAGCGGTAAGGTGAATGACGGTGACTCGGATCGATGGATCGAGGCGGAGGCTTCCGCTTATCCCGGTCTGGTACCACCGCATCAGGAGGAGGAAGAAGGCGAGGAGAAGCCTCCGCCCTTATATTCGGCATTCGCCGGCGAACCACGTCGTGCAGAGGTTCGAGAATATCTTCTATTCAAAGCTTGTGACTATGTGACGTGGCTGGTTAACGAGTATCCAACGGAGCTGCACGACGGGGAGAGAGGCGAGCGGAGTGAACCGGATGCGGCCGGGGCCCTCCTTGAAAGGGTAGAGCGCGAATTGTTGTCCAATGGTCAGTTACGAGAGAGGTATAAGGGAGCCAGGGTCTTATTGGCTCGCTGGTTCTGCATTCACGTCTGGCGGAGGGCCCGGGAGGTTATAGCGGTCATGGCTAAGAATGAGGAAGCGAGCCCGGAATCGGTGACCGAAAACATCGGTTCGCGTTATTCAGATATCCTCTTGATGCCGGTTAGGGGGAAGACCGTCCATTTTTTGACCTACGACTGCAGGGAGCAGACTGACCAGGCGGATGCGAAGAACCCAGCGTAAAGATTATGGGTAAGCGGATTAAATGGTTGATCTTACCTTTGCATGAGAGTGAGACAGATCGGCATCTCATCGGATTATCTGGTTGATGCTTCACCTACTGCTGGTACATGTTTCCTTCGCTAATTCCAGCAAGAACCCCACACGCCTCAACTTCCCGGTCATCGTTGCAACTCGCTCTCAGTGAAACGAGTTGTTTCTCAAGCGCTTGCAGAGCGGTTATCTGCGACCGCACATGAGAGATGTGATCATCGAGCAAGGCGTTGACGGCGGTACAAGGCTGATGAGGGTCGTCCTGATAGCTCTGTAGTTCGTGAATCTCAGCCAGTGACAGGCCCAGGATTCTGCAGCGACGGATGAAGGCCAGCCCCTCACCATGCTTCTCGGTATAGACACGGTAACCGTTGTCCTGCCGATCAGGCGGCGGCAACAAGCCCTGCTGTTCATAGAAGCGGATCGTCTGTGTTTCGACCCCTACCAACTGCGCCAACTGACCAATGCGCATCAGCCTCCTCCCCAACGGATTCTTTACTCTATTGACCTTATAGTAGCTTTA
>JAKUPL010000037.1 GCA_022449455.1 Alcanivorax sp. | reverse complement strand
CGCGCACCTCACCGCCCTGTTCCCCGAGCCCGCCGTGGACGGGGAGCCAAACTGGCAGCAGGTGGCCTGCGCCCTGGCGGCCCGCGCCGGCCTGACCCTGATCACCGGCGGCCCCGGCACCGGCAAGACCACCACCGTGGTGCGCGTGCTCGGGCTGCTGCAGACCCTGGCCATGCAGGACCCGGCGGCGCCGCGCCGGCTGCGCATCCGCCTGGCCGCGCCCACCGGCAAGGCCGCCGCCCGGCTCACCGAATCCATCGGTCGGCAGGTGGCGGCGCTGCCAGTGGCCGAGGACGTACGCGCCGCCATCCCCACCGAGGTGGCCACCCTGCACCGGTTGCTCGGCAGCCGCCCGGACAGCCGCCACTTTCGCCATCACCGCCATAACGCGGTGCACGCCGACGTGGTGGTGGTGGACGAGGCCAGCATGATCGACATGGACATGATGGCCAGCCTGCTGGACGCCTTGCCCACCGACTGCCGCCTGATTCTGCTCGGCGACAAGGACCAGCTGGCCAGCGTGGAAGCCGGCGCGGTGATGGGCGACCTGTGCCGGGAGGCGGACGCCGGCCACTATCGCCCGGCGACCCTGGATTACGTGCGCGCCGCCTGCGGCGCCGACCTGTCGCCCTGGGCCGGCGACGGCGCCGCCCTGGCCCAGCAGACCGCCATGCTGCGCCGCAACTGGCGCTTCAAGGACGCCCCCGGCATCGGCGATCTGGCCGCCGCCATCAACGCCGGCGATCCCCGCGCCGTGGAGCGGGTGTTCGGCGCTGGCCACCCGGGCCTGATCCGGGCCGCCGACGATAGCCCGCACGGTCTGGCCCGCCGCCTGCTGAACGGCGGCGGCGAGAACGGCGAAGGGCTGCGCGCCCTGGTGGCGGACGCCGCCGCCCCGGCGGCCGGCGACCCGGACCAGCGGGCCCGGGACCTGCTGCGCCGCTTTACCGGCCAGCAGCTGCTGAGCGGCCTGCGCGGCGGTCCGTTCGGGGTGGAGCGGCTCAACCGGCTGATCACCGATCACCTGCACCGGGAGGGACTGGCCGGCGGCCACGACTGGTACGCGGGCCGGCCGGTGATGATGACCCGCAACGATTACCAGCTGGGTTTGATGAACGGCGACGTGGGCCTGACCCTGCCCCACCCGGAGCGTCCCGAGGATGGCCTGCGGGTGGCGTTTCAGCTGCCCGACGGCCGCGTGCGCTGGGTACCGCCGGGCCGCCTGGACGCGGTGGAAACCGTGTTCGCCATGACCGTGCACAAATCCCAGGGCTCGGAGTTCGGCCATGTGCTGCTGGTGCTGCCGGACCGGCCCCAGCCACTGCTCACCCGGGAACTGATCTACACCGCCGTGACCCGGGCGCGGAGTGCTTTCACCCTGCTGGAGTACGGTCCGCCGTCGGTGCTGGCCCAGGCCATCAAACGCCGCACCTGGCGCGCCTCCGGCCTGGCCGAACGGCTGGCCGGCGCCACCCGGCCCCTCCAGTAGGAGCGGCGGATTTCGGTTTGTCGGATTTTTATAAAAAAATGTAACCAGGGCCGCTCCTTTTCCTATTGTTTACGTTTGCCGGGCGGAAAAACTCCCATAATGCGCGTGAAGAGAACAGTTCACGACGTTATTTTTTGCCAAGGAGCTTGCCCATGAAAAAGTCCATGATGACCGCAGCCGTGGTCTCGCCGTTCCTGTTCGCGCTGTCCGCGCACGCGGCGGAGAACGTGCCGGATCGTTACGGCTACATCGGCGGCCATGCGAGCGGCTATTTCTTCTACGACAACGAAGTCACCGGTGACGTGGACGGGCTGGATGACTCCGCCCTCTACGGCGGCCAGATCGGCTGGCGGTTCAGCCCCAACTGGTCCATCCAGGCCTGGTACGACAAGAACGATTCGGTGGATCACAAGTACACCGATCTCGAATCGGACGTGGAAACCTACTACGCCAGCCTGCGCCGGCACTTCGATGAAACCAGCTTCCTCGGCTTCGAACCCTATATGGGCCTGAACGCCGGTGAGCAGAAGATCGATGACGACGACGAGACCATGGCCGGCGTGGAATTCGGCCTGCAGCGCGCCTTCTTCAAGTACGTGCTGCTGGATCTGGGTACCCGACACGCCTACAGCACCGACCGGGAATACTGGGAAGGCCAGGTGTACGCCGGCCTGAACCTGATGTTCGCGGTGAGCGGCCGGGAAACCGACGACGACCGGCGCACCGCCACCACCCAACCGGAAGACGTGGTCTCCGTGGCCGACAGCGACAACGACGGCGTGCCGGACGATCGCGATGCCTGCCCGGACACCCCGCCGAACGCGCGGGTGGATGAGCGCGGCTGCCAAATCTACAAGAACGTGGACGAGCAGACCGTTAAAACCATCTACTTCGAGTTCGACAAGAGCGACGTGCGCGGCCAGTTCAGCGACGAAGTCCGCGATGCCGCCGAGAGCGCCCGCGACGGCAAGAGCCGCATTCGCGTGGAAGGCCACACCGACAGCATCGGCACCGAGACCTACAACCAGGGTCTTTCCGAGCGTCGCGCCAACTCCGTGAAACAGCAGCTGATCCAGGAGTATCAGGTGGATCAGAACCGGGTGGAAACCCGCGGCTACGGCGAGAGCCGCCCGGTGGCGCCCAACGACACCGCCGAGGGTCGTGAGCAGAACCGCCGCGCGGACATCATCGTGGAAGGCGAACGTAAGGAAGCGCAGTTCAAGGACTGACCGGCGCGTTCCCCGGCCGGTAGCATCGGCCAAAAAAGAAGGGCCCCTCGGGGCCCTTCTTTTATTTCTCGACCGACTATTTCTCGACCCATTGGCCGGTGGGGGTTTTGATGTACTGGCCGCCGGGGGTTTTCTCGATCGCTTTCTGGCCCGCCAGGTTGGCCACCTGATCCAGGGTGATGCCGTTCTGCTTGGCGATGCGCTCGTAGGCGGCGCGGCGTTTGTCGTTGATGTCCGAGACCAGTTCCACCGCCGCCGGGGTGGCCTTGACCACGCCCAGGTAGCCGTTGGGCTGTTCGCCCACCAGACCCTGGCTCTTGGCCTGGTCCAGATCGAGCGCGAACACCGCGCTGGAGAACAGCAAGGCGGCGGCGAGCAACAGATAACGCAGCTTTGTCATGGGGTTTCTCCGCAAATGTCTCATCAGAACAACTCGCTGTCTTCGGTGAACAGCTGGTCGATGTCCTTTTCCACCTTGAGGCGGATCTCGTGATCGATCTTTACGTTGAGGTTGATGGTGATCGGCTCCTTGGGCGCCTCCAGCGCCACCCGCGGGGTGCAGGCGGCAAGGGGCAGGAGCGACAACAGCAGCCACACTGATTTCATCGTTTCGACTCCGTCATGACCTGGTCGGTGATCTGATCACCGATGCGCAGACTGCGCAACAGCTCCAGCACATTTTCCCGGTGCGTGTAATTAAAGACCACCGGCAGATTATTTCGTTGCGGATTCTGTCCGCGAATCGTCACCCGCGCATCCAGCCAGCCGTCGGCGGCCATGTCCACCTGGGCCTGGAAGGTGTCGATGCGCAGCGGGTTGAGCGCGTCCAGGGCGATCGACACCGCCTGGTTGGATTGTGCCATGGCCTGGGCGCCGCTGGACGGCAGGATCGCCAGCGACAGGGGCGTTTCGTTGGCCAGCCGGCCATTGTTCACCGCCACGCTGTCGGTCAGCAGCTGCAAGGGAATATAACCGCCCACCCGGCCGGACAGGCCCACCGCCGGCTCGCCCTGCAGGGCGGCCAGTTGCTCCAGCTCAATGCGCGTCAGCACCACCGGCTGCCAGCCCGGCGACGGCCAGGTCAGCCGGGGGGCGCGCAGTTCGCCACCCAACAGATCGGCGTGCACGCGGCGCACGGTCCAGGTGCTCAGATCGCTGTCCAGGTCCATGCGGATGTTGGTGATCGGCACGCCCACGTCCAGGCGGGCCAGGGTCAGCGGTGTCACCGTGGCCAGGCTGGGGCGCTCGCCGTCCCAGCCCAGGGCCAGTTCCAAATCCAGGTCGCGGGCCTGCACGCTGCCCCAGTCCAGGGCCAGATCACGGCCGCGCAGGCGACCGTCCAAGGTCAGGGTGTCGGCCCAGCGCCAGTCGCCGTCCAGGGACAGATCGCCGCCCTGCAGGCTCATCGGCAGCCCGCGGCTCATCACCGGCCGCAGCGGCGCGGCGCCGCTCAGGGTGCCGGCGTAGCCCCGGCCCCGGGCGCGACCGCTCAGGCTCAGGGTGGTGTCCCACTGCGGCACCCGCAGATCGGCGCCAAAGGTGGTGCCGTTGAGCCGCGCCTCGCCGGTCACCGGCGGCAGGGTCCAGCGCTCCGCCACCAGGCCCTCGGCGTCCAGCGACAGCCGACCGTGGGGCCCGTCTTCCGCCAACACCAGCGGCGTGGTCAGGCGCGCGGTGACAGGCCGGATCAGCAAGCGCTCGCGCACCGCCCGGGACAGGGCCACGGTGGCGCCGGCCAGCAGACGGGGCCGCTCGGCAAAGTCCCAGCGGCCGTCCAGGGTCAGCACGCCGCCGTCCAGATCGGGCAACGGCCCGCCCCGACCGGACACCGAACCGGCCCAGGTGTCGCCGTCCCGGCGGGCGTCCGCCCGGGCACGGAACGGAATGCTCTGATAGCGACCTTCCAGGCGGGCGGTGACCGGCCAGTGGGGCGGCGTCACCCCGGCCACCGGCACCGTGGCGGTAAGGTCGAGATCCGCGTCGCACAGGCGCACCCGGGCGGGCTCGCCATGCACGCCGGTGGGGCCGGCGTCGCCGCGCCAGCCGCCACTCAGCCGATAGCCCTGCCAGCGGCCGCCGAGCGCCACGGCGCCCTGCCATTGCACGTCGTTGGGCCGCCAGTAGACGCGGCTGTCCGTGGTGGTCAGGGTGGCGTCCTGGTAAGCGGCCTCCAGGGGCAGGGCCACCTCGCCTTCGGTGGCCAGCGGCACGGTCACCGGCTCGCGCAACCGCACGGTCACCGCCGGGTCCGCCATGCGCACCCGGAACGGCGCCACCGCCACCCGGTCCTCGAACCACTGGAAACGGACCTCGCCATCCAGGCCCTCACTGAGAGTCAGCCGGCCCTCGCCGTGGCCCAGCCGTTGCGCGTCGCTGCTCAGATTGAGGGCGGCGCGACCCTGGGGCCCGCGCGCCACCAGATCCGCGTCCGCCCGGCGCAGGGCCGTGCCCCGCCCCTCGGCGGTCAGTTCCCGGCCCGGCGTCAGCACCCAGCCGGCGCCCAGCGCCAGCGGCTCGTCCAGGGCCGCGCGCAGCCGCCAATCCAGGCCGGTCCAGCGAGCGCGCACGGTGAGGTCACCCCGGGGGCCCCCGGTGTCCGAATCCGGGCTATCCAGGCCCAGGCCCTGACCGAGCACGGTCAGCTCGCCCTGGAAGCGCTCGCTGTCGAAGGGCGTGCCGGACCTCCACTGACCATCACCCTGAATCCGCGCCTCGCCGGTGACGCCCTGCCGCAACGGCGCCGCCCGCACGGTGCCGGTCAAACGCCAGCGACCGCTGCTCTTGCGGTATTCGCCGTCCAGCTCACTGTCCCGGAACCCGGCGTGCACCCGCCAGCGACCGGCGGCCTGACTGAGCCGGGCCAGAAACGGCGGATAGTCCTGGTACTGCAGCGCCCAGACGGTCACCTCCAGCGCCGGCAGATCCGGCAACGACAGGGGCCCGTCGTCGCCCTCGGAGGGGCAATCGTTGATGCCCAGGCTGTCCACCGACACCGTCAACGGCCGCAGCCCGCCGAGACGCACCCCGTGGGCCTCCGCCAGCCGGCAATCGCCGCTTTCGTACCACAGCGCGTCCAGGGTCGGCCCCTGCCGCCAGCCCGAGCCCTGCCAATGCACGCCGAACAACGGCAGCGACAACAGCGCCACCAGGGGCAACAGCAGCAGGCAAAGGGGAATCAGCCAGAGGAGGCTCTTTTTACGGAATGACACCAAACCTTATTCCTTGGTCGGAGTTACCGAAGCATGGCGGTTTCTGTCACAAGAATACAGTCTTGAAGCGGTTCGGGGGGAGCGACGCGCTTTCGCGGGTGGGCGTGAAATCAAGTCACGGGTAATTCAAGCGCTAAACGTTCAACGCTGGCGCACTTGCATGGGGTGCAAGGCGTCCAACGCGGGCCGGCAGGCCGAGGGCCGGCAATCCGCCACTCACCTGGACCAGAACGAAAAAGGCCCGGCATTAAGCCGGGCCTTTTTCTTTTGCGATTTGGTCGGGACGGAAGGATTCGAACCTTCGACCCCTTGCACCCCATGCAATTTCCGCACGGATACGCACGGACCCTGGCGAACCTCCTAAGAGGGCTCTATCATAGCAAACACGCGGCTTTCAGGCCGCTTTTCTGTTTACACCAATCCGCTGGCATCCGCCGACAGCCAGCCGATCTGGTGGGGCAAAAGTGGGGCAAAATTATCAAACCTCAGATCCTGCAGGGGGTAGGACATGACCAAGCTGACGGCTAAGCAACTGGAAGCCCTCACCGCAACGGATGACGGCAGGACACTACGCGAGGATAACGGCCTGGTCGCCAAGGTCCGCGCCGGCGTTCGTGGCGTCACGGCACTGTTTCGCTATGAGTTCAAGCTGGATGGGGTCAAGCGCGATTACCGCCTCGGCAGCTGGCCCAAGAACACACTCGCTCAGATTCGGGCCAAGCGTGACGAAGCCAAAGCCTCAGTCGCTAAAGGTATCAACCCCAACGCCGCCCAGAAGGCAGCCAGGATTGAAGCCCAAGCCGCCATTGCCTCAACCATCGCCGAAGCCGAGCGCCAAGCGTCGGAAAACAGGACGGTGAACGAGCTATTTGAAGCCTGGCTCGACGATGGGGTATCACGGCAAGATGGCAACGCCGAACTCCGCAGAAGTTTTGGCAAAGACGTGCTCCCCTTGATTGGCAAGACGCCGCTGCGTGCCTTGACCGATAAGGACCTTCTCTCCGTGCTCAGAACAGTAAAGGCTCGCGGCCTGAACCGCTCCGTCGTCATTCTGAACAACGACATGGGTCAAATGCTGCGTTGGGCGGAGAAGCGGCAACCCTGGCGCACCTTGATGGCTGACGGGAACCCCGCCGACCTGGTGGATGTCACCACCCTGCTGGATAGCGACTATCAGGAAGAACGGGAGCGGGTGCTCTCCGCCGAAGAGATCCGAGAGCTGCATGACATCTTCGAGAAGCTGGAAGCGGATTACGCTGCCCTGCCGGCGGGCCAGAAATACAGCGGCATCCGCCCGGTAAACCCCCGCGTGCAAAGCGCCATCTGGATATGCCTGGCAACCCTATGCCGCATCGGCGAGCTGCTTCAAGCGGAGTGGAAGCATGTCGACTTTGACACCGGTCTCTGGTTCATTCCCGCGAAGAACACCAAAGGACATCGCGGAAAGCGGCAGGATCATCATGTCTTTCTGTCGCCTTTTGCATTGTCACAGTTCAAACGGCTACACCAGGAAACCGGCCACACTGCCTTCCTATTTCCCAACAGAGCCGGAGATAGCCACGTCAACACCAAAAATGTCAGCAAACTGATCGGTGACCGGCAATGCCGCTTCAAGAATCGCAGCAAACCTCTGGCCGGCCGGCATCATGATGACAGTCTAGTCTTGGCAAATGGCCAAAATGGCGCATGGACGCCGCACGACATGCGCCGCACTGGCGCGACAATGATGCAAGCGATCGGCGTACCGCTCGACATCATTGATCGCTGTCAAAACCATCTTCTGGGCGGCTCGAAAGTCCGGCGGCACTACCTGCGCCATGACTACGCCAAAGAGAAAACTGAGGCATGGAAACTGCTAGGGGAGCACATAGAAGCGTTACTGTAAGCGTTGGCCCGCCCCATGTTGAGCGAGCAGCAGGGGCCATCCCTACTCGAACAGGGCGGCGACTTCCTGCAAGATCTCTACAGCCGAATCAAAATCCACACTTTCATCATCGTCAGCGTACGACATCGCATCCACAAACTGCCTGTACTCTTCGCGATACTCCTCATCGTTGTCCAGGCACTCGATGGCCTCCTGAATCGACTCTGTAAACGGGGCCTGAGTATCTCGCTTTCCTGTCTGCCGATCGCCTTCGAATGAGGAGTCTGCGACATCCACAAACAGCTCTTCATCTTCCCTAATCACAGAGATCAGCGGAGCAATATCGTGAAGATGGCGAACCATCTCAGGATCCTCACCATGAGCTGATCGATTACTCTTCAGCACACGCCATGTCAACGCACTCAACTTGTCGGCTGCAGTCTCAATCGGCGGCAGGCGCAAGATTTCGACTTCAGGCTCAGTCTCTGTGTAGTACGAAATGAAAGACTGAATATAGTGGCATAGTGGCTTTGGTGATTTTGAGTGTATGATCACTCAGATAGAAAGTCCGGTAACGATAATGACAAAGAAGAGAACGTTCAGTCCGGAATTCCGCTTGGCGGAGGCCTAGCTCGGTCGACCAGGGCTATTCACTGAAAGCGGCCTGTGATGCCATGGGGGTTGGCGAGTTCACCATGGAGTACTGGGTTCGCAAGCTCCCTTCCGAATGAGCAGGCAACGTACCGAAAGGCGAAGCCCTGACCCCGGAACAGCGTGAGATTCAGGAACAGAAACGCAAGCTGCGGCGGGTGGAGGAAGAAAAGGAAATCTTAAAATAAGGCTACTGCTCTCTTGATGTCGGACTCCCTGAACAATTCTCGATAATTGAGCGACTTGAACGGTGCAACGCCTATGTCAGGTATTTGGGGTTCATCGCAGCAGCTACCGGCCGGCGTGACCGGGACAAAGAGCGCTGTGAGGCTGAGAAAACGCTGCTGGATCAGGTTGTCGAGGCGCATGCTGCCAGTAACGGCTCTGCGGGGCTCGCAGCATTGCCAAGATCGCCACCCAGGCTGGAACGACACTGAGCCGGTACCGTGCCGGCAGACGGATGAAGCAGTTAGGGCTGGTCAGCACGCGGCCGCCAGGGCACTCCTACAAGAAGGCGGATCAGCCACACCTGGACATCCCGAACCGTCTTGATCAGGAGTTCGATGTAAAGGAGCCCAATCAGGCTTGGACCGGAGATACTACCTATATCTGGACAGGAGTGCGCTGGGCTTACCTGGCGGTGGTTATCGACTTTTTCCTGTAAACCCGTGGACTGGGCGCTGTCCCTGCCCCCCAATACGGAACTGGTAAAGAAGCCCCTAACCATTGCCTATAGGTCGTGGGGCGAGCCACAGGGCGTCATGTTTCATTCAGATCAGGAGTGCCAGTACACCAGCCTGGGATTCCGAGAGTTGCTCTGGCGCCATCACATGAAGCAGAGTCTCAGCCGGCGAGGAAGTTGCTGGGATAACGCCCCGACAGAGCGGTTCTTCAGGATTTTGAAAACGGAGTGGGTACCGGAAATCGGGTATCCGTGCTGTATCTCGGCGAAGCAGTCGATCACGGACTATATGATCGGCTATTACAGCGTTCTGCGACCGCACAAGCACAACGGCGAGCTGCCGCGCAATGTCGCAGCAGGCTTACTGGAAAACTCAAAAGACGGCGGCCTGAAATACTTGGCCACTACACTTGGAGTTAATCACAGTCAGTTGAATTCAAACAGAACGGTCTGGGCAAACTCCGTGTAGCTTGATCACAGTCAAAAATCACTATCTCAACCAACTGATGGCGCGGCTTCAGACGCCTACTATACCTCGGACAGTGCCTCCCTGACCTTGCCGGCAACCTGTTTCAGTTCGTTGTTTTCAATCGCCGTCATTGAAGCTACGGGATCTATCGCGCTGACTTCGATACCTTCAGACGTTTCCCGCAGAATGACATTGCACGGCAACATGGCCCCTACCCGGGGCTCTACACCAATGGCTTCCCACGCCATAGCAGGATTACACGCCCCAAGGATCCGGTACGCGGGCATTTCCTTGTCAAGCTTCTCCTTCATCGTGGCTTTGACATCAATTTCTGTCAGCACCCCAAAACCGTGATCTGTGAGGGACTGACGAGTTCGCTTGTCAACTTCCTCAAAATTGGCATCTTCTATAATTCGATCAATCGTGTACGGCATAGGTATCTCCAACAAATCCGACGTATATCACTTTGGTCCGAGCTTGACCAGTCGCAGGCGCAGCGCATTCACGATCACGCTGACCGAAGACAGCGACATAGCCGCCGCCGCAAAAATCGGTGACAGCAGGATGCCGAAAAACGGGTATAGAACGCCGGCCGCTATCGGCACACCCGCAGAGTTATAGACAAAGGCAAAAAACAAGTTCTGCCGGATATTGCGCATGGTTGCCAGCGACAATCGACGTGCTTCCACAATGCCCATGAGATCGCCGCGCAACAGGGTAATGCCGGCGCTTTCGATGGCCACATCAGTGCCCGTGCCCATGGCTACGCCTACATCGGCGGTTGCCAGAGCCGGAGCGTCGTTCACCCCGTCACCAGCCATCACCACAACACGGCCCTCATCTTTCAGGCGCTGAACGATCTTGCCCTTATCCTCCGGAAGCACTTCCGCTTCCACTTCATCGATGTGCAATTTACGGGCAACCGCCTCGGCCGACGTCCGGTTGTCGCCGGTGAGCATGACGACTCGGATGCCGTCTTTCTGCAGTGCAGAAATAGCCGCTTCAGTGGTTTCTTTCACCGGATCGGCGATGGCAAGCAAACCGGCCACTTTGCCGTCTACGGCCGCGAAAATAACAGTCGCCCCATCCTGGCGGAGCTGGTCGGCTTCGCTTTCAAAGTCCGCGGTGTCCACATTTTCCGCTTCCATCAACAGCCGGTTTCCGAGCAATACCCGTCGTCCATCAATCCTACCGGTGACGCCCTTCCCATTGGGTGAATCAAAATCTTCCGCGTCCGGTAGTTTCAAGCCCATGGTCTTTGCTTTATCGAGAATGGCGTGGGCCAGCGGATGCTCACTGCCCTTTTCCAGGCCGCCGGCGAATCGCATGAGCTCATCCTCGCTGCCCCCGGCAGCTGGCACCAGTTTGGTCACCTGAGGTTTGCCTTCAGTCAGTGTGCCCGTCTTATCCACCACCACGGTGTCCACTTTCTCCATACGCTCAAGTGCTTCGGCATCGCGGATCAGCACACCGCTCTGAGCACCCCGCCCAACGCCGACCATAATCGACATGGGCGTTGCCAGCCCCAAAGCACAGGGGCAAGCAATAATCAGCACGCTCACCGCAGCAATCAGACCGAATGCCATCGGGGGCGTCGGCCCGAACAACGACCAGGCTATAAAGGCGATAATGGCGATCACGATCACCGCAGGCACAAAATAGCCCGCGACCCTGTCGGCCAGGCCCTGAATGGGCGCGCGGCTGCGTTGGGCGCTGGCCACCATCTGCACAATCTGGGACAGCATGGTGTCCCGGCCCACCTTGTCCGCACGCATGATGAAACTGCCCTGCTGGTTGATGCTGCCGCCGATCACCTGGTCTCCTGACTTTTTGCTGACCGCCAACGGCTCACCGGTCACCATGGACTCATCCACGTTGGAGCTGCCTTCGAGCACCTCGCCGTCTAGCGGAACCTTGTCGCCCGGACGCACCCGCAGGCGGTCGCCGACCTTGACCTGATCCAGCGATACATCGGACTCACCGCCATCATCGTCCAGTTTCCTGGCCGTTGCCGGCGCCAGATCTAACAGAGCCTTGATGGCCCCGGAGGTTTTCTCCCGGGCGCGCAATTCCAGCACCTGTCCAAGCAGCACCAGCACCACAATGACCGCTGCCGCCTCAAAGTACACTGCCACTGAGCCGTCGGCCTGCCGGAAAGCGCCCGGGAATACCTGGGGCGCAAGTGTGGCGACCAGGCTGTAGATCAGGGCCACGCCGGTACCAATGGCTATCAGCGTGAACATGTTCAGGTTACGGCTAACCACGGATCTCCAACCCCGGACGAAGAAGGGCCAGCCGCACCAGAGCACCACGGGCGTTGCCAGCACCAACTGAATCCAGTTGGACATCTGTGGAGCAATCATATGGTCAAGCCCGGTCAGATGCCCGCCCATTTCCAGGACCAGTACAGGCAAGGTCAGCACCAGCCCGATCCAAAACCGGCGGGTCATGTCCGTAAGTTCTGCAGAGGGGCCATCATCCAGGCTCACCTGCTCGGGCTCCAGAGCCATACCACAGATGGGGCAGTCCCCTGGCCCTTGCTGTCGAATTTCCGGGTGCATGGGGCACGTATACATCGTACCTGGCGCAACCGGCTCTTGCGGCTTGTCTTCCTCACCGAGGTACTGCTCAGGGTCCTCGTCGAATTTGGACTGGCAGCGCGAGGAGCAGAAGTACCAGGTTTTACCGCCATGCTGGCTGCGGTGTTCCGCGGTATGCGGATCGACTGCCATGCCGCAAACCGGATCCTTGGCGGTGTGCCCGCCAGGTTCTTTATCGGCGTGGTGATCGTGGTCATGGGCGTGATGGTGCTCAGCCATTCTGATCTCCTGTTTTATCGGCGGGCCAGTCTGCAAATGCAATGAAATACAGCAGAACCAGATTGACGATAGGGATCAGTATCAGTACACCCATCCACCCCGGATACCCCGTGCGCTGGCAAATACGCCAGGCCGGAATGACGACCACAATGGCAATCACCAGCATCCACAGCCAGTGGCCTGCCCACATGGTGTTCCCGAACATGTTATCTCCCATCATGGCAATAGCCTCTCTTCCTGATTCAGATTAATGATGATGCGCATGACTCTCTTCCTGTTTCGCTTGCGCCGATTCCGGTGATCTTTTAAGGAAAATCTGCTCGGATACTGCAATCACGATCATGGTCACGACTGCCACGCTGATGACGAACGGGTCCGTATTAAGCTTTACCCAGACGAAGCCGCCCAGCGCCAAAAGATCCAACAAGATGGCTGTTGCTGGCACCCAGGTGTTGGCCTTGATGTCTTTGCGAAGATAGCGCAGTACACCCCAGTGAATGGCAATGTCCATAATCAGGTAAAACACGATACCCAGCGCGGCAATTCGTGACAGATCAAAGAAGGCGGTGAGGATCAGCCCCAGGACAACGGTATACACCAGTGTGTGTTTCTGGATGCTGCCGGGCATGCCAAAATGCCGATGTGGTACGAGCTTCATCTCCGTCAGCATCGCCAGCATGCGGGATACCGCGAAGACGCTGGCGAGAATACCGCCCGCCGTGGCCATCATGGCAATAGCGACAGTAAACCAGACACCGTAATCGCCGAGAGCGGGACGCGCAGCGGCCGCCAGAGAGTAGTCCTGCGTTTTGATGATTTCCGCCAGGGACAGGTTACTGGCAACGGCGAAACCGACCAGGGTGTAGATCACCACGCAGGCTGCGATGGAAATAATAATCGCTCGCCCCACGTTTCTCTTGGGGTCTATGACTTCCGAGCCGCTGTTGGTGATGGTGGTAAAACCTTTGAAGGCCAGAATGCCAAGGGCCGTTGCCCCCAGGAAATTGCCAAAGGTTCCAGCCTCACCGGGGCTAGAGAAATCAACAGAAACACTGTCGGCAATCCAGATACCCACCAGCCCGAAAACCAGAATGCCTCCGATCTTCAGGATACCTATAAAGGAAGCCACGCCCTGAATCATTCGGTTGCCCAACAGATTGATCAGAAACGCGGCCAGAATTAGTGAGACGCCAAGAATGGGCACCATGCGGCCACTTTCATCGCCATCGAACAGTTGCATGGTGTAAGAACCGAAGGTTCGCGCAAGAAAGCTCTGGGCAATCACCATCGAGAAATACATCAGCAAAGCATTGAAAGCCGTCGGTAACCGATTGCCATAGGCTTTGTGCAGGTACATGCCTATGCCCCCGGCTGACGGGTAGGCATTGGAAATTTTGATGTAGGAATAGGCACTGAAGCTTACGATTACCGCCGCGGCCAGAAACGCCAACGGGAAAAGAACGCCAGTCATCTGCGCCATCTGCCCGGTAAGGGCGAAGATACCGGCGCCAATCATGACACCGGTGCCCAGCATAACAGTTCCCGGAAGTGTAAGACTGCCTTTCTGATAGCGCGTGGTTCTGTCGTGCGTGCTGCTCATACAACCTCCTGTTGTTTTGAACGGCGTTTGATACTCAATAAATAGCCAATGCTGGCTTGGGTAGATCTCACTTGCATCAATGTCGAGAAAAACGGGCCAAAGAAATATCTTTAGCCCCTAAGTACCTGATCAGAGTGCGATGCGCGCTCCAATCACAGCAAACCAATCTGCTGTACTGCCGCCGTCCGCTTCGGCAAAGTCGGCACTATCGCCGTATTTGCGCTCATGCACCACGCCCACATAAGGCGAGAACGCACGGTCTATCAGGTCGTAGCGGAGCCGGAGGCCGGTTTCGGTGGAAACCAATCCTTTGCCGATGCCAATTTCCCTGTCTTCACTGAACGCTACCGTCGCATCCAGCGTTGCGGAAAGGATCCAATAGTTAGTGAGCAGCAGCTCGTACTCTGCGTCAAGTTCGGCTGAGGTATCTCCATCCTTGCTGACATACAAGTTTGCATCGATCTCAAACCATTGGGGTGCCAGCCCGGCTACACCGAGAACAGCATACGTACGATCCGGTCCCTCGGGGGTGTCGAAGCGAACACCCGCTTTGGCGTCGAAGAACTTGGAAATGGGGATCTGGCCGACCAGCTGGTTTTCCAGTGATTCGTAGGCCCGCTCCTCCAGGCTGTACTCACCTTTTGAAATCCACCGGAGTTTCAGCTCGTCGGTGCCGTAGAAGGCATCCGCATCCCAGACGCCCAGCTCCTCGTCATCGTCGCTGTAGCGGTACTCAAATTCCTCGAATTGAACGCCCCAGGTTGTGAGCGGCTGTTTACGAGCCGTGGTGTCGGAAATCATTTCCTGAGCTGTCACCGCCGTTGAGACACCAATAGAGGCAAGAAAACTGACGGCGACAAGTGATCGAATACAACTCATGCCTCACCTCCATCTTCAGCAATCACGTCTGTTTTGGCCTGCGTTGAATCTGGCCCACCTTCAACAATGACCTTGCGGAACATACCAGCGGCCGCGTGATAGGACAGGTGACAGTGGAACGCCCACTGGCCGGGCGCGTCGACCTCGGTTTCCATGTAAACCGTGGTGCCTGGCTGCACACTGACCGTGTGCTTGATCGGGTTCCATTGGTCTGCACCAACATCGAGAATGGACCACATGCCGTGCAGGTGCATAGGGTGAGTCATCATGGTCTCGTTCACGAATTTGAAGCGAACTCGCTCACCGTATTTGAGACGAATTGGGTCTGCGTCTTCGTACTTGACGCCATTAATGCTCCAGATATAACGCTCCATATTGCCGGTCAAACGAAGCTCAATTTCCCGGGTCGGTTCGCGGTCTTCATACAGTGGATCTTGGGCCTTCAGGTCAGCATAGGACAGGAACTTGCCGCCATTGGCTGCCGTGGGTACAAGGCCACTTCCCTTGGCGTAAAAGGGGTCGCTTTGGCCGCCTTTTCCCATCGCCATGGAACCATGATCCATGCCTTCCATGTTGGAATGATCCATGCTGTCCATGTTGGAGTGGTCCATTCCCTCCATTGAGGAGTGATCCATCCCGGACATATCTTCTGAGCTGTCCATATCCATGTTCCCATGATCCATGCCCGCCATGCTGCCATGGTCCATACCAGGCATACCGCCCATATCAGCCATTGTCAGGCGGGCAGGTTCACGCAGTTGCGGCACGGCCGCTTCCATACCCTTTTCAGGGGCCAGTGTTGCCCTGGCATAGCCGGAACGCCCCATGGATTCAGCGAAAATGGTGTAGGCCTGCTCATCTTTCGGGTGGACGATCACATCATAGGTTTCCGCCACACCGATCCGGAACTCGTCCACGTTAACGGGCTGAACGTTGTTGCCATCGGCCTGTACAACCGTCATGTCCAGACCGGGAATCCGTATGTCGAAGTAGGTCGTGGCCGAGGAGTTGATGAACCGCAGCCGGATGCGTTCTCCGGGCTCAAAAAGGCCAGTCCAGTTCTGCTCGGGACCTTTGCCGTTGATCAGGCCCGTAAAGCCCTGCAAGTCCTCAACGTCCGCTTTCATCATCCGCATGTCACCCCAGGCCATGCGGTCCCGAATGGTGTTCATCAGACCGTTTTTGGACGCGTCCGAAAAAAACTCCCCCACGGTTTGCTGCTCACGGTTGTAGTAATCCGGCATCATTTTCAGGTTGCGCATGATGCGGTCACCGGAATGGGGGTGCTTGTCAGTCAGCTGCACCACGTATTCACGATCGTAGCGGAATGGCTCACGGCCCTCGGGCTCAATGACAATGGCACCATAGGCCCCGTCTGGCTCCTGAAAACCAGAGTGGCTATGAAACCAGTAGGTGCCTGCTTGCTGGATAGGGAATTCATAGGTGAACGTTTCACCCGGCTTGATGCCAGGGAAACTGATACCTGGCACACCGTCCTGATTGAAAGGCAGGATCAGACCGTGCCAGTGAATGGACGTCATCTCATCCAGGTTGTTGGTCACGTTGATCCGGACGTTCTCGCCTTCCTTGAAACGCATTACCGGTCCCGGAGATGCGCCGTTGTATCCAATGCCTTCCTTCACAAAATCGCCGGTATCAATTTTTACCCGGTCGACCGTAAGGTCGTATTCGCCGGCCAGAACCATGGCTGGCATCAGCAGGCTCAAAAGCCCTGTCAAAAAGCGTGGTTTCATCTGTGTTGCTCCGAACTACACGTCATTGAAGCCGGGCCGAGAAACGTGTCTCAGCCCCGCGCTCGCGGACCTCAGTTAAGCGAGTTACTCGAAATTGACCTTACCGTACATCCCGGCCTGATAGTGGCCCGGCACGTTGCAGGCAAATTCGATATTGCCTTTATCAGAGAACTTCCATACCACTTCTTTACTTTGGCCCGGTTCCAGCAACACGCTGTTCGGGTCGTCATGCTTCATGGAATGGCCATTCCCCATATCCATATTCATCATGTCGTGGTTCAGCTTGCCGCCCTGGATGACGCCATGCTCAACCATCATCATCATTTCCTCCTGATGGCCCTCGTGCATCTCTGGGGTGCCGATGTTGAATTCGTGAACGAGGTTCCCTTTGTTCTCCACCATGAACCGCACCGTTTCCCCGGGGCTTACGGTGATTGATTCCGGTTCATAGTAGTTGTCGTACATTTCGACTGTTATGGTTCGGCTGACCTCTGAGGCTTTACCAGGTTCACCACTCGCAGCGCCGTGACCGTGGCCTCCGCCATGGGTTCCAGCGGCAAAGGCGGTCGCCGACAATGAGATTGTTGCGGCAGCAACAAGGAATTTTGATACGATCATATAACTTCTCCCTTGAACGGATCTGGCCCAGAAGGCCGGTTTGTTTTACTCAAAACTTGAGCAATATCCAGAAACGGTTGCTATCATCGCTCAGCAACCTGAATCCATGCTGAAAATCGGAATTATTTTTCGTTCAGGCACAATTCAGCTTGGGCAGCAACACTGACGGGCTTTGATACTCAAATTGGGAAGGCAGATCAGGAATGCGATTACTTCTGGTGGAAGATGATCCCCTGCTGGCGAACGGGCTAAGCGCCCAGCTGGAAAAGGCCGGCTTCAGCGTGGATACCGCCCGTACAGCACGGGACGCCCGGCAACTCGGGCAGCAGGAAAGCTACCGGGCCGGTATTCTTGACCTGGGCCTGCCCGACGGTAACGGTCTGGACGTACTGAGGCAGTGGCGGGCGCATAAGGTCAGCTTCCCGGTGCTGATCCTGACCGCCAGAGGAGACTGGCAGGACAAGGTCAATGGACTGAAGGCCGGCGCCGATGATTACCTCGCGAAACCTTTCCAGACGGAAGAACTGATTGCCCGGCTTCACGCCATCGTGCGGCGAAGCGAAGGCCGAATAATGGATACCCTGACAGCGGGCCGATTCGAGCTGGACGAAAATCGCCAGACGTTAAGAGCCGGCGACCAGACCGAACATAGCCTGACCGGGACCGAGTTCCGCTTGCTACGCTGTCTGATGAGCCGACCCGGGCAAGTATTCTCGAAAGAACAGCTTCTGGACCAGCTATACAGCCTCGACGACACACCCAGCGAGAATGTTATCGAAGCCTATGTGCGGCGGCTCAGGAAGCTGGTGGGTCCGGACACCATAAAGACCCGACGTGGTCAGGGGTACCTGTTCGATGCCGATAGCCGCTAGACCTCACTCAGTCAGGGCGATGCTCCTGATTCTGCTGCTTCCGGCCGGTATTGGCCTGATGGCGCTAGCCTGGATCATCCATGGGGCCTTGCTGGAGAGGATGTCCACGGACTTTGTAGAAAGCCGCCTGAAAGACGAGGTGGCTTTTCTGGAACACCAGATCCGCCAGTCCGGCGGCCGAACTGACACACTCCAGACCGGCGACTACTTTCAGGAAGTGTTCCACCACGCCTTCGCCATTGCCTCTCCGTCCGGGCAGTCCATTTCACCGAAAACCTGGACACCGCTGCTGAGGCCGTTGCTCTCGTCCGAACAGGAAGGAGCCGTGAGAGTCCGGGATGCTGAGGTGCCCGCTGCGCCTTCCGAAATGCTGGGGTATCGCCGTGCCTTCACGGTCGACGGAAATTCCTTCGTGGTCATTGTTGCTGAGGATATGGAGGCACTGCAGCAAAGTCAGGCCGAACTCCACACCTGGACCGCCGTCGTTTCGGTTTTACTGGTCATTCTGATGATCGGGAGCATATGGGTGGGCATCAGTCTGGCCCTGCGGCCAGTAGTGGGCCTTCAGGCGAGCCTGAAAAGACTTCAGTCAGGCGATATTTCCCGTATTAACGCAAATGGCCCGGAAGAATTCCGGCCCCTCGTCCGGCAACTCAATCAGCTGCTGGATTCACTGGATGACCGGTTGGAACGCTCCCGTGACGCCCTTGCCAACCTTTCCCACAGTGTGAAAACGCCCATAGCGGCTGTCAGACAGATCCTGGAAGACACGAGCCGCCCGCTCGATAAGAACCTGAGACGGGAAATGGCGTCGCGCCTCGACGACATAGATGCTCAGCTTGAGTCAGAAATGCGGCGAAGCCGGTTTGCAGGCCCACAGGTCGGCCAAAGTGCCTGCCCGGTCAAACAGGCCCGGGACCTGCTGTGGATGGTCGGCCGCCTCTACCCCGATAAATCTTTTGAACTATCAACATATCTGCCTGAACACCGTCGCTGGCCTGTCGAGGAGCATGATCTGAACGAAATCCTTGGCAACTTGCTGGATAACGCGGGCAAATGGTCGTTCCGCTGGGTGGAGCTCACCCTGGGTGAAGATCAAGGCCAGTTAAAAATTATCATCAGCGACGATGGGGCCGGCGTCTTAGAGACAGCCCGCTCAAAATTGGGCACGCGGGGATTAAGACTGGACGAGCAAAAACCCGGTCATGGCCTGGGACTGGCTATTGTCCACGCGATAGTTGAGCGTTATCAGGGGCTGGTTCATTACACGTCGAGTAAAGCGGGAGGTTTTGCTGCAGTTGTTGAGATTCCTGGTTCAGATTGATTCGGCGTCACGGTCTTCCCAGGATCAAGTGATACTTCCCTCCAAAATAACCCTAACGCTGTAGTGACATTGTGAATCTGACCACCTGATCACTGAAGTCTTCTTTTGGGTCTGTCAGTAAAATGACTGCGGGCCAGGAGACCTGGCCCGAACAAAGCTCACTGCCCTGCTAGAATGCCGCCTAATTCCAGTAGTACGTGTGGCCCGCCTTAGCGCCATCGACAAAAACATCAACGTACCGGTAGGTCATTACGCAGCCCTCCGGGTTGCTGCCCCTCCAGACATTGGACCCCACTGACACATTCTCCCTTTTACGGGGAGCGGTTTGGCAGACCCTCGTTTTGTTCCAGCCTGCCAGCCCATCCCCGTAATCGCTGTTTTCAACCCGCTCGTACACTTACCGCTCCTCGACATAGACCCCAAAACCATAGGTGCTGGACATGTTGCTTCCCCCACTGCTGCCGTCAGCACTAACAGCACGCGAAGAAAACGGCGGCAAAGGCGGTTTGATGTCTTCCAGGCGGTCCTTCATCGCGGATTTCGCCGCACCGCACCCGAATGGGAACCTCCGGGCAGACACAGCCAAATGGCACATTCATCCTAGGATACTGAACTGGATACCGCAGGCTGCGTATTCCAAACCAAGGTTGCCACTGATTCCAGACGAAGCCTGCCACCCATTCCACGCGAAAGCTGCCACTGATTCCACGGCAAAGCTACCACCCCGGCAGGCTGCCTGAACCGTTATCAAAATCGTCCGGCTCGGGATAACTTAACGGTACTCTGACCCTTTTCATCCGGAGATGGGCCAGATGCCAGCGAAGAGGTTATCCGTGCGTAAGATCAAAGAAGTTCTTCGCCTCAAGTGGGAGCGAGAGCTGAGTAACCGCGAGATGGCAGCGGCCTGTGGCGTCAGCCGCCCCACCGTAAGCGAATACCTGCGCCGTACGGTTGAGGCGGGTCTGAGCTGGCCGTTGCCAGCGGATCTGGAGGAGGTCCATCTGGAGCAACTGCTGTTCTCGCAACCACCGGATCTTCCGACACAGGCCCGATGCATCCCGACTGGCAACACATCCGCGACGAACTCACGTGCAAGAATGTCACCCTGTTCCTGCTCTGGCAGGAGTACCGGCAAGCCACCCCCTACGGTTATCAGTACAGCTGGTTCTGCGAGCACTACCGCGTCTGGCGGGGCAAGCTGGACCTGATGATGCGCCAGGACCATTGGGCCGGAGAGAAGCTGTTCGTGGACTATGCCGGCCAGACCGTGCCCGTCATTGACCGCACCACCAGAGATATCCACGAGGCACAGGTCTTCGTGGCGGTGATGGGCGCGTCCAATTACACTTACGCCGAAGCCTCCTGGAGCCAGGCATTGCCGGACTGGATCGGCTCTCACACCCGGGCCTTCCAGTACCTGGATGGAGTTCCGGGATTAGTGACTCCCGACAATTTGAAATCGGGCGTTTACCAAGGCTCACCGGTAAGAGCCGGACCTCAATCCAACTTACCAGGATATGGCTGCCCATTATGGGGCCGCCATCGTTCCTACCCACGCCCGCGAGCCCAGGGTCAAGGCCAAGGTGGAAGGGGGTGTGTTGATCGTCGAGCGCTGGATCCTGGCGGCGTTGCGCCATCGCCAGCACTTCTCGCTCATCGACGGTCACTACTACTCAGTGCCCTACACCGTGATCAAAAAAAAGGTGGAGGTTCACATCATCCATAATAACATCGAATACTTTTACCGGGGCAACCGTGTCGCCAGTTACCGCACCCTATCAGCCTATTTGTCCAGTAGGCGAATTAACCTGAATTCAATAGTCCCGGGGCGGCATAGGAGTATTCATGCCACGTTATTCCGAAGATCGTAAAGCCGACGTGCTGAAGAAACTGCTGCCTCCGCAGAACCGCAGTGACTTGTCGGTGTCGGCATCGGAAGGCATATCCGATGTGACTCTGTATAGTTGGTTAAAACAGTGTCGACAACAACGAATGCCCGTGCCAGGTAATCGTAATACCGGGGAAGACTGGTCCCCCGAAGCCAAGCTGCCTGTTGCGATTGAAACAGCCTTGATGTCTGAAGCTGAACTCAGCGCCTATTGCCGCGAGAAAGGCCTGTATGCGGAGCAAATGCAGCGCAGGAAATAAGCCTGCCTGCAGGGCTCTGGCATGCAGGAAGACCGGAATAAAGCGGCTCAGAAGCAGAAACGAGTGTCCCGAAAAACCATCAAAAAGCTGAAGGCGGAAGTTCGCCGCAAAGACAAGGCCCTCGCTGAGACTACCTCGCTGCTGGTGCTATCAAAAAGCTCGAAGCCTTGTACGGCGAAGATCCGGACAGCAGCGAGGATGACTGACGCCGCTGGACGGACTTGCAAGGCTTCTGGAGCTTTTTGATGAAGCTGTTGCCGGTGGCGCAGCCCGATGCAGGCCCGCAGAGCTGATGGATATCAGCGAGCGCACATTGAAGCGCTGGCGCACTGTCGACGGTCGGGTGGCTGAAGACCACCGTGCCGATGCAGAACGGGCTAAACAGCCCCATAAACTCACCCAGGCCGAGGAGTTGGCCATTCTGGGTGCATGTAATCAACCTCAGTACCGGAATTCACCACCGTCGCAGATCGTGCCGTCACTGGCTAATAAAAGCGTCTATCTGGTCTCTGAATCGTCGTTTTAACGGGTGCTGAAGAAACACCGGCAACAGAATTATCGGGGACGGATGAAGCAGCCCCGGAAGGTGCCTGAGCCGACTAGCTTTACCGTGACAAGCCCGAACCAGGTATGGAGTTGGGACATCAGTTATTGTCCGTCAGCGGTACGAGGCCAGCATTGGTATCTGTACCTGATCATGGACATCTACAGTCGCAGGATCATTGCCTGGTATATCCATGGCAGAGTTCCGGCGGGTTGGCCAAGAAGCTCATTAAACGCGCTCTATTGCCAGAGGGCTGTTGGCACAATCCGCCGGTGTTGCACTCTGACAATGGAGCACCGATGACGTCTTACACTCTCAAAGCCAGACTGGCTGACCTGGGCATATTTGATGTCCCACAGCCGGCCGAGGGTCAGTAACGATAATCTTATTCGGAGTCGTTGTTCCGGACGGTCAAATACTCCCCGGAATGGCCGTCAAAGGGCTATGCATCGCTCACGGCCGTGCGCGAATGGATGCTGGCGTTCGAGGAGGCCTACAACGAGAAGAATCTGCACAGTGGGTCCGGTTCGTGACACCGGCAGATCGCCATCTAGGTATTGATCATGAGCGCCTGGCACATCGGAAAATGGTTTATGGAAGAGCAAAGCGCCGGAATCCACGGCGCCGGTCTGGCCCCACCCGAAACGGGGAAGTAGCCGGACCGTTCTCGCTCAATTCTGGCAAATTGAAGGAAATTGAGCGTAATAAGTTGGCCCCTTAAACGCGCCCTGATGCTGGGTAGTTGCCGGTACAAGAGCATCGAATCCATCCTCAAACACCGTCTGGATCAGCAGCCCCTGGAAGAGCAACAGGAACTGGCCTTGCCCGACACCCACGACAACATCCGTGGCCCGGCCTACTACTACTGAAGGATCTCTGACATATTGAAACACCCCACATTGGATAAGCTCCACGCTCTCAAACTGACCGGCACGGCTGCCGCCCTGGCGGATCAGTCGGCCACCCCCGACATCACCGACCTGAGCTTCGAGGAGCGCCTCGGGCTACTCGTGGATCGGGAAATGACCGAGCGGGACAACCGGCGCATGAGTAGCCAGCTGCGCCGGGCCAAGCTGCTGCACACGGCCATCCTCCAAGACATCGATTACCGGAACTCACGGGGCCTAGATAAAGGGCTGGTGCAATCACTGGCCGGCTACCAATGGGTGAAAGAGCACCTGAACGTGCTCATTACCGGGCCCACCGGCGTTGGCAAAACCTGGCTGGCCTACGCCCTGGCGCATAAGGCCTGCCGGGAATGCTACACCGCACAGTACGTGAGCCTGACCCGACTGATGCGGGAGCTGACCATTGCCAAGGGCTACGGCCAGTACGCCAAACTCCTGACCAGCCTCGCCAAGGTCGACGTGCTGACCCTGGATGACTGGAGGCTGATGAAACTGAGTGCGGAGAACCGGCAAGACTTGCTGGACGTGCTGGAAGACCGACATGGCCGAGCTCCACCATCGCCACTAGCCAATTACCCATCGAGGAATGGCATGACGTAATCGGTGACGCCAATCTGGACCAGCTCGTTCATAACGCCTACAAGATCAATGTCCGGGGTGAATCCATGCAAAAGCGAAAGGGAAAGGGAAAGTTGACGGACACTACGAGTTCGGAGTAAGAAGAGAAACCCCGCGTCCCTACGCTCCGATGGGTGGCAGCCTTGCTCAGGTCCGGGTGGCAGGTTT
The DNA here is from genome assembly GCA_022449455.1 of Alcanivorax sp. GTDB lineage: Bacteria > Pseudomonadota > Gammaproteobacteria > Pseudomonadales > Alcanivoracaceae > Alloalcanivorax. The sequence continues at coordinate 6,142 of JAKUPL010000037.1, read as the reverse complement.
CACATGGAATGGGTGGCAACCTTCAGCGGTTTACGCAGCGTGTCGACCTTTGAGCGATATGTCCCTTCTTCCACCAACAAGCGGCTATAGCTGTGATGAAGCTCCGCCAGCACATTAATAATCACTTTCCGGGTATTCGGATCACTCAAATTTCTCTCTAGCCGTGTCTTAAAGGTTTCAACAGCGATATCAAAATTCTTTAGCAGTAGCCCTTCCTCATCTCGCAGCCTCTTGAGCAACCTCTGGAATTGTTTCTTTTCCAGCTCATCAACTCGGGGGTCACGTTTAGCCGGGAGAATACCAAAGGCCTTAAAGAGGTAACTTACAACCTCTCCTTGAGTTGGAAAGCCGATTTTATCGTCCATAGAGCGGCACCTTAGACCGCCCCGCCTAAGCGGGGCGGCACCTGTTATTTCTTCCGGTTAGGATTTAGCTGAGCACCACGATTGCCATGTACATGGCTATTCACGGGGTTCGTTCCATTGCTGCCGCGATTCGTATTGGCTTGATCGGAACGATGATTTGCTCTTTGCCTCTTTGAATTGGTCATTTCGTGACTCCTATTGGTGATTCTGATGTTGCGGATTCACCGTACTAGCTCATGAGCACATCTGGCTGCTGGAAACTTGGCGACGTACTTTCGCGCCTCAACCTACCTCCATACTTCCGATCATGAGGATTCTATCGATTTTCAGATATATACCACTGACCGGATAGCACCAGGAATGTGGGCTGATCCAGCCGCAATAAACCGTACAGAAAAGGAGACACCGTGAACCCTGACTGCCCTCGTTGTCGCTCTACCCGTGTCGTTACCCTCCATGTTGGCCGCAAAACCTGCGGCGCCCTCGGCACGGCGGCAGGTGCCGCCACTGGATTTTCAACTGCCGTGTCCGGTGCCCGTGTTGGAGCCGCTGCCGGGCTCATCGCCGGCCCCGCCGGCCCTACCCTGGGAGGTATTGCCGGCGCTATAGTCGGCGGTCTCGTTGGCGGCTTTGCGGGCGGCTCCGCCGGCGCGGCCGTTGGCGAGATGCTCGATGAGACCGTTCTAGATAGCTTCGAATGTCTGGAGTGCGACTACCGATTCAGCGCGGAACTGGAATAAGCCTGCCCTACCCCTCTAACCCGCACAAAGCCCGCCCATGCGGGCTTTTTTCTTCTGGAGATCGCTATGTGCGACTACGATACAACATTCGTAAAGAGCGAGAAGGGCCTCTATCACGCCTCCGGCCCAATAACCTCGGATGACATCATCCGCACAGCCGCCGCCATCCTTCAGGAGAACCTGACGCGCGGCGACACCCTGTCCCACCCGGAGGAGGCCGCGCGTTTCCTGCAGATGACTTTGGCCAACGAGAAGAACGAGCACTTTGCGGTGCTGTTCATGAACAACAAAAATCAGGTGCTGAGCTTCGAGCGACTGTTCTCTGGCACCGTCGACGGCGCCACCGTCCACCCCCGGATCGTGGTGCAGAAGGCCCTGGAGTGGAACGCAGCCTCGGTAATCCTGGCCCACAATCATCCCTCAGGGCACAGCGAGCCGTCCCAAGCGGACCGCGACGTTACCCAGCTACTGGTGAAAGCTCTTGGCCTCATTGACGTCCGCGTCCTTGATCACTTGGTGGTATCCCAATCTGGCTGGGAAAGCCTCTCCCGGCGTGGCTGGGTCTGATCCGCCTCCTTTTCGTTCCCACCCCGTACTACCCGATCACGGCCCCGCCTGATGGCGAGGGGCGCTTTTATGCCGTTCACGAGGAGCAAACATGACTCACCTCGTAGACGAGATGGCCTATACCGACCGGACCCCGTGGCATGGCCTGGGCAACGCGCTGTCGCCCGGCCAGTCCATCGAGACCTGGGCTCGCCAGGCGGGTATGGAGTAGCCGGAGATCGAGAAGTTTCTGATCGGGCTCTTCCAAGAGCGCCCGCTGTCGAAGCGCACTACGGCCAATGAACGGGCCATGGCGAAAGTCCACGCTCTGTTCCACGGCGCGGGCCGGGGTGCGGATCTGCCTTCCGCCAAGGGTACTGTCTATGGCCTGCTCAATGCCGTTACCGAGTTCGTTGACCACGAACGGCGGGCACGGAGCTTCTATCACAGGCTGGACTCCGCGTAGTTCGACCAGGGCGCGAGTTTGAAGCAGAGGGCGCTGGATCAAGCGGTGTTGTTGGCTGATTGATGCCTTTAACACACCGCAAGCATTACGGGCCGGTATCCCCGCCCCACCGGCTCAACATCTATCTTTTTCACCGGAGAAACGCCATGCCTCCCAACGACCCCTCTCCCTATCGCCGGTTCGCCCTGGCGTCGGACCTGCAAAGCGAGACGCTGCCTCAGGCCGTGGCGCCGGTCTGGGGGGCCTTTCTGTTCGAAGGCCTGATGACGTCCAAAAGAGACCCTCACCGAAGTGAGCGCCTACTAAATTTCTGGCACGCGGGCCGCATGAAGCTGGTGACGGAGAGCTGTCGCTATCTGGACCGGATTTGGGCGTACAGTCGGCGCCACTGGCGGCACCTGAGCCCCAAACACGGGACGTTCGAGTTTGAGGTCATCTCTGCCTTCGGGGATTTGCTGGGCTTCCACCTGATCCTGAATCACGGCGAGCTGCCGTCCGACGAGGAGGCCGACCTGGTCATCCAGGGCTTGGTCGATGCGTTCTTTACCCGTGAAGACGCTCTCTGAGCACGGAGGCCCCGCCACCAACCTGAGCAAACTACTCCTCGATCAGCCCCAGCAGTGCCTTGCGGCGCTTGATCGTTAGACGACGGTACGCCTTGATCAGCGCTACCTCGCCGTCATCACTGGTGGTGATGGTTTGCGCCTCTCGCAAATCGGCGTCGTGCCCATAGACCAATTCATCCAGAGACACATCCAAAACCCGCTTCAGCTCAAGCAGATAGCTGAATCTCGGGGGATCGTTCCCCAGTTCCCACGACGAGACGGTCGTCTTGCTGACGCCCAGCTCCATACCCAACCGCTCCTGCGTCAGGTTTGACCGCTCGCGGGCGGCTCTCAACCGCTTTCCAAACTCTTTGGTCTGCATGGGAAGTCTCGATAGCAATCAGCCTCATAAGCTACGCAATTGGCCTTATGCTGTCGTACGGCCAGGCTTTACTTTTGGTAAGGCCATGCCATACTTTTTCGATATAAGTAAGGAAGCTTTGTCTATGAATAAGGACAACGGAGCCCGGCCCGGAGGCACCACCCCCGGTTTTCGGTCTCCCATCGCGAACGCTTGGCGGAGATCAAGCGACTTGACCAACCCCTCGAAGCAGCGGCGGGCGAGCCATCCCGTGGCCCGCTCCTCCGTCGTGCTTTTCAAAGCGAAAAACAAATGATCTAGGGAGTAACAATAATGATTCGATGGATCGGCTATGGCCTGATCATGGCCTGCTTGATATTAGCTGGGTGCGGCGGAGGGGGTTCCTCCGGCGGTGAGGAAGAGACGTCCGACCCCAGCCCTGGCGCCACCAACACCGCGCCGCTCGCGGACGCGGGCAAGGCCCAAAGCGTCAAAGTGGGCGATACCGTCACCCTCAATGCCTCTGAAAGCCACGACGAGGACGGCGACACCCTCACCTACGCTTGGTCGTTGAGCGCCCAACCTGACGGCAGCGGCGCGGTCCTCGCGGACAGCGACACCGTCAAACCCACCTTCGTGGCTGACAGCGAGGGCGAGTACACCGCCGAGCTGATCGTAAATGACGGCCAGGTCGACAGTGAGCCCGCAACGGTCACCATCACAGCCACAATCGCCAACAGCCCACCCGTCGCCGATGCCGGCGCGGATCAATCCGTGAAGACCGGCGAGCCGGTGAACCTCGACGGATCCGCCAGCACGGACGCCGACGGCGACCTGCTCACCTACCAGTGGGCGCTCACCGAGCAGCCAGGTGGCAGCGTGGCGTCCCTGTCGGACGCGAACACCGTCGATCCGTCATTCACGCCCGATGCGGACGGGGAGTACGTTCTCACGCTGACGGTTAGCGATGGCGAAGCAACAGGCGTGGCTGACGAGGTGACCATAACAGCGGCAACACCGAACAGCGCGCCGACGGCGGACGCCGGCGAAGACCAGAGCGTCCTTGTAAGCGACGTAGTGACGCTGAACGGGTCGGCAAGCGCCGATCCCGATGGCGACGCGCTGCTCTACTCCTGGCGCTTTGTGAGCCGCCCAGCGGGCAGCAGCGCGACCCTGCAGGATGCCGAAACGGTCAATCCCACGTTCACTGCCGACGTCGAAGGCGACTTCGTGATCGAGCTGCTCGTTGGCGACGGCGAAGTTGATAGCAATACCGACAACGTCACGGTGAGCGCCACGAAAGCCAATGTAAGGCCCGTGGCCGACGCAGGGGCGGATCAGTCTGTAGTGGAAGGCGATGTCGTCACTCTGGATGCGAGCGGCAGCTCAGACCCGGACGGCGGCACCCTCAGCTATCACTGGCGTTTCGTCTCCAAACCGTTCCAGGCCACGTCCGAGCTTTCGGATCGGACATCGGTAGCGCCCACCTTCACCGCTGATGCCGAAGGTACCTACACCCTGGCATTGACAGTTAACGACGGCGAAATCACTAGTGAAGAAAAGCTTGTGCGCGTTACCGCCTCTGAGGCGAACGCCAAGCCCGTAGCCAATGCAGGCGGCGACATTAACGCCATGACCGGCACGGTGGTGACTCTGGACGGCTCCGCCAGCACGGACGCCAATGGAGATCCACTAAGCTTCGAGTGGGAGTTCGTATCACAACCTGACGGCAGCGCGGCATCGCTGACCAACGCCGCCACCGACAGCCCCTCGTTTACACCCGATGTCGACGGCGCTTATATCGTTGAACTGGTGGTGAATGATGGCCAGGCCGACAGCGCCGGCGACCGCGTTCAGGTCAATGCCGAAACCGCCAATAGCGAGCCCGTGGCGGACGCCGGCCGGGATCAAACGGTGGAAGTGGGACGCGGGGTCACCCTTGACGGGTCCGCCAGCACCGATGCGGACGGCGATACGCTGACCTATACCTGGACATTCCAGTCACGACCGGATGGCAGCGTCGTCGCACTCACCAATCCAGGTACCGTAGCGCCGAGCTTTACGCCCGACGTAGCAGGCGACTACGTTATCAGCCTGACCGTGAATGACGGCAATAAGACCAGCCGCGCCTCAACGGTGCGCGTTACCGCCATCGAGCCCGAGCTGACCCTGGAGGAGTTTGACGAGGGCGACGTGTTCGACCCAGCGGAATGGCGGATGGTGGGCCTGCCCTATACGTCCTCAAGCACCCTGACCCGCACGTCCACAGGAGAAAGCACCATCACCCTGGCGGAATTCCGCCTCAAGGCCATCGGCCGGGATTACACCCTCCAGGGTGTCCAGGTCGAAGATCCGACGGGCTCTCCCCTACCCGCCGGCTTGAATCCCCGCTTTGTGGGACTGACAAGCGGAATCGTGATCAGCGAAGGGGACAGCGTCACGTTTGAGTTGGTGGTCGACAAGGTCGTGACCACCAATGCTCAGGTCCGTTTCAGCTTCGAAGTTGGCTCCACTGGAGACCAATTCCAATCCACCTACACGCTGACACTGCGCTAGCTCCTTCCTCTCTCTCACCTACCGGGTGAGAGAGAGGGACAGCAAGGCACTTTCTTATTTGTCCAGGAACCTAAGCCCCGGACCCCGGAGGGAAAATGGGTAAAGACATTGACATCAAGAAGCTATCCGTCGAAGAACTCGACGATCAAAAGCTTTCCGAGCTAATCGCGGAAAAGGCGTCTTTCCAGATCGTTGCGGTCAAAAATCTAAGCTATGTGGTGAATAAGGTGGAAGTCGCCATTGAGACGAGCGGTTTGAAATGCAGAGTTTACACCGAGTACAGAAGCGCCTCGTTGGCTGGCTTTGTTATACCAACGGGGTTCACCCAAGCCATTAGCATTTATTCAGCAGTTGGCATTGCCGCGCACAACATAGCGACTTTCAATCCTGATTATGAAATCGCCAAGAACAAGCCACAGGGGAGAGTGACCGTAATTTACAAGAAGATCTAACACCGATATCAAACGAAGCCCATCGATAGGGATGTGTAATCCCCCCGAAAAGTAATCGAGGTTTTGAGTAGAGACTTTTACACTGATCGCATTGAGGAGCGACACATGAAG
>JAKUPL010000036.1 GCA_022449455.1 Alcanivorax sp. | reverse complement strand
CGGTAGCGATTACGCGAGCTGCAGGGCCGTACGCAAGGGAGATCACGTCGGGCGCTGTCTTTACGGGTAGCGCGACGGGTTGGCCTGTCTCGAGGTACCACTGGTAGAGCGATGTCGGCCCGTTCACTCCCACCGCTATCCGGGAACCGTCAGGGGAAATCGCGACTCCATCAAGCCACATCCGGGGCGGGGCATCCATCAGCGCCGGCAGCGGGTCGCCCACCGCCAGCACCAGCCAGGCCCGGTCCCGGCGGCCGGGGGCCAGCGCCAGCGCCCGGCCGCCCAGTTTCTGGCGCAGGACGCTGTCCAGCAGCAGGCGCGCGGCGGCACCGTCCGGTCGCGCCCGCAGATGCTCGCGCAACGGGTCACAACAATGCGTGAGCACTTTATCCAAGGCGTAGTCCGCCACCAGACGCTGGAACCACTGCTCCAGGCGCGGCACGTTACGGGCCTCCAGCGCCGCCAGGCCGTCCTCGGCGGCCCGCCGCCAGGGGTCGCCGGTCAGCACCGGGGCATCCTCACCGTCCAGCACCGCGCGCACCTGCCCGATCGGCAGGCCCCGTTCCAGCCAGGCCAGGATGCGGCGTATGCGGCGCAGGTCCGCGTCGCTGTAGCGACGATGGCCGCGCGCCGTGCGCGCCGGCCGGATCAGGCCATAGCGCCGCTCCCAGGCGCGCAGGGTCACCGGCAACACGCCGGTGTGCTCGCTGATCGCCTGGATGCTGTAATCCGGCGTGCCCATGGACGATGACTCAGACACGGTTGCGCAGCCCCAGGGCGTCCGGATAGGGATTGAGATACTGCTGCCGGGCCAGATAGGGCTGCGCCACCTTACGCTGCGCGCCGCGCAGCAACGTCATCGGCACCACCAGCGGCACGTCGCCGCGATGGTAGGCCTCGATCTGCTCGTGCAGCAGGCGGCGGTCCTCGTCATCCAGATGGTCGCGCAGGAAGCCGGCCAGGTGCAGCATGGCGTTGACGTGGGCGCCCGGCGATACGCGCCGGGCCATGGCCGGCATGAAGGCAGCGATGTAATCGTCGGCGATGTCGTCCAGAGGCCGGCTTTTCAGGTCCGCCAGCATCGGCCCCAGGCGCCGGTACGTGGCCTCGCCGTGGGCCAACAGCTGGAATTTGTGGCGGCTGTGAAACTCGATCAGGCCCTTGGCGGTGAGCCCCTGCTCGCGCAGGCGGCACCAGTCGTCGTAGACGAACACCCGCTCCACGAAATTCTCACGCAGGCGGTCGTCATTGAGACGCCCCTCCTCCTCCACCGGCATCAACGGATAGCGCGCCATCAGCGCCTCGGCGAACAGCCCGCTGGCGTCACGGCGGCCCACCTCACCGTCCTCCCGGTAGACGCGGATGCGCTCCATGCCGCAACTGGGCGACTTGGCCATCAGCACGAAGCCGCGCAGCCCGGCCAGCCCGTCCAGGGTGCGGTCCACGAACCCGGTCATCAGGTCGGTGAAGTCCCGATCGCCCCGGGTCGCCTTCAGCCGCATACCCTGGTCGGTGTCCACCAGGTGCATGGCCTGGCGGGGCGCGGCCAGACCAGCGCCCATTTCCGGGCACAGGGAATGGAATTGGAAATAGCGGGACAGCACCTCGGTGCAGTAGCGGGAATGCTTGTGGCCGCCGTCGTGGCGAACCTCAAGGCCCTGCAGGCAGGCGCTGATGCCCACCGGAATGCGGTCGTGGTGCGGTGCGGAGCGGTGATCGCGGTCCATGACGTTCTACCTGTACAAGTGATCGAACTTGTACAAGTTTGGGCGGGCAGCGATGAATGGATTGTGAAACCGTGCGGCTGGTTTTCCGGGGGGCACATTTAAATCTGTTTTACACACAGCGGCGGGGAATCGTGAGACAGTGAATCTGCGTCGCCGGCCACGGACGGTCACCGCCTCCCCCAGGGCGTCAAGCGACGCGTATCCCCCTTCCTTCAGGCAATGAAGGATCCCCCAAGGCCACCTTCCCCCGGGTGGCCTTTTTTTTGGTTCATCGCGCTTTGACGGGAAGTCTCTCTCCAGCCGGGGCGCGACTCAGGGCGCGACGCCCTTCCGGGAACGCCGCGAGTACATCCCTGTAGGCTCCCTTTCGAACGTCCTGTTCTCAAGGGTCCCGGAAGGGCGTCGCGCCCTGAGCCGCTCAGCAGTGCGCCGCGGCGCCAAGGGACGCTTCAGGCGCCTGGCGGTGCCAATGATCGGAGGTTGCCGGCGCAAAGATGGGCTCCACGAAGCCGCCACCTCTACCCCCCTGGTTCATCGTTGTCCGTACCCGGAACGGTTCCGCTACCTCGAAGCGGAGCTGTGTGGGTGCCTTCCGGGACCCTTTTTGGCAGGGGGGCCAAAAACGGGAGCGCCCAGGGACGGCTTGAGCGATCCCGGAAGGCACCCACGCAGATCCGCGTCCCGGCTAAAGGCATTTCGCATCGATTTCCCGCCAAAGCGCGATGAACCAAAAAAAAGGCCCGCTGTTTAGCGGGCCTTTTAAGGTTTGGTGGGTCGTGATGGGCTCGAACCATCGACCAATTGGTTAAAAGCCAACTGCTCTACCAACTGAGCTAACGACCCGTCGAACGAGGCGCAAATAATACGGATTTATTTCCGGATGACAAGGGTTGGGGCGGAATTTTTTCTCGATCGGCGCCGGATCACTGATAGATCGTTGGATCTTTGATCAATGCCTCCTCGAAGCCCTGGCGGCGCAGGCGGCAGCTGTCGCAGCGGCCGCAGGCGCGACCGTCGGCGTCGGCCTGGTAGCAGGACACGGTGAGGCCGTAGTCCAGGCCCAGTTCGGTGCCGCGCCGGATGATGTCGGCCTTGGAGAGGTGCATCAGGGGCGTGGCGATCTCGATGGGGTGGCCCTCCACGCCGGCCTTGGTGGCCAGCCCGGCCAGGGTCTGGAAGGCGTCGATAAACTCGGGCCGGCAGTCCGGGTAGCCGGAGTAGTCCACCGCGTTGACGCCGATATAGATGGCGCTGGCGTCCACCACCTCGGCCAGGCCCAGGGCCAGGGACAGGAACACGGTGTTGCGGGCCGGCACATAGGTGACCGGGATGCCCTCGCCGCCCTCCTCCGGCACCTCGATGGCGTGATCGGTGAGCGCGGAGCCGCCGATGCTGCCCAGGCCCAGGTCGATGACCCGGTGCGACTCGGCACCCAGCGCCTTGGAAACGCGGGCGGCGGCGTCCAGCTCCGAGCGGGTGCGCTGGCCGTAGTCGAAGGCGATGGTGTGGCAGCGATAGCCCTGGTGGCGGGCAATGGCCAGGCAGGTGGCCGAGTCCAGGCCACCGGAAAGCAGCACCACGGCGGTGTTCATGGCGATTCTCCTGTTTGGCTGTGTGGGCGCGTCAAGCGGCTCAGCGGCCGCGGGCGTCGTTCCAGAGCAGCTTGTGCAGTTGCAGTTGGAAGCGCACCGGCAGGCGGTCGGCGACGATCCAGTCGGCCAGGTCGGCGCCGCTCAGCTGCCCGTGCACCGGCGAGAACAGCACGTCGGAGACGCGCGCCGCCAGTTGGTGCTGGTCCAGCATGAACCGTGCCCAATCATAGTCCCGCCGGTCGGCGAGCACGAACTTCACCTGATGGTTGGGGCGCAGGTGCGGGATGTTGTCCAGCCGGTTGTTGGGCTGCTCGCCGGAGCCCGGCGCCTTCAGGTCCATGACCACCGACACGCGCTCGTCCACCGGCGCGATGTCCATGGCGCCGCCGGTTTCCAGGCTCACCTCGTAGCCCTGGTCGCACAGGGCGGTGAGCAGCGGCAGGCAATTCGGCTGGGCCAGGGGTTCGCCGCCGGTGACGGTGACGTAGTGGGCGCCGTGGCCGGCCACCTGGTCGAGAATATCGTCCAGGGAGCGCTTCTCGCCGCCCTGAAAGGCGTATTCGGTGTCGCACCAGACGCAGCGCTGGGGGCAGCCGGTCAGGCGCACGAAGACGGTGGGACGGCCCACGGTGCGGGCTTCGCCCTGCAGGGAATGGAAGATTTCGGTGACGCGCAGTTCCACGGTGATTCCGGGCTTGGGGACTGGGCCGGGGATTCTACCCGGTGCGGTCGCCCCCGGGAAGGTGGCCGGGGGCGGCCAGGGGTACGACGGTCAGCCGCCGTTGAGCTGCTTGAGCATGGCCTGGGCCATCTCCGCTTCGGAGGCGTCCGGGAACTGCTTGATCAGCTTGTGCAGGGTGACCTTGGCTTCCGAGGTATTGCCGGCCTGGGCCTGCAGGCTGGCCAGCTTGTAAAGGCTGGTCGGCGCGCGACTGTGGTTGGGGTATTCGTCCACCACGGTCTGGAACTGCTGGCGGGCCTTGTCCAGCTGAGGCGTCTTCTGGTTGCTGTAAACCTCGCCCAGCCAGAAATGCGCATGGGCACGGAACTGCCCCTGCGGGAAATCCTTGAGATAGTTTTCGAAGGCGGTGGCGGCGGCGTCGAAATCCCGTTCGAGCAGCTTGCCACGGGCCGCGGTGTAGGCGGCGCGATCCGCTTCCGGGTCGGCGGGGGCGCTGTTGTTGCCACCATCGTCGCCGGCTTCGGCATCGGTTTGAGGCGCGTTCTTGGTCTGATCGACCAGCGCGTTGATACGGGTATCCAGGTCCAGGTAGCGCTCGCGTTCGGCGGCCTTGAGGCGATCCAGATCGTGGCGCAGTTCCTCCACCTGCCCTTGCAGGTTCTGAATCTGCTGCTGGTACTGCTCGATCTGCTGCATCAGCACGTAGAGGCCCTCGTCACCGCCCTGGCCGGCGGTGGCGGGATTCGCCGAACCCCGGTCGCCGGAGGAGCCGCGCTCCTCCACGACCAGGGGCCCGGTGGACTGCGCCTGGGCGCAGACCGCCGGGCCGGCAAGCAGGAACGCCAGGGTGGCGTGTTTGAATACCTGCTTGAAGCTCATCATCGGTTACGGACGGCCGGCGGTGTAGTTCAGTACCACGCGACGGTTTTTCGCCCAGTCCATTTCGGTGTGACCGAAGGCGGCGGGCTTCTCTTCGCCGTAAGCGACGGTTTCGATCTGGGAAGAGCTCACGCCCTGTACGCGCAGGAACTTCTGAACCGCTTCGGAACGACGCTCGGACAGAGCCACGTTGTATTCGCGGGTACCGCGCTCGTCAGCGTGACCTTCCAGACGCAGCTTGGCGTTCGGATTTTCCTTCAGGTACTTGGCGTGGGCGCGCAGGGTTTCGAACGCGGCCGCCGGTACGGTGTTGCTGTCGAAGGCGAAGTAGATCACCCGGGTGTCGGTGGTGCCGTCGTAGTTGGACGGATGGTTATGGAAGTTTTCCGCGGTCAGCGGAATGGAGCTGGTTTCCGGCTTGGACGGCTTGGGACGCTCGACCGGAGTGGTCGGCGTGGTCTGGGTGTTCTGACCCATGGTATCCGTGGAAGAAGTATCTTCCTCGGTGGGGGTGCTGGAACACGCCGCCAGCAGGCCTGCAAGAATCACGGCAAGAAACGGATTAATGAATGAACGCATACGAAAACTCCTATTGATTTCCTGTATTGGAACTCTGAGATCCGTTCAGAGGAACGGCGACCAGGCCGGTTCCCTGACTTCCCCTTCCTTCGACGGGAGCTCCACCTTCACTCTCCCGTCGATGGACACGGCTTGCAGGACCCCCGTACCCCGGTATTGCGTCCCGTAAATTATCATACTTCCATTGGGCGCAACACTGGGCGATTCATCCATATCCGTCTTTGTGACGATATCGAACGTACCGCGCTGGAGGTCCTGCACACCGACATTGAACGAGCCGTTCCGCCGGTGCACATAAACCAGATAACGACCGTCGGGAGTCACGTCCGGACGGGCGTTGTAAGCCCCCTCGAACGACACCCGGCGGGTGGATTTGCTGTTGACGTCGAGCTCATAGATTTGCGGCCCGCCGGAGCGGCTGGAGGTGAACACCAGGTGCTCGCCGTCCGGCATCCAGCGCGGCTCGGTGTCGATGCCGTAATGGTCGGTGAGCTGTTCCAGGGCACCGCTGTTCAGATCCAGGCTGTAGATGTCCGGGTTGCCGCCCTTCGACAGGGTCACCGCCAGCCGCTGGCCGTCCGGCGACCAGGCCGGCGCGCCGTTGATGCCTTTGTACTGGGCCACCACCCGACGCTGGGCGCTGGCCAGGTCGTGCACGTAGATCTTCGGCAGGCCGTCCTTCTCGAACGACACATAAGCGATCTTGGAGCCGTCCGGCGACCAGGACGGGCTCATGACCGGCTCGCGGCTGCGCACGATGGTGCGTACCCGGGCGCCGTCCGCGTCGGCGTATTGAAGCTGATAGGGATTCTCCGCGCCGCGATTGAAGGTGACGTACAGAATCTTGGTGGAGAACGCCCCCTGAATGCCGGTGAGCTCCTCATAGATGCGGTCGGAGATGGCGTGGGCCACGTCGCGCAGCTGCGACGCCGGCGGCCGGTAGCTCTCGGTGATCAGCTGCTTCTCGCGGGCCACGTCGTACAGGCCGTAGCGCACCTCATAGGCGCCGGAGTCGGTTTTCTGCATGCTGCCGACCACCACGTATTCCTGATTCAGGACGCGGAAATCCCGAAAGCTGAGCTGGTCGGCGCTGGTCGGCCGGCTCAGCATGTCGCCGGGCTCCAGCGTTTTGAACTGGCCGCTGCGGTGCAGATCGGCGCGCACGATGTCGGAAATGTTTTCCGGGGCGTCGGCGGCTCCGGCGAAGGGCACCACCGCGATGGGCACCGCGTCCACGCGGCCCTCGGTGATCTGGATCATCAATTCGGCACGGGCACCGAGTGCCAGCATGGTCAGAGCCATGACGGCGGCGGCGCGAGCGACGGATCGGACGTTGATAATTCGCATCATTGCACATCCCTGGGACTGAAAACGATCACGAAAGTACGGAACTGTTCAAACTGTTTGCCATCCGGCACCGGCAACGGGCTGGCCAGCTTCACCGCGTTGATCAGCGAATCGTCGAAGTTCGGATAGCCGCTGGACTTGGCCACCTGCACATTGACCACCTCGCCGCCGGGAATCACCTGGATCCGCACCTGCACGCTCAGGTCGTTGCGGTTGCGGTAGTTACCGGGAATCCGCCAGCGCTGGGAAATGGCATTGCGGATGGCGTCCTCGTAGCTGGCGGTTTCCTCGGTCACATCACTGTCCGCCGGGCCGGAGCCCGGGTTCTCGGCGACCTGATCGCGCTTCTTGCGCGCCATTTCCAGCTCTTCCTCCGCCATCAACTCCTCCATGCTGGGCTGATCGAACTCCGGCGCCGGCTTGGCTTTTTCCGGCTTCGGCTTTTCGGGCTCGGCCTTTTTCGGTTCCGTCTTTTTCGGTTCCGGTTTGGGCTCGGGCTTCGGCTCCGGCGCTTTTTCCGGGGCCGCCTTCTGGTCCTTCTCCTCCCGCGCCGGCGTGGTGTTGGCGTCCGGAGCGCGACGGGTCTCTTCCATCACGGTGGCCATCACGTGGGGCGGAATCTCCGGCGGACGGCGCAGTTCCGGGTCCGAGGACCAGGTAAAGACCATCAGGCCCAGCACCACCAGGTGCAACAGCGCCGAAAAGCCGGCGGCAACCCCGCGATCGCTCATGAACGCCCCGGCGGCTCCGTGACCAGACCCACGTTGGTCACCCCGGCACGCTGCAGTTCGGACATCAGCACCACCACCTTGCCGTAGGGCACGTTCTGGTCGCCTTCCACCAGGAACAGGGTCTTGGGTTTCTGTTTACGGATGGTGAGCACGTGGCCCTTGACGGTGTCCAGGCTGGAGGCGGTCTGCCCGCCGTCCTCGCCCACGTTGATGTGGTAACTGCCGTCGGCGCGCACCGTGATCATCACCGGTTCGTCGTTGTTGAGGATCGGCGCGCTGTCCGCCTGCGGCAGATCCACCGACACGCCCTGGGTCATCATCGGCGCGGTGGCCATGAAGATCACCAGCAGCACCAGCATCACGTCGATGTAAGGCACCACATTGATGTCGGCCATCATTTTGCGCGGCTTGCGAACTCGTACACCACTCATGGCACGTCTCCGGGGCTCAGGCGTCGCGGCCGTGGGCCTGGCGGTGCAGCACCGAGGAGAATTCCTCGGCGAACACCTCGCAGTCGCCCAGCAGGGATTCGGACTGGGCCGCGAAACGGTTGTAGGCCATCACCGCGGGAATCGCCGCGAACAGGCCCATGGCGGTGGCCACCAGCGCCTCGGCGATGCCCGGGGCCACCACGCTGAGGGTGGCCTGGGTCACGTTGGCCAGGGCGCGGAACGAATTCATGATGCCCCAGACGGTACCGAACAGACCGATATAGGGGCTGGTGGACCCCACCGTGGCCAGGAACGGCAAATGTTTGGTCAGGCGCGATTGCTCCCGCTGCAGGGCCACGCGCATGGCGCGCTGGGCGCCTTCCATGATGGCGTCCGGGCCGCGGGTGGTCTTGGAGAGGCGCACGAATTCCTGGAACCCGGACCGGAACACCGCCTCGCTGGCGGAATCCGGATTGGGCTTCTTGCGCACCTGGTTATAAAGGCTGGAAAGGTCTTCGCCGGACCAGAATTTTTCCTCGAACGCCTTGTCCGCGCGACGGGCCCGGCCCAGCACGCGGTAGCGATTGACGATCATGTACCAGGAAATCAGCGATGCCAGCAGCAGCACCAGCATGACCACCTGAACCACCGGCCCCGCATTGGTGACCAGCGACAGGATCGACATGCTGGACGACGTTTCATCCATTTACCCCAACTCCTCGACTTGAGCCTTGAAGATTGCGTACAAGGGCGCCGGCAAAGCCGTCGGTTTGATGCCGTCGGCGCTGACACAGGCCACCTTGATCTCCGCCTCGCACAGAAGTTCCCCGTCCCGGGTCACCCGCTGGGCGAACATCAGGGTGGCGCGGCCCAGATGCGTTAAACGGGCGCTTACCCGCAAGTCATCGTCGATCCGGCCGGGCTGGCGGTAGCGCACCTGGCAGGAATGCACGACGAACTGGTAGTTCTCTTCCGCCAGGCCGTAATGCTGATAGCCCAGCGAACGCAAATATTCGGTTCTCGCCCTTTCCATGAACTTCAAATAGTTCACATAGTAGACGATGCCACCGGCGTCAGTGTCTTCGATGTAGACGCGGACCGGTAGGACAAATTCCGAAGTTCGAGAAGATTTTTCACTCATTTAAACAAATCGTCGTCACGGGCCGGGCTGGCCAGGCCGAAATGCCGCCAGGCGTGGTTGGTGACCAGGCGCCCGCGCGGGGTGCGCTGGATGAAACCCTGCTGGATCAGGTACGGCTCCACCACTTCTTCCAGGGTGCCGGCGTCCTCGTTGAGCGCCGCCGCCAGGGAATCCAGACCCACCGGCCCGCCGTCGAACTTGTGCATCATCAGGTTAAGCAGGCGCCGGTCGGTGCCGTCCAGGCCGTGGCTGTCCACTTCCAGCATGTCCAGGGCCCGTTCCGCCACCGGGCCGCTGATGCGGCCATCGCTTTTCACCTGGGCGTAGTCGCGCACCCGGCGCAACAGCCGGTTGGCGATGCGCGGGGTGCCCCGGGCGCGGCGCGCCACTTCCCGGGCGCCGTCCTCGTCGATGGGGATGGCGAGAATGCCGCAGGAACGGGTGACGATGCCGGACAGATCCTCCACGCCGTAGAATTCCAGGCGCTGGACGATGCCGAAGCGGTCCCGCAGGGGCGCGGTGAGCAGGCCCGCGCGGGTGGTGGCGCCGACCAGGGTGAACGGCGGCAGATCCAGCTTGATGGAGCGAGCGGCGGGGCCCTCGCCGATCATGATGTCGAGCTGGTAATCCTCCATGGCCGGATAGAGGATCTCCTCCACCACCGGGGACAGGCGGTGGATCTCGTCCACGAACAGCACGTCGCCCTCCTCCAGGTTGGTGAGGATGGCGGCCAGGTCGCCGGCCTTTTCCAGCACCGGGCCCGAGGTGGACTTCAGCTCGGAGCCCATTTCCCGGGCAATGATGTGCGCCAGCGTGGTCTTGCCGAGACCCGGAGGGCCGAAGATCAGGGTGTGATCGAGCGCCTCGCGGCGGCCGCGGGCGGCGTCGATAAAGATTTCCAGGCGCTCGCGCACCTTCGGCTGGCCGTGGTAATCCGCCAGGCTCGCCGGACGGATGGCGCGGTCCTGCTGTTCCTCGCGCGGGTCCGCCGCGCCGGCGGTGATCAGACGCTCGTTGTCCATGGACGCTTACCTTGCCAGAGTTCGCAGGGCGCGGCGAATCAGCTCCTCGCTGCTGTCGTCGCCCTGTTCGGCGGCCCGCGCCACGGCGGCGGCCGCTTCCTTATTGCGGTAGCCCAGCGACTCCAGCGCCGCCAGCGCGTCGGCGCGGGCATCCGGTGCGGTGTCCAGGGTCACCCGGCCGGGCAGCGCCGCCGGGGCACCGTCCAGCTTGTCGAGCCGGTCGGACATTTCGATCACCAGTCGCTCGGCGGTCTTCTTGCCGATGCCGGGCACCTTCACCAGGGAGGTGGTGTCCTGGTCGCGGATGCAGGCGGCCAGACGGTCCGCCTCTATGCCGGACAGAATCGCCAGGGCCATCTTCGGGCCCACCCCGTTGACCTTGATCAGGCTGCGAAACAGCTCCCGTTCATAGCGGCTGGCGAAACCGAACAGCAGCTGGGCGTCCTCGCGCACCACGAAATGGGTGTGCAGCAGCAATTCGGCGCCGGTCTCCGGCAGGTCGTAGAACACCGTCATCGGCGCTTCCACCTCATAGCCGACGCCGCCCACGTCGAGCAGCAGCTGGGGCGGGCGCTTGTCGAGCAAGGTGCCTTTCAGTTGTCCGATCATCGTACCCGTCCTCGCCGCACCGCGGAGGCGCCACCCAGGCGCGCCAGCGACACGCGCATGTGCGCGTGGCAAAGAGCGATCGCCAGGGCGTCGGCGGCGTCCGCCTGCGGCCGTTTTTCCAGTTTCAACAGATGGCGCACCATTTCCGCCACCTGACTCTTCTCGGCGCCACCGCGCCCCACCACCGCCTGTTTGACCTGGCGGGCGGAATACTCGAACACCGGCACGCCGCCCTGCACCACGGCGGTGAGAGCGGCGCCACGGGCCTGGCCGAGTTTGAGGGCGGAATCCGGATTGCGGGCCATGAACACCTTCTCGATGCCGACCTCGTCGGGCCGGTGCAGGGCGATCACCTCGCGCAAGCCGGCGAAGATTTCTCCCAGCCGGGGCGCCATCTCGGTGCCGCGGGTGCTGATGGTGCCGAAGTCCACCACCGTGCTGCGGTTGCCCACGTGGCGGATCACACCATAGCCGGTGTGCCGGGAACCGGGGTCGATGCCCATCAGAATGGTCATAGCGCGCCTGAGGCCTATATATAAAAAAGGCAGGTCTATCTAACCTGCCTGCTGTTCTTATGTCCAGTAGGAGCGAGGGTTATTCGTCGTCCGGCCAGTTGGCGTTGGTGTAGACGTTCTGCACGTCGTCCAGGTCTTCCAGCAGGTCGATCATCTTGCTCACCGTCTCGGCGGTGTCGGCGTCCAGATCGGCGCGGGTGGAAGGGTGCATGGTCACCTCCGCGTCGGCGGCTTCCAGACCCGCCGCCTTGAGGGCGTCCGCCACGTCACCGAAGCTGCGGTCCGGAGCGGTGATCACCAGGTAACTGCCGTCCTCGTTCTCTTCCACGTCCTCGGCGCCGGCTTCCAGGGCCGCTTCCATCAGCTTCTCTTCGTCCACCCCGGGCTCGAAGAACAGTTCACCGCGCTTGGTGAACAGGAAGGCCACCGAGCCGCTGGTGCCCAGGTTGCCGCCGAATTTGGAGAAGGCGTGACGCACCTCGGAGACGGTCCGGTTGACGTTGTCGGTCATGGTTTCCACCAGCACCGCCACGCCGTTCTTGCCGTAACCTTCGTAGGTGATC
This sequence comes from Alcanivorax sp., assembly GCA_022449455.1. Lineage (GTDB taxonomy): Bacteria > Pseudomonadota > Gammaproteobacteria > Pseudomonadales > Alcanivoracaceae > Alloalcanivorax. Next base: position 18,208 of record JAKUPL010000036.1, on the reverse strand, counting down.
TCCTCCATGTTGGCGCCGTCGTCGCCGCCAACGCCGCGTTTAATGGCCCGGTCGATGGTGTCCTTGGTCATGTTGTTGCCAAGCGCCTTGTCCACCGCCGCGCGCAGACGCGGGTTGTCGTTGATCTCGGCGCCGCCCATGCGGGCGGCCACGGTGATCTCGCGGATCAGCTTGGTGAAGATCTTGCCCCGCTTGGCGTCCTGGGCCGCCTTACGGTGCTTGATATTGGCCCATTTACTATGACCGGCCATAAATAACCTCCGTTTGCACGCAACACGCTTGCATGCTCGCACGCTGTTGGTCGAGGCCCGCGGTTTTAGCGTGCCGGCGTGATGCGTGCAAGCGTGTCAGCGTGTCAGCGCCTTAATTATTGTCTTTGCGAACCTGAATACCCACTTCCCGAAGCTGCTGATTATCCACCGGCGACGGGGCGTCGGTCATCAGGCAGGCGGCGGTCTGGGTTTTCGGGAAGGCGATCACGTCACGGATCGAGTCGCCGCCGGTCATCAGCATCACCATGCGGTCCAGGCCGAAGGCCAGACCACCGTGGGGCGGCGCGCCGTATTTCAGGCCGTCCAGCAGGAAGCCGAATTTCTCCTCCGCTTCCTGATCGCCGATACCCAGGGCCTCGAACACCACGCGCTGCATTTCCGGGCGGTGAATACGGATCGAGCCGCCGCCCAGCTCGGTGCCGTTGAGCACCATGTCGTAGGCCCGGGACAGTGCCCCTTCCGGGTTGCTCTTCAGTTCTTCCGGGTCGCACTTGGGCATGGTGAACGGATGGTGCAGCGCGTAATAGCGGCCGTCTTCCTCCTCGAACATGGGGAAGTCCACCACCCACAGCGGCGCCCAGTCACCCTTGGCCAGGCCGCGCTCATGGCCGACCTTGACGCGCAGGGCACCGATCGCCTCGTTGACGATCTTCGCCTTGTCGGCGCCGAAGAAGATCAGGTCGCCGTCGGCGGCGCCGGTGCGCGCCAGAATGCCCTGGATCGCTTCGTCGGTGAGGAACTTGAGGATCGGCGACTGCAGGCCCTCGGCGCCGGCGGCCAGGTCGTTGACCTTGATGTAGGCCAGACCCTTGGCGCCGTAGATGCCGACGAACTTGGTGTACTCGTCGATTTCCTTGCGGCTCAGGTCACCGCCACCGGGCACGTTCATGGCCACCACCCGGCCTTTCGGATCCTTGGCCGGGCCGGCGAACACCTTGAACTCCACCCCGTCCATCAGGTCGGCGACGTCGATCAGTTCCAGGGGCACGCGCAGGTCCGGCTTGTCCGAGCCGTAACGGCGCATGGCCTCTTCGTAGGTCATGCGCGGGAATTCGGGCAGCGCCACGTCGAGCATGTCCTTGAACACGCTTTTCACCATCGCCTCGGTGATCGCCATGATGTCGTCTTCCTCCACGAAGGAAGCTTCCAGGTCGATCTGGGTGAACTCCGGCTGACGGTCGGCGCGCAGGTCCTCGTCACGGAAACACTTGGCGATCTGATAGTAGCGGTCGAAGCCGGCCACCATCAGCAGCTGCTTGAACAGCTGCGGCGACTGGGGCAGCGCGAAGAAGCTGCCGGCGTGGGTGCGGCTGGGCACCAGATAATCGCGGGCGCCTTCCGGGGTGGCGCGGGTCAGAATCGGCGTTTCCACGTCCATGAAACCCTGACCTTCCAGGTGGGCGCGCACCGCGTGGGTCAGCCGCGAGCGGAACTGGAAGCGCTTCAGCGCCTCGGGACGGCGCAGGTCCAGGTAGCGGTACTTGAGGCGCACTTCCTCGCCGGCGGCGGAGTACTCGTCCAACTCGAACGGCGGCGTCTGGGCCTCGTTGAGTATGGTGACGCTCTTGCCCAGCACCTCGATATCGCCGGTGGCCATGCGCGCATTGCGGACCGCCTCGTCGCGCAGGCGCACGCGGCCTTCCAGTTGCAGCACGTATTCGCCGCGCACCTTGTCGGCCAGGGCGAACGCGTCCTCGGTGTCCGGGTCGAACACCACCTGCACCAGGCCGGTGCGGTCGCGCACGTCCAGGAAGATCACCCCGCCGTGGTCGCGGCGGCGGTGCACCCAACCGCACAGCCGTACCGTTTCCCCGTCGTGGGAGGCCCGCAAATCACCGCAATAATGGCTACGCATTTCCACTGTCCGTCGTTGTATCCGAAGAGACCACCCCGGCGCGTCGTCGGGGGGTGGCTGAAAAGGCGGCTAGTATAGCGATTCACGGTTGGCCCTGCTAACCCCGTGCGCAAACCTCAATTCGTGCCGAAACACACAAAAAATAGGGGCTGCACGCCTTGTACCCGGGTTTTGCTTGGCATATAACTGGATGCGCACCGAAATGACCACTACGAGTCACCAACCACGAGTACTACCAAAGGGGTAAGCGATCCTATGGCTGCAAAGAAAAAGGCAACGGCGAAGAAGGCCGCAGCGGCTCCCGCCACGCGTAAGGTCAAGACCATCACCGATCCGATGACCAAGTCCCAGATCATCACCCAGATCAGCGAAACCACCGGCCTCACCAAGAAAGACGTCAACGCCGTCTTCGACGAGCTGACCGACATCATGGAAGGCCACCTGAAGAAGCGCGGCGCCGGCCAGTTCACCCTGCCGGGCCTGTTCAAGGCGGTGACCCAGAAGAAACCCGCCACCAAGGCGCGCAAGGGCATCAACCCCTTCACCGGCGCGGAAACCACCTTCGCCGCCAAGCCGGCGCGCACCGTGGTCAAGGTTCGCCCGCTCAAGAAGCTCAAGGATATGGCGCAGTAATCCGGCCCCCGGGCCGGCCCCGCGCCGGCCCGGAGCGCCCCATCCGGTCCGGCGCCCGCCGCGCCCCGCCCTTCACCATTCCGCCCTGTTCCCTCCCCCCTCCGCCGCCCGGTGTCATTCCACCGCCGCCGCCCCTATAATCGGCGCCCGACCCGCAGGCTGGAGCAAAGGCATTTCCATGGCTGAACGCAAGGACAAACAAAAAGTCATCGGCGAACCGATGACCGACGAACAGATCAAGGTGTTTCTGGACTTCCCGCCGGAAGACGGCGAAAACGCCGATTTCCACGTGCTGCTCAAGGCCTACCGCGCCCTGCGCGCCGAGGACTTCGAGCGCTTCGTGGCGTTCTTCCAGGAACAGGGCCGCGACGTCCGCGCCACCGACCCGGAAGGCCGCACCCTTCTCGAGATCGTGCGGGGCCACGGCAAAAGCGAGCCGTTCGTGGCGATTCTGGAACGCGCCGGGGGATAAGGGCGAAAAGGCCAGTTGAAAGTTAAAAGTTACAACGCGGGAGGGGGCGCGGAGGACCGAGAGGCCGTGCCCGCGAGCCCGGTGGCGACAAGCCATGTCGGCCGCAGGCCGCAACCGGGCCCCTCGGCGGCGACCTTTCAACTTTTAACTTTCAACTGGTCTCCGACTGCCGCCGCCCTGCGACAAAACGCCGCATCCCTCTCCGTCACGGCGCGCTACAATCTCCCCCCATGACCGCCCTCCCCAATCTCCATCGCGTCTGGCGCCGTCGCCTGATCGCTCTGCGCAGCCTGCTGGTGCTGAGCCTGGCGCTGGCGCTGTTGACACTGCGCCGCTTTTCGCCGGAACTGCTGCCGCCGACCAATGTGCTGCTCGGGCTGGCCGCGTTACTGGTGCCGAGCCTGGTGGCGGTGTGCTCGCTCAATGCCCGCCCGGCGCGGCAGCGCACCCTGCTGGGGGTGGAGCTGGCATTGGATCTGCTGGCGGTGCTGATCGTGGTGCAACAACTGGGCGGCGCCGCCAATCCCCTGTCCTTCTATTTACTGGTGCCGCTGTTGCTGGCCGCCCTGACCCAGCCACCGCGGGCCGCCTGGGGGCTGCTGGTACTGACCCTGGCCGGTTATCTGCTGGTGGGGCTGTGGCACAGCGCGCCGGACCCACATTCCACCCTGCACGCCCTGAGCCGGGAACTGAGCCCCACCCACGGCATCGGCATGAGCGTGGTGTTCGTGGCCCTGGCCGGGGTGCTCACCCTGCTCGGCCAGGTGATCCAGACACTGAGCCGCGACCAGCAGCGCCAGCAGGAACGGCTGCTGGAACTGGCCGGCCGCCGGGAGCGGCTCTATCAGGTGGCCGCCACCCTGGCGCACCAGGCCCATGAGTTGAATACGCCGCTGAGCAGCCTGGTGATGCTGGCCGACAACGCGCTCCAGGAGCCGGGCCTGCCGGACGCCACCCGCGAGGATCTCACCCAGATCGGCGCGCTGGCGCGGCGGGTCGCCGACCGGCTGCGCCGGCCCGACGCGGAACTGCCGCCGCGCTGCGACTACGGCACCCTGTGCGAACGGCTGCGCCTGCACCTGCGACATCTGCAGCCGACCCTGGCGCTGACCGTGGAGGGCGACCCGCGGCGCATTCTGGCGCCGGCGCCGGACTGGTTCCGGGTGTTGGCGAACCTGGGCTACAACGCCATCGACGCCGGCGCCGAACGGCTGGTGGTGCGTCTCGAAGACCACGGCGCCCGGCAGGTATTGCAGGTCAGCGACGACGGACCCCGCCAGCAGGGCCCCACCGACCGGGAAGGGCTGGGCGTGGGCCTGGCCCTGGTGGAGGCCACCCTGGAGGTACTGGGCGCCACCCTGCGGCTGGACTTCCACCACCAGTGGAGCCAGGCTCGCATTGAATGGAAACCGCCCTCACCGATGCCCGCTCCGGAGCCCGGACCATGACCGTGCCCGCCTCCCTGCTGCTGCTGGAAGACGACGATATCCTCGGCCGCCAGACCCAGCGCGCCCTGGCCCGGCACGGCTGCCAGGTGCACTGGGCCACGGACCTGGGCGCCGCCCGGCGGCTGCTCGCCACCCTGCCCGCCCTGGACGCGGCGGTGCTCGATCAGAATCTTGGCGCCGACAACGGCCTCGACCTGATCACGCCCCTGCTTGCGCGCTTTCCCGAGTGCCGGGTGATCGTGCTGACCGGCTACGGCAGCATCGCCGCCGCCGTCGCCGCCACCCGTCGCGGTGCCCGTAATTACCTGACCAAACCCGCCGACGCCAACGACATTCTCGACGCCCTATCCCGGGACCCGGGCGACCTGGAGGCGCTGCCCGACGCGCCCCCTTCGCTGCAACGGCTGGAGTGGGAGCACATTCAACGGGTTCTTGACGCCCACCAGGGCAATATCTCCCGGGCCGCCGACGCGCTCGGCATTCATCGCCGCACCCTGCAGCGGCGGCTGAAGAAACGGCCCAGCCCCAAACACTTCGAACGCGACTGAGCTTTCTCACCGCAAAACGCGTTTTGGGGTTGCCCCCGACGGACCCGCTTGCCGACAATGCGGGCATCCATTCCTCTCCCAACGGACCGGGACCCGAAAGGCGGTAATGAGCAGTCACAGCCTGTTAACCCTGATGGCCCTCGCCACCCTGCTGGGCCTGGCCCTGACCTCGCCGTCCCGGGCCGACGAGCAGCCGGAACTGACCCTGGAAGGCGAGTTGCCCGAGGGCGTGGCCGCCAATGTACGTACCCTGGTGGACCTGAGCCGCTATCCGTGCCGGCCCGGCCCCGGCCAGCAGACGCTGATCCGGCGTCAGGTTCGCGACGACGCGCGCAGCGCCCTGCAGGCCCTGGGCTTCTATCAGCCCACCCTGACGCCCCACTGGACCAACGCCGACGACGACCATTGTTTCCGGTTCCGGCTCACGGTGGACCCGGGCCCGCCCACGCTGCTCACCGGACCGGACATCCGCATCCAGGGCGAAGCCGCCGACGACCCGGCGTTCCAGCGGGCGGTGGACGACAGCGGCCTGCGCGAAGGGCAACGCCTGCGCCACGACCGCTACGAAGCTCTGAAACGCACCCTGCAGCAGCTGCTGATCAACCGCGGCTACGCCGAGGGCGCGCTCACCGAACACCGCCTCGAGGTGGACCGCGACCGGCACCGGGCGCGGGTGGTGCTGCATCTGGACAGCGGCCCGCGCTACCACTTCGGCCAGGTGACCCTGGCCGGCGACACCCAGCTCAAGGAACGCCTGGTGCGCGCCTACCTGGGCTTCGCCGCCGGCGAGCCGTTCAGCAACGAACGCCTGCTGTCCGCCCAGCAGGCCTACCTGGGCACCGGCTATTTCAGCGCCGTGCGGGTGGAGCGCGGCGAGCCGGATCGGACCGACCGTAGCATCGACATCACCCTGCACTTCACGCCACGCAACGAGTGGGCGCTGCTGGCCGGGGCCGGCATCAGCACCGACACCGGCCCCCGGGTGCGGCTCGGTATCGAGAACCGGCGCGTCAACGCCGCCGGCCACAAGGCGCGGGCGGAGACCGAGCTGTCCGGGGTACGCCAGGGGGTCGGCGCCGGCTACACCATTCCGCTCAGCGACCCGCTCAACGAAAAGCTGGAACTGCGCACCAGCTACGTGAACGAACAAACCGACACCACCGACAGCGAGATTTTCAGCGTCGGCGCCGATTACATCGTCAAGTTGGACTCCGGCTGGGTGGCCACGCCGTCCATCGAATATCTGCGCGAAACCTACGAAGTGGCCGACCAGATCGATCAGGCGGAGCTGGTGATCCCGGGTTTCCAGCTCAGCCGTGTGAAATCCGATGACCCGGTCTACCCGCGTTTCGGCTGGCGGTTGGGCGGCAAGGTGCGCGGCGCCCACAAGGCCCTGTCCTCGTCGGCCACCTTCGTCCAGTACGATCTGTGGGGCAAATTGATCGTGCCGGTGTTCAAGGGCCGCTTCATCACCCGTGGCGAGTTCGGCTTCACCGACGTCACCGACGTCACCGAACTGCCCGCCTCGCTGCGTTTCTTCGCCGGCGGCGACGCCAGCGTGCGCGGCTTCGCCTACGAATCCCTGGGCCCGAAAAACGACGACGGTGACGTGATCGGCGGCCGCCACCTGCTGGTGGGCAGCGTGGAATACGACTACCCGATCACCCGCAACTGGAGCGTGGCGGTGTTCGGCGACGCCGGCAACGCCTTCAACGATTTCGATGATTACGAGATCGAACGCAGCGCCGGCTTCGGGGTGCGCTGGCGCTCGCCACTGGGCCCGATCCGGGTGGACCTGGCCCGCGGCGTGGAGGAGAACCGGGACTGGCGCCTGCATCTGAGCATGGGGCCGGACCTGTGAGGGGCGGCGCACGGATGAAGCGGATTCTGCTGATCCTTCTGCTGGTGATCCCGCTGCTGTTGCTGGGCGTCCTGTTCGGTCTGCTCGGCACTCGCGCCGGCAACCTCTGGCTGCTGGAGCGGGCGCGTCCCTATCTGCCCGGCGAGCTGGTGGTGGAGAACTGGCGGGGCAATCTGCTCAACGGCGTGACGGTGGAACGGCTGAGCTACCGGCAGGGCGCCGACGACCAAACCCTGGCGGTGGAGATCGACGGGCTGGATCTGGAAGCGGCCCCGCGCCAGCTCTGGTACGGCTGGCTGCAACTGCGCCATCTGCGTGCCGATGCCGTCGCCCTGACCCTGCCCGCCGGCGAGCCCGCCGATCCGGACGCGCCGCCGTTCGCCCTGCCCGACCGGCTGGCGCCGCCCCTGGGCGTACGCGTGGACGAGCTGCGCCTGGGTCGGTTCACGCTGAACGGCGACACGCCGCTGGTGATCGAGGATGTACGCGGCGACGAGCTGGCCGCCGGCGACGAGCTGGCGCTGTCTTCCCTGGCTTTGAGCGTCCAGGACACCCGTCTGGAAGCGACCCTGAACGGCCAGCTCGAACAGCCCTATCAACTGGACGGCGAACTGAGCTGGCGGCGCCCGGCCCGGGCGGAACAACAGAACGAGGCCGCCGCCGACGCGGCCACCGACCAGGGTGACACCTCGCCGGCGGATTCTTCGCCTTTGAACCAGGCCGCCGGTCACCTGACCCTGAGCGGCACCCCGGAAAAGCTGCACCTGACACACCGGCTCAGCACCTCGGCCCGGCTCGACTCCGAAGGGGACCTGGGCTACCGGGACGGCCAGATCAGCCTGGATCTGACCCACACCTGGCCGGCCCAGGCGCTGCCGGTGGACACACCGGTACCGGTGGCCCTGGGCGCCGGCCGGCTCACCACCCGCGGCGATCTGGCGGCGGTGGACGTGGAGGGAGCCGCCGACCTTACCGCCGACGGCCATCCCATCCACCTGCAACTGGCCGGCCAGGCGGGCCTGCAACGGCTGGTGCTCACCCGGCTGGCGATGACCAGCGACAAGCAGACCCTGACCCTGGCCGGGCAACTGGATTACGCCGACGGCGTCGCCTGGGACCTGAACGCCCGAGGCCGCCACCTGAACCCCGCCGTGGTGGCGCCGGACTGGCCCGCCGATCTGGCCCTGGACACCCGCACCCGGGGCCACTGGCGCGGCGCCGACGACTGGAGCGTGGGCGCCGATCCCCTGCGCCTGGAGGGGCGTTTGAAAGGCACGCCGCTGACCCTGACCGGGCGCGCCGACCAGCCCGCCGGCGGCGACCTGGCGGTGACCCTGGATGGCCGCTGGGGCGAGGACCGGCTGCGCGCCCGTGGCCGCGTCGGCGAACAGTGGAACCTGGACGGCCAGGTGAGCGTGGCCCGGCTGAGCCGCTGGTACGCCCCCGCCGCCGGCCAACTGGAGATCGACTGGCAACTGCGTGGCGCCTTGAAAACGCCGCGCCTGAGCGGCACCGCCCGGGGCGACGCGCTGGGATACCAGGACTGGCACCTGGCCGCCCTGGAGGCACGCTTCCAGAATCTGACCGCCGGCGACGCGGCCATGAGCCTGGCCCTGCGCGGCGACGATCTGACCCAGGCCGGCGTCACCCGCGTGGACGCGCTGACCCTGGATCTGGAAGGCCGGCGCGGCGACCACCAACTGGTGCTCACCGCCCGCGCCGACGACGCCGATACCCGGCTGGCGCTGAACGCCGGCCTGGATGCCGGCAACCGCTGGCGCGGGGAAATCCGCGAATGGCGGCTCAGCCAGCCCCGCGCCGGCACCTGGCAACTGCAACAGCCGGCGCCCTTCCAACTGAGCGCCGACCGGCAGAGCCTGGATTCCCTGTGCCTGGCCGGCAGCGCCGGCGGGCGCCTGTGCGCCGAAGGCAGCCACCGGGGCGGTGCCGTGGACGGCCAGGTCAACGTCGCGGCGCTGCCGCTGGCGCTGGCCGAACCCTGGCTGGGCGACGGCACCTCGCTGCGCGGCGAGTTGAACGCGGAGGCCCGGGTCGGCGGCACCCTGAGCGCCCTTTCCGGACAATGGCGGCTGAACCTGGACGGCACCGAGCTGACCCTGACCACCCTGGAAGAACCCGCCACCTTCCGCCTCAGCGACGCACGACTGGAAGGCACCCTGGAAGACAACCGCCTCCACAACCAGCTGGATCTGGTGATCGCGGACCAGGGTGAGCTGCACGCCCGGGTGACGTCCGGCCTCGATGCCGAAGCGCCCCTGGACGGGGACATCCGGGTGGACGTGCCGAGCCTGGCGGATCTGGCGCCGCTGATCCCCCGGGTGGGCGAGGTGGCCGGCCGGCTCACCGGCGACCTGACCCTGGGCGGCAATCCGGCGCGGCCGTCGGTGACCGGCGAGCTGGCCCTGGAAGACGGTCGCGCCACGGTGCCCGACCTGGGCATCACCGTCGAGCGGGTGCGCCTGAGCGTGCGCGGCGACCCCACCGGTGCCCTGCGGCTGGAAGGTCGCGCCGGCCTCGGCGACGGCACCCTTAACCTGGATGGCCGCTGGTCGCCCACCCAATCGCCGCTGGCCCTGTCGCTGACCGTCACCGGCGAGCGCCTGCGGGTGGCCAACCGCAGCGACGCGGTGGTGTACGTCTCACCGGATCTGAAACTGGAAGGCGACGGCGACCTGCTGCGCCTGACCGGCGACCTGAACGTTCCGGAAGCCGACCTCAAGCCCCGGGAGCTGCCGGAAAGCGCGGTCACCGTCAGCAAGGACCAGGTGCTGGTGGACGCCCGCGCCGAGCAAAGCAGCGGCCTGCCCCTGGCGATGGCGGTGTCGGTGGGCCTGGGCGACAAGGTGCACTTCGAGGGCTTCGGCCTGACCGCCACCCTCAACGGCAACCTGCGCGTGACCCAGCAGCCGGGGCAGCCCGCCCAATTGGATGGCGAGCTGGTGATCGTGGAAGGTCGCTACCGCGCCTACGGCCAGAACCTGGCCATCGAGAACGGCCGGCTGCTGTTCCAGGGCGCGCCGGACAATCCGGCCCTGGACATTCGCGCCATCCGCCGTATTCCCAGCGAAAGCCAGGTGGTCGGCGTGCAGCTCTCCGGCACCCTGCAGCAGCCGGACGCCCGCATTTTCTCCGACCCGGCCCTGGAGGAAAGCCAGGCCATGTCCTACCTGATCACCGGCCGCTCGCTGAACAGCGGCTCCGACAGCGACGCCGCCAAGGTGGCCCAGGCGCTGGCGTTGTACGGTCTGCAGAAAGGGGCCGGCGTGACCCGCAAGATCGGCGACACCCTGGGCCTGGACGAAATCTCCATCGGCAGCGATTGGGAGACCGAGGACGCCGCCCTGATGCTCGGCAAGCGGCTTTCCGAACGGCTTTATCTGACCTACGCGGTGGGTCTGTTCGACGCCATCTCCACGGTGATGCTGCGCTACACCCTGACCCGCACCCTGCACCTGGAAGCCCAGTCCAGCAGCAAGGAGCAGGCCATCGACCTGATCTGGGAAAAGGAACTGCGCTAGGCGCGGTGGTTCCACCGCGATTCGGCGGTTGGATGCCGGCGGCGGGATCGCGGTCGAACGACCGCTCCTACGAGGGTTGGCGCGAGGGAATCGCGTAGGTGCCGGTGACGTGGGCCACCATGGCCTCCACCCCGTCGCTGTAGATGCGCACCTCCAGCACCGCCGAGCGCCGGCCCAGGCGGATGATCTCGGCGTCGCCGACCAGGTCGGCGGGGGCCGGTTTGCTGAGGAAGTTGATGTTCAGATTCTGGGTCACGGCCATCTCCTGGCCGTCCAGATTGGCAAGGATGGCGGCGTACATGGCCGCGTCCGCCAGGCTCATCAGGGTCGGCCCGGACACGGTACCGCCGGGGCGCACCATGGACGGGTCGAACCGATAGCGCACCCGCGCCCGGTTGCGGTCCACGCTTTCCACCACCACCCCTTGCTCCGCCGCCGCTGGCAACCCGCCACGGATCAGCGCTTCCACTTGTTTGGCCGTCAGCATCAGTCTCTCCCGGGAAACGAACCCAGAACATAAAGGGGCGAGCAGCAAGCTGCAAGCCGCGGGCCCGGGCCGGGATGGCATGCCGCTTGCGGCGTGTAGCCTGCCGCTTGCCGCTGCTCTAGAATGCCCGTTTGCTTTTCACCCACTGACACGGATTCGCTTCGCCCATGCGCACCTCCCAATACCTGCTAGGCACCGTCAAGGAAACCCCTTCCGACGCCGTGGTCGTCAGCCACCAGCTGATGCTGCGCGCCGGCATGGTCCGCAAACTGGCTTCCGGGCTGTACACCTGGCTGCCCACCGGGCTGCGCGTGCTGCGCAAGGTGGAACGCATCATCCGCGAGGAGATGGACCGCGCCGGCGCCCAGGAAGTGCTGATGCCGGTGGTGCAGCCCATGGAGCTGTGGGAGGAGTCCGGGCGCGCGCCGGCCTACGGGCCCGAGCTGCTGCGCTTCACCGACCGCCACGATAATCCCTTCTGTCTGGGCCCCACCCACGAGGAAGTGGTCACCGACCTGGTGCGTAACGAGGTGCACAGCTACAAGCAGCTGCCGGTCAATTTCTATCAGATCCAGACCAAATTCCGCGACGAGATCCGGCCGCGCTTCGGCATCATGCGTGCCCGGGAATTCACCATGAAGGACGCCTATTCCTTCCATATCGACGAAGCGTCGCTGCAACAGACGTACGAGATCATGCACGGCGCCTACTGCGCCATCTTTGACCGTCTGGGTCTGGAGTACCGTCCGGTGGAGGCCGACACCGGCGCCATCGGCGGCGCCGCCAGCCATGAATTCCAGGTGCTGGCGGATTCCGGCGAGGACGACATCGCCTTCTCCGACCAGTCCGACTTCGCCGCCAATGTGGAGCTGGTGGAAGCGCTGGCGCCGACCACCGAGCGCGCCGCCCCCGGCGCCGAAATGAACACCGTGGACACGCCCGACGCCAAAACCATCGAACAACTGGTGGAGCAGTTCGATCTGGCCATCGAGAAGACCGTGAAGACGCTGGTGGTCAAGGGCGCCGAGGGCGGGCTGGTGGCGCTGCTGGTGCGCGGCGACCACGAGCTGAACGACGTGAAGGCGGAGAATCTGGAGGCGGTGGCCGCGCCGCTGGAATTCGCCAGCGAGGAAGAGATCCGCGCCGCCGTGGGCGCCGGCCCCGGCTCCCTGGGCCCGGTGGGGCTGTCGATCCCCTGCGTGGTGGACCGCAGCGTGGCGGTGATGAGCGACTTCGCCGCTGGCGCCAACCAGGACGGCAAGCATTATTTCAACGTCAACTGGGAGCGCGACGTGGCGCTGCCCGAGGTGGCCGACCTGCGCAAGGTGCGCGAAGGCGATCCCAGCCCGGACGGCAACGGCACGCTGACCATCAAACGGGGCATCGAAGTGGGCCACATCTTCCAGCTCGGCACCAAGTACTCCGAAGCCCTGGGCGCCAAGGTGCTGGATGAAAACGGCAAGGCGGTGGTGATGCCCATGGGCTGCTACGGCATCGGCGTGAGCCGGGTGGTGGCCGCCGCCATCGAGCAGAACCACGACGACAAGGGCATTATCTGGCCGTCCTCCATCGCGCCGTTCCAGGTCGCGCTGGTGCCGGTGAACATCAAGAAAAGCCCGCGCGAACGGGAACTGGCCGAGCAGCTTTACCAGCAGCTCACCGAGGCCGGCGTGGAAGTGCTGTTCGACGACCGCGAGAAGGAACGCCTGGGCGTCAAGCTGGCCGACAGCGAGCTGCTGGGCATTCCCCATCGGGTGGTGATCGCCGAGCGCGGCATGGACAACGGCGTGCTGGAATACAAGGGCCGCGCCGACGCGGAAAACACGGGCGTTCCGGTGGATGGGATCGTGGAATTTCTGACGGAGAAGCTGCGGGGCCGTGCCGGTTAACGGCCAGTTGAAAGTTGAAAGTGAAAAGTTGAAAGGTCGTGGCCGAGGGGCTCTGCCGCGGCCTGCGGCCGGCCTGGTTTTGTGGCTTGTAGCCCAGTGAACGCGGGCACGGCCTTCCCGCCGCCACTGGACCTCACCCGCGTTTTAACTTTTAACTTGTAACTTTCAACCCGTCCATCGCGAGCATTGGCGTCGCACGCCCCCTAGCGCCGCTGGGCGATCACCTGACTCATGGTGCTGTCGCCCTGGGCGGTGAGCCGCCACAGCGGCATGCCCCGACTGTCGGTCTCCGAGGTCTTGGTGATCAGCCCCAGGGTGCGCAGGTGCACCTTTACCTGGTTGAAGGCGTGCCCCGCCAGCACCACGTTGCGCACCGCGTGGGCCTTGGGGAAATCATCGGTCACGTCCTGCAGAGCACGGCGCGCGATGTAATCCTCCAGGGCCTTCTGCATCACCGGCTCGGACACCGGATTCAGCATCAGCGGCGCCACGCAGGCGAACACCCGATCCCAATCCAGGTCGCAGTGAGTCATGGCCATCTTGCAGTCGCCGCCTTCGTAGACGTTGCAGGAATACTCCAGGGCCAGCGCATCGCTGCCCCGGGCCAGGCCGCGCAGCGGCGCGCGCTGGGCCGCCAGCCATTCTTCCCGTTCCTTTTCCAGCTCCGCCACCCGCCGGGCCAGGGCCTGGCCGTGGGCGTCACCGGCGCCGGCGCCGCTCCGGGCGCCCGCCGGCACCCAGCCCGACGCCGGGTACTGGCGCATGATATCGGGCATCACCTGAGCGACCCGGGCACCCAGGTCGCTCTCATCCCGCCAGCGAAAACTGAGCGTTTTGTTTTCCAGCAGGCGCGCGAAATCGTCCCGGCGCACCTGGCCTTCCCGGGAAGGCTCGCGCAGATCCGGCGGCAGATTAAGCGGGTCGTCGTGGATAAAGCTCACCACCGGCTTGCGCTTGGTGGCGGCGAAGATGTATTCGCGGTGGGTGTAGCTGAGGCCGAGCGGCGACAGGGTGCCGTAACGGCCGCCCAGCAGGATCACGAAGTAGTCGCTGTCGTCGATCATGCGCTGCACCACGGGCATCAGGTTATGACTTTCGGTGCTGTGCATGTCCATTCCCATGGGCATCAGTCCCAGATCCAGCAGCGGCAGCATCAGCGCCTGGCGGGCGGACTGCATATCCGGATAGGTGGTGCTGATGTACACCTGGTAACGTTTGTCGACGGTCACCCCGCTCTCCCGCGCCCGTGGTCGGCTTCCCTGGACCGGCTATTAAACCGGCTGACGACGGCGACCACAAGGCGCCGCCGGTGAGATGGTCCGCGTTTCATGCTAGCCTCGGAAGCCGACCGCGGAAACCGGAAATCATCTCATGCAGACCATCGCCTTCTACAATCTGAAAGGGGGGGTGGGCAAGACCACCACGGCCGTGAACATGGCCTGGCATGCGGCCCGCTGGAAGCATCGTACCCTGGTCTGGGACCTGGACCCCCAGGGCGCCGCCAGTTTCTATCTGGGCGTGGACGATCAGACCCCCGGCTACAAGGCCGGCGGCCTGCTCAAGGGCAAGCAGCCGGCGGGCCGCTTCAAGCGCGAGACCCGCTGGCCCCATCTGGATGTGATCCCCGCCGACATCAGCATGCGCAACGCCGACGTCAAACTGGCGGAAGGCGGCGGCGCCAAGAACCGGCTCAAGGAGCTGATCGCGCCGTTCGGCGAATCCTACGAACTGGTGGTCCTGGACTGCCCGCCGACCCTCAGCCCGCTGGCGGAGAGCGTGTTCGCGGCGGCGGACTATCTGTTCGTGCCGGTGATTCCCACCCACCTGTCCCTGCGCGCCTTCCGGCAGGTGCTGGACTGGCTCGACGACAAAAAATTCAAGCACCTGCGGGTGGTGCCCTTCTTCAATATGGTGGATCGGCGCCGGGATCTGCACGTGCAGATGCTCATCAAGCGCCCGCCGGAGATGAAGAACGGCCTGAAAACCTGGGTGCCCTACGCCACCCACGTGGAGCAGATGGGCGACCACCAGGCCCCGGTGGGCGAAATCGCGCCCTACACCCCGGCCGCCCAGGCCTACCGGGCGATGTGGTTCGAGGTGGCGGAGCGGTTGAAGCTCTAGGAGCGACGATCGCCGTCAGGCTTCCAGCGGATTGGCCCGACGCACCAACGTATCCACGTCCAGCCCGCGCGGCAAGGTGCCGTAGTTGCGGGTGTGGCCGCTGTCCAGACGGGCGCGGATAAAGGCCTGGCTGACCGCTTCGTTGCCGGCCTTGACCAGTTGGGCGGCCTGCATGGTCAGCGCCATGCGGTCCACCAGATCACGGGCGCGGTACGGCAGGTCGTCGGTGTCCGCCAGGGCCTTGCGGAGATCGTTGACCGCTTTGTCGAGTACCGGATCGCGGCCCTGCGCGCCGGCCAGTTCCGCGAACCAGGCGTCCAGCACCTTGGGGCTTTTGCCCATGGCGCGCAGCAGGTCCAGCGCCTGCACGTTGCCGGAGCCTTCCCAGATGGCGTTGATGGGCGCGTCCCGGTACAACCGGGCGAGAATGAAGTTCTCGGTGACGCCGTTGCCGCCCAGGCATTCCATGCTTTCGTAGGCGTGGTGCGGCGTCCGTTTGCAGATCCAGTACTTGCCCACCGCCGCGCCCAGCCGGGCGAACAGCTTCTCGTGTTCGTCGTCCTGGTGATCCAGGGCGCGGGCCATGCGCCAGGTCATCGCCACCGAGCCTTCCACCTCCAGCTGCAGGTCGGCGATCACGTTGCGCATCAGCGGCTGGTCCAGCAGGGCCTCGCCGAAGGCGGCGCGATGGGCCACGTGGTGCACCGCCTGGGCCATCACCTGGCGCTGGCTGGAGGACGAGCCGATCATGCAATCGAAGCGGGTCATGGCCACCATCTCGATGATGGCCGGCACGCCGCGCCCTTCCTCGCCCACCATCCAGCCATGGGCGCCGCGCAGCTCCACCTCGGAAGAGGCGTTGGAGACATTGCCCACCTTGTTCTTCAGGCGCTGCACCTGCAGCGGGTTCTTGCCGCCGTCCTCGCGCCAGCGCGGTACCAGGAAGCAACTCAGCCCGCCGGGCGCCTGGGCCAGCATCAGGAAGGCGTCGCACATGGGCGCCGACATGAACCACTTGTGCCCCACCAGTTCGTACAACTGGCCGGGGCCCTCGGCGCCCAGCGGATGGGCACGGGTGGTGTTGGCGCGCACGTCGGAGCCGCCCTGTTTCTCGGTCATGCCCATGCCGATGGTCAGCGCCTGCTTGTCGTTATGGCTCACATTGCGCGGGTCATAGTCCCGGGCCGTGACCTTGGGCAGCCAGCGCTCGGCGATGGACGGGGTCAACGCCAGGCTGGGCACGGCGGCGAAGGTCATGGTGATCGGGCAGCCGTGGCCGCCCTCGATCTGCGCGTGCATGTAGTACTTGGCGGCGCGCACCACATGGGCGCCGGGGCCCGGATCGGTCCAGGGCGACGCGTGCAGCCCTTCGCGCAGGCCCATGTTCATCAGATGGTGATAGGCCGGGTGGTAATTGACCCGGTCGATGCGGTGCCCGTAGCGGTCGTGGGGCTCGAACTCGGGCTTGCTGGCGTTGGCCTGGTAGCCCCACTCGATCACCTCCGGGCGGGTGGTTTCGCGGCCATAGCGGCTCAGGTCGTCCAGCCCCCAGTCGCCGCCCTCGCGGATCACCGCCTCGCGCAGCGCGGTGTCGCCGGTGAAAGCGTCGTAGTTTTCCAGCGGTGGCGCCTGATTGAACACCTCATGGGTGCTGGCCAGGGCGTCCACATTGAGCTCCTCGTGTTTGGCGTTCATGGTGCCATCCTCCGGCGCGTCAGGCGCGCTTACGTCGTACGTACAGGGTTTTGCTCACCTCGGCCACGGTCCGGCCGTCGCCGTCGACGACCTTCACCGGCCAGGTGGGCAGATACTTGTCGCCGCCGGCGGTGGCGGCGCGTACCTCGTCGAGCATCGCCTCGGTGAGCTCGAATTCGGCGAACACGCGGCCCTTGCCCGGGCTCACGAAGTCGATGCTGGCGCTCTTGTCCCAGACCACATAGTCGCGGCCCAGATTGTTCATCAGCATCAGCATGTAGAAGGGGTCCGTCATGCTGTAGAGGCTGCCGCCGAAGTGGGTGCCCACATAGTTGCGGTTGTACCAGTGCATGCCCATGGACACCCTCACCCGCCGGAAGTCCGCGCTCAGTTCGTCCACGCGCACCCCGGCGCCCAGAAAGGGGCCGTACAGCAGCAGCCCGCGGCGCAGGCCGGCGGCTCCGGAGAACAGCGCCTTGAGCGGATTCTTCATCAAGCACCTCCGGGGCGCGCACCCACCGCGCGCAGCACGAAGGCGGTGAGCTGATCCGGCAGGCCGGCGTCGGCCAGCGGCGCCGACAGCGGCCCCACCAGCGCCTCGGCGATGGCGCCCACCAGCGCCGCCGCGCCCAGGGCGGTGGACTGGGGCGGCAACTCGCCCCGCGCCACGCCCTCGTCCAGCACCCGCTTATAGAGGTCCGCGTAGGCGGCCCGGTAGCGCAGCCGCGCCGCGTCCACCTCCGGTTCCACCGGCTCGGCGATCAGCGCCCAGGCCAGCCTCGGCGCCGCCAGGGCGCGCCGGGCGAACACCCGCAAGGCCCGCTCCAGACGCTCGGCGGCGGGCCCTTCCCGCCCCAGGGCCTGATCCACCGCCGCCACCTCCCGGGCGGTGGCGGCCTCGAACACGGCGGCGGCCAGCGTCGCCTTGTTGTCGAAGTACCGGTACAAGGTGCCCACGCCCACCCCGGCCCGCTCCGCCACCGCCTGCATGGTCATGGCGGCGAACCCGCCGGCACGCACCAGGGTCTCGGCGGTGGCCAGCAGATGGTCCCGCTGGGCGGCCTTGCGGGCTTTGACGTGCGCGGTTTCTCGATAGGCCATGAATGGAATTCCGGTTCCGATGTTTGAAGGATTGAATCATCATTCCGGGTTTGGGGCAAGCGGCGGGTCTGGATGTTTTGGGTTGGATTGGGGTGGTGGTTCCCTCCAGAGGGGCGCGTGGGGGTAAGCGGGGCGCCTTGCCGGGAACGCCGTGAACCCGTCCCTGGGGGCTCCCTTTCGAACGTCCTGTTCTCAAGGGTCCCGGCAAGGCGCCCCGCTTACCCCCACGCTCGGTGGTGAATCGCCGCCGCTTTTGGGGTGGTTGGGAAACGAACCCTCCAGAAAGG
>JAKUPL010000035.1 GCA_022449455.1 Alcanivorax sp. | reverse complement strand
CCGCGGGCGCGCCTCGCCGGCCCAGGCCGGGCAGGTGCTGGCCGGCCAGGACCCCCGGGTGATGGCCGGTGTGCTGTACGGCTGGCTGGCCCGGGCGGCGGTGTTGGCGGCGCTGGGCGAGGAGGGCGGCGAGGCCGACCCGGCCACCGTCACCGACCCCAAGGTGGAACCGTTGCTGCGGGAGTTGGCCGCCCAGGTGCCGCCGGCCCGGTTGCTGGCCGCCGCCCGGCGGGTGATGGAGGGGCGGCGCCAGTTGCTGGCCGGCGCCAACCCCAACAAGGAATTGCTGATGGAGCAGTGGCTGCTGATCCTGGTGGGCGTTGACGCCTCCGCCAGCGGCTTCTAATCTGCTTGAACGCCGAATCGGCGTGCAAAAAAAAGGGCGCCGGGGCGCCCATAGGGGGGGAAACACACATGAAAATGCCCGGAGGCCGCAGCGGCATCCTGTCCCTGAGCATCAAGGACAAGGCCGCACTGTATTCCGCCTACATGCCGTTCATCACCAACGGCGGCCTGTTCATACCCACCGACAAGGACTATCAGCTGGGCGAGGAAATCTTCCTGCTGCTCAACGTGATGGACGAGCCGGACAAGATTCCGGTGGCCGGCAAGGTGGTCTGGATCACCCCCCAGGGCGCCCAGGGCAACCGCACCGCCGGCATCGGCGTGCAGTTCTCCGACCAGGACGACACCGCCCGCCGCACCATCGAGAACCATCTGGCCGGCGCGCTGCAATCCGATCGGCCCACCCATACCATGTGAGCGTCGTGAGCGTCAGCGATCGTGGTCGAGAGAGGGAAGGAAAACGCAGGTGACGGGAACCTCCCTGTTCCCGTCACGCCCGGCGAACACACGTCCCTGAGTCGCCGGATGCCGATGGCCGTCCCTGGCCGCCTTACACATTGAGTGTGATTCGTCCATGAAGGCCGGCATGCGCCAGAGCATCATAGACAGCCTTTTTTTCGGAACGCAACGCTTTAATCGAAAGTGTAAATCGTATTTTTACCAACTCATCCAAAGGTATCGCCAAGGCTTCAATACAAGGCCCTAGCGGCGATCCGGGCTGGTGCCGAAGGGTGAAACTATTTGACGTCATCGATTCGTGATCAAGCGAACAAAGCGCCAAAGGGTTCACGGAATTGGCACTTCTGAGCGTCGCAAAGCGATACTTTCGACCCAGCGCAAGGTACCAGGGAGGCGATGTTTTCCGCCGCGCCCGGCGACCCCTGATGTAAAACCTTCAATGGGGACTCTTTTCCTGGCAGGCAGGCGGCACTAGCTTGTGTTCACCGGTCGCTCACGGCAGCGTCCGGTGTTCCGAAGGATTGGAAACTTCAAGGATCGAAAACTTCAAGGAGAGACATCATGACTGAACATCGTGGAGGTTCTGGAAACTTTGCCGAGGATCGTGAACGCGCTTCCCGTGCCGGCCAGAAAGGCGGCGAGGAAAGCCCCGGCAACTTCAAGAATGACCCGGAGCGCGCCGCCGAAGCCGGCGGGAAAGGTGGACAGAACAGCCCGGGTAATTTCAAGCACGACCGGGACCTGGCCGCCCAGGCCGGAGAGAAAGGCGGTGAGCACAGTTCCGGCAACTTCAAGAACGACCCGCAACGGGCGGCGGAAGCCGGCCGCAAGGGCGGTCAGCGCAGCCACGGAGGCGGCCGCCGCTCCTGATACGGTGTCGTGAACGTACCGCGCGGAGCACCGCCGCGCATCGAAAGGGCCGTCTGGCTTGTCGCCGGGCGGCTTTTTTATGCGCGTCGTTTTCCGCGACGCTGGAAAGGGCTCCGACCATTTTTCCAGCTGGTCGGGGCCGGTGTGCGGGACTGGCCAAGGCCGCTCGGCGTCGCTACCCTTGGCATCGCCCGTTCCCGCCGTGGAACCTGCTTCAACCGGCCGACAAGGAGCCCTCCGCGATGCCCGACGTTTCCCTCGACCTGGTGGATTCCCACTGCCATCTGGACCGGCTCAACCTGGATGCTTACGACGGCGATTTCCAGGCGATGATGGCGGCCACCCGCGCCGACGGTATTTCCCATATGCTGTGCATCGGCGTCGACCTGGAAACCTTTCCACGGGTACGCGCCCTGGCCGAAAGCCATGCGGACGTGCACGCCACCGTGGGCGTGCATCCGCTCTACAAGGAATCCCGCGAGCCGGACGCGGACGAGCTGGTGCGTCTGGCGGACCACCCCCGGGTGGTGGCCATCGGCGAAACCGGTCTGGATTACTTCTACGCCAAGGAGCAGCGCGAGTGGCAGCAACGCCGCTTCGTGGCGCACATTCAGGCCGCCCGCCGCACCGGTCTGCCGCTGGTGATTCACACCCGGGGCGCCAAGGAGGACACCCTGGCGCTGCTGCGCGAGCACGGCGGCGGCGAAGTGCGCGGCGTGCTGCATTGCTTCACCGAGGACACCGACATGGCCGAGCAGGCCATGGCGATGGGGTTTTATATTTCCATTTCCGGCATCGTCACCTTTCGCAATGCGGAGCCCCTGCGCGACACCGTGCGCGCGCTGCCCCTGGAGCGCCTGCTGATCGAAACCGACTCGCCCTGGCTGGCGCCGGTGCCGTTCCGGGGCAAACCCAATGAGCCCCGCCATGTGGCGCGGGTGGCGGAATGCGTGGCCGACTTGAAAGCGCTGCCGGTGGCGGAGGTGGCGCGGGTCACCCGTGATAATTTCTACACTCTGTTCAGTAAGGCGGCGGCATGAACGGACTCGGCGATCCGATGCTACTGGCGCTGGCGATGACCCTGGCGGTGGTGGTCACCGCCCTGGTGGCGTTGCTGCTGACCCGGGCGCCGCTCAACCGGCTGGGCCGGGAGCGGGACCAGGCGCTGCACGACGGTGAGGCGCGCGGTCGCGAGCTGGCCCGCGAGCAGGAGCGCGCCGGCGCCCTGGAGCGGCAGTTGCAGGACCTCCAGGGCCAGTACGCCCAGGCCCGCGCCGACAAGGCGCGCCTGGAGGAGCGGCTGGCCGGCCAGCAGGACAAGCTGGCGTTTCTGGAGCAAAGCCGCGAGCAGCTCAAACAGGAGTTCGAGAACCTGTCGGCGAAGATTTTCGAACGCCGCAGCAAGCAGTTCGAGGAGAACAACAGGCAGGGGCTGGACACGCTGCTCAACCCGTTCCGCGAGCAGCTGGCCGAGTTCCGCCGCCGGGTGGATCAGATCCACAGCGACGACACCCGCGCCCAGGCGGCCATGACCGAGCAGCTCCAGCATCTGAAAAGCCTGAACCAGCAGATGCACCTGGACGCCCGCAACCTGACCCAGGCGCTCAAGGGCCAGGTGAAAACCCAGGGCAACTGGGGCGAGATGATCCTGGAACGGGTGCTGGAAAGCTCCGGCCTGACCAAGGGCCGCGAGTACGACACCCAGGTGGCGCTGAAAAGCGAGGACGGCGGGCGCCGGCTGCCGGACGCCATCGTCCACCTGCCGGAAGACAAGGACGTGGTGATCGACGCCAAGGTGTCGCTGGTCGCCTACGAGCGCCTGGTCAGTGCCGAGGACGACGACACCCGGCGGGAAAGCCGCGACCAGCACCTGCAATCCCTGCGCGCCCACATCAAGGGCCTGAACATCAAGGCTTACGGCAACCTGGAAGGGGTGCGCAGCCTCGACTTCGTGCTGCTGTTCATTCCCGTGGAAGGAGCCTTCATGACCGCCATGGAAGCGGACCCGGGGCTCTACACCGAAGCCTATGAGCGCAATATCGTGCTGGTCAGCCCGACCACGCTGCTGGTCACCCTGCGCACCATCCAGAATATCTGGCGCTACGAGTACCAGAACCGCAACGCCCTGGACATCGCCAACCGGGCCGGCCTGATCTGCGATCAGATCACCCGCCTCAGCGAGTCCCTGGCGGACGTGGGCGACAAGATCGACCGCGCCCACGATTCCTGGGAAACCGCTTACAAACGGCTCACCGAGGGGCGCGGCAATCTGCTCGGCCAGGCCCACAAGCTGCACGAGCTGGGCGCCAAGGCACGCCGGGCCTTGCCGCCCAAGGTGGACGACGAGGACGGCGGGGAGCCCGCCGACGACGTCTCCGACGCCGACGACCAGTAAGCGGGGCCGGGGAGAAACGCGGACCGGCCCGCGACCCGTCAAAGGCCTTCCAGAAAGTGGAGCAGCGCCCGCCGGCGCGGGCCGGGCAGGGTGGTGAAGGCGTCCCGGCTGGCGGCGGCTTCGCCGCCGTGCCAGAGAACCGCTTCCTCCAGGGTGCGCGCGCGGCAATCGTGCAGGTAGCAGGCTGGCAGCCCGGCACGGCGCGCCCGCCCCAGCCCCCACAGCGGCGCGGTGCGCCATTCCCGGCCGTCGGCGTCGTGGTCCGGTCGATGGTCGGCCAACCCTTCGCCAAGATCGTGCAGCAGCAAATCCGTGTACGGTGCCAGGCGCGCCGTTCGTCCCTGTTGCCGCCATTCGATGGACGGTCGATGGCAGGCGGCGCAGCCCAGCGCGCGGAACAGCTCGGCGCCGTCGCCGGACGGATCGGCCACCGGCGCCGGCGGTGCCAGCCCGGCGACGAACGCCACCAGGGCGGCCAGGTCGTCGTCGGCCATCTCCGGCTCGCCGCCGTTGGGCGCCGCCCGGCAGCGCCGCTGCGGCGGGGCGCAGCCGGATTCCGGACGTCGCGAGGTGGTGATGCCCTGCTCGTTGATCAGGGCCGCGGCGATCTGTGTTTCCAGGTCCGGGTGGTTGGCCTTCCAGCCGAAGCGACCCAGGCGCCGTTCGCCGTCCACCTCGATCCAGTTGGGCCGACCGCTGATGCCGTCGCCGTCCCGGTCGCCGGCATCCGCCCCGGCCAGGATCACCGCCGTTGGAATAGCCGCCAGCGCCCCGACACCGTCCAGGGCGGCGGCGCCGCGCACGGAGAACGCCGCCGCCTCGCCCAGGGGGCCGAGGCTGAGCGCCTGGAATTCATAGTCCGGCGTTTGCAGCCGCCAGCCCTCGCCATCCGTGTAGCGGCCGTGCCGGGTGCGCCAGCGCACGGTTATCCGGCCCTCGGCGGGCACGCCGGCCACCGCCAGCGGATTGAAGGTGGTGCCGTAGGCGTCGTGGGGGCCCCGGGCGCCGCCCGCCTTCCGCTGGCTGAGTTGCATCACCAGACCGGTGGGCAGCGGCTCGCCGTCGGCGGGCCGCACGCGCCGGCCGCCGCGGCTATGACACTGGTCGCAGGCGGCGGCGTTGAACAGCGGGCCGAGCCCGTCGCGCAGGCTGGCCGGGGAGGGCGCCGCCACGAAGGCGGTGTTGAAGAACGCCTCGCCCCGGCGCGGGTCCGGCGCCGGCCCGGCACCGGCCTGGCCGATCAGTGCCACAAGCAGTAATGACAGAGGCCACCGCCATCGTGGCTGGCCCATCAGCGACGGTCCGGTTGCACCAGCACGCGCACGCGCTGCCGGGTGCCGCCGCTCAGTTGCAGCACATAGTCCCGATCCGCGTCCAAGGAATAGACCACGAACTTGCGCAGCGCCTCGCATTGGTGGCGGCCGCCGAAATCCTCCGAGGGCACCAGGGCGCCGTCCTTGTCCACCAGATCCACCCAGCTGGCGTCGTCGATGTAGGCGCGATAGGGGCCGGCCCGGTCGGTGTGGAACACGAAGGCGCCGGCGTAGGCGCCGTCCGCGAGGGTATGGCGGCCGGGTTCGGCGGCGAACGCAAAGTCGTCCTGGGGTGATAGCGTGGCGCGGTAAGCGGTGCCGGTGTCGAGGCGCGCCGGGGCCGCGCCTTCCGCGCCGCGGGGCTCGGGCAGAGAGGGCGCGGTGAGCCGTTCGATCACGGCCTGTTCCGGCGCTTCGTAGGTGGCACAGCCGTCGGCCTCGCCGGCGTCCATGGCCGGCGCGGCCAGCGGCAGGGCGAGCAGCGCCAGGGCGGCGTAACGGGAAACGAATGTCATGGTGATCTCCTGAATGACCGTCTGGAGCGCGCCGCTCAGTAGCGCCAGCGCACCTTGGTGAAGTAGGTGCGGCCCGGCTCGTAGTAGCCCTCGTCATAGGCGTAGAGCTTGTCGCCCAGGTTGTCCACGCCGGCTTCCAGCTGCCATTGCGGCAGCGGCCGCCAGGCGGCCTTGAGGCCGGTGGTGACGAAACCGGCGGTTTGCCGCGTGCCGTCGCTGTCGTTGTAGCGGCCGCTGTCGGCACGGGCGCTGGCGGTGAGGGTCCAGGTGTCGCCCAGGAACCAGCTTAGATAGGTGAAGCCGCTGTGGCGGGGGGTGTCCAGAGCGCGCAGGTCCGGGTCGGACTTGTTGTCCCGGTGCAGGTAGGTGTAGTTGAGGTGGTATTGCCAGGCGTTGCCCAGGTTCACGGTCAGCTCCGCCTCGGCGCCCTGCAGCACCGACTCCGCCACGTTCTGCAATTGCGAGCAGGGCGGCGAGCTGCACAGGCCGTTGTCGATGGCGATGCTTTGGATGCTGTCGTCGATCTCGTTGCGGAACACCGCGGCGCCCCAATGCATCGGCGTATTGGTGCCGACCAGCAGGTCGCCGGCCAGACCGGCTTCCACGCCGGTGCTGGTTTCCGCGTCCAGATCCGGGTTCGGCAGCGCCGAGCCCATGCGGAACGAGTAGCGGTCCTTGATGGTCGGGTAACGGCTGCGCTTGGAGGCGATCAGGCGGCCTTTGAGGTGGTCGTGGAAGGCGAGCAGGGCGCCGGCCTGCAGATTGACCGCCGAGGTGGACGCCAGCTCGAACGGTTCGATGGTGCCGTTGACCAGATTGTCGGCCTGCTCGCCGCGCAGCCGGTCATAGCTGATGCCGGCCAGCAGCGTCAGCCGGTCGGTGGCGGCGAAGCGGTCTTCCACGCCCACCGAGACGGTGCGGTCTTCAAAGCGCTGCTCCGGCTCGCCGATGTCGCCCACTTCGCGGTGAACGTCGGTTTTGTAATGCACCGCCAGGCGCAGATCGTGGCGCTCGAACAGGTCGGTGCCCAGTTCCACGCTGCCGCCCCAGGAGTAATCGTCGTAGGTGCTGTCGAAGGCGTAGGGCCGGTTCATGCTGCTGTAAGTGGCGTCGTCGTAGGAGCGCAGCGAATTCTCGAAGCTGTCGTAGTAGAGCCGCAGCCTGGCCTCCAGATGCTCATGCAGCCGGGTCTTGGAATTGAAGTAGAAGCTTTCCTTGTCGTACCAGGGCCACTGCCAGAAACGCACCCGGGTGTTGGGATCGTCACCGGCATAGGGGGGCGTCTGCTTCTCACCGTCCTGCTTGTAATAGCTGAACACGTATTCGTCGGAGGCGTTGGGGGTAAAGCCCAGACGCAGCGACAGTTTGCGGTCGGTGTATTCCGAGTTCTCCCGGCGGCCGCCGTCTTCGTCGGCGGTGGGGTCGAAGTCACCGGCCAACGGGAAATAGTCCTGATCGCGGATCGAGCCACCGACCTGGGCGTACCAGCGGCCCTGGTTGGTGCCCACGTTGGCGTAGCTGTCCCAGGCGTTGCGCGAGAAGCGATCGTCGAAGCTCATGCCGTAGCCGGCTTCCGCCTCGGTGCCCAGCCGGGGCCGGCGACCGACCACGTTGATGGCGCCGCCGAGGGTGTTGGGGCCGGCCAACAGCGAGGTGTAGCCCTTGCTCACCGAGATTTCCGCCACGTCGTAGGTGGTCAGACGGGACAGATCGATGTTGCCGTCGTAGGGCACGTACACCGGAATGCCATCGATAAACAGCGGCACCTGGCGAGAGTCGAAGCCGCGTACATTGATCAGCCGCTCACTGCGACCGCCCATCATCACGGTATTGACGCCGGGCAGCAGCTCCAGCGCCTGGGAGACGTCGGTGCGGTTGAAGCGGCGCATATCGTCGCTGGTGACGGTGGAGTGGGTACTGGTCTGGTCGGCGTCGATGCCGTCCCCTTGCACCACCACCGGTTCCAGAACGCCCAGTTCGAAGCGGTCGCCGGATTCAGGGGAGGGAGCGGCGTGGGCCGGCAGGCAAAGCGAAGCCACCGGCAGGCACAGGGCCGCCGGAAAAAGAAAAACGTTCATGGAAAAACTCTCTGGCTGACGAGCGAATGGTACGACTGTTAAAATTCGTTATGCATGGCAGGATATAGCGGTAGTCAAAGAAAAGCCAGCAGCGTGACCGGCGGGTTTTGCCGGGCGTTCAGTTCAGTTCGTTCTCCAGGCTTGTTTCGAAGTCGTCGGCCAGATCACGCAGCGCCTGTTCCATCTGCCGGTAACGCTGGCGAATACGCCGCCCTGCCTCGGTGACCTCGGCGCCGCCGCCGTGCTTGCCGCCGGGGGCGGAATGGACCAACGGCTCCCGGAAGCAGCGGTTCATGGTGTCCACCAGCAGCCAGGCGCGCCGGTAGCTCATGCCCACCTCGCGGGCCGCCGCGGAAATCGAGCCGGTGCTTTCGATGGCGTCCAGCAGTTGCGCCTTGCCGGGGCCGAAGGCGATGTCGTCGTCGCGCATCAGACGGGCGCGCAGTTTGATGTAGTTGGCCATGGACGTTGTGGTCTTCCTCGTCGCCATACACGGTAGAGGCAGAGTGTAGTGCACCGGCGGCCCCGCCGACACGGCGGTGTGGCGTTTACCAGCCTTTACTTTTGCGGCGCGGCGACCGGGTCGCTTTTGCGGTAGGCTCGGGCGAAACCGTCAACCGGCTTGATCGGTTATTCCGTAGGGGAGCGAAGCATTCATGAGTACTACCGCACCGGCGCGTTACGGGGCTCTGGTTCTGGTCTGGCTGTGCACCGCGGTGGCCGCGGCGGCGGTGTGGCGCTGGTCGCGATCGCCCTGGGCCTGGGCGGCCCTGGCGGTGTTTGGTGTGCTCGGACTGCGCGGTCTCTGGGATCTGATCCAGTCGCGCCATACGTTGCTGCGTAACTATCCGCTGCTGGCGCATTTTCGCTGGTTCTTCGAATTTCTGCGGCCCTTCCTGCGTCAATACATCGTCGAGAACGACCGGGAAGGGCGGCCCTACAACCGGGACATGCGCTCGCTGATCTACGAACGGGCCAAGGACCAGGTGGACGTGAAGCCGTTCGGCAGCGACCTGGACGCCTACGACGCCGAGTTCCAGGTGCTGGCTCATTCCATGGCGCCGCGTCCGAAACCGGACGCGGATTTCCGCGTGCGGGTCGGCGGCGAGGCCTGCACCCAACCCTACGAGGCGGCGTTGCTGAACATATCGGCGATGAGCTTCGGCTCGCTGAGCGCGCCGGCCATCGAAGCGCTCAATCTGGGCGCGCGGCGCGGCGGGTTCTACCACGACACCGGCGAGGGCGGTATCAGTCCCTACCACCGTCGTCACGGCGGCGACCTGGTGTGGGAAATCGGCAGCGGCTACTTCGGTTGCCGCGACCGGGACGGGCACTTCGACCGCGGCTTGTTCCGCGAGCAGGCCACCCTGGATCAGGTCAAGATGATCGAAATCAAGCTCAGTCAGGGCGCCAAACCGGGCCACGGTGGCGTGCTGCCGGCGGCCAAGATCACCCGCGAGATCGCCGACACCCGCAAGATTCCCATGAACGAGGATTGCCGCTCGCCGGCCTGGCACAGCGCCTTTTCCACGCCCCGCGAGCTGCTCGAACTCGCCGCCTCTCTGCGCGAGGATTCCGGCGGCAAGCCGGTGGGCGTGAAGCTGTGCGTGGGCCATCCCTGGGAAGTGCTGGCGCTGTGCAAGGCCATGCTGGATTCCGGTATCGAGCTGGACTACATCGTGGTGGACGGCACCGAGGGCGGCACCGGCGCGGCGCCGGAGGAATTTTCCGATCATCTGGGGCTGCCGCTGCGCGAGGGCCTGCTGATGGTGCGCAATGCACTGGTTGGCACCGGCCTGCGTTCGCGGGTGCGGCTGGCGGCCAGCGGCAAGGTGTACAGCGCCTACACCCTGGCCGCCAATATGGCGCTGGGCGCGGACTGGTGCAACGCCGCCCGCGCTTTCATGCTCAGCCTGGGCTGCGTGCAGACCAAGAGCTGCCACAACGACCGCTGCCCCACCGGCGTGGCCACCCAGAACCCCAGCCGCCAGCGCGGTCTGGTGGTGGCGGACAAGGCGCCCCGGGTGGCCAACTTCCAGCGTCACACCCTGGAACATCTGGCCGAGGTCATCGCGGCGGCGGGGCTGGAGCATCCCGGCGAACTGCTGCCCCGGCATCTGATGCATCGGCGCGGCACCACCGAGCTGGTGACCCTGGACAAAATGTACGACTTTCTGCAACCGAACGTGCTGCTGGACGCGCCGGAGGACACCGTCTACGGCGAGTGGTGGCGCGCCGCCGATCCGGACAGCTTCCGGCCACGCCGACCGGTGGGGCCCCTTCATCACAAGTAGAAGCCCTTACAGCGCAGTCTGAAAGGCCGTTCAGCGGGTCAGGAAGTCGGCGAAGGTGAGCACGAACAGGAACAGAATCCACAGCAGGCTCATCACCGCCACCAGCCGTACCAGCACCGTGCCCTGGCGCAGGCGCATGAAGGTGGTGGCGATCACCGCCACCATGCCGGCCGCCACCGCCAGCCGGGCGGGAATGGCCCAGGGGCCCAGCGACAGCAGGGTACCCGCCATGTTGGCCGCCAGCAGTACCAGCAGCACCACGTAGAGGGCCACGAAGCGGCCGGTGGCTGAGGCCGGGGTCCGGTCGTGGCGCGGCCTGCTCATATCAGCGCCCCACCAGATACAGCGAGCAATAGACCAACACCCAGACAATGTCGACGAAGGCCCAGTAAAGCCCGGCGATGCGAACCTGCCGGGCAACCCGGGCGCCGTCCCGCCAGCGCCAGGTGAGCACGGCGATCACCATCAGCACCGCCAGACCGATGACCATGTGCGCCGCGTGCAGGCCGGTGAGCACGAAATAGAAATTATAGAACAGCATGGCGTTGTGCGGGTTGGGGCCGTCATAGGCGAACGGCTGCTGCAGAAACGGCATCAGCCCGGCCTGGTATTCGCTGTGGTACTCGTAGCCCTTGATGGCGAGAAACACCAGCCCCAGCGCGATGGTGGCCAGCAGGCCGAGCAGCGCCGCCCGGCGCCGGCCCTGGTCGGCGGCCTGCTCCGCCAACGCCACCGCCAGACCGCTGGTCAGCAGAATCACGGAATTGGCCCCCGCCAGCAGCCAGTGCAGCTCGCGGGCGGCGGCGGAGAAGGTGTCGTGGTACTGGTGGTAATAGACCGCCAGCGCCAGGAAGGCGCCGGAAAACAGCAGTGCCTCGGTGACCAGGAACAGCCACATGCCCAGCAGGTCCGCATCGAACTGCTGCTCCAGATTCTCGAACTGGTGCGCGACGATCACGGTGTGTTCAGGCGTCCGTGTCATAGGCGTAGGCCTCGTGCTCGACCCGTGGCGGGCGCTCGAAATTCTCCTCCGGCGGCGGTGACGGTACCGTCCATTCCAGGCCCCGCGCGTTCCAGGGATTGGCGCTGGCGTGGGCGCCGTAGCGCAATGACCACAGCAGATAAATCAACGGCAACAGGTACCCCACCGCCAGCATGCTCGCTCCGGCGGAAGAAAACACGTTAAGAAGTTGAAAATCTTCCACGTAGGCGTGGTAGCGGCGGGGCATGCCGGCCCAGCCCAGGATGTACTGCGGAAAAAAGGTCAGGTTGAAGCCGGCGAACACGATGATCGCCGATACCCGCGCCCACATTTCCGGGTACAGCCGACCGGTGATCTTGGGCCACCAGAAATGCAGCGCGGCCATGTAGGCGGACACCGCGCCGCCCACCATGATGTAGTGGAAATGCGCCACCACGAAGTAGGTGTCGTGCATCTGCACGTCCAGGGCCAGGGTGGCCACGAACACCCCGGTGAGGCCGCCGATCAGAAACAGGCCGAGAAAGCTCATGGCGAACAACATGGGCGCGTCGAACCGCACATGGCCTTTGTACAGCGTGGCCAACCAGTTAAAGATCTTGATCGCCGAGGGCACCGAGACCAGAAAGCTGAGCAGCGAGAACGCCACCCCGGCATAGATCGACTGGCCGGACACGAACATATGATGGCCCCATACCAGAAAGCCGAACAGGGCGATGGCGAGGATCGAAAAGGCCATCACCCGATAGCCGAAAATGCGCTTGTGGGCGAAGCAGGACACCACCTCACTGACCACCCCCATGGCCGGCAGGATCATGATGTACACCGCCGGGTGCGAGTAGAACCAGAACAGATGCTCGAACAGCACCGGGTCGCCGCCCAGGGACGGGTCGAAAATGCCCACCCCGAACACCCGCTCCACCGCCAGCAGCACCAGCGTCACCGACAGCACCGGTGTGGCCAGCACCATCACAAGGCTGGTGGCGTACTGCGCCCATACGAACAGCGGCAGGCGGAACCAGGTGAGCCCGGGCGCGCGCATGGTGTGCACGGTGACGATGAAATTGATGCCGGTAAGGATCGAGGAGAAGCCGACGATGAACACGCCGGTGGCGGCGGCCAGCACAGCGCCGTTGGCGAACAGGGTGCTGTAGGGCGTATAGAAGGTCCAGCCGGTATCGATGCCGCCGGCCACCGCCGCGATCAGGGTGAACAGGCCGCCGATGATGTACACGTACCAGCTGAGCAGATTCAGGCGCGGAAAGGCCAGGTCGCGGGCGCCCACCATCAGCGGCAGCAGGAAGTTGCCAAAGGTGGTGGGGATCGATGGAATCAGGAAAAACCACACCATCACGATGCCGTGCAGGGAAAACAGCCGGTTGTAAGCGTCGCTGCTGAGCAGGTCGCCGTTGGGCGTGATCAGTTCCAGCCGGATCAGCGTGGCCGCCAGCCCACCGAGAAAGAAGAAGCCGGTGATGCTGACGAAATACAGCCAGGCTATGCGCTTGTGGTCCTTGGTCAGGAACCAGCTGGCCAGGCCGTGGCCCGCGTTCAGGTAATGGTGGCGCGGCGCGGGGCCGGTGCGGACGTCGCGGATCATGGCGCGTCGGTCTCCTTTTGGCGGGGCGCGTCGGCCCGGGACGATTCATCCAGGGACTGCAAATAAGCGAGCAGTTTGAGCAGGTCCTCCTCGCTGATCTGGTCCTTGAAGGAGGGCATGATATCCGGGTAGCCGGCGGCCACCTGGCGGCTGGGGAACATCACCGAGTCCCTCAGATACTGGGCGTCGGCGGTGACGGTTTCGCCGCTTTCCAGGGGCACCGGCTTGCCGTACAGACCGGTCAGATCCGGCGCGTTGACCCGGGAGGCGGCACCGTGGCAGCCGCTGCAGCCGTACTGCCGGAACAGCCGTTCGCCTTCGCGGGCCGGGCTTTCGCCCCGGTCGCGGCGCTGCAGCCAGGCCTGGAACCGCTCCGGCGCCATCACCACCACCTTGCCGACCATGCCGGAATGGGACAGGCCGCAATACTCCGCGCAGAACAGGTCGAAGCGGCCGGTCTTCACCGGCGTGAAGCGCAGCCGCGTATAACGCTGCGGCAGCACGTCCTGTTTGATGCGGAAGGCGGGCACGAAGAAGCTGTGAATCACATCCTGGGAAGTGAGCCGCAGCTCCACGGTCTGGCCCACCGGCAGATGCAGGTCGTTGATTTCGCGGATGCCCTCCGGGTGCTGGAATTTCCACATCCACTGCTTACCGATCACGTTGATCTGGCGCACGTCCTCGCCGTCGCGCGCCGGCGGATCGAAGATGTCCACATACAGCGCCGCCCCCCAACCAAAAAACACCAGGAAGCCGGCCAGCACCGGCAGGGTCCAGCCGATCTCCAGCCAGCGGTTGTTGAACAGTTTCGGCGACGGGGTGCGGTCCACCCGGGCGCCGGCCCGGTAGCGCACCGACAACACCAGCAGCAGGGTGAATACGAGCACCACGATCAGGCCGCACACCACCACCATGGTCCAGAACAGGATGTCCACGGAGCCGGCCACGCTGGAGGCGGCGTCCGGGAACAGCAGCAATTGCCAGCGATCTTGATCGGCGGCCATGGTTCAGGGGTCCTCCTGGTGTTCGGGGTCCGGCCCGCGCCGGCGTCGGCGCCACAGCAGGGTGCCCACCCCCAGTGCCAGTGCCACGGCGGTGACCAGGCAGGCCAGGTTCAGCACGCGCAGTACGTCCAGAGTGTAGGCACCTTTCTCCGGGTCGAAATGGAAGCAA
Source organism: Alcanivorax sp. (assembly GCA_022449455.1). Taxonomy (GTDB): domain Bacteria; phylum Pseudomonadota; class Gammaproteobacteria; order Pseudomonadales; family Alcanivoracaceae; genus Alloalcanivorax. Next base: position 20,725 of record JAKUPL010000035.1, on the reverse strand, counting down.
CGCAGCGCGATCTGATCGACGAACGAGCCCAGCTCGCCGTCACCGGCGCGGGTCAGGGCCAACTGCAGATCGTGGCCGGAGAAGGTCAGACCCAGCAGATAGGAGGCGATGCGGCCGCCTCTGTCCAACACCGCCAGACCGGCCGGGTGAGCGTACTGGTCGGTGTCGGCGTCGTACTGGTAGCGAAAGCCGATGGCCGCGGCCAATCGCCGGATCGCGTCCCGGTCGCCGGTGAGCACGTGCCAGGGTGAGCCGGTGGCCGGCCCCTGGTAGCTCTCATCCAGCATGGCGGCGGCGTGGGCGGCGTCGGCGGGACCCTCGTGCGGATCCAGGCTGACGGTGATCACCCGGTAGTCCCGGTCCGGCCGGTATTTCACGTCGGAGAGCTGGCTGCCCAGCCGGCGCAGGGACAGGTCGCACAGGTTCGGGCAGTCGTACCAGGCCAGTTCCAGCAGGGCGGGGCGCCCGTCCAGCAGTTGGCCCAGGGTCACGGTGCGGCCCTGGCGGTCGCGCAGCTTCAGGTCCAGGGGCACGCGCTCGCCCACCCGCTGGTCCACGCCCACGCTGTTCAGGGTGCGGGCTTCGCGGGTCTCCGCCCGGGCGCCCGCCGCCGGCAGGCAGAGCGGCAACAGAGCCGCCAGCAGCAACGGCAACAACCGGTCACTCATGGTCCGCCTCCCGGTCGCCGTGACGGCGCGCGTACAGGTCCATGGCCCGTTCGATGGGCAGATGCACGATGCCGGCGTCCCGGTCCACCCAGCCGTAGTCGTGCAGCCCCTCTTCGCTGATTGCGCGCAGGCGCGCCAGGTCCCGGCCCGGCGCGCCCTGCAGATGGGGCGTGCGATCATCGGTCAGCGGCAGCTCGGCGAAGCCGCCCACGCTGGGCGCGCCGCCGCCCCCGCCGCGCAGGGCGAAGCCGGCGGCGATCAGGGCCAGCACCAGCAGCAGAAAAGCGGCCACCGCCAAGCCGGCGATCAGCGGCACCCGGGGCGCCACGTCGCGGGTTTCGTAGCCGGGGTCACGGGTCATCGCATCGCCTCCCGCGGGTCCGCCGGCAACCGCGCGCCGATGCGCCAGATCAGCAGCGCGGCCACCGTGGCCAGGGCCAGCGGCGTGCGCCAGCCCGGCGTCCAGTGTTCCGGGTAGTAGGCGGGCAGCACCAGCCACACCAGCTCCAACACATGGCCCAGCAACACCAGGGCGGCCAGTATCGCCAGGGGGCGCCCGCGCCGCTTCCAGTGGGGCGGCAGCAGTGCCACGAACGGCAGCGCGCCGCACAGCACCATCATCGCCGCCGCCAGCCACTGCCAGCCGCCCTGGCTCCGGTGCAGATACCAGCGGATCTCGTGGGGCAGGTCGCCGCTCCAGATGATCAGATACTGGCTGAACGCCACGAACACCCAGAACAGAATGGCGGTCAGCCACAGATGCACCAGATCGCGGCGGGCGCTTTCCAGAGCCGGGTCCCGGTCCGAGTACAGGCCCGGTGTCAGCAGCGGCACCGTCAGCGCCATGGACAGCAGCGCGCCGATTACGATCAGCCCGAGAATGTCGGAGTACCAGGCCGGCTCCAGGCTCATGATCCAGTCCACCGCGAAGAAGGTGACGGTCAGCGCCCACAGCACCAGGCCGCCGGCACTGGCGCCGGTGGGCCGGCGCTCGCCGCGCCACACGCCCAGACGCGCGGCCAGCAGCAGCCACGCCAACGCGTACAGCGCGAACCGGCCATAAAAGAACGGCAGGTTCAGATAGAAGCGCTTGTGCGCCACCGTTTCCGGCAGCCCGCTCAGGTCGCCACTCCACACCAGCAGCCGGGGGGCGAGCAGCAATAGCGGCACGAACAGCAGCAGCGTCCAGGGCAGGGTGGCGGCGGTGGCCTTGAGCGCCGGCCGCGCTGGCTCGCCCCAGCGGCCGCCGGTCAGGTTGTGGGTCATCAGCACCGGCAGCGCGCCCAGCGGCAGCGCCAGGCCGGCCAGCGCCGCCACCAGCCAGGCGCGCAAAAAGGCGTCCACCCCGAACAGCGGGGCCAGGGCGCACAGACCCAGGCCGGCCAGCGCCAGCGTCGGCCACGGCGGCCACCGTCCGGGCGTGCTCATGGCGTCACCTTGCGGGGCTCGGGCAGCGGCCAGCGGTCGGCGGGCACGTCCCGCGGGCGCGCGTGCTGGCTGAACTGCAGACTGCGGATGTAGGCGATGATGGCCCAGCGGTCGCGCGGTGCCACCCGGCTGGCATAGGGGTACATGGCGCCGTAGCCATCGCGGATCACCTTGTAGAAATGGGCATCGTCGGCGTCGCGCAGGCGCGCGCTGTGGTAGCTGGGCGGCGCCGGAAAGCCGCGCTGCACGATCACGCCACGGCCCTTGCCGTTGCGGCCATGGCAGGGCGCGCAGAACACCTCGAACTGATGGCGGCCGTGGTCCAGGGTGGCCCGGTTGATCGGCAGCGGGTTGTGCGCCGGTATCGTCGCCGGCTCGCCGCCGTCCCGGGCCACGGCGCCGTCCGGAATCGGGCGGGCGGCGCGGCCGTCGCTGAACGCGGGGGTCGGTTCGTAGGTGTCCACCCGTGGCTGGTTGGCCATGTCTGGTTGCTCGCAGGCGACCAGGGTCAGGGCCAGCACGGAGGCCATCAGCGCGCGGCGCCGGATGCCGGCGCTGCTCATGACGGTACCTCCCAGACGCGATCGGCGCCGTGTTGCTTCAACCGCTGGTTGAGCCGTTCCGCGTCGAAGCGCGGGTCCGCCGCTTCCACGCAGAGGAAAAAGCCGTCCCGGGAAGCGGCGTCAAACTCCGCCACGTTGAACAGCGGGTGGTAGGGCCGGGGAAAGCCGTTCAGCAGCAGCATGGAAAACAGCGCCCCCAGAGTGGCGCCCACCATGCTCATGGCGAAGGTGACGATCATGTAGGCCGGCCAGCTGACCACCGGTTTGCCGCCCACATTGAAGGGGTAGTCGAGGGACGCGTAAACCTGTAGCGCCAGCGTGCCGGCGCCGGCCAGCACGGCGCAGATCAACGCCGTCAGCGGCACCCGCCGGTCGCGCACGCCCAATGCCTCCGGCAGCCCGGCCACCGGATGGGGCGTATAGGCATCCAGCCGGCTCAGGCCGCACTCGCGCAGGTCGCGGCTGGCGGCGATCAGCCGGTCGGCGTCGGGAAAGCGGGCCAGCAAACCGTGCAGACGTTCAGCCATGGCCGCCCTCCCGGCGCCGGTGCAGCAGGGCGCGCATGTCGTGCATGGACACCGAGGGCATCAGGCGGATGAACAGCAACAGCAGCACGAAGAACACGCCGATGGAGCCGGCGTAGGTGAGCCAGTCCCAGGCGGTGGGCCGCACCGTGTCCCAGGCGCTGGGCATGTAGTCCTTGTGGGTGCTGGTGATGACGATCTGAAAGCGCTCCAGCCACATGCCGATGTCGGCGATCACCGCCAGAGACAGCAGCCCGGGCACGCTCTCGCGCAGACGGCGGAACCACAGCCCCTGGGCCAGCACCACGTTGCACAGGATCATGCCCCAGTAGTAGGGCGCGTAGGGGCCGGTCCAGCGGTCGAAATAGACGCCGCGATAAAAGGCCTCGCCGGTGTAGAAGGCGGTGAAGATTTCCTGCAGGTAGGCGTAGTCCACCACCAGCACGAAGCACAGCATCATGATGCCCAGCCGGTTGAGATGGGCGCGGGTAATCAGATCCCGGAACCCGAACAGGCCGCGCAGAATAATGGCGATGATGGCCACGGTGGCGAAGCCGGAATAGAGCGCCCCGGCCACGAAGTAGGGCGGGAAAATGGTGAAGTGGAAGCCGGGTACGATGCTCACCGCCAGGTCCAGGGAGATGGTGCCGGTCACCGACACCACGATGGGCGCGGCGATCACCGCCAGCACCCGGTGGGCCTGTTCGTAGCGGGCCCAGTGCCGGGCCGAGTTGCGCCAGCCCAGGGCCAGCACGCCGTAAAACAGCTGCTGGAAGCGCCGTCGCGCGCCGTCACGCAGGCTGGCCAAGTCCGGCAGCAGGCTCAGATACAGGAAACTGGCGGTGAACAGGAGGTAGCTGGCGATGGCGAAGAAATCCCACACCAGCGGGCTGCGCCACTGCGGCCAAAGGTCCATCAGGTTGGGGTAGGGCAGCAGATAGTAGGCCAGCCAGGGACGCCCCAGATGCAGCAGCGGATAGCTGCCGGCCAGCACGATGGCGAACATGGCCATGGCTTCCGCCGAGCGGCTGATGGAGGCGCGCCAGTCCTGACGGGTCAGCCACAGCACCGCCGAGATCAGGGTGCCGGCGTGGGCGATGCCGATCCACCAGATGGTATTGATGATCGGGAAGCCCCAGGCCACCGGAATGTTCAGGCCGAAGGCGCCCACGCCGACGCTGAGCACGTACACCACGCCGAGCAGAAACAACAGCGACACCAGCGTCGCCAGCCCCAGCGCCAGAAACCAGGCCCTGGGCGTGCGCCGGCCCAACACCGTGGCGCGCACCCGGTCGGTGAGGGCGCCCCGGCCCAGGTCCGGCACCAGCCCGTCGTCGCCGGCGCTCATGCCGGCGCCTCCGGGTCGTTCGGTGCGGGGTCGCGGTGTTCGCGGATCGCCGGGTTGGGGTTACGCACCTCCGCCTGGTAGGTGGTGCGCGGCCGGGTATTGAGTTCGCCGAGCATGGCGTAATCAAGCACGCTGGCCTTGGCCCGGGACACGGCGCTGCGCGGATCGTTGAGATCGCCGAATTCGATGGCGCCGGTGGGACAGACCTGCTGGCAGGCGGTCTTCAGTTCGCCGTCGCGCAGTGGCCGGCCCGCGTTGCGGGCGTCCGCTTCCGCCTGATTGATGCGCTGCACGCAGTAGGTGCATTTCTCCATCACGCCCCGGCTGCGCACCGTCACGTCCGGGTTGTGGGCCGCCGCCGGGGTGGCCAGTTTGGCGGCGGTGTCGGTGTAGTGGTACCAGTTGAAGCGCCGCACCTTGTAGGGGCAGTTCTGTGAACAGTAGCGGGTGCCCACGCAGCGGTTGTAGACCATGTCGTTGAGGCCCTCGCTGTTGTGCTGGGTGGCTTCCACCGGGCACACGTATTCGCAGGGCGCTTTTTCACAGTGCATGCAGGGCACCGGCTGGAAGCGCGTTTCCGGCGCCTCGGCGGGGCCCTGAAAATAGCGGTCCACGCGGATCCAGTGCATCTCGTGGCCGCGCCGCACCTCCTCGGCACCGACGATGGGAATGTTGTTTTCCGCCTGGCAGGCGGTGACGCAGGCGTTGCAACCGGTGCAGCTGTTCAGATTGATGCTCATGCCCCAGGCGTGGCCCGGATAGTCCCACTCCGGATACAGGGACGGGGGTGGTTCCGGGTGCGCCGGCCGGGCGAACGCCGGGTCCTCCAGGAACCCGTCCAGGTCGGTTTCCTTGAGCACGTCGCGGCCTTCCACCCGATGGTGCTGCTGGGTGTCGGCCAGCTCGCTGAACCGGTCGGTGCGCAGCAGGCTCAGGCCGCCGGCCTGCAGGGCGCCGGAGGCCGGCATCAGGCGATAGGCGTTGACGCCGACGCCGTCGCCCACCCGGCCCACCGCCGTGCGCCCCTGGCCCAGATACAGGGTCACCGCCCGGGGCGGCTGGCCGGGCTGGATCCACACCGGCACTTCCAGACGCCGGCCATCTCGCTCCAGGATCACGTGCTGGCCCCGCCGCAGGCCCTTCTCCGCGGCCAGCGCCGGGGCGATCAGCGCGGCGCCGTCCCAGGTCAGCTTGGTGAGCGGGCGCGGCAGCTCCTGCAGCCAGCCGTTGTTGGCGTAGTGGCCGTCGTGCAGCGCCGGGTCCGCCCGCCACTGCAGCACCAGACCGTGGTCGGCGGCCACCGGCGCGGTGAGGTCCGTGGGCATCGGCAGGGCCGCCGGCGCGGCGGGCGCTTCCTCGATCCAGCCACGCTGCAGGGCCGCCCGCCAGCGGCCCTCGAAGTCGTCGTCCGGCCACTGGCGGCGCCAGTGGGCGCGCACCAGCTCGCGGGCGTCGGCGCGGTAGTCGCCGTCGAAGGCGGCCAGCACCTGCTGGGCGCTGAAGCCGCCGAACAGGGGCACGATGGTGGGCTGCAGCACGCTGGCGGTGCCGTCGAAGGCGCGGGCGTCGTCCCAGCGTTCCAGGGGATGGGCGGCGGGCAGGTGCCAGAGGGCGGCGCGCCCGGTTTCGTCGTGGTACTGCCCCAGGTGCACGCTGAACGGCACCCGCGCCAGCCGGTCGGCGAACTCCAGCGCCCCCGGGGCGCTGTACACCGGGTTGGTGTCGAGCATCAACAGGCCGTCCACCCGGCCCTGGTTGATGGCTTCCGCCAACGCCGGCAGATCGCCGTCCGCCGGCGCCAGCGGCGGCGCCGGCAGCACGGTGTGGCCCACCGCGCCCAGCTGCTGGTTGAGGGCCAGCGCAAGGCGGTGCAGGGCGGCGGGCTGGGCACGGCCGGGAATCACCGCGGCGCCGTCGCCGGCCTGGCGCAGGTCGTCGGCCAGCGCGTCCAGCCAAGCCGGGTCCACCCCGGCGGGATCCCCAGCGCCGGCCAGCCCCGGCACCCCCAGACGCCGGCCCAGGGCGGCGGCGAACAGCGGCACGTCCGGCGCCGCCAGCGGCAGCCGATGGTCACTGCTGGCGCCGGTGACCGAGGGGGTGCTTTCCACGCAGTAGAGTCGGTTGGGCAGGCCGTGGTCCTGGCGTTGCGGGTCCGGGTGGCGCCGGCCCATGACATGGCGGGCGTGCACCAGCTTGGCCGGGCCCTGGTCCAGACAGTCCGCGTCCAGGTCGAGAATCACCCGGGCCCGGTCCAGCCGGTAGCGCACCGCCGGCCGCGGATCCGGGTCGCCGGCGCCGTCCAGCGGCGCGTGGCGGTACCAGCGCAGTTCCGGGTAGCGGCGGCGCAGCCGCTCGATCAGCGCCCGCTGGCTGGGCGAGGTGAGCGGGCCGGTGAGCAGGCACAGGCCGCCCTCCCGCGCCCAGCGCGAGCGCCGGCGGTCCAGCTGTTCGAGAAAGGCGCCCTGGCTGCTGGCGCTGCCCCGGTAGCGGATCGTGCGGGAGCGGTCCGGGTCATAGAGGCCGAGGAGCTCCGCCTGGGCGATGCTGTCGGTGGCGCCCAGGCTGGCCGGGTGTTCCGGATTGCCCTCGATCTTCACCGGCCGGCCCTCGAAGGTTTTCACCAGCACCCCGCGGGCGTAGCCGTCCAGGGGCAGGGTGGAGGCGTACCAGCGTGGCCGGCCGGGCAGCAGGTCCTCCGGGCGCCGGGTGTAGGGCGCGATCTGTTCCGGAGGCTGCGGGCCGCAGGCGGTGAGGCCGCCCAGGGCCAGGGAGGCGGCCATCAGCCCGAGCAGGCCGCGCCGGGTGACGCGGCCCTCCCAGAGCGGCGCCAGACGCGGGAAGTCTTCCTCGATCAGGCGCTGAAACGCCGGGGTGTCGGCGAACTCCTCCAGGCTGCGCCAGTAATCGCGACCGCGCCGTTGCCCCAGGGCCCGGCGCAGGGCGGCGACTTCCGCGTCGTTCTCCCGGGCGATCATTGATGACATAGGCTGCAGTCCGTGAGCCGGTCCGTGGAAGGCGTGTGGTAGCGGGCCGTCAGGCGATCGCCCAGGGCGTCCCGGTCGGTGCCGGCCTCCGGCGCCCAGCCCATTTCGAACACCGCCCCAGGCGGCCGCAGTCGCGGCCCCGGGTTGCGGTGGCAGTCCAGGCAGAATTGCATGAACAGGGTTTCCCGCTTGGTGGTCAGCGGCTCCCGGTCCACGCGGCCGTGGCAGGCCTCGCAGGGCACCCCATGGTTGACGTGCCCACTGTGGCTGAAGCGCACGTAGTCGGGCAGGTCGTGAACCCGCTGCCAGTGCAGGGGCTCGCCGTCGCGCAGGCTGTCGCGCACCGGCGCCAGCATTTCCGCGTCGGTCCACAGCTGGGAGTGGCAGGTCATGCAGACCTCGCTTTCCGGCACGCCGGCGAAGTCGCTTTGCGTCACGCCGGTGTGGCAATAACGACAATCCAGGCCCAGCTCGCCCACATGGTGCTTATGGCTGAACGGCACCGGCTGCGCCGGCCGGTCGCCGATCTGGCTGTAGTAGGGCGAGCGGTAATAGCCCGCCGCCACCACCACCAGGGCCACCAGCAGCAGCGCCGCCAGCGCCAGCACCATCCAGGTCAGGGCATTGGCCCCGGGCCTGAATATCTGCGGCATCGGTCAGGCCCGGTCCCAGCAGCGCAGCGCTCCGCAGGCCTCCAGAAAGCGGGCGGCGTCGGCGGCGTCGTCCAGCGGCAGCACCCCCTGGGTGCCGGCGCCGTCCGGGCCGGACAGATCCAGTAGCGGCACCGCCGCGCTGGTGAAGCCGATGTACTTCTTGTGGGCCAGGGCGTCGCTGACGAAATCCCGGGCCGGCGGCAGGCCGGCCAGCTCCCGGGCACCGTCCTCGCTGACCACCAGGGCCACCGCGTCGAACAGCACCGAGGGGCCGCCGTCGATTTTCTCGTCCGCTTCCAGCCAGTCGCCGTCGCTGGTGCGGACCCCGCCGATGGCGGGCGCCACGTAAGCCACCCGGGCCCCTTCCGCCAGAGCGGCCTTCTCCAGGGCGGTGAGAATCTTGCTGTCGGCGCCGTCGCTGACCAGCACGCCCAGCTTGCGGCCGGTGAAGCGGCCCGGCTGATTGAGCACGATGCTCAGCGGCGTGGAGCGCGGCAGATCCTCGCGGGTGGGCTGGGCGGCTTCCGCCGGCTCCGGCAGCGGGTCGATGCGCAGCCCGTTGGCCACGCCTTGCGCCAGGCCGCCGTCGATGTTGCGGAGGTGGGAAACGATGCGGGCGCGGATCGGCGGCGTTTCCACCTTGCTCAGTTCAAACACGAAGGCATCGATGATGTGGCCCTGTTCCACCTCGGTCTGGCTCAGATAGAACTGGCGCGCCTGACTGTAATGGTCGGCGAAGCTTTCCGGGCGCAGCCGCCGCTTGGCGCCGGCCTCCTCGGCGGGAAAGCTGCGGTAGCCCTGGTCCGGATCCTCCCGCGGGCCGGCCGCCTCCCGGTCCCAGGAGTTGGGCTCATAGTTGACGCGGCCCTTGGGGTTGTGCATGGACATGTGGCCGTCCTGCATCAGGGTGTGGAACGGGCACTTCGGCGCGTTCACCGGAATGTCGGTGAAGTTGGGGCCGCCCAGCCGCTTGAGCTGGGTATCCAGATAGGAAAAGTTACGCCCCTGCAGCAGCGGATCGTTGGTGAAGTCGATGCCGGGCACTACGTTCTGGGTGCAGAACGCCACCTGCTCGGTTTCCTGGAAGAAATTGTCCACGTTGCGGTCCAGCACCAGCCGGCCCACCGGCGTGATCGGCACCTGCTCTTCCGGAATGATCTTGGTGGGGTCCAGCACGTCGAATTCGAAACGGTCCGCGAACGCTTCGTCGAAAATCTGCATGCCCAGCTCCCATTCCGGGTAGTCGCCGGCTTCGATGGCGCCCCACAGATCGCGGCGGTGGAAGTCCGGATCCGCGCCGTTGATTTTCAGCGCCTCGTTCCAGACCACCGACTGCAGTCCCAGCTTCGGCTTCCAGTGAAATTTCACGAAGCGGGACTCGCCGTCCGCGTTGACCAGCCGGAAGGTGTGCACGCCGAACCCCTCCATGAAGCGGAAGGAGCGGGGAATGGTGCGATCGGACATGATCCACATGGCCATGTGCATGCTTTCCGGGGTCAGCGACAGGAAATCCCAGAAGTTGTCGTGGGCGGTCTGCGCCTGGGGAAAGCCCCGGTCCGGTTCCTGCTTGGCGGCATGGATCAGATCGGGAAACTTGATGGCGTCCTGGATAAAGAACACCGGGATGTTGTTGCCGACCAGATCCCAGTTGCCTTCCTGGGTATAGAGTTTGACGGCGAAGCCGCGCACGTCACGGGCCAGATCGCCGGAGCCCTTGTTGCCGGCCACGGTGGAGAAACGGACGAACGCCGGGGTGCGCTGGCCCTTCTTTTTAAAGGGATCGGCGCGGGTGATGTCGCTCAGCGATTCATAGCATTCAAAGAAGCCATGGGCGCCGAAGCCGCGGGCATGCACCACCCGCTCGGGAATGCGCTCATGATCGAAATGGAACAGTTTCTCGCGGAAATGAAAATCCTCCAGCGCGCCGGGGCCCCGTTCACCGATACGCAGAGAGTTCTGATTGTCGGCTACCGGCACGCCCTGGCGGGTGGTGAGCGGCGGGGTATCGCCGGCCTGAACCTGATGAGTTTCGCCGCCGTGGCCGCGCTGGATTTTCTGGTCGCCGAGTTTGGCGGCTTTCAATTCGGACTGGGCTGACTTCCTGGCCATGCTGCCTCCTGCTGCGGGTTGCTTGCCATTACCGCTCCTTGGGAGTGGACAGCCTAGGGCCGTGTTGATGGCGTTCACAAGCCCCTCACGGAGGCTTGGGGATGGACGGGCCGGCTCCAATATATTTCCTGATTTCCTTACGTTTTTTTAAAGCGCTTTTTCATCGCGACAAGGAATAAAAAACCGCTTTCAGTACGGGTTTTCCCCTACCGGCGGGTCCGCCTTCCCCCTGTCTCCCGATTCCCGGGACGGAACGTAAAAAACTAAAAAAACGCTTTTGGGCCGGGTTCATCGCTGGTCTCCGAATGAACGGCGCGTTACAACAGGGACACCACGCCTCGGGAAGAGGATGGACCGATGTCACTGACAAGGAGCAACACAATGCGCATTCATCAACGTTTCGCCCTGGGCCTGCTCACCGCCGCCGTGGCCGGCGCCGGCCACGCCGCCACCAGCATTCCTCTGCATGCGGTGAGCGCGGACGGTGTCGGCGAACGGGTGGGGCAGGTCACCGTCACGGAAAGTGACCACGGCCTGGTGTTCACCCCGGAGCTGAAGGGGTTGGAGCAGGGCGCTCACGGTTTCCATGTGCACCAGAACGCCTCCTGCGAGCCCGCCGAGAAGGACGGCAAGATGACCGCGGCGGCGGCCGCCGGTGGTCACTACGATCCGGAAGAAACCGGCCACCACGGCACCCCCTGGGGTGACGGTCACCTGGGCGACCTGCCGGCGCTGTACGTGGACGCCGACGGCAACGCCACCATCCCGGTCCTGGCGCCGCGCCTGGACATGGACGATCTGGAAGGCCGGGCGGTGATGATTCACGCCGGCGGCGATAACTACTCCGACCAGCCCAAGCCCCTGGGCGGCGGCGGGGCCCGCGTGGCCTGTGGGGTCGTGCCCGACTGATATCGCTCCCCATCGCGGCGCAACCACCGTTCCTGCACAGTCCTGTTCACCTTAGCTGCAGGAGCGGTGGTTCCACCGCGATTTCCTGCCTCCGAAGCCTTCCCCTCGCGGTCGGACGACCGCTCCTGCCGGCTCCGATCCATTCGCGGCATTCATTGCCGCTAATTGCATATTTTGCCAATTTTTGCTGTGCGTCAGGCCCGAATGACGTACCGATTCGTTCACAAATAAGAATGATGGCTTATTAATATTAAGGCGTGAGTATGGTCTTTCACGTCCCGCCCCCTCTAGTATCCGCTCCGTACGAATATAGGGGTAGGTGGGATCGTCATGCGTCATTCATTTCTCGTAATCGGTTTGCTGGTCAACTTGTACGCGGGGGTCGCGGCCGCCGCCGAGGCCACCCCCCGCATCATCGGCGGCGAGGACGTCAGCCGCGCACCGTCCTGGATGGTGGAGGTCAAGCGCAGCCTGTCCGGCAATGCCAATTACGCCGGCACCCGCTGCGGCGGTGCCCTGGTGGCGCCGCGCTGGGTGCTGACCGCCGCACACTGCGTGCGGACCAACGGCGTGGATTTCGACGCTGGTACTTTATTCGTGGCGCTGGGCCACCTGAACCGCTACGCCACTCCGGCGGAAACCATCGCGGTGCGCGCGGTGCACGTGCACGATGGCTATCGCAGTGACATCTACCAGAACGATCTGGCGCTGCTGGAACTGGAAGCGCCCTCCGCCCAGGCGGCCCTGGACCTGGCCAAGAACGCGGAAATGGAGCGGCTGCGCCGGGGCAATCCGGACGAGGCACTGCGTGCCCTGGGCTGGGGGCAGACCGAAAACACCTCCATGTCCACGCTGCTGCAACAGGCGGATCTGGACTACGTCAGCCCCTCCCAGTGCGCCCGTCACTGGAACAACCTGGGCGGCGGCCAGCTGTGCGCCGGGGAGATGAATCCGGTGGCCGGCGTGGATCAGGACACCTGCCGGGGCGACAGTGGCGGGCCGCTGGTCTATCGGGACGGCGACCGGACCTGGCTGGCCGGCGTCACCAGCTACGGGGCCAAGCAGTGCGCCTCCGGCGTGCCAGCGGTGTACACCCGGGTCAGCGCCTATCTGAACTGGATCGAACGCACTTCCGGCGGGGCCATGGTGGATCTGGAGAGTGAAACCGCCGGCGGCGCCCTGTACGCCGGCCCCGGCCAGACCCTGACCCTGGAGACGCGCATCAGCAACCGCAGCCTGGTCAACGCCGCCCGGGGTGTGGGCCTGCGCATCGACCATCAGGGCGGATTGAACGTCTGGGCCGACGATCTGAATTGCCGTGAGCAGACCGGTTACAACCTGTGCCAGGGCTGGAACAACCTGGACACCGGCGCCAGCGGCCAGATCCATCGCCTGCACCTGACCCATACCGGCGCCGGCGCGGTGGCCGGTCTGGCGCGCATCGTACCGATCAGCGACGAGCACGATTACTACACCGCCAATGAGGAACGCCTGAGCGTGGTGTTCTCCGACCAGCCGGACCTGAAACTGGAGGCCACCACGGTGCGCGCCGGCGGCGCGGTGCGGGTCACCGCCACGGTCACCAACCAGGCTACCCACCGGGACGCGCCCCGCGCCTGGGTGGATTTCCGGCTGCCGGACGGCTGGGACTGGCAATCGCTGCCGGAGGGCTGCGTGGCCGGGGCGACGGTGCGCTGTGACCTGGGCGACCTGACCCGTGGCGTCACCACCTCGCGCACCCTGGCGCTGCAGGGCGCCGGTGACGGCCGGGTGTTCATGAGCGCGGGCAACGCGGCGGGCGACTTCCCCGCCGGGGATACCACCGCTTTCGTGACCCCGGCCCGGGCCGGCGCGGAGAGCGCCCGCGGTGAAGAAAGCGGCGGCGGTGGCGGGGGTGGCGGCGGTGCCGCGGGCCTGTGGCTGGCGTTGGTGCTGGCCGGGCTGGGTGCGTTGCGCCGGCGTCGCTAGCGAGCGGTCAGTCGACCACGGAAAGATGCTGCCGGCGCTGCTCGGGGACGAGCGCGCCGGCATTGCCTTTCCAGGGCACCGCGCCGAAACCGGACGGCACCGCCTGCAGCAGGTAGGGGGCCTTGATCACGTCGAAGTAGGGGGAATGGTCGAAGTCGGCGGCGTGGAACAGCCGGGGCTGCAAACGCAACAGCCGGGCGGCGGCGTCCTCCGGCTGTTTGACCAGCGGGTGCACCGGAAACTGGATGAAGGCGAACGCCTCGCCGGCGGTGGTGCCGGTGATGGCGCGCAGCAGATCATTGGCCCAGCGGTTGAGCAGCCGCCGGCGCAGGCGCGCCGACAGGGTGCGCCACGGCACCAGCCACAGCAGCAGCAGGGTACTCCAGCCATGCTGGGTGCCGGTGCCCAGGCGGCTGATGGCGAACCGCAGGGCGTCCTGGCACTCCTCCGGGGACAGATTCTGGGCCCGGCAGACGCGCAGATGCAGGCCGTGCAGGTTGCTCAGATCGCGCACCCACAGCCCCCGTTCCAGGCTGGCGTCCAGCACCAGCTGGGTGTCCGGCCCACAGGGCAGGTAATCGGCCAGCAGCGCGCGTAGGGCCGGGTCGGCCACTTCGTGGGGCCGGCCTATATAAAGCAGGGCACGGGAAAAGCGGCTGCCGGTGAGCACCTTGAGGCGCCGGTCCAGGGCACTTTCGCCGTCCACCAGCAGCACATCGCAGGGGCGCAATTGGGCGCGCTGGCTTTCCAGGTCGCCCAGCGGCCATTCGCCGTGCTCGGGCTGACGCTGCAGCCGTTCGCAGAGCCATTGGTAGAATCGTGGTGAGTGCATGCGGCGATCCTACAGCAGAGCCAGAGCGCGATCCATGACCGAATAGTCAGTGTAGAAATGGGGCGACAGCCGCACGCCGCCGCCGCGCTCGGCGCACACCACGCCGCCGGCGTGCAGCCGGGCCCGGGTGTCCGTCGGCGCCTCGCCGGGCAGCCGGAAGGTGACGATGCCGGCGCGGCGGGCCGGGTCCGCCGGGCTCAACAGCTCGGCGCCGCGCGCCGCCAGGCCCTGGTGCAGATGGGCGACCCGGTCCGCCAGGGCCGCCTCCACCCGGTCCATGCCCAGCTCCTCGAACAACGACAGGGACGCGTCCAGAGCGTGGGTGGCCAGCATATTGGGGCTGCCGCACTCGAAGCGGGTGGCGTCGGCGGCCACCTGCCAGTCCTTGCGGGTGTAATCGCCGGCGGCCTCGATCATGTGCCAGCCGTGCTGACGCAGGGTGAGCTGGTCGCGCACCGCCGGGCGGCAATAGAACAGCGCCAGCCCCTCCGGACCGAGCATCCATTTGTGGCCATCGGCGACCACGAAATCGGCGAAACAGGCGCCGGCGTCGAAGGCTACCGCGCCCAGGCTCTGAATCGCGTCCACGCAGAACAGCACACCGCGCTCGCGGCAGGCGCGCCCGATCGGCGCCAGGTCCAGGCGAATGCCGCTGCCGTACTGCACCGACGACAGGGACACCAGCCGGGTGCCTTCACCGATGGCGTCGATGACACGCTGTTCAGCCCCTTCGCCGTTCACGTCCACTTCCACCACGTCCACGCCCCGGTCGGCCAGGGCCTGCCAGGGGATGCGGTTGGACGGAAACTCCTGGTCGCTGATCAGCACCCGGTCTCCCGGTTGCCAGTCGAGCCCCTGGGCGATCACCGACAGCCCCTCGGAGGTGTTCTTCAGCAGCGCCACCTCGGTGGGGGCGACCTGGATCAGCCGGGCCAGGCGCTGGCGCAGGCGCGCTTCCACTTCCAGCCAGGCCGGGTAGTCCCGGGCGCCCACCTGGATGTTCTGATCGGCGAAGGCGACCACCGCGTCGCGGGTGCGTCGCGGCCAGGGCGCCACCGCCGCGTGGTTGAGATACAGCACCTCATCCTGGAGGGGGAATTCCGCTTTGAGATCGACCATCAGGGGCTCCTTGAGTATGATCCGGCCCGGCACCGGCGCGGCGGGGCCGCCCGTCACGTGGTGGGACCTGGCCCGATTGTAACGGCCATGACGGGGGCGTGCAGGGCTTCGGGTTGTGATAGGGTAACGGTAACCGTCCCCGGGTGGCGGGAATAAGGAGAAGTCGATGGGAGATCTGGAAAAAGCGACGCGCAAGGCACGGGAATTCCGGCAGCGGGAGCAGGAGATTCTCGACGCCGCCCTGGCGCTGTTTCTGGAGCAGGGGGAAGATCGGGTCACGGTGGAAATGATCGCCGACCGGGTGGGGATCGGCAAAGGCACCATCTACAAGCATTTCGAAACCAAGAACGAAATCTACCTGCTGCTGATGCTGCGCTACGAGGAGGATCTGGCGGAGGTCTTCAACAGCATCCACGGCAGCCACGACAAGGAAGCGCTGGCCCGGGAATACTTCCGTTTCCGGATCGGTGATCCGGCCCGCTACCAGCTGTTCGACCGGCTGGAAAACAAGGTGATCAAGGATCACGCGGTGCCGGACCTGGTCGACAAGCTGCATCGCATTCGCGAAGCCAACTTCAATCAGCTGACCCACATCGTCGAAGCGCGCATCCAGGAGGGCTCCCTGGAGGACGTGCCGCCCATGTACCACATCTGCGCGGCCTGGGCGCTGGCCCATGGCGCCGTGGCGCTGATGCAGTCGCCGTTCTATCAGCGGCTGATCGACGACAAGCCCGACTTCCTGGATTTCCTGGTGGAAATCGGCATCCGCATGGGCAACAAGGGTCAGCGCGGTAAATAGGGACATCATGAGCAAAGCCGAGGAACTGCTGGCGCTGCTGGAAAAGGCGGAGCAGGACGAACAGGGCCTGCCGCCGGTTCACAAATGGAACCCGGAGCGCCGCGACGACATCGACATGCGCATCGCCAGTGACGGCACCTGGTATTACCAGGGCTCGCCCATCGAGCGGCACCGCATGGTGAAGCTGTTCTCCACCATCCTGTTGCGCGAGGGCGACGACTATTTTCTGGTCACGCCGGTGGAAAAACTGCGCATCCAGGTGGACGACGTGCCGTTCGTGGCCACCGAGGTGGAGCCGGTGAGCGGCGACGGCCCCGACAAGCTGGTGTTCACCACCAACGTGGACGCCCATGTGGTGGCCGGTGCCCGCCACCCGCTGCGTGTGGAGACCGATCCGGACAGCGGCGAGCCGCGCCCCTACGTGCATGTGCGCGATAATCTCGAAGCGCTGATCGCGCGTACCGTATTCTACCGCCTGGTGGAGCAGGCGCGCCGGGAAGAGCAGGGCGACGGTGCCCGCCTGGTGATCGACTCCGACGGCGAAACCTTCGAGTTGGGACGGCTTTAGGCCGGCTCCCCGGGGCGTGGCAGGCCGGTGCCGCACTGCTTGCAAAAGCGCGCGTCCGGATCGTGGTCGTGGCGATGGCAGTTCGGGCATTCCCGCTCATAGCGCTTGACCATGTGCGCCCGGGACATTTCCGCGGTGACGATGCCGGTGGGCACGGCGATGATGGCGTAGCCGGTGATCATGGCCAGCGAGGCCACCGCCTGACCGAACGGTGTTTGCGGCGAGATGTCGCCATAGCCCACCGTGGTGATGGTGACGATGGCCCAGTAGATGCTGCGCGGAATGCTGGTGAAACCGTTGGCGGGGCCCTCCACCACGTACATCAGACTGCCAAAGATGATGATCACCACCACCACCGCGAACATGAACACGCCGATCTTGCGCCGGGTGCGCACCAAAGTGCTGCCCAGCTGATTGGCCTCGTCCATCAGATGGGCCAGCTTGAGCACCCGGAACACCCGCAGTACCCGCAGGGCGCGGATGGTCAGCAGATAATTGGCGCCGGGGAGCAGCAGACTCAGATAGGTCGGAATCACCGACACCAAATCCACCACCCCGTAGAAGCTGCGCGCGTAGCGCAGCGGCCGGTCGCTGACCCACAGACGGATGATGTATTCCAGGGTGAACAGCAGGGTGAAGAACCACTCCGCCGCGTACAGCAGGGTGCCGTGACGCTGATGGATGGACTGCACGCTGTCCAGGGTCACCGCCACCACGCTGGCGATGATGGCCAGAATCAGTAACTGATCGAACCAGCGCCCGGCGGGCGTGTCGGTGCCAAAAATAATGTGGCGCCAGCGGTCACGCAGACTGGCGTAGCGAGCGTTCATGGCCGTCCTTACGGCCGCCCTGCGGGCGGTGTCGAAAGCGGTTCGCGGGTCGGTGAGGGCGCCTATTCTGGCTTGTTCGCGGCGCCGTTACCACTTAGTCTTTGGCGTCGGCGATATCGTCGCCGACCTATAATAAAACAGTAAACCGGATTGTTTTTCGGGGGGAAGTCATGGCACGCCTGAAAGCGTGGTTCATTGCCCTGTATCCGCTGACCGTTCTGTTGCTTTGCGCCCATGCTTTGTCTCTGTGGTGGCGCGGCGATCACTGGTTATGGCTGGGTGTGGTGCTGGTCAATGCACCGCTTCTGACGCTGATCGCTGGCGTGTTACGGGTCGGTCCGGCGCGCGCCACGGCCCGGTTGCCGCCGTTGATTCTTTGTGCCTGGGCGGGCGCCGCCGTGACCCTGACGGGGACCCTGTCCCTGGGCGATCCCCGGCCTCTCGCCTGGCTCTACGCCGGCCTGGGCCTGGTGGGACTGTGCCTGTGTCTGCTCACTTTCAAACCACAACGGAGCGACCGGCGGCGCGGGCCCCGGCCGGGCCAGACACTGCCGTCGCTGACCTTCAGGGACCTACGGGGCCGGCTGGTCAGCAGCGCCGGCTTGCGGGGCAGGCCGACGGTGTTGTTGTTCGTGCGTGGCCCCTGGTGCCCGCTGTCCATGGCGCAGCTCCGTGAACTGATGCGGCGCCGGCCACAACTGGAACGGCGTGGCGCGCGCCTGGTACTGATCAGTGCCCAGCCTTTGGCGCGCACCGCCCGGCTGGCCCGTCGTCTGGGCGTGTCGCTGGAGTGGTGGGTGGACCCGCGGCTGGCCTCGGCGCGCGCCCTGGACCTGATCGACCCGGGCGGCACGCCGCTGGGGCTGGAGCTGTTCGGTCACCCCCGTGATACGGTGCGGCCCACGGTGCTGATCACCGACGCCGACGGCGGAATCCGCTACGTCAATGTGGCGGACCATGACCGGGTGCGCCCGGAGCCCACCGCCTTTTTGCGGGTGCTGGACACCATGACGACGGAACCGCGCTGAGACGCGCTTCCCGAACGCCCGTACCAGCCCCCGAGGCCTCGGTAATAAAAGGTGTCCGGGGCGGCACCCCGGACACCCTTCGATACCGCCGGCTACGCTTCATTACACAGGCGCAACCCCGCCGGTCTACATCGCTTTGCACACCCCTTCCATAGTCGCTCCATGCGCCATCCCTCATCGGGGGCGATAACGACGAGAACAGACGGAGGGGTAAACCTTGGATACCGATATCAAGAAGCTGATCGGCGGCGGCGTACTGGCGCTGCTGCTCACCGCCTGCGGCGGCGGGGGCGGCGGTGGCGGCGGCGACTCCGCCGGCACACCGACACCGTCCACCCGTGAACTGCCCCAGGAAATGGCGGCGGTGGTGGACGAGAGCAACGAATTCACCGAAGAGTTCTGCCCGCAGGCCAGCGGCGGCCAGGCCCCGGGGGCCAGCGTCGATCCCGGCGCCTGTGTGCAGGAGGCGGAAGCCGAAGACGGCGGCGCGCCGGACCCGACCAGCGTGGTGGCGCAGTTCTGCCCGGTGGCCTCGGAGTCCTTCGATCCGGGTGGCCTGTTCGATCCCGCCGCCTTCCTGGACAACCTGCAGAATCCGCAGGATCTGCTCAGCGGCGGTTCCCTGACCTTCCCGTTGGCCTGTCTGCAGGAATCCGCCGGTAATCTCGGTCAACTGCAGGACCTGATCGGCGGCAGCAATCCGATCACCGAGCAGCTGTGTCCGGAAGCGGCCGCGGCAGGTGGCTTTGACCCGGCCACCTGTCTGGCGGAAATCGCCGGCGGCGCCGGTGGCGGCCTGCCTGAGTTCCCGGGCACCGGTGGCGGCGGCGCGCCGTCCATCCCCGGCGCGGACGGCTTCTGCCCGACCACCGCCGCCGGCGGCTT
The DNA here is from genome assembly GCA_022449455.1 of Alcanivorax sp. Classification (GTDB taxonomy): domain Bacteria; phylum Pseudomonadota; class Gammaproteobacteria; order Pseudomonadales; family Alcanivoracaceae; genus Alloalcanivorax. The sequence goes on along the minus strand of JAKUPL010000035.1, from coordinate 1,510 downwards.
CGGCCCGACCACGGTGCTCGATTGTCTTAACGAGGTCAGCCGTGTGTACGTGACCATCGTCGACCAGATCCGCACCCCCAACCCGATCACCGAAGCCGTGTGCCCCCTGGAACACAGCACCGGCCTGGTGGATCCGGTGGCTTGCCTGAAGGAAGGGCTCGCCGGCAACGGTCTGCCCGGCCTGCCGGGTCTCGGCGACCTGCCGGGTCTGCCCGGTGGCGGTGGCGGTGAAGGCCCCGGCCTGCCGCCGGAGCTCACCGATGCGCTGGGCGCCATCTGCCCGGACGCGCTGGGCGGTGAAATCGGCCCGACCACGCCCATTGACTGCCTCACCGAGGCGGGCGGCAACCTGGGCGGGCTCACCGACCTGTTCGGCGAACTGGGTGGCGGCAACCCGCTTACCGACGCGCTCTGTCCGGCGGCCTCCGGCGCCGGCAGCCTGGACCCGGCGGCCTGTCTCACCGAGGCGCTGCAGAAGCTGCCCGCCGGTGGTGGCGGCGGTACCCCGCAGATCCCGGGTACCGGCATGCTGCTGGAGCAGATTTGTCCGGACGCGGCGGCCGGTGAACTGGGCCCGACCACGCCCATCGCCTGCCTGAGCGAACTGGGCAGCGGCTTTGGTGGCCTGGAAGACCTGCTCGGCGTGATCGGCGGCGATAACCCGCTGTTCGACCAGCTGTGCCCGACGGCCTCCGAGGGTGGCAACGCGGACCCGGCGGCCTGCTTCATGGAAGCACTGGAAGGCCTGCCCGGCGCGCTGCCGCTGCCCGGCGGCGACGGTGGCGGTGGCCTGCCCGGTGCCGATCAACTGCTCGGTCAGATTTGCCCGGCCACCGCCGAAGGCGAAGTGGGTCCGACCACGCCCATCGATTGCCTCACCGAGGCCGGTGGCAACCTGGGCGGCCTGACCGATCTGCTCGGCGGCCTGGGCGGCAGCAACCCGCTCACCGACGCGCTCTGCCCGGCGGCGTCCGGCGCCGACAATCTGGACCCGGCGGCCTGCATCACCGAGGCCCTGGGCAACCTGCCCGGCGCTCCCGGCGGTGACGGCGGCGTGCCGGAAATCCCCGGCCTGGGTGAGGGCTTGGCGCAGATCTGCCCGAACGCGGCGGAAGCTGGCCTGAGCCCGACCCTGCCGCTCACCTGTCTGATGGAGGTGGGAGGCAACTTCGGCCAGCTGCAGGATCTGCTGGGTGGTCTGGGCGGCGGCCTCGGTGGCGGTGAAGGCGACGCCGACCCGGTCACCGGGCAGCTTTGCCCGGAAGCCGGCGCCGGTGGCCTGAGCCCGACCTTGCCGCTGGAATGTCTGCTGGAAGCGGGGCAGAACCTGCCGGATCTGCTCACCGGTCTGCTCGGTGGCCTGGCGCCCTGATCCCGGTGGTTTAAACAGGTGTGGTAACAAAAAGCCCCGGCCTTGGCCGGGGCTTTTTTTGGGTTCATCGCGCTTTAGCGGGAAATCGATGCGAGGGGTTTCTATCCGGGACGCGGATCTGTGTGGGTGCCTTCCGGG
>JAKUPL010000034.1:27304-37741 GCA_022449455.1 Alcanivorax sp. | reverse complement strand
GCCGAGAATCTGGCTGTAGAGCTGTGTATCTTTCATGAGGACAAGGCTAATCTACCCACTCGATTTGGTGAAGGCCCAAAGTTGAAAGGTCGTGGCCGGCAACGGTGGGTGCCGGCCCGTCTTTCGTCGGGCGCGGGCACGGCCCGGTCGCTTCAGCCGGCCTGGCCCACGTTTTAACTTTTAACTTTGAACTATTCCTCCGGCAACGCGTAGGTAATGACGTAATCCCCGCTGGGCGTTTCCATGAAATGGTGCCCGGTGGCGACGATCATCAGATACTGGCGGCCGTCCGCCTCGTAGACCAGCGGGTTGGCCTGGCCACCGGCGGGCAGTACGTCCTGCCAGACCGTTTCGCCGGTGTCGATGTCGATGGCGCGGATCAGGTCGTCGGTGGCGGCGGCGATAAAAATGAGGCCGCCGGCGGTGACCACGGCGCCGCCGTTATTGGGGGTGCCGATGGTGAACGGCAGGCCGCTGCGGATGCCCCAGGGGCCGTTGGCGCGGGCGGTGCCGAAGGGGCGATCCCACAGGGTATCGCCGGTTTTCACATCCACCGCGCGGATACCGCCGTAGGGCGGTTGCTTGCACAGCAGGCCGGTCCACTTGACGCGCCAGCCGGCGTTGACGTCGATGGCGTAGGGGGTGCCCGCCTGCGGGTCGCCCTGGCCCTCGGCGCCGCCGTGGTCGCGGCCTTCCATTTCCTCCCGGGGTACCCAACCGTATTCATTGGCTTTTTCCCGGGGCACCAGCCGGTTGTAGTTGGGAGTGATGTTGTAGTTGGCGATCATCACGCCCCGGTTCGGGTCCAGGGCCACGCTGCCCCAGTCGGAGCCACCGTTGTAGCCGGTGAACTCGATCCAGGGACGGTCGGCGTTGGGCGGCGTGTACATGCCCCGGTAGTCGGCCTGGCGGTATTGAATGCGGCAGTACATCTGGTCGAAGGGCGTCATGCCCCACATATCGTGTTCGGTCAGGTCCGGCTGTTTGAGCGTGTGATAGTTGGAGAACGGCTGGGTGGCGCTGCGTTGTTCCGGCTCGGCGCCGCCCTGGGGCACCGGCCGTTCCTCGATGTCCACCAGCGGTTCACCGGTGCGCCGGTTGAACACGTACACCTCGCCCTGCTTGGTGGGCAGCAGCAGAGCCGGCACCGGACCGTCGTCGGTGGGGAAATCCAACAGCGTGGGCTGGGAGCCCAGGTCGTAATCCCACACATCCTTATGCGCCACCTGGAAATGCCAGACCGGCTTGCCGGTGGTTACGTCGATGGCCACCAGGGACGTGCCCCATTCGTTTTCCGCGTCGCTGCGCGGCGTGCTCCAGTAATCGGCGGCGGCATTGCCCATCGGCAGATAGACCATGCCCAGCTGGTTGTCGCCCACGGCGGTGGTCCACATATTCGGCGAACCGCGGGTATAGATGGCGTCGCCGGTGAGCGGCTCGCTTTGCTCCGGGCGGCCCGCGTCCCAGGCCCACTTCAGCTCGCCGGTAACGGCGTCGAAGGCCTTGATCACGCCGGAAGGCGCGTCCCGGCGCTGGCCGTCCAGCACCTGGTGGCCGGTGACCACGGTGTCGCGCACGATTACCGGCGCGGAGTTGATGGAAACGTAACCGGGCGGGGTCTCGCCCATGTTTTTCTTGATGTCCACTTCGCCGTTGTCGCCAAAGCCGGCGCAGGGTTCGCCGGTGTCCGCGTCCAGCGCCAGGATGCGGCCGTCCAGGGTGCCGGAGAAAATGCGCGCGCGGCAGCCGTCGGCGGCGGCGATTTCGGTGTCGTCGCTGTTCGCCACCGGGGCCGCCACTTCGGTGGGGGCCGGTCCGCTGTCGCCTGGCACCGGTTCGTCGCCGGCTTCGTCGTTGTCGCCGGCGGTTTGGCTGGCATTGTCGTCGCCGCGGTCGCGCGCGCCGGCCGGCACCTCGTAGTAGGTCACGCCCCGGCAGGCGGCGGTATAGGGAATGGCGTCCTTGGACACCTCCGGATCGTAGCGCCAGTTCTCGGCGCCGCTGGCGGCGTCCAGGGAAATCACGATATTGCGGGAGGTGCACAGGAACACATCGTCGCCCACTTTGAGTGGCGTGGTTTCGGCGCCCCAGCGCTCATCCAGCAGGTCGCCGGTGCGGTAGGTCCAGGCCCGTTCCAGTTGCGTCACGTTGTCCCGGGTGATCTGGTCCAGGGCGGAGTAGCGCTGGGCGCTGTGGCCGCCGCCGTAGGCGGGCCAGTCGCCCCGGGCTGGATCGTCGGCGGTCTGCGCCTGGCCCACGTCGGTGTCCAGGGCGGCGCTGTCCGGGCCCGGCACCGGGTTCGGGTGGGTACCGCCGAAGGGCACGAAGATCAGGCCGAAGCCGACCAGCACCGCCACCACCAGCAGTCCGGCCACGCCGTAGCTGGCGCCGCGGCCGAAACCGTCGCGCACTCGCGGGGCCACCAGGGCGACCAGCACCGCCAGGCCGATGATCACGTCCAGGCGCGGGATCCAGCCCCAGATATGGGTGCCGGCTTCCCACAGGGTCCACAGCACCGTGCCCAGGAACACCAGCGCATAGAGGGCCACGCCGGCGCGCCGGGCGGCGATCAGCAGAGCGCCGGACAGCACCAGGCCGAGCCCGGCGATCAGGTAGTACCAACTGCCTCCCAGCGACGCCAGCCAGGCGCCCCCGGCCAGATAAGCCAGGCCGAACAGGGCCACCAACAGGCCGATCAGACTCAGGGGCACATCCCGTTTGCGAGGGGTTTCAGCCATGGGGGCTCTCCTTCCGTGCTTGGTTGCGGGCATCCTTTGTCCGCCACTGTACCGGGGAAAGAGGGTCAACACCTTATACGTTTTTGTGGAGTTCCCGGTTTTTTACCCCTTTTTAAATTTTCCGGTAACAGAGCGGTAACCGGGGTAACCGGGCAACAACGATTGCGCAATAGTGTTCGTATTCGCCACCGCCGACACTGAAAGCCTGGCGGGCCACCGGCCCGGAATCAGGAGCCATAACAATGAAAACAATGACCACGGCCGCCCTGCTGGCGGCTTTGTTGGCGCTGACCGCCTGTGGTGGCGGCGGCGGTTCTTCCAGTGGTGGCGGCGGCGTTGGCGGCGGCGGCACCCCCAATCCCTCCGAGCCCGAACCCCAGCCCACCGCTGGCGAAGGTCGCGTCGAGGTGCTGTCCAACCGCGCCGACCTGATCAGCGGCGGCGACGCCCTGATCCGCGTGCAAGCGGACGACCCGGCCAATCTGCGCGGCGCGCGCCTGCTGGTGGACGGCGAGCCGGCCCGGGCGGAACTGGTGGCGGACGGGGAGGGCGCTCTCAAGGGGCTGGTCAGCGGCCTCGCCCTGGGCGAGAACCGCCTGCGGGTGGTGCTGGCCGACGACACCGTGCTCGACCGCACCGTGATCAATCATCCCAACGGCGGCCCGGTGTTTTCCGGGCCGCAGATTCAGCCCTGGCGCTGCACCAATGAGGCGGCGGTGGACGCGCAGTGCAATCAGCCGGCGGAATACCGCTTCAAGTACGTGCCCGCCGATCGCCTGCAAGCGCTGATCACCGGCTTCGACCCGATGAACCCGGGCCTGCCGGCCAGCTTCCTGGACTATGATCCGGATCAGCCGCCGCCGGCCGGCGACATCGCCACGGTGACCACCGACGACGGCGTGGACGTGCCGTTCATCGTGCGCGTGGAAACCGGCGTGCAGAACCGCGACCGCTACCAGATCATGACCCTCTACCGGCCCGATGAGCCGTGGACCGCCACCGCGCCCCAGGACCAGTGGAACGGCAAGCTGCTGATCCACCACGGCGGCAACGTGGGCGTCAGCTTCGCCATGGGCGAGCCGCCCAACGGCGACATCGCCGGCACCGCCCCGGACGGCGCCGAGCTGCTGCTGGGCGACAGCATCAGCGTGGCGCTGGGACGCGGCTTCATGACCCTGTCCACGGCCCAGGCCAATCTCGGGCACAACGTCAATCTGGTCACCGCCGCCGAATCCCTGGTGATGGCCAAGGAACGCATCGTCGAGCAGTACGGCGAACTGCGCTACACCATCGGCACCGGCTGTTCCGGCGGCGCCATCGCCCAGCAGCACATCGCCAACGCCTACCCGGGCATTTACCAGGGGCTGATCGTGCAGTGTTCCTATCCGGACGTGTGGACCACCGCCACCCAGTTCGCCGACTACAACCTGCTCAGCCGCTATTTCGGCAACCAGATCCCGGAAGGGCCCGAGGACTTCGTCTCGGTGATCAGCCGGTTGCTCGGTTCCGGGGTGATCCCGGTGGCCCAATGGTCCGCGTTCTACGGCCATCTGCCGCTCAATCCGGTGGTGTCCGATCTGGCGTTCTTCCCGTCCGCCTACCCGGACCAGAGCGATTGCCCGGGGCTGGAGGAGGGCATCACCGTGTACGACAAGGACAGTGCCCCGGACGGTCTGCGCTGCGGCCTGCTGGATTACATGAAGAACCAGTTCGGTACCCGCCCGCCGGAGGTGTGGAGCGCCAACGAATCGCTGCTGTCCCGCGGCTTCACCGGTATTCCACTGGACAATACCGGCGTGCAGTACGGGCTGCGCGCGTTGCAGCAGGGGCTGATCAGCGGCGACCAGTTCATCAATCTGAACCGGGACATCGGCGGCCTGGACGTGGACATCGATCCGCAGCCGGCGCGCACCGTGGCCGACCCGCAAACCCTGGAAAACGCCTATCGCACCGGCGCCATCAATACCGCCGAGCACCTGGGCGATGTGCCGATCATCGACCTGCGCGGGCCGGACCCGGGGTTGGCCCACGACGCCTACCATTCCTGGCAGATGCGCGCCCGGTTGGAAGCCGCCCAGGGCCACGCCGACAATCAGGTGATCTGGTACGGCGCCTTCCCGCTGGCCGGCGACACCGTTTACACCACCGAGGCGCTGCTGGTGATGGACCGCTGGCTGGCCGACATCGAAGCGGACGATGGCGAGGCGCCGGTGGCGGACAAGGTGGTGGCACACAAGCCGATCCAGGCCCGCGACCGCTGCCTGTCGGTGTCATCGCTGTTGGGCGCCGACGGACCGATCGTGCCGTTCACCGGCAATCTGCTGTACCCGGACCCGATCCTTCCGGGCCTCGACCCGGGCCTGCTGCCGCCGCCGCCCTCGGAGCTGGGCGTGGTGGTGGACGCGGTCACCGGGCAACTGTGCGGCCTGGACGTGGACGGGCTGGTGGACACGGTGGGCGGATCCCTGGGCCTGGATGGCTTGCTGGGCCCGATTCTCAATCCGCTGCTGGGGCTGGCGGACCCGCTGCTGGCGCTCACCGATCCGGTGGTGGATCTGCAGCAACTGCTGGTGCAGACCCGCTTCGGCACGCCGCGCACGGTGGCCGGCGAGGACGTCACCACCCTGACCAACAAGTGCGCCCTGCGGCCGGTGGACCCGGCGGATTACCCGGTCAATCCGCTCACCGGGGTGTTCAGCTCCGAGGCGTTCGCGGCGCGGGTCGCGGAGGTCTTCCCGGACGGGGTGTGCGATTACGATCAGCCGCCGGTGGGCCGGGTACCGACCCTCACCTGGCTGCGCTACGGCGACGCCGACAGCGTGCTCACCGGCGGCCAGCCGCTGGACGACGCGGACGCCGGGGACTCCCGAGGCGGCTGGGCCGCCCCGGCGTTTCAGGTGGGGATGTAGAAGAAGAGAAGTTGAAAGTTAAAGGTTCAAAGTTGAAAGGGCAAAACCCAGTCAACTGACTTCCTTTCAGCGCGGGTAGAGGCCAGCCGACCGGCAGGGCCCTATCCGCGTTTCAACTTTTAACTTTAAACTTTTAACTGCCTTTAGCGGTAGTCGTCGAAGCCGCTGTCGTCCTGGAACGTCAGCGGCTGCGCCCAACCCGGCAGGCGGATGTCCTTATCGGTGACGGTCAGGTCGTCGCCGTTCAGCACACCGTCGTTGAAGTGATACTCCGGCACCACCTGCCCGGCCAGGGCCCGGCGGTCGTAGTCCGCCGCCGCCTCGCGGGTGGCGGCGCTGCGGTCGCGCCAGGCGTCCAGGGCCCGGCCGCCATGGCGGCGGGCCAGCAGGTCGGTGGTGCGCTCCGGCGACAGCACCACGGCGGTGGCGTTGTTGCCGCCGAAGCCCTTGGAGTTGAGCAGCGCCGCCGAGGGCCGCAGCTCGCGGTGTTCGCGGGACAGCGACAGCCGGTCCGCATGGAGGTCGTCGGCGAACCGGTCCACGGTGGCGATGCCCGGCAGCAGGCCGTCATGGAAGGTGCCCAGGGTGGCGGCCAGCTGGTCGCCGCCGGCGCTGCCCAGGGAGTGCCCCACATAAGCCTTGATCGCCGCCACCGGCCAGTCGCAGATGCCGAAGGCTTCCGCCACCTGGTTGATCACATGGGATTCGGTGACCCGGTTTTGCGGCGTGCCGGTGCCGTGGGCGTGCACCAGGGTCTCGCGGCGCAGGGCGTCCTCGCCGATCAACTGGCGCACCAGATGGGCACTGCGCGCCAGGGTCAGGTAGTTGCCGATGCCCGGTGAGGAGATCGACTTCTTGGCGCCGTCGGCGTGCACGAACACGTCCGGCACGGCACCGAGAATATCCGCGCCCAGTTCCAGGGCCAGTTCATCGTCCATCAGCACCGCGAACTGGGCGGACTCCGCCATGGTGAAGCCGCAGTTGTCGCCGAACGGCCGGCAGGCGCGGCGCAGATCCGGCCGGTCGGCGCTGTCCAGCGCCGCCAGGGCCTCGTCCTCGGCCAGCGCGCCCATGGCGCGGTAGCCTTCCATCACCTCCGGGACCAGCGGCGCTTCGCTGGTACCGACCACCACCAGCCGCGCGCGCCCGGCGCGAATGGCGTGCACCGCGCGCTCCAGGTTATAGAGGAAGGTGGCGCAGGCGCCCAGCAGGCCGCCGGTGCCGCCGGCGCTGCGCAGCACATAGGCATTGATGAAGTCGGCGGTCATTTCGCCGAGCCCCAGCGGGCATTGCTTGGAGGTGGTGCGCTGGCCCAGGGCCGGCGCGCGCATCATGCCGCCGAGGCCGGCGTCGTCCAGCTGCGCCATGGCGTTGGACGCGAACACCGCCACCTGATCCGGCGCCAGCCGGCCGCGCAGCTGTTCCCAGGGAATGCCGAGCATGCCGAAGGCATCGCTGACGCCGTAGATCGCCATCTGCAGGGCGCGGGGGTGATTGCGCGACGCGTACAACGCGCCCGGGTCGAAGCCGTCCGGCAGCTGGCCGGCGGCGCTGACCCGGCGGGCGATGGGCGTGGGCACGCGCAGGCCGGCGCCGGCGGGCACCGTCACGCGGCTGCGCTGGCGGTTGAGGGCCTCCACCCGCCAGCCTTCCGGCAGCGGATCGGGCAGGTCCAGATTGCGCATTTCCAGGGTCACCGGCCCGTCGCTGTGGCCGTTCACCGCCAGGTTCAGGCGACGGTCCGCCGGCAGGCCGCGGATCAGGGTGCCGCCGAGCAGGGCGTCCCGCCCGCGGGTGCCGGTGAGCGCCGCCAGGGCCCCCAGGGTGCTGTCCTGCCGGGCCGGTTCCAGGGCATCGAACACCAAACGGCGAAAGCCATGATGCAGGGACGTGCGGCCGGCGGCATTGATGCCACCCATGGCGGTAATGACGGGCAGGGCGGACATAGAACTCCCCAGAATGTGACTGAACGGTCGATTCTAGGCGTCCGCGGGACGTTTGCGTATTGGTCAGAGGGGTTGATGTTGCAACCGGATATTACGGGCCGGCGCGGCCGGCCAGTTCAAAGTTCAAAGTTCAAAGTTAAAACGCGGGGTGGGGGAGCTGGGGCGGTTGGGCCGTGCCCGCGTTCAGGGGCTACAAGCCGCAAGCTGCAAGCTGGCCGTGCAGGAAAAAGGGCCGTACCCGTCTTGAACGGCGGTAAACCCTCTCAGCGACGTAGGGTCCATCCGATCAGGCCCTTTCAACTTTTAACTTTCAACTTTTAACTGGTCGCCGACCGGCACGGCCCTTCCGCTTTGATTCGGCCTACAGCTTGCAGCTCAGAGAACCTCGACCGCCACCGCCGTGGCTTCGCCGCCACCGATGCACAAACTGGCCACGCCGCGACGGCCGCCGGTGCGCTTGAGCGCGTGGATCAGGGTCAGGATGATGCGCGAGCCGGTGGAGCCGATGGGGTGGCCCAGGGCACAGGCGCCGCCGTGGATGTTGAGCTTATCGTGGGGGATGCCCAGATCCTGCATCGGCATCATCGCCACCATGGCGAAGGCTTCGTTGATCTCGAACAGATCCACGTCGTCCACGCTCCAGCCCACTTTGTTCAGCAGCTTCTCGGTGGCACCGATGGGGGCCACGGTGAATTCGCTGGGGTGGCGGCTGTTGGTGGCGTGACCGAGCATCCGCGCCAGCGGTGTCAGGCCGCGTTGTTCAGCCACGCTTTCGCGGGCCAGCACCAGCGCCGAGGCGCCGTCGGAAATGGAACTGGCGTTGGCGGCGGTGACGGTACCGTCCTTCTTGAACGCCGGCTTCAGGCCGGGAATCTTGTCGATGTTGGCGTTGCCGGGTTGCTCGTCGGTGTCCACCACGGTTTCGCCTTTGCGTGTGGTCACCGTTACCGGCACGATCTCATCGGCGAACCAGCCGTTGGCGATGGCCGCCTGGGCGCGCTTCAGGGATTCGATGGCGAAGGCGTCCATCTGCTCGCGGCTGATGCCGCGCTGGTCCGCCACGTCCTGGGCGAAGGCGCCCATCAGGCGGCCGGTTTCCGCGTCCTCCAGGCCGTCCAGGAACATATGATCGAACACCTGGCCGTGGCCCATGCGGTAACCGGCGCGGGCTTTGTCCAGCACGTAGGGCGCGTTGCTCATGGATTCCATGCCGCCGCTGACCACCATGTCGTGGCTGCCGGCCTTGATCATGTCGTGACAGAACATGGTGGCGCGCATGCCGGAGCCACACAGCTTGTTGATGGTGGTGGCGCCGGTGGCGTCGGGCAGGCCGGCCAGACGCATGGCCTGACGGGCGGGGCCCTGTTTCAGGCCGGCGGGCAGCACGCAGCCCATCACCACGTCCTCGATATCGGTGGCTTGCAGGCCGGCCCGGGCCACCGCCTCGCGGATGCTGGCGGCGCCCAATTGCGGCGCGCTCATCGGTGCCAGCGCCCCCTGGAAGCCGCCCATGGCGGTGCGCGCCCCGTTGACGATAACGACGGAATCGTTGGCCATGTCATTTCTCCGCGATAACAAAATGGGTGATGAAAAAAACGCGGCCATTCTACTTGAGATAACCGGCCGGGTCCCCATGTGGGTTTTTGAATACATACCCGCGAATTTATGGAAAAAGCAATCATTCTCAACAAGGGGTCAAATCGCGTAAAACGTACCGCATACAGGGGCCTGGCCTTAGTGGTTCGCGGTTAAGCTGCTTGTTATGATGCTGCCGAAATTCGCAGTCCGAATGCTAAATTCGACCAACCGTCAGGGGAATTGACCATGGCTTTTGAACTTCCGCCGCTTCCGTATGAGAAAGACGCTCTCGAACCGCACATTTCCGCGGAGACTCTCGAGTACCACCACGGCAAGCACCACAACGCCTACGTCACCAAGCTCAACGACATGATCAAGGGCACCGATGACGAAGGGAAATCCCTGGAAGAGATCATCAAGAGCGCCAAGGGTGGTCTGTTCAATCAGGCGGCCCAGGTCTGGAACCACACCTTCTACTGGAACAGCCTGAGCCCGAACGGCGGTGGCGAGCCCACCGGCGCGGTGGCGGACGCCATCAACAAAAAGTTCGGTTCCTTCGACAAGTTCAAGGAAGAGTTTGAAGCCAAGGGCGCCGGCAACTTCGGTTCCGGTTGGACCTGGCTGGTGAAAACCTCCGATGGCGGCGTGGACATCGTCAACACCGACGACGCGGACACCCCGATCGCCCATGGCAACGGCCAGATTCCGCTGATCACCGTGGACGTGTGGGAGCACGCCTACTACATCGACTACCGCAATGCCCGTCCCAAGTACCTGTCTTCCATCTGGAACCTGATCAACTGGGACTTCGCGGCCAAGAACTTCGGGTAAGGGAACCTCCGGGCACTCCCCATCACCCGTTCTGCGGCCGCCGCTGGCGGCCGCTCTCCCTTCCCTGGAACTTTCCTCTGTCTTTACCGCACCAAGCCCCCACCACCGTGCGCCGATCCCGGCGGGCGGGTAACATGCGTGTTTTCTCACTTCGCACAGGAATTCGCCAATGACCCAAGAGCGTGACGTGAAACTGGGTGATATCGACGACGTGAACGTGGACGAACCCCGGCGACGGCCCGCCGGCGAGGACCGTCCAGCCCGCGGCGGCGGTGGCGGTAATGGCGGAGGCCGGGGCGGCAACGGCGGCGGACGCGGTGAGCGACCGGCCCCGCGCCGGGCGTGGGGGGCCCCCCCCCCCCCCGGGGGGGGGGGCCGGGGGGGGGGGGGGCGGGGCGGGGGGGGGGGGGGGGGGGGGGGGGGGGGGGGGGGGGG
>JAKUPL010000034.1:0-27294 GCA_022449455.1 Alcanivorax sp. | reverse complement strand
GACGAAGGCGGCGGCTCCGGCGGCTGGATCATCCTGACGTTGGTGCGGGCCGTGGTGCTGGCGGTAGCGTGCACTTACTTCTATCGCGAGATCAGCCGTCTGCAAGGGCAGATGGAAAGCCGCATGGGGCTGTCCTCCGAGCAGTTGGAAAACCTGCAGGCCCGGCTCTCCGCCACCGACGAATCCCTGGACCAGTCCTCCGGCAAGCTGCGCGGCACGCTCAGCGAGCACAGCAAGGCCATCGACACCAACGGCGCCGAGATCCGCAAGCTCTGGGACGTGAGCAACAAGCGTAACAAGGACTGGATCGAGGAGAACCAGAAGAACCTGGCCAGCGTCCAGAAAAGCCTCAAGGACAATGAGAGCGCCACCGCCGCCCTGAAGAAAACCGTGGACGGCTACGACCAGAACATCAAGCAGACCCGGGACCAGATCGCCGACCTGCAGAAGAAGGTGGACAGCGCGGTCAAGGCGGTCAACGACGCCAGCGGCCAGTGGCGCACCCAGGTCAGCCAGCTGGAAACCCAGGTGGATGTGGTGGTCGACACCGTCAAACAGCTGGAGCAGCAGAACCAGACCCAGAAGCAGGCCCTGGCCAAACTGCAAAGCAATCAGTCCGGCGCCGACCAGCTCAACCAGCGCCTGTCCAACATCGAGGACGCCATCAAGGCGTTCGACCAGTACCGGCTGCAGGTCAATAACCGGCTGGACCGCATTGAGCAGTAAAACCCGTGCTTCGCTCAGTCCTGCTCATACCTGCTCAGCCCTTCAAGGGCTGAGCGACTATTTCCAGGGCGCGTCCAGATGTCGAGTCAGTTCCATGGCGTCGTGGAGGACCCGGCCGACCAGAATACGCTCCGCCTCGACACGGTAGATCACAAAGTGGCGGGGGCGCCGCACCACGCCCGTCTCGATACGCGCTCGCTCGCGACTCAGGTGGAGGTGCCAGGAACGAACGCCTTGACCCAGCTCGGGGCGCTCAACACTGCCCGGCCTCGCCGGTTGATGGGCAAGGTCCCGCAAGGCGGTGGCCAGAAGTGCCTGATAGCGCACACGGGCCGCTTCTCCGAACCGCTCATGCGTCCAGCCAAGAATGTCGCGGATATCGTCCTGCGCGGCGGCGGAGAGAACATAGCGCATGGTTAATCGCGGGTTCTTTCCCGAGCAGCGGTGTGCCCTAATTGGTCCAGGTAATCGTCCAGCCGGTCTTCGGCGACCTCCTGATAGCGCCCGGCGTCAATGTCGGACCACCCTCTGGCGGCGGTGTCCTTGAGCACCTGCAGCCTGGCCGCGTCCTGTTGCTCGCGCAGTTCGACCATGCGCAGGCCTTCCCTCAATACCTCGCTGGCATTCTGATACCGGCCCGACCGGACCAGTGCTTCCACCAGCTCATGTTGATGATCACTGAGAACCACATTGCGCGTTGGCACGGTGGGCGCTCCTTAGTAAATGACGATCACAAGAATAGCGTCGTTGGCATAAACTGCCAATGGCGGGTCGCGCCGCTCCACGCCGGCCTCATCAGTGGTATTCCCCCGGCCGGCTGCTACAATGGCGCGCCTGCGCCAGTGGTGGAATTGGTAGACACGTCAGGTTTAGGTCCTGATGCCGCAAGGTGTGGGGGTTCAAGTCCCTCCTGGCGCACCACTCGTTTTATCCCTCCCTGTTTCCTTTCAGCTTCGCCTTGAGGCGCTTGTCCATGCGCCGGAAAAACGGCTGGGTGTACTTCACCGCCGGGCCGGGCACCGCCGCCAGCACCAGGCTGCCCACCGTGCCCAGGGGGCTGCCCACCCGTGCCGGTTGGTCGCGCAGCGCCTTGAGCAGCCAGCCGGCGGCGTCCTCCACCTTCATCATGCGCATGTGCTTGTAGATCGAGGTGCGGCTGGACATGGGCGTGCGCACCATGGGGAAGTAGACCATGGTGGCGCGGATGCCCTTGTGGCCGAGCTCCGCATTGAGGGAGCGGGAATAGGATTCCAGCGCCGCCTTGCTGGCGAGATAGGCGGAAAACAGCGGGATCGGCACCTGGGCGGAGAGGGTGGAGGCGTTGACCACGTGGCCGTGGCCCTGCTCCAGAAAGCGCGGGATCAGCCCCATGGTCATGCGCAGGGCGCCGAAGTAGTTGAGCTGCATGGTGCGTTCGTAGTCGTGGATGCGGTCCAGGGCGTCGACGATCGGGCGGCGGATGGAGTGGGCGGCGTTGTTGACCAGGGCGTCCACACGCGGGTGCTCGGCGAGCAGGGCGTCCAGGGCGGTGTCGATGCTGTCCGGGTGGGTCAGGTCGGCGGGGTAGATCCAGGCACGGCCTCCCTCGGCATGGATATCGGCCTGCACCCGGGCCAGTTCCTCTTCGCGGCGGGCCACCAGGCACAGCCGGGCGCCCCGGCGCGCCAGTTGCCGGGCGGCTTCCTCGCCGATGCCGCTGGAGGCGCCGGTCAGCACGATGGTTTTGCCGTTGAAGCTCATGGAAGGTCTCCGTGGTGGGCGTGCAAACGACCATGTTGACCGGCGCGGCGGGGAAAGAAAATGACCCGGTCCACGATGTGAGGTTGCCTGTCTCTTGCCTTTTTATTGTTACGTTATAACATATGAATCCCCAAGTGCTTTGCCCGGGAGATTTCCCATGACCGACCCCCGCCTGCCGGTGACCGTGCTGTCCGGCTTTCTGGGCGCCGGCAAGACCACGGTGCTCAACCATATCCTCAACAATCGTGACGGCCGCCGGGTGGCGGTGATCGTCAACGACATGAGCGAGATCAACATCGACGCCAGCCTGGTGAACCAGCAGGTGAGCCTGAACCGCGCCGAGGAAAAGCTGGTGGAGATGAGCAATGGCTGCATCTGCTGCACGCTGCGCGAGGACCTGCTGCTGGAGGTGCAGCGGCTGGCCGCCGAAGGCCGGTTCGATTACCTGGTGATCGAGTCCACCGGCATTTCCGAGCCGCTGCCGGTGGCCGAGACCTTCACCTTCGAGGACGAGGACGGCCAGAGCCTGTCGTCGGTGGCGCGCCTGGACACCCTGGTGACGGTGGTGGACGGCGCCAATTTCGCCAACGATTACCAGCGCGCCGCCGAGCTGCGCGACACCGGCGAGAGCCTGGGCGAGAACGACGAGCGCAATGTGGCCGATCTGCTGGTGGACCAGATCGAGTTCTGCGACGTGCTGCTGGTGAGCAAGACCGACCTCATCGACGAGGCGCAACGGCGCACCGTGATCGGCATGCTGCGCGCCCTGAACCCGGAGGCGGAGATCGTGCCGATCCGTCAGGGCGCGGTGCCCCTGGACAAGGTGCTGAACACCGGCCGCTTCGACTTCGAGCGCGCCAGCCTGGCGCCGGGCTGGCTCAAGGAGATGCGCGGCGAGCACACGCCGGAGACCGAGGAATACGGCATTTCCAGCTTTACCTACACGGCCCGGCGGCCGTTCCACCCGCGCCGCTTTCACGACTTTCTGCATCGTGAGTGGGACAACGGCAAGCTGCTGCGCTCCAAGGGCTACTTCTGGCTGGCCACCCGGCCGCAACTGGCCGGCACCTGGAGCCAGGCCGGCGGCATCGCCCACCACGGCGTGGCCGGCTTTTTCTGGAAAGCGGTGCCCGAGGCGCGCTGGCCGGAAGACCCGGAAACGGTGGCCTTTATCCGCGAAAAATGGCAGGAGCCGTTTGGCGACATGCGCCAGGAGCTGGTGTTCATCGGCCAGAACATAGACCCGGCGATCACCCGGGCGGCCCTGGATGCCTGCCTGCTCAGCGAAGCGGAAACCCTGGCCGGGCCGGACCACTGGCGCACCCTGGACGACCCGTTTCCGGACTGGGGACTGGCCGAGGCGGTATGAACGGCGCCAAGGACCGGATAATATAACGTCGCGCCGGGGGCCCGCCCGGCGCCACCCATCCTGAGACGGGCGCGGCGGGAGCAACCATGGCGGACAACCGGCAAGCACAACTGGACATCGCGCAGCGACGCTGCGAGGCCCGGGGCCTGCGGCTGACCCCGCAACGGCGCCAGGTGATGGCGCTGCTGCTTGGCCACGAAGCGCCGGTCAGCGCCTACGACCTGCTCGACGAGTTGCAGCGCGAGCACCAGCCCGGCGCCAAGCCGCCCACCATCTATCGGGCCCTGGATTTTCTGGTGTCCGCCGGCCTGGCCCATCGGCTGGCGTCCACCAACCGCTACCTGGCCTGCGACCATCTGGCCTGCGATCACGGCCACGAGGCCGGTACCCTGTTTCTGGTCTGTGATGAATGCGGCGTGGTGCGCGAGGCGCCCATGGACAGCCCGCTGCGCCGGCAGTTGAACCGCAGCCTGGACCGGGAAGGCTTCCACGCCGACGCCCAGCCGCTGGAGATGCACGGCCGCTGCGATCGCTGTGGCTAGCTAGAACAGTCCCTTTTCCCGCGCCGCGTGGCGCACCAGTTCCCCGGTAATGCCCACCGGCCGCCCGAAGGAGCGGTCGTAATGCGCTTGATTGAGGGCGTGACATTCCTTGCTGATGCGGTCGTACAGATCGCGGGGCGCCAGGCCCTCGGCGTCGGGCAGGGCGCGCAGGCCGAACACCGCGTAATCGATGCGCTGGCGGCCGGCGGCCTTGAGCAGCTCCGGCACCCAGCCCTCCGGCGACAGCTGGGTCTGGTAACGCAGGTTCTGGTAATCCAGCTGCGCCGCCAGCGCCTTGGCGTCCACCACCTGGAAATAATTGCCCACCACCAGGGTCAGCAGCTGGTCCAGGCGCCGCCAGACCAGCCGTTTCTGTTCTTCCGAGTAGGCGTTCCAGTCCACCACTTCATGGCTGAAGCGGCGGCAGCCGCGACAGACGGTGTCGCCGAAGACGGTGGAACAGACGCCGATGCAGGGGGTACCGATGCGGGATTTGCTCATGGGCGGATTGTAACGGGGAAGCGGGGACGGGGTCGACGGCCATCGCCGCCGGCCGGTGCCCCGTCTCAGCCGCGAAGGGCTTCGCCGTCCCGTTCGGTCAGGCTGCGCTTTTTCTGCAACAGGGTTTTCCAGTCTTCCACGTATTCCGGCAGGGGCGGCGAGGCGCGGTTGAGGCCGGTCATTTCCTGGAACGCCGGCGGGCTGATCGGCTTGCCGCCGTACATATGCGCCAGCCGGTGCAGGGCATGGGTGTGCAGCTTGCGCTGGGACTCGAAGCGCTGGTCGTAGTAGCTGTACTTGTCGTCCCAGCCGAGCAGGCGGGTGTGCACCTCGAAGCGCTGATAAGGGCGCAGCTCGCGGATGTAGGCGATCTCGGTGTTGGCCACCACGGTGCTGGCGCGGGCGGTAACGGTGCGGTGCAGCAGCCCGGTCACCACCGCGTGCTCCAGCCGGCAGCGGTCCATGATTTTCACGTACTTGCCGGTGTTGAGCTGCAGGTTCAGGTCGATGTCGAGCAGCCCGACCCGGAATTCCAGGCTGACCACGTCGAACAGGTCATGGGTGGGCGGTCGTTTGCGGCGCCGCGCCGCGTTGATCAGTTCCAGCATGGATCGTCGTTCCTTCCCCCGGGCGCCGACGTGGTCGGCGCGATACAGGATGCAGGGTACAGGATACAGGATTCAGCGCGCATGAAACCCGGCGGATTAACGGAACCGTTTTCCCCGCGCACGGTGGCATCGGTTGCAACGGGCGACGCTTCGCGGGCACGGCCTCCTGGCGCGCATCGGGCCGCCCGCGCTGCATCCTGCATCCTGTATCGCGGTCTTCAAGCCGCCCGGGCCAGGTGGATGCTGAACAGATTCTCGTCGTCCACCCAACTGGACAGCGGCGTGAAGCCGGCGCCCATCAGTTCCCGGGAAAAGCCCTCCACGGTGAACTTGTAGGAGTTCTCGGTGTGGATGCGGCTGCCCGCCGGCAAATCGATGCGCCGGTCGCCCACGGTGATGGCCTGGTCCCGGCGGCATTCCAGGTGCATCTCGATGCGCTGCTGCTGGTCGTTGTAGAACGCCCGGTGGACGAACGCCTGCGGATCGAACCCGCAACCCAGGCGCCGGTTGAGGTGGTGCAGGGCGTTGAGATTGAAGGCGGCGGTGTGGCCGGCGGCGTCGTTGTAGGCGGCATTGAGGCGCGCCGGGTCCTTCTGCAGGTCGGCGCCGATCAGCAGGTAGCCCCGGTCGCCGGCCAGATGGCGCAGGCCGCGCAGGAAATCGCCCCGCGCCGCCGGCTCGAAATTGCCGATGGTGGAGCCCGGAAAAAACACCAGCCGTGGCCGGCCACCGTCGTCGGCGGGAAAGCTGAGCGCCTGGGAGTAGTCCGCGCACACCGCATTGAAGCGTACCGCCGGGTAGCGCGGCGCCAGCGCCCGGGTGGCGCCCAGCAGGCACTCCCGGGAAATCTCCAGCGGCATGTAGCCGCTGGGCCGCCAGCGGTCCAGCAGGATACGCACTTTCTCGCAGCCGCCGGCGCCGGGCTCGGCGATCACCAGGTCCGAGCCCAGTTCCGCCGCCATGGCGTCGGCGTGGTCGGCCAGCAGCGATGCCTCAGTGCGGGTCGGGTAATACTCCGGGGTGCGGGTGATGGCGTCGAACAGGGCCGAGCCGCGCTCGTCGTAGAAGTATTTGGGGTCCAGGGTGGGCCGCGGCGCCGACAGCGAGGCGGCCACCTCCCGGGCGGCGTCGGTCATCGGCGGCTGCAGATCCAGGAAGGTCAGGTTAGGCAAGAGTTGTTGCGGACGGGCCACGGGGCGCCTCCATGCTCTGGGCCAGACGAACGCCGCTGAATTGCCAGCGCAGATGAGGTTGGAAGAAATTGCGGTAGCTGGCGCGCAGATGGTCCCGGTGGCTGACGCAGGACCCGCCGCGCAGCACCATCTGGTTGCTCATGAATTTGCCGTTGTATTCGCCCACGGCGCCGGCCGCCGGCGCGAAGCCGGGGTAGGGCAGATAGGCGCTGCCGGTCCACTCCCAGACGTCGCCGAACAGTTGCAGCGGCGCGTCGGCCTGGTCGCCGGCGGCGGCCACGGAGGGGTGGAAGCGGCCATTGCCGACGAAGCCACCGGCCACCGGCCGGCCGGCGGCGGCGTGTTCCCATTCCGCTTCGGTGGGCAGGCGCTTGCCGCACCAGCGGGCGAAGGCCTCCGCCTCGTAGTAATTGAGGTGGGTCACCGGCTCGTGAAGCTGGATCGGTCGCCGCCCGGCCAGGGTGTAGTACTCCGGCGCGCCATCCTGCAGAAACCAGTACAGCGGCGCGGTGGCGCCGCTGGCGCGCACCCAGTCCCAGCCGTCGGAGAGCCACAGTTCCGGGCGCCGGTAGCCGCCGTCATCGATGAACGCCAGATACTCGGCGCAGGTGCTGGGGCGGTTGGCCAGGGCGAAGGGCTCCAGCCACTGGCGGTGGCGGGGGGTCTCGTTGTCGAAATAGAAGCCGTCGGTGGCGCCGATCTCCACCAGGCCGCCGGAATAGTTCAACCAGCGGAATTCCGCCGCCCGGGCGCCGTCGTCGTCGCGGGGCCGGTACACCGGCCACAGGGGGTTATAGGAAAAACTGTGCTTGATGTCGGTGAGCAGCAATTCCTGGTGCTGCTGCTCATGCTCGATGCCCAGCGCCACCAGGGCCAGCAGGTCCGGGTCGTCCTCGCCGGCCAGCAGGTCCTGCATGGCCTCGTCCACCTGGGCGCGCCAGCGTCTGACCGTGTCGATGCCGGGGCGCGACAGCAGATGCCGTTGCGGACGCGGGTACTGGGCGCCCACGCCGTTGTAATAGCTGTTGAACAGGTACTCGAAGCGGTCGTCGAAGGGCCGGTAACCGGGCAATCGCGGCTTGAGAATGAAGGTCTCGAAGAACCAGGTGGTGTGCGCCAGGTGCCAGCGCGGCGGGCTCACCTCGGGGCAGGCCTGCAGGCCCATGTCCTCCACACTCAGCGGTTCGCACAGGGTTTCGCTGAAACGGCGGGTCTCCGCCAGGCGCGCGGCCAGGCCCGATTCCCGTGGCTGGCTGTCAGGCTGACTCATAGGATTCTTCCCTTGCTCCCAGGTGGGGTATCACCAGAATGCGCACGGCGTTGAGCGGAAGCAACAATGTCGGGCGGCTTGACCTTCGTTATAGTCGGGTTTTGCGTTTTTTTACCGACAAGGAGAGAGTATGAACATCCAGGGTAAAGTCGCCGTGATTACCGGGGGCGCCTCCGGTCTGGGCCGGGCCACCGCCGAAGCGCTGGTGGCCCGGGGTGGCCGGGTGATGATCCTCGACCGGGATCAGGAAAAAGGCGCGGAAACCGCCGCCGCCCTGGGCGAGGCGGCCGCGTTCGTGCAGACCGACGTGACCGACGAAGCGTCGGTGAAGGCCGCCATTGACGCCACCCGGGACCGGTTCGGCGCGCTCCATCTGTGCGTCAACTGCGCCGGGGTGGGGTCCGCCATGAAAACCGTGGGCCGGGACAACCAGCCCCACGACCTGGGCGTGTTCAACATGGTGGTGCAGATCAACCTGATCGGCACCTTCAACGTGGCTCGCCTGGCGGCGGCGCTGATGGCCGAGAACGAACCCGGCGATGACAACGAGCGCGGCGTGATCGTCAATACCGCCTCGGTGGCCGCCTTCGACGGCCAGGTGGGGCAGGTGGCCTATGCCGCCACCAAGGGCGGCGTGGTCGGCATGACCCTGCCGATGGCCCGGGATCTGGCCCAGTTCGGCATCCGCGTGAACACCATCGCTCCGGGCATCTTCAACACGCCGCTGATGAACGCCGCCCCGGACAAGGTGAAGATGCCGCTGATCGAAATGACCCAGTTTCCCAAACGGCTGGGCGACCCGCCGGAGTACGCGGCGCTGGTCTGCCATATGGTCGAGAACACCTTCCTCAACGGCGAGACCATCCGCCTGGACGGCGGCATCCGCATGCAGCCGCGCTGATTACTCCAGCACGTAGCAGGGCTGGTAATGGCTGCCCGGCAGTTTCATGCGGCTCTGCGCCACGAACGACTGCAGCAGCACGTCGAGCTGGGCCATCAGGCCCGGCTCGGCGCTCAACCGGTAGGGGCCGTGTTCCTCGATGGCCTGAATGCCGGTCTCCTTGACGTTGCCGGCGACGATGCCGGAGAACGCCCGGCGCAGGTTGGCGGCCAGGTCGAACACCGGCAGGGACGTGTCCAGCGCCAGCGCCGCCATGGCCTCGTGGGTGGGGTGGAAGGGGCGCTGGAAGTCCACCGGCACCGACAGGCGCCAGTTGTAATAGAACGCATCATCCTGTTCGCGGCGGTATTCGGTGAGCTTGCGCACGCCGTCGCGCACCGCCAGGGCTACCGCTTCCGGGTCGTCGACGATGATCCGGTAGCGCTTGGCGGCGTCGTCGCCCAGGGCATAGCGGATGAAGGTGTCGATCTGGCGGAAGTACTCGGCACTGTGGGCCGGCCCGGTGAAGATCACCGGCAGCGGAATGTCCCGGTTGTCCGGATGCAGCAGCACGCCCAGCAGGTACAGGATCTCCTCGGTGGTGCCGACCCCGCCGGGGAACACGATGATGCTGTGGGCGATACGCAGGAACGCCTCCAGCCGCTTCTCGATGTCCGGCATGATCACCAGTTCGTTGACGATCGGGTTGGGGGCCTCGGCGGCGATGATGCCGGGCTCGGAGATGCCCAGATAGCGGCCCTTGCGGTTGCGCTGCTTGGCGTGGGCCACGTGGGCGCCCTTCATCGGGCCCTTCATGGCGCCCGGGCCACAGCCGGTGCAGATGTCCAGGCCGCGCAGGCCGAGCTGGTAGCCCACGCTCTTGGAGTAGTCGTACTCTTCCCGGGAAATGGAATGGCCGCCCCAGCACACCACCAGGTTGGGGCGTTCGCCGGCGTGCAGGGTGCCGGCGTTGCGCAGGATGTGGAACACCGCGTTGGAGATGCCGTCGGTGCTGTCCAGATCGAAGCGCCCGCCGTGCTGGATTTCGTTGGCCACGTAGACGATGTCGCGCAGCACCGCCGACAGGTGCTCGCGGATGCCGCGAATCATGCGGCCGTCCACGAAGGCGCCGGCGGGGGCGTTGTCGAGCTTGAGCATCAGGCCCCGGTCTTCCTGGATCACCTGGATCTCGAAGTCCTTGTAGGTTTCCAGCACCTGGCGGCTGTCGTCGGTGGGGGTGCCGGCGTTCAGCACCGCCAGGGCACAGCGCCGCAGCAGATCATGCAGGCCCTTGGCGGAGGTGTCGCGCAGGCGCTCCACTTCCTGCTGGCTGAGCACTTCCAGGCTGCCTTCCGGGGCGACGATGGTGGATACGGTGGCGGTCATAACAATCCTAGTCAGAAGCGATACAGGGCGAAGCATACAGGCGGGCCGGGGATTGACGGAAATCAGTTTTTACAGGATTTCATCGCCGCTCCACCGTTCGCCGGATGCCAAACGGCGTCCACTTGGGTCACTATGATCCCATCAGCGTGAAAGCCCCGGAGAGTGGCATGTTGCTCAAGTACCTCAATCAACTGGACGACGCGGTGCGCGAACTGGCCACCCACCCCGGCCCGGACGCGGTGACCCGGCGCGACGAAAGCGTGCGCGTGCTGGAGGATTATCTGAACACCCAGATGGAGCCGGTGGCCCGGCGCGGTCGCGAGATCATGCGCCAGTGCCTGGCCCGCGCCGATCACGCAGGGCCCGCGCCCGTTCCTCCGGAAACAGGTCGGCCTGGCGCGGCTCTTTCAGGTCCTTGAGGCGCACCCCCACGCCCAGCAGCCGCGCCGGCGCCGGGTGCCGCTCCCACAGCTGCGTCAGCAGCCGCTCGAACGGCGCCCGCTCCACCCGCTCCCCGCCCTGATCGGCGCTGACGATGCGAAAGTCGTTGTAGCGCACCTTCACCGTCAGCCCCTGAATGATGTAATGCGCGTCCAGCCGGGCGATGCGTTGCTCCAGCCGTTCCAGCAGATCGTCCAGCTCGCGCAGCCAATCGGTCAGGTTGCGCTTGTCCTCGTGGTAAGTCTTCTCCACGCTCACCGACTTGCGCCGCCGGCTGGTGTGCACCGGGCGGTCGTCCTCGCCCCGGGCTAGGTGATAAAGCCGCTCGCCGAAGCTGCCGAAATGGTGCGCCAGATCGAGGCGGCTCAGCCCCTGCAGATCGCCACAGGTTTGCACCCCCAGCGCCGCCAGCTTGTCCTCGGTGACCCGGCCCACCCCGGAGATGCGCTTCACCGGCAAGGTGGCCACGAACGCCTCCACCCGGCCCGGGGGAATCACGAACAGCCCGTCCGGCTTGTTCCAGTCGCTGGCCACCTTGGCGAGAAACTTGTTCGGCGCCACCCCGGCGGACACGGTGATGCCCAGGGTGGTGCGCACTTTCTGGCGGATCGCCTCGGCGATGCGGGTGGCGCTGTTGGCGTATAGCGGGCTCTCCGACACATCCAGAAACGCTTCGTCCAGGGAGAGGGGCTCGATAATGTTGGTAAAGGTGCGAAAAATATCCTGGATCTGCCCGGATACCCGGCGGTATTTGTCGAAATCCGGGCGCAGAATCACCAGCTCGGGGCACAGGCGCAGTGCCTGGGAAGACGCCATCGCCGAGCGCACCCCGAAATCCCGGGCCGGATAATTGCAGGTGGCGATCACGCCGCGACGGTTGGGGTCGCCGCCCACCGCCACCGGACGGCCGCGCAGGCGCGGGTCGTCGCGCACCTCCACGGCGGCGTAGAAACAATCACAATCCACGTGGATGATTTTTCGGCTCACAGTACAGTGGGAAAGATCGCGGCTACGGTGAATGTGGCGACAGTGCAGGTAAGGAGTCCATCGCGAATGACAGCGTTTCATCAGACCAGGCGGCCAAGCGTCATGGTATCACTGTTTCGGGTAACGGCATGGTCATGAACACCGGTTCCACCGCCCCCAAGGTTCTGATCGTCGGCGCCGGGCCCACCGGGCTGACCCTGGGCATCAATCTGCTGCGCGCCGGCGTGCCCTGCCGGGTGATCGACAAGCTGCCGGAGCGGCTGCCGCATTCGCGGGCCCTGGGCCTGCACGCGCGCACCCTGGAGATCTTCGACGCCATGGGCGTGCTGGAGGCGGTGCGCGCCGAGGCCCGGCCGCTGGCGCGCATCCGTGTGCACGGCGAAAAAGGCCCGCTGCTGGACCTGGAGTTCGGCGATCTGACCTCGCCGTTCCCGGAACTGCTGTGCTGCCCCCAGCCGCGCCTGGAAGCGGTGCTGGAGCAGCGTTACCGGCGCCTCGGCGGCGAGCTGTGGCGCGGCGCCGAACTGCTGGAAGCGAGCCAGGACGGTTCCGGGGTCACCGCGGTGGTGCGCCATGACGGCCAGGAGACGGTGCTCGGCACCCAGCTGCTGGTGGGGGCCGACGGTGCCCATTCCCGGGTCCGTGAATTGCTGGGGCTGCCGTTCGAGGGCCACGACTACCGGGAGCACTTTCTGCTCGCCGACGTGGACTGGACACCCACGGACCTGGACGACGACGCCTTTCACGGCTTCATGCTGGCGGACGGCAATCTGGCGGCGATTCCCATGCCCGAGGGCTGGCGGCTGGTGATCAGCGAGAACGGCGACCCGGACGACGAGGACGGCGAGCCCCGCCTGGAGGCCTTCCAGGAGCGCCTGCGCGCCGCCCTGGGCGAGCAGGTGCCGGTGCCGGAGCGGGCCCGCTGGATGAGCCGGTTCACCATTCAGCGGCGCCTGGTCAGCCATTACCGGCGCAACCGTGTTCTGCTCGCCGGCGACGCCTGCCACGTGCAGAGCCCGCTGGGCGCCCAGGGCATGAACACCGGCATCGGCGACGCCTTCAACCTGGCCTGGAAGCTGGTGCTGTTTTGCCGTGGCTACGGCGGCGGCAAGCTGCTGGACAGCTACCAGCAGGAGCGCCGGCCGGTGGCCGAGGACATGCTGCGAGGCGTGGACGCCCTGTCGCGGGCCTCGCTGGTGCGTGCCCGGGCGCTGCGGGGCGCCCGCGATTCACTGATCAAGCTGGCCGGCGGCCGGCCGCAGATGACTCGCCGGCTGGTGCGTCGCGCCAGCCAGTTGGATGTGCATTACCGGCATTCGCCGCTGGTGGACGCCGGGCCGGACGCGGAGATGGGCTGGCGCCACCAAGGGCCCTTGCCCGGTGACCGGGTGCCCGATGCCGCCCTGGTGTCCCAGCGCGACGGCGGCGAGCGGCGGGTGCAGGCGTTGCTGCGCCAGCCGCTGCATCATCTGCTGGTGCAGCTGGGCGAGGAACCGGACCACCGCTCGCGGGTGATCCTGCACGCCCTGCTGTCGCGGCTGCCGGACGAATACCTGAATGAGCTGAGGGTGACCGTGATCAGCCGGGGCGACCTGGAGCTGGATCCGCCGCGCGGCGCCATGGCCCGGGCGGTGCATCTGTGGCGGGATGAACACGGCGCCTTCGAGGCGGCGTTCGGCGACGCCAGCCGCCTGTGGCTGATGCGCCCGGACGGCCACCTGGCCTACCGGGCGCCGCTCACCGACGCGGATTATCTGTTCGCTTACCTGGAACGGATGCTGCGCGGCGCCTGATCGCGGGGGATCGCGGTCGAAACGACCGCTCCTACCAGGCAGGGGATGTGTAGGAGCGGTCGTTTCGACCGCGATGCCGGCATGCGCCGGCCATCACCGCCAGCAACAGCCCGAAGCCGCCCCAGGCACCACCACCCCCACCACCCCCTTCGTTTTCCTCGGCGACAAGGGCCGTGGTGTACACCAGCGCCACGGTGGCGTTGTTATTGTCGGTGGGAAAGTCGTCGTTGTCGTCCACGGTGACCCGCAACGACGCTGCCTGGCTGTTGCCGGCGATGAGGTCAAGGGTGAGCACCCGGGACTCGCCGATGGCCAGGTCGCCCACCTGACAAACGGTGTCGCAGGGCACGGAACCGCCGCGGAGAGCGGTGCCGGCGGGGAGGATGGGCCGCACGAAAACGTTGGTCGCATCGGCGCCGGGTACCGTGCTCAGGTTAGCCACCGTCACTTCCACCCGCGCCCGACCCTGGCCGGCGCCGTCGCGGCCGCCGCTGAGCAGGCGCGCGCGCACGTTCAGGTCCGGACGATTGGAGAACACCAGGGTCAGGGCCGGCGTGTTGTTCTTGACGCGGTAATCGTTTTGGTCCGAGGCCGCCGTCAGGGCCACCGTGGTGGCGGCCTCGCCGCCGCCGGCGGTGCTGACGTCCAGGGTCAGTGAACGGTTTTGCCCCGGCACCAGGGTGCCGCCGGTGTAGCAAGTGCCCACCCGCCCGCAGGTGCCACCGTCCAGAGACACGGTGGTACCGGCCTCACGGTCCGCGTCCACGGTTGCCCCGGTGACCCGGTTGTCGCGGGCCCGGTTGGCCAGCGTCACGGGCACCGATAGGGTGGCGCCCGGGGTGGCGTAGAAGCGCACGCCACCGGTTTCCAGCGTCAGGTCCACCAGCGGATCGCCGGCATTGTCGCTGGCGGCTTCCACGAAACGCGCCTGACTGGCCAGGTTGGTGTACACCGCCGGCAGCTGGTCGGCGCAATCACGCTGTCCGTAACTGGTCAGGCCCACCAGATACGGATCCCGGTCTGCGCCGAGAAACAGGGGGCCGCCGCTGTCTCCGGAGCAGGTGTCCTGCTGCCCGGCCACCGGATTGAGCTCGTCCGCGCAGACCATGGTGGCGCTGTTGAAATTGCTGCCCCAGGCGGCCTGACAGCGGGCGGTGGGCAGATAATCCAGACCCACTTGCTGAAGGCGGCTGGCCGGGGTGGTGCCGCCCGGGGTGGTCACGCCCCAGCCCAGCGCGGTGAGCGCCTCATCGCGGCCGGCGGTGTCGCGGCTCTGTAGATCCTGAAACTGGGCGTTGCCCATCAGGCTGGGAAAGACATCCGGAATCGGGGCGTTGTTCAACCGTAGCAGCGCGATATCGTTGTCGAATGCCGGAGTCACCGCGCGGTTGAAACCCTGTGGCACATAGTACGCGCTGACCGCATAGGGCGCCCCGCCGTTCCGGATGGGGCTGCCGTACAACACGGTCACATCGCTGGGGGCCACGCCCTGATTGTCTTCCTCAATCAGACAGTGGGCGGCCGTCACCACCCAGCCCGGGGCCAACAGGGCTCCGCCGCACAGACCGAACTCATTGGTGGCGCGAAACTGAATGTCGAGCTGCACCATCCACGGCCATTCCCCGGCGGGCGCGGCTTCACCGCCGATAATGCGTGGCTGGGCCTGCTGGGCCCAGGCCGGTGCGCACAGCGCGCCCAGCAGCGCGATCCAATAAGGCTTCATGATGGCTTCCCCGATCCTTGATTCAGCCACGAGGATACGCCACGGCGCGCGGTGTCGTGTGAGGAAATGGTTACGCTTTGGTTAAGCGCCGGGTCGGGGCTCAGGTCAACGGCGAGGCATGGGCCAGCCAGTGGGCGTCGTCACTGCGGGTGCGCGGCATGGCGGTCTGCAGATGATGGAGCGCCTGTTCCAGGGCGGCGTTGGCACTGTGCAGGGTCATCACCGCCGCGCGCAGGCCCGGCCGCGCCTGGCGCAGATCGCCGAGCACCTTCTCGGCGGCCCCGGCGGCGGTGCAGGGCAGCAGCAGGGCCAGATGGTCCTCGTCATAGCGGGCCACGATGTCGCTGCGGCGCAGACGCTGACCGACGGTGTCCGCCAGGGCGTTGAGGTCCTCGTCGTGCACCAGCACCAGGGTCAACGGCGACGACAGGCGGTCGTGTAGGGGAATCAGCCAGCCGGCGGTGCTGGTCAGGGCGGCGCGGCTGATAAAGCCGGTCTGCGGATCGCGCCAGGCGTTCTCCATGGACTGGCGCGCCAGCACCTGGTTGCGCCAGATCATCAGCCCGAAATACAGCATGCAGACGGTGAGCGCCGCCAGCAGGAACAGGCTGGCGGAGGCGGCCGGGTCGAACGGATCGCCGGCCTCGCCGTAGCTGATGCGGATCGGCATGACGATCACCAGCACCACCTCGGCGGCGGCCAGCATCATCAGAAAACGCTTCAGGCCATGCAGCAGGCCGTTGCTGAGCACGGCCAGGAACAGCAGCGCCATGGTCGGCGGCGGCTCGCCGGCGTCGATCAGGATCACGATGCCCAGAATCACCAGGTCCAGCAGCGAGGCAAGCAGGGACGCGTGCGGAATGCGCGCCACCAGAAACAGCAGCTGCAGGCCCAGGTAGGTGCCCGCCAGTACCCAGGGCGTCACCGCCGGCAGGATGAAGAAGAACGCCGAGGAATGATTGAAATAGATCACCGCCAGCACGGCGAACAACGCCCTCGCGACGTATTGCAGGATGATCACGCCCTGCTCCGTGGACATGCGGCTCGGGGTTTCCATGGCGGTTGACGGTTCCTTGGTTTGCTGGGCGCTATGTTGCTTCACCCCCGGTACGGAATAAAGATACCGGTTTGACGATTGTTGTAAAAAAGCGCTTCACGGTCGAGCCCGGGCCGTGCGGGCAGTATGGAATGCAGTAGCATGCACCATTCGGTAGCAAAATTTGATGGCCGGGAGCAGAGCAGAATGGGGAGTGACATGGATCAGGACCAACACGCGCCGCTGCGTGAGGATGTGCGCCTGCTGGGCGAGGAACTGGGCGCGGTGCTTCGTGAGCAGGCCGGTGAACGGCTCTACGACACCGTGGAAACGATCCGCCAGGCGGCGGTGGAAAGCCGCTCCCAGGGCGAAGTGGAACTGGCCCGCCTGCGTGAGCTGCTGGGCCCCCTGGACGACGCCACCCTGTTGGAAGTGGCGCGCGCCTTCAGCCAGTTCCTGAACCTGGCCAACATCGCCGAGCAGCACCACCGGGAACGGCTGCATCGCCGCCATGAACGCTACCCCGGCGATCCGGACACCGATCAGGGCCTGCGCCAGGTGCTGGCGAAACTGAAAGAGCAGGGCGTCCCGCCGGAGCGCATCCGCGAGACCCTGACGCCGCTGTCCGTGGAGCTGGTGCTCACCGCCCATCCCACCGAGGTGACCCGGCGCACCCTGATCCGCAAATACGACCAGATGGCCGATCTGCTGGCCGAGCGCGACCGCCCGGACCTGACCACCGAGGAGGAACACGGCCTGCGCCAGCGCCTGCGCGAGCTGATTCTGTCCGCCTGGAGCACCGACGAAATCCGCCGCGAGCGGCCCACGCCGGTGGACGAGGCGAAGTGGGGCTTCGCGGTGATCGAGCAGTCTCTTTGGCGCGCCGTGCCCCGGGCCATGCGTGATATCGAAGCGGAGCTGGCCCTGGCGGGGCTGGACACACCGCCATCCGCCTGGGTGCCGATCCGCTTCGCCTCCTGGATGGGCGGCGACCGGGACGGCAACCCCAACGTCACCGCCACGGTCACCCGGGAGGTGCTGTTGCTGGCCCGCTGGATGGCCGCCGACCTGTACCTGCGCGACGTGGAAAACCTGCTCGCCGATTTGTCCATGCACCGCGCCAGCGAAGAATTGCTGGCGCGCACCGGCCCCAGCCACGAACCCTATCGGGTGGTGCTGCGCGACGTGCGTGACCGCCTCAAGATCACCCGCCGGCGCATGGAGGCCCTGGTGGAAGGGCGGCCGGTGCCCGACGGTGAAGGCTTTACCGAAGGCCGCCAGCTGCTCGACGAGTTGCTGCTGATCGACCGCTCCCTGCGCGAGGTGGGCCTGGCCGCCATCGCCGACGGTGAGCTGAAGGACACCCTGCGCCGGCTCAACTGTTTCGGCATCACCCTGCTGTGCCTGGACGTACGCCAGGAATCCACCCGCCACACCGCCGCGCTGGACGCCATCACCCGCTACCTGGGCCTGGGCGGCTACGGTGAATGGGACGAGGCGCAAAAGCAGGCCTTTCTGCTCAAGGAACTGGAGAGCCGCCGGCCGTTGGTGGACGACGCCTTCTACCGGGCGGACCTGTGCGACGGCGACGTGCGCGAGGTGCTGGAGACCTGCAAGGTGATCGCCGAGCAGGGCCCGGAAGGCCTGGGCGCCTATGTGATTTCCATGGCCCGCGGGCCGTCCGATGTACTCGCCGTGATGCTGCTGCAGAAGATCGCCGGCGTGCGCCACCCGATGCGCGTGGTGCCGCTATTCGAGACCCTGGACGACCTGAACAACGCCGGCGACACCATGACCGCGCTGCTCGACATTCCGCTTTACCGCCAGCGGGTGAGTGACGGCCAGGAAGTGATGATCGGCTATTCCGACTCCGCCAAGGACGCCGGCTTTCTGGGCGCCGCCTGGGCCCAGTTCAGCGCCCAGGAAAAACTCACCGGCCTGTTCCGCGACCACGGCGTGCCGCTGACCCTGTTCCACGGCCGCGGCGGCTCCATCTCGCGGGGCGGCTCGCCCACGCGCATGGCGCTGCTGTCGCAGCCCCCGGGCTCGGTGGCCGGCCGCATTCGGGTCACCGAGCAGGGCGAGGTGATCCGCTTCAAATACGGCCGTCCGTCGGTGGCCGCCTACAACCTGGAGCAGTACGTGGCCGCCACCCTGGAGGCCACCCTGCTGCCGCCGGGCGAACCCGAGGACGCCTGGCGCGGGCAAATGCAGAAGCTCACCGACGTGTCGGTGCAGGGTTACCGGCAGGTGGTGCGCGACGACCCGGCGCTGGTGGGCTATCTGCGCACCGTCACCCCGGAAACCGAACTGAGCCGCCTGGCCCTGGGCAGCCGCCCGGCGCGTCGCAAAGCCGGCGGTGGCGTGGAAACCTTGCGCGCCATCCCCTGGGTGTTCGCCTGGACCCAGATCCGCCTGATGCTGCCCGCCTGGCTGGGCACCGGCGCCGCCCTGGAGGCGGCCCTGGACAGCGAGGACGAGACCGCGCTGGTGCGCCAGATGGCGGAGCGCTGGCCGTTCTTCCAGGGCGTGGTGGACATGCTGGAAATGGTGCTGGCCAAGGCCGACCCGCGGGTGGCGGCCTGGTACGAAGAGCGCCTCACCGATGACCCGGACCTGAAGCGCCTGGGTGACACCCTGCGCCAGCGGCTGACCGCCAGCGTGGACGCCCTGCATCGGCTGACCGATCGCGAGGACCTGTTGGTCAACAACCCGGTGATGCGCTGGTCGATCCGGGTCCGTGATCCCTACACCGACCCGCTGCACCTGCTGCAGGCGGAGCTGATGGCACGGCTGCGCGACCGGGACGGCGACGACGTGCTGGAAAGCGCGCTGATGGTGACCATCGCCGGCATCGCCGCGGGCATGCGCAACACCGGCTGACCGGGTCGCGGCCGGAGCCGCCATCCGCCGTTCGGGCCAATCGGCGCGCACCGTCTGGCTTGCGGCGGAAACGGCGCTACTCTCGGGGAAAATAACCCGATCGAGGAGCCGTCATGACCGCCCAGCCCCTGCTCACCCACGTCGTCCTGCCGGACGGGCACCGCATGCGTGCCCGCTGGTACCGGCCCGCGCGCAACAACGGCCTGAACGCAGCGGTGATCGTGATCCACGACATCTTCGGCTTCACCGAGGACCAGGCGCGCATCGCCGAGCGGCTGGCCGACAACGGTTACCCGGTGCTGGCGCCGGACCTTTACGACCGCCCCGGTGTCCGCGCGCTGTGCGTGGCGCGCACCCTGCGCGACCATGAGCGCGGCCACGGTGACGCCTTCGACCACCTGGAAGCCTGCCGTCACTGGGTGCTGGAACAGGACGACGAACCGGTTGAGGCAGTGGCGATGATGGGCTTCTGCATGGGCGGGCGCTTCGCGTTGCTGTTCGCCGCCCGCGGCGGGCTGCAAGTGGTGGCGCCGTTCTACGGCGGCGTGCCCCGGCGGGCTGAAGCACTCACCGGCATCTGCCCGGTGGTCGGCGGTTGGGGCAAAAAAGACCTGGTCTATGGCGGCCACGGCGAGCGTCTCGCCCGCCACCTGAGTGAGCTGGGCGTCCCCCATGACGTCAAAACCTACCCGGATGCCGGCCATTCCTACATGAACGACCACCAAACGTTTCTTTTCAAAAGAATGGCGGACTACAGCCCTTTGCGCGCTCGCCATGAACCCAATGCCGCCGAGGACAGCTGGCAACGCGTCCTGACATTTTTCAGGAATACCCTGTCGGAGCGTCAACACCCGTAAACGTGTGTCCGGCAAAGCCCCGGCGTTGGGGGATTTTTGCGAATGGTGTAAGGCGCCCGGTGTGCGCTTTCGCTGGTTTTTCCGAAAATTATCAATATGCTTTTAAGCTATAAAAAACAATTTTAATGAATCCGTCCCCTTTTTTGTGAGTCAGCCGTTAGCCTGAAAAAGGGGACGTAGTCATTTTAAAAATGTTTCATTTAATTTATTTCCCGGATATTTGCCGTTAGACTGGCGCCCAACAAAAAGAGAGAAATCAGAGGGAGAGAATGCCGAGGAAGAGGCGCGTTGTTCTTCCGGGTTACCCCCATCATATTCTTCATCGGGGCCACAATCGCCAGGCCGTATTCAAAGAAGAAGAAGACTACTCCAAGTATCTGGCGGACGTTAAAGAGCTGAAGCGGACCTTTGGGCTCGACGTATATGCATGGTGCCTGTTGCCCAACGAAGTACATCTACTGGTAAATCCTGGCGACGACGCCGCGGCCATGGGCGAATTCATGAAATCCCTGGCCGCGCGCATGACCCGTTTCCGCAATGCCCGCGAAGCCCGTCGCGGCACCTTGTGGGAAAGTCGCTATCGCTCCAGCCCCGTGCAGGAAAGCTGGATGCTGCCCTGTGTGCGCTTCCTTGAAACCCTGCCGGTGCAGGAAGAATGGGTCCCAAACGCCGACGGCTATCGCTGGACCAGCCTGGCCGAACGGCTTGGGCCGGGTGGCGTCGGCGTGCTCGACACCGTGCCCGGCTGGCAGACGCTGGGCCTCGACGAGGTGCGCCGTCGCCAAGCTTACACCACCTATTTAAATGCGGCGGCTCCGGAATGGGAGCAAGAGCTGATCCGCAACGCGGTGGAGCGGAACCAGCTCACCGGCGACGCCGACTTCGCTGATGAAGTCGAAGCGATTACCGGCAATCGCATCAGTAATCGCGGCCGTGGCCGTCCCCCCAAAAAAGATCCCTGATCGGGTCCCTTTCTCACTGAAAAAGTCAATATAGGCGTCGAGCAGATTGAGAAGATAGAGACTTTTTTTGTGAAAATTTTGAATCTCCAAGAAAATCAATAAGTTATAAAAAAAGGACCGGGATATTTTTGGCCGTTGTAAATTTGTTTTCTTATCCGGCGCCGTTAAACTGCTAGGTAAGGAGAGCGTGAAGGCCGGTCCTGCCACGCTGTCCTGAAAAGCACAACACTAACGAGAAAACCGAAATCACCATTAAGGGCCATGCCCACCCAGGCCGGCTCGCCCGCCACGGCGAGAAAGGCCGCACGGGCCAGGCCCGTGCCATTGGAATCGTGCTCAGGGCCAGGCCCAGGGAGGGTTTATGTCGGGGAAGGGACGTCTGGTGTTGCCAGGCTATTCACACTACGTGCAAATGCGCGGCCACAACGGCGAGGCCATTTTTCATACCGCCTGGGATTATCGGCGTTTCCTGACGTTGATGGGCGAAGCGCGCATCCGTCACCACGTGGACGTACAGGCCTGGTGCCTGCTACCTAACGAAGTGCACCTGCTGGTATCACCGCGCCATTCGAAGAAAAACCTCACTGCCCTCATGCGTCATCTGGGCATGATCTACACTCGCGCCTACAACAGCAGCCATGGCCGGACCGGCAGCCCCTGGCAGGGGCCTTACCGCAGCAGTCTGGTACAAAACGGGCACTGGCGCCTGGCATGCCTGCGCTACATCGAAACCCTGCCGGTGCGGCTGGGCCTCAGCGGCTCGGTGAAACTGCACCCCTGGATCAGCTGGCGGGCGCGGCTGGCGCACGAATGGTACGTGGACCACGACACGGATTATCTGGAGCTGGCCGACACCGACGCGGAACGACGCGAACGCTACCGCGGCTTCCTGGCGATGGGCGTCGACCCCAAGGAAGCGGAGCTGATCGAAACGCAGCTGCGTCGCGGTCAGCTGATCGGCAACCCGGGCTTCGTCGACGAAATCGAGGCGCTTACCGGCCGCCGAATCGAATCCCGTGGCCCGGGTCGGCCACCGAAGAAGAAAAAGAAGAAGTAAACGCTGGGTCGGCGGCGCTGTTGGCAGGGAGGCAGGCTGCTATCGTTTCAAGGCTCAAAACAAGCTTGAATACGCAGCGCCTCCTCTTCGGCCACACCCGCACACTCGGCCAGAGCCGGCCATCTTCGCACCGCTTCGATGACCTCACTGGCAATGTCCGTCACATCGGCTTTCGGAAGACCGAAAACCGACTTCAATTTCATCACTTCCGAAGGCCTGGGCGGGTCCGGTTGATAGCCAAACCCGGCGGCGTGATAGTCACCGCGTGTCAGGCTGGGCACCAAATCGTAACCCGGTGCGAATTCGTAACCTTCACCACGATGGATGAGGCTGAAGTTGAGCTCATGATCATCGGTGTTGTTGATCGCACGATTGAAGAGCATGAGGCGCAAAAGCTGCTTCAGGTCCTTTTCTATTCGAATCGAATATCGGCGTAGCAGGCTGCAAATATCATCGTAACGGAACGCTCGCCCCGGGTCCTGTTGGGTGGCGGGCTCCTTGAGCAGGCCGTTGACGGTAATAAGGTGGTGGCGGGCGTTATCGATCATATCGAAACGCGTAAGCAGCAACACTTCCCGGCCATTTACCCCGGTGACGACCTTGCCATCGCCGACCTCGATGCCCGCGCACCTTGCCATGCGCAGACAGGCCAGCTCGACTCGAGCATTGTTATAAGGGTCCTGGGTCATGCGGTTGAATTTGGCCAGGCAATGACCGCGTTGATCGAACAGGAGCGCCTTGGGTCTGGCGCCGCCGACACCGGTACCCGCATTGACAAGATACAGAAGGCTCATCTCATCCACATCGACGCCCTGAAAATCAACATTGTCGATCTTCTGTGCGGCCTGCTCCGCCGCCGACAGGACCTCAAGGGGCGCGCCCGGATCGAACCGTGGCGACGCTCCGCGTGGCACCAGGCAGATTGCGCCGATTCGGCTGTGCCCCAAGGCGGAGAGCGTGTCGATCACGCTGTTCGCGTTCAGCTTTCTGCGACCCCGATAGAGAGCCAGCTTCGCCAAAACCCGTCGTCCCCAGCGATCAGGAAGGTAATCATCAAGAAAAGCGGGGGCCGCGGAATGGCACTCGAACAGAGTCTCGTTCCGGCTTAAAGGCAGGTGAGCGGGATCGATCGGGAAGGCGCCGGGGTTATCAAGATAAGCCGGACGATACCGGAACCCAACCTGGCGCAAAGCCGCGTTTTCCTCGACCAGGGCGACGTCCGCGGCATGCACCAGGCCCAATGCCGGCGTATTGACGTA
Source organism: Alcanivorax sp. (assembly GCA_022449455.1). Taxonomy (GTDB): domain Bacteria; phylum Pseudomonadota; class Gammaproteobacteria; order Pseudomonadales; family Alcanivoracaceae; genus Alloalcanivorax. The sequence continues at coordinate 4,081 of JAKUPL010000034.1, read as the reverse complement.
CAGGTCCAGGCGCTCAATCATCGAACAGGCTCTCCTGAGGACGCAGCAAAGTCATAAAGGGCTCGGTCAGGCCCAGCACTTCGGCGGCTCTGTAATATCTGCCCAAGGATACGCTGAGGTCTCCCTTCTCCATCCTTTGGAGCGTGGCGCGCCCCACGCCAATGCGCATGGCAAAAGCCTGCAGATCGTCCCGCGGGAAACGGTGTTTGCGGGCGGCACGCAGATTTCGGCCCAGAATGGCAAGATGCTCTGTCTCGTTCATGTGCCTAAATTTACTCAAAAAAGAGTATAAAGGCCATCCTACGCCAAAAAATAATCAAATATGAGTAATTGTGTGAACAGAAGAGGGCGTGTCCCCGCGTCAGGTGAACAGGTCGTCGAGGCTCCTGGCATCCAGGATACGATCGGCCCAGGTCGCCAGCTCTTCTTCGGAGGCGCTCTGCAGGCGCAGGTTGAGGTGGGCGGGCAGCTCGCCGAAGCGACGTTGTATCTGCCGCGCGACCAGGGCGCGTTCGCCTTCCAGACGGCCCTGTGCCATGCCGCGCGCCACGCCTTGCTCCAGCCCCACCAAGCGTTGGCGCTCCTTCCATTCCTCGAAACGGTTGCTGATCATCTCGTAGGCCTCCTGCATATCCTGAAAGTCGGGAAATACCTCGCCGGGGAACCAGCGCGGCAGCCGACGGTGCAGCCAGGTCAGATAATCCCGACGCAAGCCTGCTTGTTCCGGATCCGACAGCCACTTTACCAAACGCTCAAGTACGGCCGCCACTTCACCCGAAGAGCGGTGATGCTCCAGACGAAACAGCGCGGCGACCAGGTTACCCAAGGCAGCCGATGAGTCCGGCTCACTGGCGCCTTCGTCAATCAGTAAAAACGATTGATCCGGCTGAAATGGTGCCAGCGTCTTCGGTGGCGTCTGAATCAGGGGCCGCACCCGGGTGGGCGCCCGCCAGCGCCGCTCGCCGTTGTACAGAACGATAGGCAGCACCGGCGGCAGTCGACGACCGACGCCCAATTCGCCACGCCGGATCAGATCCTGATGTAGCAGCCCGGTGTACACCAGGATACGCAGCGCCATGAAGCGGTCCACCGACGACTGAAACTCCAGCAGCAAATAAACGTACAGCCAGTCGCTTCCCCAACGCAGTCGCCAGACCGCATCGCCATGTCGGCCACGCAGATCATCGGTGATATAGCTGCCATTCAGCTTCTGCAGAGAATCCAGGTCGAGGGCGGAGACCCACTCCGCCGGTAAAAAGCCGGTGAGTAAATCGCGCACCATCCGTTTGTGTGAGAACAGCAGCTTGTAGCTGGTGTCGTGCTCATCCATAAGCAACGCTCTTTCATGGAATGAAAAGAGCACCAGCATACTAATCCAGACAGGTTGGGGCTGTACGACAATGCGGACAAGGTATGTAGGAAAAGAGCGATGCGGGGTGGAAGTCCTGGCGTCGCTCTACCGATCGTCCCGGCCGGCGCCGCGGGCACGGGTTTGCGCTACCGCGCCCAGGATGTCTACGCCCAACCGTTAAGCCACACGCCTCAATTGCGGGCGCCTTTATCGATCAACGCCGGTCAGACGAACAGGTCGTCGAGGCTCTTGGCATCCAGGATACGATCGGCCCAGGTCGCCAGCTCTTCTTCGGAGGCGCTCTGCAGGCGCAGGTTGAGGTGGGCGGGCAGCTCGCCGAAGCGGCGTTGTATCTGCCGCGCCACCAGGGCGCGTTCGCCTTCCAGACGGCCGCGCGCCACGCCTTGCTCGAGGCCCTGCTCCATCCCCTGCGCCACGCCCTGTTCAACGCCTACCAGCCGCTGGCGTTCCTTCCATTCCTCGAAGCGGTTGTCGATCATCTCGTACACCTCCTGAAGATCCTGAAACTCGGGAAACACCTCGCCGGGGAACCAGCGCGGCAGCCGACGGTGCAGCTAGGTGAGAAAGGCCCGCCGCAGGCTGGCCAGCTCCGGCCCTGCCAGCCACTTTATCAAACGCGCCAACACGGTCGCCACTTCGTCCGAGGAACGGTGGTGTTCCAGTCGGAACAGAGCGGCTACCAAATTATTATCATGGCCCAAAAGGTCCAGGTCGCAGGCGCCTTCATCGATCAGCAGAAAACGCTGTTCGGGCTGAAAATCCTCCAGGTCCGGCGGTGGCGTCTCGATCAATGGCCCCAGTCGGGTGGACGCGCGCCAGCGGCGTTCGCCGTTATAGAGTACGACCGGCAACACCGCCGGCAGCCGGCGCCCGGTACCGAGCGCGCCTCGCCGGGCCAGGTCCTGATGCAGCAGGCCGGTGTAGACGAGGACCCGCAAAGCCATGAATGGGTCCACCGACGACTGGAACTCCAGCAATAGATAAAGAGGCCGGCGTTCTTCGCGGCGGCAAAGACGCCAGATCGCATCACCATGCCGGCCACGTAGATCATCGCTGACATGGCCATCGTGCAACTTCTGTAGAGAGTGCAGATCCAGGCGGGTGAGCCACGCCGGGGGCAGGAAGCCGGCAAGCAGGTCACGCACCATCCGGTCATGGGCAAACAGCAGCTTGTAACTGGTGTCGTGCTCATCCATAAGCAACGCTCTTTCATGAAGTGAAAGAGCACCAGGATACTGAGGCGGCAGCGCCGGGGTTGTGCGACAACACGGACAGAATATGTAGGAAAAGAGCGATGCGGGGTGGAAGCCTTGGCGCCGCGCTACCAATCGTCCCGGTCGGCGCTGCGGGCGCGGGTTTGCGTTACCGCGCCCAGGATGTCATCGGTGGTGGCTTGAGTTTGCAGGCCGGGCACATCAAAAGGGGAGCGGGCGGCCTCGTCCTGGGCGCGGAGAATAAACACGGAGCCATCCTTACGACGAATGCGTACCTCTTCGGTCTTTGCCAGATTCAGGAGCTTGGCCAGGTTCTGCCTGGCCTCGGAATAGGTGAATACTCTCATGTCATAACTCCAAAACCCGTATGCCCAACTGTTCAGCCACACGCCTCATTGGCCGATCCAGGGTAAGAAGATCGCCATCGTTGGATCGAGCGCACTCCAGGAAATAGGCACAATAGGCATAAATCCGGAAGTCCCTGGCGTTCAGGTTGGTTGATCATCCACACATCCCACCCTTCCCAATCCTTTAGCCGGCCGACTCTAATCGATCCGGCTGGATAGTTATGTAAGCAGAGAGGGACAAAGGATGTGCGCAATTGAGGAATAAAGCTGTAAGAGATGGTGGACGATAGAGGCAAGAGCCTGGAAGGCTAAGGTTCCAGGCCGTGCAGAGCAGTTACCTGATATTTGCCGTCTTGACCCAAAAGGCTTCTATCGCGAATGTCGGGCCGTCCGTTGCGCCAGGTAGTGCGTTAATGCTTTGCGAACCAGGTCGTTCAGGGACGCGCCTTCCGAGGTAGCGGCCCGCGCCGCCGCCAGGTGAAGGTCATGGCCGACACGAACATTGAACGAACCCTTACAGGGTTTCTCAGGTGGGATGCCGCCCCGTTCGCAGTCGCGCAGATAATCCTCCACGGCATGGCGAAACGCCTTTTCCAATGCGGTGACCGTTTTCGCTTCATAGTTGATCAGCGCCTGGATGTAGAGCACCTTGCCGTAAAGACAATTGTCTTCGGTGCTCGCCTCGACTGACCCGTAGTAACCTTGATGCTGCAGTACCGTAGCCATTCAGATCAGCCCTCCATCCTCTAGTTTCTCGATAATCTGTCGTCGCGCATAGCGCTTCAATTCATTGCCGAGCAGTGTCTCCAGGTCATCCCAAGTAAATGTCCTTTCGAGCGAGAGTAAGCGAAGGATCAGGCGGTCCGTGCTGACCATGAATGCGCTCCATTTTGCAACTATATTTAGTCGCTAGTCAAGGAAGGTGTTCGAAGAGACAGTAGCAAAATGTAGAGGAACTGCATGTAGGAGAACGACTGTGTGTTTCGTGCGATAAGCGCTATGCCTTATGTCGGCCGCGCGCGCCGCAACCGATATACGTTGCGCCGGTAAAGGGCAATAGAACCCGAGCGGACGTGAACCGCCCCGGGTATCGCGGAGGCTCCAGTATCTGAGAGAATGGAGCCATGACCAAATCCAATAAGTTTTCC
>JAKUPL010000033.1 GCA_022449455.1 Alcanivorax sp. | reverse complement strand
CCGGCGGTCGCCGGCGGCGCGGAGGGGGCGGCTCCGGAGGCGGCCACCCCGGGCAGCGCCCGCGGCGTGCCCCGGGCGATGTCGCCGTTGTCCACGTACTTGGACAACTGCGCCACCAACTGGTCCGCCAGCCCCACACCGCGCCCGGCCAGGTGCTGGGACAATTGCTGGTCGTAGAGGGATTCGTAAAAGCGCATTTGCGAGCTATCGGTGAGCCCGGAACGGGGCACCGCGTCGCGCATGGCCTGAATCATGCGATGCAGGAACAGCCCTTCGAACTGATTGGCCGCCTCGCGCAACTGACCGCCCGGGTCCCGGGCGGCGCCCTGCTTGAGGCGCTCCAGGCCCTGCACATCCAGCGCGAAACGCGCCTGCATCGGATCGCCGCCCATCATCAGATGATCTCCAGTTCCGCGCGCAGGGCGCCGGCGGCCTTGAGCGCTTCGAGAATCGACATCAGATCCTGGGGCGTGGCGCCCAGGGCGTTGAGCGCGTCCACCACCTGCATCAGGTCGGCGCCTTCCACCAGGCGCAGGGTGCCCGGCTGCTGACGGATGCTGATGTCGCTGTCCGGCACCACCACGGTGTCGCCGTCGCCGAACGGAGCCGGCTGGCTGACGCCGTAATTGGTGTCGATCACCACCGACAGGCTGCCGTGGGCCACCGCCGCCGGCTTCAGGGTAACGCGGCCGTTCAGCACCACCGAGCCGGTGCGCGCGTTGATGATCACCCGCGCCGGCGCTTCCGTGGGCGTGACATAGACCCGTTCCACCCGGGCCATGAACGACACCCGATCGTCGGCGCTGGCCGGGCCCTGCAAGCGAATGGTGCGGGCGTTGGCGGCGCTGGCCACGGTGCGCCCGAATTCCGCGTTGATGGCGCGCACGGTGCGCTCGGCGGTGCCGAAGTCCGCGTCGCGCAGTTGCAGCTCCAGAATACCGTTGGCCTCGCCCAGGGCCAGAGGCACTTCCCGTTCCACCAGGGCACCGTTGGCGATGCGGCCGCTGGCCTGCTGGTTGATCTGCACGCTGCTGCCACCGGCCTCGGCGCCGGCGCCGCCCACCAGCAGGTTGCCCTGGGCCAGCGCATAGGTGCCGCCGTCGGCGCCTTTCAGCGGCGTCATCAGCAGGGTGCCACCGCGCAGGCTGCGGGCGTTGCCGATCGAGGACACCACCACGTCGATGCGCTGCCCCGGGGCCGCGAACGGCGGCAGATTGGCGGTGACCATGACGCCGGCCACATTGCGCAGCTGCATGTTGGTGCCCGGCGGAATGGTGATGCCGAGCTGCTTGAACATGTTGCTCAGGCTCTGGGTGGTGAACGGCGTCTGCATGGTCTGGTCGCCGCTGCCGTCGAGGCCCACCACCAGGCCGTAACCGACCAGTACGTTGTCGCGCACACCGGCGAAGTCGGCCAGCTCACGCAGGGATTCGGCGCGCGCCGCCGGCGCCGCCAGCGACACCAGCGCGGCGGCGAACATCATCAAGCGGCCTAGCCGTTTCGCGAAAGATGCCATGGTGCCCGGGCCTCGCCGTCAGAAGGGGGAAATGTTCAGGAAGAAACGCTGCAACCAGCCCATGGTCTGGGCCTCGTTGATGTAGCCGTCGCCCACGTACTCGATGCGCGCGTCCGCCACCTGGGTGGACAACACCCGGTTGCCGGCGGTGATCTCCAGCGGGTCCACCACGCCGGAAAAACGGATGAACTCGGTGCCCTGATTGATCAGGATCTGCTTCTCGCCGCGCACCCGCAGATTGCCGTTGCCGATCACCTCCAGCACGGTCACCGTGATGGTGCCGCTGAAGGTGTTGCGCGCCTGGGAACCACCACCGCCCTGGAAGGTGTTCTCGCCGGTGATGTCGAAGCCATAGTCGCTCAGGTCTTCCAGACCCTTGGGCACCGCCGTCGGAGTGAGCGCCGCCGAGCCGTTGCGGTCCGCGTTGCTTTGCGAACTTTTCGAGGCGCTGACCTGCTCATCGAGCACCACGGTGAGCACGTCGCCGATCATCACCGGCCGGCGGTCCTCGAACAACGGCCGGTAACCACGCCGGGCCTGGAACAGGGAACCGTTGGGCTCCGGCGGCGGCGGCTGTGTGATGGTGACCTTTTCCTGTTCCCCCACCACCGACGGGCGCGGCAGCTGGGCGCAGCCGGCCAGGGTCAGCAGCGCGGCCAGGGCCGCGGCGATAAGGCTAACGACGCTTTTCATCAGTCACCGTCAAAGCTGCGCCAGACGCGACAGCATTTCGTCGGAGGTCTGCACCGCCTTGCTGTTGATCTCGTAGGCGCGCTGGGTCTGGATCATGTTGACCATTTCCTCCACCACATTGACGTTGGAGGTTTCCACGTAGGCCTGATAGAGACCGCCGGCGCCATTCAGCCCCGGGGTGGTTTCCGTGCGCATGCCGGAGGCGGTGGTTTCCAGGTACAGGTTCTCACCGACGCTTTCCAGACCGGCCGGATTGACGAAAGTGGACAGGGTCAGCTGGCCCACTTCGGTACTCTGGTTGGAGCCCGGCTCGGTGATGGTCACCAGCCCGTCCTTGCCCACCGTCACCGACAGGGCGTTTTCCGGGATGATCACCGCCGGTTCCAGCGGGTAGCCGCTGGAGGTCACCATCTGCCCGTTCTGGTCGAGCTGGAAGCTGCCGTCGCGGGTGTAGGCAATGTTGCCGTCGGGCAGACGCACCTGGAAAAAGCCCTTGCCGTTAATGGCCAGGTCCCGGGAATTGCCGGTGTTTTCCAGACCGCCCTGGCTGTGCAGCCGCTCGGTGGCCACCGGGCGTACCCCGGAGCCCACCTGCATGCCGGACGGCAGGGTGTTCTGCACATCGTTGGCGCCGCCGGGCTGGCGCAGGTTCTGATACAGCAGGTCCTCGAACACGGCGCGGGTTTTCTTGAAGCCGTTGGTGCTGACGTTGGCCAGGTTGTTGGCGATCACGTCCATCTTCACCTGTTGGGATTCAAGACCGGTTTTCGCCGTCCACAGTGATTTGATCATGGTGTTTTCCTCAGTTCATCGACAGCAGGCTGTTGGCCCGCTGGTCGTTCTGGTCGGCGCTCTCGATCACCTTCATCTGCATTTCGTAGCGGCGCCCGTTGTCGATCATCGCCACCATGCTTTCGATGGGGCTCACGTTGCTGCCCTCCAGGGCGCCGGACACCAGCCGCGCGTTTTCATCGCGGCCCAGGGCGTTGCCGTTGACGGCGCGGAACAGGCCGTCCTCACCGCGACTCAGGCCGGCGTCGCCGCCGTCCACCAGCTTGACCCGGCCGATGCGCACCAGCGCGTCCGGGTCCTCGCCTGCGCCGATGGCGCTGACGGTGCCGTCGGCGCCCATCGACAGCGCCGCGCCCAGCGGCACCAGAATCGGGCCGTTCTCGCCGATCACCGGCCGCCCGGCGCTGTTCAGCACGCCGTCGCCGTCCACCTGCAGATCGCCCCGTCGGGTATAGGCTTCGCCGCCGCCATCCGCCTGCACCGCCAGCCAGGCATTGCCCTGCAGCGCCACGTCCAGATCGCGGCCGGTGGCGTTGACCGGCCCGGTGCTGAAGTCCGAGCCCGGGGTGGAGGCCATCACCGAGGTGCGCGTGGGCAGCAGGCCGTCGCCCTGCACCGGCACCGCGCGCAGCGCGTGCAGCTGGGCGCGGAAGCCGGCGGTGCTGGCGTTGGCCAGGTTGTTGCTGACCACCGCCTGGCGGTCCATGGTCTGCTTGGCGCCGCTCATGGCGGTGTAGAGGATGCGGTCCATGGGATTACCTCAGGTTGACGGCGCTCTGCAGCACTTCGTCCTGCACCTTGATGGTCTGGGTGTTGGCCTGGTAGTTGCGCTGGGCCACGATCAGGTCCACCAGCTCCGAGGTCAGATCCACGTTGGAATTTTCCAGGGTACCGGGTTCCAGGCTGCCGAACTGGCCTTCGCCGGCCAGCCCCAGCAGCGCCTGGCCGGACGCGCCGCTCTCCACCCAGGCGTTGTCGCCCACCATGTCGAGCCCTTCCGGATTGCGGAAGTTGGCCAGGGCGATGGTGCCCAGTACCTGGGATTTTTCGTTGGAGTAGTTGCCGATGATGTTGCCCACCTCATCGAAGGTGACGCCCACCAGGGCACCGGCGGTGTAGCCGTTCTGGGTCAGGGAATCGAGGGCGAAGTCCTGGCCGAACTGGGTGGTGCCGTCGAAGTCCAGGCTGAAGTTCAGCGCGTCGGCGCCGCCACCCGGGGTAAAGCTGAAGTTGCCGTAGTTGCTGGCCGCCTCGTCCAGGGTGCCGTTGCCGTTGAACACCAGCTGGCCCACGTTGGCGTTGTCCGGGTTGCCGTCCAGGGAGACCCGCACTTCCCAGGTGTTGTCGCCGGTCTTGGTGAAGTAGGTGGTCATGGTGCGCTGCACGCCCAGGGAATCGTAGGCGGTGCCGGTGTTGGCGTAGGTGTAGCTGTCCGCGTCGGCGGCGTCGAACGACACGGTGGCGCGATCGATGTTGTCGCTGGTGGCATCCAGATTGAAGGACGCCTGCACCGCGCTGGTGGCCATGGCCGGCATCGACCCGGCGGGCACCTGCAGCACCTCCGGCTGGCCGCCGGTGCCGACGCCGGCGGGGAAGCCGGTGAGACGCGCGCCCTGGGCGTTTTCCAGGTAGCCGTCGGCGGTCAGCGAGAACTGGCCGTTGCGGGAATAGACGATCTGCTCGCCCTGCTGGAAGCGGAAGAAGCCGCCGCCGTTGATGCCCAGGTCCAGGTTACGGCCGGTGGATTCCAGGGTGCCGTTGGAAAAGTCCTGCAGCACCGCCGCCACCCGCACGCCCTGACCGGCCAGGGCGCCGGTGTAGACGTCGGCGAACTGGGCGCCGGAGCCCTTGAAACCCACGGTTTGTGAGTTGGCGATGTTGTTGCCGACCACGTCCAGGTTGGTGGCGGCGGCGTTAAGACCGCTCAGTGCCTGTGAAAAACCCATCTGTCTGCTCCTCGGAGTTGCGCTATGCGGGTCAGAGAATCTGGCGGATGTCCGCCAGGCTCACCGGTTCGGAAATGCCGCCCAGATCCAGGCGCGGGCCACCCTGGGCGTCCAGGCTGACGCCGTTCACCAGGGCATAGTTGAGCTGCGTGACGTCCACCGCTTCGCCGTCCACGCTGGCTTCCACGGACACCCGGTAGGCGCCCTTGGGCGCGATTTCGCCGTTGTCCATTTCGCCGTTCCAGGTGAACGATTCCACCCCGGCGTCCAGGGCGAAGGGTTCGAAGCGGCGCACCACCTCGCCGTTTTCGTTGCGGATGGTGATTTGCACCTCCTCGGCGGCCTGGCCCAGTTCCACGCCGAACGGCGTGGTGGAACCGTCCTCGCCCACCAGCACCCGCTCGCCGGGCACCAGCACGCCCTTGCCGATCAGGCCGGCGGCCTGGATCGCCTGGCCGGCATCCAGTTGTCCGGTGATCGCCGCCAGGGTGGTGTTCAGTTCCTGAATGCCGCTGACCGTGTTGATCTGCGCCAGTTGGGAGGTCATCTCCGCGTTTTCCATGGGGTTCATGGGGTCCTGGTTGCGCAACTGCGTGACCAGCAGGGTCATGAAGCTGTCCTGCAGATCGTCGGCGCCGGAGGCGCGGTTGGCGGCGGCCGCGCCGCCGTTGAGCGTATTCAGGGTGGCGGCGTCGATGGTGCTCATCAGTTCTCTCCCAGGGTCAGGGTCTTCATCATCAGCTGCTTGCTGGTGTTGAGGACTTCCACGTTGGCCTGATAGGAGCGCGACGCGGAGATCATATTGACCATCTCATGCACCGGCTCCACGTTGGGCAGAGTCACATAGCCCTGGTCGTCGGCGAGCGGGTGCTCCGGGCGGTACTCGAGACGCATCGGCGAGGTGTCCTCGACCACGCCGCGCACCGCCACGCCGCCGACGCCGCCGTTCTGCTCGCGGGCCTCGAACATCACCTGCTTGGCGCGATAAGCCTGGCCGTCGGGGCCGGCCACACTGTCGGCGTTGGCCAGATTGCTGGCGGTGACGTTCATGCGCTGGCCCTGGGCGCTCATCGCCGAGCCGGAAATATCAAAAATCGAAAACATGGACATGGCTGTCTCCTCGGCCGGCGGCCGTTATTCCGGCTGCATCGCCGACTTGAGCCCCTGGATACGGCTGTTGAGCAGGGTCAGGGCGGTCTGATAGCGCACCGAGTTATCGGCGAACTGCACCCGCTCCACGTCCATGTTCACGGTATTGCCGTCCAGGCTCGGCTGATCCGGCACCCGGTAGCGCAGATCGTCCACCGCCCGGGCCGGACCATGGCCGCCCAGGTGCCCGGCGGCGGTGGTGCGCAGCGCCAGCCCGTCGTGGCCGGCGCCGCCCGGCCCCATGGCCCGGGACAGCTCGCGGCCGAAATCAAAGTCCCGTGCCTTGAACCCGGGCGTATCGGCGTTGGCGATGTTGTTGGCCAGGACCTTCTGCCGTTCATTGCGCAGCCCCAGCGCCTGCTGGTCGTAGTTCAGGGCGGCGGTGAGCCGGTCGATCATGGCGGGCCTCCTCGGTGGATAAGGACTGAATCGCTGACATAGTCTCAACAAGCCCGCCAGGGCAAAGGCGAAAACAAACCCCGATTTGTCCCCCATTTCGACTCTTCGCCGGCGCCGCCCGCTTCTAGAATGGAGCGATGATCGGCAAACCCTCTGGAGGTTCGACCATGCTCCGCTCTCTGCCGCGCCGGCTGGCGCTGCTGCTGTGCCTGCTGCCGGCCCCGGCGCTGGCCGCCGAGGCGTCGAACGTCGATCCGGCGGCGGCTGACCCGGTGGCGGACGTGGTGCTGGCGTTTCTGGAACAGCGCGCCGCGCCTCTGGACGGCACCGTCCAGGTCACGGTGGCGCCGGCCACCGCCACCCTGCCGCCCTGCCCGGCGCCGCGGGCCTTTCTGCCCGGCCACGGCCAGCCGCTGGCCGGCCGGGTGACCGTGGGGGTGCGGTGCCAGGACGCCGGCGCCAGCGTGCGCTATCGCCGCGCCCGGGTGTCGGTGACCGGCGATTACTGGGTGACGGCGCGGCCACTGGACGCCGGCACCGTGATCCGCGCCGACATGCTGGCCCGCCGCCAGGGGGATCTGGCCGGGCTCCCGGATCAGGCGGTATTGCAACGGGACCAACTGCTGGGGTGGGAAACGCGCCGGCCGCTGGCCGCCGGCGTGGTCCCGCAGAGCCATCAGGTGCGCCGCCCCCCGTTGATCGAACGGCGCCAGCCGGTGACCCTGGTGGCCGGCGGCGAAGGCTTCCGCATCACCCGGGAAGGCCGGGCCCTGGACAATGCCGGCCTGGGCGGCCAGGTGCGGGTGCGGCTGCCGGACCGGCGGGTGATCACCGCCCGGGTCACCGGCCCCGGCGAGGCACGGGTGCCGTACTGATGGCCGCGACGGAATGAATAGGCAAAATGTGATGCGGATCACCCGTGACCGCTAAAGTTGAGGCGCCACCGGCCGATACCCGGAAGGAACGCGAGATGGAGGCTTTCCCTTGAAAATCGACAACATTTCCCCGCTCACCCCACCCGGTTCGGTGACGCCGGGCAAGGCCGGCGACAAGGTGGACGCGGCGGGCACCCGCGCCGAGCCGGGCGCCGGCGAGATCGCCCATCTGCGCCCGCCCACCGGTGACGGCCAGGACATCGACACCGCCCGGGTGGAAGAACTGCGCCAGGCGATCGCCGACGGCACCCTGGAAATTCGCGCCGACCGCATCGCCGATGGCCTGATCGCCAGTGTGCGCGATCTGCTCGACGCCGACGGCGGCGGCCGGTGATATGAGCCTGGCGGCGCACCTGCGCGACCATCGGGCCCGCCTGGATGACCTGGTGACGTTGCTCGACCACGAGCGGCGGCTGCTGGCCGCCGGCCAGGTGGACGGCGAGCAACTGGCCGAGGTGGCCGCCCGCAAGCGCGAGCGCCTGGCGGAGCTGGAGCGGTTCGAGCGGCAACGGCGGCAAGTGCAGCAGCGGCTCGGCTACCCGGACGACCGCGACGGTGACCAGCGCGCCGCCGGCGACGCCGGCTGCGCCGCCCTGTGGCACGGCATTCTCGACACCGCCCGGCGGGCGGCCCGCCTCAACCGGGACAACGGCACCGTGATCGGTGTGCGCATGGAACACAATCAACGCCTGCTCAACGTGCTTCAGGAGCAGGCCGGGCAACGCCTGTACGGCCCCGACGGCCAGGCCCGCGGCAGCGGCCGCCGGCTCGACCAGCGGGCCTGACCCCGACCATCAGGAATCCCCTCTCGTGAGCAAAACCCGCGACCTTCTGGAAACGGAAGAAAAACTGGAGGTGCTGCTGGCCTGCCGTCCGGTCTACACCCGGGGCCATGACGTGGCCGCTCTGCAACTGCTGGTGCAAGGCGAAGACGGCCAGGGCGCGTCCCTGGCCGACCTGGAGCACAGCGGCCCGGTGATCCTGGGCACCTACACCTCCCTGTTCCAGAAAGGCCGCATCCAATCGGTGCCCAGCTTTTTACGGGTCACCGAGGAGATGCTGCTGGCGCCGCAACTGCCGGCGCTGCCCCGCAAGCAGTACATCCTCGAGGTGCCCGGCGAGCTGCTGCTTACCTCGGACCTGGTGGAACGGCTGCGCGGGCTGGCACGGCGCGGCTACCGGCTGGCCCTGGCCGACTACGACCCGGACGACGACGAACTGGATGTGCTGCTCGACATCATGCACATCGTCAAGGTCAACACCCGCGCCCTGGACGCCGCCGCGGTGGAACGGGCGGCCGAGCGGCTGCGCCGCCACGGCGTGGAGAAGCTGGCGGATCACCTGGACGACCGGGACGCCTTCCGCCGCTGCCTGGAACTGGGCTTCGACTATTATCAGGGGGATTTCCTCAGCAAACCGGAACCGGTCAAGGGCAAGAAAATCGCCGGCAACAAACTGCTGCTGCTGCAACTGCTGTCCGAACTGCACAACCCGGACGCCTCCCCGGCGCGGCTGGAAGAAATCGCCATCAAGGACGCCCAGCTCACCTGGCGCATTCTCAAGACCGTCAATTCCGCCGCCGTGGGCCTGCGCCGGGAAGTCAGCACCATTTCCCACGCCATCGCCCTGCTCGGCCTGGACGAAATTCGCCGCTGGGCGAATCTGTTTCTGGTGGAAGGCGTGCCCGACAAACCCGAGGCCCTGGCCCGGGACATGCTGGTGCGCGGCCGCATGTGCGAAACCCTGTCGGAACTGTGCGACCGATCCAGCCCGGTGGACCATTTCATCGTCGGCCTGCTGTCCCAGCTGGACACTCTGCTGGACATGAGCATGCACGACCTGATGGAGCAGGTGCCGCTGAGCCAGCCGGTGAAGGCGGCGCTGCTCACCCGCGAGGGCGGGCTGGGGGAAATTCTCACCGAGGTGGAGGCGTATCAGGCCGGCCGCTTCGACGATCTGCATCTGCTCAAGGAGCGCGCCTACTACGAGGTGGCCTACCGGCACAGCGTGGCCTGGGCCCGCCAGGTGCAGCAGTCAATGAGCTTTCCGGAATAGAGGTCCAGGCCGCCGGCCCGCGCTGTCCGCAACGCCGCCGGCGGCCCGGCCGGCGGGCCATGTGCGGCCATCGGCCCCGTGCTACAGTAGCGCCGATAACAAGACAGCGATAACAAGGATGCCCCATGCGCGCGCTTTCTCTCGCCGGCCTGCTGGCGCTGCTGACCCTGCTGGCCGCCTGCAGCGACACCCCGGATAACGGCACCGTCCGCGAGGCCCTCAATCAGGAACTGCGCGCCGCGCACCTGGACGAGCTGCTGCAAGTCACCGAGGTGGAAATCGTCAACGCCTACCCCCAGGAAAACGATGACCAGTACACCCTGGACGTGCTCTATACCCTGGAGGCCCGCCAGGGCCTGTCGGAGTACGGCAAGGCGGTGAAGGAGGACGAGGACCGCAACGCCATGGACCGGTTCGCCATGGTGATGGCGCTGTCCGCCGTGCGCATCGAGTTCGGCAATTTCGAGGCCGGCGAAACCTTCCGCCAGGAGCGACGCCTGGACCTGCAGCGCGGCGAGGACGGCTGGCGCATCCCGCGCCCGGACCGCTAAACGCGCCCCGGCGGCGGGCCTTATTTATGGCCGCCGCCGATTTCCACCATCATCAGCACCGCGTCTTCCCGCTCTTCGCCCAAGGTGCGGTAGTAGCCCTTGCGCCGCCCGGTCTCCACGAAGCCCAGTTCCGCGTACAGCCGCCGCGCCGCCTGGTTGCCGGCGCGCACTTCCAGAAACATCAGCGAGTGACCGGCGGCATCCGCCTCGGCCAGCGCCCGGCGCAGCATCCAGCGGGCCAGGCCGCGCCGCTGCCAGGCCGGGGCCACGGCGATGTTCAGCAGGTGGCTCTCGTCGAGCACGCTGGAGAGGATCATGAAGGCCACCGGCTCACCGTCCACGGTGGCCAGTTGGCAGCGGTAGCCGCTGTGCAGACAGTCACGGAAATTGCCCAGGGTCCAGGGGGTGGGCTGGCTGGCCGTCTCGATGGCCAGCACCGGCGCCAGATCGGCGCTGGTCAGGGCGCGCAAACGCGCGCCCCAGGGGCCGTCGGTCATTGTTGCCCGGCCCCGCCGAAGCCCTCACCGCGCATGGCCCGCCAGCTGGCGCTCTTGTGACGTACCGGATCGGCGAGCATCTCCTCCAGGCTGCTCACCACCAGCGCCGGCCGCTCGCCGAGGCGGAAGCCCTGGTAGCGGGCGGTGTCGAACAGCGCCTCGGCCAGCGGTTCGTCGAGGCACAGCAGCACCCGCTCACCGCCGTAACGGCCGGCCAGGCCGGCCAGGAAGGCGCGCAGGGCCTGGCCGGCTTCCGCCGCCGCCGTGGGCTGCCCCGCCAGCGGGCAGTAGAACCGCCGGGGCCGCTCCGGAGTGGCGCGGTACAGGGCCAGCAACGCCGCCGCCAGGGCGCCGGTGTGCCGGCCCAGCTCCGGCGCCTGGGCGTCCTCCTGCTGGAACGCCACCCAGGTGTCGCCGGCCAGGTGCACTTCCAGGGTGAACACCAGGGCGCCACCGGCCGCGGCGGAGGGGTTCGCCGGCGCGGTCTCACGGCCCCGCGAGGCAGGCTCCGGGTTTGTCGTTGAGGGGGCGTCCAACGCCGTCCGGAAAGCGGAAGGGGCTTCCGCCACCACCGCCGGGGCGCTTTCCTTGGGGGTCGGCCGGGGCACCGCGCTGGCCGGCACCGCGTCGGCCATGGGCGTGGGCTGGTGGTCGGTCTCCGCCTCCCAGTCCAGCGCTTCGCTGGGCGCCGCGCCGGGCAACGGCACCCGCGCCACCCACGGGGTCAGCCCCAGGGCCCGCAGGTAGCTTTGGCGTTGCGCTTCGTTCATGGTCGGCTCGACGAATAAAGAGATGACGCGCAGCTTAGCAAATTCACGCCGGCGGCTGTATCGCGGAACCCGCAAAGCGGGCGCGCAGCGCGATGGCCGCCGCCAGCAGGGCACCGCTGATCGCCCCGTAGAGATGGGCGTTGACGTACACCCGGCCGTGAATCCAGGCACGCAGATAATCCAGGTCGTAGCCCGGCGTCTGCTCCCAGATCAGCCGGCCCGCCACCACCGCCAGCACCAGCGAATGCAGCCCCGGGTGCCCGCGCCAGCCGAGCAGCAGACACAGCACCAACAGCCCCTGCAACAGACCGGACAGGCCCACGTACCAGTCCAACCGCGGATCCAGCAGCAACAGAGCCAGCCCGCTGAGCGGCGCGCACACCAGCAACCACAGCCAGAAACGGCGGCGATCCAGCAGATCCCGGAAGAACCACAGGATCAGCCCCAGGCCGGCCAGATTCATCAGCGTGTGCCAGTGATTGAGATGCACCAGATGGCCGGTGAACAGCCGCCACAGCTGGCCATCCAGCAGCGCCGCGCGGTCATAACGCAGCCACGGGTTCACCCACTCGTGGGCCAACCCCAGCAGCAGCACCAGGGCGGCGAACAGGCCGGCGTGCGGCCACAGCTTGGGGTCTCGGGGGGCGGGTAGCGTCATGGGCGCAGGATACGCGGTTTTTTACCCGCCCGGCAGCGGCGACGGCGGATTTCGCGACCCACCCCCCTGCACCTGCCGCCCCGGCTTGGGTAAAATCCCGCCCTTCGCCCGGTTCCGGCCGGGCCCCCGTATCGCCAACCGGACTGTCCCATGTCTTCTGATTCCTCCCCCGCCCCCGCCGGCAAGGCCGCCCGCATCGGCCTCTGGCTGGGGCCGCTTTGGTTGCTGATCACCCTGCTGGGCCCGGCGCCGGCGGGCCTGTCCGATCCGGCCTGGCACTGTGTCGGCCTGGCGCTGCTGATGGCCACCTGGTGGGCCACCGAAGCGCTGCCGATTCCGGCCACCGCCCTGCTGCCGCTGGCCCTGGCGCCGCCGCTGGGCATCGCCGGCATGTCCAGCACCGCCGGCGCCTATGCCAACCCGGTGGTGTTTCTGTTCTTCGGCGGCTTCCTGCTGGGCCTGGCCATGCAGCACTGGCACCTGCACCGGCGCCTCGCCCTGCACGTGTTGCGCCTGGTCGGCGCCAAGCCGCGCCGGCAGATCGGCGGCTTCATGATCGCCACCGGCTTTCTCAGCATGTGGGTGTCGAACACCGCCACCGCCATCATGATGCTGCCCATCGGCATGTCGGTGATCAGCCTGCTGGACGGCGGCGACGAGCGCGAGGTGAACCGCTACGCCACCGCCCTGCTGCTGGCGATCGCCTACGCCGCCAGCATCGGCGGCGTGGCCACCCTGATCGGCACACCGCCCAACTCCCTGCTGGCCGGCTACCTGAGCGACAACCAGGGCATCGAGCTGGGCTTCGCACAATGGATGATCGTGGGCGTGCCGATCAGCGTCACCATGATGCTGATCGCCTGGTGGTGGCTGACCCGGGGCGGCTTCAAGCTGGACAACGACGACAGCGGCACCATGATCCGCGACGAACTGGCCAAGATGGGCCCGATCAGCCGCGCGGAAAAGCGGGTGGCGATCATCTTCGCGCTCGCCGCGCTGACCTGGATCGCCCGCCCTCTGCTGGTCCATCGCTACGGGCTGGACTGGCTCAGCGACACCGGCATCGCCATCGCCGCCGGGCTGCTGATGTTCCTGGTGCCCAGCGGCGGCCGCCGTGGCGAGCGCCTGCTGAACTGGGAAGCGGCTCGTAACCTGCCCTGGGGCGTGCTGCTGCTGTTCGGCGGCGGCCTGTCCCTGGCGGCGGCGATTTCCGGCTCCGGTCTGGCGCAATGGATCGCCGAGCAATTGCAGGTGCTGGAGGGCTTCCCGATCCTGGTGCTGATCGGGCTGGTGGTGCTGGTGATCCTGTTCCTCACCGAGGTCACCTCCAACACCGCCACCGCCGCCGCCTTCCTGCCGCTGCTCGGCGCCCTGGCGGTGTCCCAGGACATCTCGCCGCTGCTGGCCACGGTGCCGGCGGCCCTGGCCGCCAGCTGCGCCTTCATGATGCCGGTGGCCACGCCGCCCAACGCCATCGTGTTCGCCGCCGGCCACATGCGCATCCAGTCCATGATCCGCGCCGGCTTCGTGCTCAACCTGGTGGCGGCGCTGCTGATCACCCTGCTGGCGCTGCCGTTGATGAAGTTGATGTAGGGCGGATCGCCGCCAATGGATCAGGGGCACGGCCCGAAATGGTCGGAGATCACCGCCCGGTCCACGGCGTCCGTGACGCCGTCCAGGTTGAAATCGTAAACGCTGGAGCCGCTCCAACCGCCGTCGACCAGGGCGTCGAGGTTGGCCAGGTCGGCTTCGTCCACCCGGCGATCCTGATTGCCGTCGCCGGGGCACTCGCCCGGTGACGCCAGAATCGCGTCGAGCTGGTCACTCAGCTCGGCGTGGCGGGCACGCTCTTCATCACTGAGCGATGACGGATCACCGCCGGCCAGCAGGTCGCTGCCCTCGCTGTCCAGCCTGGGCGTCGGCGCCTGTTGATCGATGCGGTAGAACTCCTCGGAATACACGTCGATGGGGCCATCGCTGTCGATGTCGTAATCCAGCGCATGGTTGCGCACCAGTTTGTACTCGTCGTCACGCACCGCCTGATAGACGGTCCAGCCCATGCCCTTGCGGTCAGCGTCGTAGCGCGCCGGGTCGTCTTGATAGATCGCCTGATTGACCTGCCAGCATTGCGTCAGATCGCCCCGCACCACCTCCGGCGCATCGGCGCCAACGCCCCACCAGACGCCGCCGTTGTCCTCGCACACCGCCTTGTTGACCGGCGTGTGCGAACAGGTGGCGGCGATCACGCAGGGGCCATTACGACCGCCATCGGCCTGCAGGTTCAAGCCGCCCTCGGCGAAGTTGTAGTCACGCAGACCGGGTTGGGCGGGATCCAGCAGATAGGGCAGCATCGATACCCCATCGTGTCCGTGGGGGATCAGCGCGGCCACGTCCAGCCCGGCGATCTCGCCAAACAGATGAAACACGTCGGTGGCGTTAACCATATTGCCGACGTCACGATCCGGGGTGTCCACCATCGGGCCGGCGATGATCAACGGCACCCAGATGCCGGTCTGATAAGCGGTGCCCTTGGCCCGGGTGACGTCGAAGGGCGGTTTCACCGTGGTGCCCAGGGAACCGTTGTCGCCGACGATCACCACCACGGTGTCGCTGTCCGGTCGATACAGCAGGGTGCCGTCCTCGCCGCGTTCGGCGATGCCGGTTTCCACCAGCAGCCGGCCCAATTCCACGTCCATCGCTTCGATCAGGGCATCGGTGAGCAGCCGCTGATTGGCCAGGTTGTCGGTGCCCGCGCGGCAGTCGGCGTGCATCGCGGCGGTGGCGTCCGAGGGCAACAGGTTCCCCGGAGGTACCTGCAAGGGGGTGTGCGCGGCGCTGAAACTCACCGTCGCCATCCAGGGAGTGCCCGCCTTACGGGTGTTGATCCAGTCGCGGGCGGCATCGACTTCAAGGGTGGAGCGATAGCCCCGGCCACGGGGGTCGGTGAGCGGCGCCTCTTCCACCCCCGCTTCGCTGTTGATCACCAGCGGGGACACGTAGTGGGCGTTCTCACGCTCGAAATCCAGCGCCGCCGGCGCGCTCGCCTGACACGCCTGGCCCGGCACCAGGATACCGCCGCGGGTCAGGCATTGCAGACCGGCGGAGTCGCCGTGCTCCACACTGGACAACCGCGAACAGGCGGTGCCCTCGCTGCTCTGGACGTAGCAGGCACCGAAGGCGGCGCCGTGCAGCGGGTCCTCGACAAGGCTGGGCACGAAGCCACAGCTATAGGTGCCTTCCGGTGCCACGCCACCGGCGGTGGTGTCGATGGAACCGGGCAGGCCACCGGTCCAGCCGTGGAAATAATCCCAGCCCAATTCCCCGGGCGTGCCGTTGCCGGCCACGTTGTGCTCCGGTCCGGCCAGATGGAATTTCCCGAACATGGCGCTTTGATAGCCGGCCTGTTTCAGCAGTTTCGGGATGGTGGTGGCGTAGGGGCTGAGCTGCGAGTTGGCCAGGTCGTTGGGGCCGATCGCCTGATTGATGTGGGTGCGCGTCGGGTAGCTGCCGGCCAGCAGGGCGGCGCGGCCCGGCGAGCATTCCGGCATCGACCAGGTGTTTCGGAAGCGCACCCCTTCGGCGGCGATGGCGTCGATGCTGGGCATACTCGGCGGATGGACGCCGCCATAGCCCATCGACGGCATCTGATCGATGCCCACGTCGTCCATGATCACGAACAGGATGTTCGGCCGCTGTGGCGTGTCATCGCCGGCCGCCGTGTCCGAGTCGGAATCCAGCCAGCAGCCCGACACCGTCAAGGCGATGCCGGTCAGTATCAACAGGTGACTTAACCTATTCATAACCCCCTCCTTGTTCTCCGTTTTTGTCATGGTGGGGCCCGGTGCCGCTCTGGCGGCTGAATACCGGGTCCCAGGGATTCTGTTCTCTGAGCTCGGCCAGCAAGGCGCGCCTCTCATCCGGTCGGTCGCCCAGCAGGTTCAACAGGGCCAGACGCAGCGACCGGTCGGCCGGGTGGGCGCGCAACTGCTGGCGCAGCACCTGCCGGGCCCGCCTCGGCTGGCCGCCATCGTGCAGGGCGATGGCCAGCACATAGGCGTAATCGCCGTTGTCCGGCGCCAGACGGTGGGCCGCCTGGAACGCCACCAGCGCCGCCCGATGCTCGCGGTGGCGCACCAGCGACAGCCCCAGGGCATGACGCAGGCTGGCCTCGTCCGGGTACCGGGCGATCTGCTCGCGCAGCAGGGCGCGCGCCCGGTCGGCCTCGCCCTTGTATTGCTCAAGCCATTGCGCCAGCAGCACGGTGGCCGGGAAGAACGCCGGATCACGGCGCAGGGCGTCGCGCAGCGCCGCTTCGACCCGATCCTGACGACCGGTAAGCAGGTACAGGTTGGCGAGATTGAAGTGGGCGTCGGCGCGCTCCAGCAGGCCTTGCTGCACCGCTTCGTATTCCGCCAGCCAGGCCGGCGGTGGCGTGTGCCGCGAGCCACCACTGGCCTGCAGCCCTTGCCAGGCCGCCGCCAGCCGAACCGCGCGCACCGGGTCGGTCAGCAGCGGCTGCAAGGCCGCCACCACCTCGCCGGGGGGCAACAGGGCCGGCACCAGCGGCACCGCCGCTTCGCGCACCGCCGCGGCGTCGTCGGCCAGGCCGTCGCGCACCGCCTGACGGGCCCGCGCGGAGGGATAGGCCGGCAATTCAGACAGCAAGGCGGCACGCCGCAATGCCGGCAGATCCTGCTGCGCCAGTTGTTCGAACAGCGCGCCGGCGGCCCCCGCTTCGCCGCCACGGGCCTTGAACAGCGCCCGCGCGTAGCCGCCGTCTCGTGGTTGATGATCCGGATACCAGCGGCGGAAAGCGTCGATCAGCGGCCCCTCGGCCTCGCCGGCGTGGCATTGCAGACAGGCGTCGTCGTGGCCCAGCGCCCGCGCCTGCGCCGGGTCCGGCGAGGTGAAGCCGTGATCATGGCGAAGGTCATTGCCCATATAGACCTTGCCGGGCATGTGGCAGGCCTGGCATTGCGCCCCCGGCGAGCCGGCGGCGTGATGATGGTGCGCCGGGCTGTCGTAGTCGCCGGCGCGCAGGCCATCACCACGAATCGCCGGGCGCGCCGGCTCGCCGGTGCCGTTGTGGCACTGTGTGCAGACCGCGTTGCCGGGGGCACGCAGGGCGCCGCTGTGGGCGTTGTGGCAATCCGAGCAGACCACGCCGGCGGCGTGCATGCGGCTTTGCACGAAAGCGCCGTACTCGAACACTTCGTCCCGGATGGTGCCGTCCACCTCGTACAGATCCGCGCTCAGCCCGGTCACCCGGTAATCGTCGCGCAGGGCGGCGCCGGGGTGGGCACCGTCGCCCAGCGGCGCGCGCCGGCTGTGGCAGCGCGCGCAGGTGTCCACCTCGGAGGCACGGGCGGCGTCGGTGAGGGGCACCTCGAAACCGTGGCCGGGCACCGCTTCCGCCTCCGCCGGCGCCCGCGCCCACGCCAGATGCCGTGAGGCCGGGCCGTGACAGCTCTGGCAGCCCACGCCCAGGGCCCGCCAACGGCTGTCGAAGCGGTCCCCGGCGGCATCATAGCCCCGTTGAAACCCGCTGGTGTGGCACTCGATGCAGATGAAGTTGGCGTTCTGGGCGGGCTGGCGCCAATGCAACGGGTGCCGCTCGTCCACCTCCGGCCGGTCATAGAGATGGAACCAGGACCGCGTTTGCGTATTCCAGGCCACGCCATACGCCTGCAGCCGCCCGCCCTCCGTTTCCAGCAGGTATTGCTGCAGCGGCTCCCAGCCGAAGGTATAGGCCACCTTGTGTTCTTCCGGCTCGCCGTCCCGCTCCTGGGTGCGAATCCAGAACTCGCCGTCTCTGCGAAAAAAAACGCTGCTCTGGGTCTCGCCAACGAAACCGGTGCCGTCGAAGGCACCGCGCACGGTTTGATCAGTCGGCTCCGTCATCGCCCGATGGTGATGCGAACCGCGCCAATCGCGCACCTGGGCCTGATGGCACTGCGCGCATTGCGTCTCTTCGACCCAGTGCGCGGTAATCGGGCCGGCGGCCCCGCCGCCCCGCGCCTGGAACACCGCCACCAGCACACCGGCCAGCACCGCCAACAAAGCCACCGCGACAGCGGTACGCATGGCTACGCCACCGGATCCGGCTGGCCCCGGTCCGGCTCCGCGCCGGGCAGACGCAGGGGCAGCAGCAGGGTCAGACGGGTGCCGCCGGCCAGGGGTTCGATGTCGATCACACCGTTCAGTTGCCGGACCCGGCGACGCATGTTGATCAGTCCCTCACCGCCCCGCTCGGGCCGGCGCGGAAAGGGGCGGCCATCGTTTTCCACCGTGATGCACGCCTGGCCGCACTCGGACCGGGCGCCACGTACCGTGATCCGGGTGGCGCCGCCGTGCCGCAGGGCATTGGTGATCGCCTCCTGCAGGATGCGCAACACATTGAGCGCGTGGGACGGCGTGACCCCGGCGATCTCCGGCAGCGGTGCCAGCGACCAGTCCATCGCCACGCCCAGCCGTTTGAGCTGCCGCTCCAGACGTTCCCGCAATCCCGCCAGAGCCACCGGCAGTTCGTGGTCGTCGATGTCCAGCGAATGAATCACCAGCCGCAGATCATCCAGGGCCTCGCGGGCGGCGCCTTCCACCCGTTCCGATTTCTCCCGCTCCGAAAGCGCGATGATCGAGGCCAGATGGCCGGACAGACCATCGTGCAGGTCGGCGGTCAGGCGCCGGCGTTCCTCGCTGAGCGCCCGCGCGGCGGTTTCGCGGCGTTCGTCCTGGTGCAGCCGCTCAAGCTCCCGTTCCTGCTCCCGCAGCCGTTGCGTCAGATAACCATTGACGTTGTCCAGACGCCCCAGGCTCAGACCCAGGCGGCGCATCAGGATCATGGCAATGCCGATCATCATCGCCGGGCGGTAATACACCGACAGGAAGATCGGCCCGTCCAGCCAGGTCATGATGATGGCGAAGTCGTGCAGGGCCGCCACCGTCGACAGCAGCAGCGGCAGCACCAGCAGCCAGGCTTCCTCGACCCGTCGCGCCAGCGCCGCCCACACCATGATCGCCAGCGCCGCCAACTGCCCGACCATGTTCAGTGGTGCATTGACGAACAGCACCACCTGCGCCGCCGGCACCAGCCCCAGGGCGCTGACCAGGATGCAGGCGGCGGGCACCCCCGGCACCGTGACCTTCAACCAGCGCGGCGGCGCCACGCCGGCGATCAGCAAGGCGGTGATCACCAGGATCTCGCAGGCCGCCGAGCCGGCCATGATGGCGTAATACATGGCCTCGACCGGGGCCGGCAGCAGCTCCCGCATCATGCCCAGATAGACGAACATGGAGGTGGTCAGCAACAGGAACAGCCAGCCGAACAACGACTCCTGGGGTCGGTAAAGCCACACCACCAGCACCACCAGGGCGATCAGCAGTTGCCCGGCGGGCACCATCAAGCGCAGGTACTCAAGCACGAACACCCGGGTCCGGTAATACGGCGCCAGCCGTTCGGCCTTGTCCACGTACAGCGTGGAGAGGTAACCGGGTACCAGGCCCAGGGTCTGCACCCGGATATCGACCTGGTTCCCGCCGCGCTCGAGCAGCTTCCCCGGCAACGCCACCAGCGCCGGAACGCCCGAGGCCAACGACACCAGGGTGGTGCGGTTTTCCGTGTCCGCGATCCGTTCGCCGGCCACTTCGACCACCGCCCGCTGGCTGATTGTCGGCAAATAAAGATAGACCGGGTCCCGGCCATCCCAGTCAAACCGGATGCGATAGTGTTCCCAGCCGCCGGCGGGGCGGCCGGCCTGGGGCAGGGAGACCCGCGTCCAGGCGCCGTCCTGGTAGCGCTCCGCGGTGTCGATGCGGCCGCTGGCCGGCTCGGGCAGGCTGCCCCACAGCGGCACGCTGGCGAGCAGCGCCATCAATGCCCACAACACCCCGAACCCCACCGCCCGTCTCACAACCGCAACAACCCCCGTTTGGACGCTTCATAAACGGCCTCGGATCGATTGTTGGCCGCCAGTTTCCGGTAAATGTTCTTTATATGCACCGGCACGGTCTGGCGGGAAATGCCCAGCCATTCCGCCAGTTCGGTATAGGTGAAGCCCTTGGCGATGCCGCGCAGGATTTCCATTTCCCGTGGCGTCAGCGCCGGACCGCCGGGGTCCTCCGCCGGCTTGTTCATGCGGCGCACCAGAATCCGTGCGATCGACGAGGAAATCGGCGAACACCCGGCGCGCAGCTCCTCGATGGCTTCCACCAGTTCGATGGAGTCGGCGTCCTTGAGCAGATAGCCCACCGCGCCGGCCTCGATGGCGGCGAGCACGGTTTCGTCGTCGGCCAGCACCGAGATGACCATGGCATCGGCGTCGGGATGGCGCTGGCGCAGTCGGCGGATCGCTTCTATGCCATGGCCATCCGGCAGATTCAGGTCGGCCATCAGCAGGTCCACCGGATGCTGATCCAGCGCCGTCAGCGCCTGTTCCAACGTGGCGCAGGCCGCCACCAGTTCGCCGCCGCCCCAGGCGTCGAGAATGCCGGCGAAGCGCTCACGCAGCGGCGCATCGTCCTCAAGCAACACAATACGCACCGTCTCGCTGGTCCCCGTCATGGTTGTTTTCCCCCGGCCGCCGAAATCACCCACGGCATCATGCCCCATCCCCCCGCACCACTGGATACCCTATTTATGGTATGGGCTTGCGGTCCGGCGCAAGGAAAAGATAACCGGGGCGGAAAAGCATTTACCAACAAGAAAAGGGGGATAGCATGAAACCATCATTAAGCGGCCTGACGCTGGCAGGTTGTGCCTTGTTCACGCTCGGCGGCTGCTTCGATTCGGACTCCGGATCATCGCGGGATGGTGGCGCGGACGCACCCACGCCACCCAACATTCTGTTTATCGTGGTCGACGATGCCGGTATCGATCAGTTCCGGGCGTTCGGCTACGGCGGCGCGATCCCGGCGGAAACCAGTAGCATCGACGCCATCGCCAACGCCGGAGTACGATTCCGCAACACCTGGTCGATGCCCACCTGCTCGCCGACCCGCGCCACCTTTTTCGAGGGTCGCTATCCGTTCCGCAACAACGTGCGCAACGCCATCGTTTCCAATGACCTGGCCAATTCCCAGGTGTCGCCCTACACCCTGACCGTGCCACGGCTGCTTCGGGAAGAAGCCGGCTACGTCAGCGCCCTGATCGGCAAGATGCACCTGACCGGTTCCGACCTGGGCCCCGAGAATCATCCGCTGGGCGACGGCGCCATGCGTGAGCTGGGCTGGGACTACTTCGCCGGCTATCTGGATGGCGCACCCTACCCGATCGATACCACCGGCGGCGGCGTGGCGGCGGAGGGCACCTACCAGTGCGGCTTCGTGCCCAACACCCTGGCCGACAGCGAGAACGGCGCCGACTTCGGTGTCTGCTATCTGGCCGATGGCGGGCATCTGATCATGAACGATCTGGACGCCTACCCGACGCCGGGACGCACCTGCGTGGAACGCGGCGGCCTGTTCGATCCCGAGGCCACGGTGTACAGCGACGTGCGCCGAGCCGAACTCGATTTCACTGTCCAGAACGGCTATTACACCGGCGAATGGAAAATCAATCACGCCGATGGCCGCGACGAAACCCTGCTCGCCGCCGATCCCCGCGCCCGCGGTTACCGCACCGTGCAGGAGACCGACCGCGCCATCGACTGGATCACGCAAACCCGCGCCCGGCAGCCCGGCACCCCCTGGATGCTCAGCCTCGGCTATTCCGCCCTGCATGCACCGCTGCAACCGCCGCCGGCGGCCCTGCTGCCGCACCCGGACGCGGACCTCAGCCTGCTCGGCTGCGGCACCCCCGCCGCCAATCGCCTGGCGGAACTGGGCATCGTCGATCCCACCGAAGCGGCGGATTTCGCCCAGCAACGGGCGGTGGCCCAACACATGCTGGAGGCGGTGGATCATGAGATCGGGCGCCTGCTGGTGGAAACCGGCATCGCCGACCGGCTTGATGACGGCACCCTGCGCTACAACCCGGACAGCAACACCGTAGTGGTGTTCACCAGCGACAACGGCACTTACATGCCCAGCGTCAAACTGCCGTTCGATCCGGTACGGGCCAAAGGCTCGCTCTATCAATCCGGCGTCTGGGTGCCGCTGGCGGTGGCCGGCCCTGAATCCATCGTCAACAGCCCGGACCGCGACGTGCCGCACATGGTCAACAACACCGATCTGTTCAGCCTGTTCCGGGAAATCGCCGGCATCGGCGAGGAGCGTCTGCCCGCCTCGCTACAACTGGACGCCCGGCCGGTGATGCCCTACCTGACCGAACCGGACCACCAGGCCATTCGCGACACCAACTTCAGCGAGCTGGGCACCAATTTCAGCGCTGATCCCGCTCCGCCCTGCGTCATTCCCGGCGCCAATGTGTGCGTGGAAATCTTCCCGCAACAGGGCGTCTGCGAAGACCAGAGTGGCATCTGGTACGGCCCCGGCGGCGTGGCCGGCACGGACGGCTTCGACTCCTGCTGCGCGGTCAACGATTACCGGGTGTCCCAGAACGAGGACCCGGTAAAACTGTTCCCGCACCATCAGAGCACCCTGCGTGACGAACACTATAAGCTGGTGCGCATCAGCCGCCTGGACTGCGCCACGGACACCTTCATCGATAGCGAGGAATTCTACGAGATCAATGAAAGCCCGGACCCGCTGACCTTGAAACTCGACCGCGAGGAGCAGAATCTGCTGGCGGACAAAACGCCGGACCAACTGACCGCCACGGAACAGACGCACTACGCGGCCTTGAGCAACGGCTTGACCGACCTGCTGGCCGGAGACAGCGCATGTCCCGGCGACGGCAACGACGATGGCAGGGTGGACGCCACCGATCTGGAACAATGGGCCTGGTGGGCCGACCCCGATCAGGGCGGCGGCCTGTCGAGCTGGTACGACGTCAACCTGGATGGCGTGACCGACACCGCCGACCGCGATCTGATCGAGGCCCATCTGGGCGCCTGCCCACCCTGATCGACGTGCCCCGGCGGCGCTCGGCAGGAGCGGTGGGCCACCGCGATGACCCGGTGTTGGCGCCCAATCGCGGTCGCACGATCGCTCCTACAGGATGGTGCAAAAAAACCCCGCCGAAGCGGGGTTTTTTATTGGGTCGGTGTGACCGGGAGGCTTACATCATGCCGCCCATGCCACCCATACCGCCCATGCCACCCATGTCCGGAGCACCGCCGCCGGCGTTTTCTTCCGGCTTGTCGGCCACCATGGCTTCGGTGGTGATCATCAGACCGGCCACGGAAGCGGCGGCCTGCAGAGCGGAGCGGGTCACCTTGGCGGGGTCCAGGATGCCCATTTCCAGCATGTCGCCGTACTCGCCGGTGGCGGCGTTGTAGCCGTAGTTGCCGGAGCCGTTCTTGACTTCCTGCACCACCACGGACGGCTCGCCGCCGGCGTTGTGGACGATCTGACGCAGCGGGGACTCGAGGGCGCGGATCACCAGCGCGATGCCGGCGTTCTGCTCTTCGTTGTCGCCTTTCAGGTCACCGATGTTGGACAGGGCGCGCACCAGGGCCACGCCGCCGCCGGGCACCACGCCTTCTTCAACGGCCGCACGGGTGGCGTGCAGGGCGTCGTCGACGCGGGCTTTTTTCTCTTTCATTTCCACTTCGGTGGCGGCACCGATCTTGATCACGGCCACGCCGCCGGCCAGCTTGGCCACGCGCTCTTGCAGCTTCTCGCGATCGTAGTCGGAAGAGGAGTTGTCGATTTCCTTGCGGATCTGCTCGACACGGGCGTCGATGTCGCCCTGCTCGCCCTTGCCACCCACCACGGTGGTGTTTTCCTTGTCGATGTTGACCTTCTTGGCGGAACCCAGGTCTTCCAGGGACACGTTTTCCAGGCTCAGGCCCACTTCCTCGGAAATCACGGTACCGCCGGTGAGGATGGCGATGTCCTGCAGCATGGCTTTACGGCGGTCGCCGAAGCCCGGTGCTTTCACGGCGGCGCACTTGATGATGCCGCGCATGTTGTTGACCACCAGGGTGGCCAGCGCTTCGCCTTCGATGTCCTCGGCGATGATCATCAGCGGACGACCGGCCTTGGCCACGTTCTCCAGTACCGGCAGCAGTTCGCGGATGTTGGAGATTTTCTTGTCAACCAGCAGGATGTAGGGGTCTTCCAGCTCGACCTGCATCTTTTCCTGGTTGTTGATGAAGTACGGGCTCAGGTAACCGCGGTCGAACTGCATGCCTTCCACGACTTCCAGCTCGTTGATCAGCGCCTGGCCTTCCTCGACGGTGATCACGCCTTCCTGACCCACTTTCTCCATGGCCTGGGCAATGATCTCGCCCACGGACTTGTCGGAGTTGGCGGAGATGGTGCCCACCTGCTCGATGCTCTTGGTGGTGTCGCACGGGGTGGACAGGGACTTGATCTGCTCGACGATGGCGTCGGTGGCCTTGTCGATGCCGCGCTTCAGGTCCATCGGGTTCATGCCGGCGGCAACCGCCTTCAGACCTTCGTTGACGATGGACTGGGCCAGTACGGTGGCGGTGGTGGTGCCGTCACCGGCTTCGTCGTTGGCCTTGGAAGCCACTTCCTTCACCAGCTGGGCGCCCATGTTCTCGAACTTGTCTTCCAGTTCGATTTCCTTGGCCACGGACACGCCGTCCTTGGTGATGGTGGGCGCGCCGAAGGATTTCTCCAGCACCACGTTACGGCCTTTCGGGCCCAGGGTTACCTTGACCGCGTCGGCCAGGGTGTTGACGCCCTTGGCCATGCGCTGGCGGGCGGAGTCACGGAACAATACTTCTTTCGCCATTGTGTCTTACCTCTGCAAATTCAGTGTTACCGGTACAAATGGTTACCGGCACGACCGGAACCGGTCCGGCGGCCTCGCCTTGGCGGTCGATCAGCCTTCGATGACGGCCAGAATCTCGGCTTCGCTCATGATCAGCAGCTCTTCGCCATCCACCTTCACGGTGTTGCCGGAGTACTGACCGAAGATCACCTTGTCGCCCACCTTCACGTCCAGGGGGCGCACATCGCCGCTGTCCTGGATCTTGCCGTTGCCGGCGGCGATCACTTCGCCACGGGACGGCTTCTCGGCGGCGGAACCGGGCAGCACGATACCGCCGGCGGTCTTGGTCTCTTCCTCCTCGCGGCGCACCAGCACGCGATCATGCAAAGGACGGATTTTCATGGTCTCCATTCTCCAACGTCGTAATCAAAGGTCAGCGGGTTTACCCGAAAACCGGAATTAGCACTCTCTCGGTTTGAGTGCTAATCATAGTTACCGCGACTTCTCAGTCAATAGGCGGGGCACCGAAAGGTGCATGCCGCCGTGTTCCGCGAGATGGGGACGTGAAGGCCGCTTTCAAGGGCACCCGGCGGCGTCATTGGCCGTTACCGGCCAGGCAGGCATACTGCCGTCTTTTGCGGAGGAGCAACGACCCATGGATCTGAACAACAAAGTGGTGGTGGTCACCGGCGCCGGGCGCGGGCTGGGCCGCGCCATCGCCGTGAATCTGGCGGCGCGGGGCGCGCGGCTGGCCTGCGTGGACCTGAACGAGGACGACCTGCGCGACACCGTGGCGCGCTGCGAGAGCGCCGGCGGCGAGGCGCGCAGCTACCTGGCCAACGTGGCCCGGGAAGAAGCGGTCACCGCCCTGTTCGAAGAGGTGGTGGCGGATTTCGGCGGCCTGCACGGTCTGGTCAACAACGCCGGCATCACCCGCGACGGTCTGCTGGTGAAGTACAAGGACGGCGAGCTGCAGTCGGCCATGAGCCTGCAGCAATGGCAGGCGGTGATCGACGTGAACCTGACCGGGGTGTTCCTGTGCGGCCGCGAAGCCGCCCGCCACATGATCGAGAGCGGCGCCGACGAGGGCGTGATCGTCAATATTTCCTCCATCGCCCGCCACGGCAGCTTCGGGCAGACCAACTACGCCGCCGCCAAGGCCGGCGTGGTGGCCATGGCCGAGGTCTGGGCCCGGGAACTGGCGCGCTACAACATCCGCACCGGGGTGGTGGCACCGGGCACCATCAACACCGATATGATCGCCGCCATGAAACCGGAGGCCCGCGACCGGCTGGTGGCCGGCGTGCCGCTTAAGCGTCTGGGCGAGCCGGAGCACATCGCCCTGTCGGTGCGGTTCATCTTCGAGAACGACTACTTCACCGGCCGGGTGATCGAAACCGACGGCGGGTTGAGGTAGGCCCCGCGGGCCGGAGAGGGTGCCGTGAACCAGGAATTCCGCGACGCCGTGTACCAGATCGTCGGCGCCATCCCCGCCGGCACCGTGGCCAGCTACGGCCAGGTGGCGGCGCTGGCCGGTTGGCCGCGCCACGCGCGCTTCGTGGGGCGGCTGATGGGCAACCTGCCGGCGGGCTCCACCCTGCCCTGGTACCGGGTGATCCGCGGCGACGGCGGCCTGCCGCTGGCCGGCACGCCCAGCGGCGAGACGCAGCTGCGGCGGCTCGCCGAGGAAGG
The DNA here is from genome assembly GCA_022449455.1 of Alcanivorax sp. Classification (GTDB taxonomy): domain Bacteria; phylum Pseudomonadota; class Gammaproteobacteria; order Pseudomonadales; family Alcanivoracaceae; genus Alloalcanivorax. Next base: position 13,572 of record JAKUPL010000033.1, on the reverse strand, counting down.
CGTGGCGGTGGTCGGCAACCGGGTGCCCAAGCGGTGCTTCTGGGTGCCTTGAAGGCCCGTTTCAGCCGCGATCCGGCTCCGCCGGCGCCGGACGGCGCCGTTGCATCCACCACAGGGTCAGCAAAATCGCCGGCACCCCCAGCAGGGCCGCGTAGTTGAAGAACGTCGGGTAGCCGGCGGCCTTCACCACCTCCCCGGAGAAGCCGCCGATGAACTTGCCCGGCAGGGTCATCAGTGAGCTGAACAGGGCGAACTGGGTGGCGCTGAAGTTGCGGTTGGTGAGGCTGGACATAAAGGCGATCAATGCCACGTTGGCGAAGCCGCCGAACAGATTGTCGGCGCTGATCACCGCCGCCAGCCAGGTGAGCGCCAGCCAGCGCACCTGCTCGGGTTCCACGGCGACCTGGGTCACCGGCGAATAGGTGGCCATCACCGCGAACAGCACATTGGTGGCGGCCACGCCCACCGCGCCCACCAGCATCGAGCGGCCCAGCCCCCAGCGCAGCACCGCCAGGCCGCCCACGGCGGAGCCCAGGATGGTCATGAAGAAGCCGAAGAACTTGGCCACGGTGGCGATTTCGTTCTTGGTGTAGCCGATGTCCAGGTAGAAGGGGTTGGCCATCACGCCCATGGTGATGTCGCTGATGCGGTATACCGCCACCAGCGCCAGCAGGCCCAGGGCGAGCAGTCCATAGCGGCTGAAGAAGTCGCGAAACGGGGCGATCAGGGCGGTTTCCAGCCATTGGCCGGGGGCGCGGCCGAAGCTTTGTCGGGGCGGGGTGTCCGGCTCGCGGATCACCAGGGTGGTGAGCACGCCCACGCCCATCAGCCAGGCCATCACCTGGTAGGCGCCGTTCCAGGAATCGTAGCTGGCGATGTAGAAAGCGCCGGCGCCGGCCACCAGCATGGCCACCCGGTAGCCGAGGATGTAGGTGGCGGCCATGGCCCCCTGGAAGGATTCGTCGGCGGAGTCGATGCGGTAAGCGTCGATGCAGATGTCCTGGGTGGCGGAGCAGAACGCCACCAGCAACGCCAGCTGGGCGAAACGCTCCAGGTGCCCCACCGGCTCCACCAACGCCATCGCCGACAAGGACAGACCGATGCCTACCTGGGCCAGCAGCAGCCAGCTGCGCCGCTGCCCCAGCAGGCGCCCCAGCAGCGGCAGCTTGAGACGGTCCACCACCGGCGCCCAGAACACCTTGATGGAGAACAGAATCCCCACCCAGCTGAAGTAGCCGATGGCGGCGCGGTCCACGTCCGCGTCCGCCAGCCAGGCGGACAGGGTGGAGAACACCAGCAGATAGGGCAGCCCGGCGGAAAAGCCGAGAAACAACATCACCAGGACCCGTGGATGGCGGTACAGGCGCCAGGCGGACCACAGGGTCTCACGCAAATCGGGCATCGGGGCTCCGTCCCATCAAAGCGCACATGGTCCCGGTTTCCCGGGCCGGGCACAACCGGCTAGCATAGCCCCATGATCCCACCTTCCGACCTTCCCGTCTGGCACCTGGCCGGTGCCGGCAATATGGGCACCCTGGCCGCCTTTTACCTGCGCGCCGCCGGCTTTCCGGTGCTCGCGCGGCGCCCCGCGCCGGTGCGCAAAACCCTGACCTTCGAGGATCGCCGGGCGGCGCGCACGCTGGAACTGCCCGCCGCGCCGGCGGGGCCGGTGCGCCATCTGGTGGTGGCCTGCAAGACGCCCTACACCGCCGCCGCCCTGGCGGACCTGCCGCTGGCCCCGGACGTCACCGTATTGCGCCTGCAGAACGGCCTGGGCAGTCTGGATGGCTTGCTGCCCGCCGGCGCCGATCTGATCGAGGTGGTCACCACCTCGGCGGTGAAGGGCCGCCACCCGGCCCATCATCTGGTGGCGGAGAATCAGACCTGGATGGGCCGTGCCGCAGGCGGGCCGGCCCCGGCCTGGTTCGACACTCTGAGCCGGCACTGGCCGGGACTGGAATGGGCGGCGCCGATCCGCGAGCGGCAATGGCGCAAGCTGGTGGCCAACGCGGTGATCAATCCGCTCACCGGGCTGTACGACGTGCCCAACGGGCGGCTTCTGGAAGACCCGGACCTGATGGCCCGGGCGGAGCGGCTGGCGGACGAGGCGGACGCCCTGCTCGGCGCCCTGGACCCGGCCTGGTCCGGCGGTTCCCGGCAACAGGTGGCGGCGGTGGCCCGCGCCACGGCGGGCAATACCTCGTCGATGCGGGCGGACATGCAACGGGGCGCGGTCACCGAGATCGGCGCGATCAACGGCTGGCTGCTCGCCGAGGCGGACCGCCTGGGCCTGGCCCTGCCCGCCCACCGGGAGATCGTCGCCGCCGTGCTGGACCACCACCCCGCGCCCTAGGCGCGCCGGCGCCTTAGCGATCCCGGCGTTGCACCCATTGCGGTTCGTCGGTGCCGGTGCGCTGGTTGATCAGCCGCGCCATCACGAACAGCAGGTCGCCCAGCCGGTTGAGCACCGCCCGGCTGACCGGGTTGACGCTGTCTTCGTCGGTCGCGGCCAGGGCCACCAGATCGCGCTCCGCGCGCCGGGCCACGGTCCGGCAGTGGTGGCACCAGGCAGCGTCCGGGTGGCCGCCGGGCAGCACGAATTCCTCCAGGGGCGGCAATTCCGCGTTGAGGGTATCGGCCTGGGACTCCACCTCCACCAGGTCCTCGTCGGTGAGGGTGTGGGTGCCGGGCACCGCCAGCTCGCCGCCCAGATCGAACAGCAGGTGCTGCAGGTTCTCCAGCAGGCCATCCAGATCCGTGTCCAGCGCCCGGGCGCGCAGCACGCCCAGGGCGCTGTTCAGCTCATCCAGCGTGCCCAGGGCCTGGATACGCGGATCATCCTTGGCTACCCGCGAGCCGTCCGCCAGGCCGGTGCGGCCGTCGTCACCGCTGCGCGTGATCACCCGGTTGATGCGGGTTTTGCCTTTGTTTTCGTCGCTCATAACACACCGTCCGAATTGGCTGTCAGTCGGGGTTCATTAGACCTGGACCGTGGGGGAGTTGAAAGTTGAAAGTGAAAAGTTGAAAGGTCCTGGCCGCGCGGCTTTCCCGCGGCCTTCGGCCGATCAGCTTAGCTTGCGGCTTGTGGCTTGTCGTCCTGTCGCCGCGGGCACGGCCTTCGAGCACCTCGGGCCCCGCCCGCGTTTCAACTTTTCACTTTTAACTTTGAACTGCTCCCTCCTCGATTTTGAAAGAATGTGCAAGACCCTGGGGCCAGCGCGTCGGGCCGATTAAACTGGCCGCTCACTTCCCGGCGAGGCCGCCGCCGTCATGGGCATCCGCAACAAACTCTTCGTCACCTTCCTGGCCACCTTTCTGGTGCTGATCCTGGCCGCCGGCGGGTTCTTCTTTTTCGCCTTCGAGCAAAGCCTGAGCAAGTACATCGACGAGCGCCAGCAGGCCCAGGTGGAGCGGCTGGCCGAGCATCTGGGCGTGCTTTACGGCCAGCGCGGCAGCTGGCGGTTTCTGCTGGAGGAGCCGCGCCTGCTGGCGCGGCTCTACTGGCTGGCCGGGGATCGCGAAGCGCGTCAGGAGCGCGACGGCAGCGGGCCGCGCCGGGACCGGGACGCGCCCCACCATCTGACCCTGCTGAGCCCGGACAAGCGCCCGCTGCTGGGCCCGCCGCCGCCGTCCCGGCTCAGCGAGCAGGTGCCGATCCGGGTCGGCGACACCGTGGTGGGCTGGCTCGCCTATCCGGACCAGGAAGCGATCCGCGACAAGCTGGACCGCCGCTTTCAGGAGCGGCTGCTGCGCTTTATGTCGACCATGGCGTTGGTGGGGCTGGGCCTGTCGCTGCTGGTATCCTGGCTGCTGGCTCGCCACCTGGTGGCGCCGGTGACCGCGCTCACCCGCCACACCCGGCGCCTGCGCGAAGGGGAATACGAGGCGCGCCTGACCAGCCCGCGCCGCGACGAGATCGGCCAGCTGATCCGCCATGTGAACGGCCTGGGTGAACGGCTGGACCAGGGCCGCCGGGCCCGCCAGCGCTGGTTCTCGGACATCGCCCATGAGCTGCGCACGCCGCTGTCGGTGTTGCAGGGCGAACTGGAAGCCATGGTGGACGGCGTGCGCCCGCTCAATCAGGACGGCATCGCCGCCCTGGAGGCCCAGGTGCGCCAGCTCACCCATCTGGTCAACGACCTGCACGATCTGGCCCTGGCCGACGCCGGCAACCTGCGCTATCACTTCCGCCCCCTGGATCTGGACAGCCTCTGTGAGGACGCCGTGGACGCACTGCGCCCGGCCCTGGAACGACGCCGCGTGACCCTGGAGGCCACCCTGCCGCCGGCGCCGATCAGCGGCGACCCGGTGCGGCTGCGCCAGTTGTTGGACAACCTGTTGCAGAACAGCCTCAAATACACCGACCAGGGCGGCCGGGTACGGATGGTGCTGGAGGCCGACGGCGAGCAATGGCGGCTGACCCTGGACGACAGTGCCCCCGGCGTGCCCGACGAGGCGCTTCCGCGTCTGTTTGATCACCTTTACCGGGTGGAAAGCTCGCGCAACCGGGACACCGGCGGCGCGGGCCTGGGGCTGGCCATCGGCCAGCGCATCGTGGAAGCCCACGGCGGCACCATCGAGGCGCGGCACGGGCCGCTGGGCGGCCTGCGCATCATCGTGCGCCTGCCGCGGGAGCCGTCCGCCGGCGCGCAACGAGGACAATGACCATGGCCCATATCCTGATCGTGGAAGACGAGCCCCGGCTCGCCCAACTGCTGGCCGACTACCTGCGCCACAGCCATTTCCAGCCGGAGCACACCGCCAGCGCCCGGGAGGCGGAGCAGCGCGTGCGCGACGGCCGCTTCGACGCGGTGCTGCTGGACCTGATGCTGCCGGACGGCGACGGCATGGAGGTGTGCAAGGCGATCCGCCGCTTCTCCGACGTGCCGGTGCTGATGATCACCGCCCGGGTGGAGGAAGTGGACCGTCTGCTGGGCCTGGAAATCGGCGCCGACGACTACATCTGCAAGCCGTTCAGCCCCCGCGAGGTGGTGGCGCGGGTCAAGGCGGTGCTGCGCCGGGCCCGCGGCGACAGCCGTGACGACGGGCCCGGACTGGAGCTTGACCGGCATCGTTTCGAGGCGGTGCACGGCGGTGCCCGGGTGCCGCTCACCGCCATCGAATTCGAGCTGCTGGCCACCCTGGCCCGCCAGCCCGGCCGCATCTGGAGCCGGGACCAGTTGATGGACGTGATCTACCCGGACCACCGGGTGGTCTCCGACCGCACCATCGACAGCCATATCCGCAAGCTGCGGCGCAAGCTCAGCGAAGGGCTGACCGGCGATCACGACTGGATCGGCAGCGTCTACGGTGTGGGCTACCGGTTGCAGACGCCGGAAGACGAAGACTGAACCTCCGTTTGAAGCTTGCAACCGCCTTCCACGATTCCTGCATAGTGGCTGCACAATTTACGGCGACACTGACGGTGAATCGAATCGCTTCAAGGAGAAGCCCCATGAAAAAGATCACCACTGTCGCTCTTGCCCTGATCACCGGGGCCGCCCTGGCCGGTCCGGTGATGGCCGCCCCGAAACCCGGCCCGAATCCGGATCGTATGGTCGAGCACATGGCCAAGGAACTGGACCTGAACGCCGACCAGCAAGCACGCATCAAAACCATCATGGAGGAACAGGGCAAGAAAATGCGTGCTCTGCACGATGAAACCGAAGGCCGGATCAAGGCGGTACTGACGCCGGAACAACAGGCGAAAGCCGAGGCAATGCGCGAGAAGCGCCGGGAGAAATGGGAAGAGCGGAAGGAAAAAATGCAGGAGCGTCGCGGCAAGGAATAAGCCGCCGGCACGGAAACGAAAGATCGCGGTCGGACGACCGCTCCTACGGCAGGATGTAGGAGCGGTCGTCCGACCGCGAAGCCGTTAAGGCACCAAGCGCTTTACAACAAAGCCCGCCGCATATCACTCAGCAACTGGCTCAGGTAGCTGGTGAAACGCGCCGCGTCGGCACCGTCGATCACACGGTGATCGTAGGACAACGACAACGGCAGCGTCAGCCGCGGCTGGAACGTCTGCCCATCCCACACCGGCTTGGTGTCGGAACGGCTGACACCCAGGATCGCCACCTCCGGCCAGTTGACGATGGGCGTGAAGGCGGTGCCGCCGATGCCGCCCAGCGACGAGATGCTGAAGGTGGCCCCCTTCATATCCGCCGGTGACAGCTTGCGGTCCCGGGCCTTGCCGGCCAGCTCGCCCATTTCCAGGGCGATGTCCTTGAGCCCTTTCTTGTCGGCGTCGCGGATCACCGGCACCACCAGACCATTGGGCGTGTCCACGGCGATGCCGATGTGCACGTAGTCCTTCATGATCAGCGCTTCGCCGCCCAGCTCCAGGGAGCTGTTGAAGCGCGGAAACTCGCGCAGCGCGTTGGCGCAGGCCTTGACCAGAAAGGCCAGCATGGTGAGCTTCACGCCTTCTTTTTCCAGAGCCTTATTCTGGCTCTTGCGGAAGGCTTCCAGCTCGGTGATGTCGGCCTCGTCGAACTGGGTCACATGGGGAATGGTGATCCAGCTGCGGTGCAGGTTCCTGGCCGCCACCTTGCGCAGCTTGTTGAGCTCCTGACGCTCCACCGGACCGAACTCGCTGAAGTCGATCTCCGGCAGGTCCGGGGCCCCGGCGCCGCCGGCGGCGGGCGGGTTTTCCAGACGCTGCTTGATCAGCGCGTGCACGTCTTCCTTGAGAATGCGGTCCTTGGGCCCGCTGGGCGCCACGTCGGCCAGGTCGATGCCGGTTTCCCGGGCCAGTTTGCGCACCGCCGGGCCGGCGTGCACCGACGCGGACGGTTTACCCTGGGACTGTTCCGGGGTTTCCGGGGCGGCGCTCTGGCGGCCGGCTTCCGAGGGCTTTTCGTCCAGGTCGGATTTGCGGGAGCGGGCCGCTTTCGCGTCGCCGTCGTCCTTCGCGGCGGCCTTTTCCGAGCCGCCTTTTTCGCCGGACCCTTTCTCTGAAGACCCTTTATCGGAGGTGTCGCCACCTCCGGCGGTTTCCAGTTCCATCAGGTCGGTGCCGGTGCCGATCTTGTCGCCGACCTTCACCAGCAGTTTCTTCACCGTACCCGCTTCCGGGCTGGGCACTTCCAGGGACGCCTTGTCGGACTCGATCACCAGGATGGTCTGCTCGGCCTCGACGCTGTCGCCCTCGGCCACATTGATCTCGATGATCTCGGCGGCATCGATGTCGCCCAGGTCCGGCGCGGCCACCGTGCGGGTGCCGCCGGCCGCCGGTTTGGCGGCGGATTCGTCGTCTTGCTGGTCAGCCTCGTCCTGCTGATCGGACGCTTCCTTATCGGACGCTTCCTTGTTCGAGGTTTTCTCGCTGGCCGCTTCCTCGTCGGAGGCGTTGTCCTTGGACCCGTCGTCGCCGGCCTCGTCGCCAGAACCGTCGCCGCCGTCTTCACCAGCCACGTCCAGGTCCAGGAGCGGGTCGCCCTCCTTCACCTGGTCGCCGGCTTTCACTTTCAATTCCAGTACCGTGCCCGCCTTGGGGCAGGGTACTTCCAGCGACGCCTTGTCCGATTCCAGCACCACGATGGTGTCTTCGGCCTCGACGCTGTCGCCTTTCTTAACGGACACCTCGATCACGTCAACAGGATCACTGCTGCCGATATCGGGTACCCGGATGGTTTCCTTGCTCACAGGTCACTCCTTCTGAGAGTTCAGTGCGTCACCGGATAGGGTTTTTCCGGATCAATGCCGTATTTCTTGATCGCCTCCTTGACGGTGGCGGCGTCCAGTTCGCCCTGGTCACGCAGCGCGCTGAGGGCCGCCAGCACCACGAAGTAGCGGTCCACTTCGAAGAAGCTGCGCAGCTTGGCGCGGGAGTCACTGCGACCGTACCCATCGGTGCCGAGCACCGTGTAAGGCGCTTTCACCCAGGGGCGGATCTGGTCGGCGTAGGCCTTGATGTAGTCGGTGGACGCGATCACCGGGCCCTGACGTTTGTCCAGGCACTGCTCCACCCAGGTGGGCGCCACCTTCATGTCCGGCTTGAGCATGCGGTCGCGGTCGGCGCGCAGCCCTTCGCGGCGCAGCTCGTTGAAGCTGGTCACGCTCCAGACGTCGGCGGCCACGCCGAAGTCCTCGCGCAGCAGCTCGGCGGCCGCTTCCACCTCGCGCAGGATGGTGCCGGAACCCAGCAGCTGTACCCGCTTGGCTTTCTTGCCGCTCTTGCCCTTGCCTTCGCGCAGCAGGTACATGCCCTTGCGGATGCCTTCCTCGGCGCCCTTCGGCATGGCCCCGTGCTGGTAGTTCTCGTTCATCAGGGTGAGGTAGTAGTACACATTCTCATGGTCCTGATACATGCGGCGCAGGCCGTCCTGCAGGATCACCGCCAGCTCGTAGGCGTAGGTGGGGTCGTAGCTCACGCAGTTGGGAATGGTGCTGGTCAGGATATGGCTGTGGCCGTCCTGGTGCTGCAGGCCCTCGCCGTTGAGCGTGGTACGCCCGGCGGTGCCGCCCAGCAGGAAACCACGGGCCTGGCTGTCGCCGGCGGCCCACCACAGGTCGCCGGTGCGCTGCGGTCCGAACATGGAGTAGTAGATAAAGAACGGGATCAGCGTGAAGTCGTGCACGCTGTAGCTGGTGGCGGCGGCGATCCAGGCGCTCATGGCGCCGGCCTCGTTGATGCCCTCCTCCAGGATCTGGCCCTTCTTGTCTTCCCGGTAGAACATCATCTGCCCGGCGTCCTCGGGCTGGTACTGCTGGCCCTTGGAGGAATAGATGCCAAGCTGGCGGAACATGCCTTCCATGCCGAAGGTACGCGCCTCGTCGGGGACGATGGGCACCACCCGCTTGCCGATGTTCTTGTCCTTGATCAGCGCGCTGAGCATGCGCACGAACGCCATGGTGGTGGACAGCTCGCGGTCGCCGCTGCCTTCCAGGAAGTTCTGGAAGATGTCCAGGCCGGGCATGGTCAGCGGCTGGCTGGCCTCGCGCCGGCGCACCGGCATGTAGCCGCCCAGCTTTTCGCGCTGCTCGTTCATGTAGCGCATTTCCGGGGAGTCGGCGCCCGGGTGGTAGTACGGCAGATCCTTGAGCTGCTCATCGCTGAGCGGGATGTCGAAGCGGTCGCGGAATTCCTTGAGGCTGTCCAGATCGATCTTCTTCATCTGGTGGGCCTTGTTGACCGCCTCGCCGGCGCCGGTGGCGTAGCCTTTCACGGTCTTGGCCAGGATCACCGTGGGCCGGTCGCTGTTCACCGCCTGGTGGTAGGCCGCGTACACCTTGAACGGGTCGTGGCCGCCGCGGTTCAGGCGGTACACGTCCTCGTCGCTCATGTGCTCGACCATTTTCTTCAGCTCCGGGTATTTGCCGAAGAAATGCTCGCGGGTGTAGGCGCCGCCTTCTTTCTTGTAGGCCTGGTATTCGCCGTCCACCGCTTCTTCCATGCGGCGGCGCAGCAGGCCCTCGGTGTCCTTCTCCAGCAGCGGGTCCCAGAGCCGGCCCCAGACCACCTTGATCACGTTCCAGCCGGCGCCCCGGAACAGGCCTTCCAGTTCCTGGATGATCTTGCCGTTGCCGCGTACCGGGCCGTCCAGGCGCTGCAGGTTGCAGTTGACCACGAACACCAGATTATCCAGCTGCTCGCGGCCGGCCATGGACAGGGCGCCCAGGGATTCCGGCTCGTCCATTTCACCGTCGCCCAGGAACGCCCAGACCTTGCGCTTGCGATCCGGAATCAGCTCCCGGTTCTGCAGGTACTTCATGACGTAGGCCTGGTAGATGGCCTGGATCGGACCGAGGCCCATGGATACGGTGGGGAACTGCCAGAAGTCCGGCATCAGCCAGGGGTGCGGGTAGGAGGACAGGCCCTTGCCGTCCACTTCGCGGCGGAAGTTGTCCATCTGGTCTTCGCTGACGCGGCCTTCCAGATAGGCCCGCGCGTAGATGCCCGGCGCCGAATGGCCCTGGTAGTACACCAGGTCACCGGGGTTGTCGTCGTGGGGGGCGTGGAAGAAGTGGCTGAAGCCGATGTCGTACAGGGTGGCCGAGGACGCGAAGCTGGCGATGTGGCCGCCCAGTTCGTCGTCGTCCATGTTGGCCTTGGCCACCATCGCCAGCGCGTTCCAGCGGATCAGTGAGCGGATCCGGCGTTCCATGTAGATGTCGCCGGGGATCGGCGCTTCGTCCTTGGGCGCGATGGTGTTCAGATAGGGGGTGTTCAGGTGAGCACGGATGGCGCCCTGTTCCTGGGCTTCATTGGTGAGGGTTTCCAGCAGCCAGACGGCCCGTTCCGGCCCCTCCCGCTCCAGTACCGATTCCAGAGCCTCAAGCCACTCCCGCGTTTCCGCCGGGTCGGCGTCATCAAAAAAATTTCTTTTCTGCATGGGCGTGCGTCCTTTATCGCGTTGCCAAGGCCGGCGCGGGATCACCACGCCGGCAAGGAAAGGAAACGGCCTGGGTAAATAGGCCGTCTCGGTATACTAACAGTTTGCGTGACTGCCCGGCCACGCACCGCCGGGCCGGAAATTGCAACAAGATCGCCGACCGGCGAGATCGGCTCAATCCGGCAGCAGCACCCACAGCGCGGCGAAGATCAGCCACACCGCCAGCGCCCGCAACAACAGGCCCTGCAGGGCCTCCAGCCGATCCACGCCGTGCTGGAACGGGGGATCCCGGCCCTCGGTTTCCCGCGCCACCGCGGCGGCGGCCACCGCGCCCAGCAGTTCGCGGCCGTCGTCCAGCCGCCACAGGCGCCCGGCGGCGGCGGCGATGACCGCCCCGAAGTGGCCTACCAGGGCCAGCGCCAGCACCGTCAGCCGGGCGGGTATCCAGCACAGGGCCGCGTCCAGGCTGCGGGCCCAGTCGCCGGCGTCCGGATCGCGGCGCAGCCAGGCCCGGTTGAGCACCAGCAGCACGGCGGCGCCGAACCCCAGCACGGTGAGCCAGAACACCACCGCGAACAGCAGCGCCGCCCGCTCCAGTACCCGCCCGCAGAGGCCGTCGAACCAGTCCCCGTCGCAGGCGCCGGCGGGGTGCTCGAAGGCCTCGGCGGCGCCCGCCGCCAGGGCGTCCCGGTCGTTCATGCGACCGCGCACCAGCAGGTTGTCCAGGTGCCTGAATTCACTGTCCACGCCGATCAGCCAGAGCAACAGGGGCGTACCCAGCAGCAGCGTGGCCAGGGCCCCGGCCGGACCTTCGAACCAGGCGAACAGCAGCGCCGCCAGCAACGCCGGCAGGGCCACCGCCAGCCACCAGCCCGGCACCCCGTTGGCGGGCGCCAGGGCGGCCAGAAAGCGGCGATGTCGATCTTCGCGGGCCAGCCAGACCGGCCAGCCGCCGTCCCGGCGGCGCAGCACCAGCGCCAGCAGCAGTACCAACAGTTTCATTGTCGCGGATCTCCGAACGGACCGTTCCCCGCATCATACGGCACCGACCGGCGCGGTCCAGGCGCGCCCGCCAGCGGGCCGCTCAGGACGGCGGCAGGCGCGCCCAGTCGAACGCCGGCCCGGGGTCGGTTTTGCGCCCGGGGGCGATATGCTCGTGGCCGGTGAGCGTGTCGCGGGACAGCTTGGGGTAATGGGCGATCAGGGTGTCCAGCAGAGCATTAAGGCCGCGGTACTGGGCGTCCTCGTAGGGAATCCGGTCGGCGCCCTCCAGTTCGATGCCGAGGGAAAAGTCGTTGCAGTTGTCCCGGCCGCGCCAGCGGGATACGCCGGCGTGCCAGGCGCGCCGGTCGCAGGCCACGAACTGCACCAGCTCGCCGTCGCGGCGGATCAGGAAGTGGGACGACACCTTGAGGTCGCGGAGGGTCTGGAAATAGGGATCGGCGTCCGGGTCCAGGCGGTTCTGGAAGAACGCTTCGATCCAGGGGCCGCCGAAGCGCTCCGGTGGCAGGCTGATGTTGTGGATCACCACCAGAGCGATGTCCTCCGGGTCCGGCCGCTCATTGAAGTTGGGAGACGGCACCCGGCGCGCCTGGTCGATCCAGTGGTCGGTGAGGGTGAGCATGGGGGTAGTTTCGGGCGGCAAGCCGCAAGCTGCAAGCGGGGACAGGGCGGCGGGGCTTTAACTTTCAGCTGGCCCTTGATGCCGTCGACGCAAATCGCCGATGACCGCCTCCAGAGCCCGGTCGAACAGAGCGCCCTCCTCGATCAAACGCACCTCGCCGCGCTCCAGGGCCGCGCCCAGCCCGGCCGCGTCGTACTCGCCCACCTTGATGCCCCGGCGGTTGATGAACACCAGCTTGGCGCCGTCGCGGATGTTGGCCGCCAGCTTGGCACGCCGGGCGCCCTCCGGGTCGTCGAATTCCGCCCACTGGCCGGCGCGCAGCGCCCGCGCCCGGCGCACCTGCTCGTGGTCATCGGGCAATGCCGGCTCCGGCTGGTCCGCGGGCGCGGCCTCGGTCACCGGGGACGCCTCCGCCCTGGGCACGGTGACCCGGTCGGTGTCCAGCCCTTCCAGCAGGGCGTCATGGACACCCGCCAGTTCGTCCAGCAAGGCGCCGGTCTCGGCCGCGTCGTATTCGATGCCGGCCAGTCCGTGCTGTACCGCCCGGCGCAGCTTGGGAGCCAGGTCCCGGAGCCGTTGCAACTCGGCCTGATCGCGGTGGGGCAGCACGCTCCATACCAGCGCGTCCACCACCTTGGCCTGGCGGCGCCAGGCGTCGCTGTCCGGGCCTTCCCGCAGCCAGGTCAGATACAGCACCTGCTGCCAACCCTGGCGCAACAACCGCACCACCACGTCCGGCACCGAGCGGCCGGCCAGCCGCGCGTCGATCAGGGCGCCCACCGCGTCGCCCGCCTGCTCGGCGCGGGCCTTGCCCTCCTCCGCCTCGCGAACCCGTTCGGCGACGCGCTCGGCACGGTCGTGCTGGGCGCGGAAATAAGCATCGAAATCGTCGAGCAGGTCGCGGAACAGGCCAGCGTCCTCGTCGTAATCGTCGATGATGGCGTGCACCGCCCGGTCGATGCGGCGGTACAGTTCATCGTCGCGGCCCTGCTGCGGGTCCCACTGGCTGCCGGCCCGGGCCAGGGTGTTGAGCAGCAGCCGCGCGTCGTGCTCGTCATTACTGAAGAACGTCTTATCGACGATCGCCACTTTCAGCAAGGGAATCTGCAGCCGGCCGATCAGCGCCTTGATCTCCGCCGGCAGGCCCTCATCGTCGAGGATGAAATCGAACAGCATGGAGACCAGATTGATGACGTCGTCATCGGCCTGCTCCAGGGCATGAATCGCCTCGCCATGCTCGCTGTCGAGCAGATCGCTGAGTTCTTCCTTGAGGTTGCGTTCGGCCAGGGCCGGCCCTTCCAGCGCCTGCTCCAGACGCTGCAACCGGGTGAGCAGGGCGAACAGATCCTGGCTGCTGACCGCCTCCACCCGGGCGTCGCCGGCCAGCGGCGCACCGTTGAAGTAGGGCTGGCCATTGTGCAGCACCGCCATGCCGGACGCCGGCGGCGTCACGGCCGGAGGCGCGGCGACCGGTGCGCCGGAGGCGCCGAACCCGCGCAGGGTGGTCAGCAACTCCTGCAGCAGGCCGAACATCTGATCGTTGCCGGGCGCCGGGCCGGTGCCGCCCGCGGTCGGAGCCGGGGCCGGTTCGCCGGCGGCCGGCTCCCGGCG
>JAKUPL010000032.1 GCA_022449455.1 Alcanivorax sp. | reverse complement strand
GCCACCACCTACCAGATGCTCAAGGCCCTCGACCTGGAACCCGTCGTCCCCGGCGCCGGCGCCCTGCTGTCCGGCGCTTACTGAAGTTCGTTCTAAAGGAGACCGCACCATGGCCGATAAACACCACGATTCGAAGGACGACCTGGCGAATAACTACCAGGGTGTCTGGGGCACGCGCATCGGCTTCGGCCAGCGCCCGGCGTTACTGGCGGTGGATTTTCTGCAGGCCTATACCCGTCCGGGCGCGCCGCTCTATGCCCCCGGCGTGGTGGAGGCCATGGATCATGCCCCGCGTCTGCTGCAAGCGGCGCGGGACAGCGGTATTCCGATCATACATACCAATATCCGTTACCATGGCGAAGGCCAGCTGGACGGCGGCATCTGGGTGAAAAAAGCCCCGGTGATGAGCGCCATGGTGGACGGCAACCCCGATGCGGAATTCTGTCGACCGGTGGAGCCGGCGGCCGGCGAGCTGGTGATTACCAAACAATATGCCAGTGCGTTTTTCGGCACGTCTCTTGCCTCCACCCTGGTGGCGTTGGGCGTGGATACCCTGATCGTGATGGGCTGTTCCACCAGTGGTTGCATTCGCGCCACGGCGGTGGACGGTCTGCAGCACGGTTTTCGCGTGATGGTCGTGCGCGAAGCCGTGGGCGATCGACATCCCGCGCCCCACGAAGCCAATCTTTTCGATATCGACAGCAAATACGGCGACGTCATTTCCCTCGACGAAGCCCTCTCTCACCTCAAACCAGTCACCCAAGACTAAGGGGAAGAAAACCAATGAAAATGATTAAAAAACTGGCGACCGCCGCCGCAGCGGTCCTGCTCAGCGGAGCCCTCACCAGCCAGGCTCTGGCCGAATTTCCCGACGATACCATTACCATCGTGGTGCCCTGGCCCGCCGGCGGCGCCTACGATCTGTCCGCCCGGCTGATGGCCGAAAACCCGCCGGAAAATCTGCCGGTTTCCATGATCGTCACCAACGTGACCGGTGCCGCCGGTTCCAACGGCGTGCGTCACGTGGCGCAATCCGACCCGGACGGCTACACCATCGGCATGATGGGGACCCACGCCATCGCGCAGAGCTACATGAACCGTAACGCCACGCCGCTGGAAGACATCGAGCCGCTGGTGTTCATCGGCCCCGAGCCGGCGTCCCTGGTGGTGTCCAACGATACCGGCATCGAAAACGTCAAACAGTACCTGGAGCAGCTCAAAAAGCAGCCCGGTTCGATCATCAACGGCAACGATTCCCCCGGTGGTTTTTCCTACATCGCCGCCACCATGCTCGAAAATCACTTCGACGTGAAACTGTCCAAGGTGCCCTATCAGGGTTACGCGCCCACCGCCTCCGCGCTGGTGTCCGGCGAGGTCATGTCCACCACCCTGCCGATTCCGCTGCTGGCCGAACAACACAAGGCCGGTAAAGTGAAAATCATCGGCGTGGCCGCCGAGAAGCGTCACCCGTTCGCGCCGGACGTCCCCACCTTCAAGGAGCAGGGCTTCGACTTCATCGCCGAGGACTTCTACATGCTGTACCTGCCCAAGGGCGTGCCGGAAGACCGCCGTGCCAAGCTCGAGGAAGGTCTCTACAAGCTGCTCAGCGACGAGAAGTTCCAGAAGAAAGCCGCCGAACTGGGTCTGGTGATCATGCCCCGCGACGCCGCCGGCACCCGTGCCTACCTCGAACAGCGCAACCAGGAAGTGAAAGCGATCCTGGAAGACGCCAACCTGATCGAAAAATAAATCATGACTCAGCCCACCGACACCCAAGGTCAAGAGGAAAGCCAGCCTCTGAGCCCGGTCGTGGACCTCGGCGTCGCGATCCTGTTCGGGATCATTTGCGCCGCCGGCTGGTTCTCGGTGCTCAGCGGTAAACGACTCATGGCCAGTCTCGACAGCGGCCTGGATCCCGGTGCCGCTTTCCTGCCCGTCGTGGTATTAGGCCTGCTTTCCCTGGGCACGGTATTGATCCTGATCAAGGGTCTCTACCGGTTGGCCACCCAAGGGCGCGGTGGGCGCTCCATCGAGCACGGCGACCATGGGTCCGCCGTCGCTCTGTTGGTCAGCATGATTCTGCTCGGTGGCGGGGTGGCCGTGATCGGCTTCCTGCCCGCCACCTTTATCTTCAGCACCGCCTGGACCGCCTGGCTGAGCTGGCGCCGCACCGGTCGTCCGCTGCGCGCCGCCATCGTCGGTTTGATTCTGGGCGTGGCGCTGTGTCTTTTCCTCTACGTCACTTTCGTTTCCATTCTGAAAGTGCCGCTGGCCTGACGAGGTAATCCATGCTGACCGATTTTCTCGCCGCGCTCGGTACCACCCTGCTCTCCCCGTGGGGGCTGGTGCTGGCGGTCATCGGGACCTTGCTCGGCATTCTTCTGGGTGCCATGCCCGGCGTCAGCTCCACCATGGCGCTGGCGATTCTGCTGCCCATCAGCTTTGGCATGGACCCGCACCTGGCGATCCTGTTTCTGCTCACCGTGTTCGTCGCCAGCGTCTATGGCGGTTCCGTCACCGCCATTCTGATCAATATTCCCGGTACGCCGGGCTCCATCGTCACCCAACTGGACGGTTATCCCATGGCCCGCTCCGGGCGCGCCGGTCAGGCTCTGACCTACGCACTGGTGTCGTCCACCCTGGGCGGGCTGATCGGTCTGGTGGCACTGGTGCTGGTGGCGCCGATGCTGGCCGCCGCGGCCATGGAGTTCCGCAGTCCGGAGTTCACCGCGGTGGCGGTGTTCGGCCTGGTGCTGCTGGCCTACGCCTCACCGGGCTCCACCATCCGCGGCATGATGGTGGGTGGTCTCGGCCTGCTGTGCGGCATGGTCGGTTTCGACAAACTCACCGACATTCCGCGCTTTACCTTCGACAGCACCGCCCTGCAGGGTGGCATCGAACTGGTGCCGTTGTGCGTGGGCCTGTTCGGTTTCGCCGAGGTGCTCAAGAACGTGGGCGCCGCCGGCCGTTCCTCCGGCAAGAGCGTGATGCCGGCCATCGGCAAGGTGTGGCCGCCGATGAAGGAATTGCTGTCGCACTGGAAAACCATGCTGCGCGGTTCTCTGATCGGCGCCGGCGTGGGCGCCATTCCCGCCGCCGGCTCCGCCATCGCGGTGGCCATCGCCTACGCGCAGGAAATGCGTTTCTCCAAGCGCCCGGATAAATTCGGCACCGGCGTCAGTGAAGGCGTGGTGGCACCGGAATCCGCCAACAGCTCCAGCATCGGCGGCACCCTGATTCCGATGATGACGCTGGGCATTCCCGGCGACGCCATCACCGCGGTGCTGATGGGCTCGCTGCTGATCCACGGCCTGCGGCCGGGTCCGGGCCTGTTCGCCAACAATCCGGAGTTCGTGTCCGGGGTCTACTCCTCGTTCTTCCTGGCACTGATCCTGACGCTGATCGTGGGTCTGCTGCTGATGCGCTGGGTGGCCTGGGTCACGCGCATCCCGTCCCACATTCTGATGGTGGTGATCGCGGTGCTGTGCGTGGTGGGTTCCTTCGCCATCCGCAATACCATGGACGATGTCTACATCATGCTGGCGTTCGGCGTGATCGGTTACCTGCTCAATCTGCTGCGTTTGCCGGCGGCGCCGCTGGCGTTCGGGTTGATCCTCGGGCCGTTGCTGGAGGAAAACCTGCGCCGCAGCCTGATCCTGGGACGCGGTTCCTGGGAGATTTTTATCAACAGCCCGATCGCGCTCACGCTGTTGTTGATGTCCGCGGCGGCGATTCTTCTGCCGTTGCTGGCGCCTTGGTTCGTACGTCTTCGCAACGATCTGCGTCGTACCTACCGGTAATTACCCGTTACCTCAAAGCTGCCCTCCGCGTGGCCACCGGCGATCCCGGTGTCCGCCCGGGGGGCTTTTTTTGGGTTCATCGCGGTTTGGCGGGAAATCGATGCGAGGGGTCTCTATCCGGGACGCGGAGCTGTGTGGGTGGTGCTGGCGGCTCCGTAGAGCCGTGGCGCCCTGAGCCGCGCCCCGGATGGAGGGTCCAGCCTCTTCAGTCGTCTTCGGGGGCGCCGCTCATTTTGGCGAGCAGGTGCAGCAGGGCCACCCGTTCCGCCGGGTTGAGGCGCTCCATGGTCAGATCGGAAATACGCTGGGCGGCCGGCACCATCTCTTCCACCAGATCCTCCCCTTCCTTGGTGATCGTCACCATCACCTTGCGCTGATCCCGCTCACAGGTGGACAGCGCGATCCAGTCGCGGGCCTTGAGCCGCTTGATCACGCCGCGCACGGTGGCCGGGTCGATGGCGGTGGCCTGGACGATGTCGGTCAGTGAGCAGGCGCCCCGCTCCACCAGCGTGCACAGCGTGACGAACTGAATGGCGGTGAGCTGTCGGTCGCTGGCGTGGCGCTGGAAGATGGCGGTATGGCGCTGGTAGGCCCGGCGCAGCAAGTGCCCCACCTGTTCCGAAAACTCGTAACCGTACTCGGAAGGCGTGTGGGGTTTGTTCCGTTTGGGCATGGGGCGTCCGCTCCGCTGCATTTAGGGTGTACACATTATAAACATCCCGGCCGGCGCCGGAAATCCCGCCGTCATCACGCCGCTCTTGATCCATATCAACGGTTCTTGCCGACGTCGCTGCTAACGTTCATCCCGCCTCGGTCCGGCCCGCCCGGACCGCTTATCAGAAGGGAAACAACATGCAAGACACCGCTGCGACGCCCACCTACGACTATCAGGTGGTGCGGCAATTCACGGTCGCCACCGTGATCTGGGGGGTGGTGGGCATGCTGGTCGGCGTGTGGATCGCCGCCCAGCTGGCCTGGCCCGCGCTCAATCTGGAGATCCCCTGGCTGACCTTCGGCCGCCTGCGCCCACTGCACACCAACGCCGTGATCTTCGCGTTCGGCGGCAGCGCGCTGATCGGCACCTCACTGTACGTGGTGCAGCGCACCTGCGAAACCGCCCTGGCCTTTCCCAAGGTGGCGTCGTTCGTGTTCTGGGGTTACCAGGCGGTGATCGTGCTGGCCGCCGTCACCCTGCCGCTGGGCTTCACCAGCGCCAAGGAGTACGCCGAGCTGGAGTGGCCCATCGACATCCTGCTGGCGGTGGTGTGGGTGGCCTACGCGCTGGTGTTCTTCGCCACCATCGCCCGTCGCCGCACCAGCCACATCTACGTGGCCAACTGGTTCTACGGCGCCTTTATCATCGCCGTCGCCCTGCTGCACATCGTCAACAGCGCCGCGGTGCCGATTTCCCTGACCAAGTCCTACTCCGCCTACAGCGGCGCCATCGATGCCATGGTGCAGTGGTGGTACGGCCACAACGCGGTGGGCTTTTTCCTGACCGCCGGCTTCCTCGGCATGATGTACTACTACGTGCCGATCCAGGCGCAGCGGCCGATCTATTCCTACCGGCTGTCGATCGTGCACTTCTGGGCACTGATCGCCGTGTACATGTGGGCCGGCCCCCACCACCTGCATTATTCCAGCCTGCCGGACTGGGCCCAGTCGGTGGGCATGGTGTTCTCCATCGTGCTGCTGGCGCCCAGCTGGGGCGGCATGATCAACGGTGTCATGACCCTGTCCGGGGCCTGGCACAAGCTGCGCACCGACCCGATCATCCGCTTCCTGATCGTGGCCCTGTCGTTCTACGGCATGAGCACCTTCGAAGGGCCGATGATGTCGATCAAGACCGTCAACGCCCTCAGCCACAACACCGACTGGACCATCGGCCACGTGCACTCCGGCGCGCTGGGGTGGGTGGCGATGATCACCATGGGCTCGGTCTACGTGATGGTACCGCGGCTGTTCAACCGTCAGCGCATGTACTCGGTACGCTGGATCAATGCCCACTTCTGGCTTTCCACCATCGGCACGGTGCTCTACATCGCCGCCATGTGGGTGTCCGGCATCATGCAGGGCCTGATGTGGCGGGCGGTCAATGAGGACGGCACCCTCACCTACAACTTCGTACAGGAGCTGGCCGAGCGGCAGCCGTTCTACATCGTGCGGCTGATCGGCGGCGTTATCTTCCTGGCCGGCATGATTCTGATGGCGGTGAACGTCTGGATGACGATTCGCGGTACCCGCAGCGACGAAGGCGAACTCAATCTGGTCGGGGCGGAGGCGTAACGATGGCCAACTATCATTCGGTAATCGAAAAGAACGTGGGCCTGATGATCGTGCTCACTCTGGTGGCGGTCAGCTTCGGCGGGCTGGCGGAGATCGTGCCGCTGTTCTGGCAGAAGGCGACCACCGAGCCGATGTCTACCCTGCGCCCCTACTCGGCCCTGGAAATGGCCGGCCGCGACGTCTACATCCGCGAAAGTTGTCATGTGTGCCACACCCAGATGGTGCGGCCGCTGCGCGCCGAGACCGAGCGCTTCGGGCCCTACAGCGTGGCCGGCGAGGACGTTTGGGAGCACCCGTTCCTGTGGGGCTCCAAACGCACCGGTCCGGATCTGGACCGGGTCGGGCTGCGGCCGATCACCGAGCAATGGCACCGCGAACACCTGCGTGACCCACGCCAGGTGGTGCCCGAGTCCAACATGCCCGCCTACCCCTGGCTGGCCGAGAACACGGTGGACTGGTCGCATATGGAACGCACGTTGAAGGTGTTCAAGAACCAGTTCGGCGTGCCCTACAGCGATCAGGACATCGACGACCAGATGAACAAAGTACGCGGCGAATGGGCCGATGCCACCGAGGAAGACGCCGTGGTCGCCTATCTGCTGTCCCTGGGCCAGGCCCGGCGGGAGGAACGCTGATGAACTACCACGCTTTGCTGACGGTGATTTTCTTTATCGCCTTTCTGGCCCTGGTGGGTTGGGTGTACCGCCCCTCGCGCAAGGGAGACTACCAGCGTCTGGGTGAGATTCCCCTGAACACCGATCCGCTCGGCCCGGCGTCACGGGACCGGCAAGACCACCGCCAGGGAGACCACTGATGAGTCAGTTCTGGAGCGTCTACATCATCGCCATCGTGGTACTGAACCTGGCGGGGTGCGCCATCCTGTTGCTCGTCAACCTGAAGATGACGCCGGAGGAAGCGCGCAACGAGACCACCGGTCACAGCTTCGACGGCATCCAGGAGCGCAACCAGCCGCTGCCGCGCTGGTGGCTGTTCCTGTTCGTGGGCACGCTGATCTTCTCGGTGATCTATCTGGTGCTGTACCCGGGGCTGGGCCGGTTCGGCGGCCTGCTCAACTGGAGCAGCGTGACCCAGTGGCAGGAAGAAGTGGCGCTGGTGGAAAAACGGTCGGAGCCGCTGTTCCAGGAGTTCGCCAAGGTGCCGGTGGAGGAGCTGCACCAGTACCCGGAAGCCCGTGACGTCGGCGGCCGCCTGTTCGCCAATAACTGCGCCATCTGCCACGGCTCCGATGCGCGCGGCGCCAAGGGTTATCCCAACCTGACCGATGACGACTGGCTCTACGGCGGCAGCGCCGACGCCATCCTTGCCAGCATTACCCAGGGGCGCAACGGGATGATGCCGCCCATGGCCGCCGCCATCGGCGGCACCGACGCCGCGGTGCACGATATGGCGCTGTATGTGCAGAGCCTGAGCCGGCCGGACATGACCGGCGATCCACAGGTGGCGAAGGCGGTGGAACGGGCCAGGCCCAAATTCGCCGTCTGCGCCGCCTGCCACGGCCAGGACGCCACCGGCAATCAGGCCCTGGGCGCGCCCAACCTGACCGACGGCATCTGGCTGCACGGCGCCCGCCTGGAAGACATCGAGACCACCATTCGTCAGGGTCGCAACAGCCACATGCCCAAGCACGAAGGGGTGCTTTCCGACGAGCGGCTGCACGTGCTGGCCGCCTATGTCTACGGCCTGTCCCACGGGGGCGAGGAGTAAACCATGAACGCAGGTCGCCGCATTCCGGTGGAGCAATCCCATCCCGACCCACACGGCGCGCGGCTCTATGCCAAGCGTCAGCGCATCCAGATCAAGGATGTGAAGGGGCACTACCAGCGTCTGCGTGACGCCAGTGTGCGGTTGGTGGTGGCGCTTTACCTGGTGTTGCCCTGGCTGACCTGGAACGACCGGCAGGCGATTCTGTTCAACCTGCCGGAACGTCGCTTTCACATCTTCGGCCTGACCTTCTGGCCGCAGGACTTTCTGTTTCTGGCCTGGGCGTTGATCCTCTCCGCCCTGGCCCTGTTTTTCGTCACCGTGTTCGCCGGCCGGGTGTACTGCGGGTACGTGTGCCCACAGACCGCCTGGACCCGCTGGTTCATGGCCATCGAGCAATTTTTCGAAGGCGACCGCCATCAGCGACTCAAACTGGACAAGGCGCCGCTGCGTCCGGGCAAGATCGCCCGCCGGCTGGGCAAACACGGGCTGTGGCTGCTGCTGGCGCTGGCCACCGGCCTGACCTTCGTGGGCTATTTCTCTCCGATCCGTGAACTGGTGCCGGACTTCTTCACCGGCCAGGTGGGCGGTTGGGCGCTGTTCTGGATCGGTTTCTTCACCCTGGCCACCTACGGCAACGCCGGCTTCATGCGTGAGCAGGTGTGCCTCTATATGTGTCCCTACGCCCGCTTCCAGAGCGTGATGTTCGACCGGGACACCCTGATCGTCAGCTACGACCGGGCCCGGGGCGAGCCACGCCGGCGTGGTGCCCGCAAGCAGGCGGAGGAACCCGCCGGGGACTGCGTGGACTGTGGCCTGTGTGTGCAGGTGTGCCCCACCGGCATCGACATCCGCGACGGCCTGCAATACGAGTGTGTCACCTGCGCCGCCTGCATCGATGCCTGCGACCAGGTGATGGCGCGGATCGACCGGCCCAAGGGGCTGATCCGCTATACCACCGAGAACGCTCTCAATGGCCGCCAGACCCATCGGCTGCGCCCGCGACTGCTGGGCTACGGCGCCGTGATCCTGGTGCTCGTGGGCCTGTTCACCGGCAGCCTGATGACCCGGGTGCCCCTGCAGGTGGACGTGCTGCGCGACCGCAACCAGCTGTACCGGGTCACCGGCAACGGCACCATCGAGAACAGCTACCGCCTGGAGATCCTCAACAAGGATCAGAGCCCGCACCGCTATGTGCTCACCCTGGAAGGGCCGCAAGGACTGACCCTGGTGAACGGCCCGCGCCACTTCAGCCTGGTGGCCGGCGAGCACCGCAGCCTGCCGGTGACGGTGAGCGGCGACCCCTACGCCGGCACGGTGCAATCCGCCGACATCCGCTTCCACGTGCGTGCCCTGACCGGCGCCGATGACGCCACCGATATGGAGATGGCCCATGAATCCCGCTTTATCGCCCCGCGTTCCTGAGGCGCCCTGGTACCGGCATCCGCTGGTCTGGCTGGTGATCGCCCTGCCCGCCTCGGCGATCATCGGCGGCCTGGCGACCCTGGCCATCGCCATTACCCACGCGGACAGCACCGTGGACGACAACTGGTACCGGGACGGCAAGGCCATCAACCGTTCCCTGGAAGCGGAACAGCGCGCCGCCCGATGGGGCCTGGGCGCCGTGCTGGCGCCGGACGGCCGGGTGCGGCTGCGCAGCGCCCTGGCGCTGCCCTGGCCGGACCATCTGGTACTGTCGCTGCGTCATCCGGCGTTCGCCGACCGGGACCAGGAACGGCGCCTGCGCCATCTCGGCGAGGGTCGGTACCAGGCGGATAGCGCCTTGCCGACGTCCGGCGATTGGGATGTGACCTTGACGCCACCGGATGGCGCCTGGCGACTTTACCATCGGCTGCACCTGGGCCCCGACGGTGCCCGCCTGGGCGCCCCGGAGGCGCCTCGGTGACCACCGCCCCGGCCACCGCCGCCGCCATGGAGGTGGTGTGCGCCCATTGTGGTGAGCGGGCCCCCAACCCGCCGTTCCTGGCTCCCGGCGACGGCGGGCCACGCCCGGCCTGCTGCCCCGGTTGTGCCGCCGCCATGTCCCTGATCCACGATCTGGGCCTGGAGGATTACTACCGCCTGCGCGGCGGCGACGGCGCCCCCGCACCGGATCGCGGCGCGCGGGACCGCCTGCTGGCGCTGTTCGAGGTGCCCGAACTGCTGGCCGCCCACCGTCAGCCGGACCCGGCCGGCGAACGCCTTACCCTGGCGCTGTCCGGCCTGACCTGCGCCGCCTGCTGCTGGCTGATCGAGAAAGCCGCCGGCGATATTGCCGGCGTGGTATCGGTGCGCACCAACCTGGCCGCCATGACCCTGACGCTGGTTTTCAACCGGGCGGACGCCCCGCGCCGGGTGGCGGAGCGACTGCTGGAACTGGGCTACGGCGTGACCCTGCCGGGGGACCCGGCCGCCGAGGCCGCGCAGCGCCGCGAGGCGCGCCGTCTGCTGGGGCGCCTGGCCCTGGCCGGGCTCGGCGCCATGCAGGCGATGATGTATTCCGCCGCGCTCTACCTGGGCGTGTTCGAGGACGGCGATGATGCGTTCGCCTGGCTGTTCCGCATCGCCAGCCTGGTGGTCGCCACCCCGGTGGTGTTCTACGCCGGCTGGCCGTTCTTCCAAGGGGCCTGGCGGGGGCTGCGCGCCGGCCGCCCGGGCATGGACCTGCCGGTGGCACTGGCGCTGGGCCTGGCCTGGGCCGGCTCCCTGGTGAACATGGCGCTGGGCGGGCGGCACGTGTACTTCGAGTCCGCCGCCATGTTCGTATTTTTTTTGCTGCTCAGCCGCTGGCTGGAACAGCGCCAGCGGCACCGGGTGCGCGCCGCCTGGCGGCGTCTCGAGGACGCATTGCCGCTGGTGGTGCGGCGCCTGGATGGCGACCGGGAAACCTGGGTGGCGAGCCGCCAGGTGCGCGCCGGCGACCGGCTGTGCCTGAGCCAGGGGGAAGTGATTCCGGTGGACGGCCGGGTGGTGAGCGGCCAGGCCCAGGTGGCGGAGAGCGCCCTCACCGGAGAGCCGCTGCCGCGCCCGGCGGCGGCGGGCGACGGGCTGCACGCCGGCGCCCGCCTGCTGGAAGGCAGCCTGGTGCTGGACGCCGCCGCGCCGGCCGCGCACAGCCTGGTGGCGCGGATCGGTGAGCAGGTGGCGCGGGCGGAGAGTGAACGGCTGCCGCTGGTGCGCGACTGGGGTCGGGTGGCGCCCCTGTGCACCCTGGGCGTGCTGGTGCTGGCCGGCATCACCCTGGCGCTGCATTGGTCCGCCGGCCCGGCCCTGGCCTTCGAGCACACCCTGGCGGTACTGGTGGTGACCTGCCCCTGCGCCCTGGCGCTGGCCGTGCCGCTGACCGTCTCCGCCGCCCTCGGCGCGGCGCTCAAGGACGGCGTGCTGGTGGCCTCGCCCTCGCAATTGCTGGCCCTGGAGCGGGTGCGCGGGGTGCTGTTCGACAAGACCGGCACCCTCACCGAGGGCCGCTTCGAGCGGGTCGGGGCGCGCACCCCGGACGGCGATGGGCGGGCCGACCATCACCAGGAGCTGCTGGCGGTGGCCGCCGGTCTGGAACGGGACCATCCGCACCCGCTGGCGCGCGCCTTCGACGACCTGGAGCCGGCCCCGGTGGCGGCGGTGCGAATCCGCGCCGACGGCGCCGAGGGCCGCTACCAGGGCCATGGCTGGGACATCGGACCGGCCCCGGCGGCGGACGCGGCACCGGCCGGCGTGTCCGCGCTGCGGCTCAGCGAGGACGGCGTGCCGCGCCTGTGGATCTTTCTGCGCGATCGCACCCGCGCCGACGCCGCCGATCTGGTGGCCGGCTGGCGGCGACGCGGCTGGTGTCTGCGGCTGGCCAGCGGCGACGGCGCCAGCGCGGTGGCGGCGCTGGCGGACGAGCTGGCGCTGGACCAATGGCGGGCTCGCTGCACGCCGGACCAGAAGGCCCTCTGGCTGGCCGAGCTGCGGGATCGGGAAGGGCCGCAACTGATGGTCGGCGACGGCATCAACGACGCCCCGGCGCTGCTCGCCGCCGACGTGTCCGTGGCCACCGCCAACGCCACCAGCCTGGCCCGTCGCGCCGCCGGCCTGTACCTGCTGGGCGCCGATCTGAAGCCGCTGCTGCGGTTGCCCGCCCTGGCCGGCAAGATGCGCCGGCGCATCCACCAGAATCTGATCTGGGCGCTGGGCTACAACCTGCTCGCGGTGCCGCTGGCCATGGCCGGCTGGGTGCCGCCCTGGGCGGCGGCCCTGGGCATGTCCGCCAGTTCCCTGATCGTCACCTTCAACGCCGCGAGGTTGTCCCGATGGCCATCGTCATTCTGCTGATTCCCCTCGCTCTGCTGTTCCTGGGCGCAGCCCTGTGGGCGCTGTTCTGGGCGATCCGCCGGGGCCAGTTCGAGGATCTGGAGCACGAGGCCTGGCGGGTGGTGTTCGAGGATCGCGACCATGATTGACGCCGCCACGGCGCTGCTGCCGCTGCTGGCCGGCGCGCTGATGCTGGCGCTGGGCGGCCTGTTGCACTGCGCCGGCATGTGCGGCGGCATCGGCGCCGCCCTGACCTTCACCATTCCCGCCCGGCGCCGGCAAGGCGGGCGCCTGTGGCTGTGGCAGGGCCTGTTCGCCAGCGGGCGGGTCGCCGCCTACGGCGTCCTCGGCGCCCTGGCGGGGGCCCTCGGCGGCGCCCTGCTGGGTCGCCTGCCCGGCGGTGGACCGGCCTGGCCGGCGCTGTTCTCGGGGCTGCTGATGGCGCTGCTGGCCGCCCATTTTCTCGGCCACGGCGCCCTGCTGCGGCGGCTGGAGCGTCCCGGCGCGCGGCTCTGGCGGCGGCTGAAGCCGGTGAGCGACCGCCTTCTGCCGGTGGACCGACCGCACAAGGCGGTGGCGCTGGGCGCCCTGTGGGGCCTGCTGCCCTGCGGGTTGGTGTATTCCGCCCTGCTGCTGGCCGCCACCACCGGCAGCGCCGGGGGCGGCGCCCTGGTGATGCTGGTGATCGGCGCGGTGACCGTGGCGCCGGTGGCCATGGCCGGCGTGGCCGGCGGGCGCCTGGGCGGCAGCGGCCGCGACCACCGCCGCTGGGCCGGCGCCGCCAGTCTGGCCCTGGCCGTCTGGTTTCTCGCTCAGGGCCTGTGGGGCGGCCACGGGGCGCTGCCGCTGCCGTTCTGCTGAGGGAACCGGGCCCCGCTTGACCTGCGTCAAGATGGCCGGGACCGGGGCTGTCATCATGGCCAGGCTTATCACCTGGAGCTTTGCCCATGACCCTCTGGAACCCGGATCTGATTCGCCGCTTCGGCGGGCCCGGGGCCCGCTATACCTCCTACCCACCGGCCACCCAGTTCCACGAGGAGATCCGCCCGGCCCAGGTGGCCGCCGCCGTGGAGGCCGGCAACCGCGCGCACCGGGACCTGTCGCTGTATTGCCATATCCCCTTCTGCGCCACGGTCTGCTACTACTGCGCCTGCAACCGCATCGTCACCGCCAACCGGCACCGGGCGGTGGAATACCTGGCCCACCTGAAAACCGAACTGCGCGCCAAGGCCACGCTGGTGGATCCGCAGCGGCCGGTGGTGCAGATGCATTGGGGCGGCGGCACGCCCACCTTTCTCAACGACGCCCAGATCACCGAGCTGGTCTATGACCTGGCCCGCTACTTCCGCCTGCTGGAAGACGACCGGGGCGACTATGCCATGGAGATCGATCCGCGCACCGTGGACCGTTCCCGGCTGGGCCTGCTGCGCGGGCTCGGCTTCAACCGCCTGAGCCTGGGCGTGCAGGATCTGGACCCGCGCGTACAGCAGGCGGTCAACCGGGTGCAGCCGCTGGACATGATCCGCCGGGTGTTCGAGGACGCCGCGGATTTCGGCTTCCACTCGCTCAACGCGGACCTGATCTACGGCCTGCCCTGGCAGAGCGAATCCAGCCTGGCCCGTTCCCTGGAGCAACTGGTGGCCCTGCGCCCGGGGCGCATCTCCCTCTACAACTACGCCCACCTGCCGGCGCGCTTCAAAGTGCAGCGGCAGATTCCCGAGCGCACCCTGCCGAGCCCGTCGGAGAAACTGGCCATGCAGGTGCGCGCCGGTGAACTGCTGCAACAGGCCGGATACGACCTGATCGGCATGGATCACTTCGCCTTGCCCGACGACGAAATGGCGGTGGCCCGCCGGGAAGGCCGGCTGCATCGCAATTTCCAGGGCTACACCCTGCACGGCGACGCCGACCTGATCGGCTTCGGCGTCAGCGCCATCAGCGATCTGGGCGATCTCTACACCCAGGCGCCCAAGCGGCTGGAGGACTGGCAGGAGCAGGTGCGGGCCGGGCGCTGGCCGCTGGAGCGCGGCTACCAGCTGAACCGCGACGACCTGCTGCGCCGCTCCGTGATCATGGGGCTGCTGTGCGATCTGCGCCTGGATCTGGCCGACTTCCGCGAACGCTGGGGGGTGGATTTCACCGACTACTTCGCCGACGCGCTGGCGCCGCTGGGCGAATTCGAAAACCTGGGCCTGCTCACCATGGAGGGCAGCGACCTGGTGATCACCGACGCCGGCCGCCTGGTGGCGCGGGCGCTGGTGCAGCCGTTTGACCGCTTCGCCGGCGCCGGTCAGGGAGAACGTTTCAGCCGCATTATTTGAAGGCCGTCCGCTTTTTTGCGGGGCCCGCCACTTGTTCAGCCTATGAGGCCTTTTATAATGACTTACGCAGCTTCTTTAATACGCAGCCACGAAGGGGGCGCCATGCCGAGGACAGTATCCTGTAACGATTGCAGTCTGAGTCCGATTTGTCTGCCATTGGCGGTGGCGCCCGCCCAGCTCGACCAGCTCGACGACATCATCCAGCGTGGCCGGCCGCTGAAACGCGGCGAACATCTGTTCCGGGCCGCCGACGATTTCCATTCGGTGTACGCGGTGCGTTCCGGCGCCCTGAAAACCTATGTTCTGTCCGACGAGGGCGAGGAACAGGTCACCGGCTTTTATCTGCCCGGCGAGATTCTCGGCATGGACGGCATCAGCACCGCCCGCCACCTGTCCAACGCCAAGGCCCTGGAAACCGCCACCGTGTGCGAGATTCCGTTCCATCGTCTGGAAGATCTGTCACAGAAAATCCCCACCCTGCAGCACCATTTCTTCGGCCTGATGAGCAAGGAAATCCGCGCCGACCGGGAGCTGCACATGCTGCTCAGCAAGAAAAGCGCCGACGACCGGGTCGCGTCCCTGCTGCTGTCCCTGGCCGCGCGCCAGCAGCGCCGGGGCCTCAGCAACAAGCGCTTCCGCCTGCCCATGTCACGCTATGACATCGCCAACTATCTGGGCCTGGCGGTGGAAACGGTGAGCCGTATTTTCACCCGTTTCCAACAGCAGAAGATGCTGTGGGTGGACGGTCGTGAGGTGGAAATCCTGGATCGCCCGGCCCTGTGTGGCAGCGGTGGCCTGCACCCGGTGGAAAACGCCTGAGGTCGCCGCGCCTTTCATTCGCACTGCAAAAGGACCCGCTGTATGAGCTCCAACAACGGCATTCTGGTGTTTCTTGATCGTGATCTGAAGGCCCCGCAACCGGCCCTGGAGAAGGCGCTGAAACTGGCCCGCGCCGCCGGCCAGCGGCTGACCGTGGCGGTCAACAGCGACTCCGCCGCCATGCGGCGGGCGGTGGGCTTCGACGACCAGCGCCGCGACAACGCCGAGCGTCAGATCGTGCGGGCCTGGGAAAAGCGCATCGATGACCTGGTCGGCGACGTGAGCGTGGAGAAGCGCGTGGCCGCCCACCGCGACGCGGAGACCGCCCTGCGCGAAACGGTGGTGGACTGCGCGCCGTCGCTGATCGTGGTGCACACCAGCGACGAAGGCACCTTGAAACGGCACCTGTTCACGCCCCGCGACTGGTTGTTGATTCGCCATGCACCCTGCCCGGTGCTGTGCGTGCACTCCCCCGCCTGGAGCGATCCGCCCCGCATCACCGCGGCGGTGGAGCCGGAGGAGCAACCCGGCGGCCTGGACAGCGCCGTCATTCATCAGGCGCGTTACTGGAGCGAGCAGCTGCACGGCGAGCTGGAAGCGGTGCATGTGCTGGAACACCCGGATGAAACCCTGCTGCTGGTGGCCGGCGAGGCACTGCCGGAGTACGCGGCCAGTGCCAAAAGCATCCGCGATTACCACGCCAAGGCGCTGGCCGAATTCGCCCGCCGCGAGAACCTGCCCGACGAGCGCACCACCCTGCTGGAAGGCCCGGTGACCCGCACCCTGGTGGATTACTGCGAGGACGAGGGCTGTGACCTTCTGGTGGTCGGCACGGTGCGGCGCAATACCGTGGAACGCCTGCTGCTGGGCGCCACCGCCGAATCCCTGCTGACCCGCACGGTCAACGACGTACTGGTGGTGAAGCCGGAAGACTTCGAGAGCGACTGGACCTGACGCTCTTCATTGATCGCGGCTAAAGCCGCTCCTACAAAGGCCCGTCGCCCACCGTAGGAGCGGCTTCAGCCGCGCTGCACCACTCTCATTGTTCCGCGCTCACTGTTCCGCGCGGCGAAATACCGGTTTGAGATCGGTGGACGTGTCGTTGTCGTACCGGTAACCGGCCTCGCGGAACTTCTTCAGATCCGCCGGCTTGTCGATGCCCTTTTGCAGAATCCACGCCGCCATCAGGCCGCGCGCCTTCTTGGCGTAGAAGCTGATCACCTTGTACTGGCCGTTTTTCTCGTCCTGGAACACCGGCTCGATCACCGGCCCGGGCAGCCGCTTGGGGTGCACGGATTTGAAATACTCGTTGGACGCCAGATTGACCAGCACGTCGGTGCCGGCGGCCTTCATGTCCTTGGCGAGCTGGTCGGTGATGGTCTTGCCCCAGAACTGATACAGATCCTTGCCGCGCGGGTTGTCCAGCCGCGTGCCCATTTCCAGCCGGTAGGGCTGCATCAGGTCCAGCGGCCGCAGCAGACCGTAGAGACCGCTGAGAATGCGCAGGCGCTGTTGCGCCGCTTTCAGATCGTCCCCGTCGAAGCGCGCCACATCCAGCCCGGTGTAGACGTCGCCCTTGAAGGCGAACAGGGCCGGCCGCGCATTGTCCTTGTCGAACGGCCGTGACCATTGCGCGAAGCGTTCCGCGTTGAGATGCGCGATCTTGTCGCTGACCTTCATCAGCCCGGCGATGTCGGCCGGCGACAGTGCCCGCGCGCGCTCCACCAGTTCCGCGCTGTCGTCGAGCAGGCGCGGCCGGGTGGCGCGCAGAGAGGGCAGCGGTGTTTCGTAATCCAGGGTTTTCGCCGGGGAAACGACGATCAGCATGGTGTTCTCCTTTACATGACGCGGTAGTGATTATAAGAAGAGCGCAGTGAGAAGAAAGCTATCGGCCCGATTGATCCGCCCGCACGGCGGCACGGGCCACGACCGGGAGTGCTTCGACAATGCGTTTTCTGCTGATCCTGACCGTCTCCGTGGCCGTGGTGGTGCTGCTCTGGGGAAGCTGGCAGGCGGGCCGGCGGCCGTTCTACCTGGCGCTGGCCGGGGTGGTGGTGGCCGGCACCCTGTTCGCCCTGGCCACCCTGTTCACCGAGCAGGAGCGCCGGGTCCCGGCGGCGCCGGAGAGCGTGACCGCCAATGTGCAATCCGTGCACGGCACCGAAACCACCTACCGGCTCAGCGGCGACATCGCCAACCAGGGCGAATATCCGGTGGCCCGGGTGCGGCTCGCCGCGGAAGCGCTGAAGTGCCCGCCGGCGCGGGCCTGCGAGGTACTGCACGAGGCCCGCGAAACGGTGTCCATGCACATTCCGCCCGGCGGCCGCTACCCGCTCAATTTGTCGATCCCGCGCCCGACGCCGGATGTGCAGGCCGATCGCTGGCGCCTGCGCGTGTTGCGCGTGGAAGTCTATGGCCGATAACCGCCGTCGCTTTCGAGACTGGCCAAGGGAAATCGAACGGTTCACAATGCCGGCCTTCCCACGCATCGCAGCGGGTAGGAGAGACCATGGCAGCGCTGATTCCCGGCCAGCCCACCCCCATCGCCCCCCACGCCTGGCGGGTCCTCGGCCGTAATCCGGGGATGATGACCGGCCCCGGCACCAACAGCTATTTGCTGGGTGACCGGGCCTTGACGGTGATCGACCCCGGCCCGGTGGACCCGGAGCACACCCGCGCGCTGGTCGACGCCGCCGCCGCCCAGGGCAAGACCATCGAGCAGATTCTGGTCACCCATACCCACCGGGATCATTCCCCCGGCGCGGTGGCGCTGGCGGAGGCCACCGGCGCCACCCTGCTGGGGCCGGATGTGCCCGACGACGGGCTGCAGGACGAAAGCTGGGCACCGGCGCGGCGTCTGCGCCACGGCGACGTGCTGGATTGCGGCGGCGTGCCCCTGGAAGTGATCGCCACCCCCGGCCACGTGGGCAATCATCTGTGCTATCTGATGACCGAACAGGCGCTGCTGTTCACCGGCGACCATCTGATCCAGGGCTCCACCGTGGTGATCGCCCCGCCCTCCGGCTCCATGGCCGCCTATATGAACTCCCTGGCACTGCTGCGTGATTACCGCATCGACACCATGGCGCCGGGCCACGGCGATCTGATCGTCGAGCCCATGGAGACGGTGGAGAAAACCCTGGCCCACCGCCGCGAGCGGGAAAAGAAGGTGTTCAACGCCCTGGACGGCCAGGCGGTGACGGTGCAGGAACTGGTCACCCGGGTCTACGCCGACGTGCCGGACTTTCTGCACGGCGTCGCCTGCTTGTCACTGGAAGCCCATCTGATCAAGCTGCGCGACGAAGGCCGAGTCAGCCACGAACAGGGCAAATGGTCGGTTTGAACGACAGTTGAAAGTGACAAGTTAAAAGTTGAAAGGGGCATGGCGGTGATCCGAAGCCGCCTTTTTAACTTTCAACTTTTAACTTTTAACTCGACTCACAACCACCCCTTCCGCTTGAAGTACCAATACGGCGCCAGCCCGGACAAAATCATCAACCCGATCACCATCGGATAGCCGAACGCCCACTGCAGCTCCGGCATGACCCGGAAGTTCATGCCGTAGATGCTGGCGATCATGGTCGGTGGCAGGAACACCACGGCGGCGATGGAGAAGATCTTGATGATCTGGTTCTGTTCGATATTGATGAAGCCCTGGGTGGAATCCATCAGAAAGTTGATCTTCTCGAACAGGAAGGTGGCGTGGGACATCAGGGTATCCAGGTCGTGCTGGATCTCCGAGCAGGTGCGGCGGCGGTCCTTGTCGGCGCGCACGTAGCGCTGGATGAAGGAGATCGAGCGCTGGGTGTCCATCAGGCACAGCCGCACCTTGCCGTTGCTGTCCTCCAGATGGGCCAGCTTTTCGATGCCGTCCTCCAGCTCCGCTTCCTCGTCCTCCAGCACCAGGTAGCTCACGTCTTCCAGATCGCGATGGATGTCTTCCAGGGTATCGGCCAGGTTCTCGGTCTTCTGTTCCAGAATGTTCAGCAGAATATCCAACGGCTGCTGCACCCGGACCCAGCCGCGCCGCACGCGCAGGCGCATCAGCCGGAAGTCCGGCAACCGCGAATCGCGGAACGTGAGCAGGCGGCCGGGCTGCAGCACGAACGCCACGGTGGCGGTACGGTGCCGGCCTTCCGCCTGATAGACGAACAGCGAGTGCACGTGCAGGCCGTGTTCATCGTGGAAGAAACGGGCCGAGGCCTCGATCTCCTCCACGTCCTCGGAGGCCGGCAGCGCCTGACGGAACAGATGCTGCACCTGCTGCCGCTCCTCGTCGGTGGCGTCCACCAGGTCGATCCAGCTGGCCGCATCCGAGGTGGCCGGCGTCATATCGGCCACGTCCCGTTCGCGCAGAACGCCGTTCTCGATGTCGTAGACGTGCAGCATGCTAGACTCCCGGATCCATGAATGAGATCGCCGCCCTGGCGACAGCGGTTAGATAGAGCAGCGCGTCATGAGTGTCAACTCCACCCTGGCACACCTGAAGCAGGCCAGCGCCGTCATCGAGCTGGATCACGGCGCCCGCCTGTGGCGGTTTGACCGGGTTCTCGGCGAACCCGCCGCGGCGCTCTTCCACACGCTTTGTAACGAATTGCCCTGGGAGCGCCCCACGGTACGCGTGTTCGGCCGCGCCCACGCGGTACCGCGTCTGACCTGCTGGATCGCCGACGCCGGTGTCCACTATCGCTATTCCGGCCTCCAGCATCGCGGCCAGGGCTGGCCCGCCGTCCTGACACCCCTGCTTGAACGGCTGCGGCACCTCACCGGCCGCCAGCCCAACGGCGTGCTCGCCAACCTCTACCGGAACGGCGACGACACCATGGGCTGGCACCGCGACAACGAGCCGGAACTGGGCCCGGCGCCCTGGGTGCTCTCCTACAATCTCGGCGCCGGGCGGGACTTCGCCCTGCGCCGCCACGGCGAGCACCGCCAATCCGACCTGATCACCCTGGCCCACGATCAACTGCTGGTGATGTCCCCGGAACTTCAGCGCCACTACGAACACGCCCTGCCCCGCCGGCGCCGGGTGACGGCGCCGCGCCTCAACCTCACCTTTCGTGAGATCGTGACCGGCGGCTAACCAAAAAACAGATAGCTGAAGCCGATGGCGGCGAGCAGCCCGGCCAGGTCGGCGCCCAATCCGCACCACAGCGCGTAGCGCATATTACGAATGCCGACGCTGCCGAAGTACACCGCCAGTACGTAAAAGGTGGTCTCGGTGGAGCCCTGCATCACCGCCGCCATGCGCCCGGCCAGGGAATCCACCCCCTGGGTCTGCATCACGTCGAGCATGGCGGCCCGGGCGCCGGAACCGCTCAGCGGTTTGAGAATCGCCACCGGCAGCGCATCCACGAAGCGGGTATCCCAGCCGAGGGCGGCGGCACCGTAACGGATCCCGTCCAGGAACAGCTCGAGCGCGCCACTGGCGCGCAGCATGGCGATGGCGGCGAGCATCGCCACCAGATACGGAATCAGCTTCACCGCCAGGGTGAAGCCTTCCTTGGCGCCTTCCACGAAGCAGTCGTAACTGTCGATGCGTGCCCGCCAGGCGGCCCAGAAAAACGCCGCGATCACCGCCAGCAGGATGCCGTTGCCGATCAGCCCGGACAGCACCGAGCCCAGCGCCGGCGGCGACAGATAGACCGCCAGGGCCAGCAACCCGAGCAGACACAGCCAGCCGCCGGCCACCGCCAACAGCAGCGGATCGCGCAGCGGAATGCGCTGCACCCGGGCGGTCAGCGCCACGCCCACGAAGGTGGACACGGTGGTCGCCATCAGCATCGGCAAATAGACCGCCGCCGGGTCGGCGGCGCCCTGCTGGGCCCGGTACAGCAGCACGGTGACCGGCACCAGGGTCACCGACGAGGTGTTCAATACCAGAAACATGATCTGGCTGTCGGTGGCCCGGCGCGGCTCCGCATTGTGCGCCTGCAGCGCTTCCATGGCTTTCAGGCCCAGCGGCGTGGCGGCGTTGTCCAGGCCGAGCATATTGGCGGCCAGGTTCATGGACACCGCCGCGCCGGCGCCCGGGTCGCGGCGCAGCGATGGCATCAACCGCGCCAGCAGCGGCCGCACCACGCCGGCCATGCGATCCGCCAGCCGGCTTTGCTCGGCCAGGCGGAACAGGCCGCTCCACAGCGCCAATACGCCGATCAGGCCCAGGCTCACCTCCACCGCCAGGTCGGCGGCCCGCCACAGCGCGGTGACCACCCGCGACGGCGCTTCCAGATCGCCGCTCAGCAGTTGCGCCAGGGCACCGAGGATGCCGATCAGAAAGAAGCCGGTGAATAAGCGGTGCACGGTTCGCGGGTCCTTGGCCGGGCAAAGCGCCAGTATGTCGTGCCACGCCGGCCTTGCCTATGGGGACGGCGATGTGGTGTAAAGATCGGCCGCAGGCTCTTATACTGGGGCAAAACCTTTGATCCATCATAGAATCGAGTGTGCCGATGTCCGTATTCCGTAAGCTGTTTGGTGTGTTCCTGGCGGCCCTGCTGCTGGGAGGCGCCCTCAAGGTCGGCGGCGACCTCAAGGCCGGGCCCGAAATTCAGGGCGCGCTCAAGCCCCAGGCCGTGCATCGGGAGGCGGCGGAGGAAATCGTCGATCGTCTGGACCTGCACTACAGCCGGCTGAGCTTCGACGACGCCCTCTCCGAGCGGGTGCTGGAACAGTATCTGAAGGATCTGGACCCCAACCGCCTGTACTTTACCCGGCAGGACATCGACGACTTTCAGGTCTACCGCGACCAGCTGGACGACCAGTTGGAGGACGGCGAGCTGGAGGCCGGCTACTCCATCTTCAACCGCTTCCAGACCCGCCTGGAAGAACGGCTCACCGAAATTCTCGCCGACATCAAGGCGGGCTTCGACGACTGGCAGTTCGACGGCGACGAACAGGTGCTGGTGGATCGCAGCGAAGCGCCCTGGGCCGCCGACGACGAAGCGCTGGACGCGATCTGGCGCCGTCAGTTGAAAAACGCGGTCCTGTCCATGCGCCTGAACGGCACCGAGGACAGCGCCATCCAGGAACGGCTCACCAACCGCTATGAAAGCCAGCTCAACCGGATTCGCCAGAACACCGCCGAGGACGTGTTCCAGACCTACATGAACGCCCTCGCCCAGTCCTTCGATCCGCATACCAATTATTTCACGCCGCACAACTCGGAAAACTTCGACATCAGCATGAGCCGCTCCCTGGAAGGCATCGGCGCGGTGCTGCAGTACGAGGATGGCTACACCAAGGTGGTGCGGCTGGTGCCCGGTGGCCCGGCCGCCAAACAGGGCCGCCTGAAACCGGCGGACCGCATCGTGGCGGTGGGCCAGGACGACGACGACCTGGTCAACGTGATTGGCATGCGCCTGGACGAAGTGGTCGACATGATCCGCGGGCCCAAGGGTTCCGATGTGCAGCTGGAGGTGATTCCCGCCGGCAGCGCCAGCGAACACGACACCCGCACCGTCACCATCACCCGCAATAAGGTGGTGCTCGAGGAACAGGCCGCCAAGAAGGAAGTGATCGAGTTCGACCACGACGGCGACAAGGTCAAGCTGGGCATCATCGAGATCCCCGCCTTCTATATGGACTTCAACGCCTTCCATCGCGGTGACCCCAACTACACCAGCACCACCCGCGACGTGGCCGAGCTGCTGGTGGAGCTGCGCAAGGAGAACGTGGACGGTCTGGTCATCGACCTGCGCAACAACGGCGGCGGTTCGCTGCTGGAAGTGAACAAGCTGGTCAGCCTGTTTATCAACCGCGGGCCCACCGTACAGGTGCGCGAGGCCGGCGGACGCGTCAGCGTCGAGAACGATCAGTACCCGGGCATGCTCTATGCCGGTCCCCTGGCGGTGCTGGTGAACCGCTACAGCGCCTCGGCGTCGGAGATTTTCGCCGGTGCCATGCAGGACTATGGCCGCGCGCTGATCGTCGGCGACCAGACCTACGGCAAGGGCACCGTGCAGACGCTGCTGGACCTGAACCACGGCAAGCTGAAGATGACCAACGCCAAGTTCTACCGGGTGTCCGGCTCCAGCAACCAGAACCTGGGCATCGTGCCGGACGTCAATATGCCGTCGCTGATCGACAAGGACGAGGTGGGCGAAAGCAGTCTGCCGAACGCCCTGCCCTGGGACGAAATCCAGCCGGCCGATTACGAACGCTACCAGGATCTCATGCCGCTGCTGCCGGCCCTGCGCGAGCGCCACGACCAGCGCATCCAGAACAATCCGGAGTTCGTCTACGTGGAGCAGCTGCGGGACCTGGTGGCCGAAGCCAACCGGCGCCATGAACTGTCACTGAACGCGGACCAGCGCAAGGCCTGGCAGGATCAGTACGATCAGAAGCGTCTGGCCATCGAGAACGCCCTGCGCAAATACCGGGGCGAGGACCCAATCGACAAGATGGAGGACCTGCGCAAGCTGGAAGAACAGCGCGCCCTGGATCCGGAGGCCAGCGAAGACCCCATGGACGAGGACCCCTACCTGCGCGAGACCGGCCATATCCTGGCGGACATGGTCGGCCTGCTGCGCGAGCAGCGGGTGGCCAGCCAGGATTCCTAACCGAGCGCCTTGAACCCCCACCGGGCGGGATCCCCGCCCAGCCCCACCTTCAGGGTGCGCCGTCCGAGACCGTGATTGAAGTCCTCCAGGCGCCGCTTGGCGGTCTCCGGCAGCAACCGCTGCCCCAGGCTGGCGGCGCCCAGGGTGGCGCGCACCAGACGCACCGCCGCCGCCGACGACACCTTACTGTGCAGCCGCAGGTCGTCGGCCACCGTGTCGCCGACCAGAAACCGGCTGAACGCCAGCAACACATCGTAGGGCAGATGGAACGGTGGCTTGTTGGCCATGTCCCTGAGCAGTGCCTTGGCCAGCGCCTCGCTGTCCGGGGTCGGTTCGTAGAGATGGGCGGTGAGCTGTAGCGCCAGCACTTCCTGCTCTTCCACGGTGCTGGTCAGCAACGTTTCGTCCACTCCCAGCAGATAGCCGGCATAGCGCCAGAAATAGTGCATCGCCCGGTGCTCTTCGGCGCTGATATAAAGGCCCAGGCGCTTGAGGCCGCGCACCACCATGTAATCGAACTCCAGCACCGTGCCGGCCATGTCCTCCTGGTTGATGGGCAGATCGTAGCGGGCCTGGTCCCAGTCGCCCCGCTCCGCCAGAAAGCGACGCACCGCCGCGTGCAGCAGCCGTACCTCCATCAGGGTGCGATGGCCCAGGCCGCCCGGGCGCAGGCCCTCCGGCGCGGCGATGTTGTGCAGCATCTGGCCGGTTTCGTAGATACGCCGGGACACATCCTTCTGCAGCCGGCCGGTGGCCACCAGCACCTGGGAAGGTTTGTTGTGGGCGTAGCCCTCCACCAGGCTGGAGCACATCAGCACCAGCCCTTGCAGGGCGCCATGGCGGCGGTACATGCGCCGCCCCAGTTCCATCGCTTCGAAGTCCACCCAGCCCGGCACCGTGAAGCAGTGATCCAGAAAGTCCTGGTAGACACCGCCTTGCGCGGCGGCGCGCCGCTCCACCTCGTCCAGCAGTCCCGCCGGCCTCTGAAACGGAATGTCCACCAGACAGCGGTCCGCCAGCGGGTCCTGAACCCGCCGCCAGGTCTGCAGACGCTCCGGCGCGAAGCGATCGAACCAAATATGTTCCGTGGGGGTGCGGGGGCCGGCCCGGTGTCGGGCCAGTTCGGCGGGTGTGGCCATTCGATGCGCTCCTTGGCGTCAGAACCGGCGGGTTCTGTACACGCTAAGAGGCGGCGGCGGGACGGTCAAGGCCAAATCGCCGCCGGGTCGGCGGTGGTAACAAGACCGTCATGCTTTTTTAGCAGGCTGGGGCCCCCGAGAAACAGGACCCCGGTATGTCTGACGCCCCGCCCCGCCTCGGCGATCTGGTGATCGCCGTGCCCGGCATCGACCCCGGGCACTCGATCTCCCGCCTCGGTGAGCTGTTCCTGCTGCCACTGTATGAACCGCTGCTGTCCCTGCCGCTGGTGCGGGACGGCCGCGTGGCCGGGTTGATCAGTCGCTACCAGATGATGCAGCTGCTGTTCCGGCAGTTCGGCCGCGAGCTGTTCGGACGGCGCCCTGTGCACCGGTTCATGAAGCAAGACCCGGTGGTGGTGGAAGCGGATCTGCCGCTGGAAGCCGCCGCCGATCAGATCCTGGCGTCCATGACCTTCCCGGTCACCGAGGATTTCATCATCGTGCGCGACCGCCGTTATCTGGGCATGGGCACGGTGATCGGGCTGATGCAGGCCCTGCAACGGCAGTTGAGCGCCCGCTCCCGACAGCTGGCCCGGGCGCTGCGCGACCTCAAGGCCTCGCAAACCCAGCTGGTGCAATCGGAAAAAATGGCTTCCCTGGGGCAGATGGTGGCCGGCCTCGCCCATGAGATGAACACGCCGCTGGGCTACGTAAGCGCCAATGTGGAGCTGGCCGAGCAGTTTTTCAGCGACGCCCGCCGCTTGAACGAGGCGGTGTTCGCGTTCCTGGATCTGGTGCTGGCCCCGCGGGTGGAGGCGGAGGCGTTCGACCAGGCTCTGGCGCGACTGGCCCGGTTACGCGAGCACCACGATCCGGCTGCCCAGGCGGTGGACGTGGCGCGCCTGTTCAGCGACACCCGCTTCGGTCTCGGCGAGATCGACAAGCTGGTGCGCGGCCTGCAGGACTTCAGCCGGCTGGACCGGGCCGGTGATGAAGCGGTGGACATCCATCATTGCCTGGACGCGGCCCTGCTGCTGGCCAACAACCTGCTCAAGGACCGCATCCACGTGGTACGTGATTACGCCGAGCTGCCGCCGGTACCGTGCCGCCCTTCCGAGATCAATCAGGTGCTGCTCAACCTGATCGTCAACGCCGCCCAGGCGATGCGCACCGGCGGCGTGCTGCGGCTGAGTACCGGCCACGGCGACCAGGGCGTGTGCGTGCGGGTGACCGACAATGGCCCCGGCATTCCGGCGTCGCTTCTGCCGCGCATCTTCGACCCCTTTTTCACCACCAAAGCGCCCGGCGAAGGCACCGGCCTGGGGCTTTCCATCAGCCATCAGATCATCGAGCGCCACGGCGGCCGCATCGAAGTGCGCT
This sequence comes from Alcanivorax sp., assembly GCA_022449455.1. Classification (GTDB taxonomy): domain Bacteria; phylum Pseudomonadota; class Gammaproteobacteria; order Pseudomonadales; family Alcanivoracaceae; genus Alloalcanivorax. Next base: position 17,564 of record JAKUPL010000032.1, on the reverse strand, counting down.
CCGCCCCGGACCGGGGCACCACCTTCACGCTGACCCTGCCCGCCGGCGCCACGGCCCGCGCCCCCACCGGTACCGACACGCTTTCCCTGACACGGAGAACCCCATGAACGACAAACCCACCGTGCTGCTGGTGGACGACGAGGAGCGGGTGCTGCGCTCCCTGTCGCTGTTGTTCCGCCCGCACTTCCAGGTGCTGACCACCACCAACGGCTACGAAGCGGAACGGCTGGTCCGCGAGCGGCGCGTCCATGTGATCGTCAGCGATCAGCGCATGCCGATCATGGAAGGCATTGAAGTGCTGCGGCGGGTGCGACGCGCCTCGCCCCACACACAGCGTTTGCTGCTCACCGGCTACGCCGATCTGCAAGCGGTGATCGATTCGATCAACGACGGCGAAGTGTTCCGCTATCTGAACAAGCCCTGGCAGATGCACGAAATGTTGCACGCGGTACGGCGCGCGGCGGACATCGCCCTGTCGCTGGAGGCCACCGAACCGGCGCCGGAGCTGGAGCCGGTGGCGCCGGTCGAGCCGGCCGGGGACGAGCCGGAACCGGCGGTGCTGGTGCTGGATGAAGACCCGGAAACGCTGGCCTTGCTGCGCACCGTGGTGGCCCCGGGCCAGGCACTGCATCATCGTACCGATCTGGAGCAGGCGTTCGCGCTGCTTGCCGACCAGGACATCGGCATTCTGGTCTGCGACGTGCGCCTGGGCGGCGCCGACATCAGCACCGCGATCCAAACGTTGAAACGCGCCCACCCCGCCCTGCTGACCATTCTGGTCAGCCCGGTGCGCGACGTGGAAATCCTCGGCCGCCTGATCAACCGGGGCCAGATCTATCGCTTTCTGCCCAAGCCGGTACGACGCGCCATGCTGAAGATGAGTCTGGAGGCCGCCGCCCGGCGACACCGCCTGCTGCGCCACCATCCCGAGGCGCGGGCGGCGGCCACGTCGGATCCGGCGTCGCGCGACGAGCCGGGCCTGTCCCGGCGCCTGCTCGGCTATCTGGAGCGCCTGCGTCAGCGCGGCGGCGCCTCCTGACCCGCCCTCTCCTGATCGCCCCCGCCCCAGGCCGCCAGGGTGGCCGCCAGCCAGTCCGGCGCGTCCAGGGACAGATCGTGGCCGCCGTCCGGGTGCACCGCCAGCGGACAGTGCCAGACCCGCGCCAGCGCCCGGGAACAGTCCGGATGCACCAGCCGGTCGCCGGCGCCGTTGACGATCAGTACCGATGGCCCGGCGGGCAGGGTGCGCGGCGCCCGGAAACGGGCCGCCGCCCACAGCTGCCGCACGGTATTGGCGGCGGACACCGGCCGCAGGGCGTCCACGGTGCGAAAGCGTTCGGCGATGTCGTCGCGCTCGGCGACGCTCAGATGGTGGGTGGTCAGATCCAGAATCATCCGCTCCCGGGCCAAGCGATCCCGGGTCAACAGACCCTGGCAGACGATGCGCCCGTAGTTGGCCGGCCGCAGGCGGCGCCAGAAGGGGCTGAACGGCGCCGCGCTGGAGTTGATCAGCGCCGCCCCCAGGATCTGCTCGGGATGGCCGCGCAGCCATTCCATCGCCACCATGCCGCCCAGGGACAGGGCCACCAGCCGCACCGGGCCGGTGACGCCCTGGTCGGCCAGGTCCCGGCGGGCGGCGGCCACCATGGCCGCCACCCGGGTGGGGCTGGTGCCGCGAAAGAACACACCGTTGCCGGGCAGATCCAGCGGCAGCACCCGGTTGCCTTCCCCCAGAACGCTGGCCAGGCGCTCCGCGAAGCCGTCCCAGTGGGCCTGTTCACGCACCAGGCCGCGCAGCAGGACCCAGGTTGTAATACCGACCGCCGACGGGTCGCTCGCGCCATTTCCCCGCATTGAACTCGCTCACGTGTATAACTGGGACGCCCGGGCAAGATAGAATGCCAAGCGTTTGATGCCGTCCACCCGCGAGGCACTATGGCACGAAAAACCGTAAAACGGGTAAAAACGGGCTCCCTGGAGCGCCGCTTTTCCATGGCGCGCGCCGGCTTTCTGGCCGGCGCCCGCTACGCCACCAGCAGCGCCGGCACCCTGTTCGCCAGCGCCGACAAGCGCGAGGCCCGGCGCCGGGAGAATCTCTCCGAGCGGGCCCGCGAGCTGGTGGATGAACTGGGCCGCCTGAAGGGCTCGGTGGTCAAGATCGGCCAGATGATGGCCCTGTTCGGCGAGCACTTCCTGCCCGAGGAAGTGACCGCCGCGCTGCACACCCTGGAGAACAACACCACGGCGCTGGAATGGCCGGCGGTGGAGAAGCACCTCAAGCAGCAGCTTGGCACCGTCAAGCTGCGCGACCTGGAAGTGGACCCTCAGCCGCTGGGCGCCGCCAGCCTGGCCCAGGTGCATCGGGCGCGGCGCAAAAGCGATGGCCGCGAGCTGGTGCTGAAGATTCAGTATCCGGGGGTGGCGGACGCCATCGATTCCGATATGCGCGCGCTGGTACGGCTGCTCAAACTGAGCCGGCTGGTACCCATCACCGAGCAGTTCAATCAGTGGCTGGACGAGGTCCGCGCCATGCTCGGCCGTGAGGTGGACTACGATCTGGAAGCGCATACCACCCGCCATTTCCGGGAGATTCTGCGCGATGATCCGCGCTTCGTGGTGCCGGAAGTGTTCCCGGATTATTCCACCCACAATATTCTCTGCCTCTCCTATGAAGAGGGCGTGCACATCAGCGACCCTTCGGTCACCGAGCTGAGCCAGGAACGGCGCAACTTTCTGGGCCGCGCGATCATGGAATTGTGCTGCCGGGAGGTGTTCGAGTGGGACAAAATGCAGACCGACCCGAATTTCGGCAACTACCTGATGCGGGTGGATGAGAAAGGCCGGGATCAGATCGTGCTGCTGGACTTCGGCGCCATCCGTGACTTCGACGACGAAGTGCTGGGGCCGGGCCGCGAAATGATCCGCGCCGCCTGGTACCACGACACCGACCGGCTGACCCGGGCCATGCGCGCGCTGGGCTTTCTGTCCGGGGACGTGCCGAAGCGGCTGCTGGACGACTTCGCGGCGCTCTGTTTTGAAGCCATCGAGGCGTTGCAGGACCCGGACCGCTTCCCGCCGCCGCCGTCGGTGGTCAACGAAAAAGGGGAGTACCTGTGGGGGGAAAGCAACCTGCCGAACCGGGTCATGAACCGGGCCAGCCGTACCGCCCTGTCGGTACATTTCGATGTGCCGCCCAAGGAATTCATCTTCCTGTTCCGGAAACTGCTGGGGGCTTACACCTTTTTACACGTGATCAAGGCGGAAGTGCGCGGAAACACCATTCTGGAGCCGTTCGTGCACATGCGGGAGGATTCGGACCGGGCCATCGTCGATCAAAAAATGATCGGAAAAGGGAAAAAAGCCTGATATTTCCGCTCAATTATTGACCGTTCGTCCAGTGGATGGCCATTTCCTGTTTGCCAAGCTCGCCACTCCACAATAAGGTTAGCACCCTGCTCAGCGGCCGGTTTGTATAAACCGGCCGTTTTTCGAGGTCCCCGGAAAATTTCCGGGACCGGTTTTAACGAACCATAAAATGGGGGTAACGCAGGTGATTATCGGTGTACCCAAGGAAATCTGCCCCGGCGAAGAGCGCGTCGCTTTGACGCCCGCCAACGTCGGCGCACTTTTGAAAAAGCAAGGCGTCGAGATTCTTATCGAACGAGGCGCCGGCGAGGCAGCGGGCTTCCCGGACAGCGACTTTGAGGCCGCCGGGGCCAAGCTTGCCGACAGGGAGCAAATCTTTTCCAGCGCTCAGGCTATCCTGCAAGTCCAGACTCCGGGTAGCAATACGACCAATGGCGATAAAGACGTGGACAGCCTGAAAGCCGATCAGTTCCTGATTGGCATGACGGATCCTCTCGCCAACCCGCAATTCGCTCAAACCCTGGCCGACCACAAGGTCACCGGCATTGCTCTGGAACTGGTGCCGCGGATCACCCGCGCCCAATCCATGGACGTGCTGTCGTCCATGGCCATGATCGCCGGCTACAAATGCGTGCTGCTGGCGGCCAACGCCTCGCACCGCATGTTTCCGATGAACATGACCGCCGCCGGCACCCTGAACGCCTCCCGGGTGTTCGTGATGGGCGCCGGCGTGGCCGGCCTGCAGGCCTGTGCCACCGCCAAGCGGTTGGGCGCCATCGTGGAAGCCTACGACGTGCGTCCGGCGGCTCGCGAACAAATCCTTTCGGTGGGCGCCAAGCCCGTGGAACTGGACCTGGACACCGGCGAAGCGGAAGGCTCCGGCGGTTACGCCAAGGCCCAGGGCGAGGACTTCCTCAAGCGTCAGCGCGAGCTGATGACCGAAGTGATCAAGGAAATGGACGTGGTGGTCACCACCGCGGCGGTGCCCGGCGCCAAGAGCCCGATCCTGGTCACCGCCGACATGGTCAAGGCCATGAAGCCCGGCGCGGTGGTGGTCGACCTGGCGGCGGAGCGCGGCGGCAACTGCGAGCTGACCCGGGCCGGCGAAACCGTGGTGGAGCATGGCGTCACCATCATCGGCCCCACCAACGTGCCCTCCTCCGTGGCCTTCCATGCCAGCCAGATGTTCGGCAAGAACATGGAAAACCTGCTCAACCTGCTGCTCGACGACAACGGCGACCTGCAGCTGGACTTCGAGGACCAGATCGTCGCCGACACCGTGATCAGCCATAACGGTGACGTGCCCCAGGCGCGTCTGCGCGAGATGCTCGGTCTGCCGGAACTGAAAAAAGCCGAGCCGGAAGCCCCCGCCGACGGCGGTGATTCCGACGGCGAGGAGGACAAGTAATGGATTTCGTATCGCAGCTGACCCTCTTTGTACTGGCGATCTTCCTGGGTGTGGAACTGATCACCAAGGTACCGCCGACCCTGCACACTCCCTTGATGTCCGGTTCCAACGCGATCTCCGGCATTACCCTGGTGGGCGCCCTGATCGCCGCCGGCTCCGACGCCGGCCTGCTGATCAACGTGCTCGGCTTCATCGCCGTGGTGCTGGCGACCATCAACGTGATTGGCGGCTTCATGGTCACCAATCGCATGCTCGCGATGTTCAAGAGGAAGTAACCCATGCAGATTTCCGATAACTGGATTGATATCGCCTATCTGATCTCGGCCGTTCTCTTCATCCTCGGCATCAAGGGCCTGACCAAGCCGAAAACCGCCGTGCGCGGCAACCTGCTGGCCGCCGCCGGCATGGGCGTGGCCTGTGTGGTGACCCTGCTGCACCGTGACATCGTCACCTATGAGATCATCATCGCCGGCGTCATCGTCGGTGGCGTGATTGGCGCCATCCTGGCCAAGAAAGTCCAGATGACCGCCATGCCGCAGCTGGTGGCCCTGCTCAACGGCTTCGGGGGTGGTGCCTCCTTCGCGGTGGCCGCGGCCGAGTTCTTCCGCGGCGGCCATCCGGACGTGGTGGGCATCATCGCCACCGGCGCCGCGGTGCTGATCGGCGCGGTGACCCTGACCGGCTCCCTGGTGGCGTTCGCCAAGCTGCAGGAACTGATCGACGGCAAGCCGATGGGTTTCCCGGGCATGAAGGTGGTCAACGCCCTGCTGCTGATCGGCTCCGTGGTGGCCATCGGTTACCTGGTGGCGAACCCGGGCACCCCCACGGTGTTTTGGGCACTGGCCATCGCCGCCGCCGTGCTCGGCCTGCTGCTGGTACTGCCCATCGGCGGCGCCGACATGCCGGTGGTGATCGCGCTGCTCAACTCCTACTCCGGTATCGCCGCCTCCGCCGCCGGCTTCGTGATGGGCAACAGCGCCCTGATCGTCACCGGCTCCCTGGTGGGTGCCTCCGGCCTGATCCTCACGCAGATCATGTGTAAGGCCATGAACCGCTCGCTCACCAACGTGCTGTTCGGCGTGATGGCCGAGGCCGGTGAGGCGATGGACCAGGACGAGGTCTACGAAGGCAAGATCAAGTCCACCTCCGCCGAGGAAGTGGCCATGGTCCTGGAGACCGCCCAGCGCGTGGTGATCGTGCCCGGCTTCGGCCTGGCCATGGCCCAGGCCCAGCACGCGGTGCGGGATCTGGCCGACACCATGGAAGCCAACGGCACCGAGGTGGAGTACGCGATTCACCCGGTGGCGGGCCGCATGCCCGGTCACATGAACGTACTGCTGGCGGAAGCGGAAGTGTCCTACGACAAGCTCAAGGACATGGACGCCATCAACCCGACCTTCGAGCAGACCGACGTGGCCATCGTGTTGGGCGCCAACGACGTGACCAACCCGCTGGCCCGCGAGGACAAAGGCAGCCCGATCTACGGCATGCCGATCCTCAACGTGGACAAGGCCAAGACCGTGGTGGTGGTGAAGCGCTCCCTGAGCCCGGGCTTCGCCGGCTTGCCCAACCCGCTGTTCGCCAAGGACAACACCCTGATGTTGTTCGGCGACGGCAAGGGCGCCGTGGTGGACATCACCACTGCCCTGAAGGAAGGCTGATCCCCGCGATCACCCGCCCCTGAAAAAAAAGCCCGGCTTGTGCCGGGCTTTTTTTGCGTCCGTCGAGGGATTCACCGCTGGGTTTCGATGCGCTCCCGGAATTCCGAATCGTACTGCGCCAGCTGCGCGATCTGATTGTACTTGCGCACATCCAGGCCGCTGTCCTGGACCGCCTCGACCATCTCCTGCTGCGCCTCGCGCTGCACTTCCATGGCCTTGTCCGCGTCCTGGCCGTGCTTCTGGATCTCGCCGCGGTATTCGTTCTTGATCTCTTCGACCTCACTCTGCGCCTTGGCGAACTTTTCCAGCTCCTGATCGGAAATGTCCGAACCGTCACCCAGGGCTGGCTGACGGGTGGCCGGCGCCTGCTGCTGCGCCGGGGCTCCCTGGCTTTGCCCGGACGGCTGGCCCGGGGCCTGCTGTTGCGCCTGAACGGCGCCGGCCGCGCTGAGCACCAGCGCCAGAGCGGAAAGAGGCAGAAGACGATGTTTCATGATGACACTCCTGGTCGTTGAACGTCGTTGGTCCAGGGCCGCATGCCGCGCGCCCTTATTTCACCAACAGCGTGCCCCGCCGACCGGTTCCGGATTTTTTGTCCCCGACGCCCACGGAACCAAACCGGCCCGCTCACTGTTGGTTAAGGTACGTGCAACGCCGGCGCACCGGCACAGGGAGCGTGATGAGCTACGAGCAGCAGGTTTGTGATCAGATTCCCCACCTACGACGCTACGCGCTGGCGTTGTGCGGCGACCCGACCCAGGCCGACGACCTGGTACAGGATTGCCTGGAACGGGCGCTGCGCAAGCGCCACCTGTGGCGGCCCGGCGGTCGCCTGCGGGCCTGGCTGTTCCGCATGTTGTACCGGCTCTATCTGAATCAGCGTGCCTCGGCGCCACGGCGGCGCGAGGTGGTGGACCCGGACGCCGGTCTGGATCAGGCGGTGGCGCCCCGGCAGGAAGACCACGCGGAATGCCTGCGGGCGCTGGAAGATCTGGACCGTCTGCCCACCGAACAGCGTGCCGCCCTGCTGCTGGTGGCGCTGGAAAATCCCGGCTATCGCGAGGCGGCGCGGATTCTGGGCATCAAGGTGGGTACTCTGCGTTCACGGTTGTCCCGGGCGCGGGAAACCCTGCGCCAACAGCGCGACCGGGCCGCCGAGCCCCGGCCCCGCCAGGTACTGAAGAGGGTGAAATAATGTGGCCCCTGAACCGAGCCTCCCACCACGCGGTGACCGACCAGGAACTCGGCGCCTTCGCCGACGGCCAGTTGCCCCGCCATCGCGCGCGCCAGGTGGCCCGACAACTGCGTGCCTACCCAGAATACGCCGACCGTATCCACGCCTACTGGCGCCGCGAGGCGGCGCTGCAACGGGCGCTGGACCCGGTGTTCCTGCGACCGGTGTCGGCCCCGTCGCCCGCGCCCCGACGGCGCTGGACCTGGGTGGCCGCCGCCGGGCTGGCCACCGGCACGGTGCTGTCGGTGCTGGTCTGGCGCGGCACCGGCGTGGCGCCGTTGGATTTCACGGAACTGGCCCTGCGCGCCTACGCCGGCGCGCCCGGTGCGGTCAGCCTGGGCCCGGCACCACCGGCGCCGTTCCAGGGCCTGGATCTGGAGCCGGTGTCCCGTCGCAATGTGCAGATCGACGGCGACCGCCTGGTGGAGTACCGCTACCGGGATCCCCAAGGCCGGGAGGTGGCGCTCTACGAAATGAATCGCGGGGCCAGCGTGGACGACGGCTGGTTCCATGTGATGTCCCGCCAGGAGCGGCCGCTGGTGCGCTGGAGCCAGGGTGAGCGCAACTATGTGCTGGTGGGCGACGGCGGCCTGGCCCACCTTACCGGCCTGGCGCTGGAAATGCGCGGTCGGCTGGCGCCCCTGCCCAATGAGGCCACCCCGCTGCCGACGCCATCGTTGCCGGAGGGGCCACTGCCGGACGGGTCGGTGCCGCCCATCCAACCCCTGCCCGGGGCGCCGGCGTCCGGCGGCGTGCAGGGACGCCCCCTGCCCCAGGACGCCGGCCTGGCCACGCCGGAGCGCGCCGCGCCGACCATTCCCGGTGCCTGAACGCCCTCAGGTCGGTGGGCCACCCATCGGCCACTGGGCGAGAATCCGATAACCGCCGCCCGCCGGCGGGCTCTCGTAGAACGCCAGGCTCGACACCGGCATCCGCCAGGGGCCGGGGACCGCCGCCGCCCGGGTAGCGCGCCCCAGCCGGGCCAGAGTCACATGGGGCAGAAAGGCACGCGGCTCCGGCTCCACGCCGGCCTCCGCCAGGGCCCGCCAGAGCCGCCCATGAAGCGCCGTCAGCGCCGGCTCCGGGGCCACCCGGGCTGCCCAGAAGCGGCCGCCGGGGCCGGGAAACGGGCCGGCGTCGGGCAGCGTCAGCGTGAAGGCCGGCAAGCCGCTGGCCAGCTCGGCCAGCAACGGCCACCGGGCCCGCGCCCACTCCTCCCCTCGCTCGCCCAGAAACGCCAGGGTCAGGTGCAGGTCGGCGGCGGCCACCGCCCGGCCATGGCCGGGGCCGGGCACCTCGCCCAGCGTGGCGGCAAGCCCGGCGCTCACCGGAACGGCAATGAAACAGCGCATTCCAGAGGTTCCTCCAGGGACCGGCCATGGATGGTCAGGGCGATGACCCGGCGTTAGAATGCCGCACCCCAAGTTCGAGGTGTCTATGTCCGGAAAAGTAGGGTTCGTAAGCCTGGGTTGCCCCAAGGCGCTGGTCGACTCGGAGCGCATTCTCACCCAGCTGCGCACCGAAGGTTATCAGGTCACCGCCAGCTATGACGACGCCGATGTGGTGGTGGTCAATACCTGCGGCTTTATCGACGACGCCAAGGCCGAGTCCCTGGACGCCATCGGCGAGGCGCTGGCCGAGAACGGCAAGGTGATCGTCACCGGCTGCATGGGCGTGGAAGAGTCCGTGATCCGCCAGGCCCATCCGTCGGTGCTGGCGGTGACCGGCCCGCAGCAGTACGAGCAGGTGGTCGGCGCGGTCCACCAGGTGGTGCCGCCCAGCCGCGACCACGACCCGTTCATGGATCTGGTGCCGCCCCAGGGCATCAAGCTGACCCCGCGCCATTACGCCTACCTGAAGATTTCCGAGGGCTGCAACCACAAGTGCAGCTTCTGCATCATCCCCAGCATGCGCGGCAAGCTGGATTCCCGGCCGGTGGGCGACGTGCTCGACGAGGCCGAGCGGCTGGTCAAGGCCGGCGTGCAGGAGCTGCTGGTGATCAGCCAGGACACCAGCGCCTACGGCGTGGACCGCAAATACCAGACCGGCTTCTGGCAGGGCATGCCGGTGAAGACCCGCATGCTGGAGCTGTGCCAGGCGCTGGGCCGGCTGGGCGCCTGGGTGCGGCTGCACTACGTGTACCCCTATCCGCACGTGGACGACATCATCCCGATGATGGCCGAGGGCCATATCCTGCCCTATCTGGATATCCCGTTTCAGCACGCCAGCCCGCGCATTCTCAAAGCCATGAAGCGCCCGGCCCATGCCGAGAACAGCCTGGAGCGGATCCGCCGCTGGCGGCAGATCTGCCCGGACATCACCCTGCGCAGCACCTTTATCGTCGGCTTCCCCGGCGAGACCGACGACGATTTCGAGCGGCTTCTGGACTGGCTGGAGGAGGCGCAACTGGACCGGGTGGGCTGCTTCACCTATTCGCCGGTGGACGGCGCCGCCGCCAATGCCCTGCCCGACCCGGTGGACGAGGACCTGGCCCTGGAGCGCCAGGAGCGCTTTATGAACGTGCAGGCGCGGATCAGCGCCGACAAGCTGCAGCGCAAGATCGGCCGCACTCTGGAAGTGCTGGTGGACGAAGCCGGCCCGGACGGCGCTCTGGCCCGCTCCCAGGGCGACGCGCCGGAAATCGACGGCCAGGTGCATCTGCCCGGCGTCGCTGATCTGCGGCCCGGCCAGCGCCTCAACGTCATCGTCGAGGACGCGGACGATCACGACCTGTGGGCCCGTCCCGCCCCGTGAGCGCCGAGCGGTCCACCGGCGCGCCGGTGGACCAGCCCCTGCGCGGTGCCCTGCTGCTGATTCTCGGCGAAGGGCTGCTGGCGGTGATGGCGGCGCTGATCAAGCACGTCTCCGAGACCCTGCCCACCGAGGTGATCGTGTTCGGCCGCAATCTGTGCGGTCTGCTGGTGCTGATGCCGATTCTGGTGGCCAGCGGCGGGATCCGCGACCTCGGCACCCGCCATATCGGCCTGCACTTCATTCGCGGCTTCACCGGCGTCACCGCCATGTTCTGCTTTTTCTTCACCATCGCCCATATCCCGCTGGCGGAGGCGGTGCTGGTGAAAATGACGGTGCCGTTCTTTCTGCCGCTGGTGGCCTGGCTGTGGCTGCGCGACGGCATCAGCATCCATACCTGGATCGCCATCGCCCTGGGCTTCGTGGGCGTGGGGTTCATCATGCGCGCCGACCAGGGCAACGTGGATCCGGTGATGCTGGTGGCCCTGGCCGGGGCGCTGATCATGAGCGTGGCCAAGGTCAGCATCCGCCGCATGGCGGCCAGCGAGCCGGCCCACCGGGTGGTGTTTTATTTTTCCCTGTTCGCCACGGTGATTTCCGCCTCGCTGCTGTTGCGGGTGAATCAGTGGCCCACCGGCACCGAATGCCTGTGGCTGCTGGCCATCGGCCTGGTGGCGATCGGCGGTCAGTTCGCCATGACCACCGCCTATCAACTGGCCCGCCCCGGGCAGGTGGGCGTTTACAACTACGCGGCGGTGATCTGGGCGGCGCTGTTGGGCTGGCTGTTCTGGGGCGAAACCCTGGTGCTCTCCACCGTGCTCGGCACCCTGCTGATCATCGGCGCCGGCGTCTGGAACCTGAAGACCCGCTAGATTTACCGATTTTTGACCTTTCCAGCGGTGCCCAGCGCCACGCGGATCAACTACGCTGACCCTTCCCAAGGACGACAACAATCCGACAACAAAGGGAGAACGGCATGGCGATACGCAGGATTTTGCTGTTGGTGGCGGTGGCGCTGCTCGGCGGCTGCGACACCACCCGCCACTGGGCCTACCAGGAAGGCATGGCTTTCGAGAAATGGCGCGCCGGGCTGGAAGACCGCCGGGTGGAAACCGACGACGGGCTCGATTGGCACCTGCTCACCAGCAAGGGCGACGTGGACGCTCCGGTGGTGGTGCTGATCCACGGTTTCGGCGCCGACGGCACCAACTGGCTGCATTTCGCCAATGAACTGCAGGGCGACTATTACTTCGTGATCCCCGACCTGCCCGGCCACGGCCGCACCACGCCGCGCACCGCCGACATGAACTACGGCATCAGCGAGCAGGCCGAGCGGGTGTTCGCGCTGCTCGACGAGATGCAGGTGGAACGTTTCCATGTGGCCGGCAACTCCATGGGCGGCGCCATCGCCATCGAAATGGCGCGCCGCCAGCCGAACCGCCTGCTGTCCCTGGGTCTGGTGGACTCCGCCGGCATCACCCTGCAGACCGCCGAGTTTCTCAACACCCTGGAGCAATCCGACAAAAATCCGCTGATTCCGCACAGCGCCGAGCAGTTCCATACCACCCTGGACTGGGCCTCCAGCCAGTCGGTGGGCGTGCCCGGTTTCGTGATCACCGAAATGGGCAAGGAAAAAGCCGCCAACGCGGACGTGGCGGAAAAGGTGTGGCGGGACATGAATCTGGACCCGGCCATGCGCCTGCAGGGCCGTGGCGTGCTGCCGCGCATCGAGACCCCCACGCTGATTCTGTGGGGCCGGGAAGACCGCCTGCTGAGCCTGGACAACGTGGAGGCCTTTCAGGAGGAACTGCCGAACAGCCGCGCGGTGATTCTCGACGAGGTGGGTCACATCCCGATGACCGAGGCGCCGGAACCCAGCGCCGAAGCGTTCGACGAATTCTGGCGCGACGTGCAGCCCGGGTCCGCGCACTGATCGGTTCACTTGATCAACCCCGCCGGCGCCCTTAAGGTCGTTTCTTTTTTCAGGCGCCGGCGACTCCCATGACCCTGCTTTCCGATTTCCCCGATCTCGAAGTGCCGCGCGTGCGTCGCGGCGAAGCCCATACCGTGCAAACCCGTGGCATCACCCTGCTGCGTAGCGGCCACCGCGCCGTGCGCCGGCTCAAAAACCAGCACGCGCCGTCGATCCACGGCAACAAGGTGTGGAACTCCAGCTTTCTGATCATGGACGAGCTGAGCCGCCGGCGCCGCGCCGGCGAGATCGGCCCGGGCAGCCATCTGATGGACATCGGCTGCGGCTGGGGCCCGCTTTCGATTTTTGCCGCCAAGCGGCTCGGCTGCCGGGTCACCGCCGTGGACGCGGACCCGGATGTGTTCCCCTATCTGGCCCTGCACGCGGCGGTCAACAAGGTGGAGGTGGAGACCCTGCGCTGCCGCTTCGAGCGGCTCACCAAACAGCGGCTCAACGGCGTGGACCTGATCACCGGCGCCGACATCTGCTTCTGGGATGAACTGACCCCGGTGCTTTTCAACCTGATCCGCCGCGCCCTGGGCCAGGGCGTGCAGCGGATCATCATCGCCGACCCGGGCCGCTCGCCGTTCTATCAGTTGGCGGAACGCTGCGAGCAGCATTTCAACGCCCGGGTGGTGGAACGCCGCACGCAAACCCCGCGCTCACTGAGCGCCGACCTGCTGATCGTCGACGGGGATTGAAAAGCCGGAGGCCGACGCCACTTCTACGGCATTGCGTTTACTTTCTTCAGGCGTGTCAGTGAGTCGAGAAATGAGTCAGGACGATAACCGGACCACCATTGAACAAGGCACACCGCAGGGCGCCCTGGCCCTGCCCGACCGTACCCTGCCCCAGCGGGTCTATCTGATACCGGTGCGCGAGCGCCCCTTCATGCCCGGCCTGGTGCAGCCCTTGCTGCTCGACGCCGAGCAATGGCGCGCCACCCTGGAGCGGGTCGGCCAAACGCCGCACCACGCCCTGGGCCTGGTGTACGTGGGTGATCGGGACCCGGACGAGGTGGACCCGGACCAGTTTCCGCAGTACGGCTGCCTGGTGAAAATTCACGCGGTCAACGGCGAGGAAAACCAACTGCAGGTGGTCGCCCAGGGCCTGGCGCGCTTCCGCGTGGAAGGTTACATGAGCCGCAAGCGTCCGTTCATGGCCGAGGTCAGTTACCCGGAGCCCCGCGACCAGCTGGACGACAGCCTGCGCGCCTACGCCATGGCGATCATCAACACCATCAAGGAATTGCTGCCGCTGAACCCGCTCTACAACGAGGGGCTCAAGCATTACCTGCAGAATTTCTCGGCCCGGGATCCGTCGCCGCTCACCGATTTCGCCGCCTCCCTGACCAGCGCCAGCGGCGATGAGCTGCAGGAAATCCTGGAAACCGTGCCGCTGCGCCCGCGCATGGAGCGGGTGCTGACGCTGGTGAAAAAGGAAGTGGAAGTGGCGCGCTTGCAGAACCAGCTGCGCGAGGAGGTCAACGAAAAGATCTCCAAGCATCAGCGCGAGTTCTTCCTCAAGGAACAGCTCAAGGTGATCCAGCGGGAGCTGGGGCTGGAGAAGGACGACCGCACCGCCGACGCGGACGAATTCCGCGAGCGGATGGAAGCCTTGTCGCCACCGGAGGCGGTGCAAAAGCGCTTCGAGGAAGAACTGCGCAAGTTCGGCGTGCTGGAATCCGGCTCGCCGGAGTACGCGGTGACCCGCAACTATCTGGACTGGCTCACCAGCGTGCCCTGGGGCACCTACTCCGACGACAACCTGGACCTGGACCACGCCCGCGACACCCTGGAAGCACATCACAGCGGCCTTACCGATGTGAAGGACCGCATCATCGAGTTCCTGGCGGTGGGCGCCATGCGTGGCGAGATGAAGGGTTCGATTCTGCTGCTGGTGGGCCCGCCCGGGGTGGGCAAGACCAGCATCGGCCGCTCCATCGCCGAAGCCCTGGACCGGCGCTTCTACCGGCTCAGCCTGGGCGGTATGCGCGACGAAGCCGAGATCAAGGGGCACCGGCGCACCTACATCGGCGCCCTGCCCGGCAAGCTGACCCAGGCGCTCAAGGACGCCGGCACCGCCAACCCGGTGATCATGCTCGACGAGATCGACAAACTCGGCCAATCGTTCCAGGGCGACCCGGCGTCGGCGCTGCTGGAAGTGCTGGACCCGGAACAGAACCAGGACTTCCTGGATCACTATCTGGATCAGCGCCTTGATCTGAGCCACTGCCTGTTCGTGTGCACCGCCAACACGCTGGATTCGATCCCCGGCCCGCTGCTGGACCGCATGGAAGTGATCCGTCTGAGCGGCTATATCACCGAGGAAAAAGTGGCCATCGCCCGCAACCACCTGTGGCCGCGGGCCCTGGAACGGGCGGGCGTGAAACCGGCCCAGTTGAAGATCAGCGACAGCGCCCTGAAGGAGATCGCCGAGGGCTACGCCCGGGAAGCGGGCGTGCGCAACCTGGAGAAGCAGCTTAACAAGATCATCCGCAAGGCGGCGGTGCGGCTGCTGTCCGGCGAGAAGAAGCTGAGCGTCACCGGCAAGAACCTGGAAGATTTCCTCGGCCAGCCCTATTTTCAGAAGGAAAAAACCCAGCGCGGCGTGGGCGTGGTCACCGGCCTGGCCTGGACCGCCATGGGCGGTGCCACCCTGTCCATCGAGGCCAGCCAGGTGCACGCGCAGCGACGCGGCTTCAAGCAGACCGGCCAGCTCGGCGACGTGATGAAGGAGTCCGCCGAGATCGCCTACAGCTATGTGGCCAGCCACCTGCCGGAATACGGGGGCAGCGCGGACTGGTTCGACGAATCGTTCGTGCACCTGCACGTGCCCGAAGGCGCCACGCCCAAGGACGGCCCCAGCGCCGGGGTGACTATGGCCACCGCGCTGATTTCCCTGGCCACCGGCAAGCGCCTGCCGCGCAAGCTGGCGATGACCGGTGAACTGACGCTCACCGGCCAGGTGCTGGCGGTGGGCGGTATCCGCGAGAAGGTGATCGCCGCCCGCCGGGTGGGCATCCGCGAGGTGATTCTGCCCAAGGCCTGCGAGCGCGACTACAAGGAGTTGCCGGACTACCTGAAGAAGGACATGACGGTGCACTTCGCGGAACGCTACCAGGACGTGCACGAGATTGTCTGGGGAAAATAACCGGGACCCGGCGGTCCGGCCCCGGCGCCCTACCCGGGCCGAGCAGCCGGACCGCTATATCGTGCCGGAATGCCGGGAACCGGTCACCGAGCTGTATCGCGACGCGCATATCCTGGTGGTCAACAAACCGCCGTTTCTGCTCAGTGTGCCGGGCCGCGCCCCGGAGAACCGGGATTGCGTCACCGCCCGGCTCAAGCGGCGCGACCCGGACCTGCGGCTGGTGCACCGGCTCGACCTGGATACCTCCGGGGTGATGGTGTTCGCCCTCACCCGGGACGCGCAGAGCGCCCTGAGCCGGGCCTTCCAACAACGCCGGGTGGCCAAGGCCTATCAGGCGGTGGTGGACGGTCTGGTGCGGGAGGATGAAGGGGAGATTGATTTGCCGCTGTGTCCGGACTGGCCCAACCGGCCGCTGCAGAAAGTGTGCCTCGAGTCCGGCAAGACGGCGCTGACCCGCTGGCGGGTACTGCGGCGGGACGCTTCCCGGAACCGCACCCGGCTACGGCTGGAGCCGGTCACCGGGCGCAGTCATCAACTGCGTATTCATTGCCGGGAAATCGGCCACCCGATTCTGGGCTGCGATCTGTACGCGCCGCCGGCGGTGCTGGGGCTCAGCGACCGCCTGTTGCTGCACGCGGAAACCCTGGCGTTCAACCATCCGGTCACCGGCCTGTGGAACAGGTTCCATTCGCCGGTGCCGTTCTGAATCCTTTCGCCACGGAAGTCGCGATCAGCTCCAGTCCTCGCCGTAATCGTGCAGCAGCTCCTGGCCGGCCTTGATGTTTTTCAGGGCCACCACGGTAAGGTCTTCGTAATAGGCCACATTGGGCTTCTTGGCATGGTTGATGTAACGAAGGTCGCAAAGCACCCGGTAGCGCTCCTGGCCCTCGTCGTCCAGCCACAGCACATAGGGGCCGTCGCCCTTGGCGGGCAGGGTCTTGAGCACCCCCAGCACGGTGTCGCGGGGAATCGCGGCGCGGGCGAACAGCCCCCGGCCATGGATCGGGCTTTGCTTTACTTCAACCAGGTCCTTGCGCACAAAGGGTTTGTCCATGGTCCTCACGCTTGCAGTGGTGATCGGGGCCGTGGCATCTTGCCAGAAAAGCCGCCGGGACGCATGGCATGGGATTCGCCGACTACCCGTTCACCTCGCGCTATCACAGCGTCGATGGGCACCGCCTGCACTATATCGATGAAGGACAGGGCCCCACCCTGCTGTTCCTGCACGGCAACCCCACCAGCAGCTATCTTTGGCGCAACGTGATCAAACCCCTGCGCCAGCATTACCGCTGCGTGGCGCTGGATCTGATCGGCTTCGGCCGCAGTGACAAACCGGACATCGATTACCGCTTTCTCACCCATTACCACTATGTTCTCGAATTCGTGACGGCCCTGGGGCTCACCGATCTGACCCTGGTGCTGCACGACTGGGGCGGCCCGCTGGGTTTCCGGCTGGCGCAACGGGAACCCGAGCGGGTGGCGCGGCTGTGCTTCATGGAGACCTTTCCGTTCACCTTCGATTGGGAAGAGTTTCCGCTGGCGGCGCGGCCGCTGGTGTTCGCGTTCCGGGACAAGCGGCTGGCCCCCTGGCTGCTGCAGCGCCATAACCTGTTCGTGGACGTGGTGCTGCGTTTCAGCGTTTTGCGACCGCTGCCGCGCAGCGTGATGGCCGCCTACCGGGCGCCTTTCCCGGACGCGCGCAGCCGCCGGCCGATCCGCGTGTTTCCTTCGGAATTGCCACTCAACGACCGGTCCGGCGACGCCCACGACGCCATCACCGACATCGAGGCCGGCCTGGAGACCATGTCCCAGCCCATGCTGTTGCTGCATTTCCAGCCCGGCGTGGTGCTCGGCCGAACCCGGGTGGCCTGGCTGGCGCAGCGCATCGCCGATCTGGAGGTGGTGAACGGGGGGCGCGCGCTGCACTACGTGCAGGAGGACCAGCCGGAGCGCATCGCCGCCGCGCTGCGGGGCTGGCTGGCGCGCCGGATCGACGGCACGGCGCCGCGCCCCGCCCTC
>JAKUPL010000031.1 GCA_022449455.1 Alcanivorax sp. | reverse complement strand
GCCACCACCTACCAGATGCTCAAGGCCCTCGACCTGGAACCCGTCGTCCCCGGCGCCGGCGCCCTGCTGTCCGGCGCCTATTAAGGAGGTCCCATGAGCGAATACCTGTACGGTGCCAATGTGCACGCCAACGGCATCCGCCAGCACTACCTGCGCTACGGCGGCAAGGGCCCGGCGGTGGTGATCGTGCCGGGCATCACCAGCCCGGCGGTGACCTGGGGTTTCGTGGCCGAACGTTTTGGCCGCCACTTCGACACCTATGTGCTGGACGTGCGCGGTCGCGGGCTCAGCGAAGCCTCCGACACCCTGGACTATGGCCTGGATGCCCAGGCCGACGACGTGGCCGCCTTCGCCAAAGCGCTGGGTTTGCGGCAGTACATGGTGGTGGGGCACTCCATGGGCGGGCGCATCGCCGTGCGCCTGGCCCGCCGCCATCCCGGCGCCGGCTTCGACCGGCTGGCGCTGATCGACCCGCCGGTGTCGGGTCCGGGGCGGCGCCCCTACCCGTCCGCCCTGCCCTGGTACGTGGATTCCATCCGTGCCGCTTTGGAAGGCATGGATGCGGACGCCATGCGCGAGTTCTGCCCCACCTGGAGCGAGGAACAGCTGCGCCTGCGGGCGGAATGGCTGCACACCTGCGACGAACGCGCGGTGGTGAAAAGCTACGACGATATGCACCAGGAAGACATTCACCAGGACATGCCGCACATCCGGGTGCCGGTGCTGTTGATGGCGGCCGGACGCGGCGACGTGATCAGCGACGCGGACGTGGAGGAAATCGAAACCCTGATTCCCGAACTGCGCGTCACCCGCGTCACCAGCGCCGGCCATATGATTCCCTGGGACGACGAAGACGCCTTTTACCGCGCCTTCGGCGATTTTCTCGGCACGCCTCTTTGATTTTTCGGTAAAGGAGTCCAGCCATGGCGGTCAGCGACACACAAATGATCGACGCCTGGAAACAGGTTCTGACCCTCTCGAAACTGAAAACCGGTGACATCGTCACCCTGTTGACCAGCGACGACACCCGCCCGCAGACCCTGCGTACCGCCCTGGTGGCGCTGGGTCAGCTGGGGGCCCGCGCCAACCGATTGGAACTGCCACCGGTGAACGGCGAGAAATCGCTGAGCCGCGACCCGCTCGCCTATCTGGGCACCACCCCGCTGAGCGGCAACCGGGCGGCCATCGCCGCGCTCAAGGAAAGCGATCTGGTGCTGGACCTGATGACCCTGCTGTTCTCGCCGGAGCAGCTCGACATCCTCAAATCCGGCACGCGCATTCTGCTGGCGGTGGAACCGCCGGAGATCCTCGCCCGGCTGGTGCCCACGGAAGCGGACCGGTCCCGGGTCAACCGGGCCGCCGCCCGGCTGGAACGGGCTCGCGAAATGCACGTGACCTCCGCCGCGGGCACCGATCTGCGTTGCCCGCTGGGGGATTACCCGGTGATTCAGGAATACGGCTTCGTCGACCAGCCCGGTCGCTGGGACCACTGGCCCAGCGGCTTCGTGGTGACCTGGGCCAACGAGGGCCAGGCCAACGGCACCGTGGTGCTCGACCGGGGCGATATTCTGTTGCCGCAGAAATGCTACGTGCAGGCGCCGGTGCACCTGACCGTGCGCGATGGCTATGTGACCGCCATCGAAGGCGGCCTGGACGCGGACCTGTTGCGCGACTACATGGATGCCTTTGACGACCCGGAATCCTACGCCCTTTCCCACGTGGGCTGGGGCCTGCAGAAGCGGGCACGCTGGTCGACCCTGGCACTGTATGACCGGGAAGCGACCATTGGCATGGATGCGCGCGCCTTCGAGGGCAACTTCCTGTGGTCCACCGGCCCCAACAACGAGGCCGGCGGCGACCGCACCGCCGCCTGCCACATCGATATCCCGATGCGCGGCTGCACCGTCCGGCTGGACGGTGAGACCCTGGTGCGCGACGGCCGGGTCCTGGAGCAGGAGGCCGACGCATGAGCGACGATCAGGCGGTGTATCAACAACAGGGCTTCGGCGGGCGGCTGGGTCTGCACGGTCAGCCCGCGCTGCTGCTGGTGGACTTCGTCAATGGCTTCGCCGACCCGGACCGGTTCGGCGGCGGCAATATCGCCGACGCCATCGAAGCCACCGTGCCGGTGCTGGCCGAGGCGCGCCGGCGCGGCTGGCCGGTGGTGCATACGCGCATCGTGTTCGCCGACGACGACGCCGACGCCAATGTCTTCACGCTCAAGGTACCCGGCCTGCTGGGGCTCAAGGAAGGCGATCCGGCCAGCGCCATCGTCGAGCGGCTGGCGCCGATGGACGGCGAATGGGTGCTGCGCAAGACCGTGCCGTCGGCGTTTTTCGGCACCGGCCTGGCGGCCTGGCTCACGCAGCGCGGCGTCGGCACCCTGGTGGTCACCGGCTGCACCACCAGCGGCTGCGTGCGCGCCAGCGTGGTGGACGCCATGAGCCACGGCTTCCGGCCGCTGGTGCTGGAGGACTGCGTCGGCGACCGGGCGCTGGCGCCCCACCGTGCCAATTTGTTCGACATGGCCCAAAAGAACGCGGACGTGATGCCCTGGGCCGCGCTGTTCCGCCAACTGGACGCCTGAATCGCGGCAGCGCCGGCGTGATGCAAATGGGCGGAACAGGCCCTAGAATACGCGGCGGCGCTGTATTTATTCACCTCTTTAATTCTTGCCGGAGTCCCATGCCCAGCCCCAAAGTCCAGGGCCGACGCGGTGTCGCCCCGAAGAAAAAAACCAAGGCCGCGGCCCGCAACCGCCCCGGCCGTCCGGAAGGCTCCAACGGCCAGGTCCGCGATCGCATCCTGGACGCCTCGGAACTGCTGTTCGCGGAACGCGGCTACGCCGGCACCACCCTGCGTGAAGTAGCCGACGCCGCCGAGGTCACCCAGGCGCTGATCAATTACTACTTCGGCTCCAAATACGGCCTGTTCCAGGAAGTGTTTCTGCGCCGCGGCAAGCGCATCTCCGACCAGCGTCTGCAACGCCTGAGCGACCTGGAAAACCAGGGCCCGCTCCAGGTCGTCGACATCGTGCGCGCCTTCCTGATCCCCACCCTGGAGCTGCGCGCCACCGTCTCCGGCCGCGCCTTTATCCGCCTGCAGGCGCGCCTGCACACGGAACCGCCGGAGATCTCCTACGAACTGCGCGACGAGGCCTACAACGAATCCACCAAGGCGTTCGTGGACGCCTTCCGCAAGGCCCTGCCGGACATCAGCGAACGCGACGCCCACTGGCGCGTGATCCTGATGATCGGCGCCTACATGTACGCCTTCTCGGACACCCACCGCCTCGAACAACTGGCCCCCGGCATCTGCCACCCGGAAGACTCCGAAGAAGTCCTCCAACAAATGACCGCCTTCGTCACCGCCGGCATGCAAGCCCCCCCCTCCGGGGTCGGACCACAGTAAATCATTGATATTGCTTTATTTTTTATTTTTCAGGGGGAATCCCAAGGCCTTAGACAACGAATCTGGGCGCCCTTAATCGCGATTTAAGGGCGCGGGTCCTTTGTTATCACCGCTTTTCTTCTGTCCAAAAGCGCCTTTAAGCAAGCCACACACGGCTCTTCAAAATCCAAAGACAATAAGAATCAAACAGTTGACGAGGTCCGACCCCATAGAGCTCTTTCAGGGGGCGCGCCTCGCCACGATCAACATGCCTTCGGTGTAGCTATATCCATAGCCAAAGCCATAGCTTCCGCCGCCAGAAACACGTTCCGTTTCGCTCAGGAGGCGTTTGCTGCTGGTGACACCCTTGGCGTCGTATTGATAGCGGTAGGCCCCTGAGGTCACCGGGGTCACGCTGAGCACCTCATAGCCGTCCTGATTCAGAGTCTGAATTGCTTCGTCCAGATCACGGGCCAGACGAGCGCCGTCAATCTTACTGTCGGACCAACCAACCTGCTGGAGCTGCTTCTCGTGACGCATCAGCGCCTTCTCGCCACCGAACAGGCCGCGCTTCGTTTCACCGGTGGGCACGCCCACCGTCACTTCTTTGTAGGTCGGCTGGAAGTATGCGTCGACGAATACGGTGCGGTTCAAGGCTGGCCTCCACCATCGCCCTCATGCAAAGACTCGTTCAGTTGATCAACGACCAGCGCCCATGCCGCATCGTTGTTCAGCAGCTCTCGAAGCAGCTGCCGCTGCCCATCGTTCCAGAACGGAGCATCGATAATATTCACTTCCGGAGACAGGTAATGTTCGGCAATGAAGCGCTTGATACCCTCCGGGCTGGCATCGAGGCCGAGTTGAAGAAACAGATTGGTCATACTCGCGTGCACCGTGTCCATGGTCAGACTCCAAATTATTGAATACCCACCTATTAGACCGCTGGGGTCGGACCTTCTCAACCCCTTGTTTTCCGCGCACTTTGTTTCCCTTTTTTGCGTCTGAAAGAGCCTTAGCGGGCCCTTTACCCCCTTAAATTACCGGTTTAACGGTGGGTATCTCCTGGCGGAGGCGGGAAGAGCGGGCACACCGTGGCCCATACACGGCTTTTTCTTGCCCGAAAAGGGGGCACTAAGCGGCAATTTCTTGCCGCTCAAGACGCAAAAACGATGGGGATCAAGGGGTTATGGTGGTCCGACCCCAGAAAAAAGCCCGGCGGAGCCGGGCTTGGGGGTTCAGGCTTCGCCTTTGAGTTCCAGGCGGCGGCGGTGCAGGACCGGTTCGGTGTAGCCGCTGGGTTGCTCGCAGCCTTTGAACACCAGGTCGCAGGAGGCCTGGAAGGCCTTGCCGTTGAAGTCCGGCGCCATGTTCCGGTAGGTCGGGTCACCGGCGTTCTGCTGGTCCACCACCTCGGCCATGCGCTTCATGGACGCCATCACCTGTTCTTCGGTGACGATGCCGTGGTGCAGCCAGTTGGCGATGTGCTGGCTGGAGATCCGGCAGGTGGCGCGGTCTTCCATCAGGCCCACGTTGTTGATGTCCGGCACCTTGGAGCAGCCCACGCCCTGGTCGATCCAGCGCACCACGTAGCCGAGGATGCCCTGGGCGTTGTTGTCCAGTTCCTGCTGGATCTCCTCGTCGCTGAGCTCACGGTCGAGCAGCGGGATGGTGAGGATGTCGTCCAGGGAGGCACGCTGACGGCTGGCCAGCTGGTCCTGAACGTCCTGCACGTTCACTTCGTGGTAGTGCATGGCGTGCAGGGTGGCGGCGGTGGGCGACGGCACCCAGGCGCAGTTGGCGCCGGCTTTCGGGTGACCGGCCTTGGTGGCCATCATTTCCGCCATCTCGTCCGGCTTGGCCCACATGCCCTTGCCGATCTGGGCCACGCCCTTGAGGCCGCATTCCAGGCCGATGTCCACGTTCCAGGCCTCGTAGGCGTTGATCCACGGCATGCCTTTCATGTCGCCCTTGCGAGCCATCGGGCCGGCTTCCATGGAGGTGTGGATTTCGTCACCGGTGCGGTCCAGGAAGCCGGTATTGATGAAGATCACCCGGTCCTTGGCGGCGCGGATGCACTCCTTCAGGTTGACGGTGGTACGGCGCTCTTCGTCCATGATGCCGATCTTGAGCGTGTTGCGCTCCAGACCCAGGGCATCTTCCACGCGTTCGAACAGCTCCACGGCGAAGGCCACTTCCTCGGGGCCGTGCATCTTCGGCTTGACGATGTACACCGAGCCGGTGCGGCTGTTGCGCGCGCCGTCGGTTTTCTTCAGGTCGTGCATGGCGGCCAGCACGGTGAACATGGCGTCCATGATGCCTTCCGGTACCTCTTCGCCCTTGAAGAGAATGGCCGGGTTGGTCATCAGGTGGCCCACGTTGCGCACCAGCATCAGGGAGCGGCCCGGCAGTACCAGGGTGCCGCCGTCCAGGGCGGTGTATTCCCGGTCCGGGTTCAGCTCACGGGTCAGGGTGCGGCCGGCTTTCTCGAAGGATTCCTTCAGGTCGCCCTTCATCAGGCCCAGCCAGTTGCGGTACACCTCGACCTTCTCTTCCGCGTCCACCGCGGCCACCGAGTCCTCGCAGTCCTGGATGGTGGTGACGGCGGATTCCATCAGCACGTCCTTGACGTGGGCCGGGTCCTCGGCGCCGATCGGGTGCTGATCGTCCACCTGGATTTCCGCGTGCAGGTTGTTGTGCTTGAGCAGCACGCCGTCCGGTTTGGCGGCATCGCCCCGGTAGCCCTGCAGCTGGCTCTCGTCCTTCAGGCCGGATTCACCGTCCTTGAGGCGCACCACCAGTTTGCCGTCCTGGATCGCATAGCCGGTGCTGTCCTTGTGGGAGCCACCGGCCAGCGGGAAGTATTTGTCGAGGAAATCCCGGGCGTAGGCAATCACCTTGTCGCCGCGTTTGGGATTGTAGGCGCCGCCTTTCTCGGCACCGCCTTCGTCGGAAATCATGTCGGTGCCGTACAGGGCATCGTAGAGGCTGCCCCAGCGGGCGTTGGCCGCGTTCAGGGCGAAGCGGGCGTTGCGCACCGGGACCACCAGCTGCGGGCCGGCGATGTGGGCGAATTCCTCGTCCACGTTCCGGGTGCCCACTTTGAAGTCACCGCCTTCGGGGAGCAGGTAGTCCAGCTCCTGCAGAAAGGTTTTGTACTCCGCCGGATCGATCGTTTGACCCTTGCGATCCAGGTGCCAGGCGTCGATCTTTTTCTGGATGTCCTCGCGCTTGGCGAGCAGCGCCTTGTTGCGCGGCGCCAGGTCGGCGAGGATTTTTTCCAGCTCGGCCCAGACGTGCTCCGGATCCACGCCGGTGCCCGGGGCGATCTCGTTGGCCACCAGATCATGGAGTTCTTTGGCGACGTCCAGGCCGCCTTTTTGGATGCGATCGGTCATGTGCTCCTACCTTTCAGGTCGAGAGTCGATACGAGGCCAGGGCAACGCGTGCTGGCCGGAAAGCGGCGGCATTTTACCGGAAACCCGGTCGTGAATCATGCGGTGGGACGCCGCCGTCGTGACGCATCGGTCACGGAAAATGAACGATCACCGCCGATCGTTATTGGAACAGGTTGACCACGTCCAGCCGGTGGGCGGCGGCGCCACCGCGCTGCTGGCCGTCTTCCAGGTGTTCGAAGTCGAACAGGCGGGTATCGGCAAGCTGCGACGGCGCCACGTTGCCGATCGCCGAGAAGATGTTCTCGATGCGCCCGGGGAACCGCTTGTCCCACTGGTTGAGCATCTCCTTCACCGCCTGGCGCTGCAGGTTTTCCTGGGAGCCGCACAGGTTGCAGGGAATGATCGGAAATTGCTTGAAGGCGGCGAACTCGACGATGTCCTTTTCGCGGCAGTAGGCCAGCGGCCGGATCACGATGTGCTTGTTGTCGTCGCTGCGCAGCTTGGGCGGCATGGCTTTCATCTTGCCACCGAAGAACATGTTCAGAAACAGGGTTTCGACGATGTCGTCCCGGTGATGACCCAGGGCGATCTTGTTGGCGCCGATCTCCTCGGCGAAGCCATACAGGCTGCCCCGGCGCAGACGCGAACAGAGCGCGCAAGTGGTCTTGCCCTCGGGCACCTTCTCCTTGACGATGGAATAGGTGTCCTTTTCCAGGATGTGGTAGGCCACCCCTTCCCGCTCCAGGTACTCCGGCAATACATGCTCGGGAAAACCGGGCTGCTTCTGATCCAGGTTCACCGCCACCAGCTCGAAGTGCACCGGCGCCGAGTGCTGCAGATTGCGCAGAATCTCCAGCATGGTGTACGAGTCCTTGCCACCGGACAGGCACACCATGATGCGGTCGCCTTCCTCGATCATGTTGAAATCGGCGATGGCACGGCCGGTTTCGCGCCGCAGTTTCTTCTGCAGCTTGTTGAGACGGGTGCGTTGCTTGGCGTCCAGGGCGTCGGCGGTCATAGAACGGCTCGGATCAGGTCACCTTGATTTTGCGGATTACGCGACGGTACAGCGGCGGCGCCCAGCGCTTCAGGTAGACGCCCGCGCCCTCGCGGCCGGCGATGATAACCTGATCGCGGCCGCGCTGCACGGCCTCCACCAGTTTGCGGGCGCACTCCGCCGGGTCCATGCCGTTGGCCTGGGCGTCGTCCAGGGTGCCCTGCTCGCTGCCGTCACCGACCAGCGCGTTGTAGGACAACCGGGTATGAATAAAGCCGGGCAGCACCAGGGTCACCCGCACGCCGTTGTCGTATTCCTCCGCGCGCAGCGCCTCGAAAAAGCCGTGCAGGGCGTGCTTGCTGGCGCTGTAGGCGGAGCGCTTGGGGGTGGGCAGCTCACCGACCAGGGAGGTGACCACCACGAAGCGGCCGCCGCCCTGGCGCAGAAACGCCGGCAGCACCGCCTTGGTCAGCGCCACGGTGCCGAAGTAATTCACCTCCATCATGCGCCGGTCCACCGCCAGGCTGGTGTCCCGGGCCAGGGCCCGCTGGGAGATGCCGCCGTTGTGCACCACCTGGTCGATGCGACCGAAATGGTTCAGCACCCGCTCGGTGGCCGGCACCATGGCCGCCTCGTCGGCCAGGTCCAGGGGCAGCACCAGGTGCTCCTCGGCATTGACCAGACCGGCGCGCACCCGCTCCAACTCCGCCTCGCGGCGGGCGGAGAGCACCAGCCGGGCGCCGTAACGGGCGTATTCCGCCGCCGCCGCCTCGCCGATGCCCGAGGACGCGCCGGTAATCCAGACCACCTGATCCGCTAACGACGATGAGGGCATGGCGGGTTCTCCTTGAACAATGAATGATGGAAGGCCAGATAATCGCTATTGAAGAGCGAGAGTAGAAGGCCCGGCCCGCCCGGGCAAGGCCACGGCTGGGCGCGGCGGCGGTGAACGGGTATCCTGGCCGCCCGTGCCAGCCATCCCCAGGACGCCATGACCGCCATCGCCAATCCCCAGCTCAAGGACACCATCACCCGCCACTTCGCCGACCAGGGCGAGGAAGCGCCCTCCTGGGTGGAAACCCACGGGCTGCTGTGCGCCTTCGCCGTGGGCCCCTACCAGGGACCCGCGGACTTCGGCGAGGCCCTGGAAATGCCCCTGCCGGAGACGGTGGCGGCGGCCCTGGACGAGCTGCGCGCGCGCCTGCTCACCGACACCCTGGCCGGCGAGCGCATCACCCTGCCCTGTCTGCTGGACCCCTACCAGGAAGACGACGGCAATGACCTGGCGTCCTGGTGCGCCGGCTTCCTCAGCGGCGTGTTCCTGCACGAGCAGCAGTGGTTCACCGAGGACGACGAAGACGACACCATGGCTAACTGGCTGCTGCCCATGATCCTGATTTCCGGCGTCGACGAGGACCCGGAGCTGGACGAGGTGTGGCGCGACGAGAAGCTGGTGCGCCAGATGGGCCGGGGCATTCCGGATGTGCTGGAAGAGATTCTGCTGCACTTCCAGGGCCCGGAGGGCTGACCCTCAGCCCCGCTCTTCATCGACCAGAGAAAGATGCCCGGTGTCCGGCATCGTCGCCGGCGCCTCCCGCTTCAGCGTTTCGATCACCGCGCCGGGCTCGGCCATGGACAGGTGGCCGGTGTCCGGGGCCGGTGGCGGCGCGGGCCTTTCCGAAGGATCCATATCCGCCCCCACCGCGGCCACCTGGAAAGGCCCGGTAAAGCCGGTGCCGCCGGTACGCAGGGTGCCCACCGTTTCCAGGTCAGCGTGTTGGGAGCCCTCAGCGTATTGAGAGCTCTCAGCCATGGTTTCCATGGGAGCGTCAGCGGCCGCCTGACCGGCCCCTGAAGCGGGGGTGGGCGCGCCCACCGGCTGCAGTTCGCAGCGGGCGCCGGCCTGCCGCAGGGCCACCTGGAACTTACGCGCGGTGGCTTCGTCCACGTCTTTCTTGACCGTTCGCGGGCCACCGCCGAGCAGCCGCCGCGCCTTGCCGTCCGGCATTTTGAACAGCCGCGCCAGCCGCGCCGCCACCTGCTCCGGGTCGGCGCCGCCCAGGGTCTCGCCGGTGATCACCACCTGGTACCGGTTGTCGTTCATCTCTGCTTTCCCGCTGTCTCGATGTTGCGTTATCCCCGCCATTGCTCGGCGGCGTGTTCCGCCAGGGCGGCGATGGTGCGCGACGGGTTGAGCCCCAGGGCACGGGGCACCGTGGCGCCATCCACCACGAACAACCCGGGATAGTTGAACACTTCCCCGGCGTGGTTCACCACGCCCTGCTTCACGGTGTTGGCCATATTGCAGCCGCCCAGCGGGTGCGGCGTCACCAGATTGCGGAACCAGCGCCAGGTGGCCGGCGTCATCGCCCGCCCGCCGGTGGCCTCGGTGAGCCGCAGGTGCCGGTCGGCCAGCGTCTGCACCGCTTTTTCCGCGAAGCGGTAATCCCACTTCAGACGCAGCCGGTCTTTCTTCCAGGGGGCGTACCAGCGCCGCGCCAGGGAAAAATGACCACCGGGACCGTCGACCGCCTGCCCGAACCAGGGCATCAGGCCGGCGAACGGGTTGCTGTCGCGGCCGTATTCCAGCAAGGCGGCGCCCAGCCGGGTGCGGGCCAGGCGCGGGTGCCGGCCGGCCCGGTCCAGCCAGTTGCCGAGCAGGTCCGGAATGCCGCCGTCCTCCACGAAATAGCGGGCGCCGCCGTCGCTGCCGTCCAGGTAATCGATGGCCGAGGTGATGGTGGGCCCGCGGGTGGGGGCGATGTCACGGTCCGGGTAGAACGCCGGCGTCATGAAATCACCGTTGCTGGTCCAGCCCCGGCCCAGGGCCCGGCTCAGGCGGGGCAGGGTTTTGTATTGGTCGCGGCAGCGCAGCAGCAGCTCCGTGGAGCCCACGCTGCCGGCGGCGACGATCACCCGGCGCGCGCGCAACCGGCGCCAGGCACGGGCGTCCAGATCGCGCACGCCCACTTCGTAGTCGCCGCCCTCCAGCGGCCGGATCCAGCGCACCTGCTGCAGCGGGCGCACGTCGGCGCCCTTCTGCTCGGCCTGCGCCAGGTAGTTCAAATCCAGGGTGTTCTTGGCTTGCACCGGGCAACCCAGATCGCAGTTGCCGCAGTGCACGCAGGTGCCCTGCCGCTGGCCCTGTTCGTTGGTCCAGGGCTTGCTGTGGCGGTAGTCGAAAGCGTCGTCCAGGCCGGCGTGCCAGTCCGGATCGAAGGTGATCGCCTGGGGCACCACCCGGAAACGGTGGCCGTGGCCCAGCCGGTCGGCGGATTCGTGCATCAGGCGGGTGCGCGGGGTCCACTGCCGGTCCGGGAGGGTCTGCACATTGAGCATGCGACCGACGGTGCGATAGTGGGGTTTGAGGAGGGCGTGGGTGATCGCCTCCGGCCAGCCCTGTTCGAACACCTGGGGCGGCGGTTCGATGCTGACGTTGGCGTAGATCAGGGAACCGCCGCCGACGCCGGCGCCCAGGGCGATGCTCATATCACCGAAGTAGCGGAAATCCAGCCAGCCGTTCTGGCGCTCCGGCTCGTCCTCGTCCCAGAACCAGTGGTCCTGGCTGACGCTGGGGTAATCGTCCGTCCGCCAGCGGCGGCCACGTTCCAGCACCACCACCTGTTCGCCCCGCTCGGCCAGCCGGCAGGCCATCACCGAGCCGCCGAAGCCGCTGCCAATGATCAGCGTATTGACGCTCTCCATCCCTGTTTCCCCCTGTCCATGGTGATCCTCGAAGGCGGTTTACCGCCCGTTATTATGCCGCGATCCCCCGGCAGGTTAGCAGATTGCCCACGCGCCGCGCAGCCGCTCCCCTTTTTACGGCCATCCCCCTCAAACCAGGGCGGCGGCTTTGATCTGGGCGTAGACGGTGCTGTCCGGTCGCAGGCCCAGACTGTCCCGGGACAGGGTGGACAGCCGCGCCAGCAGCCACTGCCCTTCGCATTCCAGGCGCACCAGGCACTGCCCGTGGCCCAGGTCGCGCAGGCTGTCCACCCGGGCGGGCAGAATGTTGAGCACGCTGGAATCGCGGGCCGCGCTAAGCGTCAGGCTCACGTCCCGGGCCGCCACCTTGAGACGTGGCGTGTCGCCCCGGGGGCCGTCGGCGGGCAGGCGCAGCACCCGCTCGCCCAGGGCCAGTTCCAGCAGATGGTGTTGGGGATCGTAGTGGCGGTGACGGGTGTGCAGCACCACCGCCGCCTGGCCGCCGGCGGCCAGCGGCCCGTGCAGCCCGGCCAGCCGTTCGGTGAGTTCGCCCTGCTCCCGCAGCCCGCCCTGATCCAGCCACCAGAGGTGGTCGCCCAGGGTCATCACCTCGTCGAGCTGGTGGGTGACGTACAGCACCGGCAGGCGTTCGGCGACCCGGGCGATCACCGCCATCAGCGCCTGACGGCGCTCCGCGTCCAGCGCCGACAGCGGCTCGTCCAGCATCAGCAGATCCGGCTCGGTGAGCAGCGCCCGGGCCAGGGCCACCCGTTGGGCCTCGCCGCCGGACAGGCCGGCCACGCCGCGCGTCAGCAGCGGCTGCAACTCGGTCAAGGCCACCACCTCCCGCCAGCGACCGGTGTCGGCGCCGGAGCGGCGGGCGGCGAAACGCAGGTTGCCGGCCACGTCCAGATGGGGAAACAGGGTCGGCTTCTGCAGCATCAGCCCCACCGGCCGACGATGGGCCGGCAGGCTGTCGCCCTCGTCCTGCCACACCTGATCGCCAAAACGGATCAGGCCCTGGCACGGTTGCAGCCCGGCGATGGCTTTCAGCAGGCTGCTTTTACCGGCGCCGGAAACGCCGAACAGGATGGTCACGCCCCGCTCCGGCAGCCGGCCGTTCACCGTCAGCCGGAAGTCGCCGCGCCGCAGTTTCAGGTCCACCTGCAAACTCATGGTCGGCCTCCCATCAGGTCAGCGTCCCCGGCCGGCGCTGCCAGCGGAACAGGCCCCACAGCAACACCACGGACATCAACACCAGCACCAGGGCGAGTTGGTGGGCCTGGGCGTAGTCGCCCACTTCCACGTGTTCATAGAGCGCCACCGAGGCCACCCGGGTCTGACCGGAAAGGCTGCCGCCGATCATCAGCACCACGCCGAACTCGCCCAGGGTATGGGCGAAGCCGAGCACCGCCGCCGACAGGTAACCGGGCCGCGCCAACGGCAGCACCACGTTGCGGAACCGGTCCCAGGGCGGCGCCCCCAGGGTGGCGGCCATGTCCAGGGTGTCCTGATCGATGGCCAGAAAGGCGTTCTTCAGGGGCTGCAGCACGAACGGCAGGGAATACAGCACCGAGCCCAGCACCAGGCCGGTAAAGGTAAACGCCAGGCTGTGGGCGCCCCACAGGCCGGCCACCAACCCGCCGGGGCCGTTCGGGCCCAGCCACAGCAGCAGATAGAAACCCAGCACCGTGGGCGGCAGCACCAGCGGCAACGCCAGCAGCGCTTCCAGCAGCGCTTGCCCCCGCCGGCGACGGCGCGCCAGCCACCAGGCCAGCGGCGTGCACAGCATCAGCAGCAGAGTGGTGCTGATCAGCGCCAGCTTGACGCTGACCCAGAGCGCCTGCCAGTCCGCCGGCGATACCGTCACCGGGGCGCGACGCCGTAGCCGGCTTCCTCGATGCGCGCGCGGGCGGCGTCGCTGCTCAGGAACTCATAGAAGGCGCGCGTCTCGGCCCGGTCCTTCAACAGCAGGCTCTGCTGCTCGATGGTCGGGTAGAGATCGCTGTCCGGCAGCCACAGGCTGCCGCCGGCGCCGCGCACCTGGCTGAACGCCACGAAGCCGGCGCGGGCGGCGCCGCTGCTGGCGAAGTGGTAGGCCTGGCCCACGTTCTCACCCTGCACCACCTTGACCGGCGCCGGCAGGTTCAGGGCATCCAGCACCGCCTGACCGGCGGCGCCGTAGGGTGCCAGCCGCGGGTTGGCCAGGGCGATCGGGCTCAGGTCGCCGCTTTCCAGCAGCGCCGGGCCCAGGTCCAGGCCCCGCTCCGGGCTCCACAGCGCCAGCCGGCCCAGGGCGTAGACCCGGCGGGTGCCGTCCACGCCGCGGCCTTCTTTATCCAGTTCCATCGGCCGACGGTCGTCGGCGGCCAGGAAAATGTCGAACGGCGCGCCCTGCCGGATCTGCGCGGCCAGCTTGCCGGTGGACGCCACCGTGGTCTCGATGGTGACGTCGGGGTGATCCTCGCCGTACAGCGCCACCAGGGTTTCCAGCGGCTTGGCGAAATTGGCGGCCACCGCCACCCGCACCGGCTCGGCGGCGGAGGCGGCGGAGGCGGCGGAGGCGGCGGAGGCGGCGGCGATGGACAGGATCAGGCTGGCCAGCAACAACAGAACGCGCATTCGAACATTACTCCTCGTTATCAGGGCGCGGATCGTCCCGGCCACGAGGGTCGTGCCCCAGATGGGGCTCGCCCCGGCGACGGGCCAGGTCGATCTGCTTTTGTCGTTCGGCGAAGCGCGCTTTCTGCTCCGCCGAGGATTCGTCATGGCAATGCGGGCAGGACACCCCCTGCCGGTACAATGGCGACGCCTTATCCTGTTCAGAGATCGGCCGGCGGCAGGCGTGGCACTGGTCGTACACGCCGGGTTTCAGGTCGTGGTCCACGGTGACCCGTTCGTCGAACACGAAGCACTCGCCCCGCCACAGGGACTGCGCCTTGGGCACTGTTTCCAGGTATTTGAGGATGCCGCCCTTGAGGTGATAGACCTCGTCGAAGCCCTGCTCCTTGAGGTAGGCGGTGGACTTCTCGCAGCGGATGCCGCCGGTGCAGAACATGGCCACCCGCTTATGACGGGCCGGGTCCAGGTGCTCACGCACATAGTCCGGGAATTCGCGGAAGCTTTTGGTGTTGGGGTTGAGCGCGCCCTCGAAGGTGCCAACCTCGTACTCGTAGTCGTTGCGCGTGTCGATCACCAGGGTTTCCGGATCGGCGATCACCCGGTTCCAGTCCTCGCCTTCCAGATAGGTGCCCCGGCTGCGGTTGGGGTCCACGTCCTCGACGCCCATGGTGACGATCTCGCGCTTGAGCTTGACCTTGCTGCGCAGGAACGGGTGGGCGTCGGTGAAGGATTCCTTGTACTCCAGATCCGCCAGGCGCGGGTCGGCGCGCAGCCAGCCCACCACCGCGTCAATGCCGGCCCGGCCCCCGGAGATGGTGCCGTTGATGCCTTCATGGGCGAGCAGCAGCGTGCCTTTGACATCGTGCTGCTGCATCAGCGCCAGCAGCGGCTCGCGCAGCTGCTCATGGCCTTCCAGGCGGGTGAAGCGGTACAGCGCCGCCACCACGGTGGCGCCGCTCATTGGCCGAACTCCGGGTCGTGTTGGCTGCCGCCCAGGCAATCCGGGGAGGCCGCCACCTCGCCGCCCTGGGCGCGCCACTCGTCCGGCGTGAACAGGTGCAGCGCCAGCGCGTGCACCGGGCCGTCCAGTTCCTTGGCGAGCACGCCATAAAGAGTCTGGTGGCGGCGCACCGGCATCTGCCCCTGAAACGCCTCGGACACCAGCACCAGTTTGAAGTGGGTTTCCGAGTTCGGCGGCACGCCGTGCTTGTGGCTTTCGTTCTCGAGTTGCAGGTGAGCGACGGGCAAGGCGTCGCGCACCTTGCTTTCAATGGCCTGGGCCACGGTCATGGGGTGCTCCTTCATTACGGGCTATATTCTATGATACATAACGGTCTTTGGGTACCGCGCTAACCACGCGGCGCCGGGATCAGGTCCGCCCACAGGGCTTCATCGTCGGCCTCGAACAGCGGCGCCTCGGGGTCGCCGGGGCCGTACTGCCGCACCGTGCGGCGCTCCCGCCAGGCCGGCCCGGCCAGGGCGTCGCCACGGGCAAAAGCGCCCCAGTCGGCACGCACCCGGTCCGACAGCGCCGCCGCCTCGGCGCCGCCGCCGGTGAGAAACTGCCCGGGCACGGTGTCGGTGACGCCGAACACGAACGGCACGTCCACCACATGGCAAGCGCCCATGGGCACGCCGAACTGATCGCTGGGCCAGGTGAACTGATAGCCCCGGGTGTCGGCGCGATGGGCCGCCTGGGCATCCAGCAGGCGCAGGGTGGGAACGCGGAACAGGCGGTCGGTTTCCATGGCGGAAAACCAGTCCATGTTGCTGCGCGCCGGATCCGGGGTCACGGTGCGCCGATAATGCGCCAGCACGCGCTCGCCGTTGCCCGGCAGGGCGCGCTCGAAGCGGCGCAGGATTTCCTCGTCGTCGTAGCCGCGCAGTTCCTCGACGCTGGGGAAGCCGGCCAGCGGCCCGGCGTACTGAAAGAAATGATACTCGTCGCGGCACACCCCGGCCATCAGGGCGATGTCCGCCGCCTCGCCGGCGGCGATGGCGTCCACCGGCAGACGCGGCAGCAGGTCGCCATCCACCATGGGCAGGAAGTTCATGGCGAACTGCGGCGTGGTGTCGCGCAGGCCGCGCCGCACCAGGGTGCGCAGGGCCTGGCCCTGGGCCTTGACCCAGGCCTTGGCGTCCGCCGCCCGCAGCTTGTCGGCGGCGCTG
Organism: Alcanivorax sp.; assembly: GCA_022449455.1. GTDB lineage: Bacteria > Pseudomonadota > Gammaproteobacteria > Pseudomonadales > Alcanivoracaceae > Alloalcanivorax. Next base: position 28,476 of record JAKUPL010000031.1, on the reverse strand, counting down.
CCGTCGCCGGGCAGGCCCTCCACGAAGGCGCGGGTGACCTTGGCCACCTCTTCCGGGGCCAGCGCGAAATCACCGCCACCGGACTGGACGATGGCCCGCTGGAACAACGGCCGTGCCCGCGGCGTGGCCATCAGGCTGGCGACACTGAAGCCGCCGGCGGATTCACCGAAGATCGTCACCTGGTCCGGCCGGCCGCCGAACGCCTCGATGTGCCGGTGCACCCACTCCAGCGCCGCCACCTGATCGCGCAGCCCCAGGTTGGTGTCGGCCTCCAGCTCCGGCGCCACGGCGGTGAAGTCGGCGAAGCCGTGGGCGCCCAGACGGTAGGCGGCATTGACCACGATCACCCGCTGGTCGGCGGCCAGCCGCGCGCCGTTGTACAGTAACTGGGAGGCGGACCCGGCAATGTACCCACCGCCGTGATACCACAGCATCACCGGAAAGGGCCCCTCCCCCTCCGGCACCCACAGATTCAGATAAAGACAATCCTCACCGCTCTCATCAATGCCCATGGCCGGATTACGCATCTGCAGGGACGGGGTCGGGTAGCGATCCGCGTTGTGCTCGCCGTTATCGTCCGGCAGCGCTCGGGGCGCCTTGAAGCGGTGCTCGCCCAGCGGCGGCAGCGCGAACGGCACACCCCGGAATTCGCGGACACCGTCACCGGCCACCGACTGATAGCTGCCCTGGGGCAAAACGACTCGCATAGCTGATCTCCCAAAGGTCCGGCCGAGCCGGAACAGGTTGTTTAATTGTCGAACAATATCGCCGAACGCCCGGCGGCGCCCCGGTACCATCGTTCTCACTTCACTTGGAAAAGGAGGCCCTTTTCATGAATGAGACGCTGAATGACCTGAACACCGCCGCGGACAAGCTTAACAAAGCCGCGCTGGGCGCGATCAATCGGCTGGCGGAATCCGGCCGCGACTGGTTCCGGACCCTGGTGGAAGCCGGCGAAAGCAAACGCGCCGAACAGGCCAAGGGCACCGGCAAGAACGCCGCCGCCCGCCAGGACAGCCCGCTGGACGAATGGCGCGTGCGTCTGGCCCATGGCCTGGGTCTGCCCACCCGCGAGGAAATGGCGAGCCTGGACAAGAAACTCAACCGCATCAGCCGCAAGGTCAACAAACTGGCCCGCGAGCAAAAAGAAGGCTGATGGCGCCGGCCGGGCCGCGCGGCCCGGCCGATGATCCCCCCGGCGAACACTCCTGTCATTGACTTGAGTCGGTGCTTTGGCGTTTCCTGAGGGCTCCGGTGGCTTGCATAACAAAAAAGCGCCCATGGCCCACGCTGCTTCCCTGTCGTTCGGTTCCCTGACCGTCGCTTCGTTCTGGATCGAGCATCTGCTCGACGCCGCGTTGCACGCCGGCGTCGATCTCAGTGATGCCCTGGTACGATTGGGCGTCGACGAGGCCGAGCTGGAATCCCCCCACGCCCGTCTGCCGCTCAAGGTGGAACAGAAGTTGCTGGAGTACGCCGTGGCCCGCAGCGGCGACCCCCTGTTCGGCCTGCACATGGGCGAAGGCATCCGCCCCCGCTTCATGGGCGAGCTGGGCTACGCCAGCATGTCCAGCGCCACCCTGCGCGACGCCATCGAACTGCTGATTCCCTTCACCCGGGTCACCTCGGAGTTTTTCGAGCTGCGCTTCGAATGGCGCGACGACGAGCTGTGGCTGATTTGGGACACCCTGGACAACACCACGCTCAGCGGTCACCGGGTGGACGCCACCCTGGCCGGCGCGGTGGTGTTCGGCCGCTGGATCCTGGGCGAACACTACGACCCGCTGGCGGTGCACCTGATGCACGCCGACCCCGGGCGGCACGACGAATACCAGCGCGTGTTCGGCTGCCCGATCCTGTTCAACCAGTCGCTCAACGCGGTGGTGCTGGACGCCCGGGTGCTGGACCGCCCGCTGCGCGACGCGGACCCGGAAGTGCACCGCCTGGCCCGCTCCCGGGTGCAGCGCGCGGTGACCCAGTACCGCGCCCGCGACAACCTGCTCGAACAGGTGCGCCTGGAAATCCAGCAACGGCTGGTGGACGGCGTGCCGCAACTGGAGCCCATCGCCGAGCGCCTGGGCGTCAAACCCTGGACCCTGCGCCGGCGCCTGCGCGCCGGGCAAACCGACTTCTCCACCCTGCTGGAAGACGAACGCCGGCGGCTGGCCTGCGACTGGCTGCGCCACAGCGACCGCTCGGTGAACCAGATCGCCCTGGACCTGGGCTACTCAGAACAGAGCGCCTTCAACCGGGCCTTCAAGCGCTGGTTCGGGGTCACGCCGGTGCATTATCGGGACCATCACCAGGATCCTTCCGAGCCCTGAAACCGCCCTTCCGGCGACGATCCGTGCGCTCGCCCCGCCGCTCCTCTATAATGCGCCGCGTCCAGGGAACCTGGAGTCACTCCCCGCCGATGGCGGCCGGTCCGGCGCCACCGGCGGGGAGTGATTCGGAGGCTCCTTCGCTTCTCCCGACGACTCCAAGGAGATTTTTTCATGAAAGCACCTGTACGCGTTGCTGTCACCGGCGCCGCTGGCCAAATCAGCTACTCCCTGCTGTTCCGCATTGCTTCCGGCGACATGCTCGGCAAGGACCAGCCGGTTATCCTGCAGCTGCTCGAAATCACCCCTGCCCTGGAAGCGCTGAAAGGCGTGGCCATGGAGCTGGACGACTGCGCCTTCCCGCTGCTCGCCGGCATCGTGCAGAGCGATGACGCCAAGGTGGCCTTCAAGGACGCCGATTACGCCCTGCTGGTCGGCGCCCGTCCGCGCGGTCCGGGCATGGAGCGCAAGGATCTGCTGGAAGCCAACGCGGCGATCTTCTCCGCCCAGGGCAAGGCCATCAACGACGTGGCCAGCCGCGACATCAAGGTGCTGGTGGTGGGCAACCCGGCCAACACCAACGCCCTGATCGCCCAGCGCAACGCGCCGGACATCGATCCCCGTCAGTTCACCGCCATGACCCGCCTCGACCACAACCGCGCCATGGCGCAGCTGGCCGAGAAGCTGGGCAAGACCGTCAACGACGTGAAGAAGATGACCATCTGGGGCAACCACTCCTCCACCCAGTACCCGGATCTGCACCACTGCGAAGTGGACGGCAAGAACGCCGCCGAGCAGGTCGATCAGGGCTGGTACGCGGACGAGTACATCCCCACCGTGCAACAGCGTGGCGCCGCCATCATCAAGGCACGGGGTGCGTCCTCCGCCGCGTCCGCCGCCAACGCCGCCATCGACCACATGCGCTCCTGGGCGCTGGGCACCGATGAAGGCGACTGGGTGTCCATGGGCATCTACAGCGACGGTTCCTACGGCATTCAGGAAGGCCTGATCTACTCCTTCCCGTGCGTGTGCAAGAACGGTGACTGGGAAATCGTTCAGGGTCTGGAAGTCAACGACTTCTCCCGCGAGCGCATGACCGCCACCGAGACCGAGCTGGCCGAGGAACGGGACGCGGTGAAGCATCTGCTGCCGTAACCCTGTTCGCCGCCGCTGCGGCGGTAACCGGCGATAAAAAAAGGCTCCCGTTCGGGAGCCTTTTTTTTGCGGCCTGAGCCGGGCTCAATAGCCCTGATACATGGCCGGGTCCATGCCCGCGCTCATCGAGCCCATCAGCGCGCCCAGGCCGACGAAGCCGCCCAGGAACAACACCAGCAGCACCACCAGCGCCACGATCACGCCGGTGCTGTTGGCGGCCGGCTTCGGGCCGTAGTTGTTGGCGCCCTTGGAGCCGGGCACGAACAGCAGCATGATGGCGATCACGAAGTTGGCGATCGGCACGAACATCAGCAGAATCAGCCAGCCGCTCATGTTCATATCGTTGAGGCGGCGGATGCCGTAGATGATGCTCATCACGGTCATGAAGATCCCCACCACCGCCACCACCAGCATCATCAGAATCATCATCGCCCCGCCGCCGGACGGGTCGACGCCCAGCCCCGCCGCCATGGCCAGCCCCATGGCCACGTACAGGATCATGGTGAGCGCCATCACATAGACGAAATAGCGCGCCCGGCCCAGGCGGCCGGCGGTCTGGAACATACGTGGTTGATAGGTTTCCACGGCGGCCGTCCCCAGATCGGCCTCGGGGGATTGGTACGGTTGGTTCATGGTCTTTCCTTGTTTCACTGACTCATGGAACACCGCGTCAGGAGGTCGCCGCCCTCGCCGGCACCACCCTGCGCAGCACATCCCCGCGGCTAAGCTGTCCCACCAGCCGCGGGCCTTGCACCACCGGCAGAATCCGCCGGTGATGGCGCAAGAGCATCTCCGCTGCTTCCTGGATCGTGGCGGACACCGCCACGCCATGGATTTCACGGCTCATGTAATCGGCCACGCAGCCGGCACCGATGCCGTGATAATCGGCATCCAGGGTGCTTTTCAGCGCGTCGGCCTCGGAAAAGATACCCACCAGCACGCCGCGGTCGTCGACCACCGGCGCGCCGCACAGATCGCGGGCCAGCAAGGCACGGGCGGCCTCGTGGACGGACATGACGGGGGAAAGGGAAAAGGGATCCGGCTTCATGCAATCCCTGACCGGTTCAGCCAAACCGGGTCGCACATTGTTCATGGCTTCATCCTTTGAAGCGTTTTTTATAGGAACGCTGCAAGCCTACCCATAATCCCGGCGCTTCACCAGCCCGATGCGTTGCCCCCAGTAGCTGTCCGGCGCCGCCACCCAGGCCGCCTTGTGCAGACGCGCCAGCACCTCGCCGTCCCTGGCCAGCGCGTTGAGCTGACGGCGGTTCAGCCCGTCCGGGCCGTGCTTCAGGCAACGTTGCACCCATTCCTCCCGGGCTTCCGGGTCCAGGCAACGGCGACGGCGGGCCAGGGCCCGGTGCATGCGGTTCAGGCGCGGGTCCACCACGGCGGCGTCAAAGGCACTGAGCGCGCCGGGGTTGAGCGGCCGTGGGTCGGCGATGGCGTCCACCTGGGGCGACAGGCGTTGCTCTTCCGGTGTCAGCAGAAAACGGCGGCGGCGCAGGGCTTCACCCAGGGCCATGCGGCTGAGAATCACCGAGGTGGGCGCGGCCAGAATCAGCGGCAGCGCCACCGGCAGCGACCAGAAAAAGAAGAACGGGTCCAGCCACAGGGCCAGCCCCGCCCAGCCCGCCGCCAGCAGCGTGCCCGGCGCGTGGCTGATCAGGGCTTCGCGCCAGCCGGTCTCATCGGTGCGGTTCTGCCCGCCCCAGTGCAGCGACACATTGAACAGCGATTCCAGCACGTAACGGCTGTGCGTGAGCATGCGGATCGGCGCCAGCAGCATCGACACCAGCAGCTCCAGGCACACCGAGAAAAACAGGCGCCAGGCGCCGCCATACTGGCGCCGTTTGCCGCTGAGCAGCACGTCCAGGATGGCCAGGAACTTGGGCAGGAACAGCAGGAAGAACGTACTCAGGATCAGCCCCACCGCCCAATGGGGGTGCCACTCCGGCCAGGCCGGAAACATGCTGTTCTGCTGTTCGGGAAAATAATCGATCGGCCACAGCGTCAGGCGCGTGGCCTCGATACTGGTGAGCACCAGAAACGCCAGCCAGATCGGCGACGACAGATAGGACAGGATGCCGTTGAGAAACGCCATGCGGTGGGCAAAGCGCAGTTTCGGCGCGAACAGAAACAGCCAGGCATGCTGCAGATTGCCCTTGGCCCAGCGCCGGTCCCGGGTCAGCTCGTCCACCAGGGTGGGCGGCGACTCCTCGTAGCTCTCGTCCAGTTCCGGCTCCATCCAGACCTCGTAGCCGGCGCGCCCCATATAGGCCGCCTCCACGAAATCGTGGCTCATGATCGGGCCGCGAAACAGACCGAAGCCGGACAGGTGCCGCAGGCCGCAATGTTCCATGAAAGGCTGGCAGCGAATAATGGCGTTGTGGCCCCAGTAGGCCGCCTCGCCCAGCTGAATACCGGCCAGCCCGGCGGTGAACAGCGGGCCGTACACCCGGTTGGCGAACTGCTGGAAACGGGCAAAGGCGGAGTGGGCGTTGATCAGCGACGGGCTGGTCTGCAGGATGCCGATCTGTGGCGCCAGCTCCATGTGCCGCACCATCCGCGTCAGGGTGTGGCCGCCCATGACGCTGTCCGCGTCCAGCACCACCATGTACTCATAATCCCGGCCCCAGCGGCGCAGAAAGTCCGCCACGTTGCCGCTTTTGAAATTGAGATTGACCGGACGGTGCCGGTAAAACAGCCTGCCCTGCAGCCCCTGCTCCTCGCACAGCCGGTACCAGCCGGTGCGTTCCTCCAGCCACTGTTCCGCGTCGCGGCTGTCGGACAGCAGATAGAAGTCGAAATGGTCCAGTTCGCCGGTGTCGCGCAGCGACTGAATAGTGGCGCGCAGGCCGGCCAGGGTGCGGTCCACCGGCTCGTTGTAGATCGGCATCACCACGGCGGTGCGCGCCAGCGGCGTGGCGGCCACGGTGGCGGCGTCGTAGCGACGCACCAGGGACCAGGGGTCGCCGCCGCGACGGCGCAGCCAGAAGCCCAGCAAGGCGGTCCAGAAGCCCACCGAGATCCAGGCGAACAGCACCGCGAACAGGAACAGGATGCCTTTTTCCAGCAGATTGCCACCGTGGTACGGCAACACCGACTGCATGCCATAGAGACCGGCCAGGGTTTGCGCGATCACCAGCACAATCAGGGTGGTGCGGCGCAGCACCGCCACCGGTTTCCAGCGGCGGCGGCGCGGGCCGGGCACGTCGTCGGCCATCGGCGTACTCACGAGCGCCCGGCGTAGTGGATCGAGCCGTGATGCACCGGCGGCGCCAGCATCGGCGGCTCGGGCTGATCCAGCCCGAAACGTTCCGGTATCGCCACCATAAGGCGCTCCAGCAAGCCGTCCTCGCCGGCTTCCAGGGTCTCGTCCACCAGCCGCAGGGCCGCGCGGGTGGTGCCGGTGCCGACGGTGACGCCGGACAGCCGCAGATAGGCCAGCACCCGGCCCAGGGCGTCCTCGACGATGTTGTCGGTCATCAGGAATCTCCGCCGAGAATGTCGTTGTTCACCGGAATCTCGTAGGACCAGGTTTCCGACACGGTGTCCTCGCCTTTCTTCAGGAAGGCGCGCAGGGACAGCGGCTGGTCGGCGGCCGGCCGCGCCAGGATCGACACCCGCCAGCGGTTCACCGGCGCCAGAAATTCCACGAAATGCTCGATCACTTCGCCATCGCCCTCGGCGATCACGTCACTGGTCACCGGCGCGTTGCCGGGCACGTCCTTGAGCGGGCCGCCGGCGAAATCCACCACGATGCGATAGGCGCCTTCCACGTTGCCGCCGCCGGCCCGGTTGCCGTCACCGACGAAGGTTTTTACGGCGCTGGCGCGGTCGCTGGCGCTGACCGTGGGCGCACCCACCTTGAGCTGGTAGTCGTAGGCCAGCGACTGCCCCTGGCGGACCGGCTCGTCCGGCGTCCAGAACGCGACGATGTTGTTGTTGACCTCATTGTTGGACGGCAACTGCACCAGCGACACCCGGCCCTTGCCCCACTCGCCCTTGGGCTGCACCCAGGCGCTGGGCCGCTCATGGTAGTGGGCGCCGAAATCCTGGAAGTCGTCGAAGCGGGTCTGCCGCTGCATCAGGCCGAAGCCCTGCACCTGGCCGGCACTGAAGTAGTCGATCTTCAGATTCTTGGGATTGAGCAGCGGTCGCCACAGCCATTCACCGCTGCCGCCGTCGTGCATCAGCAGGCCGTCGGAGTCGTGCACCCGCGGGCGCCATTCGCCCACCGGCCGGGCGGTGTTGCCGCCGTAGAAGAACATGGAGGTGAGCGGCGCCACGCCCAGCTTCTCGATATCGTTGCGGATAAACAACCGGGATTTCACGTCCATTACCGCCGCGTCGCCAAGACGAATGTCGAACTGATAGGCACCGGTGAGGCTGCGGCCGTCCAGCAACGCGAACAGCGTCAGGGTGTCGGCCTTGGCATTGGGGCGGATCAGCCAGAATTCGGTGAACGACGGAAACTGTTCCCCGGACGGCAGCCCGGTGTTGACGGCGATGCCACGGGCGGACAGGCCGAAATGATTGTTCTTGCCGATGGCCCGGAAATAGCTGGCGCCGGCGAACACCATGAAGGCGCGGCGGCCGTTCTCCGCGTCCTCGTCCGGATAGGTGAGCCGGAAGCCGCCATAGCCCAGATCCGCTGGCACCCGGCGCGCCAGCTCCTCGCTGGTGTAGGTGAAGTTGTTCTTGTCGTAGGGCAGATCGTGAACACCCTGAGCGTCCACCACGTTGAGCTTCACGGCGTGTTTGAAGTACAGCCCCGGCGACATCAACGACACCTGAAAGCGGGAGCCGCTTTCGCGCCACAGGCTGTTCTCGGATTTGAAACGGATGCCCTGATACTGCTCCTGGGAAAGCTCCTGCAGGAAGGGCGGCACCGGCGTCGGCGCCTGGTAGGATTCGCCGGCTTTTTCCCGGGCCTTATCGATCACGTCCTGGAAGCCGAACCCCTGGGCCGACACCTGGGCGGAAAACAGCCAGCACATCAAAGCCGGCAACAGCACCAGCCCACGACGACAACGCTCCATGTAGGTCCACCCCTTGAGAATGCAACATAACGGCGTCACCCGGTTGGCAACCGCCCGGCACAATAATCCGACACATCCTATACGTCGGACAACCGACTGGCTGCCGGGCGACGCACCGAAACTATAAATTTTCGCAAAACGTGGGAAAAACCGGGGCCGGCGGACGCGGCCCCGGCGGCGCTCAGAGCAGCGCGCGGGGGGCGGTGATGACACCGTTGTTGTCGGCGTACACGTAGTCACCGGGGTGAAAGGTGACGCCACCGAAGGTGATGTCGATATTGAGCTGGCCTTCGTCGCGGCGCACGGATTTGATCGGCACGCAGCCCAGGGTGAGCACACCGATGTCCAGTTTCGCCAGCTCGTCCACATCGCGGCAGGCGCCGTGGATGATCACCCCTTCCCAGCCGTTCTTCACCGCGTTCTCCGCGATCATGTCGCCGATCAGCGCATTGCGCAGGCTGCCGCCGCCGTCCACCACCAGTACCTTGCCCTTGCCGTCGGTGCCGAGGTGCTCCTTGACCCGGGAATTGTCCTCGAAGCATTTCACGGTGACGATTTCACCGCCGAAGGCGGCCCGGCCGCCGTAGCTGAACCAGTGCAGGCCGGTGACCACGGATACGATGTCGGCGTTGTCGTCGCACAGGTCGCAGGTGACGAAGCTCATGGTTTCTCCTTGGTGGGGATGGAATCCGGCGTCACGCTTCAGGACGCCGAACGCAGATACTTGTCCCGGTACTTGCCGGCATAGACCACGAAATCGCGGAAACGCACCCGATAGGTGCCGGTGTCCGGGCCCATCAGCGCCATGCCCAGCAGCGCCTCGGCCACCCGCTCACCGCTCACCGGCAGCCAGTGGGCGTCGGTCCAGCGGGTGATCGGGTCGACGATCTTGGAAAAGCGGATGCCGAACGCTTCCACCGGGCGCGGCGTTTCCCGCTCACCAAGCAGCAGCGACGGCTGGAACAGGGCCAGCAGCGGCAGTTTGAGGGCTTTCAGCTCGCGCTCCAGCTGCCCCTTGATGCGTGCGTAGAAGAACGGCGAATGGGCGTTGGCGTTGACCGCCGACACCAGCAGGAAGCGCTGCACGCCGGCGTCCCGGGCGATGCCACCGATGCGCACCACCAGATCCAGATCGATGCGCCGGAACGCCTCCTTGGAGCCGGCCTGTTTGAGCGTGGTGCCGAGGGCGCAGAACACATCGTCCACGGCGAAGAAATCCCGATGCTGCTCGATGTCACCCGGGTCGATCACCCGCTCCACCAGCTTGGGATGCTCGATCCCCACCGGCCGCCGGGTCAGCACCCGGACTTCCTGATACTCGTCGCATTCCAGCAGCTTCCGCAGGCAATGTCCGCCCACCAACCCGGTGGCGCCCAACAGCAAGGCCCGTCGACTCATCGCGCGTTCCTCTTGTTATTGGTTGTGCTTCATTCGCTGTCCGGTTCCTCCGCCGCGCTGTCGTCTTCCCGGGACAGCCAGCGGCGCAGTACCGTCTCCAGTTCCTGAAGATGCACGGGTTTGGCGAGAAAGTCATCCATGCCGGCGGCCAGGCAGCGGGCCTGGGCCCCTTCGGCGGTGTTGGCGGTGATCGCGATCACCGGCGTGCGCGGGCGCTGCTCGCGCTGCTCGCGCTCACGCAGATCCCGGGTGGCGGCGAAGCCGTCCAGATCCGGCATCATGCAGTCCATCAGCACCAGGTCGAAGTTTTCCTGATCGAGCAGGGCCAGGGCGGTTTCCGCGTTGTTGACGGTTTTCACCTGGTAGCCCAGTTTACTGAGCATGCCCCGGGTGACCAGCTGATTGACCTCGTTGTCCTCCACCAGCAGCAGGCGATAGAGCTTGCGCCGCTGACGCTCTTCCGGGGTTTCCGTGGGCAGGTCCTGCACCGGCTGGGAGCGCGGCACGCCCAGCAGGCGGCCCAGGGCGATGCGCAGGCCGGTGCGGTGCACCGGGCGCACCAGGGTCACCAGGCCGTGCTTATCCACCAGCCGTTGCACGGTGGGCTCACCCCGTTCCTCGATGGTGCACATCAGCATCAGCTTGACCGGTCGCAAACTGGGATCCTCGAGCACATTGCGGCACAGGTTCAGGGCCAGCTCGCGGCGACCGTGGGTGTCCACCAGCAGCAGGTCGAACTCCGCCTGCTCCCGATGGCCGGCGCGCAGCGCCTGCAGCGCGTGGTCGTAGTCGCGGGCGCCCTGGCACTGGCTGCCCAACGCCTCGAACTCCTCCTGCAGGCAGGCCAGGGAGCCGGCGCCGGCGCCCACCACCACGCCCTGGATCTCGGCCATGGCGCCGCTCAGCTTGGAGCTTTCGCTCATGTCCGCCTGCATGCCCAGGCGCACGGTGAACCAGAAGGTGGAGCCCTCGCCTTCCACGCTCTCCGCGCCGATGGCACCGCCCATGGCCTCGATCAGGCCCTTGCAGACCAGCAAACCGAAGCCGGTGTGGCGCACCGCGAAGGCATCCACGGCGCCGTCCAGAAACTGGTCCTCGAACAGGTGCTTGAGGGTCTCGGTGTTCATGCCGGCGCCCTGGTCGCTGACCCGCACCCGCAGCACACCGTCGTGCTCGCCCTCGGCGGTGAAGTCCACATCCATGCGCACTTCGCCCCGTTCGCTGAACTTGATCGCGTTGCTGAGCAGATTGGTGAGCACCTGCATCAGCCGATCCCGGTCGCCGCGCACCCGCTTGGGCAGCAGACGATCCACCACCGCCGCCAGCTCCAGGCCCTTGGCCTGGGCCATCGGCCCGAATGCCTCCAGAAGCTGCTCCATGGCGCCGCGCAGGTCGAAATAATCGGGGCTCAGGGTGATGCGACCGGTGAGAATGCGGGAATAATCGAGCACGTCGTCGATCAGGGTGATCATCAGCTTGCCGCTCTGCCCCGCCACCTGCAGATATTCCTTCTGCTCATCGTCCAGGCGGGTGTCTTCCAGCAGCGACATCATGCCCATCACCGAATTCATCGGCGTGCGCAGTTCGTGGGCCAGGCGATAAACCAGGCTCAATTGGATATCGGTACTGGCCGGCAGCTCGCGGCGCCGCTCCGCGCCGCCGCCCCGGCGTTCGCGGGTGACGGCGTGCCAGAACAGCTCGTACTGGCCGCGGTACAACCGGAACAGGTAGAAGGTGTAGGCCGCCACCAGCAGCGCCAGCAGCCACTCACGCAGCCCGCCGCCCAGAAACAGGGCGCCGATCACCGGCAGGAACATGAGCAGAATATAGACCTGCCGCACCTTCAGCCCGGCCATCCAGGAGCTGCCCAGAGCGGTGGTCACACCCACGTTGTAGAGGATCACCACGAAGAAGTTGAAGCCGGTGCCCACCCGCCATACCAGCCAAGCCGGCAGCAGGCCCCACACCAGGGCGTGCAGTATCAAACCGAACGCGAACAGCTTGCGCCAGCGCGCCGGCCCGGCGCCGTACAGGGCGTCGAAACGGGCCACCAGCCACAGCCGGAAGGCGGTCACCACCACCACCGCGCCGCCGACCAGCAGCGTCTCCAGCTGAAACGCCTCGTACACCCGGCCCCAGGCGATCACCAGCGCGTAAACCACAAGGGCCGCCAGCACCCCCATCAGGGAGTTCTTGGCGGCCCCGAAATCCACTCTTTTGAGGACCTTGCGATCTTTACGGTAAATCACCGTTCCCTACCCTCGGAACCAGCGGGCGCTAAAGGTAACACCCCCCACCCCACCAGACCAGAGCCCCGCTCGCCGACACAGGGAGCCACTTTACGTTAACGTAAACTTCCCCTACTCTCCCGACCATGACCACGACCTATTCAATCGGTGAGCTGGCCCGGGAATTCGACGTCACCACGCGCACCATTCGCTTCTACGAGGACCAGGGCCTGCTCAGCCCCCGGCGCCGCGGCCAGACCCGCATCTACTCGCCGGCGGACCGCACCACCCTGAAACTGATCCTGCGCGGCAAACGGCTGGGCTTTTCCCTGGCGGAATCCCGCGACCTGATCCGCATGTACCGCCCGGCCAGCGACAACCGCCAGCAACTGGAAGCCCTGCTGGAGCGGATCGCCGACAAACGGGCGCAACTGGAACGGCAACTGGCGGACATTCACGTACTGCAAACCGAACTGGACGACGCCGAGGCCCGCACCCGGCAGGCCCTGACCGCGCTCTGACCGGCGCGACTTCACCGACACGCCGAGCCCGCATACCCACAACAATCCGCGCGGCTCCCCCGACAGGAGACACAGATGTTCAACGGCGGCCTGGACTTTCAACTGGACGACACCCTGGAGGCCCTGCGCGACAGCGCCCGCGCCTTCGCCCGCAACGAAATCGCGCCCCTGGCGGAACAACTGGATCGCGACAACCAGTTTCCCAACGCCCTGTGGAAGAAGCTCGGCGACCTGGGCGTGCTCGGCATTACCGTGGGCGAGGAATACGGCGGCGCCGGCCTGGGCTACCTGGCCCACACCCTGGTGATGGAGGAAATCTCCCGGGCCTCCGCCTCCGTGGGGCTGTCCTACGGCGCCCACTCGAATCTGTGCGTGAACCAGATCTGGCTGAACGGCAACGACGACCAGCGTGCCCGCTATCTGCCCGGCCTGGTCAGCGGCGAGCACATCGGCGCCCTGGCCATGAGCGAACCCGGGGCCGGCTCCGACGTGGTCAGCATGCGCCTGCGCGCCGACAAAAAAGGCGACCGCTATGTGCTCAACGGCAACAAGATGTGGATCACCAACGGACCGGACGCCCACACCTACGTGATCTACGCCAAGACCGACCCGGACGCCGGCCCGCGCGGCATCACCGCCTTTCTGGTGGAACGGGATTTCCCGGGTTTTTCCCGGGCGCAGAAGCTGGACAAGCTGGGCATGCGCGGCTCCAACACCTGCGAGCTGGTGTTCGAGAACTGCGAGGTGCCGGAGGAAAACGTGCTCGGCCGGGTGGGCGAAGGCGTCAAGGTGCTGATGAGCGGCCTGGACTACGAGCGCACCGTGCTGTCCGGCGGTTGCACCGGCATCATGCAGGCCTGCCTGGACGTGGTGCTGCCCTACGTGCACGAGCGCAAGCAGTTCGGTAAGGCGATCGGCGAGTTCCAGCTGATGCAGGGCAAGATCGCCGACATGTACGTCACCCTCAATGCCAGCCGCAGCTACCTTTACCAGGTGGCGCGCAACTGCGACACCGGCCGCACCACGCGCATGGACGCCGCCGGCGCCATCCTCTACTGCGCCGAAAACGCCACGCAAATGGCCCTGGACGCGATCCAGTGCCTGGGCGGCAACGGTTACATCAACGACTACCCCACCGGTCGGTTGCTGCGCGACGCCAAGCTCTATGAGATCGGCGCCGGCACCAGTGAAATCCGCCGCATGCTGATCGGCCGCGAGCTGTTCAACGAGACCGCCTGAGCCATGCCAAAAATCATCAGCCAACTCAACAAAAGCGCGCCGGAGTACGCCGGGTACCGGGACCACAACCTGGCCCTGCGCGAGCAACTGCGGGAAAAACTGGACCGCATCGCCGCCGGCGGCGGCGAGGCCGCGGAACAACGCCTGCGCGAGCGCGGCAAGCTGCCGGTGCGCGAGCGCATCCAGCACCTGCTGGACCCGGGCTCGCCGTTCCTGGAGCTGTCGGCGCTGGCCGCCGACGGCGTCTACCCCGGCGAGGACGTGCCCGCCGCCGGCTGCGTGGGCGGCATCGGCCGGGTGGCCGGCGTGGAATGCATGATCGTCGCCAACGACCCCACCGTGAAAGGCGGCAGCTACTACCCGCTCACCGTGAAGAAACATCTGCGCTGCCAGGCGGTGGCGGCGGAGAACCGGCTGCCCTGCCTGTACCTGGTGGACTCCGGCGGCGCCAACCTGCCGCGCCAGGACGAGGTGTTCCCGGACCGGGAGCACTTCGGCCGCATCTTCTTCAACATGGCCAATCTGTCCGCCGCCGGCATCCCGCAGATCAGCGTGGTGCTCGGTTCCTGCACCGCCGGCGGCGCCTATGTGCCGGCCATGGCCGATGAAGTGATCATGGTGCGCGAGCACTCCACCGTGTTCCTGGCCGGCCCACCGCTGGTGAAGGCCGCCACCGGCGAGGACGTCACCGCCGAGGAACTGGGCGGCGCCGCCCTGCACGGCGAGCAGTCCGGGGTGGCCGACCACCTGGCCGACGACGAACCCCACGCCCTGGATCTGGCGCGGCGCTGCGTCGCCCGGCTGAACTGGCGCAAGCCCGATCAGCTTGAGGTGCGCCCGGCGCGACCGCCGGTCTATCCGGCCGATGAACTGTACGGGCTGATTCCGCCCACCACCCGTTCGCCGATGCCGGCCCGGGAACTGATCGCGCGCATCGTCGACGACTCCGACCTGGACGAGTTCAAGGCCAATTACGGCACCACCCTGGTCACCGGCTTCGCCCGCATTCACGGCTTTCCGGTGGGCATTCTCGCCAACGACGGCGTGCTCTATTCCGAGTCGTCCCTGAAGGGCGCCCACTTCGTGGAGCTGTGCAACCAGCGCAAGATTCCGCTGCTGTTTCTGCAGAACATCACCGGCTTCATGGTGGGCAAGAAATACGAAGCGGAGGGCATCGCCAAGCATGGCGCCAAGCTGGTCAACGCGGTGGCCTGCGCCCGGGTGCCCAAGTTCACGGTGATCACCGGCGGCAGCTTCGGCGCCGGCAATTACGGCATGTGCGGGCGCGCCTACGACCCGCGCTTCCTGTTCATGTGGCCCAACGCGCGCATCTCGGTGATGGGCGGCGAGCAGGCCGCCAGCGTGCTCACCCAGGTGAAGGCCGCGGCCCTGAAAAAGAAAGGCGAACACTGGGATGAAGACGAAGCGCGCCGCTTCCAGGCGGACATGACCGAGCAGTACGAAACCATGGCGCAACCCTGGTACGCCAGCGCGCGGCTGTGGGACGACGGCGTCATCGACCCGGCGGACACCCGCGACGTGCTCGGCCTGGCCATCTCCGCCAGCCTCAACGCCCCCATCGAAGACACCCGCTACGGCATTTTCAGGATGTGAAGGCGGAGGAGCGAACCATGACCATAACAAGCACAAACCAGGGCCCGGTGAGCCGCATCACCCTCGACAATCCGGACAAACGCAACGCCTTCGACGACACCCTGATCGAGGCCATGATCGAGGCGTTCGAACGGGCCGGCGCCGACGACCGAACCCGCGTGATCCTGCTGGACGCCGCCGGCAAGCACTTCTCCGCCGGCGCCGATCTGAACTGGATGCGCGCCATGGGCGAACTGGACGCGGACCGCAATCGTGCCGACGCGCGCCGTCTTGCAACGTTGATGCGCACCATCGACGGCGCCGCCAAGCCGGTGGTCGCCCGGGTCCAGGGGGCCGCCTTCGGCGGCGCCCTGGGCCTGATCTGCGCCGCCGACATGGCGGTGGCCGCCGACGACGCGCGCTTCTGCCTGAGCGAGGTGAAGCTCGGCATTCTGCCGGCGGTGATCGCGCCTTATGTGGTGCGCGCCATGGGCCCGCGCCAGGCGCGCCGCTATTTCATGACCGCCGAGGTGATCGACGCGCCCCGCGCCGGCCAGTTGGGGCTGGTCCATGAAGTGGTGCCGGCGGTGGACCTGGATACCACCGTGGAACGCCTGATCGCCGCCCTGCTGGACGGCGCCCCCGGTGCCCAGCGCCGTGCCCGCGAACTGGTGCACCGGGCCGACGGCAGCGCGGTGGACGACGCGGTGGTCGACTACACCGCCGACCTGATCGCCGAACTGCGCACCGGCGCCGAGGGCCAGGAGGGCCTGAGCGCCTTCCTGGAAAAACGCGCGCCGAACTGGAAACCGGACCGGAACTGACCATGCCCGCCATCGACACCCTTCTGATCGCCAACCGGGGCGAAATCGCCCGGCGCATCATCCGCACCGGCCGCGCCCTGGGTCTGACCACGGTGGCGGTGTACTCCGACATCGACGCCGACGCCCCCCATGTGCGCGAGGCCGACCAGGCGGTGCGCCTGGGCCCGGCCAGCGCCCGCGACAGCTATCTGAACATCGAGGCGGTGCTGGCCGCCGCCCGCCAAAGCGGCGCCGACGCGATCCATCCCGGCTATGGTTTTCTGTCGGAGAACGCCGCCTTCGCCGAGGCCTGCGCCGAGGCCGGCCTGATCTTCGTCGGCCCGTCGCCGGACTCGATCCGCCTGATGGGCGACAAGGCCGCCGCCCGCCAGCGCATGGCGGAAAGCGGCGTGCCGGTGCTGCCCGGCTTTGACCGGGAAGGCGCCGACGACGCCACCCTCAAAGCCGAGGCCGACCGGGTCGGCTTCCCGCTGCTGATCAAGGCGGTGGCCGGCGGCGGCGGCAAGGGCATGCGCGCGGTGCAGAGCGCTGACGGGTTCGACGAGGCTCTGGCCGCCGCCCGCCGGGAAGCGCGCAACGCCTTCGACGACGACCGGGTACTGCTGGAGCGCTACCTGCCCACCGCCCGTCACGTGGAGGTGCAGGTGTTCGCCGACGGCCACGGCAACGCGGTGCACCTGTTCGAGCGCGACTGCTCGGTGCAGCGCCGTCACCAGAAAATCATCGAGGAGGCCCCGGCCCCCGGTCTCAGCGAGCAACAACGCCAGGAACTGGGCCAGGCGGCGGTGCGTGCCGCCCGCGCCATCGACTACCGGGGCGCCGGCACGGTCGAGTTCCTGTTCTCGCCCCAGGGCGAGTTCTTCTTCATGGAGATGAACACCCGCCTGCAGGTGGAACATCCGGTCACCGAGCTGATCACCGGCGAGGATCTGGTGGCCTGGCAGCTGGCGGTGGCCGCCGGGCGGCCGCTGCCCAAGGCTCAGAACGCGCTGCGCATCCAGGGCGCCGCCATGGAAGTGCGCCTGTACGCGGAAAATCCCTACCAGCAGTTTCTGCCCTCCTCCGGCCCGGTGACGCAGCTGCGCTGGCCCGGCGGCGTACGCGTGGACGCCGGCGTGGAGCAAGGCGATAGTGTTTCCGATTATTACGATCCGATGCTCGCCAAGCTGATCGCCCACGGCGACGACCGCGATCAGGCCCGCCGCCGGCTGGTGCGCGCTCTGGACCAGTTGGCGCTGGCCGGCCCCCACCACAACGCCGCCTTTCTGCGCCGGGTGCTGTGCGATCCCGCCTTCGCCGACGCCGAGCTGGACACCCGCCTGCTGGAGCGTCATCCGCACCTGCTGGAGGCGCCGGCCACGGACCCGGCCCTGCTGGCGGTGGCCGGCGCCGCCCTGGTGGCCACCGCCCGCGCCGACGGCAACGACCCCTGGACCGCGCTGAACGCCTGGCGTCCGCTGGGCCGGCGGCGTACCCTGGTGCCGCTGCGCGTGGATGAACACGCCCTCACCGTGGTGCTCGACGACGATCGGGCCAGCGTGGCGGATCGCTCCGCCCCCTGGACGCTGCATCGGCACGATGATCGCTTCGACCTGCACTGGGGTGAGCACAGGCTTTCCGGTCTTGCCCTCTTTTCCTTTGATGACCGGCGCCTGACGGTGTTCGTCCACGGACAGAACTATCAGATCGAAACGCACCCGGCTCGGGAGAGCGAGCGAGCCGGCGGCGCGGGGGATTTCTGCGCGCCCATGAGCGGGACCATCGTGACCTGCCATGTGGCCGAAGGCGACCCCGTGGACGCCGGCGCGGCCGTGATCACGCTGGAAGCCATGAAAATGGAACACACCCTGCGCGCCAGTGCCCCCGGCACCGTGCGGGCCTTCCTCGTGAAAGCCGGAGACAGCGTTTCTGAAGGCACCTTGTTGGTGGACTTTGAAACGGAGGAAGAATGACAACAGCCCCATCCCCGCTTTGGCAGCCCGACGCTCAGCGGCTTCAGCACAGCCAGCTCAGCGCCTTCCGCGAACAGGCGGAAGCTCTTACCGGCCAGACCCTGGACGACTACCGCGCCCTGCACCAATGGTCGGTGCGCGACCCCGAGGCGTTCTGGAATCTGGTCTGGGATTTCTGCGAGCTGCAAGGGCACAAGGGCGAGCGGGTCCTGGAACCCAGCCCGGTGTTTCGCCATAACCGCTGGTTTCCGGACGCGCGCATCAACCTGGCCGAGAACCTGCTGGCCCGCGACGACACCCACCCGGCCCTGATCAGCGTGGACGAAGCCGGTCGGCGCGATGAAATCAGCTACAACGACCTGCGCGTGGCCGCCGGCCAGGTGGCCGCCCAGCTGCGCGCCGCCGGCATCCGCCCCGGCGACCGGGTGGCCGGCTTCATGCCCAACCGCATCGAAACCGTGATCGCCGCCCTGGGCTGCGCCTGGATCGGCGCCATCTGGTCATCCTGCTCGCCGGACTTCGGCGTCCAGGGCGTGCTCGACCGCTTCGGCCAGATCGAGCCCAAGGTGCTGTTCGCCTGCGACGGTTATCACTACAACGGCAAATGGATCGAGCTGGATCAGCGTATCCACGACCTCCATGATCACCTCAAACCGGAACTGCTGGTGGTCATCCCCGGTCGCGGCGACACCACCCGGGTGCGCCAGGCGCTCAACTGGCGCGACTGGCTGGACGCCGCCGGCCCGCTGCCGGAGTTCGAACCGCTGGCGTTCAACCACCCGCTCTATATTCTCTATTCCTCCGGCACCACCGGCGCCCCCAAGTGCATCGTGCACGGCACCGGCGGCGCCCTGATCCAGCACGCCAAGGAACACCGCCTGCACGGCGACCTGGGCGCCGACGACGTGCTGTTCTACTTCACCACCTGCGGCTGGATGATGTGGAACTGGCTGGTCAGCGGCCTGCAGACCGGCGCCACCCTGGTGCTCTACGACGGCAACCCGGCCTACCCGGACGCGGCCCGCCTGTTCGACCTGATCGACGCCGAGAAGATCACCCACTTCGGCACCAGCGCCAAGTTCGTGCAGGCGGTGGAAAAAGCCGGCGTGGTGCCCAAGGACAGCCACGATCTGTCCAGCCTGCGCACCCTGATGTCGACCGGCTCGCCGCTGCTCCACGAGAGCTACGATTTTCTCTATCAACAGGTGAAAGCGGATCTGCTGGTGAGCTCCATTTCCGGCGGCACCGACATCCTCTCCTGCTTCGCCCTCGGCAACCCGGTGGTGCCGGTGTACCGGGGCGAACTGCAATGCCTGGGCCTGGGCCTGGACGTGGCGGTGTTCAACGACGACGGCGAAGCGGTGGTCGGCGAGAAAGGCGAGCTGGTGTGCCGCGCGCCCTTCCCCGCCTGCCCGGTGGCGTTCTGGAACGATCCCGACGAGGAACGCTTCCACGACGCCTACTTTGACCGCTTCGAGAACGTCTGGGCCCACGGGGACTACGCCGAGATCGTCGCCCACCCAGGCCACGACGGCCTGATCATCCATGGCCGTTCCGACGCCGTGCTCAACCCGGGCGGCGTGCGCATCGGCACCGCCGAGATTTACCGGCAGGTGGAAACCCTGGAGGAAATCCGCGAGGCCATCGTTATCGGCCAGCAGTTCCAGGGCGACGTGCGGGTGGTGCTGTTCGTGGTGCCCGCCGACGGTGTCGAGCTGACCGATGAGCTGCAAAAGAAAATCCGCGCCACCATCCGCGCCGGCGCCAGCCCGCGCCACGTACCGGCGGTGATTCTCACGGTGCCGGAGATTCCGCGCACGGTGAGCGGCAAAATCGTGGAACTGGCGGTACGCGACGTGGTGCATGGCCGGGAGGTGCGCAACAGCAACGCCCTGGCCAATCCGGAGGCGCTGGCGCATTTCGCCGATCGACCTGAACTGGCGGAATGATCCGGGGCTTGCCCTGTAGGAGCGGTGGTCCCACCGCGATCCGCTGGCTCTCCGTCGGCCCCATCGCGGTCGGACGACCGCTCCTACAACACCCGGGCAGCCCGCCGTGCCCCCCGGCGGCCCTGCCGCCCGCCTGACCCCGCCGCCCGGCCTCGACCGGGCCGGCGCTTTGCCTCAGCCTGTCCGGTAACGGAACCACCGGTGCCAGGATGCCCATGCTCACCCCCCTTCGTGTTTTCACGCTGCTCACCCTCGCGCTGCTCGGCGCCCCGGCCACGGCGGCCATCGTCGAACTGCAGGGCGCGGCCATCGCCGGGCTGGCCGGCCGCGACCCGGCCACCGTGGACCTGGCGGTGTACCGGGACGGCGACTTCGTCAGCCTGCCCCACCAATGGCTGCCCTGGAGCCAGGGCCGCGCGCCCTGGTTCCAGGAAGACGGCGACGCCGAACGCTCGCAGCCGGCGGACCGCATCGCCGCCGAGGATCACCTGCTGGTGGACCTGCCGGACAGCGCCCGGGCGGCGCCGGCGCCGCTGCCGGACGCGGTGCTCGGGGTGTTCACCCTGGGCACCGGCGACGGGGCGCGCAGCGTCTACGCCCTGCAACGGCCGCCGCCGGCCTGGCCGGTCACCCGGCGCCTGCACCGCGAACCGCTGGCGCTGAACACCCCGGCCTTCCAGCTGGCCTTCGAGGACGACAACCTGTTCCGTTGGGGGGACTTCTTCTATACCGGCCGCACCGGCCCGGACGGCCAGCCGCTGAACCTGCTGGACAGCCTCAAGCTGCGCCTCAGCGCCGGGGTGTTCAGCGCCGGCGCCCGGCTCACCCTGACCAACGAGAACCTGGACCCGGAAATCCGCCAGGTGGTGGACGGCCCCCTGGCCACCCGCGCCTATGTGACCACCCGGGTGCGGGTGGCCGGCCTGCCGGTGCTCAAGCTGCACAACTACTTCCTGGTCCGCGACCGGGCGGTGGCGGTGCACAGCCGCCTGACCCTGCCCGGTTTCGCCGCCACCGTGCTGCGCGAACCCGGCGCCCGGGTCACCGTGGACGGCAACAACCTGACCGGCGCGCGCCTGCGCACCAGCTGGACCGGCGACCGGGAAGCCCGTGTGGACGGCCGTCTGGACGACACCGAACGGGCCATGGTCGATACCCCGGTGCCCACCGACAACTGGCTGTGGTTCGGCACCGGCGACGGCTTCGATCTGCTGGCGCGGCTGTACTTCGCCGAGGGCTTCGACACCGGCGCCCGCTTTATCTACCAGGACGACCCGTCCCTGGACGACGAACCGGAACGCTTCCCCGGGCAGCGTCCCAATGTGGGCTTCGCCCTGGACCGCATTCCGTTCGGCCAGGAGTTCTATTTCGTCGCCGAGCTGTACTTCTCCGACGGCGATGGCGCCGCCGACCCGGCCGCCTACGCGGCCCGCCGCCTGGCCCGCCCGGCCGCCCACTGGCAGCCGCGCTGACCGTGGGCGGCGCTCAGGGGGCGCTTTGCAGCTCGCGCCGCAGGTCGCCGGTGCGTTTGATCAGGTATTGGTGGATCGCCTTGACCTGCTCCAGGCTGAGATCACCGGCGAAGGACGGCATGCCCTTGTCCGCGTAGAGGCCGGCGACGATGGCGGGAAACGCCTGGTGGCCCTGCTCATCCAGATAACGCAGATCCGGGATCACGCCGCCCCCCAGCGCGCTGAAGCCGTGGCAGATGCCGCAGTTGTCGTTGTACAGGTCGCGGCCCCGGTCCAGGGTGTCCGCGTCGGCGGTCAGCGCCGGTAGCGTGTCCGGCAGGGCCCGGGCCACGCGCCGGGGCGCCGGCAGCGTCTCGGTAGCGTCAAGCTTGTAGGTGAGAATGCGCGCCTCCGGGGCCACCTTGGCGTTGGACGCCAGTCCGCCAGCGTGATGGTCTGGGTGGCGGTGAAGTCCCATTGATCGCCGGGCGTGGTCTGATAGTGCCAGACGTACTCACCGGTCTCCGGGCGCAGCGCCACGATGGAGCTCAGATACAGGTTGTCGCCCTTGCCCGCCGAGCGGGCCTGGCGATTCCACAGGCTGCCGTTGCCGGTGCCGATATAGAGCAAATCCAGTTCCGGGTCGTAGGCCATGGAATCCCACACCGTACCGCCGCCGCCCAGCTTCCAGTACTGGTCGCCAAACCAGGTGTCGCGGGCCCGGGCCATGGCCTCGTTCTCCGGCGGCAGAGCCGGATCGCCAGGCACCGTGAAAAAGCGCCAGGCCTGCTCACCGCTTTCCGCGTCGTAGGCGGTGATGTAGCCGCGCACGCCGAACTCGGCGCCGCCATTGCCGATCAGCACCTTGCCTTTCACCACCCGGGGGGCGCCGGCGATGGTGTAGCTGCGGTCGGCGTCGATCAGCGTGTCCACGCTCCACACCGGCTTGCCACTGGCCGCGTCCAGGGCGATCAGCCGGCCGTCATAGGCACCGACGAACACCTTGCCCCGCCACACCGCCACGCCGCGATTCACCGGGCCGCAGCAACCGTCCCGGGCGCGGGTTTTGGCCACCCCGGGATCGTACTTCCAGAGCAGTTCGCCGTTGCGCGCATCCAGGGCGTAGACAATGCTGAAGGGGCCGGTGGTGTACATCACGCCGTCCACCACGATGGGCGTGGCCTCCACCGCCCGGTCGATGTCCAGCTTGTAGGTCCAGGCCAGACCGAGCCGGCCCACGTTGTCCCGGTTGATCCGGTCGAGGCGGCTGAAACGCTGCTCCGCGTAGGTGCCGCCGTGGGTCATCCAGTTGCCGGGTTCGCCGGCGGCGGCATTGAGCCGGGTGGCATCCAGGGCCGCCCCGGAGCGCGCCGGCGGCGCCATCAGCCTGGACGTGGCCCACCGCCATGTGCTGGCGCACATCGACGATCCGGAACTCAGCCCGGACGAACTGGCCGGCGCCCTGCACGTGTCCCGGCGCGCCCTGTACCGGTTGTTCGAGGAACACCAGCTCACCCCCGGGCGTTTTATCCGCCAGGTGCGACTGGACGCCATCCGCGAGGCCCTGGCGGCGCCGGACAACGCCCAGCGCGGCATTCTGGACATCGCCCTGGATTACGGTTTTACCGACAGCGCCACCTTCAGCCGCGCCTTCAAGGCGGCCTTCGGCGTCAGCCCCAGCGAGTGGCGGCAGCGCTAGCCGTCGCTTTCCCGGGTCAGTGCCGCCAGCGCCTCTCGAAGGGGTTCCGGAATCGCCACCGGCCGGCCGGTGGCGCGGTCCACGAACACATGCACCACGAAGCCCAGCGCCTTGGCGGCGCCCTCCTCCCCGAACAACGCCAGCCCGTAGCGCACCGAACTGTTGCCCAGCTTGTCCACGCGCAGGCCCACGGTGAGCGCGTCCGGATAGGCGGCGGCCTCGAAATAATCGCAGCCGGAGCTGACCACGTAGGCGATCACCCCGCCCTGGTGAATGTCCAGACCGCCGCGATCGATCAGATAACGGTTGATGGTGGAGTCGAAATAGCTGTAATACACCACATTGTTGATGTGGCCGTAGACGTCGTTGTCCGCCCAGCGGCTGTCCACCGGGCACCGATATCCGAATTCGTCGCGCAACGGGCGCGCACGGGCTTCGCTCATGACAGATCCTTATGCGGGTCATCGGGCGGGCCCGCGATGATAACCCGAGAGCGCGGCGCGGTTCACGGACCGCCGGTACCGGTACCGGCACTCTGAAGACTCCATTGCGCAAGGACAGGCATTGCCCATGACACGACGTCGCCGTATCGCTCTCACCGTTTTGCTCACCCTGGTTACACTGCTGCTGGTGCTGCACCTGGCGCTGCCCTGGCTGGTGCGCGATTACCTCAACAAGCAGATGGCCGAGATGGGCGATTACCGGGGCCATATCGAGGACGTGGACCTGGCCTGGTGGCGCGGCGCCTACCGACTGGAAGGTTTCACCATCGCGCGGGTGGACGGCGCCGTGCCGCAACCGCTGCTGGACGCCCCGGCCATCGATCTGGCGGTGAGCTGGCGGGCGTTGTGGGAGGACCACGCCCTGGTGGCTCGGGTGCTGTTCGAACGGCCCACCGTGACCTTCGTGGACGGCGGTGACGACGGTGCCGATCAAACCGGCGCCGGCACCGACTGGCGCGCGCAGCTGCAGCAGCTGGTGCCGATCACCCTCAACGAAGTCCGGGTGCAAGACGGCCGCCTGGTGTTCCGCAACGACCATTCGGAGCCGGCGGTGAACATCGAGGCCACCGGGGTCAACGCCCGCGTCACCAACCTGACCAACAGCCGCGACACCCAGGGCACCCGGGTGGCCACGTTGGAGGCGCGCGCGCTGGTGCTCGGCGAGGCGTCCCTGGAGACCTCCGCCGCCTTCGACCCGCTCAGCGACCTGCGCGACTTCGACTTTCAATTGCGCGTTACCGACGTGGACCTGACCCGCCTGAACGATTTCAGCCGCGCCTATGCCAATCTGGACGTGCAATCCGGCCAGGGCGATCTGGTGGTGGAGCTGAGCGCCCGGAACGGCCAGTTGGACGGCTACCTGAAACCGCTGCTCAAGAATCTGGATGTGTTCGATTGGCAACAGGACGTGGCCGGCCCGGACGGCTCGGTGCTGGGCGGCCTGTGGGAAGCCCTGGCCGGCGCCGTGCAGACCCTGTTCAAGAACCAGCGCCAGGACCAGTTCGCCACCCGGGTGCCGATCAGCGGCCAGGTGGAGCAAAGCGAAACCGGTACCTGGGCGGCGCTTTTCGGTATCCTGCGCAATGCCTTCGTGGAAGCCTTCTCGACGCGCTTCGAGAACGGCGACAACGACGACTGACAGCCCACAGGAGATGCCCATGGGACCCCGCGCCCTGCCCGCCGGTGTTCTGCTCGCCGGTGTTCTGGCCGCCCTCGCCCTGAGCGGCTGCGTGACCGCCCCCGCCGGCGATTACCAGCCGCGGCCCAACCCGGCCCCCCGCGACCTGCGCAGCTATCAACTGCGCATCGACCCGCCGCTGCCGCCGGAGCAGGTGCGCGTGGAGGTGGTCTATCGGGCTGGCGAACCGGAATGCCCGGTGACCCAGGCCGGCACGCTGGTGACGCCGGAGCGGCGCGGCCAGAGCCTGGTGTTCCGGGTGGCCCTGGACCTGTTCGACGACCCCCGCTGCGGCTGGCAGGCCAACCAGTTGTTCATCGCCCTGCGCGCCGGCGACAACTACCTGACCCGCTTCAGCGTGCCCCCCAGCGTGGACCAGCAGCTGCGCTGGTGCCGCCTCAATCCGCAACACGGCACCTGCCTGGCCCGGGAAAGCGACATTCAGCGCTACCGGGTGCCCGGGGAGGTGTATCGGGTCGTCATTACGCGCGGGCAGTGAAAGGCGATACAGGATGCAAGATACAGGATACAGGGCTAGAGCAGTGCGATCCGGAACGAGCCTCGCCAGGGTTGCTTATTGGCAGAAAGAGCCCTGCTAATACGCAGAGCGTTCTGCTTACACCAAGCCCGCCCCTGTATCCTGCATCCTGCATCGTCTTTTAAGGCTTTGCTCTCTCCGCTCAAACCATCCTCTCCGCGATCCGCGTGGCCAGCGCATACACCGTGACCTGCGGATTGACGATGATCGAGGTTGGCAGCAGGCCGGCATCCGCGATATAGAGCCCTTTCACGTCGTGGCATTCGCCGTCGCCGTTGACCACGCTGGTGGCCGGGTCGGCGCCCATGCGGGTGCTGCCCTGGGGGTGATAGCTGACCATGCGCAGATGCTGGGGGGCGTTTTCCAGTCCGTCCACGGCGTGGTCGATGTCCGCTTCGGAGCGGATCACGCGGCGGTCGCTGGACGGCACGTAGACCTCCTCGGCGCCGGACGCCAGGTGCAGCCGGGCGGCGGCCTTGAGGGCCCGTTTCATGGACGGGAAGTCGGCGTTGTCGAGCTGGTAGTCGATCACCTTCTGGCCGTCTTCCCAGCGGATGGTGCCCACGTTGTGATCGTGGATCAGGGTCACCAGCCCGGCCAGGTACTTGCTGTCGCGCATGAACGTCATGAACGGTTCGCCACTGCCGGGCTCGGCGGTCATGCTCAGTTCCACCGGGCCGGCGCCGCCGTCCTCCAGCACGAAGCCGCCCTTGTCCGGGTGCAGGAATTCGTCCACGTAAACCCCCAGCATGGCGCCCCGCCAGGGGTGCACCGGTTCCGGGTAGCGGGCGGACACGTACAGGGACGGGTGGCAGGCGAAGTTGCGCCCCACCTGCCCGGAGCTATTGGCCAGGCCGCTTTTCAGCAGCAGCAGCGGCGTCTGCACCGCGCCGGCGGCCAGGATCACCCGCTCCGCGTTGACCGTCAGGTCCGCCACCTTGGCGCCGTCGTGGCCGGTGACCTCGGCGCGCACACCCCGGGCCCGGCCGTTCTCCGCCAGCACCTCGGTGACCCGGGTGTCGGCGAAGATACGCGCGCCGTGGGCGGTGGCCCAGGGCAGATAGCTGACCAGCATGGACTGCTTGCGCTCGGTCTTGCAGCCGGACAGGCAGTGGCCGGTGAGCGCGCAGTCGCGGATATTGCGTTTGAACGGCTTCACCGACCAGCCCAGCTTGTCGGCGCCGGCGCGGATCAGCCGGCCGTGCCGGGCGATTTCGTGTTCGCCGTTTTCGTGGATCGCCAGGTTGCGCTCCACCCGCTCGAAGTACGGCGTCATCGCCTCGGGGGTCAGCTCGGTAAGACCGAAATCCCGCCGCCAGTCCTCCAGAATAAAGTCCGGAGTGCGGAAGCACACGCACCCGTTGACCACCGTGGAGCCACCCACGCAGGCGCCCTGCAGCACCAGCAGATCACCGCTCTTGTTGGTCTGACCGCCGTGGTCCTGATAGAGGGTTTCCAGGCTGTGGGTGAAGCGTTCGGTGAAGTCCTTGGAGGGGATGTAGGGGCCGGCCTCCAGGATCACCACCTTCTTGCCGCGCCGGGCCAGCTCGTAGCCGGTCACCGCGCCGCCGGCGCCGGAGCCGACGATCACCACGTCCGCGTCCAGGGTCAGCCGCGACCCGCGCACGTCCTCGGCCCGGGTCACCGCCAGGCCGGAGGCCCGAACCGGCTGGCCGTTTTGCGTTGCCGTCATGCGCCTTCCTCCGTGCGCTCTTTGCCGGGCGCTTCATCAGGAAGGGGCGCGTTACCCAGATAGGCCAGCCCCCATTGCTCGGACACCGGCCCGTCGAACTCGATGGGCGGCCAGGTGGCCGGGTCGCTCCAGTAGGCGCTGTACACCAGTTGCTTGATCACCGTGGCCAGGGTGCGCTGAATCGCGTTGCCCCGGCTCCAGGCGTCGAAATAGTCGCGGGCGGTGGCCGGCTCCAGGTCCACGAAACGACGGCCGTGAAACACCACCGCCGCGTTATCGAACAGGCCCAGCCCGGTGGCCAGCTGGTCGCGCAACGGCGGCGCCATGTAGCCCAGCATGTTTTGCACATTGGCCACCACCGGCACCTGATCGGTGCCCGGCAGATCGGTGCCCTCGGTGGGCAGCAGCGCCACCCGGGCCCGGTCGAAGAGATGGTATTCCTGGCGGCTCAGCCCCTCGGCCCAGGCGGGTTTGGCCTGCTCGTCCAGCGGCGAGCGGCGCAGCAAAGCGAAACCACCGGCGGCCACCGCCGCCACTCCGGCGGTCCCCGCCAGGGTCCAGCCCAGAAAGCGGCGCCGGCTCAGGCCACGCTGCCAAACGGCGGCGACACGGCGGGCGCTGTGTTGTGGTGTCATGGGTCTCTCGGCGCTCGGAAACAGGCCTTCGAAGCTACTCAACCGCCCCGGGGAATACAATATGTTTACCCGCACAGGGCAGGTTGACCGTGGGGGACACGGAAGGGGCAACGGCAGGCTTGAAGCCCGAGGCCATCTCGGATACTGTCCTTGTGTACAGTATCCGAGTGTTTTTCCCGATGTCCTCCGCCTCTCTGCAACAACTCCTCTCCCGCCGGGACACCTGGTGGGGGCGCGATTCCGACGGCGCCGCGGGTGGCGGGCGGTCCACCGGCTTTGCCGCCCTGGACCGGCTGCTGAGCCTGGGCGGCTGGCCCCGGCACGGCCTGGTGGAATTGCTGTGCCCACTGCCCTGCCCGCCGCTGCTGCATCTGGTGCTGCCGCTGCTGGCCGATGACGCGCCCGGCGCGCGGCTGATCGCCAACCCCCCGGAGCGGCCCAGCGCCGACACCCTGGCCCGGGCCGGGGTGCCGCTGGCGCAGCTTCTGGTGCTGCGCGGCGAGCGGGACGGGCTGCTGCGCGCCTGCTACGAGGCCGCCGCCAGCGACGCGCTCA
>JAKUPL010000030.1 GCA_022449455.1 Alcanivorax sp. | reverse complement strand
ACCCGGAGACCAGTGCCGGCTGTCGGTGCTGCCCGAACACCTGCGCCGGGCGCCGCCGGCCACCGTCAGCCTGCCGGCCCTGACCCGGCGCCCGCGCCCCGCCCTGGCGGCCCCGTCGCCACACTTGCCGGCGCCACCAGCGCCCGAACTGCGTCCATGAGGGCCGTTCCAATGAGAGCCACACCAATGAGAGCGCCCCAATGAGAGAGACCGCATGACCCCGCTGTGGCTGGCCCTGCATTTTCCCCTGCTGGCCCTGGAGGCCGGGGACGGCCCGGTGGAGCGGCCCCGGGTGCTGGTGCACCAGCACCGCGTGCAGCTGGCCAACGGGGCGGCCCGCGCCGCCGGCGTGGAAGACGGCCTGCGGCTGGCCACCGCCCGGGCCCTGTGCGAGGACCTGGAGGTGCTGGAGGCGGACGACGGCGCCCGGGAAGCGGCCCTGCGGCGCCAGGGCCAGCACCTGCTGGCGCTCACTCCCCAGGTGTGCGCGGCGCCGCCGGCCAGCCTGCTGCTGGAGGTGGGCAGCTGCCTGAAACTCCACGGCGGTTTTCAAGGGCTGATGGCGCGGGTGGACCGCTACCGCCTGCATTGCCCGCTGACCACCCGCCTGGGCCTGGGGCCGACGCCGCTGGCCGCCTGGCACCTCAGTGACCCGCCGCC
The DNA here is from genome assembly GCA_022449455.1 of Alcanivorax sp. Taxonomy (GTDB): domain Bacteria; phylum Pseudomonadota; class Gammaproteobacteria; order Pseudomonadales; family Alcanivoracaceae; genus Alloalcanivorax. The sequence goes on along the minus strand of JAKUPL010000030.1, from coordinate 46,350 downwards.
CCTGGAAACGGTGCCGGAGGCGGCCCGGTTCCAGGCCTGGCTGGCGCAGTTGGATCTGGACGGCCTGGATCTGGAGCCGCGCCTGCGTGAGCGGTTGCGGGCACCCGGGTTCCGCACCCTGGGCGACCTTTATACGCTGCCCCGGGCGGCCCTGGGCAAACGCTTCGGCGCCGGTTTCCTGGACTGGCTGCAGCGGCTGCTGGGGGAAAAACCGGACCCGCGCCGGCCGTTGCCGCCGCCCCGGCCGTTCCGCGAACGGCTGGACTTCGACGACCCGCTGGACCGCCTCGACCACCTGCACGCCCCCATGAGCGAACTGCTGGCACGGCTGAGCGCCGACCTGGAACGCCACCAGGAGAGCCTCACCGCGATTCGCTGGCATCTGCACCTGAACAACGGCCACCGGGACACCCTGGTGGTGCGGCGCGCCCAGGCCGGCCACGACGCCGCCACCTGGCTGGACCTGACCCGCCGGCGCCTGGAGCATCAGGTACTGGACGCCCCGGTGCTGGGGCTGGGTCTGGACGGCGGCCGCCCGCGACCACGCAACCCGGGCCTGGCGGATCTGTTCCCGGACCCGGGGGCGCGGGCGCCGCTGTCCGGGCTGCTGGAGAAGCTGGCCGCCGAGCCGGCTCTGCGGCTGTACCGGCCGGAGCGCGCGCCGGGCCATTTGCCCGAGGAAACCGAACGGGGCCGGCCGCCTTTCGAGAAAGCCGCGCGCCCCGCGCCGCCGCCGGACACACCGGCCCCGCCGGAGGACCGTCCCCTGTGGCTGCTGGACCCGCCGCGCCCCCTGGCGGTGCGCGACCATCGGCCCCACTGGCGGGACCGGCCCCTGACCCTGTTTCCCCAGGAGGAACATTTCAGCCAGCCCTGGCACGACCAGGCCGCCCGCCGCTACCACGTGGCCCATCACCCGGACGGATTGTGTTGTTGGGTGTTTCAGGATGAGCGGGATGAGGGGTGGTGGTTGCAGGGGTTCTTCTGATGTCGTTCGCCGAACTCCATTGCACCTCCGCCTTCACCTTCCTGACCGGGGCCAGCCATCCGGAGGAACTGGTGGCGCGGGCCCATGCGCTGGGTTACCGGGCGCTGGCGATCACCGACGACGGCTCCCTGGCCGGGGTGGCGCGGGCCTGGCAGGCCTGGAAAGACCTCGAAACCACTTGCAAAAACGACGGCAAGCCACTGAATTTCAAGCTGATCGTCGGCAGTCATTTTCGCCTCGACCAGGAACGGGGCCCGCTGCGTCTGGTGCTGCTGGCCCGGGACCGGCAGGCCTACGGAGAGATCGCCACCCTGATCACCCAGGGCCGCCGGCGCGCGCCCAAGGGCCATTACCAGCTGCATTGGCGGGATCTGGCGCGCATCGAGCGCCACGCCCTGTGTCTGTGGCTGCCCGCCGGCGACCAGCGCGACGAGGCCCACGCGCCGCTGCTGCGCGAGCACTTCGGCGAGCGGCTGTGGCTGGCCTGCGAGCTGCTCCAGGAAGGCAACGACGCCCTGCGCTACCGCGCGCTGCACGACCTGGCCCGGCGCCACGGGCTGGCCATGACCGCCAGCAACGACGTGCATTACCACGTGCCGGAACGGCAGCGTCTGCAGGAGGTGTTCACCGCCCTGCGGCTGAACACCACCGTGCAGCGGCTCGGCGACCGCCGCTTTCGCAATGACCAGCGCCACCTGCGCGCGCCGGCGCGTCTGGCGGAGATTTACCCGGCGGCGTTGCTGGAAGAAGCCGCCTGGATCGCCGATCAGTGCCAATTCGGCATGCACGAAATCCGCTACCAGTACCCGGAGGAGGTGGTGCCGCCGGGTCAGGACGCGGACCAGTACCTGGCCGCCCTCGCCCATCAAGGCGCCGAGGCCCGCTATCCGGAGGGCGTGCCGGACAGCGTGCGCGCTCTGATCGACAAGGAACTGGGACTGATCCGCCAGCTCGGCTACGCCCATTATTTTCTCACCGTGCACGACATCGTCGCTTTCGCGCGCGGCCAGGGCATTCTCTGCCAGGGTCGCGGCTCCGCCGCCAACTCCGCGGTGTGCTATTGCCTGGGCGTCACCGAGGTGGACCCGGGGCGCAGCCAGCTGCTGTTCGAACGTTTTATCTCCCAGGAGCGGGACGAGCCGCCGGACATCGACGTGGACTTCGAACACGAGCGCCGCGAAGAGGTGATGCAGTACCTGTACCGCAAGTACGGCCGCGACCGGGCCGCCCTGGCGGCCACCGTGATCCGCTACCGCACCCGCTCGGCGGTGCGCGACGTGGGCCGGGCCCTGGGCGTGGACCAGGACGTGGTCGAACGCCTCAGCGGTAATCTGGCCTGGTGGGACCAGCCGGATTCCCTGGTGGAACGGTTCCGGGAGCTGGGCCTGGGGGGCTCCACCCTGGGCCGCCACTACCGGGAACTGGTCCAGGAAATGATCGGTTTTCCCCGTCATCTGTCCCAGCACGTGGGTGGCTTCGTGATCACCCGCGACCCGGTACACACCCTGGTGCCGGTGGAAAACGCCGCCATGCCCGACCGCACCCTGATCCAGTGGGACAAGGACGACCTGGAATCCCTGGGGCTGATGAAGGTGGACGTGCTGGCCCTGGGCATGCTCACCGCGATCCGCAAGACCCTGGATCAGGTCGGCCGCTACCGGGGGCGCCCCCTGACCATGCAGGAGATTCCCGCCGGCGATGAGGCCACCTACGAGATGCTGTGCCAGGGCGACAGCGTGGGCGTGTTCCAGGTGGAATCCCGGGCGCAGATGAACATGCTGCCGCGCCTGCGCCCGCGCGCCTTCTACGATCTGGTGGTGGAGGTGGCGATCGTGCGCCCGGGTCCGATCCAGGGCGACATGGTGCACCCCTACCTGCGCCGCCGGGACGGCCTGGAAGAAGAGGACTACCCTGACGAGAAGGTCAAAGGCGTGCTGGAGCGCACCTACGGCGTGCCGATCTTCCAGGAACAGGTGATCCAGCTGGTGATGGTGGCCGCCGGCTTTTCCGGCGGCGAGGCGGACCGGCTGCGCCGGGCCATGGCGCGCTGGGGCAAGAGCGGCGAGCTGATGCAGTTCGAGCACAAGGTAATCGAGGGGATGCGCGCCAACGGCTACAGCGGCGACTACGCGCGCCGCCTGTTCGAGCAGATGAGGGGCTTCGGCGGCTACGGCTTTCCGGAATCCCACGCCGCCAGCTTCGCCTTGCTGGTATACGTGTCCGCCTGGCTCAAGCGGCACCACACCAGCGCCTTCTTCTGCGGCCTGCTCAACAGCCTGCCGATGGGCTTCTACTCCCCCTCGCAACTGCTTCAGGACGCCCGCCGCCACGGCATCGAAACGCGCCCCCCGGACGTGCGCCACAGCCACTGGGACCACACCCTGGAGGATACCCATCGGGAGAAACTGGGCGTGCAGCCGGCCCTGCGGCTGGGGCTGCGTCAGATCAAGGGCTTCAACGAGGACGCCGCCGGGCGGCTGGTGGCGGCCCGCGACCAGGCGCCGTTTCGCGGCGTGCGCGACCTGTGCGAGCGGGCCGCCCTGGGCAGCCGCGAGCGCGAGGCCCTGGTGGCCGGCAACGCCCTGCGCGGCCTGAGCGGCCACCGCCATCAGGCGCACTGGGACGTGCAGGGCCTGGAGGCCCGGCGGCCGCTGCTTGGCGGCCAGGGCGAGGGCGACGCCGTTCACGACGACCATGACGGCGTTTATCTGGACGCGCCCTCGGAACACACCTCACTGATCGAGGACTACCGCCACCTGGGGCTGACCCTGGGCCGCCACCCCATGGCCCTGGTGCGCCATCTGCCCCGCTTCAAGCGCTGCTACCGGGCCCGGGACCTGAAGCGGGCCCGCCCCGGCCAACTGGTGCGGGTGGCGGGCCTGGTCACCAACCGCCAGCGCCCGGGCTCCGCCAAGGGCACCCTGTTCATGACCCTGGAGGACGAAACCGGCAACACCAATGTGGTGGTCTGGACCTCGATCCAGGAACGCTACCGGCAGACCCTGCTGAAGAGCCCGCTGGTGATCGTCACCGGCACCGTGGAGATCAGCCCGGAGCGCATCGTGCACCTGATGGCCGGGCAGCTGGCCGACGCCCGGGACGCCCTGGACGAGCTGGTGGTGCGTTCCCGGGACTTTAAATAAACGACCTTCCTCGCCATCAAAAGGCCGTTCCCGCCCCTGCACGGGGCCCCCGCCGGGGGGCTATAGTGGCGGCCACACTCATTACGAAACGGACAGCCGATCATGAGCAACGGGAGAGAGTTCGATCTGATCGTGTACGGCGCCAGCGGCTTCACCGGCCGACTGGTGGCGGAATACCTGGATCAAACCTACGGCGGCGACCTGAACTGGGCGCTGGCCGGGCGCAACGCCGAAAAACTGGCAGCGGTGCGCGCGGAAATGGGCATCCGTGACAGCGTGCCGGTGGTCACCGCCGACGCGGACCAGCCGGAGACCCTCCAGGCCCTGGCCGAGCGCACCCGGCTGGTGCTGACCACGGTGGGCCCCTACCAGCTGTACGGCGAACCGCTGGTGAAGGCCTGCGCGGAAGCCGGCACCGACTACGTGGACCTGTGCGGCGAGCCGGCCTGGATGCGGCAGATGATCGACCGCTACGGCGACACCGCCGAACGGAGCGGCGCGCGCATCGTGTTCTCCTGCGGGTTCGATTCCATCCCCTTCGACCTGGGCGTGTTGTTCCTGCAACAGCAGGCGAAGGAGAAAGGCCTGACCCCGATGAGCCGGGTCAAGGGCCGGGTGCGCAAGATGAAGGGCACCTTCTCCGGCGGCACCGCCGCCAGCCTGAAAGCCACCCTGGCGGCGGCCAAGGACCCGGCCATCCGCGATCTGCTGGTGGACCCGTTCGCGCTGACCCCGGGCTTCAGCGGGCCGGCCCAGCCGCCGGCGGCGAAGCCGGAATACGACGACGCCCTGGGCACCTGGGCGGCGCCGTTCATCATGGCCGCCATCAACACCCGCAACGTGCACCGCTCCAACTTTCTGCTCGGCCACGCCTACGGCGAGGACTTCACCTATGACGAGATGATCCTCACCGGCGACGGCGACAAGGGCAAGGCCACCGCCGAGGCGGTGGCCCAGGACCGCTCCCTGGCCGGCGAGGACGCCCCCAAACCCGGCGAGGGTCCGAGCAAGGAAGAGCGGGAAAACGGCTTCTACGATGTGCTGTTTCTGGGCGGCAACGACCAGGGCGAACATCTGGCGGTGAGCGTGTCCGGCGACAAGGACCCGGGCTACGGCTCCACCTCGCGGATGATCAGCGAGAGCGCCCTGTGCCTGTTGCGCGACGCCACCGACACCGGCGGCGGCATCTGGACCACCGCGCCGGCGATGGGCGACAAGCTGATCAAGCGGCTCACCGAGCACGCCGGCCTGACGTTCAAGGTGGAAGGCTGACCCGCCGTGATCAAAGCGGCTGGAGGTCACGAACCTCCAGCCACCGCCCACGCCCCGCATCATAATGAAAGGTACCCACCACCTGGACCCGCTGGCTCAGGTGGTCCCGGGCTGTCTCCTTCGGCGCCAGCGCCACCCGGTTGAGGGCCTCGTCCTCGATCCAGTAATGCTCCGGCTCGTCGAAACCCCGCACCACCCCGCTGGTGGCCACCAGGCTGCCCTGGTAGCTCTCCGGCTCGGCGGCCAGGGCCCGCAGCGGCGCCCCCTGGGGGGCGTCGCTGTAATCACAGCCGGCCAGCAGCCCGATCACCACCCATGCCGCCGCCAGGCGGCGCGGCTTACGGTTCATTACCACTGCCCGGTTGCGGCGGCACCCGCCACTCCGGCTCCTCGAACTCGCCCAGCGGGGTGATCTCACAGGTGCGCGCGTGCTTTTCCAAAATCGCCTTGACCCGGGCGCTGCGGCTGTCGTCCTTGGCGTCCCGGTGCGCCTTGGAATCCCAATGGGCGATGGCCAGCAGCGTATCCGGCTCGCCAATCTTGCGGTGCAGGTCGGTGCCCCGGGCGCCGGGCGTTTGCTGGATCACGCGGCTGGCCTCGATCCAGGCCTCGGCGTATTCCTCCACCGTGTAACCGTCCTTCATGCGGACTTCGAAGATGTATTTCATCACGGTTCCTTGCTTAACAGCGGCGAGTTCAAGGTCGGGCGGTCTGCCACCAGCGGTCCGAGGTTTCCATCAGGCCGGCGTCGCGCAGCGCCCGGCGGGCCTGCTCCCGGGCGTCCGCGTGCAGGAAGGCGCCCACTTCCAGACCGGTGCGGTCGTCGCGCAGCGTCAGGCGCATCAGATCCACGGAGCGGGCCGGCAGGATCACGTGCAGATGGGCGTCCGGGCGGCTCAGCTCCCAGCGGCGGCGCGGCGGGCCGCGTACGCCCTGCTCGATCAGCACCCGGCCCGGCTCGATGGTGATGCGCTGGTACAGATAGCTGAGCCGGAAACACACCCGGTGCATCAGATAGCACAGCAACCCCACCTCGAAGCCGGCGAACGGCAGCGCCAGCCAGATGCCGGCGGCGCTCCAGGCGGCGGCCACCACGAACACCACCGCCGCGATCAGCGCCATGAAGCGCTTCACCTGGCGCCAATCGGCGGACAGATGGGGCCGCAGGGTGATCACCGTGGTATCCGCCCGGGTTTCGCTCAGCACCATCGTTGACTCGGCATGGGATGGACTCGGCATGGGTTCGGAACGCTGATGATCGCACCCCCGGCGCCATCAAGGGAAATCCGCGGGAACCGTGCCGCCCCGACGGGGTCGGTAGGCGGTAGCCGCCGTGCCGGGCACGGCGCGATGACGGCGGTCGGCCCGGTCGGTAGCATGGGCGGCTTGTCGAGACACCGAACCTGATCGTTTCTGGAGGCACGCGCATGATGGGGTGGTGGCATTCCCGCCGGCTTCGCTTTCTGACCGCCTGCGCGGCGGCGCTGTTGATGCTGATGGTGCTGCTGCGCGCCGCGTTCTATCTGTTTTTCTCCGAAGTGGGCGACACCATGGACGCCCCCGCCGGCCAGGTCTGGCAGGCGCTGGGCGTGGGGCTGCGCTTCGATCTGCGGCTGACTCTGTTGATGGTGCTGCCGCTGGCGGTGCTGGCCTGGCTGCCACGCTTCAACCTGGTCCGTTCCCGGGCCGCCCGTGGTCTGGCGTTGGTCTACCTGGGCCTGGCCACCCTGTTGCTGCTGCTCACCTACATTCTGGATTTCGGCCACTACGTCTATCTGGGCGACCGGCTCAACATCACCGCGCTGCGTTTTCTGCAGGACACCCGCATGTCCACGCAGATGGTCTGGGAGAGCTACCCGGTGGTGTGGATCACCCTGGGCTGGCTGGCCCTGAGCGCGCTGATGATCGCGCTGTTCAAGCGCCTGTCGTCGCGCTTGCTGCTGCGCGACAAGCCGCCGATCCGCACCCGTTCTCTGTGGGCCGGCGGCGTGGTGGTGGTGCTGGTGCTGGCCTTCGGGCTGCTCGGTCGGGCCACCGACATCAACTGGGAGAACCCGGTACCACTGCGCTGGAGCGACGCCTTCGTGTCCGGCGACAAGGCGGTGGCGGCACTGGGGCTCAACCCGGTGCTGTTCTTCTACGACACCAGCCAGCTGGACACCGAACCCTACGACCTGGAGGCGGTGCGGCGCTATTACCCGATGATGGCGGACTTTCTGGCGCTGCCCGCCGACCGCCGCGGCGACCTGAATTACCGCCGCCACGTCACCGTGCAACCCCACCGCCTGGACACCGACCGGCCACCCAATATCGTGGTGGTGATGCTGGAGTCCCTGGGCGCCAGCCGGGTGGGCGCCTACGGCACCCCGTTCGACCCGACCCCCAATCTGGACCGCATCGCCGAGGGTGGCTGGTTCTTCGAGCATTTCTACGTGCCGGTCACCGGCACCGCGAAAAGCATCTGGGCGTTTCTCACCGGCATCCCCGACGTGGCCCCGGAAGAAACCGCCAGCCGCAATCCGCTGATCGGCCACCAGCGCATGATCGTCGACCAGCTGGACGGCTACCGGAAGCTGTACATGGTCGGCGGCAACGCCGGCTGGGCCAACCTGGAGGGCCTGCTGACGCGCAGCATCGACGGCCTGGAACTGTACGAAGAAGGCGACTGGCAAAGCCCCAACGTGGACGTGTGGGGCATCTCCGACCTGGCCCTGTTCAAGGAATCCCACGCCATTCTGGACGCGATTCCCGACGACCAGCCGTTCTTTGCGTTTATCCAGACCGCCGGCAACCACCGCCCCTTCACCATTCCGCCGAACAACGACGACTTCCAGGTGCGCGACGACCTCAGCGAGAAGCAACTGAACGGCAACGGCTTCAAGAACGCCGCCCAGTACAACGCGGTGCGCCTGCTCGACTACAACGTGGGCCGTTTCATGGAGCTGGCCCGGCAAAGCGACTACTTCGACAACACCCTGTTCGTGTTCTTCGGCGACCACAACAACCGCATCACCACCCTGCCGCACATGCCGCGCTTCCAGGAGGCACTGCGCCTGGAAAGCCACCATGTGCCGCACATGATCTACGCCCCCAAGTTGCTGGAACCGCGCCGCATCCGCGACGCGGTGAGCCTGATCGACGTGATGCCCACGGTGGCCGGCCTGATCGGCCTGGACTACGACAACACCACCCTGGGCCGCGACATCCAGCTGCCCGCCCCGGAGGGCGACCGCACCGCCTTCGTGGTGCTGCGCGAAGGACCCCGCCCGCAGATCGGCGCGGTCACCGCCGATCATCTGGCCCGGCTCAACCACGACGGCGAAGCCGCCAGCCTGCACACGCTCTACAGCGATAACCCCGAACAGGACCGATCGGAAACCGACCCGGACACCTTCAACCCTCTGTTCGATCTGGCGCGCGGTTTCTACGAAACCTCCCGCTACCTGTTCTACGACAACGCCATCCGCGACCGCCGTAGCCGGGCCACCACGGACGGCGCGCAACCCTGATGGAGCGCGTCGGCACCGTGGTGGTGGGCGCCGGCGTGGTGGGCCTGGCGGTGGCCCGGGCTCTGGCGCGGGCCGGGGAAACGGTGGTGATCCTGGAAGGCGAGGCGCGCTTCGGCGAGCACCTGTCGTCGCGCAACAGCGAGGTGATCCACGCCGGCCTCTACTATCCGCCCGGCTCCCTCAAAGCGGAAAGCTGCCTGCGCGGCAACGCCCTGCTTTATGAATACTGCGCCGCCCGCGGCATCGACCACCGCCGCTGCGGCAAGCTGATCGTGGCCGGCCACGATCAGCGGGACGCCCTGGGACAACTGCTGGATAACGCCCGCGCCGCCGGCGCCACCGGGCTGACACCGATCAGCGCCCGCCAACTGGCCCGGGAGGAGCCCTGGCTGCGCGCCGGCGACGCCCTGCACTCCGCCCACAGCGGCATCGTCGACAGCCACGGCCTGATGGCCGCCCTGGCCCGCGACGCGGAAGACCACGGCGCCCTGCTCTGCCCCCGCCACCGGGCCACCCATATCGACTGCCACCCCGGCCGCTTCGACCTGGACGTCGAGACCGGCGACCAACGGTTCACGCTGCGCGCCGACCGACTGATCAACGCCGCCGGCCTGGGCGCCGTGCCGCTGGTGAAAAAGATGCGGGGCTTCCCCGACGCCCAACGCCCGGACCAACGCTTCGCCAAAGGAAATTATTTCCGCCTCGCCGGCCCCAGCCCCACGGACCGGCTGATCTACCCCCTGCCCGAAGCCCACGGCCTGGGCGTGCACCTCACCGTGGACCTGGCCGGCCGCGCCCGCTTCGGCCCGGACGTGGAATGGGTGGCGCAGCCCGACTATCACCTCGACGATACCCGCCGCGCCGCCTTCGAAACCGCCGTGCGACGCTACTGGCCGGCGCTCCCCGCCGGCGCCCTGCAGCCGGACTACGCCGGCGTGCGTCCCAAACTGATGATCGACGGCCAACCCCACCCGGACTTTCTGCTCCAGGACCACCGCCTCCATGGCCTGGACGGCCTGATCAACCTGCTCGGCATCGAATCCCCCGGCCTCACCGCCGCCCTGGCGTTGGCGGAGCGGGTGGCACGCCTATCAGGCTAAAGCCGCACAGGGCCTGGCTCCGTAAATCATAATGATTGCAAAAGCAGTCATAAAAACAAAATATGCTTTTATTGTTGGCATTTACAATCAAAAATGAACGGAACCACTGTGTTGGATTGCTTTTTTTACGACCGTAAAAGCATGCATTAAACCCATAAATCAACATAATGATCGCTTTCGCATTCATTGAATTGTAATATCCAAGATACCCAATACACTGAATGGGGATGGAATGGAGGCGGAGCACGGCAACCTGGCTCAAGCACTTCGCCGCCCCCCCAAGCCCGCACCCGCCAAGGAGACCCCATGCCCAAGCTGACCGACCTCTCAGGCGAAGCCCTTCATGAAGAGCTGGGGGCTCGTTTAAAACGCCGGCGCGTGCAGGAAAAGCTGACCCAGTCAGACCTGGCGGACAAGGCGAAGGTGTCTCGAACCACCCTCACCAAGATTGAAAACGGGCGCAATGTCGGACTGGCGGAGTTCCTCCGAGTAGCTGACGCGCTAGGGCTGCTGGGCGACCTGGACAGCGTGATCAGCATGCCAGAGGCCACGCCCCTGGATCTTCTGCGCGGGAAAAAGCGGCAGACCGCCAGGGTCCGGGTTAGACCAACCGGTGGGAACGGCCCGGGAAAAACCGCCCGCTCAAGGGCAAATAATCCAACTCCCCCCGAAGGCACCTTCGTTTGGCCGGAGGATCGATGATGGCCGAGGTGGATGTCGCCGGCGTCAGTCTCTGGGGAATGGAGATCGGCGCGTTGGCGTGGAACCCCGAGAAGAAAGTGGGCGAGTTCCAGTATACGCCTGAGTTTCTGGACACCCCCTTCGAGCTGGCTCCGCTGAAGATGCCAAAAAGTCCGCGAGTCTACGGTTTTCCCGGCCTGAACGAAGAGACCTTCAAGGGGCTTCCCGGGATGCTGGCGGATTCTCTTCCGGATCGATTCGGAAACCAGCTCATCAACGCCTGGCTGGCTCGCCAGGGACGCAAGCCCAACAGCTTCAATCCCGTGGAGCGCCTATGCTACGTGGGCCGACGTGGGATGGGGGCGCTGGAATACACGCCCGCCAGCGGGCCCCGGGCCGCCACCGACGCGCCTATCGCCGTGGAGGAACTCGTCAGGCTCTCGAACAAGGTCCTCTCCGACAGAGGGGCGTCGTCGGCAAGGCTCGACGAGGAGGTCGACGAGGCGGCCATGCAGCAAATCCTTCAGGTCGGTACCTCCGTGGGCGGCGCCCGCGCCAAGGCCATCATCGCATGGAATGAAGAAACCGGCGAGGTCAGGTCCGGGCAGCTCGACCTTGGCGAAGGATTTGGCCACTGGATCCTGAAGCTGGATGGCATCACGGAGAACCGGGATAAGGAAGGATCCGATCCTCAGGGGTACTGCGCCCGCGAATACGTGTATTACTTGATGGCCCGGGAAGCAGGCATGGAGATGGCCGAATGCCGGCTGATGGAGGAAAACGGACGCCGTCACTTCCTGACACGGCGATTTGACCGGGTTGCCGCGCCCGCTGAGCCGGGGGAGCGGGCCGGCGACAAGATATTCATGCAATCCTTGTGCGCTCTGGGGCATTACGACTACAACACGCCCGGCAGCGTCAGTTACGACGAACTGTTCCTTGATATGGAAACGCTGGGGCTGGGACGGGCGGCCGCGGAGGAGCAATTCAGGCGACTGGTTTTTAACGTTCTCGCGATGAATCGCGACGATCACACCAAGAATGCCTCTTTTCTCATGGATAAGGCTGGCCAGTGGCGCCTGTCTCCAGCCTACGACGTGACCTTTGCCTTCAATCCCACCGGCGACTTCACCAGCGAGCACCAGATGACCATCAATGGGAAAGCCGACGACATAACCCGCGCGGACCTGGAGGCTATCGCCAAAAGAGCGGGAGTCTCAAGACAGGCCCGTGACCGAATCATCGACCAGGTCATCGAAGCAGTGACACGCTGGCCAGCGCTCAGCGAGGAATACGGGGTTCCCGAGGCGCTGATCAAGGAAGCGGATCAGGGCCTCGCTCTCGCTCGACGCTCATTCCTGGGTGAGACGCCAGGCCACGACTCGCATGTCGGTGCCAGAAAAAACCCAGCGGGTCGGACCCGGGGAAACTACTGATACGACGGTGTTTTTTGCTTCGCAGGCTGCCGTAGAGAGCGCTAGATTGGCTTTTTCCGGGCCGCAAAGGCTGAAGGCGGGGCGCTTAGCGGCGTATTTCGGGCGGGCAAGTTGTGTTCTAAGGCGCCCAGGGACATTCTGTTTCACGCTAAAGCCTCGCGGGACAGGGGGTTGCCCGGGTCCGACCCGATGGGTCAGATTCTGCGGGGAACACATGTTGGCGTCGTCTCCGACCTGAACGTCAGGCGGTTCATCCCCGCGCCTGCGGGGAACACCGGTCGAGAATGATCCTGTCATCGCGCTTGATCGGTTCATCCCCACGTCCGTGGGGAACACATCTCGGAGGCGGCACCCTCGGCATCGCCCAGCGGTTCATCCCCACGTCCGTGGGGAACACGTGCGCACCTCTTTACGAAACCGGTAAGAGACGCGGTTCATCCCCACGTCCGTGGGGAACACCGACCCACCACTTTCCCGGAAATCACTAAGGCAGGTTCATCCCCACGTCCGTGGGGAACACTCGCCCACCAAATGAGCGCCCTACCGGACAAGCGGTTCATCCCCACGTCCGTGGGGAACACGCGCCTCGCCGGTGTGGCGGTTTTTTTCTTCTCGGTTCATCCCCACGTCCGTGGGGAACACGCTTGTACAAGGTCGAACCACGGCCCTGTAGGCGGTTCATCCCCACGTCCGTGGGGAACACTCGGCCTGCTCAAACGCGAATTGGAGAAGGAGCGGTTCATCCCCACGTCCGTGGGGAACACCCGTAGGCCAGGATTCGCCACAGCGCCTCCAACGGTTCATCCCCACGTCCGTGGGGAACACAGTGGTGTCGCGCTTCATGGAAGGCAGGGCAACGGTTCATCCCCACGTCCGTGGGGAACACGGCTGGGCTCCCACCACCGCCACCCATGAAACCGGTTCATCCCCACGTCCGTGGGGAACACCGCCACGTCGGCGTGCGCCACGGCCCGACGATCGGTTCATCCCCACGTCCGTGGGGAACACCTCCACCCGCCCCCGCGCCGTGCTGAGCGTGGCGGTTCATCCCCACGTCCGTGGGGAACACTTCGCGGATCGGTATAACCCGGAGCGGGGGAGCGGTTCATCCCCACGTCCGTGGGGAACACCGGGTTATCCTGGCTTCTGGCATGGGTGATTACGGTTCATCCCCACGTCCGTGGGGAACACTCGCGGCCCCGGGTCCAGGTATTGCGGCGGCCCGGTTCATCCCCACGTCCGTGGGGAACACTTGCCGCATCGGCACGGCCAATCAGATCCACCCGGTTCATCCCCACGTCCGTGGGGAACACTCTAAACGTATCTTACTGATCTCTATGGAAAAAATCAGGCGGACGAAATCCACCGGCCGAATCGAGTAAAAATTGTTCGCTATAAGGAGGGAGAAATCAGGGGGTGGATGAGTCGTCCACGGGCAGAAAACAAACCAGCCGCAGGCCATCGTGGTCCACGGGCACACGCCGATTCTCGCCACAGGTCTGAAAATCGAAGCCGGATTCGGTGTTGGTGGCCCAGCAGAAGGCCACGTTGCCCTCCTCCACCAGTTCCTTGGCCTGTTCCCAGATCATTTCACGGATGCGTTTGCTGACGTCGCCAACATAGACGCCGGCGCGGATTTCCAGCAGCCAGACGGCAAGGCGCCCGCGCAATCGCGGCGGGACATTCTCGGTGACCACCACCAACATGCTCATCCCTGGCTCCGGTGGCCGCTGTCGGCGAGGGACTGGGGTTCGGGTATGGCGGGTGGCTGGCTGTCCTCCGGGGGCGGGGGTGGTTCTATACCGCCGGCGGCCAGAACGTCTTCAATGGCCGGGATAATGCGTTTGAGCAGTTTGCTTTGTCGAAAAACGTCGCGGCAGGCGACCCGGACGGCGCGGTCGGGGGCCACCGGTTTGCTGGCGGCGATGCGGAAAGCCACCGGCACCACGGTGTCGAATTTGAACAGGTCGGCGATGTCGTAAACGAACGACAAGGGTTTGCCTGAGTGAACGAACCCCACCGCCGGTGCGTACCCGGCGGCCAGCACCGCCGCTTCGGTAACCCCATACAGACAAGCGGTGGCGGCGCTGAGGCACTGGTTGACCACATCGGACTTGTCCCATTCCTTGGGGTCATAGCGGCGCCCCTTCCAGGGAACGCCGTATTGCTTGGCCATCAGCTCGTAAATTTTGCGTACACGCGCGCCTTCGATACCCCGCAGCTGATCCACACTGCGGCGTTCCGGCGCCGGTTCCCCGAACCGCTGCTCGAACATACGGCGCACGACCTTGAGACGCAGGTCCGGGTCCAAGGCCAGTTTGGCCTGATAAAGCAGCTTGTCCGAGCGAGCCCCGCCGGGTTGGCCGCTGGCGTAGAGGCGCACGCCGGCCTCGCCGACCCAGATCAAAAGGGTGCCGGTCACCGCCGCCAGCTTTACCGCTGCGTGAGAAACCCGAGTGCCGGGCTCCAGCATGATGCATGCCACCGATCCCACGGGAATGTGCATGCGCTCGCCGTTGACTTCGTCGACCACCACGAACGCGCCGTCCTTTACATCAATGCGGCCATAGGCGACGAACATCATCGAGACACGGTCCTTAATGGGAATCGGTTTGAGCGGCACGAACGCCATGGTCAGGCACGCCGTATCATCATCATGCCGAAGCCGAATGCCTTGGAACGGCCCAGGCCCTGCGCCACGCACGTTCCGAATGCCTCGGCGTCCGTTATTTCCAGAGTGCCGTTGTAATCCACGCCGGAGAACTGAATCGGCTTATTCTGCTTTCTGCGCCCCAGGCTGTGTTGACGATAGCCGCTGATTTCGGGCGCGCCACGTAGAACAAAGCCGTGCTTCTCGCCCTGCCCGGCCAGCCATTGGCGCGCGGCCAGATCCATGGCGTCCTTGCAGGCCTGGCTCCCCCTTTGCTCCGGAGCGAACGCCGATTTGGCATGCATCAACACATCGCTGCGGCGAGAGTGCTTCTGGCCTTCCACGCGGTGCGACACAGTGGGGTTGGCGCGTAGCCGGAATGCCAACGTCTCGCCGGCGTCCACGCGCGGCGCGAACGGCTTGCTTTCCACCTCCAGCAGACCAGGGATCGCCACCGGTGTCTGCTCGGAGAGCAGATAAAACAGGGGCAGGCCTTTACAGCGGCCTTCACCGTCGTCGCCTTCCTCGATTTCCTGCCGGAACAGAAAGGGCCGGGGGCCGGCGTAATCGGGAAACAGCCGCCATAGCAGTTGGTGCGTGCCGTAGGGCTCGCCGCCCATGACCGCGAACAGTTCATTACGGCCAAGGCCATTGAGGTCGACACGAACACGAGAGAAGTGCATCAAGCCACCTCCCGAGCGTCTTGATAACGCCGAAAAGCCTTGCGCGGACCAAACTGCCAGCGGTCTCGGTTGAGCGGGTCATCCCACACATCGTTGCTTTCCACGTGCCGGTCGTCGCCGTCCAGGTCGGTGGCACGGCCTTCCCAGGCGTACAGACAGGCGGCGTCATCGCGCAGCCAGGCCTGCTGGCCGGGCACCAACGGCTCGAATTCGTGATCCAGGGCCGACTTCAGGCTGTCGCAGTCCACCACTTCGGGCGCCAGCGGCGCCGCCAGGGGGCAGGCCCGGCGCCCCAGATAAAGGGGAAACACCGGTTTGAGCAGCGCATCCCGGAGCGTCGACAAATCCTGCCGGGCCGCCGGCGTGGCCTGTATGGCTGCCGTCCACAGGCCGTCGCAGCGATACTGACGGCTGGAGAGAATAGTATTGATCACCTTGCGCGGGGCATTCAGCTCATCCCGGCGGGTGCGATAGCGGACCCTCGATTGCGAGGCGGGCACCTGGGCGGTGTGGTAATCGCTCAACAAGGTGCCTGCGCGATATTGCTTCACCGCCACGCGAAAGCCGCCGAACAAGGCCGCCTGCCCTTCCGCGTCATCACGGCGCAGCCCAAGCGCGGCGCCCAGCAGGCCAAGCAGTGCCCCTCGGCCCGGGCAGGCACCCGAGGGGCGCGTCTCGCCCACCGCCGCTTCGCCCCAGCTGGCCAGCGGCGCGTACAGGCGGAATACAAGATACTCGCTCATGGCGCCCCCTAGCGATCCGCTTTCAGAAACTCGATCAGCGCGCCCAGGTCCCCGGACGCCATGCCCTCCGGCGCACCCGCGTAATCCGGCTCGGCGGACAGCACGAACCGGCGATCCGCACCGGCGCCGTAGGCGCCGTCGAAGGCACTCACCTGGCGTTCGAGACGCTGAATGGCATCCAGGGCCTGGTTGTCGCCGCTAACCGGCTTCAGGAACGACACGGACAGCGAGCGTGGCTGCTGATCGCCCGCTTCCACCAGCACATAACTGGCGTGGGCGCGGGAGCCAAAGCTGTTCTGCTTGCCCTTGGGCGAGGTGCGCACGGCGGCTTCCAGCAGCGCGGCAATGGCGCGGTCCGCCAGTTCCCGATCGCCGTTCAGGTTTTTCTCGAGCTGACGACGGTCAATGCAGATATAGGAATAAAACAGGCCAGCGCCGAAGCCCGCATCGCCCACGTGCGCGGCGCCGCGATGCTCATCACCGGTATTCAGGTCGTCCACGGCGGTGAAATAGTCGTCCTCGACTTCGGCGGCGTGCACGGTGATGGCGTGTGCCACCTGGCAGGCGGCGTCCACGTTGAAGGCCGGCGACGCCGCCAGCATACGGCCAAACAGGCCCACATCCACGGCGCTGGTGTGGTGCCGCAGTCCGTCCAGCTCAGCTTTTTCCGGGGCGCGGCTCTGCTCGGCCAGCGTCGCCACCAGCGCATCTACCGCGGCCTGCTCTTCCGGACCGATATGCACCAACTGACTGGTTTCCAGCTTGCCTTTTTCCACATCGCCGAAAACCTTGGCAATCTCCAGCGCCCACTCATGGGCTTTCTTTTCATCGACCCCCTTAGCGACCAGATCCGCAGCCGCATTGACGCCGATTTTCTTGGTGCGCTTACCGCAATGCGCCCCCAGCGCCTCCTCAAACAACTCCGACGTGCGCCAGGTGCGCTTGAGGCTCTGAGACGAAACCCGCAGCCGCTTTCGGCCCCCCATCATCGCCGTCTTCGGGCGCCCCAGGTCGTCCCGGTTGAGGTTGGCCGGCGGGTAGGACGTCAGCAGATGCACTTGAATAAAATGAGTCATGACACATCCCTATTTATAATTAGTGAATTCAGTCGTTGTTCGAGCGGTAACCGGCCACCTGCCGGAAGTAGTCGTTGGCCCAGCGGAACGCCACCCCCTGCGTGGGCCGCTCGGGCCGCCATGGGCTCTCGTTTTCCTTCCACCATTGGAGGATGTCGTCGGCCAGGGACACCACGCTGACGCCTTTTTTATCCACCAGCGCCAGCGCCCGCCGGAGCCGCGTCAACAATTCCTCGAACGAATGGCACTCCATCAGTTGTTGGAAGCGCAGTTCGCTCATGCGTGGCTTTTTGAGGTCACCTTTGGCTTTACCCACTTCGGCCGCCAAGTTGACGCCGGCCTGCTCGTCCTTGAGTTCCGCCAGGACCATGGCGATCCCGGCCCAGACGTAGAGGTCATCCTTTCGAATTTCATCACGGCCCAGTGCATCCCAGAGATGTCGAAAGCCTTCGGTGAGCATGGCGACTTCCGGGCGGTCACAGCGGCGCAGCTCGGCGCGGACGCCCTTTGACCAGCCTGGCCGGGAACCCAGCTTCTTGAGCATCTCAGGGGGCAGGGTCAGCCGCTGCCACCAATCGCGCACCGCCCATGCTTCGTGGCCGGAGAGAACGTGAAAGCGCTCTATCCGCCCGTCTTTCTTCCGTGGGTTTTCAAGCTCCATCTCGGTCATACCGCCTCCTCCCGCTTGTTGGTATCGCGTTCGCTCCGCGTCAGAGAAACATCGTATTCGCTGGCGAACTGCGTAATCGGTTTGGCGCCCTTGCCCTGCCCGCTCAGGAAAGCCAGCAGGCGGCCCCTTGCTGACACCACGCGCGGCCAATCCAGAGCTTCCTGAGCGGCGGTGAGCACCTGATCTTCGAACAGTGCCAGCGAGGCGGCTCGCAGGGCCCGGAACCAGGCGTCGGCGGGCGCGCTCAGGTCGGCTGTTTCACCGTACTCAATCAACACTGCCTTGATGCTCTCCAGCGCCTGGAAGAAGGCGCCCTCGGTGTTCTCGTAAAGCTGCGCCTCCAGGTACGAAGTGTCGCCCTTGGCATCGCCGGGGCGCTCGAACCAGGCGTTCTTGATTTGCGTGCGCGTGTACCAGATCACCTGACGGGTGAGGCCGGAGAAATGCTGCACCGCCTGACGGAAGACGTCCTGGAGGGCTTCAGGCAGTACCACCAGCGGCATTTCCGTGCCGTACCAGCAGCGGGCCTTCATGTTGTCCATGTCATATCCGAATACCCACAGCCGGGGTCGCGTCAGCAATGCCTCCACGTCTTCTCCCCAGGCCCTTTCATCCTTGCTGGTCTGGTGCTTCGGCCCGAGGAAATCGCGCACGACCGTCGCCGGCAACGCACCGGTATTGGACGGATCGGGCAGCACCAGATAAGACCAGTTGCGGTAGCCGATTCCACCGGGCTGGCCCTTGCTGGACAACGGCGGCTCCTGGGGTTTCTTCGGGTCCGTGCGATAGGGAGTGAGCGGGTGCAGCCAGGGCCCGGCATAGTTGGCGCCGTAGTTCTTGGCCCTCACCTCGCGTACGCTTCGATCTGCCTCACGGCCACACAGATCGCAGCGGCAGGGCTGGTCTTCCACCATCAGGCGAAAGCGCCTCGGCATCGCCCAATACGGATGCAACGGATGCATCTGCTCCGGAAATATTTCGGTATTCTTGGCTTTGCTTTCCCGCGTGGGCGCCACCCAGGGAAATAGAGTGCCATCCTCCGCCGAGGGCGCCGCAAAGGCCTGCCCGTCATGATCGAATACGGATACCGGCATCACATTCAGCCACAGCCGCTGCCAAAGGCTGGCGTCACCCGCCTCGGGAAGAATCAGCGTGGTCAGCGGGCCACCACCCCGCAGGCCGACCCGGTAGCCAGCGCCGCCGGACGGCGCATTGATCTGCATGGTGAACAAGGCCATGGCCGCGCAATCCGGGCACATCACCTCGGTGCCGCCGCGCTTCACGAAGAAGTCGGTATTGTTCTTGATGCCGTTTGCGCCCGGCGCGTCGATCAGCAGCCCGGCCACCGGCGAGGGCTTGGCGTCGTCCATCGGGTCCAGGTCCTGCATAAAACGCGGGCCGTCACCATCCAATTCAAAGGCCGGCAGAAAAGGGGAAAAGGCCTCTTCCAGCGCTTTCTGGTCCGGCTGATGCGTCAGGTGTTCCAGCCAGTCAAGGTGGTGTTTGGGGGGCAAGGCGGTCTGCAGCAGGCCAATCAGCCATTGGTAGGCGGCACCCTGGAAGTCGGCACGCGGCAGGGCCAGGTCGGTGATGTCTGGATCGGCTATCGCGGCGGGTGGTGCGTATCGGATCTCACCGTTGCTCGCTCTCAACGGCAGCCAGCTTTCTTTTAGTAAGTTCATATTGTTCTCGATTCCCTCCATAACGCGCTCCACCTTACCTATCCCAATACACACCCGAGCGCCGGATCGTAGCGCACCGCTACATCCGCCTCGGGCAGCCAGGGCCGGGTGTATTTCAGTGCTTTGTACCGGCCCTGCAATTCTTCCCAGGCGGCCAGATCGGGCCCGGCCAGTTCGGGCAGCTTGCGTGCCTGGCTTTCGCGCAAGCGAAGCTGGCTGAGCATAGCGGCGTGTTGCTCGCCTTGAGCCCACAACACGATCCCGCCTTCGGCATCCCTTTTCAGTAGCACCACATTCACGGTGGGCTCGTCGCTGAGCCGGGTGCCGATTTCCTGGTGGTCGTCCAGCCAGGGTTGGTCATCGCCCACGTAACCGGCGGCCAGGTCCAGCAGGTTGTAGCGCGCCATGGCGATCCTGCCCTGATCCTCGCCCTCCTGCTGAAGGCGTGAGTCCCGTAACCCCTTGGGCAGCGTCTCTTCGGATACGCCATATACGCCCTCCAGCAGCACCCGGGCGTCTTTGGGCAGATGGATGCCGCCCTGCTCGCGCAGCACTTTCTGAGTCAGCCAGCAGATCGCCACATCGGGATACACGAAGGAGGTGCCAGGCAAGGCATCGCGCAGCCAGCTGACGCCGGGTCGCTCATCCCAGGGCGGTGCCAGCACCCACAGGCGCGGCGGCGGGCGCTCACCACGGGCATGGCGCTGCAGGCGGCCGGCCCGCTGTATCAGCAAATCCACCGGCGCCAGGTCGCTGATCATCACATCCACGTCGCAATCCAGGCTCTCCTGGAAGACCTGGGTGGCGATCAGCACCTGGCCTCGGCGCGCTTCCGGTTCCGATTCCTTGCCGAGCGCCGACAGCACCCTGGACTCAATCTCCTGGCGATCCACCATGGCAAAACGGCTGTGGAACAGGACGCAGCGGTCCGGCTCGGGGTGACGTTCCCGTACTGTTTGATAAGCCTGGATGGCGTCATCCACCGTGTTCCGTACCCAGGCCACGGACCGCCCCTCGGACACGGCGTTGATCACTGCCTCCACCGCCTGATCTTCATGCTCAAGCCAATCCACCGCCACGGATCGGCGGCTTGCCGGTCTCGCCTCCACCGGCTGTTCCAGAACCGACGGATCGCCGCCGGTGCGGGTCAGCAAAGGAAACTCCGTCTCTTGCAACGATATCGGGGCGGCGTTCAATGCCTGGCGCCAACCGTTCACCAGCGCCTGCCGCTGGCTCAGCGGCAAGGTCGCGGTCAGCAAAATCGCGCTGCCACCCTGCCGGGCGTGGTGGGCCAACAGAGCAACCAGCAGAGAGCGGGTATAAACATCGTAGGCGTGAACTTCATCGACGATCAGCACCTTCCGCGCCAATCCATACAGCCGCAGCGATTGGTGCCGGAACGGCAGCACGCCCATCAGCGCCTGGTCGATGGTGCCCACCGCCACATCGGCCAACAGTGCTTTCTTACGAGAATCCGCCAGCCAGTGGTTACATTGTGCGGACGCACTGGCTTCGCCGGCCTGATAATTCCGGTCGTCAGGCTGATCACCAACCAGTGAGCGAACGAAATCCTCGTTCAGTTCGCGGGCGCCGTGCGCCAGCACGAAGGATGGCTCACCTTTTTCCGTATAAAACCGACGATGAAGAGCGCCCAAGCGCGTGTACATGGCGTTGGAAGTCGCCATCGTGGGCAACGCGAAATAGAGCCCCTCCGATCCCCCCGAGCGGAGCAGCCTCTGAGCCAGAATACAGGCCGCTTCGGTCTTGCCGGCACCGGTCACGTCTTCAAGAATAAAAAGCTGCGGTCCGGCTTGAAGCTCTATCTCTTCCACCGCTTTTTGAAGAGGTGTGGGCGTCACCGCCTCGCCATTGAACCAAGCCCCCAGACCAGCATAAGGCCGGGGCTCCAGCGTGTGACCGAACCCGGTATGGCGCAGGGCTGTTTCCGCTTTTTCCAGCGCCATCGGCCAGTACGCTTCCAGGGAATCTGGCTCGTCAACGTATTCGAAATAGGTCTGATTGGAACCGAGCCAATCGCTGAGCACCGCCCAGCCGGCCAGGGTCCAGCTGAGCCCGCGCAACGACGCCGCCCATTCCCGGGAAATCAGCTGTTCAACCGGCCATTCCAGCTCCATGACCGCCGACCACTCCGCCACAAAGGCACCGGCGGCCTGAATATCATCCGCATGCTGGTCTTCGCCAAAAAAAGACTGGACTCGCAGGCCATCCCTGACCACGGGTTTGCCGTGGTGTCCAAACACCACACTGCTCAACACACCGAGACTGGTCGACAACGCATCACGTTGATCGGCATTGAAGGGCTGTAGAGGGAATCTCAGCGTACCGTCTCTCAGCCAGCGGATGGCGACCTCTGACCATAGCAACGCACCGAGGCGATCGTGACGCTCGGTGTACTGGCAGGACGCCAATGGCGGAACGAGATAAGTGCCGGGCACCAGCCCTTGAAAAGCACGGGCGAATTTGCCCAGATCGTGCAGACCCAGAAAGAACACCAGCAGGGAGCGCAATACAGTGGAAGGAAGAGCCAGCCGATGCGCCAACAGATGGATTAGCGGTCGTTCCGGCGACAGCAAATGCCAGCCCACGGCCGCCACATCCAAGCTATGAAACGGCAACAGATGGCAGGCCGGGCCCTCACTGGAGGCCGGACGTGCCTTACCCCAATACAGAAAACAGAGCGGCCACCCCTTGGCGAGCATCCCCATTACATCCCTTTTTGCCTCTTTTAGCCGTTCAGTCCAACGGCGAGGTTTTTTATCGTCGGGCTCTTTCAGCCATAACCCGGAATAATCGGGGGTGTCGCCCCAAAACGACACCACCAAGCCCACAATCTAGCGCTCTGTGACCTATATCACAACAGAGCCCATTGACCCTGGCGCCACGCTCATACCGTCCGTGTGGACGGATGAGCCAAGTAGGCGACGCCAGTTTACCATTGCATCTTTTTGGTATTGCAATTTGATACCATTAACAGCGGACAGCAAAGTAGCCTGAAGGCTGTATTCCGCGCGCCCACCCACAAAGCCCTGGGGTTAAAGAGAATCGAATCGTTGTTGGTGGCGCTTGGCGCCACCGCGGTAGAGGGCAACGGGTCCCGGGTACGCTTCGAGCTTAGTGGGGAACACACGAACCAGTTCGCGACCACCCTGCGAGATTCCGGTTTATCCCCACACCTGTGGGGAACACGTGGAGCGGATCGAGAGGAAGGGAAACGACAACGGTTTATCCCCACACCTGTGGGGAACACTTCTGGCTGGTGCCGTGGAAAATCAGCCCGTACGGTTTATCCCCACACCTGTGGGGAACACGCGGCCGCGTGATGGTGGCGCCTGCGGCGCCGCCGGTTTATCCCCACACCTGTGGGGAACACCCGAGGAAGCCGAGCGACGAGATCGCGGCCGGCGGTTTATCCCCACACCTGTGGGGAACACGTCACCGGGGACAAACACCGGCCGGCCGGCGGCGGTTTATCCCCACACCTGTGGGGAACACGCGGGTCACCGATTCCGGCTGCTCACTCCAGGCCGGTTTATCCCCACACCTGTGGGGAACACCAGAACAAAGGCCGCCAAGCTCAAAACAAAAGCGGTTTATCCCCACACCTGTGGGGAACACCTGCGCGGCATCATCAATAACGGTGGTGGCAGCGGTTTATCCCCACACCTGTGGGGAACACTGGCTCAGCACCCCACCGTATCTGTTGATGACCGGTTTATCCCCACACCTGTGGGGAACACGCCCTGTTGGCCGGGCTCCTGCTGCCGGCCCCCGGTTTATCCCCACACCTGTGGGGAACACGAGCGCTCCGCCTTCTCGGTCTGATCCGAGGGCGGTTTATCCCCACACCTGTGGGGAACACAACTATGCCCTGCCCTTCCAGATATTCCTTGACGGTTTATCCCCACACCTGTGGGGAACACGATTGGTATTGGTGCGGGTGCGACGCGGACTGCGGTTTATCCCCACACCTGTGGGGAACACGCACTCGCGCAAAATCGAAAGTGCCTGGCGCACGGTTTATCCCCACACCTGTGGGGAACACTGGCCATTTGACCAGTACCGCCCGACGCCGCCCGGTTTATCCCCACACCTGTGGGGAACACAGGATGGGAGCGAATTCCGCGCCCAGCTGGTTCGGTTTATCCCCACACCTGTGGGGAACACGAACAGGATCTGTTGTTCGTTCTCGCTGCCGGCGGTTTATCCCCACACCTGTGGGGAACACGGCGTAACGTCGCGCGATGATGTTGCCGAGGTCGGTTTATCCCCACACCTGTGGGGAACACTTAACTTGCCCCAGAACCTCCACCCCTGGAAGCGGTTTATCCCCACACCTGTGGGGAACACTGATTGGTGGCATTGCCGCCGGACTTGGATCGCGGTTTATCCCCACACCTGCGGGGAACACTCTGCCGTCCTGATCGATACCGACGGGAGCATCGGTTTATCCCCACACCTGTGGGGAACACCTTTTTGGTGGCCGCTCGATACCGCTCGTTCTCGGTTTATCCCCACACCTGTGGGGAACACTGGCGTAATTCAAAACGGAATTATGGGGAATGCGGTTTATCCCCACACCTGTGGGGAACACGTTTCCGTCGGCACCGGGCGGGAAGACGACGGCCGGTTTATCCCCACACCTGTGGGGAACACGGCGCGGCCCTTGCTGTCGGCGCGCAGAAGCCCGGTTTATCCCCACACCTGTGGGGAACACTCTAAATGTATTCTATTGATTCAAAAGAGGAAAATCAGGGCCTGATTTTCCACCAAACAAAAAGATCAAAAAACAACCAAAAAACAGGGCACTTTCCCACTTCAGATACGTGACCTAAGCGATCAGCCAGACGAACGGTCCGCGGCGCTGGCTGTCCGCTTTAGCATGAGGGCGTGGTGTACTCGACTAGAGAATTACTGGCGGGTTATTGAAAACTCAATATTAAAGGGGACGCGGCAGGGAGCTGAAAGCCGCGACTCGGACAGGATGCCGCCGATCAGGGATTGGCAGCCCAATTTTCCACGCTCAGACCCTGCACATGGGTGAAGGCATTGTCTGATGTGACCAATACCACGCCTAGCGAATAGGCGTGCCCGGCGATCATCATGTCCAGGGCGGAGAGGGATACACCACGTGCCTGGTTCTCGGCTCTTAAGGTACCGTATCGCTGTGCCACATCGGAGTTCCATGGCTCAACCGAGACCCGGGCCAAAAATTCACGAACCAGATTCGCAAGGTGCGTCGCTTCAGGCCGGCGCGCAAGTCCGAATCGCAGTTCACCTTCAGTAACAGCGGATATGCAGATCTCACCCATTGCGGTACTCGTGACCGCTTTGACGACAGCCGGGTGGCCGCGAAGCAAATGACTCACAATGTTGGTATCGAGCATGAATCTAGCCACGATCAATCCCTTCGAGAGGGTCCCGATGCGCATCGGGTGCTTCGCGCTCATCCGGGCCCAGAAAATCATCGGGCACATCCGTCAGCGCCTGGACTTCCAGAAAGCCGGCCCAGCTTTCCGGGCGTGTACTCAGCACGATGTCCCCGGTGACGGGGTCCCGACGGATGAAAACCTCCTTCTCGGTGAAGCGGTACTCAGCCGGCAGGCGTACCGCCTGGCTCCGCCCGCTCATGAATACTTTTGCCGTATCGGTCATGGGCAGCTCCCACACAGATGATATATACCATGTAATATCTCAACTTCCACGGATTAATGCAAGCTATCCGGGGAACGGCAAAGATCGACCGCCAACTGCTTCCCAAAGGGGCATACACCACGACTACAGCATCTCGTTTCCCGCCCGGGCGGCATCAAGCCAGTCGCGGTCCTCGGCGGTGAGAGCCGCATCTCCAGGGCTGACGGTTTTGAGCATTTCACTCAACGTCATCGTCGTCACCGGGCGAATCACCAGCTCCCGACCGCGCACCTCGATCTCCACGTCGCCAAGCGTCATCCCCACCTGATCAAGCACCGGTTTGGGGATTCTTATTGCGCGACTGTTGCCCAACCGCACCAGTTTCGTTCGCGTAACCATGAACATTCCTCCAACCAGCAAAGAACAATCTAAATAATCCGAAATTTATCCTTAATGTGTATCCATGGATGTTTTACAGCATCCGGATTTTGTCCCCACGCCTGTGGGGAACACCCGATCCGGCGCCGGCGCCCTCTTTTGCCACACGGTTCATCCTCACGCCTGTGGGGAACACCTGTCCATTCGCTGTTCTTCCCTCCGTTCCGTTCGGTTCATCCCCACGCCTGTGGGGAACACGAGAGAGGAGCGTACCGACGCCGGCAAGATTCCCGGTTCATCCCCACGCCTGTGGGGAACACGCCTCAACGCTCAAACGAAATGACAGCGCATCTGGTTCATCCCCACGCCTGTGGGGAACACCTCTCAGGCTCCTGAGAACAATCTGTCGTCCACGGTTCATCCCCACGCCTGTGGGGAACACCCCTGGTGATGCTCCTGACGATTTGGTTCTGGCGGTTCATCCCCACGCCTGTGGGGAACACTTGGCAAAGTCGCACAGCACCAGCAGGACCATCGGTTCATCCCCACGCCTGTGGGGAACACACTGGAACGCAGGAGTAACCGAAGATGGCCGACGGTTCATCCCCACGCCTGTGGGGAACACCAGTCCTCGACCTGGATTTCACCCAGGTTGTACGGTTCATCCCCACGCCTGTGGGGAACACTCTCGCCCCCGCTGCGCTTGCTCCTGCGCCGCCGGTTCATCCCCACGCCTGTGGGGAACACGTCCTCCGGCCCTTATCCGCCACCTTGATCACCGGTTCATCCCCACGCCTGTGGGGAACACGGCCCCTGACCGCCCCTCGACAGAGGGGCGCACGGTTCATCCCCACGCCTGTGGGGAACACTGATAGTATGTTTGAATTAATCGACGAGGATGCGGTTCATCCCCACGCCTGTGGGGAACACGGCTTCGACCGTGACGCTGTCGCCGCTGGGGGCGGTTCATCCCCACGCCTGTGGGGAACACTCGTAATACCTCCGACAAATAGTTGATGCGGTCGGTTCATCCCCACGCCTGTGGGGAACACATCGCTTCCGCAAGTGGGTCACTGGCGAGGTTCCGGTTCATCCCCACGCCTGTGGGGAACACCGAAACGACTGGTTATCGGTAAAACCGGAAGACGGTTCATCCCCACGCCTGTGGGGAACACGTCGAGATTGCCGCTCTGCTAAGCCCTAGGCGCGGTTCATCCCCACGCCTGTGGGGAACACATACGGCGCAGGACATTGCAAATGCTAATCGACGGTTCATCCCCACGCCTGTGGGGAACACCCGCGCACGATCTCGCCAGTGATACCAGCGTGCGGTTCATCCCCACGCCTGTGGGGAACACGGTTTGTTATTGCGAACGACGCAACCGCGATTCGGTTCATCCCCACGCCTGTGGGGAACACGGGCCCCAAGCGTGCACCACTGCGGACCAGTGCGGTTCATCCCCACGCCTGTGGGGAACACCTTGGAGGTGCGCCATGAAGATGCTCATGAAGCGGTTCATCCCCACGCCTGTGGGGAACACTTCCTTCAATCACTGTCTTTATCGATCAAGCTCGGTTCATCCCCACGCCTGTGGGGAACACCGACCACCAGCGGTTGCGAGATACTGAGCCAGCGGTTCATCCCCACGCCTGTGGGGAACACGCTGGGCCAAGGCGCGGTTGCCCTCCAGGGCACGGTTCATCCCCACGCCTGTGGGGAACACCTCGACCCGCTCGCCGGCCTGCGGGTCGTAGGCGGTTCATCCCCACGCCTGTGGGGAACACGGTGAGCACGACCACATGACGAACCTGACGCCCGGTTCATCCCCACGCCTGTGGGGAACACCCCCTGTCTCACAGATCGCGGATCGTCTCACGCGGTTCATCCCCACGCCTGTGGGGAACACCAACTGGGCGCTTGCCCAGGGGCGACGGCGCGCGGTTCATCCCCACGCCTGTGGGGAACACATTGGTCGGATAGGCGCCCACATCGCCGGTCACGGTTCATCCCCACGCCTGTGGGGAACACGCGATTTCCACCAGCCGCCGGAGCACGAATTGCGGTTCATCCCCACGCCTGTGGGGAACACCCCAGGGGCGGCCGCCGGCGTTTCTTGTGTGGCGGTTCATCCCCACGCCTGTGGGGAACACGCTTCCCAATCCTGGCTGCTGGAAAAATCCAACGGTTCATCCCCACGCCTGTGGGGAACACTCTCCTTAACGATTTTATTTGAGCTTCTTTAACGGTTCATCCCCACGCCTGTGGGGAACACTCTAAATGTATCCCATTGATTCAAAACAACAAAATCGACCTCTGAATTTCCACCGGACAACTTGATCAAAAAATAAACGGCGAGACTGGCCCGTTCCGGTACGCCAGACTGGCCGGTTTTACGAGGCGTGGCCCCTCACCACTTCAAATTCGGAATGCGATGGAACACATCGCGCAGGCCCACGGACCAGGCTTCGCCGAGCTGGCGGAAGCCTTCGTGGTGCTCGTCCAGGTTGAAGTGCTCGCTGGCGATAAAGCTGCCGCGGTGGTAGCGCAGGACGTCCAGGGGCAGGCCCACGGAGAGGTTGGAGCGGATGGTGGAGTCAATGCTGATGAGGGCGCATTTGATGCCGTCGTCCAGGGAGGTGTGGTAGTCGATCACCCGGTCGAGGATGGGTTTTCCGTATTTGGTTTCGCCGATCTGGAAGTACGGGGTGTCCGGGGTGCATTCGATGAAGTTGCCTTCCGGGTAGACCAGGAACAGGCGCGGCGGTTCGCCCTGGATCTGGCCGCCGACGATAAAGCTGCTGCCGAAGTCCACGCCCTGGCCCTGGCCGGCGTCGCGGGCCACCACTTCGCGGCCGGTGGCGCCGACGATGGTGGCCACGTCGTACATGGAGGCGGCGCCGAACAGGTTGGGCCGATCGCTGTTGAGCCGCATGCGCATCAGACTGAGCACGCTCTGGGTGGTGGCCAGGTTGCCGGCGGTCATCATCAGGATGACGCGTTCGCCTTCGATCACGAATTTGTGCAGTTTGCGGTAGGTGGCGATCTGGTCGACGCCGGCGTTGGTGCGGGAGTCCGCCGCGAACACCAGTCCGTCCTTGAGTGCCATGGCCACGCAGTAGGTCATTGCCCGAACTCCCGTTGCCGCCCGCCCTATTGCTCGGCGCCGGTGAGGCGCACGTGGGCCACCGCGTTGAGCGATTCCACGCCGCCGCCGTAGCGCACGCCGCGTACCGGGCAGGCATCCAGATAATCGAGACCCACCGCCAGTTTCAGGTGATGCCGGGGGCGGCGGGTCTGGTTGGTGACGTCGAAGGTGTGCCAGCGGTCGTCCTGCCAGACCTCGGCCCAGGCGTGGCTGGCCACGTGTTCGCTGTCGTCGCTGTAAAGATAGCCGCTCACGTAGCGCGCGGGTATCCCCAGGGCGCGGCAGCAGGCCAGAAAGACGTGGGTGTGGTCCTGGCACACGCCCTGCCCGCCCCGGTAGGCGGCGGCGGCGTCGCTGGCCACGTCGGTGACGCCGGCGGCGAACGGCATGTCGTCGAGGATGCGCTGGCTGAGCCGTTCCAGGGTGTCCAGGGACGCGGGGCCGCGGTAGCGTTGCGCCAGGTCGGCGAGGGCGTCGTCGGTGGCGGTGAGCGCCGAGGTACGGGCGAACACCAGCGGCGACAGGCGGGCGTCGTCGTCTTCCTGGTCCTCGTCGACGATTTCCACCTGCCCCCGGGCGGTGAGCTCGATGCTCTGGTGCGGGTGGTCCAGGGTCAGCACGTGCAGGATATTGTCGAAGCCGTCGGCGGCGCGGGTGGCGTGCTCCGGCAGGTCCAGGTGCCAATCCAGAATGCGCTGGCGGCGCGAGGGCCTCGGCGTCAGGCGCAGGTACTGAGTGCTGTGGCGGACCCGTTCGGAGTAGCGGTACTCGGTGCGGTGTCGGATCGAGAGTTTCATACCACCTCCAGGTATTCCTCGCGGATGGTGTCCGCCAGTTCGTTGATGCGGCGCAGAAAATCGGTGAGGTATTCGTGCAGGCCGGTGTCCACGATATGGTCCAGGTCGCCGTACTGCAGGCGCGCGAACTGCACCGCCGCCAGCCGCTTGGACTGCTGGCCGGCGTGGCCTTCGATGGCGGGCAGCAGTTCGCACAGCATCTGCATGCACGAACGCAGCGAGCGCGGCACCTCCGGGCGCAGGATCAGCAGCTCGGAGACCCGCTCCGCGTTGATCGGTTCGCTGTAGATTTCCCGGTAGGCCTCGTAGGCGCCCACCGAGCGCAGCAGGGCGTGCCAGCGGTAGAAGTCCACCGCGCCGTCGCCGGCGGCGCTGTCGATCTGATGTTTGACGTCGAGAATGCGGGCGGTGCTGTCGGCGCGCTCGATAAAGGTGCCCAACCGCAAAAACCGGAAAGCGTCGTTGCGGATGCTGGTGCCGTAGGTGGCGCCGCGGAACAGGTGCGAGCGGTTCTTCACCCAGTCAAAGAACTCGCTGGCGCCGTAACCTTCCAGGCCCAGTTCGCGGATCTCGCGCAGTTCCAGCCAGGTGCTGTTGACGCTTTCCCACATTTCCGCGGTGATTTTGCCGCGCACCGCGTGGGCGCTTTCCCGGGCGGTGCGCAGGCAGTGAAAGATGCTGCCCGGGTTGCCATCGTCCAGGGTAAAAAAATGCATCACTTCATCGACGCGGATGTCGTCGTGGGCGGCCTGATAGCTGGCCAGGCTGCCGGTGATCACCAGCGGCGCGGTGATTTCCTCGCGGGCGTCCACGGCGAACGGGATCAGCGACAGGTTCCAGGCCACGTCGAGCATGCGCGCGGTGTTCTCGGCGCGCTCGAAATAGCGCGACAGCCAGTACAGGTCGGCGGCGGTGCGGCTCAGCATGATCCGTCCTCCAGCACCCAGGTATCCTTGGTGCCGCCGCCCTGGGAGGAGTTCACCACCAGGGAGCCGGCGCTCATCGCCACCCGGGTCAGGCCGCCGGGCACCAGCCGGGTTTCCTTGCCGCTCAGCACGAAGGGCCGCAGGTCGATATGTCGGGGCGCGATGCCTTCCTCCACGAAGATCGGGCAGGTCGAGAGCGACAGGGTGGGCTGGGCGATGTAGTTGGCCGGCCGCGCTTTCAGCCGTTCTCGGAAGGCCTCGATCTCGGCGCGGCTGGCCGCCGGGCCCACCAGCATGCCGTAGCCGCCGGCGCCGTGAACCTCCTTGATCACCAGTTCTGGCAGGTGGGCCAGCACATGGTCCAGGGCCTTGGGGTCGCGGCATTGCCAGGTGGGCACATTGGCCAGAATCGGTTCCTCGTCCAGGTAGAAACGGATCAGATCGGGCACGTAGGGATAGATGGACTTGTCGTCGCCGACCCCCGTGCCCATGGCGTTGGCCAGGATCACGTTGCCGTCCCGGTATACCGACAGCAGCCCGGGCACGCCGAGCATGGAGTCCGGCCGGAACGCCAGCGGGTCCAGATAATCGTCGTCGATGCGCCGGTAGATCACGTCCACCCGCTGTGGGCCAGCGGTGGTGCGCATGAAGACAAAGCCGTCCTTAACGAACAGGTCGGCGCCCTCCACCAGTTCAATGCCCATCTGCTGGGCCAGGAAGGCGTGCTCGAAATAGGCGCTGTTGAAGCGGCCCGGGGTCAGCAGCACCACCGTGGGGTTGGGGCCGTTGCCGCTTTCCTGCAGAGTTTCCAGCAGCAGCGACGGGTAGTGCTCCACCGGCGCCACCGACTGGTGGGCGAACAGCTCCGGAAACAGGCGCATCATCATGCGCCGATTCTCGATCATGTAGCTCACCCCGGAGGGGGTGCGCAGGTTGTCTTCCAGGACGTACCAGGTGCCCTCGCCATCGCGGATCACGTCCACGCCGCTGATGTGCGAATAGACCCGGTTGGGCAGGTCCAGGTCCTGCATGCAGGGTTGGTACTGGGCGTTGCCGAAAATCTGCTCGGCGGGCACCAGGCCGGTGCGGACGATGGCCTGATCATGGTAGATATCGTGCAGAAACAGGTTCAGGGCACGCACCCGCTGGATGGCGCCCTGCTCCAGACGCCGCCAGTCGGCGGCGGGGATGACCCGGGGCAGCGCGTCGAACGGAATCAGTCGCTCGATGCCGCTTTCCTCCCCGTACACATTGAAGGTAATGCCGACCCGGTGGAATTGAAGCTCCGCCTCCTTGCGCTTGCGCAGCAGCCCGTCGTGGACCTGCCCGAGCAGCCATCGGTGATAGCCCTTGTAGGCGTCCCGGACCTTGCCGCCCGGAAGGATCATCTCGTCGTAGCCGGACACGTCCGGCAGGGATAGTGGCCCCATGGTGTTCTCACTGGCACGGCCCGGCTCCTTGCCGGGTCCTGTGTCAGTATGAGCAAACCGCGTGCCAGAAATTGTAAAGCTTTGCGATGGGAACGTGCGCCGCTTTGGTGCACCGGAAACGAAAAAGCCCGGCGCGAGGCCGGGCTTTTCGGAACCGAGGTCGAATCGGACTCAGAGCTTGCTGTCCAGCTCCGGCACCGCTTCGAACAGATCCGCCACCAGGCCGTAGTCGGCCACCTGGAAGATCGGAGCTTCCTCGTCCTTGTTGATCGCGACGATCACCTTGGAGTCCTTCATGCCCGCCAGATGCTGGATGGCACCGGAGATGCCCACGGCCATGTACAGGTTCGGCGCCACGATCTTGCCGGTCTGACCGACCTGCATGTCGTTGGGCACGAAGCCGGCGTCCACGGCGGCGCGGGAGGCACCCACGGCAGCGCCCAGCTTGTCGGCCACTTTGTAGAGGATCTCGAAGTTGTCGCCGTTGCCCATGCCGCGGCCACCGGAGATCACGATCTCGGCGCTGGCCAGCTCGGGACGGTCGGACTTGGCCAGTTCCTCGCCCACGAAGGAGGAGATGCCGGCGTCCTTGACCACGTCGCAGCTTTCCACGGAGGCGGAACCGCCCTCCTCGGCCACCGCGTCGAAGGAGGTCGGACGCACGGTGATCACTTTCTTGTCGTCACCGCACTTCACGGTGGCGATGGCGTTGCCGGCGTAGATCGGGCGCTTGAAGGTGTCGCCATCGACCACTTCGGAGATCTCGGAGATCTGGGCCACGTCCATCAGCGCGGCGGCGCGCGGCGCGAAGTTCTTGCCGGTGGTGGTGGCGGCGGCCAGGATGTGGCTGTAATCGGCGCCCACTTCGGCCACCAGCTCGGCGATGTTCTCGGCCAGCTGGTGCTCGTAGGCGTCGTTGTCGGCGCACAGTACCTTGCTCACGCCCTCGGCCTTGGCGGCCTGCTCGGCCACGGCGTTGCAGCCCTTGCCGGCGACCAGAACGGTGATGTCACCGCCAATTTCCTTGGCGGCGGCGATGACGCTGAGCGTCGCCTTGTTCAGCGCGGCATTGTCGTGTTCGGCGTAGACTAAAACACTCATCAGATCACCTTCGCTTCGTTCTTCAGTTTGTCGACCAGCTCATCCACGGAGCCCACCATGACACCGGCCTTGCGCTCGGCCGGGGTTTCCACCTTCTCGATGGTGACGCGCGGGGTCATGTCGACACCCAGGTCCGCCGGGGATTTCACATCCATCGGCTTCTTCTTGGCCTTCATGATGTTGGGCAGGGAGGCGTAGCGCGGCTCGTTGAGGCGCAGGTCGGTGGTCACCACCGCCGGCAGCTTCAGTTCAACGGTCTGCAGGCCGCCGTCGATTTCGCGGGTAACCTTGACCTTGCCTTCTTCCACGTTCACTTCGGAAGCGAAGGTGCCCTGGGGCATGCCGGTCAGCGCGGCCAGCATCTGGCCGGTCTGGTTGTTGTCGTCGTCGATCGCCTGCTTGCCGAGGATAACCAGTTCCGGCTTCTCTTCGTCAACGATGGCCTTGAGGGCCTTGGCGATGCCCAGCGGCTGCACGTCTTCGTCGGTTTCCACCAGGATGGAGCGGTCGGCGCCCAGCGCCATGGCGGTACGCAGTTGTTCCTGGGCGGCCTTCGGACCGATGCTCACGGCCACGATTTCGGACACCACGCCTTTTTCCTTCAGGCGCACGGCTTCTTCCACGGCGATTTCGCAGAAGGGGTTCATGGCCATTTTGACATTGGCGAGATCGACACCGGAGTGGTCCGCTTTGACACGAACCTTAACGTTGTAGTCGATGACTCGCTTGATGGGTACAAGAACCTTCATAGGATCCTCGGAATCTTCCACTTGGTGACTTGAATCGTTCCCTGCCGCGGCTGCCACAAACCAGGGTTTGGAAGCCCACCGAGCCTTGTGGCAACCCGGTCCCCGGGAGGGACGAAAACGATGAAAAAGGCGAGACGACGCCGAACACGGGGCCCCGCGCGAGGTCCGGTATCTTGAACGCCAACCCCGGCAAGGTCAATAGGCCGAAAATGTGTAAGCGGATGATTTCTCTGCCAATTGTGTTCATTATTCATGACCCGCCGGTCGCCCATTTTGTTGAAAATCAATCACCTGGCGACGGATAATCCAAACACTCGTTTGAGCATTTGTGAAAGAGAGTTTCACATCTGCCCAATTGGTGGTGCCGTCCGTCGGATGCTTATATACTCGCGCCACCCCAAGAACCTCCGCCCGCACCGGCCAGGCCACACGGCCTCAGGCTCACGGCGTCACGGCGAGGTCCCGGCCGGCCCCTACAAGGCACTATAAGGGCCGTAACGCAACCGAAAGCTAGGAGACAGGCTGTGGAACGCGAATCAATGGAAGTCGACGTAGTGATCGTCGGCGCCGGCCCCTCCGGTCTGGCAACCGCCTGCCGGCTCGGCCAAATCGCCCAGGAAAGCGGCCAGGAACTCAGCGTGGTGGTCGTCGAGAAGGGCTCCGAAGTGGGCGCCCATATTCTCTCCGGCGCGGTGTTCGAGCCGCGCGCGCTGAATGAACTGTTCCCCGACTGGAAAGAAAAAGGCGCGCCGCTGAACGCTCCGGTCACCGCCGACGAAATCTACTATTTCACCGGTGCCGACAAGGCCAGCAAGGTGCCCGGCCCGTTCGCGCCGAAAACCATGCACAACGAAGGCAACTATGTGATTTCGTTGGGCAACCTGTGCCGCTGGCTGGCGGAACAGGCGGAAGGCATGGGCATCGAGATTTTCCCGGGCTTCGCCGCCAGCGAGATTCTCTATAATGAAGACGGCTCCGTGAAAGGCATCGCCACCGGTCAGATGGGCGTCGCCGCCGACGGCGAGCACAAGCCCAGCTACGACCCGGGCATGGAGCTGCACGCCAAATACACCGTGTTCTCCGAAGGCTGCCGTGGCCATCTGGGCAAGCAGCTGATGGAGAAGTACAACCTGCGCGAAGGCGTGGACCCGCAGCATTACGGCATCGGCATCAAGGAACTGTGGGAAATCGATCCGTCCAAGCACAAGAAGGGTCTGGTCATGCACAGCGCCGGCTGGCCGCTGAGCGAATCCGGCTCCCCGGGCGGTGCCTTCCTCTACCACCTGGAAGACAATCAGGTGACCCTGGGTCTGATCACCGACCTGGCCTATTCCAACCCGCACGTCTCGCCGTTCGACGAGATGCAGCGCTGGAAGACCCATCCGGAAGTGAAGAAGTATCTGGAAGGCGGCAAGCGCGTCAGCTACGGCGCCCGTGCCATCGCCAAGGGCGGCCTGCAGTCGCTGCCGAAGATGACCTTCCCGGGCGGTATTCTGGTGGGCTGTGACGCCGGCACCCTGAACTTCGCCAAGATCAAGGGCAACCACACCGCCATGAAGTCCGGCATGATGGCCGCCGAGACCATCGCCAAGGCGATCGCCGACGGCCGCGCCGCCGACGAGCTGAGCGAGTACAAGGCCACCTTCGAGAACAGCTGGGTTTACGAAGAACTGCACCAGCAGCGCAACTTCGGTCCCGCCCAGCACAAGTTCGGCAACCTGCTGGGTTCCGCCTTCGCGTTCGTGGACCTGAACATCTTCAACGGCAAGCTGCCGTTCACCATGCGCGATACCACCCCGGATCACGACACCCTGAAGCCGGCGGATCAGTGCAAGAAGATCAACTACCCGAAACCGGACGGCAAGCTGACCTTCAACAAGCTGGATTCGGTGTTCCTGTCCAACACCAACCACGAAGAGGATCAGCCCTGCCACCTGACCCTCAAGGATCCGAGCATCCCCATCGAGTACAACCTGCCCAAGTACGACGAACCGGCGCAGCGCTATTGCCCGGCGGGCGTGTACGAGGTGGTGACCGACGAAACCAGCGGCGAAAAGCGGTTCCAGATCAACGCCCAGAACTGCGTGCACTGCAAGACCTGCGACATCAAGGACCCGACCCAGAACATCGTCTGGGTGGCCCCGGAAGGCACCGGCGGTCCGAACTACCCGAACATGTAAGCGGGTCCCCTCGCCGGAAACCAGAAAGCGCCCCTCGGGGCGCTTTTTTTATGCGCTTCACCGGTCGGTCGGATGTAGGAGCGACTTCAGTCGCGATCAGCGCCGGTGCCGTCTTCATCGCGACTGAAGTCGCTCCTACCGCCGCCACGTACCACTGGCGCGGCGTCCTGGTGACGTTCGAGGCGGCGCAGGCGCCGACGTTTCAACCAGCCGCCCACGCGGGTTTCCAGGGCGTGGATCAGGCCCAGGGGCGGCATCGCCGGCATATACAAGTCCGGTTCCCGCGGACGGCGCGGGCGCGGTGCGTGTTCGGTGTCGGGCAGACTCATGGCGGACTCCTTCGCGGGCTGCGTGTGCTTGAAGAACGCCCAGCATCGCCGCCGGTCTTTGTTCAATCCAACGAAAAGATCTACACTCACCTTTCAGATTTATTGAAAGGTACCGCCATGACGGCCTCCGCCCCTTCTCCCCCACCGCTGCTGGATACCGACGTGCTGCGCAGCTTCGTGGCCATCGCCGAGAGCGGCAGCTTCACCCGCGCCGCCCGGCAGGTGTTCCGCACCCCCTCGGCGCTGAGCATGCAGATCAAGCGGCTGGAGGAAACCCTCGGCCACCCGCTGTTCGTGCGCGAGGCGCGCCAGGTCAGGCTGACGCCGGAGGGCGAAATGCTGCTCGGCTACGGCCGGCGGCTGCTGAAGCTGAACCAGGAAGCGGTGGCCCGGTTTCTGTCGCCGGCGTTGGACGGCGTGGTGCGGCTGGGCACGCCGGACGACATCGGCACCCGCATCCTGCCCCAGGTGCTGAGCCGCTTCGCCAGCGGCCACCCGGCGGTGCAGGTGGAGGTGGTGGCCGGTCGCAGCGGCGATCTGGTGGGCCGCATGATCGATGAAAAGCTGGATCTGGTGCTGGTCACCGAAGGCAACGACGACCTGGCGCCCGGCCTGGGGGAAGTGGTGCACAGCGAGCCTCTGGTGTGGGCCGGCCGGGAAGGCGGCGTGGCGGCGCAACGGTCACCGTTGCCGCTGTCGCTGGCCAGCCACGGCTGCGCCTGGCGGGGCATGGCCCTGGCGGCGCTGGACCAGGCCGGCATCGACTACCGTGTGGCCTACAGCAGCGAACATTGCGCCGGCCAGGAAGCGGCCATGCTCGCCGACCTGGCCATCTCCCCCTTCCCGCGCAGCCTGGTGCGCCCGCCCCTGCGGCGGCTGGGCGCCGAGCACGGTCTGCCGCCGCTGGGCGAGTACCGCATCGCGCTGCTGCGCGGCGAGTCGTTGTCCCCCGCCGCCGAGGCGCTGGCCGCCCGGGTGGTGGAAGCGTTCCAGGAGTGGCGCTGAACCGCGCCCGGTCACTCCAGATCGTGACGCCGGGCGGCGGGCTTCTCTTCCGGCTCGCCGAGCCGCGCCCCGAACCGGCGTATCCCTTCCAGCAACGGCCCCAGCCCGCGCCACAGATCATCGTCGTGCAGCAGCCGGTAGGTCCCGGTGACCCCGGGCCCGCCGGGGGCGCGGTCGCCGGCGTTCTCCTCCATGGCCTCCAGGGCCTCGGTGAGGGCCCGGGTCACCGTGGCGAAGCGCTCCGGCGGAATCCGGCCCAGGCCCATGGCCAGCAGCGACAGGTTCTGGATGGCGTTGCGGCTGTCCTCGTTGTTGATGCCCCGCATCAGGATTCCGGACACCTCGGGAAAGGCGCCGAGCAGATCGTTCAGCAGCCGCAGCACCCCGCGTTCATGAAGGTTGCGCAGCAGTTTGTCCAGTTCCTCACGGGCCTCGTCCGGCATGGCCGGCGCCGGCACCTCGTAGTGGATTGCCTTGGCCATCAGAATTTCTCCGGGTTGCGCGCCGCTGCCGGCGGTTGCACATAGTCCTGGCGCTGCCATTTGCGTTCGGTGAGCACGCCGCTTTGCGGCGTCGCCGTCCAGAAGCGGAAATTGTCCGCCGGCAGCGGCGCCGGCCCCTCCACCTGGACCACTTCCAGGCGCGCCGAGATTTCCTTGAACGCCGGCGTATGGCTGTCCTTGTCCGCATGGTTGGAGGCCAGCATGTTGATGGCGTGCTCGTTGTCGGTGGCGTTCTCCGGCACGTAGACCTCATTGCCGGCCACCCGGTCGGTGACCAGCACATGCACGCTGATCTCGCCGTGGCGGCTGATCAGTTTGACCAGGCTGCCGGTTTTGATGCCGCGCGCCTCCGCCAGCTGCGGCGACACTTCCACGAAGTTGCCGGGCACCTGACTGCGCAGCCCCCGGGAACGGTGCGTCAGGTTGCCTTCGTGGAAGGTTTCCAGCAGCCGGCCGTTGTTGACGTGCAGGTCGTATTCCTCGTTGACCGGCTCCGACGGCGCGTGGAAGTCCAGCGGATACAGCCTGGCCTTGCCGTCCTCGAACGGGTAGCCGTCCAGATAAAGATGGGGCGTGTCGGCGCCGTCCGCGCGCACCGGCCATTGCAGACTGTCGAAGCCTTCCAGCCGGTCGTAGCTGACGCCGGCGAACATGGGCGCCAGCGACGCGGCCTCGTCCATGATCTCGGAGGGGTTCTGGTAGTCCCAGTCGGCGCCCAGGGCCTGGGCCAGCTCGGTCAGGATCCGCCAGTCCGCCTTGCACCCGGTCAACGGCGGCATCACCTCGTAGAGCCGCTGGAAGCGCCGCTCCGTGTTCACGTAGGTGCCCTCCTTCTCCACGCTCGGCGCGCCAGGCAGCACCACGTCCGCCTGTTCGCAGGTGCGGGTGAAGAAAATCTCCTGGACCACCATGAAATCCAGCAGGTCGAAGCCCTCCTGCACATAGCGGGCGTTGGCGTCCACCAGGGCCATCTCCTCGGCGAGCACGTACATGGCGCGGATTTTCCTGTCGTGCATGGCCTGCACCATGGTGTGGTTGTTGTAGCCCTTCTCCTTGGACAGGGTGACCCCCCAGCCCGCTTCGTAGCGCGCCCGGACCTGGTCGTCGGCCACGAACTCGTAACCGGGGAAACGCCCGGGCATGGCCCCGAAGTCGCTGGTCCCCTGCACGTTGTTGTGGCCGCGCATGGGATAACAGCCAGTGTTGGGCCGGCCGGAGTTGCCGGTCACCAGCATCAGGTTGGCCAGCGCCGTGGATACGTCCGAGCCGTTCACGTGCTGGGTCACGCCCATGGCCCAGATCGCGCACACGGAGCCGGCGGTGGCGATCTGACGGGCCAGGTCGGCGAGGCGGTCGGCGGCGATGCCGGTCTCCGCCTCGGCATATTCCAGGGTGAAAGGCGCCAGGCTGTCCAGGTATTCATCCAGCCCGTTGACCTTCTCGTCCAGGAAGGCCCGGTCCTCCAGGCCCTGGTCGAGGATGTATTTGGTCATGGCGCTGATCCAGACCAGATCGGTGCCCGGGCGGGGGTGGATGTGCTCATCGGCCCGTTCCACCATTTCATGGCGGCGCAGGTCGGCGACGATGTGCCGCTGGCCGCGATGTTTCTGCGCCTGCTTCAGGCGCGTGGCGATCACCGGATGACTTTCCGCGGTGTTGGAGCCGACGATCAGCAGCAGTTCGGCGCCTTCCAGGTCCTCGATGGAACCCTCGTCGCCGCCGTAACCGACCGTGCGCCACAGGCCCTGGGTGGCCGGCGACTGGCAATAACGCGAGCAGTTGTCCACGTTGTTGGTGCCGATCACCGCCCGCGCCAGCTTTTGCACCAGATAGGATTCCTCGTTGGTGCACTTGCTGGAGGCCACGAACGACAGCGCGTCCGGGCCGTGCGCTTCCTTGATCTCCAGGAAGCGGCGCGCGATCAGGGCATAGGCTTCTTCCCAACTGGCCGGCCGGAACTCGCCGTTCTCGCGGATCAGCGGCGTGGTCAGCCGGTCCTCGGCGTTGACGAAGTCCCAGCCGAATTTGCCCTTCACGCAGGTGGAAATGCCGTTCACCGGTGCCTCTTCCACCGGCTGCACCTTGAGAATGGTGCGGTCCCGGGTCCACATCTCGAAGGCACAGCCCACGCCGCAATAAGTGCACACGGTCTTGGTGCGTTTGATCTCGGATTCCCGCCAGGCGGCGTCCACCTCGGACAGCGTGAAAATCGGCTTGAAGCCCACCGTCGGCTCAACGCGCTTGACCAGATCGATGGCCGGGCGCTTCACCGATTCCGGTAGCGCGGTGAGCGGCCCGGCCTGCCCCACCATGGTCTTTTCCATCAGCGCGTTGCAGGGGCAGACGGTGACGCAGTGACCGCAGGACACACAGCTGGATTCGTTGGCGACCTCGCCGCCGTCCCACAGCACCCGGGGATCGTCCCGCGCCCAGTCGATGCTCAGGGTGCCGGTGACCTGGATGTTCTGGCAGGCCTCCACGCAACGGCCGCAAAGAATGCACTGGTCCGGGTCGTACTGATAGAACGGATGGCTGTCGTCCAGCTCGTAGGGTTTTTCCTTGTAGGGATAGCGCTGGTACGGAATCTCCATGCGCTCCACCACATTGTGCACCTCGCAGTCGCCGTTGTTGTTCTCGCACACCGAGCAATACAGCTCGTGGCGGGCGACGATGCGGTCGGCGCCCTCGTGGCGGGCATCGCGGGCGGCCTCGGAGTCGATGCGCACGCTCATGCCATCCTTCAGAGTCAGGGCGCAGCCCCGTTGCAGCTCACCGTCCACCTCCACCCAGCAGGTGTCGCAGGTCTCAATGGGCCCCAGGCTGGGCAGATAGCAAACGTGCGGCAGGTCGATGCGGTGTTGTTCGAGAAAATCAATCAGCGGCTTGCCGGCCGGGCCGATCAGCAGATTGCCGTCCACGTTGACGGAGCACAACAGTTGCTCTGTACCGGCCTGCCCATTGGATTCACCTTGGCTACGTTCAGTCACGGATAGCGCCTCCCTGTGCGTGATGACCAGACTCCAGCCTAGGCGCTCGTTCACGGCCCGTCCAAAAACGCCGGAGCACCGGCGATGAGGGAGTAACCGCTTGCTTTACAGGGACTTTCGGGGCGCGGGCACGCCCCGAATGGAGCAAGGAGAAAAAGGTTTTACCCGCTTTTACACGAACCGCCGCCGGCTTTCACCGGGCGCTCATTCCGCGTCCAGCGCCTTGCGACCGCGCCACACCAGGTTGTAGAGGTCCTTGCGGCGGTCGCGCAGGTTGGTCACCGAGCCCTCGCTGTGCAGTAGCTTGAGCTTTTCCAGATCCACGTCGGCGAACAGCAGCATCTCGGTATTGGGCACCGATTCGCTGATGGTGCCGTCGTGGGGAAAGTAGAAATCGCTGGGCGAGAACACCGCCGACTGGGCGTACTGAATGTCCACGTTATCCACCCGGGGCAGGTTGCCGACGCTGCCGGAAATGGCCACGTAGCATTCGTTCTCGATGGCCCGCGCCTGGGCGCAGTGGCGCACCCGCAGGTAGCCGTTCTTGGTATCGGTCCAGAACGGCACGAACAGGATTTCCATGCCCTGCTCCGCCAGCAGCCGGCCCAGTTCCGGGAACTCCACGTCGTAGCAGATCAGGATGCCGATGCGGCCCGCGTCGGTGTCGAAGATGCGCAAATCGTTGCCACCCTGGATCGCCCAGTCCTTGCGCTCGTGGGGCGTGATGTGGATCTTCTTCTGCTCTTCCACGGAGCCGTCGCGGCGCATCAGGTAGGCCACGTTGTAGATGCGGCCCTCCTCTTCCAGCGGCATGGAGCCGCCGATGATGTTGATGTTGTAGCTCACCGCCATGTCGGCCATGGCGTCGCGGATTTCCTCGGTGAAGCTGGCCAGGTAGCGCACCGCCTCCACCGAGTTGAGGTCCGGTTTGAGGCCCATCAGCGGCGCGCTGAAGAACTCCGGCAGCACCGCGAAGTCGGCACGGTAGTCGGACAGCGAGTCGACGAAGAATTCCACCTGGCTGAGCAGGTCCTCCACCGAGCGAGCGGCGCGCATGCGGCGCTGCACCACGCCGAGACGCACCACCGAACGGCGCGGCCAGTCGCCGTCGTCGTCCGGCTGGTAGAGGATATTGTCCCACTCCAGCAGGGTGGCGTAGCCGCGCGAACTTTCGTCCTCGGGCAGGTATTTCTTGAGCAGCCGTTTGACGTCGAAACCGTTGGACAGCTGGAACGTAAGGATCGGGTCGTAGATCGCCCGGGTCTCCACCTCGGAGATGTATTCGGTCACCGACATGGTGTCGGCGTAGTCCTTGTAACCGGGCAGGCGCCCACCGGCCAGGATGGCGCGCAGATTCTCCTCGCGGCACAGTTCCTTGCGCGCTTCGTAGAGCCGGCGGCCGAGCCGATAGCCGCGATATTCCGGATCCACGAACACATCCAGACCGTACAGGGCATCGCCCTTGCGGCTGTGCGAGCGCACCTTGTCGTCGGTGATCAGATCCTCATAGCGGTGCGGGTTGGAGAACCGGTCGTAGCTGACCTTGATGGTCAGCGCGGTGGCCACCAGGTTGCCGTTGTCCTCGATCACCATCTGCCCTTCCGGGAACAACCGGATCAGGGTGGCCACGGTCTCCTCCGGCCAGGCGCCGCCGATGTCGTGGTAGACCATGTCCATAAGACGGGCCAGGGCCGGGTAATCGTCCCCGGTCAGTTGGCGCAGACGCAGTCGTGTACTTTCTTCGGCCATGCCTATGCTCCATCAGAATAATAGTGTGCCGCCGCCGGCGGTCAGGCGTTCAGGGGCGGAAAGGGGATCAGCCAGCAACAATCGCGATTATGCAGCGCGTCCAGGCCGGACGGATACAGGGCCACGCCGTCCGGCCGCACGAACAGGGCGGCGCCGGAACTCAGGCCGATAAAGCCGGAGGTCTGTTCGCTGATAAAACCCTCCGGGTCCACGAACACCGGGCGCAGGGCGTCCGGGATCGGCTCGTAGCCCACCAGCCCGTTGGCCAGCGGGTCCTCCACCGCGCGTCGGTCCCGGTACAGGCCCACCGCGTCGGCGCCCACCACCAGCACCATGCCCTGATGAAAATGCAGCAAATTGACGGCGCCCCGGGCGGGTAACGACAGCACTTCCTGTCGTGAGATAATCGTATCCATAACACTCCGCGAACGTTGAACGGTAACGGGAGACGGTCACCCATGCAGGAAAAGATTGTAATACTTACCGGCGCCGGAATCTCGGCGGAATCCGGCATCCGCACCTTCCGCGACAGCGGCGGGCTGTGGGAAAACCACCGCCTGGAAGACGTGGCCACGCCGGAGGCGTTTCAGCGCGACCCCCACGGCGTGCAGCGTTTCTACAACCAGCGCCGCGCCCAGCTGCGCGACCCGGCGATCCGCCCCAATGCCGCCCATTACGCCCTGGCCGAACTGGAGCAGGCCCTGCCCGGCCAGGTGCTGGTGGTCACCCAGAACGTGGACGATCTGCACGAGCGCGCCGGCAGCCGCAACGTGATTCATATGCACGGCGAACTGCTGAAGGCGCGCTGCCGTTCCACCGACGCTCTGGTGCCGGTGGAGGACGCGCTGGATCCGGAGCTGAGGTGCGGCGTGTGCGGCGTGGCCGGCTGCCTGCGCCCCCACGTGGTGTGGTTCGGGGAAATCCCCCTGGAGATGGATCGTATCTTCGACGCCCTGGCCGGCTGCGAACGGTTTATCAGCATCGGTACCAGCGGCAAC
This sequence comes from Alcanivorax sp., assembly GCA_022449455.1. Lineage (GTDB taxonomy): Bacteria > Pseudomonadota > Gammaproteobacteria > Pseudomonadales > Alcanivoracaceae > Alloalcanivorax. The sequence goes on along the minus strand of JAKUPL010000030.1, from coordinate 2,787 downwards.
GTCTATCCGGCGGCCGGGTTCGTGGCCGAAGCGCGCGGCCACGGCGCCCACACCGTGGAACTCAACCTGGAGCCCTCGGAGCAGGTCACCGCCTTCGCCGAGCATCGCCACGGGCCGGCGTCACAACAGGTGCCGGAGTACGTGGCGGAGCTGTTGGCCGGCGCCTGAGCGGATCAAAAGGGCCTACAGCACGAACGATTTGATCAGCGTATCCAGGCGCTCCGCATGGCCGCGCATCGCCACCGCCGACGCCGACGTCTGCTGCACCATGGCCGCGTTCTGCTGAGTCATGGCGTCCATCTCCGCCACCGCCGTGTTGACCTGCCCGATGCCCCGGCTCTGTTCCCGGGCACCGGTGCTGATGTCGCCGATCAGCTCGCTCACCGGCGTCACGCTGTCGACGATTTCCGTCATGGTGGCGCCGGCCCGGCGTACCAGTTCCAAGCCCTGACGGGTGCGGGTCACCGAGGTATCGATCAGACCACGGATCTCGGCGGCGGCCTCGCCGCTGCGCCCGGCCAGATTCCGTACTTCCTGGGCCACCACCGCGAAACCGCGACCGTGCTCGCCGGCCCGCGCCGCTTCCACCGAGGCGTTCAGCGCCAGAATATTGGTCTGAAAGGCGATGCCGTCGATCAGCCCGATGATCTCGGCGATGCGTCCGGCGGCCTCATCGATGGAGGCCATGGTGGTCTGCACCTCCTGCATGGCGCGGCCGCCCTCGCCGGCCACCCGCGCGGCGTCGCCCACCATGGTGCTGGCGCGCTCGGCGGCGTCGGCGGTGTGGCTGACGGTGGCGGTGATTTCCTCCATGGAGGCGGAGGTTTCCTGCAGGCTGGCGGCGGACTGCTCGGTGCGGGTGGCCAGTTCCTCGCTGCCGGAGGCGATCTCGTCGGCGGCCCGGTTCACCGAGCCGGTGGTGTCGCGTACCTCGCGCAGGGCGCCCTGCATGCGCGACACGAAGGCGTTGAACTGGCGCGCCAGATCGCCCACTTCATCGTCACCGGAGACCGTCAGGCGGCGGGTCAGATCGCCCTTGCCGCGGGCGATGTCCTGCATGGCCCGGGCGGTATCGCGGATCGGTCGTCGCGAACGATGTACTGACCGTCCGCGTCCTGAAGGTCCCAGGAATTGCTGCTGGGGTTGTTGGCGTTGGCGACCTTATTGCCTCGGAAGTCGTAGGCGAACAGATAACTGTCACCGTCGAATTTCATACCCAGGATCATGGCCCTGGCGAGGCGTTGGGCTTCGTCCTCGTCCGCCATGTTCAACAGCGGGCGGATCGCCGAGCGGGCGACTTCGGCGGCACTGCGGATGCCCCGTTCCCGCATCGCGATCATCGCCTGGCGCTGCTGCGCCAGAGTGTCATCGGTGGTGCGCGCCCGCTCCAAGGCGGACCAGGTGGTCAGAGCCAGTACCGCCACCCGCAGCGGCACCAGGGAAAGCAAAAGAATCTTGGCCTGCAAACGCAGGCCCCGGAAGGCGAGAGGTTTCATGTCGGTCCTGAAGGAAACGCAAAATAGGCGTCGCCGTTATCGGCGCGCCGGGCTGAAACCTTAGCGGTATTCGGCTAGACTGCGGTCTTCCGGCCACGACCACCAATAAGCAGCCAGACCATGAGCCATCAACAACTCGACGACCTCAATATCGAATCCCAGGACGTGCTGATCACGCCCCGGGCCCTGAAGGAAAAGTTGCCGCTCAGCGACCAGGCGGCGGACACCGTTTATCGGGGCCGCCAGCAGATCCGCGACATTCTGGACCGCAAGGATCCGCGCCTGTTCGTGGTGATCGGGCCCTGTTCGATCCATGACCCGAAAGCGGCCATGGAATACGCCGAGCGCCTCAAGACGCTGGCCGCCAAAGTGGACGATGCCCTGTTCCTGGTGCTGCGCGTGTACTTCGAAAAGCCGCGCACCACGGTGGGCTGGAAGGGGCTGATCAACGATCCCTACATGAACGATTCGTTCAAGGTGGAAGATGGTCTGAACATTGCCCGCAAGCTGCTGCTGGACGTGGCCGACCTGGGCCTGGCGGCGGCCACCGAGGCCCTCGACCCGACCACTCCGCAATACATTCAGGACCTCATTTCCTGGTCCGCCATCGGCGCCCGCACCACCGAATCCCAGACCCACCGGGAGATGTCGTCGGGCCTGTCCGGCCCGGTGGGCTTCAAGAACGGCACCGACGGCAGCCTGGACGTGGCGGTCAACGCCATGCTCAGCGTCCGCCATCCGCACCGTTTTCTGGGCATCGACCCGGACGGCCGGGTGGCGCTGACCACCACCAAGGGCAATCAATACGCCCACGTGGTGCTGCGCGGCGGCGGCGGCAAGCCGAACTACGATTCGGTGTCCGTGGCCCTGGCGGAAAGCGCCCTGGAAAAGGCCGGCGTGTCCACCAACATCATGGTCGACTGCTCCCACGCCAACTCCAACAAGGACCCGGGCCTGCAGCCGCTGGTGATGGAAAACATCGGCAACCAGATTCTGGAGGGCAACACCTCCATCGTCGGGCTGATGGTGGAATCCCACCTGAAGGAAGGCAATCAGAAGATTCCCGCCAATCTGGACGAGCTGGAATACGGCGTGTCGGTGACCGACGGCTGCATCGGCTGGGACACCACCGAGCAGGCCATCATCGACCTGGCCGACAAGGTGCGCGACACCCTGCCCCGCCGCGTTCGCGACTGACCTCCAGCGCGACGCACAAAAAAAGGTTCATCGCGGATTCCCGGGAAAGGCGGCTTTGATCTTGAGGAAGAAGTAATCGCTGTCCCGGTAGCCA
>JAKUPL010000003.1 GCA_022449455.1 Alcanivorax sp. | reverse complement strand
CGGGGCGCCGGCGGTGCAGCGCGCCGCGCCGGTGCCGCCCGCCGCCCGCGACGACGCTCCGCCGCCCTGGCGCGAGGTGCCGCCGCCCTGGGACGAGGCGCCCCCGGCCATGGCGGACAGCGCCCCGGTGGCGGCCCCGGCGCCGGCCGCCGCCGAACCGGTGGTGGAGAGCGCCCCGGCGCCGCGCCGCGAAGACACCCCCATGCCCCTGGCCGAGCCGGAGTCCGACCAGGAGGTGGGCACCTGGTGGGCGGCCCTGGTGGAACGGCTGCCGCTGGACGGCACCGTGCGCAACCTGGCCCGCAACGCGGTGCTGACCGCCCGCGACCAGGACTACTGGACCCTGCGCCTGGCCACCGGCCATCAGGTGCTGGTCAGCCAGGAGCGCACCCAGGAGCTGGCCGGCGCTCTCAGCGACTACTTCCAGCGCCGCATCCGTCTTAATCTGGAGTTCGAGGCCGACGCCGGCGACACGCCGGAGGCCCTGGACCAGGCCCGCCGCGCCGAGCGGCTGGCGGAGGCCCGCCAGGCGCTGCTCGACGACGACACCGTGCGGACCCTGATCGACCAGTTCAACGCCCGCCTGGATGAAAACAGCATCCGCCCGCGGGAACTCTGAGCCCAGCCAACCGAGGTTGCCATGGATTTCGACATGAACAATCTGCTGCAGCAGGCCCAGGCCATGCAGGAGAAAATGAAGCAGGCCCAGGAAGACGCGGCCAAGGCCGAAGTCACCGGTGAAGCCGGCGCCGGCCTGGTCAAGGTGGTCATGAATGGCCGCCACGACGTGAAAAGCGTGGCCATCGACGACAGCCTGATGAGCGAAGACAAGGACATGCTCGAGGACCTGCTGGCCGCCGCCGTCAACGACGCGGTGCGGCGCGTGGAGCGTCAGCAGCAGGACATGATGAAGGGCATGGCCGGCGACTTCCCGTTCCCGCCGGGCTTCAAACCGTGAAACACGCGCCCCTGGTGGAATCGCTGATCGAGGCCTTCACCTGCCTGCCCGGGGTGGGGCCCCGTTCCGCCCAGCGCATGGCCTACGCGCTGCTGGAGCGCGGCCGCGAGGACGGCCGCCAGCTGGCCGGCGCCCTCACCGCGGCCATGGACGGGGTGCGCCATTGCCAGCGTTGCCGCAACTATGCCGAGGGCGATCTGTGCCCGATCTGCCAGGACCCGCGCCGTGACGCCGGGCTGGTGTGCATCGTCGCCTCGCCCGCGGACGTGCTGGCCCTGGAGCAGTCCGGTGAATACCGGGGGCATTATTTCGTGCTGATGGGCCAGCTCTCGCCGCTGGACGGCATCGGCCCCCGCGAGCTGGGGCTGGATGTGCTGGAGCAGCGCCTCAACGAGGGCCAGATTCAGGAGCTGATCCTGGCCACCGGCACCACCGTGGAAGGGGAGGCCACCGCCCACTATGTGCTGGACCTGGCCCGCGAAGCCGGTGTCGGCGTGTCGCGCATCGCTCAGGGCGTGCCCATGGGCGGCGACCTGGAGTTCGTGGACGGCGCCACCCTGGCCCAGGCCCTGCGCGGCCGGCGCCCGTTTTCCAGCTAAGCGATACAGGATGCAGGATACAGGCGCGGGCAGGGCCCCCTTGGCGTCATGGCCGTGCCCGCGTCCCGACGCTGAAACGCGGGCGCGGCCGCTACGAAACCTCGAACCCCACCCGCGCCTGAATCCTGTATCCTTCATCCTGAACCGCCCCGCCAGGGGCTGAAAGGAGAAGTCATGCAAACCACCCTGGTCACCGGCGGCGCCGGTTACATCGGCTCCCACACGGTACTGCGCCTGCTTGAAGAACAACGCCCGGTACTGGTGCTCGACAACCTGGTCAACAGCAGCCGCGAAGCGCTGCGCCGGGTGGAACGCATCACCGGCCGCACGGTGACCTTCGTGGAAGGTGACATCCGCGACGGCGCCTTGCTGGACCGCCTGTTCGCCGAGCACGACATCGGCGCGGTGATCCACTTCGCCGGCCTCAAGGCGGTGGGCGAATCGGTGGCCCAACCGCTGCGCTACTACGACTACAACGTGGTCGGTTCCTTGCGTCTGTTCGAGGCCATGCAGCGCGCCGGGGTGCGCACCCTGGTGTTCAGTTCCTCCGCCACCGTTTACGGCGACCCGGCCACGGTGCCGATTCGCGAGGATTTTCCGCTCAGCGCCACCAACCCCTACGGCGCCACCAAGCTGCACATCGAGGACATGCTGCGCGACCTGCACCGCGCCGACCCGCAATGGCGCATCGCGCTGCTGCGGTATTTCAATCCGGTGGGCGCCCACGAAAGCGGCCTGATCGGCGAGGACCCCAGCGACACGCCCAACAACCTGATGCCTTATGTGGCCCAGGTGGCGGTGGGCAAGCGCGAGCGGCTGAATGTTTTCGGTGGCGACTATTCGACCCCGGACGGCACCGGCGTACGCGACTATATCCACGTCATGGATCTGGCCCAGGGCCATCTGGCGGCCCTGGACGCGCTGCTCGGGCAGGGCGGGCTGATCACCACCAATCTCGGCACCGGTCGGGGTTACAGCGTGCTGGAAATGATCCGAGCCTTTGAAAAAGCCAGCGGCCGTCCGGTGCCTCACACGGTGGTCGAACGCCGGCCCGGTGACGTGGCGGTGTGCTTTGCCGATCCGGCCCACGCCGAGCAGGTTCTGGGCTGGCGCGCGCGGCGCGGCATCGACGAGATGTGCGCCGACCACTGGCGCTGGCAGGAACGCAATCCCACCGGCTATCGCTGACTTTACGGTCACGCCGACCGTTTCGTAAAAATTCGCTAACCGGTTCTTTCGTCGCGCCCATTTGCGACCTCTTACCGATTTCCCGTCCGGCATCGTGATAGGTTTTCTTCACGTTTTTTTGCCGGAAGCATTATGGCGGAAAGCCTTTCCCCCACGACCTCTTCACCGCCGGAGCACGACCGTCGGCTCGCCCCCCGGGACGCCTTTGAATGGGCCTTTGATGCCATGGCCGCGCGCCAGTGGCAGCGGGCCGCACGCCGCTGGGCCACACTGCGAGTGGTTTATCCGGATCATCCGCCGGTCTGGATCCAGGCGGCGGTGGCGCTGCGCGAGCTGGGCAGCCACGGCGAAGCGCGGCAGCTGCTGGCGGAAGCCCGGGCCCGCTTCGAGGATCATCCGGGCGGTTGGGTGCAGGGTGCCAACACCGCCCTGGCCGATGGCGATGTGGCGTTGGCGACGCGTCTTCTGGAGGAGGCCCGCCAGCGTTTTCCCGACGACCCGCCGGTGTGGGTGCGCAGCGCTCATCTGGCGATGGCCACCGGCGACCGGGAAAGTGCCCTGCGTTTTAACCGGCACGCCCGCGACACTTTTCCAGAGTGGGCGCCGGCCTTTGATCAGCACGCCGAGCTGGCCATGGCCGCCGGCGATTGGGATGCGGCGCGGCAACGCTGGGCCGAGGTGCGCCGCCGTTTTCCCGACCATCCCGCGGGCTACCGCCGCGCCGCCGAGGTGGAGGAGCGGCAGGGCCGGCCTCGGGAAGCGCGCCGCTTGCGCCTCGCCGAGGAACACGGCGTGGACTGGCTGGAACAAAGCGACGCGCCCGAGTCGGCGGTGGTGGCGCCTCCCCGCCGCCGGGACGGGCGCAATTTCGTCGACCTGGTGTGGACCAAAGCGCGTCTTAATCTGAAATCCGAAGCCAACCGCAACCACCTCCGCTATCTCTGGTGGGTCATCGACCCGCTGCTGTACATGGCGGTCTTTTACGTGGTGTTCGGATTGCTGCTGCATCGCGGTGGGGAAGGTTTCGTCGCCTATCTGCTCACCGGGCTGGTGCCGTTCCAGTGGTTCGCCAAAACCGTGCAGCACGCCTCCAACACCATCGTTGAAGGGCGTGGCCTGATGAACCAGGTGCGCATCTCGCCCCTGTTTTTCCCGCTGGTGGCGGTGGTGCAGAACGCGGGCAAGCAGACCCTGGTGTTTCTTATGCTGGCGGTGTTTCTGCTGCTCTACGGGCTGCCACCCACCGTGCACTGGCTGGCCCTGGTACCGGTGGTGCTGGTGCAACTGCTGCTGATGGTGGTGGTCGGCTGCGCCCTGGCGATGATGATTCCGTTTGTCCGCGACCTGATCAATCTGGTGCCCACCGGCCTGCAGTTCCTGCTGTTCGCCAGTGGTGTGTTTTACACCCTGGACACCATCCCCGAGCGCTGGCGCGATCTGTTCATGGCCAACCCCATCGCCAACCTGCTGCACCAATACCGCCTGATTCTGCTCGAACACCAATGGCCGGACTGGCACCAGATGGGCTGGCTCACGTTGGGTTGCGTGATCGGCCTGGTGGTGGTGATTCTCGCCTACCGGCGGCTGGAAGGGGTGTTCCCCCGGGTGGTGGTGGAATGAACGGACGCGTAATTCTGTCAGCTCGCAACTTGGGTGTGCGCTACAAACGGCGCGGTGGCTTGCTCCGCCCGACACGTTATCACCAGGCGTTCAGCGGGCTGACGTTTGACCTGTACCAGGGAGAAACACTGGCGCTGATGGGGCGTAACGGGGCCGGTAAGTCTACCTTGCTTAAGGTGCTGGCCGGGATTCTTCGTCCCGACGAAGGCCGCCTGATCAACCATGGTGTCACTGTATCGTTGCTCAGCCTGCAGGCCGGCTTTGATCCAGAGTTGCCGGGCACCGACAACGCGGTGCTCAGCGCCATGCTGCTTGGCTATACCAAGTCGCAGGCACGCGCTTGTCTCAACCGGATTGCGGAGTTCAGTGAGCTGGGTACGTTCATGGATGAGCCGGTCAAGACCTACTCCTCCGGGATGCGCGCCCGCTTGGGCTTCTCCGTGGCCATGTTCCTGTCGCCGGATGTGCTGCTGATCGACGAGGCCCTTACCGTTGGTGACCGGTCATTCCGGGAGAAGGCCGAGCGGGAAATGAGCAAGAAAATACACTCCTTGCAGACTGTGGTGCTGGTGTCTCATTCAGAAAGCCAGGTAGACAAGCTGGCCGATCGGGTAATCGATCTCGACCAATCGGAGCACGGGCATGTTCATTAACGTAGGGCGCCGTCGCCCACGGCTCTACCTTCATATCGGCCAGCCCAAATCCGGAACCACTTCTTTGCAGGACTTCCTGGCTCTTGAAAGAGACCGGCTTCGCGAGCAGGGCTTTCTCTATCCGCGCCTGCGTGAGGTCGAAAACGATAACGCCCACCATGCGCTGTCCTATGATCTCAGGGAGGAAACAGTGCGCGGGCTACGCATGACCCCCCATGATTCTTCCAGGAACGCCCGGGTTTGGGACCAGCTTGCCCGGGCTGTGCGCCACACTGCTTGCCCGAAGGTGATTCTCAGCTCCGAGGACTTTTACTTTCTCGATGATGACGGCCCGCGGTGGCGATCCGCGGTGGCGCTACTTGCGAATCGTCTGAAGCCGCTTTTTTCTTCGGTGACCGTGATCGCGTATCTGCGCCGTCAGGATGAACACGTGGAGTCGTGGTGTAACGAACTGGTCAAATATGGCTTTCGGCGTAATACCCGGGACATCGCCACTCTGGCGGAGAGCCTGCCTGCCTGCCATAGCGACTACCACACGCTCAGGCAATTGTGGGTGCGTTGCTTCGGGGAAGACTCCGTGGTGTTTCGTGCCTTCCACCGTGACCGCTTGAAGAACGGGAGCATAGTGGACGACTTCTGTGATTTGGTCGGTTACCAGCCATCGTCCCGATTGGCGGATTTCCCCAATCGTAACCTGAGGCTGACGCGTTTGGGGTTCGAAGTGACGCGTCATCTGAATCGCTTTGAGCATTCCCTTCCTGTGCACCGCCGCGCGGTGGACTTGATCCGCGAGCTGGCGGTGGACCCCCCCGGAGATCCCGGCGCGGAGGCCCCGTTTGAGTATTTCCGCGAGCCCCTGCGCGATACATGGCGCCGTTCCAACCGGGCGCTGCGCCTGGACTTTTCAGATCCATTGTTTGAGCAGGGCGAGGCGCAAGTGCGCCCCTATTGTCTCTGGTGCCCCCCGGATCTGGAAGCACTACGGCATGCCGCCTTGCTCGCGGCGCTTCGGGACGACCGCTGCGCCGCCGCAGCCGGTGCGCTGGTGGCGACCGCCATTGATGTAATGAGGACTGAATATCATGGCCTTTGATGTGCACGACTGTCTGCTCCCCGACGGTCAACTCTGCGCGGAGTTGGACTTGTACGTCCGCCTGCGCGGCCAGGCGAATTACGCATACAGTGAGCGCACCTTGCATCTGGGTGTGGGTAGCACTGCCCGATTCAACACCTACTTTGGTGCCTTCAGCCTCCGTAAATGGCAACGCCATACGGATCTGAAGCAGCTGCGACTTTGCCTGGACATGGACGGTGAAGCATTGCTGAGGGTATGGGGCGTCAATGACCGGGGCGGCGAGGCCCTGGTGAAGGAATGGCGCGCCACTGGCGCCAGTCTGGGTGACGGGTTGGTGATCAGCGAGGACCTTGCCACCATGGACCACGCCTCTCTCTATGTGGAGATCGTGGCGTTAACGCCGACCCGGGTGCACACCGTCTCGTTCGGTACCGACCAGGAAGCGTCGCGCACCGTGGGCCTGGCGATTGTCATCACCACCTTCAACCGCTTCGCTGACATTGCCGCCACCGCCCGGCGGCTGGCGGATTTTCTGGATCAGGTAAACAGCAGGGGCGTGCGGATAAAGGCGTTCATTATTAATAATGGCGACGCCATCGATGCCCGGGAAACCGAACATCTAAAGGTTCTTGAGAATCGCAACCTGGGTGGCGCTGGCGGCTTCGCCCGGGGCCTGTCCGAGGTTAGCGCGCTGTCGGGCTTCACCCATTGTCTGTTCATGGACGACGACGCCGCCTGCGAAGTTACCGCTTTGGAACGGGCTCATGCTTTCCTTTCCTATTCCCGGGATGGGGCCTTGAGCATCGCCGGCGCCATGCTCAAAAAAGAGCGGATGTTTGTTCAACATGAGGCCGGAGCCGCCTTCGACGGTCTGGTGCGACCTCTCAATAGCGGCCGGGACCTGCGCGATTATGCCCAGGTGTTAGCGAACGAAGAGCCAGTTCATATCAATTACGGGGCTTGGTGGTTTTTTCTTTTCCCCATCAGCAAGGTTCGCCGCTTTCCGTTCCCCTTTTTCGTGCGTGGCGACGATATCGAGTTCTCCCTGAGCCATGATTTCCGCATCATCACGCTCAATGGAGTGGCCACCTGGCAGGAAGATTTCGCCGCCAAGTCGGGTCCCATGGTCACCTATCTGTCCACCCGTTCGACGCTGGTCACCGCATTGCTACACGGTGGTTGGGGGAGGGTGATGATGTGGTTCGCCGCCTCCGCGATGAAATCCGCGTTTGGGCTGTGTTACGACCGCACCATGGCGCAATGTCAGGCGGCCAGTGATGTGCTGGCCGGGCCGGCGTTCTGGGCCGAGCATATCGACCTGAGCGAGCGGCGCGCGCGGCTTAAGGCCAACACCCGATACGAGCATCCGGTCAGCGAGAACGCAGAGCGTTTTCTCGATGACTTTGAGTTTCATGCCCCTGAAGGCCGTCTCGCTCGTCTGTTCAGAATGATGACGCTGAACGGGCATCTTCTGCCGACCCGCCTGTTCAAGCGGTTGGACACTGTATCGGTGGATTTTGCACTCTCGCCCTTCACCCGCGTTGCCTTCCTGCGGCGCGCGGTGCTCTACAAAAGTGGTGGTCGGCCGATTTTTCTTGCGCGTCACGATAAACGCTATTTCTTCACGGTGGCTTGGCGGTCGGCTCGCCTCTGGGTAGCACTACTCCTACAAGGACCACGCCTGCGCCAGGCCTATCGTCGGGCCCATGGTGATCTCACCAGTGAAGTTTTCTGGAAGCATCAATTCGGTGAATAAAAGGGAGTTCGATTAGTCATGAACATTTTGATGGTGGGCGCCGGGTTTTCCTGTGCGGTGATCGGCCGGGAACTGGCCGAGGCCGGTCATACCGTGACGATACTGGAACAGCGCGACCACATCGCCGGCAATTGCCACACCGAGCGGGATCCGGACACCGGTGTCATGGTGCACGTTTACGGGCCGCACATCTTCCATACCGACGACCAGGAAGTGTGGCGGTACGTGCAGCGCTTTTCCGCCTTCAAGCCCTACGAGAACCGGGTGAAAAGCACGGTGGGCGGGAGTGTCTATTCGCTGCCGATCAACCTGCACACCATCAATCAGTTCTTTGGTGAGACGCTGCGGCCGGAAGAGGCGAGGGCGTTTATCGAGGCCCGCGCCGCCACCCATATCGACGACCCGCAAACCTTCGAGGAGCAGGGGCTGCGGTTCGTGGGGCCGGAGCTGTACCAGGCGTTTTTCCATGGCTACACCACCAAGCAATGGGGCTGCCACCCGTCGGCGCTGCCGGCCAGCATCCTCAAGCGGCTGCCGGTACGCTTCAACTACAACGACAACTATTTCTTCCACCGCTTCCAGGGCATGCCCGAACACGGTTATACCGCCCTGGTGGAGGGCATCCTCGATCACCCCGGCATCCGCGTGCATCTCGATACGCCGTTCGAGGCGGCCATGGCCCGCGACTACGACCATGTGTTCTATTCCGGCCCGCTGGACGGCTACTTCGATTACAGCGAAGGCCGGCTCGGCTACCGCACCCTGGACTTCGAGCGCTTCACCCACGACGGCGACTACCAGGGCTGCGCGGTGATGAACTACGGCGACGAGTCGGTGCCCTACACGCGCATCACCGAGCACAAGCATTTCTCGCCTTGGGAGCAGCACGACGGCAGCGTTTGCTATAAGGAATACAGCCGTGCCTGCGGGCCCGACGACATTCCCTATTACCCGATCCGGCTGGTCGACGAAAAGGCCATGCTGGCCCGCTACGTGGATAAGGCGGAGCGCACCGCCGGCGTCACCTTCGTGGGCCGCCTCGGCACCTATCGCTATCTGGATATGGATGTGACCATCCGCGAGGCCCTGGACGTGGCGCGGGGTTTCCTGGAACACCACCGCACCGGCGAGCCGGTGCCGGCCTTCTTCAAGGCCCCCTTGTGAGCGGCACGTCCGAGACCAGCGCGCGTCTGGTGGCGGTGGTGGTCACCTACAACCGCCTGGCCCACCTGCGCACTTGTCTGGCGGCGTTGCGCGAGCAGCGGTGCGACGCCATCGTGGTGGTCGACAATCGCTCCACCGACGGCACTGGTGAGTGGTTGGCGGCGCAACGGGCCGCCGATTCCCGTCTCGATGTGCTGACCATGCCGCGCAACCTGGGCGGCGCCGGAGGCTTCGAGGCCGGCTTCCGTCACGCCCGCGCCCGCTACCGGCCGGAATGGCTGGTCTGTTTCGACGACGACGCCTGGCCACAGCCCGGCGCTTTCCGCGCTTTTCTGGAGGCGGACCTGGAGGGCATCGACGCGGCGGCGGCGGCGGTGTATTTCCCGGACGGTCGCATCTGCGAGATGAACCGCCCCGGGCTCAATCCGTTCTGGCACCCGCGCCGGTTCCTGAAGACGGTGCTCGGCCAGGGTCGTCGGGGCTTTCATCTGGGCGACGCCGACTACCGCGCCGACGCGCCGGTGGACATTGACTCCACGTCCTTCGTGGGCTTCTTCGTGCGCGGCACCATGGTGGAGCGGGTGGGATTGCCGGAGGGGCGGCTGTTTATCTACGGGGATGACGTGCTCTACGCGCTCAATGTGCGCCGTCAGGGGGGGCGCATCGCCTTCCTGCCGTGGGTGCGCTTCACCCACGACTGCGCCACCTTCTCCACCCACGAAAAGACCTTCGAGCCACTCTGGAAAGCTTACTACACCTACCGCAACGGCCTGCGTGTTTACCACACCGCCGCCGGCGCGCTGTTCTGGCTGTTCCTGCCCGTCAAGCTGGCCCGCTGGCTGCTTAATGCCCGCCACTACGACGACGCGCGGCCCTACCTGCGGCTTACCTGGGCGGCGCTGCGCGACGCCGCCACCGGCCGTTACGACCGACCCCATGACGCGGTACTGAAGATGGCCCGCGGCGAACCCTGATCAGCGCGCGCCGAAGCCGGTGACGATGGTGTGCAGGGTTTTCATCACGATCAGGATATCCAGTACCGGCCCCAGGTGCTTGATGTAGTAGAAGTCGTGTTCCACCTTGCGGCGTGTGTCCACCACATCGGAGGCGTAACCCTGCTGCACCTGGGCCCAGCCGGTGATGCCCGGCTTGATGATGTGGCGGTAGCTGTAGAAGGGCACCGCCCGGTCGAAAGAACGGGCGAAGCGCGGCTGCTCCGGTCGCGGCCCGATCAGGCTCATGTCGCCTTTCAGCACGTTCCAGAGCTGCGGCAACTCATCCAGCCGGCTGCGTCGCAGCAACCGGCCCAGCGGCGTGATGCGGTGTTCTTCCTCATCGGCGAAACGCGGCCGGTCACTGCGCTCGTCGTCCGGCAGGCGCATGGAACGGAACTTGAGCATGCGGAAGGGTTCATTGCCACCGCCCACCCGGTCCTGAATGAACAACGCCGGCCCCGGTGACTCCAGCCGGATCGCCAACGCCACCAGCGCCAGCACCGGCAGCGCCACCGGCAGCAGCAACACCGCGCCGGCCACATCCAGCAGCCGCTTGCCGAGCAGGTACAGGGGATTGGGTTGCAGCGCGCGCAGATCCGAGGCGCTGAGCCCGTCCAGATCGACGCTGCCGTCCAGCGACTCGTTCAGATATTTGCCGCTGAGCACCGGAATATTGCGGGCGTTGTGCCGTGCGATAAAGCGCACCCACTCATCGCTGAGCGGCGCGTCCATGTCCACCACCAGGGCATCGAACCGGCGCCGGTCCCGCGGATTTTTCAGCACCAGAAAGCGCGCGCAATCCCGGCCATCCGGCGGCGTCGTCAGGCGCCCGCCGGGCACCAGCGCGAACTTGGTGTAGCGAAAGCGTGCCTTCAACAACACCGTCGCCACCTGGGCGCCCATCAGCAGCGCGAAGCCGATGAACAGCGGTTTGCGCGCGTAACCCAGCCGGCAGGCGGTGATCGTCAGCAACGTCAGTCCGATGGTGACGGCGGTCACCGACAATTGGTAGGCGATCAGATTGCCGCCCGGGTACTGCGACAGCGCCCGTGACAGCAGCGTGTTAACCATAAAGGCGAGGGCCAGGATGCCGAGCGTCCATAACTGATTCGGGTCCGCCGGCGAATCCCAATAGCCGTAGCCCAGATGAAAAGGCACCAACGCCACCAGCAGCAACGACAGCGCATAGCCGAGCGGCGTGTTGAGAAGAATACGTTCGTACCAGCGCCGATGGCGCGTCGGTTCGAACTCAAGAAAATTCTGCGACGGGGTTGATATTACCGCGCCATCATTGGGCATACCCAATCCCTCGAAGTCGTGCATCCGGGTCCATGGGAGGGAAACCATGCCATCGCGGGCACGGCTGAAAGGGCAGTTTAAAGGCAGGAAGGCAGCGTGAAGGGGGTGGGTTGCGGGGTTTGTGAACGGCTAGGTCAACGCCGTGTGAACGAGCCCGCCAAATAAAAGAATTTTAAAAAAAGAAGGAGTCGGGCAGGGGCCCGACTCCCGGAAAACACTCAGCCTTCGACGGTCACAAAGATCGGATTGGAATAGAACCACAGATCGTTATAGTTGCGCGCATTAATGGCATCGAACCGCGCCGCGTCGTTGCCCAGGTCCACCTTGCGGTCCGGCTGCGGTTCGCCGTCCACGGTTTCCCCCGCCACGTTCGGCGCCAGATTGGTGCCACGCAGACGCAGGTACTGATCGCCGGTCACCGTGAGAGTGTGGGTGACGGTGGCGAAGCCGTCCTCGTCCACGGTCCAGTCGTTGGCGTTGAAACGGGCCACCACCCGGGTGCTGGGATTGGTGGCCTCGGCGTAGCCGGCCTCTTCCGGGGCGGCGGGCGCGCTCACGTCGCCGGCGATCAGATCCACGTGGTCCACCACCGGCCGGGCATTGACCCGATGGCCGCTCTCCAGCGGGTATTCGTAGTGGTTGCTCTCCGGACTGCGAAAACGGATCGTCACCGTCACCTGATCGCCGTTGGCCACCGCCAGCTCACCGCCCATCACCGCGCCGCCGTCGGCGCCCTCGGCCTGGAAGTCGAGCGCGTCGATCAGGTCACCGAACACGCCGAACAGGCGGCCGCCACGCAACGCCGCCAGCAGGTCCGCCGGGGTGCGCGCGTCGTCCTCCAGCCACACATAGGTCTTGGCGTATTCGCCCGGTGCGTAGCCGCTGCTGTAGCGGCCCTGGGCGGTGGTGAAGTGGTAATCGGAATTGGCCACCGTCCAGATCCGGCGCCCCTCGCCCAGCAGGGCGTCCCAGGGTCCGCCCAGCTTGGACACGATGTAATCGGTACCGCCATAGGTGCGCGAGGTCAGATTGGCGTCGGTGTAAGCCTCCACATAGCCGCCCCGGTCCGGTTCCATCTGGTTGCCCACCATGCCCTCGATGGCGAAGAAGATCTCCGGCGCCAGGTCGTTCATTTCCCGCAACTGAGCCACCGTATACTTATTCATGTACCGGTTCGGATGGTTCAGCAGCATGTAGCTGTCCGGGTGGCGGTCACGCAGCCACGCCAGCGCCTTCAACGAATCCGCATGGGTGGAGTAGGCGCGGCTCTGGTCGCTCACCGACGCCACCAGCGCCGGATCGAACAGCGCCGGGTCCCGGTTGGTGAACAGATACTCGAACTGCGCCACCGCCCGCAGGCTGTCCTCGCCGTAGGGATCGTCCAGGCCGATGCCGATGTTCACATGATCGTGGGTGGGCATGTCCCACTCCACCGTGGAAAACACCGTCTTGCCCTGATAACGGCCCTCCGCCCGCGCCTGCTCCACATAGGGCTTCTCGTAGTCCACCAGCCCCCGGGAAAAAGGAATGGCGCCGCCCTGCAGGCTGGTGCCGGTGTGGTCCCGCCCGGACAGCCGCAGATGGTTGGACAGCGCCATCCAATCCAGCTGGTAACGATCGAAACCGTCGTCGAGCACGCTTTCCAGCGACACCTGGGCGTCGTCCGACTGGAAGGTATGCACGTGCAGATCGCCATGCGTCCAGCCGCCGGACCGCGCCACCGGCGGCGCCGGGTCCGGGTCGCCGCCGCCGACCGGATCGTTGTCGCTATCACCACCGCAGGCGCTCAACGCCACCGCGCAGGCCAACAGCGTCCAGCGCGCGCGGCGGGAAAAAAGGGAATCAGCGCGAACATTCATGGGTACTTCTCCAGGTGAAAAGGGGCGAGCGCCCGATTAGGAAAAAAGCACCATAGAGAGGAAGTATGACGGCGCGGTGACCGGCTGCCTGATGCGCTGATCGCGGTCGAACGACCGCTCCTACACGAGGGCGTTGCGTAGGAGCGGTCGTTCGACCGCGATCACCCGCCACCCTCCAACCACACCGCGTCCCAATACGGATAATCACCCAGACGCCGCACCAGCCCCGCACGCAACGGATTGGCGACCACATAACGCGCCGCCGGCAGCAGGTCCGCCTCGCGGCGCAGCGCCCGGTCATGGAAGCCCCGCTGCCAGACGGACCCACCAAGCTGGCGGCCGCTGTAGCTTTTAAAACGCCGTACCACTTCCGGCAATGACGCGCCGCTGCCCAGCACCATCAGCCAGTGCAAGTGGTCCGGCATCAGTACATAACACAGGGTCCGGCTGACCCGCTGTGCGTCCATGGTGCGCAGACAGCGGATGGTGGCGAGAGAGGCGGACATTTCAAGAAACCGGGCCCGCCGATCCCGGGTCACCGTGGTCACCAGATAAGCCCGGCCCGGTTCGGAATACCGGCCGATACGAAGACGGTGCCCGCCGGGGGCGGTAGGGAAAGGGGATATCATGGGTGGAGCATAAGACCGGCCATTGACCGCGTCAGTAGGCGGGTGGCGTCGAAATCCGTACGCCATCGCGGATAATCGGTGTCAGAGAAAAGCGATCGCGGTGGGACCACCGCTCCTACGCCACGCCCTCGTGTAGGAGCGGTCGTCCGACCGCGATAGCGGCCGCAGGCCGCTCAATCAGCGGGCAAAGAAAAAGGGCCCACCCGATGGATAGGCCCTTCTGTTTGGCTCCGCCTGCTGGGCTCGAACCAGCGACCCGCTGATTAACAGTCAGCTGCTCTACCAACTGAGCTAAGGCGGAATAACTTGAGGCGCGTATAGTAGTGGCGGCCCCCGGGGGCGTCAACACCCGGGGGACCGTTTGTTGCTTATTTAGACAGTGCCTGCTCGATGCGACGGATCGCCTCTTTCAGGGTGTCCATGCCGGTGGCGAACGACAGGCGCAGGCAGCCGGGGGCGCCGAAGGCGGAACCGGGCACCAGGGCCACTTCCGCGGTCTCCAGCAGCTGGGCGGCCAGGTCGGTGCAGCTTTCCACCCCGTCCATGGCGGCGATGGCGCCGGAGAAGTCCGGGAAGGCATAGAAAGTGCCGTCGCCGGCGGCGCAGGTCACGCCCGGCAGCTTGTTGAGGGCGTCCACCACATAGTCGTGGCGCTCCTTGAAGGCCTTGACCATGTCCTTCACGCACTGCTGGTCGCCGGACAGGGCGGCCTCGGCGGCGGCCTGGCTGATGGAGGCCGGGTTGGAGGTGCTCTGGCTCTGCACCTTCTTCATGGCCGCGATCAGCTTCTGGGGGCCGCCGGCGTAGCCGATCCGCCAGCCGGTCATGGAGTAGGCCTTGGACACGCCGTTCATCACCACGGTGCGGTCATACAGCGCCGGGCAGGCGTTGACGATGTTCACGAACGGCTTGCCGGTCCACAGGATGTGCTCGTACATGTCGTCGGTGGCGACCACGATGTCCGGGTGCTTTTCCAGCACCGCGCCCAGGGCGGCCAGTTCCTCTTCGGAGTAGGCCATGCCGGACGGGTTGGACGGGCTGTTGATCACGAACAGGCGGGTCTTCGGCGTGATCGCCGCTTCCAGCTGTTCCGGGGTGATCTTGAAGCGGCTGTCCACGTCGGTTTCCAGGATCACCGGCACGCCGCCGGCCACTTTCACCATGTCCGGGTAGCTCACCCAGTAAGGCGCCGGGATGATCGCCTCGTCGCCGTCGTTGAACAGCGCCAGCGCCATGTTGAAGAAGCTCTGCTTGCCGCCGCTGGACACCAGGATCTGGTTGGCCTCGTAGTCCAGGCCGTTCTCGTTCTTGAATTTGGCGATGATGGCCTTCTTCAGGCCGGGAGTGCCGTCCACCGGGGTATACTTGGTTTTACCGGCGTTGATCGCCTCGATGGCGGCCTGTTTGATATGATCCGGGGTATCGAAATCCGGCTCGCCCGCGCCCAGGCCGATGATGTCCTTGCCCTCGGCACGCAGTTCAGCGGCTTTGGAGGTGATCGCCAGCGTCGGGGAAGGCTTGATGCGTTGTACGCGGTCGGAAAGGTTGATATCGGACATGCACTCCTCATCTCTCTAATGAGTTGACGCCCCGGGCGCCATGCCGGGGGCACCCTGGACGACGCGCCGTAGCGCGATTCAGGGCCCGTAATGTTACCGCATTCGGGGAGCACCTCCCAGCCTGAGCCCCGCCGGGCCCATGGATTTTTCCCTTTATTACCGCACCGAGGACACATGGCAGACACCGCCTTCAAGCTGCATTCGGAGTACCAGCCCGCCGGCGACCAGCCCACCGCCATCGCCGGCCTGGTGGAGGGCATTCACGACGGCCTGGGCCACCAGACCCTGCTCGGCGTGACCGGCTCCGGCAAGACCTTCACCATGGCCAACGTGATCCAGCAGGTTCAGCGCCCCACCATCATCCTGGCGCCCAACAAGACCCTGGCCGCCCAGTTGTACGGGGAGTTCAAGGCGTTCTTCCCGGAGAACGCGGTGGAGTACTTCGTCTCCTACTACGACTACTACCAGCCGGAAGCCTACGTCCCCAGCTCCGACACCTTCATCGAGAAGGACGCCTCGGTGAACGAGCACATCGAGCAGATGCGCCTGTCCGCCACCAAGGCGATCCTGGAGCGCCGCGACACCATCATCGTCGCCACCGTGTCCGCCATCTACGGCCTGGGCGACCCGGCCAGCTACCACGCCATGGTGCTGCACCTGGTGCGCGGCGACCGCATCGACCAGCGCGACCTGCTGCGCCGGCTCGCCGAGCTGCAGTACACCCGAAACGAGATGGACTTCCGCCGCGCCACCTACCGGGTGCGCGGCGACGTCATCGACATCTTCCCGGCGGAGGAAGAGAAAGAGGCGGTGCGCATCGAGCTGTTCGACGACGAGGTCGAGGACATCAGCATCTTCGACCCGCTCACCGGCGAGGTGATCAAGCGGGTGGGGCGCATCACCATCTACCCGAAGAGCCACTACGTGACCCCCCGGGAGACGGTGCTCAAGGCCATCGACCAGATCAAGGTCGAGCTGGACGACCGGCTCAAGACGCTCAAGGACAACAACAAGCTGGTGGAAGCCCAGCGGCTGGAGCAGCGCACCCGCTTCGACATCGAAATGCTCCAGGAGCTGGGCTACTGCAACGGCGTGGAAAACTACTCACGCCTGTTCTCCGGCCGCCAGCCCGGCGAGGCGCCGCCGACCCTGTTCGACTACCTGCCCGACGACGCCATGCTGATCGTCGACGAATCCCACGTCACCATTCCCCAGCTCGGCGGCATGTACAAAGGCGACCGCTCGCGCAAGGAAACCCTGGTGGAGTTTGGCTTCCGGCTGCCCTCGGCCCTGGACAACCGGCCCCTCAAGTTCGAGGAATGGGAACGGCTGGCGCCGCAAATGGTGTTCGTCTCCGCCACCCCCGGGCCCTACGAAGAGAAGTACGCCGGCCAGGTGGTGGAGCAGGTGGTGCGGCCCACCGGCCTGGTGGACCCGGCCATCGAGGTGCGCCCGGCGGGCAGCCAGGTGGACGACCTGCTCGGCGAGGTGCGCGAGTCGGTGGAGAAGGGCGAGCGGGTGCTGGTCACCACCCTCACCAAGCGCATGGCCGAGGACCTCACCGAGTATCTGAACGAGCACGGCGTCAAGGTGCGCTACCTGCACTCCGACATCGACACCGTGGAGCGGGTGGAGATCATCCGCGATCTGCGGCTGGGCAAGTTCGACGTGCTGGTGGGCATCAACCTGCTCCGCGAGGGCCTGGACATGCCGGAGGTGGCCCTGGTGGCGATCCTGGACGCCGACAAGGAAGGCTTCCTGCGCGCCGAGCGCTCGCTGATCCAGACCATCGGTCGGGCGGCGCGCAACCTCAATGGCCGCGCCATCCTCTACGCGGACGAAATCACCGGCTCCATGCGCCGCGCCATGGACGAGACCGAGCGCCGCCGGGACAAGCAGATCGCCCACAACAAGGAACAGGGCATCACCCCGCGGTCGCTCAAGAAGATGGTCCGCGACATCATGGACGACGCCTACACCACCGGCGCCGGCCAGCCCGACCGCAAGCGCAACCGCAAGGTGGCCGAGGACAAGGGCAAGTACGTGGCCCGCTCACCGGCGGAAGTGGCCAAGGACATCGAGAAGCTCGAAGCGGAAATGATGGAGCACGCCAAGAACCTGGAGTTCGAGCAGGCCGCGGCGGTGCGCGACAAAATCCACAAGCTCCGCGAAGAAGGCTTCATGCGGTAGAAGGACAAGGGCGGCATTCGCCGCCCGGTACAGGATGCAGGATGCAGGATTCAGGGGCGACGGCAGCGGCCAGCAACATGGCGCCACGCCCTCCCCTGAATCCTGAATCCTGTACCCTGCATCGTCTTTTGTCTCAGGCCGCCAGGCCGCTGCACTCGCGTACGCACGCCATGCAGGCGTCGGCGCACTCGCGGCAATGGTCGTGGTCGTGCTTGCCGCACTCCTCGCCGCAGGCCTTGCACACCTCGGCGCACAGCTCGCACAACTGGATGGCGAAGCGGCTGTCCTGGGCCAGATATTGCGCCGCCAGCCGGCAGATCGCCGCGCACTGCAAATCCAGGCGGATGCACTCCGCCATCGCTTCCCGGTTGCCTTCCTCCAGGCAGCTCACCGCGCAATGGTCGCAATAGGCCGCGCAACGGTTGCAGGCCTCGATACAGCTACTGTGATTGATCGCCATGACATCCTCCTTGATGTGGATCGTGGGTTCACGGCTTCGACGCTAGCAACGGGCGCGCGCTCGCGGCAAGCGAGCGCTCGGCATTTGCGTGAACAATACGTAAAAGAATGCTGAATGCTTTTGACGGGCGCCCGACACGGGTCTAGAAAAAAGGAACCGCAACAAAACGCAAGGAGAGCGCCATGGTGACGCACGGAGCGCGTCGTTTGCTGTGGCTGGCGTGCCTGGCCCTGCTGCTGGCCGGGCCCGGCTGCCGTTACCCCCGCGACATGGAAGGCACCCTGGACCGGGTGCGCGGCGGGGTGCTGCATGTGGGCGTTACCGAAAACCCGCCCTGGGTGGTCCGTGGCGACCCGCCCGCCGGGGTGGAGGTCGACCTGGCGCGGGAGATCGCCGCCGCGCTGGACGCCCGGGTGCGCTGGCACTGGGGCGCGCAGAGCGAACTGATTGCCGCCCTGAAACAGCGCCAGATCGACCTGGTGATCGGCGGCCTGCGCGACAACCCGGCGCTGACAAAACAGGTGGCGTTGACCAAGCCCTACGCCAAACTGCCGGCGGGCGTGGGCTTTCCCGCCGGCGCCGGCAAGGCGCCGCCCGACAACCTGGACGGCCAGACCGTGCACGTGCCCCGCGTCAACCATCTGGCCGATGCCCTGCACGACGAAGGCGCCCGCGTGGTGCCCTTCGACGGGCCACCGCCCACCGGCCAGGCCCTGGGCGGCGCGCACTGGTGGCTGCGGGCCCGCGGCCTCACCGTGGGGCCCTGGGTGCTGCGCACCGACCGCCACGTGATGGCGGTGCCCAAGGGCGAGAACGCCTGGCTGGCCCTGGTGCAGCGTCACCTGAACGGCGTCGACGACCTGCCGGCCCGCCTGGCTGACGCCAGCCGTGCCTACCCGGATGGCCAGGGAGGGGAATCCCAATGAAAGTACGCGCGGCTTACTGTTTGCCCGACGACAAGCACCGGGCCGTTGAACGGCTGGTGCGCCTGGAATGGCTCAACCTGGTTCTGCGTATCAGCATCGTGGCGGTGATGTATTTCGCCCTGGGCAACAGCCAGGCCATGAAAGCCGGCTGGTACGAGGACATCCTGTCGCTGCTGCCGGCCATCATGTTCCTGCTGGTGGTGCGCTTTCGGGACCGCACACCGAACGAGCGCTACCCCTATGGCTACCAGCGGCTCACCATCATCGCCTTCCTCGCCGCCTCGGTGGCGCTGCTGATGATGGGCGGCTTTCTGCTGGTGGACTCGCTGATCAAGCTGGTGAGCATGGAACACCCCACCATCGGGGTCATCGAGCTGTTCGGCCACTCCATCTGGATGGGCTGGGTGATGATCGCGGCGCTGGCCTACAGCGTGGTGATCCCGCTTACGCTGGGCTTTTTCCAGGAACGGCTGGCGGAACAGGTCCACGAGAAAACCGTCTACGCCGACGCCAAAATGAGCAAGGCGGACTGGATGACCGGGCTGGCCGCGGCCATCGGCGTGCTGGGCGTGGGCGCCGGCTGGTGGTGGGCGGACGCCCTGGCCGGCGCGCTGATCTCCCTGGACATCATCAGCGACGGCTTCAAGAACCTGCGGGAGGCGGTGGGCGACACCCTGGACCGGCACCCCCGCTTCACCGCCAAAACCGAACCCTCGCCGCTGCCCGAGGAACTGGCCGCCAGGCTCCGCGCCATGCCCTGGGTGAAGCACGCGGAGGTACGCCTGCGCGAAGAAGGCCACGTGTTCAGCGGTGAAGCCTTCGTGGTGCCGCACAGTGATGATAACCTCACCCACAACATCGCCGAAGCCACCCGCGCCCTCAACCACCACGACTGGCGCCTCTACGAAATCGTCATCAGCCCCCTCCCCGGGGCCCCTCCCCGGGGTCGGACCCCGATAAGGGTTTGATTTTTATGGGATTGGTGGGCGAATGGGCGGGTGTTTTAGGGCTTGGAGGCCGATTTTGGGCCCTGTTTTCATCGTTTAAGGAGTTTCCATGCCGATTGCCATGGTCATGCATCAAGCCGGCGGCCCCGAAGTACTGAAAGCCGAGAACATCGATATCGGCGCTCCCGGGCCGGGCGAGCTGCATCTCAAGCAGACCGCCGTGGGGGTCAACTTCCACGATATCTACGTGCGCTCGGGCCTCTACCAGACCCTGCCGCTGCCCGGCGTGCCCGGCCTGGAAGGGGCCGGCGAGGTGCTGGCGGTGGGCGAGGGCGTGGAGCGCTTCCAGGTGGGCGACCGGGTCGCCTACATCGCCCACGGCTACGGCGCCTACGCGGAAGAGCGGCTGATCAAGGCGGACAATGCGGTGCGCCTGCCGGAGGGGCTGGACGACACCCTGGTGGCCGGCATGATGGTGCGCGGCCTCACCGCCCGGGTGCTGATGACCGACGTGTTCGCCCTGAAGCCGTCGCACACCCTGCTGGTGCAAGCCGCCGCCGGCGGCGTCGGCCAGTTGCTGTGCCAGTGGGCCCACCATCTGGGCGCCACCGTGATCGGCACCGTGGGCAGCGAGGCCAAAGCCGAGCAGGCCCGCGCCGGCGGCTGCGACCACGTGATCCTGTACCGCGAGCAGGACGTCACCGCCACCGTCAAGGAGATCACCGGCGGCAAGGGCGTGGACGTGGCCTACGATTCGGTGGGCAAGGACACTTTCTACGGGTCCCTGGCCTGCCTGGCACCGCGCGGCCATCTGGTCAACTTCGGCCAGTCCTCCGGGCCGGTGGAGCCGTTGGCCATGCCGCGCCTGGCGGCCGCCTCGCTGAGCGTGACCCGCCCCATGCTCGGCCACTACATCGGCGATCTGGCGCGCCGCGACCAGGTGGCCGCGGAGTTTTTCGCCGCCCTCCAGGACGGCACCCTGACGCCCGCCGCGCCAGCTCTCTACGACCTCAAGGACGTGGGCCGCGCCCACCAGGACATGGAAGCGCGCAAAACCCACGGCGCCGTGGTGTTGCGGGTTTAGGCGGCCGGTGGCCGCGGATACAGGATGCAGGCTGCAGGATACAGGGGTGAGCGTTGGCGTGGGTGGACAGCCCTGCGTATTAGCATGACTTTTGCTGCCGATACGCAAGGACGCGTAGTGCGCGCCAACCGGGTCTCCTGGCCTGGCGCCGCGCTGCATCCTGAATCCTGCATCCTGTATCGTCCTTGCCGATGACTTACCCCGTCCCTGCCGGCCCCGTGGATCGCGAGCTGGAGATCAATAAAAGCCGCTTTATCGCCTGGCTGCGCCCGGTGCGCAGCCGGGCGGAAGGCCAGGCGGTGCTCGAGCAGGCCCGCGCCCGCTACCCGGATGCCACCCATCACTGCCACGCCTGGCTGATCGGCGCGCCGAACTCCGGCCAGGGCGCCATGAACGACGACGGCGAACCCTCCGGCACCGCCGGCAAGCCGATCTTCAACGTGATCCAGCACAAAGGCGTCGGCGATGTGATGGTGGTGGTGATCCGCTATTTCGGCGGCGTGAAGCTGGGCGCCGGCGGCCTGGTGCGCGCCTACGCCGGCGCCGCCGAGGCGGTGCTGTCCGCCATGGACGTCATTGAGCAGGTACCCGAGCGCACCGTGATCCTGCGGCTTGGCTTCGCCCTGGAGCAGCCCCTGCGCCATTGGTGCGACCAGCACGACGGCCATCTGGACGACGTGGACTACGGCGAGACCGTACGTGTGCGCCTGACCCTGCCGGAGGCGCGGCTGCCGGAGCTGGACGCTTTCTGCGCCGCCAACGGCATCCAGATCCTGTAGGAGCGGTCGTCCGACCGCGATAGGGTTAGCCGGCGCCGTGGAATCGCGGTGGGACCACCGCTCCCACAGGAAGGCCGCGGTGGGACCATCGTTCGGCGGGGGGCGGCGCGGCCAAATGGATGACGCAATCGGTCATTGGCGGCGCGCGCCGGCCACGGCACCCTGGGACTCCCATGACAACACATGACAACAACAGGAGCCTTCCCATGCCCGTGGTCGACCCGGATCCCAAGCGCCTGCCGGAGATTCTCAAAAGCATCCCCGCCGACACCCCCATCGTCATGCTCAACCTGCTTCGCTTCCGCGACAGAGCCCGCTACAAGGACGGCGAGGCCGATTACGACGGCCGCGAAGCCTACCGCCGCTATTCCAAGGTGGCGTTCCAGAAGGTCCAGGGCGTGGGCGGCGAAATGGTATGGAGCGGCCACACCCTGGCCGGCGTGATCGCCCCGGAGGACGAGCAATGGGACGAGGTGCTGCTGGTGCGCTACCCGTCAATCCAGGCGTTCGCCACCATGCTGGCGGACCCGGAATACCGGGAAGCGACCAAGCATCGCACCGCCGCGCTGGAGGAAGCGCGCTTGATCTGTAACCGGGAGAAATAACGGGCTGATCCCGTGGGAACCGCCCCGTGCCGCCGATCAGCCGGAGCGGGCCTCTCGCGGGATATCATGGAGCATGCGCCGTGTCAGAATGGTGATCTGTTCCAAAGCCTGCTCTTCGGTCATGTTCCCTTTGGGGTTGTACCAGTAGGCAATACGGTCACATTGGCTGAGGATTGCCAGGGTGACCACCTTGGTGCTTACCGCGCCGTCGTGCGGTATATGATCACCCACCAGATCCTCCACCTGATGGCGGTACCGCGCCATGCGCGAGCCGAAATCCCGGGCCGCTTCCTCGGGCAGGAACATGCGCGCGAACTGCGGGTCGATCAGCCGGTCGTTGGCGCGGGCGATGGCCCGGTGGCGCAATTTATAACCGGCATGGCGGTGTACGATCTCAAACAGCCTCTGTTCACGAGGAACCGCCTCGATGCCGTCAAGGATGTAGCCGAAGAAATCGTCCATGCCCTGATCGATGGCACCTACCAGCAGGGCTTCCTTGGAAGGGAAATAGTTGTACAACGTCGGCGCCTTGAGCCCCACCCAGCTGGCCAGCGTCCGCATGTTCAGGTTCTCGTAGCCGCGCTCGGCGAACAGGGCGATGGCGGCAACCAGAATGCGGTTGCGCATGGTGCCGCCAGCGCGCAGGGAGACCTCTTCCAGGTCCTTTTCGATGTTCTCACCCATGTACTGCGGAATGCCGCGGTCATTGGGTAAGCGCGCTCCATTGCGCGAACGTCGAGTCTTGACTTGTGTCATAAAATCCTAAAGCAGTGCTCGCCACATGACTTTGCCGCTCCCATTCTTGGGCAATTCGTCCACGAAATCCACGATCCTCGGAACTTTGTAGGCGGACATGTGCGCTCGGCTCCAGTCGATAATGTCCTCGGCGCCGAGCGCCGGATGGTCATGGCGACGCACCACCACCGCCTTCACGGTCTCGCCACGGTAGGGATCCCGCGCCGCCACCACGCATGCCTCCTGAATACCCGGATGCCGGAATAGAATGTTTTCCACTTCAGCGGGCCATACCTTGTAGCCGGCGGCGTTGATCATCCTTTTAATGCGATCGGTAATATGAAAATAGCCGTCCGCGTCGCGGTGGCCCAGGTCGCCGGTCAGGAAAAAGCGTTTGCCGTCGAGCACCACGAAGCTGGCGCGGGTGGCGTCCTCGTTGTTCCAATAGCCCTGGAACACTTGCGGCCCATGAATGGCGATCTCGCCGTTCTCGCCCTCCGCGCATTCGACATGGGAGTCTGGCTCCAGCACCCGCACCTCGGTGCTCACGAACGGGATGCCCAGGCATTGCAGCTTGGGTCGCTGCGGAGGATTCATATGGGTGGGGCCAGAGGTTTCCGTGAGCCCATAACCTTCAACGAATGCCAGGCCATATATTTCGCGCAGCCGCTCGGCCACCGCCTCGGGCATGGCGGCGCCCCCACCACCGATGAACGCCAGCCGTGACAAATCGTAGCGTTCCAGGTCCGGCGACCCGAGCAGATCCACCACCATGGTCGGAATGCACAGCCAATGCGTGATGCCGGCATCTTCGATCAGCCGGCAGGCCAGATCCCGGTGCCAGCGCGGCATCATCACCAGAGTACCCCCGCCGTAAAGCGTCCCATGCATCACGCATACCAGTCCGGTAATGTGGAACAGTGGTAACACCGCCAGCATCACGCTGTCCGGATCGCCGTTGATCCAATGCCAACAGGCCACCGCGTTGTGCATGATTGAGGTGTGGTGATGCACACAGCCTTTGGGTGCGCCCGTGGTGCCGCTGGTGTAGGGTAACAGGCAGGGTGTGTCCGGATTGTCGTCGAGCACCGGCGGGCGGGCGCCGCTGTGCAAGGCGTCGTCCCATTGGCTCAGACGCGGGCCTGACATCGGCGTGGGCGGCTCCGCAAACAGCCATGCCCGCCAATCCTCTGGTATCGCTGCTCCATTGACCTCACCGAAGCCATCGCCGTAGCGAGTCACCAGGATCTCGTCGAGCTTCCGGCTCTCGGGCAGGGCTTCGCTGGCCCGGACCATTTCGTCGGCCAGCTCCGCGGAGCAGATCGCCAGCCGCGCACCGGCATCGCGGATGCAGTGTTCCAGCTCAGCGGCCCGGTTCATTGGATTCACCGGCACCACCACCGCATTGGCGCGCATTACCGCATAGTGCGCGATCACTAACTGCGGGCAGTTTTGCATCATCACCGGTACCCGGTCGCCGGCGCGCACACCGGCCCGGTGCAACCAGCCGGCCAGCGCTTCACATTGCGTGTAAAGGTCCTGGTAGGTCAGTTCCCGATCAAAGAAGCGGATCGCGACCTTGTCCGGATAGCGCCGGGCGCTGACGGCCACGTTGTCCCAGAGCGAGGTGCGTGGCGGGTGGATGGTGCGCGACAACCGCGGCGGCCAATGGGGGGCGGAAAAGACGCGGGCTTGATTCATGGCTGCGGCTCCCGTGAAGCGGAGGTGGTGGAACTGGAAGCGGGGGTGCCGCGACGACGCTGTTGCAGGGCGACCACTTCACCCATAATACCGCGGCGGAATGCCAGTACGCAGATCACGAAGACGATCCCCATCACCATCATCACCGACTCCCCGAGGGTGGTGAACCAGGCAATGCCGGTGGCGCCGGCGATCAGCGTACCCAGTTCGCCCATCTTGTTCTCCAGTACCACCAGGGCCAGCGCGCCGACCACCGGGCCGGACAAAATACCCATCCCACCGACCAAGGTCATCAGCAGGGCATGGCCGGAGGTCATCCAGTGCACATCGGATAAGGTCACGAACCCCAGGCTGATCGCCTTGAGCGCGCCGGCCAGCCCGGTCAGTGCCGCTGACAAGATAAAAACGATCAGCTTGTAGTGGGGCGGATGGTAGCCCAGGGAAATGGCACGGGGTTCATTGTCCTTGATTGCTTGCAGCGCCTGTCCGAACGGTGAGTACACCACCCGCGCGATAAACAGGAAGCAGGCGACCGCGATTACCAGTACGGTGTAATACATGGCCGTGTCGTCGCGCAGATCGAGCACGCCGAACAAAAGCCCCCGGTCGATGCCCTGCAGACCGTCCTCGCCACCGGTTTGCGGTATCTGCACGCACAGAAAATACACCATTTGGGCCAGCGCCAGCGTGATCATTGTGAAATAGATGCCCGAGCGCCGGATCGAGATAAAGCCGATCACCAGACCAAGCAGGGCACCAGCCGCCAGGCCCGCGAGCAATGCCAACTCCGGTGGCAGTGCCCAGGCTTTTACCCCATAACCGGCCAGATAGCCCCCGACGCCGAGAAAGGCCGCATGGCCCAACGACGCCAGGCCGGTATAGCCAAGCAGTAAATGAAAGGCGCAGGCAAACAACGCGTAGCAAAGTATCTTGGTGCCCAGGACCGGGTAGAGCCCGACCCAGGGGGCCGCAATCAGGGCGATCAGCAACAGCGCATAGGCGCTGGCGCGCGGTGATATCCGGCGTGAAGTAAACGATGCGGTCATTCGCGACCTCCAAACAAGCCGTGCGGGCGCACCATCAGCACCAGCACCATTACCAGAAACATCACCATGGAAGAGGCTTCGGGGTAGTACACCTTGGTCAGCGCCTCCACCAGGCCCAGGCAGACACCGGTGACCACGGTGCCGAGAATCGAGCCCATCCCGCCGATCACCACCACCGCGAAGACAATGACGATCATGGTCTGCCCGGTCAGTGCCGACACCTGCATCACCGGTGCCGCCAGCGCGCCGGCGAAGGCCGCCAGGGCCACACCGAACCCGAAGGTGAGACTGACCATCATCGGTACATTGATGCCGAACGCTTCCACCAGCTTGGGGTTTTCGGTGGCCGCGCGCAGATAACTGCCGAGGCGCGTTCGCTCGATCACGAACCAGGTGGCCGCGCACACCAGCAACGATGCGATGATCACCCACAATCGGTAGTTGGGAATCATCAGAAAACCCAAATTGGTGATACCGGAAATCGGCGGTGGGCCGTAGGGGCGGCCGGATACGCCGAAGGCGGAGCGCACCGCGCCCTCGATGATCAGCGTCAGACCGAGAGTCAGAAGCAGGCCATACAGGTAGTCCAGGTGATAGATGCGCCTGAGAAACAACCGTTCCAGCACGATGCCGAACACGCCGACGATGAGCGGCGCCAACGCCAGCATGACCCAATAGTTGATGTCGAAATAATATAGCCCTGCCCAACTGAACAGGGCGCCGAGCACGAACATGGCGCCGTGCGTGAAATTAATCACATGCAGCATGCCGAAGATCACCGCCAGCCCGAGACTGAGCACGGCATAGAAGCAGCCGTTGACCAGCCCGATCATCAGCTGTGCCAACAAGGCGGTGATCGGTACGCCGAAAATATCCATAACTTCACCCTACCTGTGGTTGGGGATCAGACACTCAGCAGCCGTGCCACACGGTCCGCCTGGTCGTCCAGCTGCGCTGGCGTCAGGCTTTCGATGATGTGGCCGTGCTCCATGAAAAGAAGGCGGTCGCACAGGCCGGCGGCAAAGTGGAAGTTTTGTTCCACCAGGACGATGGTGTAGCCACGTTCACGCAGCGCATGAATGGCTTCGCCCAGCGTGTCGACGATCACCGGCGCCAGACCCTCGGATATTTCATCCAGTAACAGCAGGCGCGCGCCCGTGCGCAGAATACGCGCCAGCGCCAGCATCTGTTGCTCGCCGCCGGACAGCGCCATACCCGGGCTGTGTCGACGCTCCGCCAGGTTTGGGAACAACGAGTAGATTTCCTCCAGGCTCAGGCCCGCATCGTCGCCACTAAGGCGTGGAGGCAGGCGCAGGTTCTCCTCGCAGGAGAGGCTGGCGAATATGCCTCGCTCTTCGGGGCAGTAGCCCACGCCCAGCCGGGCGATGCGATGGGTGGGCAGGCCCACCGTCTCGCGCCCGAACAATCGCACCGACCCGCTGCGTCGACCGGTCAACCCGAGGATGGCTCGCAGCGTGGTGGTCCGGCCCGCGCCGTTACGGCCCAGAAGCGTGACTGCCTCACCGGCCTGGACGCGGAAAGTCACGCCCTGCAGCACATGGGATTCGCCGTACCAGGCCTGCAGGTTGTCCAGCGCGAGTACTTCTTGAACATCGCTCATGCCGCCGTGCCTCCACGCCGACCGCCGCCCAGATAGGCACGGATGACTTCTTCATTGGCCGACACTTCCTGATAGCTGCCGGTGGCAAGCAAGCGCCCGCGTTGCAATACCGAAAGAGTGTCGGCGATGCTCGCCACGACCTTCATGTTGTGTTCCACCATCAGCACGGTCCGGCCGGCGCTGATTTTCTTGATCAGCGAGGTGACCCTGTCGACATCCTCATAGCCCATGCCCTGGGTGGGTTCGTCGAGCAACATCAGCACCGGATCCATGGCCAGCGTGGTGGCCAGCTCCAGCGCCCGCTTGCGCCCGTAGGGCAGGGCGCCAGCGGCCTCGTTGGCCAGTTCCGCCAGACCCACCTGGTCGAGAATGGCCAGTGCTTGTTCGTTGATCTGGTCAAGCACCCGCACGCTCCGCCAGAAGTGCAGTGACAAACCCAGCTTGCGCTGCAACGCTACACGCACGTTGTCCAGCACGCTGAGGCCCGCGAACACCGCCGAAATCTGGAAGGAGCGGACCATTCCTCGTCGCGCCACCTGGCGTGGCGGCAGAGCGGTAACGGCAGTACCGTCGAAACGGATCTCGCCGGCGCTCGGCTCCAGGAACCGGGTGAGCAGGTTGAACAGCGTGGTCTTACCGGCCCCGTTTGGGCCGATCAGCGCGTGGATATGGCCCCGTTGCACGCTCAGATCGACCCCATCCACGGCGGTGAAGCCCAGGAAGGTTTTGCTCAACCCGCGGGTTTCCAAAACCGCGTCGGTCATGTGCGACTCCCCGCCCTCTTGACCAGCTCGCAACGGGATTCGGAGAGCGGCTGATAGGCACGCTCGGCGGGGATGGTGTCGACCAGCTCGTAGTAATCCCAATCGCCTTTTGATGCCTTGGGCGTTTTCACCTGAAACAGGTAGACGTCGTGAATCAACTGACCATCGGGGCGCAGGTGCCCGTTCTTGGCGAAAAGGTCGTTGAATTCACGCTCTTGCAGGTCGGCCATCACGGCATCGGCGTCGTCGCTGCCCAGCCGCTTCACGGCACTCAGATATTGGGTGATCGCGGAATAGGTGGCGGCATTGAGCATGTTCGGCATCTTGCCCGTTTTCTCCTGGAAGCGGCGACTCCAGGTCCGCGCCTGTTCGTCCTGATTCCAATAAAAGCCTTCCACCAGCAGCATGCCCTGGGTGGTATTCAGGCCCAGCGCGTGAACGTCGGTCATGCTGGCCGACAGGCCAACGATCTTTTGCTGCTGGCTGATCCCGAATTCATTGGCCACCCGGATCGCGTTGTGCAGATCGGCGCCGGCGTTGGCGATGCCGATAACATCCGCGCCGGAACCCTGCGCCTGCAGCATGAACGAGGCGAAGTCGGAGGTCCCCATTGGATGGCGCAGTGAACCAATTACTTCGCCACCGGCCTGCTCCACGGCCTTGGTGGCGTCGTATTCAATCGCCTTGCCGAGCGCGTAGTCCACGGTTACGAAATACCATTTTTTGTAGCCCTGGTCGGTGAGGGTGCGCCCCAGGCTGTTGGCCAGAGAATAGGTGTCCCAGGCGTAAAACACCGTGTTCGGAGAGCATTGCTCGTTGTTGATGGCGGTGGAGCCGGAGCCGGTAACCATCAGCATCCGATCCTTGTCACGGGTGACCTCGGACACCGCCAGGGCCACCGCTGAGTTAATCACGTCGGTGATCATGTCCACGCCCTGGGTGTCATACCATTCGCGCGCGCGGCTGGCGGCCACATCGGTTTTGTTCTGGTGATCGGCGGTGACCAGCTCCACCTGGAATGCCGGATCCTCGTTGGCGACGAAATCGTCCACCGCCATGCGCGCGGCGGTCACGGCGCCTTCGCCGCTGAGGTCCGAGAAGATGCCGGACATATCCGAGAGCACACCGATTTTCACCATCTCGTCGGATATGTCGGCGGCGGCGCTGGCGCCGCACAGCAGACTCAAAGCGAACACACCGGTTTTTATTGGCTTTTTCATGATGCTTCCTCGTTGTTGTTTTTGGTTGATGGCCGCGAGTTCAGGCGGTGGCGCGGGTTGGTTCGCCCACTACACGGGTGGCCCACTCGCCCAAGGTTTTGAGAGTGGCTTCGGTTTCCGGCAGGAAGGGGAACAAGGTGTAGACGTGTACTGAATCGCGTACAGGCAGGAAGGTTACATCCACATCCGCCGCCAGGGCGCGCTCCCGCAGGCGGGTGCTGTCGCTGTACAGCGATTCGCCTTCCACCGACGAAAGAAGTAGGGGGGGCAACCCTTTCAGGTCTCCGAACAGCGGGGAAACCAGCGGATCACGGGGTTCATGTCCCTGAAAATAGGAGGCCGCCATCAGGGCCAGGGTATCGCGGTGGGCGGCGGGGTCCTCGCCGGCGAAGTCCTTGATGCTGGCGCCGGACAAGGTCAGATCGGTGAACGGACAGATCGCCACGATGCCGGCTGGCAGCGGATCGCCGGCCATCTTCAAGGCCAGACTCAGGGCCAGCGCCAGGCCGCCGCCGGACGACTCGCCGCTCAACAAAATACGTGACGGTGCCACGCCGGCGCGCAGCAGACCCCGGTAAGCGTCCACCGCATCGTCAAGCGCCGCGGGGTAGGGGGCTTCCGGCGCCAGCCGGTAGTCCACGGTCACGCATTCGCCGCCCACGGCGGTGGCCAGGCGCGATGCGTATTCGAGCGAGCTCCGGGCGGAGCCGAGCATGTAACCGCCACCATGAAAATGCAGGACCAAGGGGCTTTCGGTGCCGGCCTTGCCGACCCGGAACGCTGGCACGCCCCCCAACTCGACCTCTTCCACCGTGCCCGGCTCGCGCAACGGAAAATGGGTGGTCAAGAAGCGCTCATACCCTTCACGCATGCCATCATGACCGCGCGCCACGTCTTCCGGGGTAAACGCTGACTTCCACATTTCGAAGGCGCGCTGGCTTTCCGGGCGATCCATGGTCTTCGCCTCGCGGGTGGCGGACAGACCCAGAACCTCGCCGGCGGGGCGGTTCACTTCCTTGAGTACGTCGTACTCCCAAACAAAGGACCAGGTAGCCTCCGACAACGGATCGATATGCTGCATGCCTTTCCAGCGCCCGTTGCGGGATTTGATTCGCTCGGGATCCGATTCATGCACCATCTTCACCATGGCGCGGGCGCCGGACTGCACCCGGGTGGTCCGTGGCCGTCGGCGCTGTTCGTACTCCGCGAGACCGGCCGCCGGGTCGGCATGATGGCGCTCCAGCATGGTGGCCAACACCCAGGCGTCCTCCATGCCCTGGCAGGCGCCCTGGGCAAGAAACGGCACCATCGGGTGTGCCGCGTCACCCATCAGGCTGACCCGCCCATCGGTCCAGCGTTCGATCGGGTCGCGGTAGAACATGCCGGTGATAAAGGCGCTGTCGATTTCGTCCATCATCGCCTGGGCACGCGGTTCCAGCCCGGAAAACGAGGCCCGCAATTCATCGATGTCGCCGCTTTCGGTCCAGGATTCCCGCCGCACCTCGCCGGATGGTACCGACGCCAGAATGCTGTAAAGATTCTGTGGGCGAATCCAATAGGTAATCAGCGTACGGCCGGGCCCGAACCAGTAGTTGCCCCGCTCCGGAAGGTCCACGTGCTTCAAGCGATCCGCGGGGATCAGCGCCCGCCACATCAAGATGTTCGAGAATTGCACGTCGTCATTGTCCTCGCCGAACAACCGCTGGCGAACCACCGAATGGATGCCGTCGGCACCGATCAACACGTCGCCGCGCAATGTTTCGCCATTATCCAAATGCAAGGTGACGCCGGTTCCATCCTGCTCCAGGGCGCTGCAACGCTGACCCAGCCGCAAACTGTCCGGTGGCAGGCGATCGGCCAGGAGCCCGATCAGATCGGCGCGATGGATGTTATACAGCGGCGCCCCCCAGCGGTGTGCCCCGGCATCACCCAGCGGTACGTCCCAAAGCTGCTTGCCAGTGAGGATGTCGCGCATGTCGAAAGACTGGGGAATCACCGACTTGGCGGCCACGGCCTGCTCAAGGCCCAGCTCACGCAATACCACCGAGCCGTTGGCGGCGATTTGGATGCCGGCGCCGATCTCGGTGAGCTTGGGGGCCTGCTCGACGATGGTGGCGTCAATGCCTTTATGGCGTAAGGCGATGGCGGCAGTCAGGCCGGCGATACCGGCCCCGACGATCAACACTTGCATGGTGCTCTCCCGTAACTTTGTTTGATTTATTTCTCTACGAACGAATGTTCGTACGTAATGATGGAAGTGTTATCTCGGAGCCGTGAGGCTGTCAAGATAGTTTGTGTGACCGGGCGGTCGCCTCAGGATGCCCTCTACGTAATAAGCAAAGAACGAATCGTCGGTTGCAGGTTATAAAAAACCGGCTACCATCCAGCCCATTCCCCGGACCACCAGACCGCTGGAGCCTTGGCCGACGATGACGCCGGATATTTTGTTCACCTCGCTGGTCGTGGCCGCCGTGCTCGGCGCCCTGGCCAGCAACCGGGTGCCCGCCGAGGTCACCATGATGGCGGCCCTGGTGGCGGTGCTGGTGGGCGGCGTGATCAGCCCGGACCAGGCCCTGGCCGGCTTCGCCAACCCGGGCCTGATGACGGTGGCGGTGCTCTATGTGGTGGCCGCCGCCCTGCGCGACACCGGCGCCATTTACTGGATCGCCCACAAGCTGCTGGGCCAGCCGAAAACCCTGACCGGCAGCCAGACCCGGCTGATCGCCCCCACCGCGTTGCTCAGCGCCTTTCTCAACAACACCACCGTGGTGGCGATGATGATCCCGGCGGTGCAGGAGTGGGCCCAGCGTCTCAAACTGTCCGCCTCGCAACTGCTGCTGCCGCTCAGCTACGCGGCCATCCTCGGCGGTACCTGCACCCTGATCGGCACCAGCACCAACCTGGTGGTGGACGGCATGATGCAGCGCCGCGGCCTGGAGGGGTTCCACATTTTCGACCTGGCCTGGGTGGGCGTACCGCTGCTGCTGGCCGGCTCGGCATTCCTGCTGCTGCTCGGCCGCCGCCTGCTGCCTGACCGGGCGGGCCTGGTGGAGCAGGTGGAGCGGGCCCGCGAATACCATGTGGAAATGGTGGTGCCGGAGGGCAGCCCGCTGCACCAGAAAACCATCCAGGACGCCGGCCTGCGCAACCTGACCCACGGCTACCTCACCGAAATCCAGCGCGGCGACAAGCTCTATACCGCGGTGGGCCCGGACATGCAGATCCTGGCCGGCGACCAGCTCGCCTTTATCGGCGCCCCGGACTGCGCCCGCGAGCTGCAGCGCATCAACGGCCTGGTGCCGGCCCACGGCGGCGCCCACAAGCTCAAGCTCAACAACCACCAGCGCTGCCTGGTGGAAGTGGTGATCGGCCCGGAGTTCCCCGGCCTCAACCACAGCGTCAAGGACAGCGCCTTCCGCACCCGCTACCAGGCCGCCATCCTCAGCATCAGCCGCGGCGGCCGCCGCCAGCCCGGCAAGGTGGGCGAGCAGGTCCTGCGCGTCGGCGACACCCTGCTGCTGGAAACCGGCCAGACCTTCGTCGAGCAATACCGCTACCGCCGCGATTTCATGCTGGTCAGCCCGCTCAGCGACTCCACCCCGCCGGACTTTTCCAAGGCGCCGCTGGCCACCGCCATCCTGGTGGGCATGGTGGCGATCAACGTGATCGGCCTGCTGTCGGTGCTGGAAGCCGCTTTTATCGCCGCCGGGCTGCTGCTCGCCACCCGTTGCGTCACCGTCAACCGCGCGCGCATGAACGTGAGCGTCAATCTGCCGGTGCTGGTGGTGATCGGCGCCGCCTTCGCCCTCGGTACCGCCCTGGAAGAAAGCGGCACCGCCGCCTTTATCGTCAACGCGCTGATGGGGCAGGGCATCGACAACCCCTGGCTGGCGCTGCTGGTGGTCTACGTGATCACCGCCCTGTTCACCGAGGTGATCACCAACAACGCCGCCGCGGTGCTGGTGTTCCCCATCGCCACCGGCGTCGCCGAGCACCTGGGCGTATCGCCGATGCCCTACATCGTCGCCGTCATGTTCGCCGCCAGCGCCAGCTTCATGACCCCGCTGGGTTACCAGACCAACCTGATGGTCATGGGCCCCGGCGGCTACCGCTTCACGGATTACCTGCGCATCGGCGTACCCATGTCGATCCTCGCCGCCGCCGTCAGCACCGCGCTGATACCGGTTTTCTGGCCGTTCGGGGTGAGTTGAAAGTTAAAAGTTAAAAGTTGAAAGGGCGGCTTCGTGGCCGGTGGAAAACAGGAGGAGAGCAAGGATGCGCTTCGAGGATTTGGATGTATGGAAACGGTCGGCGCGATTGAGCGCGGATATCTACAAGTATTTTGCCCAGTCGAGGGACTTCGGGTTCAGGGATCAGATTACCCGCAGCGGATTATCGGTCCCTTGTAACCTGGCGGAGGGTTACGAGCGGCTTTCGACTAGGGACCGGGCTCGATTCTGGAGCTACGCAAAAGGCTCGGCGGGCGAACTGCGAACGCAGATATACATCGCCAGGGAGATAGAGTATTTGGACCCCGAAACGGCGTCCCGTTGGTTGCGCGAGGTACAAGAAATCTCACGCATGATCCAAAGCCTGATTGCAGGCATCGAACACCGATAGTTGAGAGGTCGTTCCCTTTCAACTTTTAACTTTCAACTTGTAACTGCGAAACGAACAGGAAGGACCATGACCGACACCCCTTACCAACAACGCGAAAACGACGCCAAAGCCGAAGTCATCTGGCACCAGTCCAATATCACCAAAGCCGACCGGGCGAAGCAGAAGGCCCAGGTGCCGAAATGCATCTGGCTGACCGGTCTGTCCGGGTCCGGCAAGTCCACCCTGGCCAACGCCCTGGAAGTGGCGCTCACCGAGCAGGGCAAGCACACCTATCTGCTGGACGGCGACAACGTGCGCCACGGGCTGAACAAGAACCTGGGCATGAGCGACGAGGACCGCACCGAGAAC
Source organism: Alcanivorax sp. (assembly GCA_022449455.1). Classification (GTDB taxonomy): domain Bacteria; phylum Pseudomonadota; class Gammaproteobacteria; order Pseudomonadales; family Alcanivoracaceae; genus Alloalcanivorax. The sequence goes on along the minus strand of JAKUPL010000003.1, from coordinate 286,391 downwards.
ATCCGCCGGGTGTCCGAGGTGGCCAAGCTGATGGTGGACGCCGGTCTGGTGGTGGTCACCGCCTTCATCAGTCCGTTCCGCGCCGACCGGGACGCCGCCCGGGCGCTGTTCGAGGACGGCGAGTTCGTGGAAGTGTTCGTCGACGCGCCCCTGGAGAAATGCGAAGAGCGCGACCCCAAGGGCCTGTACAAGAAAGCCCGCGCCGGCGTGATCAAGGAATTCACCGGCATCGACAGCCCCTACGAAGCCCCGGACCGGGCCGAAGTGGTGATCAACACCGCCGACAACGACATCGAAGCCTGCGTCAAACAGCTGATCGCCGCCATCGGCGTGTAAGCGGCACGCCGAAAAGCCGGGCGAAGGGGGCCGCGCGCATTGAAAAACGCGGCCCGGGGAGGAACCATAATCCGGGTATGGGATTCCGGCTTGGCGTGGCGATAGCATTTTGGCACTATTGTGTCGGTCGCCATTGAAGGTCGGTGGATACAATAACAATCAGGGAGGAGAGAACCATGGCCTACACAGTCTGGATGCAAGTTCGTTTCCCCGTAGGGGCTGACCCGGTGCCCGACATGGAAGCGTTTATCGCCCACCGCGACGATTTGGAGATTGAGGGCGTTGATCGCTACGCCACCCCGGTGATCGAATACCCGGACCCGGAGGACGACAGCGGCCTGGTCGATCCCTATACCACCATCGTGCCCGACGGCCACGGCCTGGAAATGCTCTACCGCGCCCCGAACGCGGACCAGGGCCCGGCGCAGCTGCTGGCCGTGATCCGCGAGATTGGGCGCGCCTTCCCCACCGCCAGCATCGGCGACGCCCTGCGGGACTTTTCCGAGGAAGACGAGGAGTTGGAACTGGAGTTCACCCGGGAGGAACTGAACCTGGAACTCCAGGCCAGCCGTTACCCGACGCAATAACGGGCCGGCGCGGTTGTCCATACAGGTCTAGGTAGAAAGAATGGCCGGAGCTCGGACGAAAAGATGGTTCCGCCGCAAGACGGTGGCGAACGTCGTGAAGACCGTGTTTTCATGCTGCCGGCGAAGCGTCCTGGAGACTGGGACGTCGTATTGATCGCCGAAATAAACTGCACTAGCATCGTGTCTTCTTACGGGGGGCCGTAAAACAATGCCAACAAATCTGGGCGTGAAGAAAGCGGCGGAGCCGTCCATTTCGCGCTAAGCTTCCGCGGTAATTGTTTTGGTTAACGGAATCGTCCGGCTCCCCCGGACACACCCACTTATGGAAGCAGGGTATGAGTAGCAATGCCTGGTACGTGGTCCAATGCCGCGCCAACCAGAATTTCCGCGCACAGGAAAACCTGGAGAACCAAGGCTTCACCTGCTTCCAGCCGTGCCTCCGCGTTGAGAAACTGCGCGCCGGCCGGCGCACCCACCGCACCGAACCCCTGTTTCCCGGTTATCTGTTCGTCCAATTCCAGGATTACGGCCCCAGCTGGCATACCGTGCGCTCCACCCGCGGCGTCAACCGGCTGGTGGCGTTCGGCGATCAGCCGGCGCGGGTCCCCGACGGGGTGGTGGACGCGCTGATCCAGCGCACCCGTGACGATAACGACGACCAGGACAGCCGCCCGGCGATCCGCGCCGGCGATCGGCTACGCATTGAAAACGGCCCCTTCGCCAACCTGGAAGCCACCTTCCAGGCCTATGATGGCGAGCAGCGGGCCATTGTGCTGCTGGAAATGCTGCACAAACAGCACCGCCTGAATCTGGCCCTGAAGGACGTGAGCCCGCTGGCGGGCCACTGAGGCGGCGACAACCGGCGCGGCCCGCCGCGCCCCTGGCAAAGAAGGACCGTTCCCGGGGAATCGACGGCCAACCCCGTGGCGGTAGCGTGCCCGGAGGCCGCTGGCGGCAGGGCCGGCTCAAGGATCCGTCGCCGCCGCCGATAGCAAAACCCGACGCCGGGCAATGCGTGTCGCAATTCAGTAGCCGGCATGTAAAATGCCTCCTTCGGAACGGCAGCAACAGAACATCAACGAACTGGCAGCAGGAACGCGCTTGTGGTGAACCCGGGTAACAGATGGAAGACGGCTTTTCTGCTGAGCATGGGCATCGGCCTCAGCGGCGCCGCCGGCGCCGCCTCCTGGACCGCCCCCTGGGTGGAAACCGGCGACCTGCAGGCCCGTCATCATATTGAAGCGCTGTCCGCCCAGGGCTGCTTCGACGGCCTGACCCTGACCTGGCCGCTCAACTGGTCGGCGGTGGCCCATGGCCTCAATGGCGCCAGCGACGCCTGCCTGGCCTCCGAACACGCCACCTGGCTGCGCGCCCGTCTGGACCGCGCCAAGACCGCCGGCCGCACCGCCACGCTCACCGTCGGCGGCGCCAACGACGAACCCCTGTTCCGCCACTACGGCGACCAGCCCCGGGGCGAGGCCGACGCCTCCGCCGCGGTGAGCGTCACCGGCCGCCGCTTCGCCGCCCGGGTGCGCGCCCAATACGTGGACAACGACCGGGAAGACCGGGAAGCGCGCCTGGACGGCAGCTACGTGGCCGGCCGCTTCGGCAACTGGCAGCTCGGCGCCGGTGCCATCGACCGCTGGTGGGGCCCGGGCTGGCACAGCTCCCTGGCGCTGTCCAACAACGCCCGCCCGGTCACCGGCCTGTGGTTTGGCCGGCAAACGCCCTATGCGCCGCGCTCCCGCTGGCTGTCCTGGATCGGTCCCTGGGACTTCCAGGGCTTCGCCGGCCAGTTGGAACAGGACCGGGCGGTGCCCGATGCCAAGCTGATCGGTGGCCGCTTCACCTTCCGCCCGGCGAATTTTCTGCAGATCGGCCTGACCCGGCTGTTCCAGTGGGGTGGGGAAGGGCGCCCGGAGAGCTGGGACTCTTTCAGCGACGCACTGGCCGGCAAAGATAACGGTCTTAGTTCCGGCTTGACCACAGAGACCGATCCAGGCAACCAGATCGCGGGTCTGGATTTCCGCGCCAGCTTCCCGGTGTTCGGCGTGCCCACCGGCCTCTACGGCCAGGCCATGGGCGAGGACGAAGCCGGCGGCCTGCCGTCCAAATTCTCCACCTTGGCGGGCCTGGACCTGCTCACCGGCCTGGGCGAGGGCCACCAGCGCCTGTTCCTGGAAGCCTCGGACACCGTGGCCGGCCGCACCTTCAGCGACGCCCGTTATAACGTCGCTTACGAGCACAGCACCTATCGGAGTGGCTTCCGCTATTACGGCCGTAATCTGGCCACCACCTTCGAAGGGGACGCCCGCACCCTGACGCTGGGGCTGCAGCAGTTCTTCCGCAGCGGCTGGGTGGCCACCGCCGCGCTCACGAGTGCTACGCTGAATGCTCAGGGTCGCAAGAACACCGTAATCGCTGACGGCGGCGCCGAGATCCTGCAGGCGGTGGACGAACAGGACGTGGTGGTCGCCGAGCTGCGCCTGGAACACGGCCTGCTGGGCGGGCGCATGACCTGGGCCCTGGCCGCCAGCGACGACCCCATCGACACCTTTGACGGCGAGCGTGAGCGGGTCACCGCCATGGCCCAATGGCAACGCAGTTTTGCCTGGTAAGCCTGGCCGCTGAAAAAAGACAACCAACGGAGTGATTCAGGGAACATGAACGCATTACGGTTACTCTCCGCCGCGCTGCCGGTACTGCTGTTGGGCGGTTGCACGGTGGTGCCCGGATCCCACCATTCCGAGTCCCCCGGCTGGTTCGCCGAGGACGACGGCGCCGACGCCGAGGCGCTGCCGGACATCATCCGCGTGCACCAGATCAGCACCGCCATCCTCAATGACCCCAAAACCGACACCGCCATCGGCACTCCGGAAGGGCTGGAGTCGGTGTCCGAGGACTACGACTACCAAGTGGGCCCCGGCGACGTGCTCAACGTCACCGTCTGGGACCACCCGGAGCTGACCATCCCCGCCGGCTCCCAGCGCAGTTCCACGGAATCCGGCAACTGGGTGCACAACGACGGCACCATCTTCTATCCCTATGTGGGCACCGTGGAGGTGGCCGGCCTCAACGTGAACGAAATCCGCACCATGATCACCCGGCGCCTGGGCCAGTACATCGAGAACCCCCAGGTGGACGTGACCGTGGCCGCCTTCCGCAGCAAGAAGGTCTACGTCACCGGCTCCGTGGGCCAGCCCGGCACCTACCCGATTACCAACATTCCCCTGCGCCTGGTGGACGCCATCAGCGCCGCCGGCGGCATCAGCGAAACCGCCGACTGGTCCAACGTGCTGCTGACCCGGGACGGTCGTGACTACAGCCTGTCCCTGCGCAACATTTACCAGGACGGCAACGCGGCGCAGAACATCCTGTTGCAGCCCGGCGACGTGATCAACGTGGCCCGCGCGGAAGAGAACAAGGTGTTCGTGCTCGGCGAGGTGCGGCGACCCTCGAGCCTGCCCATGGGCCGCAATGGCATGACCCTGGCCGAGGCCCTGTCCGAGAAGGGCGGCCTGGACCCGTCCACTTCCGACGCCTCCGGGGTGTTCGTGTTCCGCAAGGCGCCGGCCGGCGCCGACCACGGCATCGACGTCTACCAGCTCAACGCCAAGGACGCCGCCGCCCTGGTGCTGGCGGACAGCTTCACCCTTCAGTCCCGGGACATCGTCTATGTCACCGCCGCGCCGCTGGCCCGCTGGAACCGGGTGCTGAGCCTGGTGGTACCGACGGCGGCCGCCCTCTATCTGGGCGGTCGTGCGGAAAGAGAGCTGCAGGACGATTAGGTGTTCGAGCGTGTATTGATGGTCTGCGACGGCAATGTCTGCCGCAGTCCCACCGCCGCCGGCCTGCTGGCCGAGCACAAGCCCGGGGTGGAGGTCACCTCCGCCGGCCTGGTGGGCCTGGAGGGCCACGGCATGGACGCCACCGCTCTGGCGGTGGCCGAGGCCCAAGGCCTGCAAGGCGGCGACCGGCACCGGGCCCGCAAACTCAGCGGTGAGCTGTGCCGCCAGGCAGACCTGATCCTGGTGATGGAAGGCCGCCAGCGCGAGCGCATTATCCAGCGCTTCCCGGAAGCCAGCGGCAAGACCATGCTGCTCACCCACTGGATCGGCGGCCACGACATTCCCGACCCGTTCCGCCAGTCCCGGGAGGTGCACGAACGCATCTATCCCATGATCCGCGACGCGGTGGCCGCCTGGGCCGCCAAACTCTAGAAAAAGGAAAACGCAGGAATGACTGACCAGCACGCTTCTCGGGGACGCCCGGCCACCAGGGATGATGAAGTCGATCTGCAGCGGCTGTGGGCGCTGCTGGTGGATGGCCGCTGGCTGATCCTGGGGGCGGCACTGCTGGCCTTCCTGCTGGGGTTCGCCTATGTGCAGTGCGCGGTGCCGATTTACCAGGCGGAGGCCCTGCTGCAGATCGAAAAGAAGCAGGGCGGCATGCTCGGCCTGGATCAGCTTGACCGGGCCCTGGGCGGCGCCGAATCCCCCACGGCGGCGGAAATCGCCATTCTCCGCTCGCGCATGGTGCTGGGCGAGGTGGTGGACCAGTTGCGCCTGGACACCCGCATCACTCCGGACCCCCTGCCGCTGATCGGCCGCTTTCAGTTCGCGCCCGGTGTGGTGGACGACGCCGGCGGGGCGGTGCCCGCCAGCGTCCGCGACGGCGACGCCACCGTGGTGGTGGCGGAGTTCCAGGTGCCGGAGGCGTACCGGGGCCAGACCTTCCAGCTGCGCCCCGGTGACGGCGGCCAGCCGGCCCTGTACCTGGGCGACCGCATGATCGCCAGCGGCCCCGCCGACCAGCCGCTCACCGGCGAGAACGGCCAGGTGGTGCTGCGACTGGCCACCTGGGAGCCCGCCGGCGAGACCTTCAACCTGGCGCGCCTGTCCATGCTGTCCGCCGTCAACGGCATCCGCGGCAGTCTGACCGTGGAAGAGCAGGGCCGCGACACCGGCATGCTCAACGTCAGCCTGACCGGCCCGGACCCGGCCCGCGCCCGCGCCATCCTGGACGCCATCAGCCAGGCTTACCTGATGCAGAACGTGAAGCGTCAGGCGGCGGAGGCGGAGAACAGCCTGGAATTCCTGAACGAGCAGCTCCCCGAGGTGCGCGAGACGCTCAATGAGGCCGAGGAAAAGCTGAACGCCTATCGGGCCAGCAGCGACTCCGTGGACATCAACATGGAGACCCAGTCCCTGCTCGGCCGGCTGGTGCAGATGGACGCCAAGCTCAACGATCTGAAGATCAAGGAAAGCGAGGTGGCCGCCCGCTACACCCGGGAGCACCCGGCCTACCGCACCCTGCTGGAGCAGCGCCGCTCCCTGGAAGCCCAGAAAGCGCAGATCAACGATCAGATCGGCGAGTTGCCCGAGACCCAGCAGGAAATCCTGCGTCTGATGCGCGACGTGGAAGTGGACCAGCAGCTCTATGTGAGCCTGCTCAACCGGGCTCAGGAGCTGCGCATTCTCAAGGCCAGCACCGTGGGCAATGTGCGCATCATCGACGACGCCGTGGTCTACCCGTCGCCGGTGGCGCCGAAAAAAGGGCTGATCCTGGCGCTCTGTACCGCCCTGGGCTTGCTGCTGACCGCCGGCTACGTGCTGGCCGCCGGCCTGCTGCGCCGGGGCATCGAGTCCCCGGACGAACTGGAGGAACTGGGCATTCCGGTGTACGCCGCCGTGCCCCTGTCCGAGGAGCAGGCCCGCCGCGACCGCATCGCCGACATGCTGCGCCGCCGCAAACGCCGCGCCCACGGCGACCCGGTGCCGCTGCTGGCGGTGAACGACCCCGGCGATCTGGCGGTGGAGGCGCTGCGTAGCCTGCGCACCAGCCTGCATTTCGCCACCATGGAAGCCAGCAACAAGGTGCTGATGATCTCCGGCCCCAGCCCGGAAGTGGGCAAGTCCTTTATCACCGCCAACCTGGCCACGGTGCTGGCCCAGGTGGGCCAGAAGGTGGCGGTGGTGGACGCGGACATGCGCAAGGGCCATCTGCACCGCTACTTCGGCCTCAACGGCCAGCAGGGGCTGTCCACGATCCTGTCCGGCCAGGCCGACCTGGACGCGGTGATGGCGGGCACCGACATCGAGAACCTGGATTTCCTGCCCCGGGGACAGGTGCCGCCCAACCCTTCCGAGCTGCTGATGCACCCGCGCTTCAAGCAGCTTATGGAAGATCTATCCGAGCGCTACGACCTGGTGCTGGTGGACACCCCGCCGGTGCTGGCGGTGACCGACGCCTCAATCATCGGCCAACTGGCCGGCACCAGCCTGCTGGTGGCCCGCTTCGGGCAGAACTCGGTGAAGGAAGTGGATGTATCCATCAACCGCTTCGACCAGAACAAGGTGGAGATCAAGGGCGTGATCCTCAACTGCATCGAACGCCGCGCCTCCAACGAATACGGCTACTACGCCTACAAGTACGACAGCAAGGATTAACCTCAAGGAAGCCCCGCATGGACAACCTCAAACTGGCCGTGGTCGGCCTCGGCTACGTTGGCCTGCCCCTGGCCGTGGAATTCGGTAAACACCGCCCGGTGGTGGGGTTCGACATCAACACCCGGCGCATCCGTGCCCTGCAGGACGGCCACGACAGCACCCTGGAAGTGTCCGACGAGGAGCTGGCGGAAGCGGGCGGCCTGACCTTCAGCGCCGACACCGACGCCCTGAAGGACTGCAACGTCTACATCGTCACCGTGCCCACCCCCATCGACGGGCACCGCCAGCCGGACCTGACGCCTCTGATCCGCGCCTCCGAGACCATCGGCAAGACCCTGAAAAAAGGCGACATCGTGGTCTACGAGTCCACCGTCTACCCCGGCGCCACCGAGGAAGACTGCGTGCCGGTGCTGGAGCGGGTCTCCGGCCTGACCTTCAACCAGGACTTCTTCGCCGGCTACAGCCCGGAGCGCATCAACCCGGGCGACAAGGAACACCGCGTCACCACCATCAAAAAGGTGACCGCCGGCTCCACCCCGGAAGTGGCGGACATCGTCAACGACCTGTACGCCTCCATCGTCACCGCCGGCACCCACAAGGCCTCGTCCATCAAGGTGGCGGAAGCGGCCAAGGTCATTGAGAACACCCAGCGCGACCTGAACATCGCCCTGATCAACGAGCTGTCGATGATCTTCAACCGCCTGGACATCGACACCCAGGAAGTCCTGGAAGCCGCCGGCACCAAATGGAATTTCCTGCCGTTCCGGCCCGGCCTGGTGGGCGGCCACTGCATCGGCGTGGACCCCTATTATCTGACCCACAAGGCCGAGGCCATCGGCTACCACCCCCAGGTGATCCTCTCCGGCCGGCGTATCAACGACGGCATGGGCCGCTACGTGGCCAGCCAGCTGGTCAAGGCCCTGCTGGCCCGCTGCATCCAGGTAAACGGCGCCCGCGTGCTGGTGATGGGCCTGACCTTCAAGGAAAACTGCCCGGACCTGCGCAACACCCGGGTGGTGGACGTGGTCAAGGAGCTGGCGGAATACAACGTGCGCGTGGACGTCTACGACCCCTGGATCAACCCGGACGAAGCCCACCACGAATACGGCATCCAGCCCATCGAGGCCCCCCGGGACGGCGACTACGACGGCATCGTGCTGGCGGTGGGCCACCGGCAGTTCAAGGACATGGGCGCCGACGCCATCCGCCGCCTGGGCCGCGACGACCACGTACTCTACGACCTGAAATACATCCTGCCCAAGGAAGCGGTGGACCTCCGCCTCTAACTCCTCGCTCTTACCCCTCCCTCATGTAGGAGCGGTTTCAACCGCGAAAATACCCCCTCAACGGAGCCCAAATCCCCGTATGAGCAAATACGAACAAGTCAAAGCCGACCTCCAAGCCCACCCCAAAACCTGGCTGATCACCGGCGTGGCCGGCTTTATAGGCTCCAACCTGCTGGAAACCCTGCTGGGCCTGGGCCAGACCGTGGTCGGCCTGGACAACTTCGCCACCGGCCACCAGCACAACCTGGATGAGGTGCGGGACAACGTGGGCGAGGGCGCCTGGCAGCGGTTCAGCTTTATCGAAGGCGATATCCGCGACCTGGACACCTGCCGCCTGGCGGTACGCGGCGCCGACCACGTGCTGCACCAGGCCGCTCTGGGCTCGGTGCCCCGGTCCATCGCCGACCCCATCGCCACCAACCAGGCCAACATCGACGGCTTCCTGAACATGCTGGTGGCGGCCAAGGACGAGGGCGTGGACAGCTTCACCTACGCGGCCTCCAGCTCCACCTACGGCGACCACCCGGACCTGCCCAAGGTGGAAGACAAGATCGGCAACCCGCTCTCGCCCTACGCCGTGACCAAGTACGTCAACGAGCTATACGCCGGCGTGTTCGCCCGCACCTACGGCTTCAAGACCATCGGCCTGCGCTACTTCAATGTCTTCGGCCCCCGCCAGGACCCCAACGGCGCCTACGCGGCGGTGATCCCCAAGTGGACGGCGGCAATGATCCAGGGCGAGACAGTGCGCATCAACGGCGACGGCGAAACCAGCCGGGACTTCTGCTTCGTGGACAACGCTGTGCAAGCCAACCTGCTCGCCGCCACCGCCGCCGAAGACAGCAAGAATCAGGTCTACAACGTGGCTTGCAACGCCCGCACCAGCCTCAACGAATTGTTCGACCTGATCGCCCGGGAACTCGCCACGCTTGACGTAAGCTACGACAAAAAGCCCGGCTACGCCGACTTCCGGCCCGGCGACGTGCGCCACTCCCAGGCCGACATCGGCAAAGCCGCCCAGAAACTCGGCTACGCCCCCAGCCACAGCGTCGGCCAGGGCCTCGCCGTCGCCATGCCCTGGTACAAAGACAGCCTAGGCTAACGCCCTGGCTTTATTCAGCTTTTGTTTTATCTTCATGTAGGCGAGGCTGGGCGGCATTCCGCCTAGCCAACGACAGGCCTCACCCAAACACCAAGTCAGGCTGCCAACTCGCCGGACCTTCGCCTCCGGCGCGCTGCGCGCCAACGCAACGCAACTGAACATCGAACCAACCGGGAAAAGGAAGTCCCAAACCATGCAACCCGAACAAACCATTCTCCACCACGGCGCAATCAACGGCGTCACCGGTTCCTGCCACGAACTGGTCATGACCCCGGACGCCAGCCTGCTGATCGACTGCGGCCTGTTCCAAGGCAACGACGCCGCCCCACGCGGCGGCCCCGACGAACTGGCCATCGGCTTCGACATCAGCACCGTGCGCGCCCTGCTGGTGACCCACGTGCACATCGACCACGTGGGCCGCATACCCTGGTTGCTGGCGGCCGGCTTCAAAGGCCCGATCCTGTGCAGCGAGCCCTCCGCCAGGTTGCTGCCCCTGGTGCTCGAAGACGCCTTCAAACTCAGCCTCAGCCGGCAGACCGAAGCGGTGGAAAACTACCTGAAACTGATCGACGAACGCCTGATCGCCATCCCCTACAACCAATGGCACAGCGTCCACCAAAACGCCCGCATCCGCCTACAACGCGCCGGCCACATCCTGGGCTCCTCCTACATAGAATGCGAAGTAACCGGGCCGGTCGCCGAAGGCGCCGCCCCACTGAACACTGAAAACCGAAAACTGAACACTAAGCGAATCGTCTTCTCCGGCGACCTGGGCGCCCCCCACGCGCCACTATTGAACCCGCCCCAGCCGCCCGAACACTGCGACACCCTGGTGATCGAAAGCACCTACGGCGATCGCCAACACGAACACCGCGACACCCGCCGCCAACGCCTCGAAGCGGTGATCCAGCGCGCCCTGCAAGACCAGGGCACGGTTCTGATCCCCGCCTTCAGCATTGGCCGCACCCAGGAGCTGCTCTATGAGCTCGAAGAGATCATCCACCGGCGCGGCCACCAGGAAGCCGCCGACGGCCTGCCCTGGAACCAACTGCCGGTGATCCTGGATTCGCCCCTGGCCAGCCGCTTCACCCGCGTCTACCGCGACCTGGAGCGCTTCTGGCCCGAAGAGGCCCGCGAGCGCATCGCCGCCGGCCGCAAACCGCTCGCCTTTGAACAACGGCTCACCGTGGATGACCACAGCGCCCACCAGCGCATGGTCCGCCACCTGGCCGACAGCCGCCGCCCGGCCATCGTCATCGCCGCCAGCGGCATGTGCACCGGCGGCCGCATCGTCAACTACCTCAAGGCGATGCTCAGCGACCCGCGCCACAACGTGCTGTTCGTTGGCTACCAGGCCGCCGGCACCCCCGGCCGCGACATCCAGACCCACGGCCCCCAAGGCGGCTACGTGGAGCTCGACGGCGAGCGCCACACCATCCGCGCCGGCATCGAAACCCTCGGCGGCTACTCCGCCCACGCCGACCAGACCGGCTTGATCGAGTTCGTCACCGGCATGGACCACTGGCCGGAACAGATCAAGATCGTGCATGGTGACAGCGAGGCCAAACGGACACTGGCCGGGGCGCTCCGGCGCAGGTATGAGGAGAAGGGCAGGGCGGTGGAGATTGAGGTTCCCTGGAAGAGATAAGAAATCCGCTTTTGATCAGCATATTCTTCAGAGATTGAACAAGGTTTTGAAGCGTTAAAAAATTTGTAAGGTTAAGCTGTTGTTAGCGCAAATAAATAAATGGATTAAAAGGTGCTTGTAAGTGTCTATTAAATACAGGCCGGAGATAGATGGGCTGCGTGCTCTCGCTGTGATTCCGGTCGTTTTTTTTCATGCGGGGTTTGAAGGTTTTTCCGGCGGTTTTATCGGTGTTGACATATTCTTCGTTATCAGCGGATATCTGATAACGGGAATAATTTACGATGAAATAAGAGAGAAAAGCTTCTCTATAGTGAATTTCTATGAAAGACGTGCGCGGAGGATATTGCCTGCGCTCTTTTTGATGTGTTTTGTTTCCTTGTTCTTTGCTTATTTATGGCAGTTTCCAGAAGATTTCAAAGAGTTTGGCCGGGGCATGGCTGCCGTTGGGATTTTCTCTTCCAATGTATTGTTTTGGCATGAATCTGGGTATTTCGCCACCGAGGCTGAGCTGAATCCGCTGCTGCATACATGGAGTTTGGCGGTGGAAGAGCAATTCTATGTGCTTTTTCCAATTCTCCTTTTGATTATAGGTAAAGCCAAGCAAAACACTGTCGTTACAGTGATAGCAATACTTACTTTGTTAAGCCTGGCACTGGCGGAATTGCTATCGAGAACCCTTGTGTCTGCAAATTTCTTTCTTCTTCCATCAAGGGCTTGGGAGTTGGGGGCTGGTGCGATAATGGCCCTCACTGTAGCTGGAAAAACAGTTGGAAGTTACTGGTTGAGACAAATAATTTCCATCCTGGGTTTGGCTGCAATAGCGGCCAGTGTTCTGATCTTTGACGGAAGTGTTCGGTTTCCCAGTTTGTATGCCTTATTGCCCGTTCTGGGAGTGATGGGGCTAATTGCTTGCTCAGGATCTGATACTTGGATTGGGAAAATTCTAAGTTGTAAACCTTTAGTTGCTGTTGGACTTATTAGTTATAGCGCTTACTTATGGCACCAGCCGATTATTGCGTTTGCACGTATCAGAAGTGTGAGCGAACCATCCGATATGAACTTGTTGATGCTATGTTTGGTATCTTTTGTCGTGGCATATCTGTCATGGCGTTTTTGCGAGCAACCGTTCCGTGATAGGAAGCGTTACGGGAGATCGTCCATATTCAAAAGTGGCGCGGCAGGCACAGCGGCCCTGATTTTTATAGGCCTAATGATAAATTTTTTTGATGGGTACCCTGGGCGCTTTGAGAAGAGGTCGCTAGAAGTTCTTCAATATAGTGGTGATGATAACCGGCGCAAGTCAGAGTGTTTTTCCACACCAGGAAAGTTCGTAGAGCCGAATGATTCATGTGTCTATGGTGATAATAATAATGTCGCTGTCGCTATTTGGGGTGACAGCCATGCCATGACTATTGCTGATGAACTGGGTGCGGCGTTAAATGGTAAAGGTTACGGTCTCAGGGAGTTCAGTTACAGCAGCTGTCTGCCGGTTTTGAATTATTATAATTTTGAAAAATTGGATCGTTGTGTTGAATATAACAATAAAGTTTATCAATATTTAGTTAAAAGTAATGAAATCAAAGTAGTGGTGCTCCATGGAAGGTATATCTTGAAAACTATGGGTCGAACTTTCGACAATCATGAAGGTGGGAAAGAGCCCTACAGAGAAGTGTATGGGCTGCCCGTTGGTAAGGGGAGAAGGTTTATCGAGAATCCGGAAAGGTATGGGGAAATGGGCGCCCTCTACGCGCAAACGGTAGAAAAGTTGATAGCTGCGGGTAAACAGGTGGTGTTGGTTTATCCTGTTCCTGAAGCCGGATGGGATGTGCCTATTTATATGGCAAAAGAAATACAATTCTTAGGAGTTGACCAAAAAGATTTGTCAACCAGTCATAAAGTATTTATAGATAGAGCTAAAGTCACAAATTCGCTTTTGGATCAAATTCCTGATAGCAAAAAACTTAAAAGAGTTTATCCGGAGAATATCTTCTGTGACTCGATTGTTCCTGATCGCTGCGTAGTTGCTGAGAATGGAATGCCATTATATTCTGACAATAATCATATTAACGGTAAAGGCAGTGCCAAAGTTGTTGGCAAAATAATGGAGGCTTTGGATTTTAAATTATAAGGATCGATGCTGTCGCTTAATGAAAGCCGCATAATGTTGGAAAATTTTTTTTGAGGCGTTTGGGATACTTATATTGGAAGAAAAGATGGGCATTACGGTATGAAATTATTAGTAACAGGCGGCGCCGGGTTTATCGGTTCCGCCGTCGTGCGCCATATTATTGGTAATACCGGTAACAGCGTCGTCAATGTGGACAAGCTGACCTATGCCGGCAATCTTGAATCCCTGGCGACGGTCTCCACGGATGGCCGCTACCAATTCGAGCATGTTGATATCTGCGACCGGGCGTCGCTGGAACGTGTCTTCAGCGAGCACAAGCCAGATGCGGTGATGCACCTGGCGGCGGAGAGCCATGTGGACCGCTCCATTGACGGCCCGGCCGCCTTTATCGAAACCAACATCATCGGCACCTACACGCTGCTGGAAGTCTGCCGCCACTATTGGAACGGGCTGGAAGATGAACAGCGTAGCCGCTTTCGGTTGCACCATGTCTCCACCGACGAAGTCTATGGCGATCTGGAAGGCCCGGACGGGCTGTTCACTGAGCTGACTTCCTATGCGCCGAGTTCCCCTTACTCGGCCAGCAAAGCCAGCTCCGATCATCTGGTGCGGGCCTGGAACCGCACCTACGGTTTGCCGGTGGTGGTCACGAATTGCTCCAATAACTACGGGCCCTACCATTTCCCCGAAAAGCTGATTCCACTGATGATCCTCAACGCCTTGGAAGGCAAGCCTTTGCCGGTCTATGGGAAAGGCAACCAGATTCGCGATTGGCTCTACGTGGAAGATCACGCCCGCGCGCTCTACAAAGTGGTTACTGAAGGTGCGGTGGGAGAGACCTACAATATCGGTGGCCACAACGAAATGCAGAACATTGAGGTGGTGCACACGCTTTGCGATCTTCTCCAGGAGCTGGTTCCGCCGGGTGACAATGCCAGACTTGAATCGGTAAACCACTACCGCGACCTGATTACCTTTGTGAAGGACCGCCCCGGCCATGATCTTCGCTACGCCATCGACGCCGGCAAGATCGACCGGGAGCTGGGCTGGGTGCCTCAGGAGACCTTCGAAACGGGATTAAAGAAAACCGTGCAATGGTACCTGGACAACCACGACTGGTGTGCCCGGGTGCAAGATGGAAGCTATCAACGTGAACGGCTGGGTACCGGCCAGAGGGAAAGCGCATGAAAGGCATCATTCTCGCAGGCGGCAGTGGAACCCGCCTTTATCCCATCACCATGGGTGTCTCCAAGCAGCTTCTTCCGATCTACGACAAGCCGATGATCTACTACCCATTGTCGGTGCTCATGTTGGCGGGTATCCGCGACATTCTGATCATTACCACGCCGGAGGACATGTCCGGCTTTCAGCGCATGCTGGGCGATGGCAGCCGTTACGGCATCAACCTGACGTATAAAGAACAGCCCAGCCCGGACGGGCTCGCTCAAGCGTTTATCCTGGGTGAATCCTTTATCGGCGATGATCGGGTCTGTCTGGTGCTGGGCGACAACATCTTCTACGGACAAGGCTTCTCGCCCAAGCTGAAAGAAGCGGCTGCCAGAGAATCCGGCGCTACGGTATTTGGCTATCAGGTCAAAGACCCCGAGCGCTTTGGCGTGGTCGAATTCGACGACAACAAGAAGGCTGTGTCCATTGAAGAGAAGCCGGATAAGCCGAAGTCACACTTTGCGGTAACCGGGCTCTATTTCTACGACAACGATGTGATCGAGATGGCCAAGGCGGTCAAGCCTTCTCATCGTGGCGAGCTGGAAATCACCAGTATCAACCAGGCTTATTTAGAGAGAGGCGACCTGAGCGTGGAAGTGCTGGGTCGTGGCTTTGCCTGGCTGGACACCGGTACCCACGAAAGCCTGCTGGAAGCCGCCCAGTTCGTGGAGACCGTAGAGAAGCGCCAGGGCTACAAAATCGCCTGTCTGGAAGAAATTGCTCTCTACAACGGCTGGCTCAGCGCCAAGGAAGTGGCCGTAATCGGCGATAGCCTCGCGAAGAACGGTTACGGGAAATACCTTCTCGATCTGGTGGAAGAGCATGATTCCAGTCACTAAGCCCTATCTGCCTGACCGGAAGAAGCTGGATCGCTACATCGACGGCATATACGAACGGAACTGGCTGACCAATAACGGCCCCCTGGTTCAGGAATTGACCCGGAGGTTGGAAGAGTACCTGGGCGTTGAAAACCTGTTACTGGTCGCCAATGGCACCTTGGCGCTGCAGATCGCCTACCGGGTCCTGGGCGTCTCAGGGCAGGCTTCTGACACCCCCGCGGAAGCTATCACCACACCGTTTTCTTTTGTTGCCACGGCGAGCTCTTTGAAGTGGGAAGGTGTGGAGCCAGTGTTCGCCGACATCGATCCGGACACCTGGTGCCTGGACCCGGCGAACATTGAACCGGCCATCACCTCACGTACTCGAGCTATCGTGCCTGTGCACGTATTCGGCAATGCCTGCGAGGTAGAAGCCATCAATGAAATTGCCCGCAAGCACAATCTTAAGGTGATTTACGACGGTGCCCACGCCTTTGGCGTGACCTATAAAGGTGAAAGCCTGCTGAAACATGGCGACGCGGCAACACTCAGTTTCCACGCCACAAAACTCTTTCACACAGTGGAAGGTGGTGCCATCGTCTTCAAACGCAAAGAGGACCTGGAAAAAGCGAAATTAATGATCAACTTCGGGCTTTCCGGGCCTGAGCAGATCGATGAGCTTGGAATCAACGCTAAGATGAATGAATTCCAAGCGGCGATGGGACTTTGTGTGTTGGATGAAATGGCCGAGCACCTGAAATCTCGCCAAGGAATATGGGATAGGTATAAGTTCGGAATTGAGGATGTTGCTCAACTACAAAAAAGAAATGTTCATTGTGACAATAATTACACTTACTTTCCTGCTGCATTTGAAAGCAAGCATAAAGTTAGGGATTTAATAAATATTTTAGGGAAATTGGAGATTCATCCAAGAAGATATTTTTACCCTTCCTTGGATCTGTTGAACTTTTCGGATACTCCTGCGGCTTTTGTTGTCAGTCGAGATTTGTCAAAACGCATTCTTTGCTTCCCTATGTATTCTTCAATGCCAGAGGATATCTCTGAAACAATTGTGTTTGTTGTTAAGGAGCAACAAGATGGCTGATTTTTTTATACTAGGAAACCCAAGATCCGGAACGTCATTATTTCGTTTAATTTTAAATAGTCATCCATCTATCACCGTTCCCCCGGAGTGTGGTTTTGCTCTATGGTTGGCAGATCGATACAAAGGTGAGTTCGAAGACACACAAACATATAATTACATTATGGATGTGTTGAATACTAGAAAATTTGAAACATGGGGGCTGGATTTTGATGCTATAGATGATCAGATTCAAAGGAATCAACCGAAAAACTATGCAGGCCTTTGTCGCTGCGTGTATCTTGCATATGCAAGAAAAACAGAGAAGAACGCAGAGATCGTTGGTGATAAAAATAACTATTATATAAATAACATGGACCTAATAAAGAAATACTTCAGTGGGTCAAAAAAGATATTTATTGTCCGAGATGGTAGAGACGTGGCCTGTTCGTACAGGAAGTTGTCTGAGAAAAACATCGTATCGAAGTATAGGCCTATACTTAAGAATGATATCGCAGAAATTGCCATGGAATGGGCAGATAGTGTCGACATAATGATGGCTTCAGTAAAGGAAGGCGCGATTTTTATCAAATATGAGGATCTTTTGGTATCTCCGGAAGAAACTTTAAGGTACGTTTGTCGTCATTTGGGATTGGATTTTCATCCGCTTATGCTCGGTTATGAGCGTAATAACGATGAGCCGAAAGAGTTCCTGCAGTGGAAGGCCAAGACTCTTGAGGGGTTGGACCCTGGACGGATTGGTGGTTTTAAATCTGAGTTGAGCGATTCAAATATAAATGAATTTAATGCTATCGCCGAGAAGCAACTGACTTGGCTGAATTATTAGATTCCACTTTCTTGAATTCATGGTTGCTCCGTGTTGTTAGAGATTTCTGAAAATGCGGCGTATAAAATTTTCTGAGTTTAAATAACTGAACCCAATGCTACGTATCTCAAATCGTACGGTCATCGGAGTGATCTGGAATTTTCTAGAGCAGTTGGCTCGTCGTGGAATGGGGATCATCATAACAATAATTTTAGCTAAGTTGTTGACGCCGGAAGATTTCGGGCTTATCTCGATGATGGCGATATTCCTGGCGCTAGGTCAGTCATTAATGGATTCAGGCTTCACACAAGCTCTAATCCGAAAAAAGAATGCAAAAGAAGAAGATTATAATACAGCTTTTTACTCAAATATTGGTCTGGGGGTGGTGTCATATGCTCTTCTCTATATTTGTGCCCCTGCTATCTCGGCCTTTTACAATGAGCCTAATCTAGAAATTCTGATTCGCGTTTCTTCAATAGCGATACTGATAAATTCCTTCCAGGTGGTTCAGATCGCTGATCTAAGCAGAAAACTAGATTTCAAAACTCAATTAAAAGCTACTTTTCCTGCCGTTCTGTTATCCGGGGTAATCGCTGTACTTTTAGCGAAAGAGGGTTTTGGCGTTTGGGCCCTGGTCATACAAATGCTGATGGCCGCTCTTTTCCAAACTTTGTTCCTTTGGATTCTTAATAAATGGCTTCCCGGATTATCATTCAGTTTCACCTCTTTAAAAGAAATGTATTCTTTTGGCTATAAGCTCTTTTTGTCGGGGGCACTAGAAACAGTTTTTAAGAATATATATGTCGTTATTATAGCGAAAGTTTTCTCCGCGCACACGGCAGGCCTTTACTTCTTTGCGGAGAGAATGAAAGAATTAATAACAGGACAAATAATAAACTCAATACAAAAGGTCAGCTATCCAGCGCTATCAAAGCAACAGGATGATCTTGTAAAGCTGAAGAGTGATTATCGTAAAGTTATAAGAGTCACTGTGTTTGCTTATTTCCCTTCTGTGGCTATCCTTGCCGCTTTGGCTAAACCGTTATACACATTGATGTTGCCAGAAAAATGGCACCATGCTCACTTCTATTTCCAGCTCTTATGTATCGCCGCGCTGCTGTTACCGCTCCATTCGATAAATTTAAACATACTAAGAGTCCTTGGCCGCTCAGATTTACTGCTTGGCTTGCAAATATTCAAAAAAGCTCTTCTGGCACTTACCTTATGGATTGGAATCAGGTTTGGAATATTGGGAGTGTTATGGGCGCAAATCATAAATTCGGTAATTTCGTACTATCCAAATAAGTACTATTCTGAAAAGCTTATTGACTATACGCTGATGGAGCAATGGAGAGATATAAAGCTTCCATTTTCATTGTCGCTATTCCTAGGCCTCTTGGTTTTTTACATCGGGTCGAACAACGTAATCGGGGACGCAGCTTATGTCGTTTTTTCCAGTATTTCTTTTGTGATTCTTTATATTTCTCTTTCTACTCTTATGGATCCGAAACTGCTGGCTACAGTCAAATATTTCTTTAATAAGAGGAAGTCATGATTCGAAGGGCAATGAATAAGCTGCAATCAGAGTGGGATATCCATCAAAAGAAAAAGGCTATCGATTTTTGCCGATCCTTATCAGGAGATGCTCCTGTTATAATACTCGGCGTCCAAAAATCTGGAACAACGGCGATATCTGCCTTGTTGGCTCAAGCCGTAGGTAAAGATGCTACGCTGGATGTGCTGCGCTCGATCCGTCATCCTGAATGGAAAGTTCTTATCCAATACGGAATTGGATCTTTTGAAGAGTATATTTATAAGTATCGAGAATCGTTTAAGAAAGAAATCATTAAAGAGCCCGGCCTTACTTTTTTTTACAAAGAGTTATCCCGAGTTTTCCCTCGAGCCAAATTCGTTATGATCGTCCGGCACCCAATGGATAACATTAGAAGCATATTAAATAGGTTGAGAGTGCCTGGTGACTTGGAAACATTAGACATTGAAAGTTATCCATTGGTCAAAGAATCCCCTGCATGGAGAATTAACTTGGATACTAGATGGATGGGGTATGTGGCGTCTAATTATGTTGATGCTTTGGCTTATAGATGGAAAGTTGGAGCAAGAACATATTTAGAAAATAAAGAAAATTTTGTGCTCTTGAAGTACGAAGATTTTTTAATTAACAAGGACGCTTATGTTAAACAGCTGGCGAACGAGGTTGGCTTGCAGGTAAATAATGATATATCTGCCTTTTTAGATAAGCAGTATCAAAGTAAAGGCAATTCAAAGATAGATACTAAGTGTTTTTTTGCTGAAAACTATCAAACCATTAAAAGAATGTGTTCAAAAGAAGCGGAACTTTTAGGTTATGATATGTAATATGGAAGGCTTCTCAGATTTAAGAATTGCACATATTATCCGAGATGAGAAGTTTCCCGATACGGCTTATGATGTATTCGAAAAAGTAGCGCCTTCGTGCAGCGATTATTATCTTCCAGACAAAAGTAAAAGAATAAAACATTTAAAAAGTATCTTGCCAATTAGAGTGTCGAAATTTTCCTTTCTGAGCTCTAAATTTATAAAAAAACTTCAAAGTTATGATGTCGTGATTCTGCATGGGCTTAATGCTTTTAATCTCGAGCTCGTTGCACGTTGTGGTTGTAGGGTTGATTTCTTATGGGTTGGGATGGGGTTTGACTATTACGATTTAATATATAAAGATTCTGAAGATATGTTGATGCCTCGGACTCGATCAATCGTTGGTGCCATGAATCCGAAGAAAAAAAGCTGCGTAAAGGAGCTGAAGAGATTTTTACGTTATATTGTGTATAAAGGAGGGAGAAATAAAAAGAAGACCATAAAAAATATTAAATGGTTCGCGCCTGTGCTTGAATCGGAATATGAAATGGTTAGAAAGATGTATCATGGTGAAAGTTTTCCGATGTATCTTGACTGGAACTACGGCATATCAGCCAAGTCGTTCGATGGCCTCAAGAAGTATACAGCTCCAAATGGTAATAATATACTGATTGGTAACAGTGCTACGCCAACCAATAATCATTCAGATGTTTTCGAATTAATGAATGCACATTTGGATGACAAAAATGTCGAAATAATTGTTCCGTTGAGCTATGGAGACGAGAGATATCGAGAGATTATCGTGGAAGAAGGGCGTCGCTACTTTGGAAAAAAATTCAAGCCTCTGATCGATTTTTTAGAGTTTTCGGACTATATAGATATTATTTCAACATGCTCTGTTGTGGTCATGAATCATAAAAGGCAACAAGCGGGCGCCAATATCGCTTCAGCGCTTTATATGGGCGCTAGAGTTTTCTTAAATGAAGAGAACCCTTTTTTTGAGTACTATAAAAAAAGAGGTGTATTTATAAATTCAACATCTGATATTACGCATAATCCAGGAATTTTACATTCAATGCTTTCTGGTTCTGAACGAAATACGAATAGAGAAATCTTGATGGGAATGCGGGGTTGGGAACAAATAGAAAGAAAAACAACCCAATTATTGGCTTCTGTTTTGAAATCCTGTGATGGGTAACAAGAAGGGTTTGCCAAACAACTCCATTGTCAGGAGTTAGGATTAATGACGAATGCAACTAGATTTTTGATTTGCACGGATTTGTACCCCGATACCGATACCAGAGAAAGAGGCCATCAAACGCACGCAGTGAAAGATTTGGTCGAAAGTGCCATTCAGGGCGGAATGATGGTGGTTGGTGTACTTCGATTTAATCAAGTTATTTCAAAAGAAATTCGTTTAAAGATAGGAATTAGCTACGTAGGTAATGTTAAAATAATCGATATCCCTATCTTTGGGTATAGAACTCGATTTCTTTCGTTTCTCTCAAAGCTTTTTGTAAGGAAGTATCTGCCAGCTTCTCAGTATGATTCGGTGATATCGCACATGTCGATGAGTTACTATCGCGCAAATAAGATATTACCATTGAACACGAAACGTCACTATCTTGTGGTTCATCAAGGGGATTTCTTCCAGAAAACTTTAAAGCTTTCCATCGAAAATAATGATGGTGTTTTTGCTAGATCAGACTCAATAAAAAGAAAATTGCTTGATCGATTCGGAAATATCGAAGTCAAGGGCGTAGTGTACTCGGGGATTGATGATAAGCTTATTGAGGCAGGCAGAAGTAGAAACCTCTTTGATGGGCGTTATCTCTGCAGTAAGTCTAAAGTAGTGAAATTGATTTTTTGTGGCGCTTTGTTGCCTTTAAAAAATGTGGATAAAATAATCGAATCGTTACCGATATTACATGAGCGCGGCGTCTCGGCTAGTTTAATGATAGTGGGGGATGGTCCAGATTTAAAAAAGTTAAAGTCGCTTGTTTGCAATCTCGCCCTGGGCGATTGTGTTTTTTTTACGGGTTGGAGAAGAAAAGAAGAGGTTTTTGATTTCTTAAAAGATTCTTGCATATACATAATGCCTAGCAAACCGGAAACTCTCGGATTGGCTTACTTGGAAGCGATGGCTATGGGGTGTTTGGTGATCGGTCATGTGGGGGAAGGAATAGATGGCATTGTTGTAGATGGTTTTAACGGGTATTTGGTTGGTGCTGCTGATGCCGTGGATATAGCAAATAAGATAAGTCGTTTTCTGTCGCTATCAGACGTTGATAAGATGCATGTTTTGAAACGATCTTTTGAGGCTGTTTCTGGTTGCACGAATACTAAAGCTGGTCTTAATTATTTTTCAAGTTTCAAATAATGCCTTCGGAAAATCCAAACATGTGAAGGTTTAAGAATCATGAAAGTGTTGTACGCCTGCGATTTTCATCTAAAACAATCTTCTTCAGGGAAAGATCGTGCAACGAGGCAGAAATTGGAAGCTCTTAGTTTAATCGTTGATGATTTTAAGGTGCTAAGTGCGAACATGCGATCGAAACCTTTGAGATTTATGGAGATTTTTCTGATAGAGGCGCTTGTCTTAGCGTACCTGATTTTTTGGCGGCCCAGTATATTTATAAGTAGAGGACATGTTGGGTTTCTTTCAGTTGGTTTTGCTAAAGTTCTTAATGTAAAAACGGTTAGGGAGGTTCATGCCGATACGCTGGGGGAGCTTAAGTTATTAAGATTTCATGGCGTGAAAAGAATGGTTGTACATGGTTTGGCGATAGTCGCTGATTGGACTAATAAAAAGTCGGATGTTAGGATTTATAATCATCCCGACCTGTTGACTTGGTATCGATCTAATGGTGTCGGGAGTGAGTCTGATTTTTTTACGTACAATGGGTTTGATGTGAGGTCAAGATCATCCTTGTCAAAGGAAAGAGCCAGAGAAAAATTTGGCTTATCTCAAGATGCCGTTTATTTGGTTTTTACCGGAGGGGCGTCGGAGTGGCATGGCGTAGACTATCTTCTGTCGTTACAGAAAAAATTCAATGAGTATGGTGATAATATAAAAATTGTTGTTGGTGGTGGCGATATTTCTCGTTATGAAGGTTCTGAGAACTGTATTAACATAACTCCGTTGGAAGAAAGCGGTTGTGCAGATTTGATTCGTGCGGCTGACGTTTGCCTGCTGCCAGTCAAGGCGAACAGGATTAGCCCCGGAAGCCCTTTGAAGCTATACGACTACATCGTGAATGAGCGATTCATTGCGGCGCAGAGTAACACTTTGGGTTACAGCGATGAGGTTGAGCGTCACCGGGTGGGCTTTAGTGTTGACTTTGCTGACCCTGAGGTCGCTCGAGAGCAAATTATAAAGTTTCTTGATTCAATGCGAGCTGAATACCGTGGCGTAAATATTCGTGCTTCCTGGGCGGATCGCATGCAAGAATGGCTTATCGGGCTTAGGTTTGATGTTTAATAACAAAGAATTAAGTGCCGGATATCTTTTTCCTTTGTTTGTTGAGTATTGCTTGTGATTGTTTATTGGATTCTTTTCCTTATACCTTTTTTGGGTTTGCTGTTTAGCTTTCGGCTTGGTCGCAGCGCAAATTTAATCCTTTGGTGTCTCGCTTGGGTCATTTTTGTTCTGGTTATCGGTTGTCGCCAGGAGGTTGGCGGCGATTGGTTTACATACTTGGATCATTTGGAATCGAGGGGCGGGCGAGATCTTTGGGAGGTTTTGATATCGGGAGATCAAGGCTATTATCTAATTAATTATATAGTCAATCATTTGGGCGGCGGCATAGTATGGGTGAATCTGATTTGCGCTATGATTGTAATGACTGGTGTTGTCCGGTTTTCCTTGGATCAGCCAAAGGCTTGGTTGTGTTTAGTTGTGGCGGTACCTTATTTAATAATTGTGGTCTCCATGGGGTACACAAGACAGTCTGCGGCGCTAGGTTTCCTTTTTTTGGGTCTGGCATCTTTGTCTAGAGGTAAAAGCATAAATTTTTTTTTCTGGGTGTTGTTGGGTGCAACGTTCCACAAGTCCGTAGTTTTGATGTTGCCCGTTGCTGCCCTGTCTGCCTCCAAGCATAGAGCTTGGAATTTTTTTTGGGTCGGTGTTATTTCGCTATTGGCGGCTTATTTTTTCGTTCTCGATTCGGTGGATAAACTATGGGCCAATTACGTTACTGCTGAGTACGAATCGCAGGGCGGCTTGGTCCGAGTTCTAATGAATTCTGTACCGGCGCTAATTTTTCTTTTTGTAGGGCGCCGTATTGTTTCTACTGAGCAAGATTTTAAGCTCTGGCGTTGGATTTCTATATTTTCGTTGGCTTGTATTCCTCTGGTCGTTGTTTCGTCTACGGCCACTGATCGAGTAGCCTTGTATTTAATTCCGCTGCAATTGTATGTTTTTTCCAGGCTTTATACTGTCTCGTCTGATGGGTATTCAAGAGCCCTTATCGTTATAGGCACGGTTTTTTACTATGCGTTGGTACAGCTTGTCTGGTTGAATTTCGCCGCGAATGCAGATGCCTGGCTCCCCTACCAAATGTACCCCTTCGCTTCATGATCGCGCCCATCGTTCTCGTCTCCAACACCGCCTGGTATCTCTACAACTTCCGTCGCGGCACCCTGGCTGAGCTGGTGGCCCAGGGCCATCGCGTGGTCACCATGGCGCCGCCGGATCGCTATGCCACCAAGCTGGTGGAAGAGCTGGGGGTGGAGTTCGTGCCGTTGCAGTTGGATGGCAAGGGCACGCGTCTGCTGGGCGAGGCGCTGAGCCTGTTGCGGCTGTTTTTTGCGTTACGCCGGCTGCGGCCGGCGTTCGTGTTCAATTTCACCGTGAAGGCCAACATCTATTCCGGCCTGGTGTGCCGTCTGCTGCGCATTCCCTATGCGAACAATGTGTCTGGCCTGGGCACGGCGTTTATTCACGATAGCTGGCTGTATCGGCGGGTGCGCTCGCTGTATGCCTTCGCCAACCGCGGGGCGCGCTGTGTGTTCTTCCAGAACGAGGAAGACCTGCAGGTGTTCAACGCCACCGGCTTGTTGAAGGGCACGCCCACGGTGCTGTTGCCGGGCTCGGGCATGGACACCCTGCGCTTTCCGTTCAGCACCTTGCCCCACGAGGGGCCGTTCACCTTTGTGATGGTGGCGCGGATGATCGCCGATAAGGGCGTGCGCGAGTACGTGGCGGCGGCGGGGCAGGTGGCCCGGCGGCACTCGGACGCCCGCTTTCTGCTGATCGGCCCGCTGGGGGTGAGCAACAGCAGCGCCATCCATCTGGATGAAGTGGCCCAATGGCAGAGCGAGGGCGTGGTGGAGTACCTGGGCGAGCAGGAGGACGTGCGCCCCTGGCTGGCCGAGAGCCATGTGCTGGTGCTGCCCTCCTACCGCGAAGGCATGCCCCGCACCGTGCTCGAAGCCGCCTCCATGGGCCGCCCCGCCATCGTCACCGACGTGCCCGGCTGCCGCCAGGCGGTGGTGAACGGCGAAACCGGCTGGCTGTGTGAGGTGAAGAGCGCCGAGTCCCTGGCCGCCTGCATGGAGGACTGCCTGGCGCTGCCCCCCGAGACCCTGGCGGCGGCGGGGCAGGCCGCCCGCCGGCGCATCGACGCGGAGTTCGCCCAGCGCCTGGGGGTGCGGGGGGGGTTGGATTGCCTCGCGGGCGCCTGCCCGTAACCCCCCCCCCCCAAGCCTGCGTCCGCTTAGGCTTACATCCTTTTCCGTTCTGACTGACAGATGCCGGTCCGCTCGCTCTTTATACTGTTCATAAGATCAGCGTTCCGACTACAAACTGCTGTTCGCGCACAAGGAGATGGTGCGGGATCTGGGACCTGATTCTCTAAGGCTCGATCTCATTGAGTTTGTTGTCACTTGACAACAAAAATAAGAAACGATAGGTTTTGGGGGAAGATCAATATGGCGCGTGGAAAGCATCCCAAGGCGGCCATCGAAAAGGCGCTTCAGTATGCTGAAGCCAGAGGGTGGACGGTGCGAAAGGCCGGCAAAAGTGCACACGCCTGGGGGGTTCTCGAGTGCCCGAATAACGACCCGGAGTGCCGTTGTGGCAAGTTCTGCCGAAATGGGATCTGGTCCACGCCCAGGAACGCCGAGGCCCATGCGCGAGCTATCAATAAATGGGTGGAAAAGTGTAAGTACACCGGAGGTGGGGAATGAGTACGTTTGAATTCCAGCTTCATTTTCAGCTTCCTGACGGCGAGGCCGACCCCGAACTCTGGCTGGACGCTCTGTTCGAGGCAGGCTGTGACGATGCCTTGGTCGGCCTCGCCTCCCACGGCTATCTGTCCCTCGACTTCAACCGAGAAGCGCCGACCGCCTGGGAAGCGTTGCAAACCGCCGTGCGAGACGTAAAAACGGCTATCCCAGAAGCGCGATTGGTCTCTGCAGGGCCGGATTTGCTTAATTTATCTGAGCTCGCCGAGCTGATGACGGACAGGCTGGCAAAAGTCACCCGGCAGGCGATGCGTAAGTATGCGAAAGGTGAAGTGAAAAGAACCGCCACGCGATTCCCATCGCCTCGGGTATCCGGAGGTACCCCCCTTTGGCACGCGGATGAAGTTCTCGCATGGATGATGGAAAACCGGAAAATTCAGGCGACACCAGAGCCCGCGCAATCGCTTATCACGCTGGCTTCCGCGATACGAATGCTGAACAGCACCAAGGAATACCACCAGAGCCGTGCCGCTGCCCCCGAATTAATGCAAAAGGCGGAACAGCTCCTGGTTAGCTGATCATCACCGCCGGCGCTTGCCATGTGCTGGTGCTGCCGTCCTACCGGGAGGGGATGCCGCGCACGGGGCTGGATTTTTTGGTTGAAAAATAGATCTGGCATCCGTCCAGATATTCATACTGGAGCTTAATCCACGCACTCCGCCACGTGTATATACATGGTGCGTAGCTCAGCTTGTGCCTCATCCGCGGTTTGGATCAGGGAGAACCCGTTGCGCTCATACAACTGAATAAGCTGGGGTGAATCTTCACATTCCAGAATAATAATACGGCCGCCGATCAGATTCCGTGCTTCCGAAATAACCGCGTAGATTTCTTCCAGAATTATCTCGAGAGTGATCGGGTTTTGAGCGATGGATGTGTTCTTTCCCAATTGACCAATCAAAAAAGCACGGATGCGTTCCGCATTTTTTGAGATGCCGTCAAGGCGCCTTACCTTGGATTTGCTGATCTGGAGGTCTTCCAGGACGAGTTCTTTAAACGAAATGGAAAAGTACCCAAGAATATGGCCGGTCTCGTCATCAAGGATCAGATAAGTTCGTGCGTTATCCGTTTTTTCGAAGCGGATGGCTTTGGAGGGGTGGGTGAGGAAGTTTTCTACATCTCTGTTTCGATTGCACGAGAACGCAGTAAGGAGCCTGGCGGTATCGTCATCACCAAGCTCCTTTAAGAGGTCTCCGAGTTGGACAATTGTCGTTTTAATAGCTGAATCCCCCGTGCGTTCTCGGCTCTGTAGTCGCGTCTCCTGACCTTGACAAGGCGGGGGGTCGCCAAGTCCTGGTGAATCCGGTCAATGGATTCCTTATCTTTGACCACAAAGCGTTTTTCAAAGGATGCGGTGGCCATGCGGCAGCTCCTCTTAATGGGTGGTCGAGCGCCCTATTATAGCAGGTTTCACACGCCTGCAACAGGTCAAATTATGATCACTGACAGCAGTGCCGGCCCGCGGCCGCATCGAGGCGGAGTTCGACGAGCGCCTGGTGGTGCGGGCGGCTCTGGATTGCCTGTAAGATGTTTGGCCTTAGTGGTCGGGCCTTGGAAAGCGTCTCGTTCACCGCTCCTCCTGCTTGGGCTTGCGGCTTTGACGTGAGACTGGGCCCGGACCGGGCCCGCTGGTACCCTAGGCGGTTGTTATTCGGGGCGGACAGTTTCATGGATTATCAGGTACACGACAGCGCCATCGTCGATGAGGGCGCGCAAATCGGCAGTGGCTCGCGCATCTGGCACTTCGTGCATGTGTGCGGCGGTGCCCGGGTGGGCCGCAATGTGTCCATGGGTCAGAACGTGTTCGTTGGCAATAAAGTGACCATCGGCGACGATTGCAAGATCCAGAACAACGTGTCCATCTACGACAACGTGCACCTGGAAGATGGCGTCTTCTGCGGCCCCAGCATGGTGTTCACCAACGTCTACAACCCGCGCTCCTTTATCCAGCGCAAGGATGAATACCGCGACACCCTGATTCGCACCGGCGCCACCCTGGGCGCCAACTGCACCATCGTGTGCGGGGTCACCGTGGGCGCTCACGCCTTTGTCGGCGCCGGCGCCGTGGTCAACAAGGATGTGCCGGCCTACGCCCTGGTGGTGGGCGTGCCCGGCCGGCAGATCGGCTGGATGAGCGAGTTCGGCGCGCAGCTGGACCTGCCCCTGGACGGCGAGGGCCGGGCGGTGTGTCCGCACACCGGCGCGGTTTATGTACTGCGCGGCAAGGCCCTGACCAAAGAGGCTGGCTGATGCAGTTTATTGATCTCCATGCCCAGCAGGCGCGCATCAAGGCCGCCGTCGACGCTAATATCCAGGCCGTACTGGCCCACGGCCAGTACATCAAGGGCCCGGAAGTGGCCGAGCTGGAACACAAGCTGGCCGCCTTTACCGGCGCCGGCCATTGTATTGGCGTGGGCAACGGCACCGACGCCCTGCAGATCGCCCTGATGGCCGTGGGTATCGGCCCCGGCGACGAGGTGATTACCCCCGGCTTTACCTTTATCGCCACCGCCGAAGCGGTGGCCGTCACCGGTGCCCGCCCGGTGTACGCGGACATCGACCCGCGCACCTACAACCTGGACCCGGCCGGCCTGGAAGCGCTGATCACACAGCGCACCAAGGCCATTATTCCGGTGTCTCTGTACGGCCAGTGCGCCGACTTCGACGCCATCAACGCGGTGGCCGAACGCCACGGCCTGGTGGTGATCGAGGACGCCGCCCAGAGCCTGGGCGCCACCTACAAGGGCCGCCGCTCCGGCAACCTGAGCCACATCGCCACTACCTCGTTCTTCCCCAGCAAGCCGCTGGGGGCCTACGGGGACGGGGGCGCCCTGTTCACCAGCGACGAGGCGCTGGCGGAGCGCATCCGCCAGATCGCCAATCACGGCCAGGACCGCCGCTATCACCACGCCCGGGTGGGCCTGAACAGCCGCCTGGATACCCTGCAGGCGGCCATCCTGCTGGCCAAGCTGGAGATCTTCGAAGACGAGCTGGCCCGTCGGGACCGGGTGGCCGCCGCCTACACCGGCAAGCTTAACGTCGCCGGCCTGGACACCACCCCGGTGGTGGAAGCCCACAACGTCAGCGCCTGGGCCCAGTACACCGTGCGGGTGCCGGAGCGGGACCGGGTGCAGGCCCGCCTCAAGGAAGCGGGCATCCCCACCGCGGTGCATTACCCGGTCCCGCTGAACCGCCAGCCGGCGGTGGCGGACCCGGACGCCCGCCTGCCGGTGGGCGACGCCATGGCCGGGCAGGTGATGAGCCTGCCCATGCACCCCTACCTGGAAGACGACGATCTGAGCCGGGTGGTGGAGGCGCTGGCCGGGGCCCTGGCATGACCGGGACGAGTATGAAAGTGGCGCATCTGTGTCTGTCCAACTACTACATGGACGACCGCGCCTACCAGGAAAACGAGCTGATTGAGGAACACGCCCGCCAGGGCCACCAGGTGCTGGTGATCGCCTCCACCCAGGTGCTCAACACCGAGCGCCAGCGGGAGTTTGTGGCGCCCGGGCGCTACCGCAATGACCACGGCGTGGACGTGGTGCGGTTACCGTATCACCCGGCGCTGCCCCACCGTCTGGCGAAAAGCCTGCGGGTGCATCGCGGTGTCTACCAACTGTTGGAAGCGTTCGCCCCGGATGCCATCCTGTTCCACGGCATGTGCGGCTGGGAGCTGCTCACTGTGCGCCGCTACAAGCAGGCGCACCCGGAGGTGAAGTTCTACGTGGACACCCACACGGACTTTATCAACAGCGCCCGGGGGCCGGTGTCCAAGTGGGGCCTGCACTATCTGTATTACCGGCCCATCGTGCACCGCTGCCTGAACGCGATCGACCGGGTCCTGTACATCTCCGCGCTCACCGGCCGGTTCGCCCGGGACTTCTATGGCGTACCGGACAGCAAGCTGGAATTTTACCCCCTGGGCGGTCATCCGGTGCCCGATGACGAGTACCGGCGGCTGCGCGAGACCATCCGGGCGGACCTGGCGGTGCCCGCCCACGGCACCCTGTTCGTGCAGTCCGGCAAGCAGGCCTCGCACAAGAAGATTCTGGAGGCCCTGCGGGCCTTTGCCGAAGTGCCGGACCCGGACTTCCGCCTGGTGATCGCCGGCTCCCTGCTGGAGGAGGTCCGGGAGGAAGCGGAAGCCCTGATTCAGGTGGACCCCCGGGTGCGCTTCCTGGGCTGGCAAAGCCCGGCGCAACTGAAAGCGCTGCTGTGCGCCGCCGACGTCTACCTGCAGCCGGGCAGCCAGTCGTCCACCATGCAGACCAGCCTGTGCTGCCGCTGCGCGCTGATTCTGGAAGACATGGAAGGGCACGAAATCTATACCGACGGAACCGGCTGGCGGGTGACCGATCAGGCCGGTATCGTCGCGGCACTGCAAGAGATTCAATCCGGCGCCGCCGATCTGGACGCCATGAAGGGCAGGGCGGAAGCGCTGGCCCGGAACAAGCTGGATTACGCGGTACTGGCCCGCCGGATACTGCACTAAGTAGGAGCTTATGAAGAACTTCGCCATGATCGGCGCCGCCGGCTACATCGCCCCGCGCCATATGCAGGCCATCAAGGCCACCGGTAACCGGCTGGTGGCGGCCCTGGATCCCAACGACTCCGTGGGCATCATCGACAGCTACTTTCCGGACGCGGACTTCTTCACCGAGTTCGAGCGCTTCGACCGGCACATCGACAAGCTGCGCCGCCAGCGGGACGAGCAGAAGGTGGATTACGTCTCCATCTGCTCCCCCAACTACCTGCACGACAGCCATATGCGCTTCGCCCTGCGCTCCGGCGCCGACGCCATCTGCGAAAAGCCCATCGTGCTGAACCCCTGGAACATCGACGGGCTGCTGGAGATCGAGAAAGACACCGGCCGGCGCATCAACACCATCCTGCAGCTGCGTGTGCACCCGTCCATCGTCGCCCTGCGCGAGAAAGTGCAGGCGGAGAACCGGGACCACAAACACGAGGTGGACCTGACCTACATCACCTCCCGGGGCCACTGGTACCTGCAGTCCTGGAAGGGCGACGAGAAGAAGTCCGGCGGCATCGCCACCAACATCGGCGTGCACTTCTACGACATGCTGCACTTTATCTTCGGTGAACTGCAGGACAACGTGGTGCACCACAGCGACGCCACCAGCGCCGCCGGCTACCTGGAATACGAGAAGGCCCGGGTGCGCTGGTTCTTGTCCGTGGACTACCGGTACGTGCCGGACAGCGCCAAGGCGGACGGCCAGCGCACCTACCGGTCGATCACCGTGGACGGCGAGGAGATCGAATTCTCCGGCGGCTTCACCGACCTGCACACCCGCAGCTACGAGGAGATCCTGGCCGGCCGCGGCTATGGCCTGGAGGCCAACCGGGTGGCGATTGAAACGGTTGCACACATCCGCAACGCCGAGCCGCTGGGGCTGACCGGGGACTATCATCCGTTTTTGGGAAACTGATCGGGTGGCAAGTCTGCTGTTGCTGACCATTAATTACCCGTATCCCCCGGGAGAACAGTTTCTGGAAGATGAAATCGGGTATTGGGCCGATAGCGGTTTCCAGGACATCCGCATTTTGCCGGCCCTGGGAGCCGGTGAGCCCAGGCCGGTCCCGAAGCGGCTTGAAGTTTCGGAGCCTCGCGAAACAGTGCCCAGGGCAGCGATGGTCAGCGCGCTTTTCAGTGCGTTGTTCTCCGCTACTTTCAGAAATGAGGTCCGCTATCTTCGCTCGCAAGCAAAACTGACGCTGGCCACCGTCTGGTTGGCCCTGAAAGAAACCACACAGGTTAAAATCGCCGAAAGGCGTCTGAAACGATTCCTTGCCGACAATCCAACGGACGTCATCTACAGCTATTGGAACAATGCCGCCGCGTACGCGGCTTGTGAGCAGAAGCGAAAAGGGTGGCCAGGCAAAGTGGTCTCTAGGGCGCATCGGGCGGACCTCTACGAAGAGGAGCGAGCCCACGAGTATATGCCTTTGAAACGCCAGTACGTGGACAGTTTTGATACGGTGTTCTGCCTGTCAGCGGAAGCGGCGGATTACTTCCACGCGCGCTTCGGTGGCACAAGACAAAGCGTACAGGTGGCACCGTTAGGTGTACCAGTGGGCACGGCAATGACCTCGCGGAGCCCGAAAGGGAATGTGCATATCCTGTCGCTGTCTTTTTGTGCTCCGGTGAAACGCATAGATCGAATCCTGGAAGCGGTCGAGCAGTTCGCGGCGAAAATTCCGGATCTTTCGGTCTCCTGGACGCACATCGGCCATGGGCCTCTATACGAAGCGCTGAAAACCGAGGCGGAGTCCCGAGCCCGGCGCCTGGCAAACCTGAGATGCCGGTTTACCGGCGCTCTGGAACACGACCGAGTGAAACAATTCTTCGAGGACAACCCCGTTGACGTATTCATCAACAGCAGTGCCTCGGAGGGCATGCCGGTCTCCATCATGGAGGCCATGAGCTTCGGTGTACCGGTGATCGCTCCCGATGTCGGCAGTGTCGCCGGTCTGGTATCCGATGAGCGTGGCCGGTTGCTGAGCGCCGAACCCGGCCCGGAAGAAATCGCGGAGGCAATCAGGCAGTGCGTACTGGCGCCGGAGAAGAGCAGGGAGAACATGGCCCGCTCGGCGAGCGAGCACATCGAGCGTCACTTCAATGCCGATGTGAACTATCCACGCTTTATCGCCGCCGTTGAACGCGTGCTGGCGCGCTGACACGGGTCTTGCCAGTGGGAATGTTCGCAAGGATCAGGCAGCAAGGCACCGCCACGGTATTGCGGCGCAACATCGGCATGACCTTGGGCCGGCAAGTGTTGGCGGCTCTGGCTCAGTTTCTTCTCGTGGTGGTGATCGCTCGTCAGTTGGGGCCCGAGGGCAATGGCTTTTATGCCATGGCTATCCTGGTGCCGACCCTGATGGCGAATTTCCTCAATCTGGGTGTCGGTCCGGCGACGGTGTACCACGTAAGCCGTGGTGATTACTCCCCGCGCCAGGCCATGGCGGGTAATCTCAAGCTGGCCGGCTGGGTGAGTGCCCTGGGGCTGCTGGTGGCCGTGCCGATACTGATACTTTGGAGCGACACGCTCTTTCCCGGCATTCCACCGCTGCTGCTGTATCTCGGGCTGGCCGGTTTTCCACTGACATTGCTGGTGGCCTACCTGAACACCGTTCTCCAAGGCATGGAGGATTTCAGGGCCTACAACGTCACCATTCTGCTGCCTCCCTATATCAACCTTATCGCGGTGGTGGTCGCCCTCTACGGGCTGAAAATCGGCGTTGAAGGCGCCATGGTGGCCTATATCATCGGGCAGCTGGCGGGTGTGCTAGCCGCTGTCGTATCGCTAAGGCGACGGGCAGATCGCACGGTTAGCGGCACGCCGGCGGAACGCTACAGCCGGACCATGTTGAGTTACGGCTGGAAAGCTCATCTGTCGAACATTGTTACGTTCGTGAATTACCGTGCGGATATCTTCCTGGTGAATCTGCTGCTTTCGCCGGCGTCCACCGGCGTCTATGTCATCGCGGTACAGATCGCCGAGCGTCTCTGGATGCTCTCACAGGCCGCCAGCGCGGTGCTGCTGCCTCGCCTGTCGGCCATGCGTGACAACCCGGAAGGGCGACTGGCGCTGACCAACAAGGGCGCGCTGGCTGTCACCTTGGCCACCGCGCTGATCAGCATCCTGGCCGCGGCCGCCTTGTACGTACTGGTGGAACCCGTGTTCGGGGTGGAGTATCGGGAAGCCGTCCCGGCCTTTCTCTGGCTGTTACCGGGAATCGTCGCGTGGGCGGGCGCGCGAGTGCAATCGAACTGCATCGCCGCCGCCGGCAAGCCGGAGTGGAATATGTACAGCGCGTTGGTGGTGGTCACCGTCAACCTGACCGGCAACGCGCTGTTGATCCCCGATCACGGCATCGTCGGTGCCGCCTGGGCCACCAGCCTCGCCTATCTGATCGACGCTATGATCAAGTTCTGCTTGATCAGGAAAACACGCCATATCGTCAACTGAATGAAGCGGAGACCAAGTCCCAATACGAACAGTGTAAAGCCGACCACGTGCTGCTCTAGGCCGCTCTGGCTCCGCGCCCCGGTCCATCGCCGACCGCATCGCCACCAACCAGGCCAATATCGACGGCTTCCTACACATGTTGATGGCGGGCAAGGAGGAGGGCGTGGGCAGCTTCACCTACGCCGCCCCCAGCTCGACCTACGGTGACCACCCGGACCTGCCCAAGGTGGAAGACAAGGTCGGCAACCCGCTCTCGCCCTGCTATCCCGCCGGGCGAGGTGGCGCGCTGGCGGGAGGCGAGCTTGGTCGAGTACCTGGGCGAGCAGGACGATGTGCGGCCCTTTATCGCCGAGAGCCATGTGCTGGTGCTGCCGTCCTACCGGGAGGGGATGCCGCGCACGGTGCTGGAGGCCGCGTCCATGGGCCGGCCCGCCATCGTCACCGACGTGCCCGGCTGCCGCCAGGCGGTGGTGAATGGCGAAACCGGCTGGCCGCCCGCCGGCGCATCGAGGCGGAGTTCGACGAGCGCCTGGTGGTGCGGGCGGCTCTGGATTGCCTCGAGGGTGCCCGCCCGTAACCCCCCAAGCCTGCGTCCGCTTAGGCTTACATCCTTTTCCGTTCTGACTGACAGATGCCGGTTCGCTCGCCTTTTATACTGCTCATAAGGTCAGCGTTCCGGCTACATGCTGCTGTTCGCGCACAAGGAGATGGTGCGGGATCTGCTGCTGGGGTTTATTCAGGAGCGTTGGGTTGCTGATCTGG
The DNA here is from genome assembly GCA_022449455.1 of Alcanivorax sp. Classification (GTDB taxonomy): domain Bacteria; phylum Pseudomonadota; class Gammaproteobacteria; order Pseudomonadales; family Alcanivoracaceae; genus Alloalcanivorax. The sequence goes on along the minus strand of JAKUPL010000003.1, from coordinate 251,549 downwards.
ATATGAGTTCGCTGGAGAAGGTCTCAGAGAGCTTTGTCTCCGATGATTTGCGCAGCCGTCATAACGACGTGATTTGGCGGGTGCGGTGGCGCGGTCGGTGGGTTTATCTGTATTTGATGCTGGAGTTTCAGTCGACCGTGGATTACTTCATGGCGGTGCGGCTGCTCAGCTATATTGGGCTCTTGTACCAGGACCTGATTCGACGTGGCGAAGTGGAACGAGGTGGCGCTCTGCCACTGGTTTTGCCGATTGTTTTATATAATGGACAACGCCGTTGGCGTGCGCCCACCGGATTGCGGGGGTTGTTCGGGCGGATGCCCGCGTCGTTTGCCCCCTATGTACCGCTTTACCGGTTCGTGTTGCTGGATGAGGGGCGGTTAAGCGAGGAGGACTTCCCGGTGGGGCGGAACGTGGTCGCCGCCGTCTTCCGCATGGAGCGCAGTGGCTCTCCGGAGGAGTTGCTGGGCGCCGTGCGGCTTTTGGTAAGCTGGCTGCGGGAGCCGGAACAGGAAACGCTGCGCCACGGTATCATTGAGTGGCTGCACCGCCGGGGCGAGAGCCTCGACCCATCGTTGGATTGGCAACGCATACACAGCCTGGAGGAGGCCGACACCATGCTCGAAGATCGCATTAAGGAATGGAAAGCACAGTACCGGCGGGAAGGCCTGCAAGAGGGCCGCCAGGAAGGCCGTCAGGAAGGCCGTCAGGAAGGCTCCACCATCGAGGCGCGCCTGATTCTCTCCCGCCTTCTGGCCCGGCGGTTCGGCGCGTTGCCAACGGAGGTGCGGGAACGGCTGGATCAGGCGCCGCTGGAGCAGCTGGAAGACTGGATCGATCGCTTCTACGACGCGGGCTCGCTGGAGCAGGTGTTTCACTAGCGATTCGGCCCAAACTCTTTGTCCGGGGGGACAATGGAAAACCATATGGATCGGCTCGAGGGCATGACGTTCGAGCGTGTCACCTTCACCGCCGCCGCCTTTGCCGATTGGCTTCAACTCATCAAGCAGCAGCTGGACCTGATGGCCCTGGTGGGGCAGTGCCGGTTACACGCGGTGGGGTATGTGGCCGGGCACACCTGCGGCTGTGGCGTGCACACGCCGCTGTCCGCGTATCCCCGGGCGTGCTGCCTGGGGCTGGTGCGCTCTCACCTGCTGTTGGCGGAGCTGGCGTTGTCCGCCGCCTGGTTGGACGGGCAGGCCGGGGCCTATCTCCCGGCGGGCTCGTCGGACCTGGAGCGGTCGTTCACCGAGTGGTCCCGGGAACGGGTGGCCGCCGGCCTGATTACCCTCACCGGCTGGTGCGGCGCGCTGCACCATGCGGTGCTGGCCCTGGCCTGCGAAGAGCTCGACGCCGCCCGCGTCATGGCCCTGGACCTGACGCTGTTGGGGCGGATAGAGCGGTGACCATCCATCACCATGGCGCGGTGGACGGCGTCACCGGTTCCTGCCATGAGCTGGTGCTGGGGCCGGACGCCAGCCTGTTGATCGACTGCGGGCTGTTCCAGGGCGAGGACGCGGCGCCCCAGGGCGGGCCGGATCAGCTGGCCATCGGGTTCGACGTGCGCCACATCAAGGCGCTGGTGGTTACCCATGTGCACATCGACCATGTGGGCCGTATTCCCTGGTTGCTGGCCGCCGGCTTCGAGGGGCCGATTCTGTGCAGCGAGCCGTCCGCGCGGTTGCTGCCACTGGTGTTGGAGGACGCTTTCAAGCTGAGCCTGAGCCGCCAGACCGAGGCGGTGGAGCGCTATCTCAAGGTGATCGAACAGCGTCTGGTGGCGTTGCCCTATGACCAGTGGCACGACGTGCACGGCGAGGCGCGCATTCGCCTGCGGCGCGCCGGGCACATTCTCGGGTCCGCCTACGTGGAGTGCGATGTGGCGGGGCACCGGACGGTGTTCTCCGGCGATCTGGGCGCGCCCCACGCGCCTTTGCTGGACCCGCCGACGCCGCCGGAGGGCTGCGATACCCTGGTGATCGAGAGCACCTACGGCGACCGCCGACACGAAGGGCGGGCGCGCCGCCGGGAGCGGCTGGCGGCGGTGCTGCGGCGGGCGCTGCGCGACCAGGGCACGGTGCTGATTCCGGCTTTCAGCATGGGGCGCACCCAGGAGCTGCTCTATGAGCTGGAAGACATTATTGAGGAGGGCGGCGACGGCGAGGCGGTGGACGGGCTGCCCTGGCGCGAGTTGCCGGTGATTCTGGATTCGCCGCTGGCCACCCGCTTCACCCGGGTATATCGGGAGTTGGCCGGGTTCTGGCCGGCGGAGGCGCGGGCGCGCCGGGCGGCGGGGCGTCGGCCGCTGGCCTTCGAGCAGCGGCTGACCGTGGACGACCACGCCGCCCACCAGCGCATGGTGCGCCACCTGGTGGAGAGCCGCCGCCCGGCCATCGTGATCGCCGCCAGTGGTATGTGCACCGGCGGGCGCATCGTCAACTACCTGAAGGCCATGCTCGGCGACCCGCGCCACAACGTGCTGTTCGTGGGCTACCAGGCCGCCGGCACCCCGGGGCGCGCCATTCAGACCCACGGGCCGAACGGCGGCTATGTGGACCTGGACGGCGAGCGCCTGACCATCCGCGCCGGCATCGAGACCCTGGGCGGCTACTCCGCCCACGCCGACCGGGACGGCCTGATTCACTTCGTCACCGGCCAGAGCCGCTGGCCTTCGCGCATTCTGATCGTGCACGGCGATCCTGACGCCAAACAGGCCCTGGCCGACGCCCTGCGGCAACGCTACCAGGCGGCCGGCAGGGCGGTGTCGGTGGAATGCCCCTCGTAGCGCCTGCCGTGGCTTGAGATGAATTCAGGCATTAGACGCTTTATTCGGTTTCCGGTAGTATGAAATTGGTGCTCATTTCTTAATCAAAGGCTTAGATGGAAATGCAACAGCAAGGACATTTCAACATACCCGGACGACTCCCGTTCCTGGAGGCGGTATGTTGGGATTTGCGCGATGTGCATGACCTTACCCCGGACGAAATGCTCAACCGTTATGAACGCGGCTGGGAATACCGGGGAGCGCTGGCCGATCTGGAAGGTCAGGAGAGAGCTTTTGTGCATAAACTTGCCGTGGCCAAGGGGTCTTGGCTGCAAGTAGATGTTTGATCACGAACATCATTGCAAGATTCTGCGTGTTCTCGACGCTCTGGATCCCTCCATATTCGAAAAAACCGGATCTTATTTCGGCGGCGGCACCCTGATTGCCTTGCTCCACAATGCGGATCGATGGGCGGATTCGGCCATCGAATCCCGTGATTTAATTGATTTGGCGGTTCTGAGGTTGCATGAAGGGCTTTGCGAAGAGGCCATCTCGAAAGCCGAGGAGGCCTATCCCGTCGTGGACCCGCTCGCCAAGGCCTTGCAAAAGTTTCAATCCTTCCCGGCTTATCGAAGCAAATGCTTCGACGCACTGCAGATCCAGAACCGGTCCGTGATTATCGACGGCATTGACCTGCTTGCGACGGACCAGGGCATGGGACGAACCGAGCGTTCCCGCGACGAACTCTGATCTGCTTTTAATGCTTGCGGAGCGATATGGAACGGTGTCGTTGATCGACATTGCCCGACAGGTTGGACCTGCGGGTGTTCCGTCCTTGAGTGATAAGGCGTTCGGTTTGTCCTTCTTTTCTTCCGCGATTCTGTTCGTTTTCCCCGTTGCGTTGATGCTCGGGCCCTGGTCGGCTGGTCTGGTGGCTCTGCTGGCTGGCGTCTGGGCGTGGGCGGCGGCGTCGTGCCGGTCGGCTGACGGGCCCGCGCCGGCGGCGTTCGGCGCCTGGCTGCTCGCTCTGCTGGTGTTCGGCGGCCATTGGCTGCTGGACGCCGGGCGCGGCGGCGGGGTGCCGATGGCGGCGCATACTCTGGCTTCTTTGCCGTATTGGCCGCTGCTGGCGGCGGGCCTGTTCCTGGCCTGGCGGCGGTTTCCGCCGGCGCCGGCGGCGCTGTGGTGGGGCGCGGCCCTGGCGGCGGCGGTGGCCGGCGGGCTGCTGCTGCATCAGTGGGGCGGGACCGCGCGGGTGCGCGTGCGCACCGACATGAACTCAATCCCGTTCGGCAATCTGTCTCTGTGCTTCGGGGTGCTGGCCCTGGTGGGCGGCCTGTTCCCGCGTCGCGATCCGCGCCGGGGCGCCCTGTTGGTGGTGGCCGGTGTACTGGGGCTGGTGGCGTCGTTGCTGTCCGGCACCCGCGGCGGCTGGATCACCGTGCCGGCGGTGGTGCTGATGCTGGTCGCCTGGCGGGGTGGGGCGCTGTGGCGCCGCTGGTCGTCTCTGCCGCTGGCCTGGCGGGTGGTCGGCGGGGCCGTGCTGTTGGCGCTGGCGGTGTTCGCGGCGGCCCGGGTGTGGCCCCGGGTGGAGGATCTGCTCAGCGATCTGCATCGCTTCGCGGCGGACGGCAATACCCGTACGTCCGTGGGCCTGCGGCTGGATATGTGGGGCACCGCCTGGTCGCTGTTCCTGCAAAAGCCCTGGCTGGGCTGGGGTGAGCAGGGCCTGGCCTTGGAGCTGCACCGGTTGATCGTGGCCGGGCGTCTCAACGAGCAGGCGCAGTACTTCGGCTATCAACTGCACGGCGATGTGCTGGATACCCTGGCGCGGCGGGGGCTGCTGGGGCTGGGTACACTGCTGCCGCTGTATCTGGTGCCGGCCTGGCTGTGTTGGCGGCGGCTGCGCCAGGCGGGCGCCGTGGCCATGGCGGGGCTTCTGACGGTGGTGATGTTCGCCGGCTTCGGGTTGACCCAGAGCCAGTTCCGGGACCCGCACACTCTGGCGGGGTACCTGGTTCTGATGTCCGGGTTGTTGGTGATGTCGGTCCGGGTCGGAGGGGGCGGGCGGCCCGGCTAGGGCATTTTACAATTCGACGTATTCTTTTACGAAAATCCACCTTTCACGGCGGTCGCGTGCGCGCGATTGTCATATGGATGGCTTACACTGCGCCCTGCCTTGAGAGATTTGAGAGAAACCAGGGCTCGCCCTGGCAGTTTATCACGCTTTTTTCGTAGCTGTGCACCCCTCTTTCGGGGCTGTGCAAAATATTGTGGATCGGTTATCGTCCGGCCCGCCAACTTACACCAAGAAGGAAGACGGCATGGAAGTCGGAGTACTGGGATCGTTTCTGGTACCGCTGAGCAGTATGCTCGCCGCGTTTGGATTCTTGCCGCTGGCCCGCCGCGTGGGCTTCGTGGATCACCCGAACGGTCGCAAGCAGCACGCCACGCCGGTGCCCCTGGCGGGGGGCGGCGTGGTGTTCGTGGGCCTGATGGTGGCCGGCCTGGCCACCGGCCTGTGGAACGGCGAGGGCTGGGGTTGGTTTCTCGCCGCCGCGGTGATTCTGACCACCGTGGGCACCCTGGACGACATCTACGACCTGAGCGCCCGCTGGCGCTTTCTGATCCAGGGCGTCACCGTGGCTCTGGCCTGTGCCGTGTCCGGCGTCTACATCAATAGCCTGGGTCTGCTGCTGGGCGACAGCGTGCTGTTGCTGGGCGGCTTCTTCGGTCTGGTGTTCACCCTGGTGTGCGCGCTGGCGTGCATCAACGCCTACAACATGATCGACGGCATCGACGGCCAGGCCGGCAGCGTCACCTTGATTACCCTGGCCGGCGTGGCGGTGCTGTCCACCGTGTCGGGCCACCAAAACACCGGGCTGTTCGCCGGGCTCTCCTGCCTGGCGCTGCTGGTCTATCTGATGTTCAACCTGGAAGCGCCCTGGCTGCGCGGTCGCAAGATGTTCCTGGGCGACGGCGGCTCCAATCTGCTGGGCTTCCTGGTGCTGTGGCTGGTGGTGCTGGGCAGCCAGCGCGACGGCAGCTTCGCGCCGATCGTGGCGGTGTGGCTGGTGGGCGTGCCGATTCTGGACATGCTGGCGGTGTTCATGCGCCGCACCCTGAGCGGCCGTTCGCCGTTCAGCGCCGACCGTACTCACATCCATCATCTGCTGCTGGACCACGGCTTCAGTGCGCGCCAGGCGCTGCTGGTGGTGGTGGCCATGCACGCGGCCATGGTCGGTTTCGGGGTGGTGGGCACCCTGGCTGGTTGGTCGGAACTGACCCTTACCGTGGGCACCTTCGTGGCCGGCGGCCTTTACTTCTCCCTCAGCTTCCTGCTCGGCACCGGCCGCCTGACCGCCCTGGTGGCGGCGTCCCGCACCGAACGCTGAAAAGCGCCTTTAGGGGTCCTGCAGGGGCCGCTGGCGGCCGATGATCTCGGTGGGTTCGCCCACCCAGATCAGCTTGTAGCCGCATTCCTCCAAAGCACGCAGGGCCGGCTCGTCGTGATCGCGGAACGATTCCGGGATGGCGGTGGGCATTTTCAGGTGCAGGCGCACCAGGCCGGCGGCCAGATCGTCGGTGGGGCGGCGCGGGTAGCGCACCAGAATCACCTGTTCCAGGCCGGTGGGGGTTTCCAGGACCACGGTCCAGACCTTCTCGTAGTGCTCGTCCACGTCCATGCTCATCTTATTGTCCTCCTTGGTTCCCTGAAGCTTTACATGGGTTGTGCCGGACCGTCTGTAGGATAAAAAGGCAAATGCTTGTAGGAAAAAACTTACACAGCCCGGCATGAGCGCCTTCCCGGCCTTGGGCTGATACCAAATGAGAACGATTAACTCCTTGATTCCATTGGAAAATAATTCCGAAAGGGTAGCGCGCGGCGAATAATGGCGGCATACTCCGCGCATAATTTCCTGCCATCAAGGAGCGCCCCCCAATGAAAGGTCATCCGGACGTGATCGAATGTCTGCAGGAACTGCTGCGCGGCGAGCTGGCCGCCCGCGACCAGTACTTCCTGCATTCGCGCCAATACGAGGACCAGGGCTACGGCAAGCTCTACGAGCGCATTAACCACGAGATGGAAGAGGAAACCCAGCACGCCGACGTCATTCTGCGCCGCCTGCTGTTCCTCGAAGGGACGCCGGACATGAGCCCGCACCCCATGAAGCCGGGGCGCACGGTAATGGAAATGCTGGAAGCGGATCTGCGGCTGGAATACGAAGTGCGTGAGAACCTGGCCAACGCCATCGCGCTGTGCGAATCGGTGCGCGACTACGTCACCCGCGACATGCTGCGCCAGCAACTCGCCGACACCGAGGAAGACCACACCCACTGGCTGGAACAGCAACTGCGCCTGATCAAGCACATCGGCGAGGAAAACTACCGCCAGTCCCAGATCTCCTGAAATAAGAAGGCGCCCCGAAGGGCGCCGGTGCTCGATACGATGGAGAATGATGTCGTGTCGAGCCGCCACACGGGTGGTCACATCCGTGCTGAGCCATGGACGCGCGACCTTGAGAGCCTGCCCTTCCCGGTGATTTACGGCAACGGCCAGATAGAAATAATTTGTATACCGCCCGTAATGAGCCGCGCCAAGCCCTTCTTCTGAGTAAAAAATGACCGGTTCGCCCTAATGCCCGCATTTGTATAGCGGCGTAGCATGCTTGTCCCGTGGAACAGACCTGAAAAAACGCACAAGAGGGATGTTGGCGTGGACGTGGAGGTACTGGGCTCCTTTCTCGTGCCGGTGAGCAGCGCGCTGGCTGCTTTCGGCTTCCTGCCGCTGGCCCGCCGGGCCGGTTTCGTGGATCACCCCAATGCGCGCAAGCAGCACGGCATGCCGGTGCCGTTGATCGGCGGCCTGGTGGTGTTCGTGGGGCTGATCATGGCCGGTTTGACCACCGGGCTGTGGCGCGGCGAAGGCTGGGGCTGGTTTCTGGCGGCGGCGGTGGTGCTGGTCACCATCGGTACCCTGGACGATATTTTCGATCTCAGTGCCCGCTGGCGGTTCCTGTATCAGGGCATCACGCTGGCGCTGGCCTGCGCCGCGTCCGGGGTCTACATCGAGACGCTGGGGGCCTTGTTCGGCGGCGGCGCGGTAATGCTGACCGGGTTGGCCGGGCTGGGCTTCACCGTGCTGTGCGCGCTGGCGTGCATCAACGCCTACAACATGATCGACGGCATCGACGGCCAGGCCGGCGGCGTCACGCTGGTCACCCTGGCCGGGGTAGCGCTTTTGTCGGCGGCGGCGGGGCACGACGGCACCGGCCTGTTCGCGGCACTGGCCTGCCTGGCGCTGCTCACTTATCTGCTGTTCAACCTGGAGATTCCGCTGCTGCGGGGCTGGAAGATGTTCCTGGGCGACGGCGGTTCCACCCTGCTGGGTTTTCTGGTGCTGTGGCTGGTGGTGTTGGGCAGCCAGCGCGACGGTGGTTTCCCGCCGATCGTGGCGGTGTGGCTGGTGGGCGTGCCGATTCTGGATATGCTGGCGGTGTTCGCGCGCCGCCTGCTGGCGGGCCGCTCGCCGTTCAGCGCCGACCGGACCCATATCCACCACCTTTTGCTCGACCGCGGTCTCAGTGCCCGGCAGGCGCTGGTGGCGGTGGTGGCGATGCACGCCGCCATGGTGGCGGTCGGCGTGGCCGGTACCCTGGCCGGCTGGTCGGAGCTGACCCTGACCCTCGGCACCTTGGTGGCCGCGGCTTTCTATTTCTCTCTGAGTTTTCTGCTCGGCGGCCGCGGGCTGCCCCAGCGCAGCGCCACCTAGCGGCCGCTCCTACAGGAGAGGGGGAGTGTGCTATTCTCGCGCCTTTCCTGAATACCACCGAACCCGGCGCCTTCTGTTTATGCTCAACGGACCCTTTCCCCCCTGGCCGTCCTTCACCGAGGAAGAAGCGGACGCGGTGCGCCGCGTGTTGCTGTCCAACCGGGTGAACTACTGGACCGGCGACGAAGCCCGCCAGTTCGAGCGGGAATTCGCCGCCTTCGCCGGCACCGAACACGCGGTCGCCGTGGCCAACGGCACCGTGGCCCTGGAGCTGGCCCTGCGGGCGCTGGGCCTGGGGCCCGGTGATGAAGTGGTGGTGCCGCCACGTACCTTCGTGGCGTCCGCCAGCGCGGTGATCAATGTGGGCGCCACGCCGGTGTTCGCCGACATCGACCGGGACAGCCAGAACCTCACCGCCGCCACCGTGGAGGCGGTGCTCACACCGCGCACCCGGGCGGTGGTGGCGGTACACCTGGCGGGCTGGCCCTGCGATATGGACGCGCTGATGGACCTGGCCCGGCGCCATGATCTGCGCGTGGTGGAAGACTGCGCCCAGGCCCACGGCGCCACTTGGAACGGCCGGCCGGTGGGCGGGCTCGGCGATGTGGGCTGCTGGTCGTTCTGCCAGGACAAGATCATGTCCACCGGCGGCGAGGGCGGCATGATCACGGTCAACGATCGGAACCTGTGGTCACGGATCTGGAGCGCCAAGGACCATGGCAAGAGCTGGGCGGAGGTCTACGAGCGCGACCACCCGCCGGGCTTCCGCTGGCTCCACGAGGGCCTGGGCACCAACGCCCGTCTCACCGAGATGCAGGCGGTGATCGGCCGCCTGCAACTGGCGCGCATGGCGGACTGGACCCGCACCCGCCGGGCCCATTGCGACACCCTCTGGGGTGCCGCCCGGTCGATGCCCGGGTTGCGCGTACCGGCGCCGCCGGCGGCGGTGGGGCACGCCGGCTATAAAGCCTATGTGTTCGTGGAGCCGGCGGCGCTGGCTCCGGGCTGGGACCGGGATCGCATCATGAACGAGGTGGTGGCGCGCGAGGTGCCCTGTTTTTCCGGGTCCTGCTCCGAGGTGTACCTGGAGAAGTGTTTCCAGGATCGCGGCCTGGCGCCGCCGGCGCCGCTGCCGGTGGCCCGCGAGCTGGGCGAGACCAGCCTGATGTTCCTGGTGCACCCGACCCTGGACGAGGGCCACCTGGCGCGCACCGTCACGGCGCTGGCCGAGGTCATGACGCGAGCCACCGGCGCAAGCGACCCACGGTGACATTTTGCTGAAATTTACAAAAACCTCTGCTAACGTGCGGTTTTCCAAGCCATTCCACGGTCCGCGATGAATTCACCCCTGCTGCAACGAGTGGGCGCACGACTGCTGCGCAGCTCCCGCTGGCAAAAGCGCGCCATCATGCTGGTGGCGGACGCGTTGGCGCTGCCGGTGCTGCTGTGGATGGCGTTCGCACTGCGGTTCAGCAGTTTTCTGGTGCCGGTGGAGCCGTTGTGGCTGATCGCCGCCAGCGCCCTGGTGCCGCTGGGCTTCCTCTATGCCTGCGGGTTCTACCGATCCATCGTCCGTTATCAGGGTACCGAGGCGGTGTGGTCGGTGCTGTTCGGCATGTCCGGCGCGGTGGTCACCCTGGCCGCCATGGTCTACATGACCAACGCCTGGCTGCCGCGCTCGATTCTGATGATCTTCTGGGTGCTGGCGGTGCTCTACCTGGGCGTCAGCCGCACCCTGGCGCGCCGCTTCCTGCTCAACGCCATGGCCAACAACCCCAACCGGGAGCCGGTGGCGGTGTTCGGCGCCGGGTCCGCCGGCGCCCAGCTGGTGCGGGCGCTGCAGGCGGGCCGCGAATTGCAGCCCGTGATGGTGGTGGACGACTCCCGCAGCAAGCAGGGCACGCTGCTGTCCGGCGTGGAAGTGGGCGACCGGGACCGGCTGCGCCAGCTGGTGGCGGCGGGGCGGGTGCGTTCGGTGCTGCTGGCCATGCCGTCGCTGCCGCGCCACCGGCGCATGGCGCTGGTCACCTGGCTGGAAACCCTGGACGTGCGCGTGCAGACGGTGCCCACCTTCGCCGATATCGCCACCGGCAAGGCGCGCCTGGACGAGATCAAGGACGTGGCCATCGAGGACCTGCTGGGCCGCGACCCGGTGCCGCCCCGGGAGGACCTGCTCAGTTACTGCATCCGCGACAAGAGCGTGCTGGTGACCGGCGCCGGCGGCTCCATTGGCTCGGAATTGTGCCGGCAGATCCTGTTGATCGGCCCGCGCCGGTTGATTCTGTTCGAGCAGAGCGAAGTGGCGCTGTACGACATCGAGCGGGAACTGCGCGACAAGCTCAAGCTGGCCGGCCGCCATATCGAGCTGATCCCGGCGCTGGGCTCGGTGGTCAACCGCGGCCATGTACGGCGTCTGTGCGAGGCCCACGGCGTGGACACGCTTTATCACGCCGCCGCCTATAAACATGTGCCGATGATCGAGGACAACCCGGTGGCCGGCCTGCGCAACAACGTGCTCGGCACCCTGGAAGCGGCGGAGGGTGCCGAGGCCGCCGGGGTCAAACACTTCATTCTGATCTCCACGGACAAGGCGGTGCGGCCCACCAATGTGATGGGCGCCACCAAGCGCTTCGCGGAACTGTTGCTGCAAGGCATGGCCGCGCGCGGCAGCGCCACGGTGTTCTCCATGGTGCGGTTCGGCAATGTGCTGGGCTCCTCCGGCTCGGTGGTGCCGCTGTTCCGCGACCAGATCACCCGGGGCGGGCCGGTCACCGTCACCCACCCGGATGTGATCCGCTATTTCATGACCATCCCGGAAGCGGCCCAGCTGGTGATCCAGGCCGGCGCCATGGCCCGGGGCGGCGAGGTGTTCGTGCTGGACATGGGCGAGCCGGTGCGGATTCTGGACCTGGCCCACGCCATGGTGCATCTGATGGGCCTCACCGTGCGCGACGAGCACCATCCGGACGGTGATATCGAGATCGTCTTCTCCGGCCTGCGGCCCGGCGAAAAGCTCTATGAAGAGTTACTGATCGGTGAGTGCGCCAGCGGTACCCGTCATGAAATGATCATGCAGGCCAGCGAGGAGATGCTCGGCATGGAGCAACTCCTGGCCGCGCTGGACGCCTTTCGCGCGGCGCTGGAAAGTGGCGATGGCGAGGCGGTCAAGGCGCTGCTGCGCGAGCATGTGTGCGGTTACCGGTGCGCGCCGCCGGCGCTGGTGGGCCCACGCCCGGCCACCGCGGACGACAAGATCGCCGCCGGGCCGCTGCACTAGTCATCAGTGTTTACATCCCTTCACTGAAATCTCCCGTCCTCTTCGTTACTCTCTCACTGTTCGTTCACGCCGGCGCTCGCATCATCGGCGCTCCTAACCTATTGATTTGATGTGAGTCAGGGAAACAATTGGTTACTGTATGTACAAAATCGGTGTTTTTCTGTACGCTCTGCGCCGTGAGCAAAGTGTGAGCAATATCACATTTTTTTCATTCTTCCGTGCTGCGGGATAAAAAGTAATGACAAAGCCCTACGATGAGCAGGCTGGCTTCAGGAAGAAGGCGGGGGAAAAGGATTTCAAAATCAGACGCGTAGGTGGCCGGTCCCAGCCCGCCGCCGAGCCCGCGCGTGATTCCGGCTGGACACTGCTGGATCAGGTGGCTGGCAAGAAACCGGCCCCGGCGGTGGAGCCGGAGGGGCGGACTGTGGCGGCGCCGCCCGCCGCCTTGGCCAGCGCGGCGCCGGAACCGGTGGCCACGGCCAGCACGGCGGTGCCCACCGCCACCCGACCAGTGGCGCCGGAAGCCGCGCCACCGGAAGCGGCGCCGGTGCGCCCGCGGTTTCGCTCGTTGCTGTCCGGTCAGCCGGAGCATGCCACCGAGGCGGTCAGCGGTGCCTACAACGGCACCCCGCTGAAAGCGCTGCTGCGCCGCATCGCTGAACGTCAGGCCATGAATCGTCCGTCAGGGTTTGATGAATGGCGTTGATTTCGGTCGTTTCCCCCAAGGGCGGCGTGGGTAAGACCACCTGTGTCGCCAATCTGGCCTACGGCATCCGTCGTCTCGGTTACCGCGTGGTGGTGGTGGATTTCGACGCCCAGAATGCCCTGCGTCTGCATTTCGGCGTGCCGTTGAACGACGGCGACGGCTATGTGCACGATGCGGTGGAGACCGACGACTGGCGTACCCTGGCGCGGCCGGTGGCGGAGGGCGTGCATTTGCTGGCCTATGGCGACGTCCCCCGGGAAGAGCGGCGCGCTTTTGACCGGGCGCTGGAGCAGCCGGGCTTTCTGGAGCGGCCGATGGCGTCGCTGACCGCCACGCCGGGCACGGTGGTGATCGCCGATCTGCCGCCGGGGGACTCCAATGCGCTGTGGGCGGTGAGCCGCCTGGCGGACCTCCGTATCACCGTGCTGCTGGCCGACTCCGCCTCCGTGTCGTTGCTGCCCCGGGTGGAAGAAGGACACTTCTATCCCGAGGACGTGCCCGCCGACAGCCACCATGGCTATGTGCTGAACCAGGTCGATCCACGGCGGCGGCTGAATACGCAAATCACCGATTTTATCGCCCAGCGCCACGGTAGTGAGTTGCTTGGGTTGATCCACCACGACGAGGCCTTTCCCGAGGCCAACAGCCGGCAGCGATCGGTGTTCGAACAAGCGCCGAACTCCAGAGGCGCGGCGGACATTTCCCGTTGTGTGGCTCGTATACTTGAACAATTGGCGGAAATGGACGGGACCGCCGTGGTTGAGGTGCCGGGCGGCGCTTCCTGAGGGGTTTCAATGACGGCCAGGACGGATCGGGGGCGGACCCTGCGTGGGCGCGTAATGTTGTTTCTGGCGGTGTTGTTGGCGACACCGCCTTTGTTCTTTTTTATCACCACACCGATGGATGCCAATCACCAGATCGTGCTGGGTCTGTGTGGCGCGGTGCTGGCGATTCTGGTCAACCGGCTGAGCCCGGACTCGCGGCGCGCCTCGGTGGGCCTGATGTTGCTGTCGGTGGTGGTGTCCAGCCGCTATTTGTACTGGCGCACCACCGAAACCCTGGTGTTCCAGACCGGTTTCGAATATGTGCTCGGCTACGGGCTTTATGCCGCCGAGCTGTACGCCTGGATCATCCTGTTTTTCGGCTACATCCAGACCCTGTTTCCGCTGGAACGGGGCATCACGCCGATGCCGGAGGACGTGACCCTGTGGCCCCGCGTCGACGTTTATATCCCCACCTATAACGAATCCCTGCCGGTGGTGATGGACACGGTGCTGGCCGCCCAGGAACTGGAATACCCGCAAGACAAGATCCGCATTTATCTGCTGGATGACGGCGGCCGCCAGGAATTCGCCGCCTTCGCCGCCCGGGCCGGCGTCGGCTACATTGCCCGCGAGGAACACAACCACGCCAAGGCCGGCAACCTGAACCACGCCATGGAGCTCACCGACGGGGAGCTGATCTGCGTATTCGACTGCGATCACATTCCCACCTCCGGTTTCCTGCAGAGCACCGTGGGCGGATTCTGCACCGACCCGGGTCTGTCCATGCTGCAGACGCCGCACTATTTCTATTCCCAGGATCCGTTCGAGCGCAATCTGGCGGTGGGCGAGGGGCTGCCCCGGGAAGGCGAGCTGTTCTACGGCCCGGTGCAAAAAGGCAACGACTTCTGGAACGCCACCTTCTTCTGCGGTTCCTGCGCGGTGATCCGCCGGGCGGCCCTGGACGAGGTGGGCGGTTTCGCCGTGGAGACCGTTACCGAGGACGCCCACACCGCGCTGAAAATGCAGCGCAAGGGCTGGCGCACCGCCTTTCTCGGCCTGCCGCTGGCCGCCGGCCTGGCCACCGAGCGCCTGTCGCTGCACATTGGCCAGCGTGCCCGCTGGGCCCGCGGCATGACGCAGATTCTGCGTCTCGACAATCCCCTGTTCGGGCGCGGGCTCACCGCCGCCCAGCGGCTGTGTTATCTGAACGCGGCGCTGCACTTCATGTTTCCGTTGCCCAGGGTGGTGTTTCTTACCGCGCCGCTGGCCTATCTGCTGATCGGTCAGAACATCATCGCGTCCTCGGCGCAGATGATTCTGGCCTACGCGGTGCCGCACCTGTTCCACGCCATCTATACCAACTCGCGGCTCAATGGCCGCTTCCGCCACACCTTCTGGGGCGAGATCTACGAATCCTCCCTGTGTTTCCATCTGATCAAGCCGACCCTGGTAACCTTCTTCAACCCGCGCGCGGGGAAGTTCAACGTCACCGAGAAAGGCGGCCTGCTCAGGGAGACCTTTTTCGACGTCAACCCGGTGAAGCCGCATCTGGTGGCCGCCTTTCTGCTGCTGGCCGGCCTCGGCTGGGGGGCGGTGCGCTGGTACTGGAACGACTACTACGGCGTGCAGCGCGACGTCATGTCGCTGAACCTGTTCTGGGGCAGCTTCAGCCTGTTCATCCTGCTGGCCACCATCGCGGTGGCCCGCGAACGCCGGCAGGTGCGCGGCTCGGTGCGGGTGGAGCTGGACCTGCCGGCCACGCTTTATTTCGACGGCGGCCACACCCTGGCCACGCGCACCGTGGACCTGTCCATGACCGGCGGGCGGCTGCGCAATCCGGAGAGCAGCCTGCCGGACCAGGCGGTGGAGCATGTGGAAGTGATCATGAACGGTCGCTCGGTGCTGTTGCCGGCGGAACTGATGGGCGGCGACCACCGCTACATCCGGCTGCGCTTCGGCCAGCTCGACCTGCACCAGCGTCGCCGTCTGGTGCGCGTGGTCATGGGCCGGGCGGACGCCTGGCTGAGTGACGGCCGGCGCCGTCAGGATCACCCGATCCGGGCGTTCTGGCCGGTGGCCCGCTGCGTGCTGGGTCTGTTCCTGCCCGACCTGATGTCCCGGGACCCGGAGGAGCGGGAAGCCAACCGGGTGTTCCACGAGGGCAAGCTGTGGCGCTGGATCATGCCCATCGCCATGCTGTTCCTGGTGGCGGTACTGGTGCTGCTGGCGGTGCGCCCGGCGTTGGCCCAGGAAGGCCAGGCCGCCCGGGTCACGCCGGTGGCGCCGCCCACCTCGGTGGCGCCGGTGCCCTCGGAGCCGCGCAGCGTCAGCCTGGAGCAACTGGGCGAGGCCGACGGCCTGATTCTCACCGGCGACGGCAGCCAGGCCGGGGTGGGGGTGTCGCTGCCCGCCGACGAGGTGGTGGTGGAGGCCAGCATGGTGCTGCGCCTGCGCCATGATCCGGCGTTGGCCGCCGGGCAGGGCGAGCTGGTGGTGACGGTGAACGGCGAGCCGGTGCAGCGCATTCCCCTGCGCGAAGGCGACGGCAAGGTGCACGAACACCGCTTCGACATCAATCCGTCGCTGCTGATCGACCACAACCGGCTGGGCTTCCGGCTCTACGGGGTGGTGGACCAGACCTGTCTGAACCCCCTGGACCCGCGCATCGGCGCCCGGGTGATGCCGGCCACGGTACTCAATCTGGCGGTGGAACGCCTGCCGCTGGCCAGCCGCCTGGATCTGCTGCCTTCGCCGTTCTTTGATCCGCGCGCCTCCGGGCCGGTCAGCATCACCCTGGCGCTGTCCGATCCGGACGACCCGCAACAGGTGCACGCCGCCGCGCTGGTGGCCTCCTGGTTCGGTGCCCAGAACCGCTATCGGGATCTGAGTTTCCGGGTGGTGAACAAGCTGCCCGACGACAACGCGGTGGTGCTGACCACCGACGCGACCCCGCTGCCGGGGCTGGCGCCCCGCGCCATCGCCGCGCCCGGGCTGCGCATGGCGGACAACCCCCGCACCCGCGGCAAACTGCTGGTGCTGCAGGCGGCGGACGGTGCCGGGCTGGTGGAAGCGGCCCGTTTTCTGATTCATCCGCAGACCGTGCTGTCCGGTGAGCAGATGACCGCCCAGGCGGTCTCCATCGCGCCCAGCCGCCCCTATTCGGCGCCGCGCTGGAACGCCGGCGACGCCATCCCCCTGCGGCTCGGCGATCTGGTGCCGCCGGAGCAGCTGCGGGTCAGCGGCATTACCCCGGCGCTGATCCGGGTGCCGTTCCAGGTGGCTCCGGATCTGGAGCTGTGGCCCGGGGACACGGTGCCGCTGCGGGTGCGCTACCGCTTTCCGGACGGCGAATGGCTGAACACCGACAAATCCCGGCTGGACGTGGCGCTCAACGGCGAATATCTGGGCTCGCTGCCGGTGACCCGGCGCGGGCTGTTCGAGCACCTGTGGGGGCTGGCCATGGGGCCGTTGCGTCAGGAGCAGGCGGTGCTGCCGGTGCCGCCGTCGCTGATTCACGGCCAGAACGAACTGACCTTCTATTTCAATCTGGCGCATCGCTTCCCCGACCCCTGCTCGGTGACGCTGCCCTCCGACGTGGTCAGCCAGGTGTACCCGGATTCGACCCTGGATCTCACCGAGACCTGGCACCTGGCGGAGGTGCCCAACCTGCGGCCGTACGTGGCCGCCGGCTTCCCGTTCACCCGTTACGCGGACCTGGCGCGCACCGCCCTGGTGCTGCCCAAGAAGGCCTCGCTCTCCTCTCTGGGGGCGGCCTTCACCGCGGTGTCGCGGCTGGCGGAATCCACCGGCGTGGTGGGCGACAAGCTGGCCCTGGCCATGGGCGAGGACCAGCTGCGCGCGGTGGCGGACCGCCACTGGCTGGCGCTGGTGCCGCTGGATGACCCGATGGCGCGCACCCTGGTGCGCGCGCCGTACTATCTCAGCGAGGGCCGCCTGCGGGTGCGCGCGCCGTCGCTGTTGGAGCGCTTGAAGCAATGGGTGCTGCACGGTGAATCCCTGCAGCGCGGCCCGGCGGATCGTGCCCTGAGCAGCCGCTCCCTGATCCAGGGCGTGATCGCCGACGACACGCCGCTCAACGAACAGCGCCAGATGGTGCTGCTGACCAGCAACGACGCCTCCGGTCTGGCGCCTCTGGTGGAGGCCCTGGACCAGCAGCAGGTGCGCGCGCTGATGGGCGAGGATCTGTCGGTGCTGGACGAGGAAGACGTGGTGCGGAATTTCCGCATCCATCCGGTCCGTCCGGACGGACACAATGATTGGCCGACCATGCTGCGCTGGTCCCTGGGGCAGCGGCCGGACGTGCTGCTGCTGTGCGCGTTGTTTGTACTGGTCCTGATCGCGGGCACCCTGGTGCCGCTGCTGCGCGCCCGGGCCGCGCGGCGTCTCAACGAACATGGGGAACGGAAAAAGCGATGAGTGGGAAGCGCTTCAATGAATGGCTGGTGGCCGGCCTGTTGGGGACCACGCTGACCATGGCGCCGGGGCTGTCCCTGGGCCAGAGCAGCGATGCGTCGGTGCAGCGGTTGCTGGATCAGGCGGAGTTCTGGCGCGGCAATAATCGCCCGGATCTGGCCGCGGACACCCTGCAACGGGTGCTGGCCGCCGACCCGGACAATCCGGCGGCGCTCTACCAGATGGCCGTGCTGGAGCAGGAACGGGACCCGGCCGCCGCCCAGCGCTACGCCGACCGGCTGCGCCAGGCGGCGCCGAACAGCGATTACGCGCGCCGCCTGGACGAGCGGCTGCGGCGGCAGGACGTGGACGCGGAGCAACTGCGCGACGCCCGCCAGCTGGCCCGCGCCGGCAACGCGAAAGCGGCGGTGAGCCGCTATGAAGAACTGTTCGACGGCCCCCCGCCGGCGGATCTGGCGCTGGAGTATTACCAGACCCTGGCCGGCGTCGAGGGCCGCCGGGCGGAGGCCCGCGCCGGCCTGCAGCGGCTCGCCGAACAGCGCCCCGGTGATCGCCAGGTGGCGGTGGCCCTGGCCAAGGTGCTGACCTACGAGAACGCCACCCGATTGCGCGGCATCGAGCAACTGCGCGCGCTGTGGCAGGCGAAGCAGGACCGGGAGGTGCTGGACGCCTGGCGTCAGGCGCTGCTGTGGTTGCCCGACACCCAGGACAGCGTGGCGCCCCTGCGCCAGTACCTGGAAGCGTTTCCCGACGACCAGGCGGTGGCCGCCAAGCTGGCCGGCGCCGATAACCAGGGGCGCGCCGCCCGGGGCCGGGGCTATGCCGCCCTGCAGGCCGGCCGGGTGGACCCGGCGGAGCAATCGTTCCGCGCCGCCCTCAAGGAAGACCCGAATGACGCCGACGCGCTGGCGGGCCTGGGTCTGGTGCAGTTGCGGCGGGAGCAATTCCAGGACGCCCAGCAGTCCCTGGCGCGGGCCATCCAGCTCAACCCCGACAAGGCCGCCGAGTGGCGGCCGCCCCTGGAGAGCGCCCGCTTCTACGGTCAGCTGGCCGGGGTGCGCACCGCCTTCCGCAACGGCAATCTGGACCAGGCGTTCCAGGACGTGCGCCCGCTCACCCGGGCGCCGGGTAACCAGGGCCGCGACGCCAAGCTGCTGCAAGGGGAGATTCTGCTGGCCCAGGACCGCGCGGTGGTGGCGGAAAGCCTCTATCGGGACCTGCTGGTGGAGCGCCCGGCGATGACCGAGGCCCGCGGCGGCCTGGTGCGGGCGCTGCTGGCCCAGGGCCGTTATCAGGACGCGGACGCGGAATTCGAAAAGCTGCCGGCGTCGGCCAAGGAGCAGTTGAGCTATCTGCGCCAGCAGCGGGTGGACAGCCTGCGGCAGCAGGGCGAGGACCTGATCGCCGCCGGCCGCGCCGGTGCCGGGGAACAGGCCCTGCGCGAAGCCATGGCGGTGGCCCCGAACGATCCCTGGACGCGGCTGTCACTGGCCCGTTTCTACGACGACCAGGGCCAGCCGCGTCGGGCCCGGGCGCTGATCGACCCGTTGCTGGACGGCAAGCCGGACGTGGCCGACCTGCAGGTGGCGGCGTTGCTGGCCGAGAAGCAGCAGCGCTGGGAAGACGCCCAGGCGCTGGTGGAACGCATTCCCGCCAACCAGCGCGACGATGAGATCAACCAATTGCGCGACCGCGTGCGCGGCGGCGCCCGGGTGGCCAGCCTGCGCCGGGTGCTGGCGGAAGGGGACGAATGGCAGGTGGAGAACGCCCTGGACGATCTCTACCGCAACCCGCCCACGGACTCCGCCGAGCTGGGTCAGGTGGCCAGCCTGCTGGTGGATCAGGGCGAGGACGCCCTGGCGGTGGCGCTGGTACGCCGGGACCTGGATCTGCACCTGGGCGAGAGCAAGGCGGTGACGCCGTTCCTCGCCCACGCCTCGGTGCTGTCGCGCACCGGCAATGAGCGCGAGGCGCGCCGGTTGATGGCGCTGCTCGACCGCCGTGCCGCCGACGCGCCGCCGGCCCGGGCCGCCCTCAACGATACCCGCGACCAATTGCTGCTGGATCAGGTCACCGCCCTGCGTGAGCGCGGCGAGCTGGCCCAGGCCTATGACGTGCTGGTGGCGGAACTGGAGCGGCGCCCCCGGGAACCGGCCCTGCTGCACGAGCTGGGCAACCTCTATCTCAAGGGTGAGCGCTTCGCCGACGCGGCCAGCGTGTTCGAATGGCAACTGCAGCGCGATCCGGGCGACGTGGTGGCCCGGCGCGGCGCCGTGGCCGCCGCCCTGGGCGCCGGCGACGCCAACCACGCCGAGGAGCTGCTGCGTCAGGTGGCGCCGCTGGAAGACGCGGAACTGCTGCTGTTGGCGGCGCGCACCGCCGAGGCCCAGGGCGACAAACGCCAGGCGCTGACCTTCGCCAACCAGGCGGCCGGCCGGGAGCGCAGTGGCGGCCCGTCGGTGGTGGGCGTGGTCAATCCGTTCCGCGACGGCGGTCGCTCCCGCGACGACGGCCGCTGGGCCGCCTTCAGCGGTGCCGACGACCGTTCCGGCGCGGCTAAGAGCGCCGGGGTCTGGCTGCCCGGCGAGACCCGGGTGGCCGGCCGCTGGCAGCCGGACGGCGAGGCCCGGGGCTATCTGAACCGCTCCTACGATTCGGCACCGGCGACGCCGACCCCGGCCAGCCCCTACCGGAGCGGTGGTGGCGAGGCCTGGGCCGGCGACTGGCGCCGGCCGGACCGGGGCGACACCGTGGGCGGCGCCTACGCCGATGCCGGCGAGGCGGGCAGCGGCGGGTACAGCCCGCGCCGCGCCGCCGCCGCGCCACCGGCCAAGCCGGCGCCCAGCGAAGAACGGCTGGTGCGCATCGACGACCTGCGCGGCGACCTGCGCCGGGCGCTGTCGCCGAAGGGGCAGGGCGGTCTCTCGCTGCGCTTCCGCGACGGTGAGGAAGGGCTCAGCCAGCTCACCGAGATTCGCGGCGACATCGGCCTGTCATCGGTGCCGTTCGGCGGTGGCCGCTTTACCGCCACCGCCTCGCCGGTCTACCTGAACGCGGGCACCCTGGAAGGCGACGCCACCCGTCGCTTCGGCTCCACCGGCGCGTCCTCCGCCGCCGCCTCGGCGGTGGTGGAGCAGCTCAGCGGCGTGGATGACCTGATCGATGGCATCGATCAGGTGGCCGACAATCTGGACGCCGCCCAGGGCGCCTTCACCACCGCCGAGGCCCAGCGCGACGCCGCCCAGACCAGCGTCACCACCGCCCAGCAGAACCTGGCCGACGCCCAGGACGCGCTGCTCAACGCCAACGACCCCACCGAGGAGGAGCTGGCGGCGTTGCAGGCGGCGGTGGACACCCGCGAGTCCCAGCTCAACCAGGCGCAGAGCACCTTCAACGAACGGCAGAACCAGTTCGCCAACGCGGAGAACCAGCTCGACGACGCCCAGGACAACTTCGAAAGCAGCGTCAAGCGCAATGTGCTGTTCGAGTCGGGCATCGACCTGGACGCGCTGAGCAACGAGCAGCGCCAGTTCGTGGACAACTACCTGCAGCGGGAATTCGGCAGCAGCGACTTCTCCCTGGACGCCGCCACCACCGCCGACTACCGGGCCCGCGCCGCCGCCGTGCGGCAGCTGGTCAGCGACGTGGCGGCCCGCGCCGGCGCCTACCGCCGCGCCGCCGCCTACGGCAACCAGAGCGACGCCGGCATGGCGGTGGCGTTCGGCTACCGGGAAGGGGCGTTCAGCGGCGACATCGGCAGCACCCCCTACGGCTTCGAGGTCACCAACCTGGTGGGCGGCATCACCTGGGCGCCCCGGGTGGCCACCCACACCAACCTGCGGCTCACCGCCCAGCGCCGCGCGGTCACCGACAGCCTGCTGTCCTATGCCGGCGTCGAGGATCCGGTCACCGGCGACCGCTGGGGCGGCGTGACGCGCTCCGGCGCGGAAATCGGCCTGGCCTATGACAACGGTCAAGTGGGCAGCTACGGGGATCTGGGTTTCTACAGCTACCAGGGCCACAATGTGGACACCAACCAGGCGGCGGTCTTCAACCTGGGTGCCTACGTGAAGCCGATCAACGAACGCTGGCGCACGCTGCAGACCGGCGTGCACCTCAATTACCGCAGCTTCGACGAAAACCGGGGCCAGTTCACCTACGGGCACGGGGGGTATTTCAGCCCGCAGGATTACGTCAGCCTGGCCTTCCCGATCACCTACAAGGAAACCTACAACCGCGTCAGCTGGAACGCCCGCCTGCAACCGGGCTTCCAGAGTTACACGGTGGAGGAAGCACCGTATTTCCCGACCCTGGGAGAACAACAACAATGGATGGATATTCTGGTGGACGCCGGTATCGCCACTGCGTCGTACTACGACGCCGAGAGCAAGAGCGGCTTCGGGCTCAACCTGGGCGCGGGACTCGACTATCAGTTGTCGCCGGCGTTCAGCCTCGGCACCAGCATCGATTACGATACGTTCGGGGATTACTCGGAAACGTCCGCGATGATCAACCTGCTTTACACCATGGAGCCGTGATCATGGATAAAAAGACCGCGAATCAGGCACGCTCGCTGGAATACTTCCGGGGCCGGCAGTTCAGTGGCCAGTGGCGGTTGTTCATGACCGCGCTGGTGGAGGAACTGAACGCCAGCGCCGGCAGCCAGGAGATGCTGGCGTTTTTCGGTCATCTCGGCACCAAGATCGCCGGCGACCTGCCGATCGATGAGCAGGACACCCTGGAAGGGCTGGAAGCGGCCATCAACCGGCGCTGGAACCAGCTGGACTGGGGCTGGTGTCAGTTTCACGGCGAATCGGACATGATCGTGATCGTGCACGATGCCTGGCCCCGGCTGGACGGCACCGTGCGCGAAACCTGGACGGCGGCGCTGGCGGCGCTGCTGGGCGGCGCCTATAACGCCTGGCTGCGCGACCAGGGCGGTGATCGCACCGTGGAGGTGCAGGTACTCAAGGCCCAACCGGATGGGCCGCTGGAATTTTGCTATGGCTGTTGAGGATGACGGCGGGGCGACACGGCGCGCCGGCTGGCTGGTGGCCCTACTGGTCGGGCTGGCGCTGATGTCGACGGGCGCGGCGGCGAGGGACGCCGGCTGGCGCCACTACGAACAGCGTTACATGACCGACGAGGGGCGGGTGGTGGACACCGGCAACGGCGGTGTCAGCCACACGGAGGGGCAGGGTTGGGGCATGCTCATGGCGGTCCATTTCGACGACCGCCCCCGTTTTGAAAAACTCTACCAGTGGACCCGCGAACACCTGCGCCGGCCGGTGGACGGCCTCTACGCCTGGCGCTATCAGCCGGACGCGGACCCGCGCATCGTCGACCCCAATAACGCCAGCGACGGCGACCTGCTGATCGCCTGGGCGTTGCAGCGCGCCGGCCAGCGCTGGGGCGTGCGCCGCTACCTCACCGACTCGCTGGCGTTGCGCGAAGCGATTCGCCGTCATCTGCTGCTGGAATACGGCGGCTATCTGGTGCTGTTGCCGGCCCGCTCCGGCTTCGTGCACGACGGCTACGTGAATCTGAATCCGTCCTATTGGGTGATGCCGGCCCTGGATGAGTTCGCCCGCCTGGAGCCCAACGGCCCCTGGCGGCGCCTGATGTACGACGGCGCCCGGCTGATGCACGAGGCCCGTTTCGGCGAACACCGGCTGGTGCCGGACTGGCTGCGGCTCAACAAGGACGGCAGCCTGGCGCTGCCGGAGGCCTGGCCGCCCCGTTTCGGTTTCGAGGCGGTGCGGGTACCCTTGTATTTTTATTGGATGGGCCTGGGCGACGCCGGCGCCCTGGATGGCATCCGCCGCTACTGGCTGCGGCCGCGGCCGCCGGCCTGGGTGGATCTGGTCAGCGGCGAAAGCGCCGACTTCAGCCTGTCCCGAGGGGGGCTGGCGGTGCGGGCGCTGCTGCTCGGCAATGGCGACAGCATTCCCCTGTCGCCGGGGCAGGACGACGACTACTATAGCGCCTCGCTGCTGATGCTCAGCCGCATGGCGTGGCGGCCTCATTCCTAGCTCTGGTAAAAGAATGTAATTAGCCCCTACGCCGCGAACCGCTTGCGGAACACGGCACGGCGTTGTGTTTCATAATAAAAACATTGCCCGGGCCCGTTTCGTCCCGAATTTTTTCTCAAGGAGTTTCCATGGTCAGGAAAGCGGTCATTCCGGTGGCGGGGTTTGGCACCCGCATGCTGCCGGCCTCCAAGTCCATTCCCAAGGAAATGCTGCCGATCGTCGACCGGCCGGCCATTGATTACGTGGTGGAAGAGGCGGTGGAAGCCGGCATCACCGAGATCATCCTGGTCAGCCACGGCAGCAAGACCGCCATCGAGAACTTCTTCGACGGCCATCCGGAGCTGGAAGCGCAGCTGGAAGCCAAGGGCAAGACCGGGCTGCTGGAAAAAATCCGCCGGCCGCTGCCGGACGGCGTGCAGGTGATCAGCGTGCGCCAGGGGCCGCCCCAGGGGCTGGGCCACGCGGTCTGGCAGGCGCGCCAGGTGGTTGGCGACGAACCCTTCGTGGTGATTCTGCCGGACGTGCTGGTGGACGGTGACGGGCGCGGCAACGATCTGAACAACATGATCCGCCGGTTCGAGGAAGAGGGCGCCGCCCAGATCATGGTGGAGAAAGTGCCCGACGAACTGGTGCACAAATACGGCATCGCCGACCTCGACGGCACCCCGCCCCAGCCCGGCGACAGTGCCCCCATGCGCGGCGTGGTGGAGAAGCCCTCCCGCGAGCAGGCGCCTTCCAACCTGTCGGTGGTGGGCCGCTACGTGCTGCCGCCGGAAGTGATGGATCTGCTCGCCGACACGCCGCCGGGAGCCGGCGACGAAATTCAGCTTACCGACGCCCTGGCCACGCTGATCGGCCAGGCGCCGGTGGAAGCCTATGCCATGCTCGGTCGCACCTTCGATTGCGGTAGCAAGGAAGGCTACCTGGAAGCGATTTTGCATTACTCGCTGAAGCACGCGGAAATCGGCGACGCCGCCCGCGCGCTGCTTGATCGTTACCAGGCCTAGAGGACGTCATGCGCATCGATATGTTCGGCGACACCCTGTGCGCCATGGTCACCGCCACGGCGATGGCCCAGAGCGGCCATCGGGTGCGCTGGTGGCTGCCGCCGGGACGCGTCGCCCGGGCCCTGGACGACGACCGGGTGCTGTATCAGGAGCCCGGCCTGTCGGAACTGGTCAGCGCTCAGCGCCGTGCCGGGCGGCTGGACTGCCGCACCGACGAACCCGGCCTGGCCGACGTCAACGGCGAGCCGGCGGTGAGCGAGCCGGCGCCGGTGGTGTGTCTGGCGCTGCAGCCCGGCGATCTGGAACGGGCCGGGCATCTGGCCGACTGGGCCGGCCGGGGCGGCGCCCGCCTGCTGGTCAACCAGAGTGTGTTTCCGGTGGGCACCACCGAGCAGTTGCAGGCCCGGCTGCGCGATGCCGGCGCCGACACCCCGGTGGTGTGTTTGCCGGACACGCTGCAGGAAGGTCAGGCGCTGGATTCCTTTACCCGGCCGCACCATATTCTGCTGGGCTGCGACGAGCGCGAGGCGGAAGTGCTGATGCGTGAACTGCTGCGGCCCTACAACCGCCGCCGCGACGTGCTCAAGGTGATGCTGCCCCGCGAAGCGGAATTCACCAAGCTGGCGATCAGCGGCATGCTCGCCACCCGGCTCAGCTACATGAACGACATGGCGCTGCTGGCCGAGGAACTGGCGGTGGACATCGACGTGATCCGCCAGGGCGTGGGGTCCGACCCGCGCATCGGCGAGGCCTATCTGTACGCCGGCTGTGGTTTCGGCGGTCCCGGCTTCAGCCGTGACGTGATGAGCCTCACCGACACCCTGCGCAGCCGGCGCATCGGCGCCGAGCTGCTGGAACAGGTGCTGCAGATCAACGAGCGCCAGAAGGAAGTGCTGTTCCGCAAGTTCTGGCGCCACTTCGAAGGCGACGTGGAAGAGCGCCGCGTGACCCTGTGGGGGGCCGCCTTCAAACCCGGCTCCGACCGGGTCGACAACGGTCCCGCCCTGCGTTTGATCGAGGCCCTCTGGGCCCAGGGCGTGGACGTGCACGTGCACGACCCGCTGGCGTTGCCGGAGCTGTCCAACTGGGCGCGCGGCAAGGGCACCCTGACGCTGCACGACGATCCCTATGAAGCGGCCCGCGACAGCGACGCTCTGATGCTGGTCACCGAATGGAAGGCCTACTGGGGGCCGGACTGGGACGACCTGAAGGCAGCCATGCGCACGCCGCTGATTCTCGACGGGCGCAACATTTACGACCCGGCGTACGTGAAGCGTCAGGGCTTCACCTACCACGGTATCGGGAGAGGCTGATGACCGCCGAACCACTGCACGACCTGCCCCCGCACCACACCGACGCGGCCCGCGACGCCGACCGGGCCCTGCGCGAGCACGCGGAGCAGGCCCGCCACTGGCATCTGGCGGACCTGTTCGCCGAGGATCCACGGCGATTCGAGACGTTGAGCCTGCACGCCGGCGGCCTGCTGGTGGACATCAGCAAGCAACGGCTCACCGCCGACACCCTGGAAAAACTGCGCGCCCTGGCCGCCGCCCGTGGCCTGGATACCTGGATTCGCTGCCTGTTTGAAGGCGGCGAGGTGAACTGGACCGAGGGCCGCGCCGCCATGCACTGGCGCCTGCGCCAGCCGCCGCGCCCCCAGGGTGAGCCGGACCCGGTGCAGGAACAGCTGGCGCGCATGGAGCGCATCGTCAAACGGATTCTGTCCGGCCAGTGGCGCGGCTGCGAAGGCGACGCCATTACCGATGTGGTCAACGTGGGCGTGGGCGGCTCCGACCTGGGGCCGCTGATGGCCTCGGTGGCGTTGCACGAAAACCACCCCCGCGAAGGCCGGCGTCCGCGCGTGCACTTCGTCTCGTCCATGGACGGCAGCCAGATCGCGCCGCTGCTGGACGAGCTGAACCCGGCCACCACCCTGATCGTGGTGTCGTCCAAGTCCTTTACCACCGTGGATACCCTGAGCAACGCGGCCACCGCCCGCTGCTGGCTGGAGCAGGCGTTCCCGAAAATGAACGGCGCCGTGCTGCGCTGTCATTTCGTGGGCGTGTCGGCCAAGCCGGAGCGCATGAGCGAGTGGGGCATCCACGAGGACAACCAGCTGCTGTTCTGGGACTGGGTGGGCGGCCGCTATTCCCTGTGGTCCGCCATCGGCCTGCCCATTGCGTTGACCATCGGCATGGACGGTTTCCGCGAGCTGCTGGCCGGCGCCAACGAGATGGACCGGCATTTCCAGGACGCGCCCTGGGAGAAGAACCTGCCGGTGCTGCTCGGTCTGGTGGACGTGTGGAATCTGAATTTTCTCGATATCACCGCCCGGGCGGTGCTGCCCTACGACGGCCGGCTGAAACACTGGCCGGCCTATGTGGAACAGCTGGAGATGGAATCCAACGGCAAGTCCGTGGACCGCGACGGCGAAGTGGTGGATTACCACACCTGCCCGGTGATCTGGGGCGAGGTGGGGCCCAATGCCCAGCACGCTTTCTATCAGTTGCTGCACCAGGGCACGCAGCCGGTGGCCTGTGAGTTCCTGGCCGCCGCCCGTCACGGCCGCCGCAACGGCAACAGCGCGGAGCTGCAGCCGCTGGAGGAGCAGCACATCCTGACCCTGGCCAACTGCCTGGCGCAGTCGCGGCTGCTGGCGCTGGGCGACCGGGCGCTGGCCGAGGACGACGGCACCCCCACCCATAAACGGTATCGCGGCAATCAACCCAGCACCACGCTGCTGCTGGACGAGCTGACGCCGCGTCACCTGGGCGCGCTGGTGGCCTTGTACGAGCACAAAGTGTTCGTGCAGGCGGTGCTGTGGGGCATCAATCCCTTCGACCAGTGGGGCGTGGAAATGGGCAAGAAAATCGCCAAGGATATGATCCAGGTGCTGGAGAGCGGCGCCGGCGCCGACGGGCTGGATGCCTCCACCCGCGCCCTGGCCGCCTACGTGCGCGAACGACAACCGGACGATCGCTGATAAAAGGACTGCTGATGAGCTTCGAACTTTCCGATTCCCTGTTCCGCGCCTACGACATCCGCGGCATCTATCAGGACACCCTGAGCGACGAGGCGGCGCGGCTGATCGGCCTGGCCATCGGCTCGGAAGTGCGCACCCGGGGCGGCGACACCGTGGCGGTGGGCCGCGATGGCCGCCTGTCGTCGCCGGTGCTGGTGGACGCGCTGGCCGCCGGCCTGCAGGCCAGCGGTTGCAACGTGGTGGACGTGGGGCTGGTGCCCACGCCGGTGCTGTATTTCGCCACCCATCATTACCACGACGCGGACTCCGGCGTGATGGTGACCGGCAGCCACAACCCGCCGGACTACAACGGCTTCAAGATCGTCATCCAGGGCACCGCGCTGTCCGGCGACGCCATCCAGGCGCTGAAAACGCGCATCGTCGAGCAGGACTTCAGCGCCGGCGAGGGCACCCGCGATCAGCGTGACGTGATGCCCGCCTATCTCAACGCGGTGCAGCGCCGCCATCAACTGGCCCGCCCCATGAAAGTGGTGGTGGACTGCGGCAACGGCGCCGCCGGGGTGTGCGCGCCGGAGGCGCTGATGCTGCTGGGCTGTGACGTGACGCCGCTGTACGCGGACGTGGACGGCACCTTCCCCAACCACCACCCGGACCCGGGCGATATCGAGACCCTGAAGGACCTCACCGCCGCCGTGCGCGAGCAGGGCGCGGACCTGGGCCTGGCCTTCGACGGCGACGGCGACCGCCTCGGCGTGGTGCTGCCCGATGGTGAGGTGGTGTATCCGGATATTCTGCTGATGGCCCTGGCGGAGGACCTGGCGGGCCGGGTGCCCGGCGCCAAGGTGATCTTCGACGTCAAATGCACCGGTGAATTGTTCGATGTGGTCAAGCAGGCCGGCGGCGAACCGGAAATGTGGCGCACCGGCCACTCGCTGATCAAGGCGCGCATGAAGGAAACCGGCGCGCTGCTGGCCGGTGAGATGAGCGGCCACATTTTCTTCGCCGAGGACTGGTACGGCTTCGACGACGCCACCGTGGCGGCGGCCCGCCTGCTGGTGATCCTGAGCCGCTTCGACGGCGACGCCGTGGCGTTCTTCGACCGCTTTCCGAAACTGCACTCGACCCCGGAAATCCAGATCCCGGTCACCGAGGAAAACAAGTTCCGGATCATCGAATACCTGCAGGAAAACGCCGACCTGGGCGAGGGCGAACGCTGCGTCATCGACGGCATCCGCATGGACTACCCCGACGGCTGGGGCCTGTGCCGCGCCTCCAACACCTCCCCCAAACTGGTCACCCGCTACGAAGCCCGCGACGACGCCACCCTGGCCCGCATCCGCCAACGCTTCGAAACCGCCATCCAACACGCCATCCAAACCGCCGGCTAACCCGGCTAACCCGGCTAACCCGGGGTCGGACCCCGATAACCACCTGATTTCCAAGACTTTTCGTTTGGAAAGAGGGTGGTTTTTTGCGCTTGGCGGGGTATTTTCGGGCCGAAAAATCCGACCTTGAGCCTTGGCGACCCACGTCAGCCCGGGCCTGAAAGGCCGTTTTTGCCCCATGAAAAAGCCCGTCCAAGCGCCCCAGAAGGGCCTCCTGAACCAAAAAATACCGCTAAATCAAGGAGTAACCGGGGTCTGACCCCGGCAGGGGGGGGTGTGTTAGTATCGGACCAAGCAAGCGCTTGGTTTATTTTGAGGAGGTAGCGTGGCGGATTTGTCCTATTTCAATGAGACCCACGGGATGGTGCGCGAGACGGTGCGCAAGTTCGTCGAGCGGGAGATTCTGCCGTCCGTGGATGACTGGGAGGAGGCGGGGGAGTTTCCCCGGGAGCTGTACGGGAAGGCCGCGGCGGCGGGTATTCTGGGCATCGGCGCGCCGGAGCAGTGGGGCGGCAGCGGCGAGGATGTGTTCATGAAGGTGGCGGCCTGTGAGGAGATGGTGCGCTGCACGTCCGGCGGCGTGGCGGCCAGTTTGGGGTCCCTGGACATCGGCCTGCCGCCGGTGTGGAAATGGGGCTCCCAGGCCTTGCAGGAACGGGTGGTGCCGCCGGTGCTGGCCGGCGAGAAGATTTCGGCCCTGGCGATCACCGAGCCCGGTGGCGGGTCGGACGTGGCCAATCTGCGCACCCGGGCGGTGCGCGATGGCGATCATTTCGTGGTGAACGGGGCGAAGACTTTTATCACCAGCGGCGTGCGCGCGGATGTCTACACCGTGGCGGTGCGCACCGGCGATCCGGGGTTCGGTGGTATTTCCCTGCTGCTGGTGGAGAAGGATACGCCGGGCTTCACGGTGGGACGCAAGCTCAAGAAGATGGGCTGGTGGGCGTCGGATACCGCGGAGCTGTTCTTCGAGGATTGCCGCGTGCCGGCGGAGAATCTGATCGGTCCGGAGAACGGCGGCTTTTATTGCATCATGAGCAACTTCCAGATGGAGCGGTTGGTGCTGGCGGTGACCGCCAACATGACCGCCCAGGTGGCGCTGGAAGAAGCCATGAACTACGCCCGCGAGCGCCAGGCGTTCGGCCGCCCCATCGCCGGCTTTCAGGTGACCCGCCACAAGTTGGCGGAGATGGCCACCCAGGTGGCGGTGAGCCGCGAATTCACTTATCGCACCGCGGCCCGCATCGCCAACGGCGAAGACTGTGTCCTGGACGTGTCCATGGCCAAGAACCAGGCCACCCAGTGCGCCGATCGGGTGACCTGGGACGCGGTGCAGATCTTCGGCGGCGCCGGCTACATGCGCGGCACGGTGGTGGAGCGGCTGTTCCGCGACAACCGCATCCTGTCCATCGGCGGCGGCACCTACGAAATCATGAACGAAGTCATCGCCAAGCGACTGGGGCTTTAGCCCCCGCCGCTTGAGGCGTCTGGCTCGGAAGGATTTGCTCGTTAGAGGTTCATTTTGGCGTCAAAGAAGGGCTCATTAAGCCCTTCTTTGACGCTTCAAAAAACAAAAAAGCTTTTAAAATCAATAATTAGCCGCGGTCCGACCCCGGCAGGGGTCAGTTGGTGGTGCATTCGGCGCGGGAGCCGTCGATTTTGCAGCGGATTTTTTGCAGCAGAGTGAGCATGTCCGGGTCGTAGTAGCCTTCGGTGCGCAGCTGGTCGCGGGCGTCCTGCATCATCAGTTCGTATTCGCGCTTGTCCTTGTCCGGGATGTCCACCCACCATTTGTCGTCCACCGCCTGGGCTTCCCGGTCGAGTTGTTCGAGCACGCGGTCCAGGTTCTGGTAGAAGTATTCGCGGGATTTCTGGGCGATCTCGGCGGGGAAGCGGTCTTCCTTGGCGACCACCTGCATGGTCAGTTGCAGCAGCGGGTAGTCGATGATGCCGCCGTCCGGCTGCAGGCCCTTGTACAGTTCCAGCACGTTATAGGCCACCAGCGGGGCGGCGATCACGTCCACCGAGCCGTTGTTGAACTTGCCCGCGAAGTTGGTGATGTCGGAGGGCACCGGGGTGGCGCCGGCGGCCGCCACCATCTTGGCCTGGGTGGGGTCGAAGTCCAGCACCGCCACTTTCTTGCCGGCGGCCTTGGCCAGGGTGTTGATCTCCCGGTCGTTGACGAACAGGTAGGCGGCGCCGATCGGGGCGATGCCGATCACTTCATAGGAATTGGCGGTGAGCTTTTCGGCGCGGCTGGGGTGGGCCAGTACCTGCAGGGCCACTCGCATGTGTTCCATGGTGGGCAGGGCGCCGATGGAATCCAGGGTGCCGGCGTATTTGTTGAACTGACGGGCGCGCAGGCCGGTGATCAGGGAAGCGTCACACTGGCCGGCTTTCAGGTCCTCGGCGGCCACCTGCTCGTTGGTGTAGACCCGCAGGTTGGCCTTCAGGCCCCAGCCCAGGGCGGCGGCGCGCCAGTCCTGCATGGCGGCCATGGTCGGGCCGGCCTGGCCGGCGATGTCGAACACGCAAACGGTGCGCTCAATGGGGGCCTGGGCCACGGCGGTGCCGGCCAGAGACAGGGCCAGCGCCGCCAACAGAGCGGATACGCGTTTTGTCATCATTATGATCCTTCATCCATGTCGTGTTCCCATGGATGGTAGGCGGGTGGCGCCAGGACACAAAACCCTGGCGCCCGCTTCGCAAAGCGTTTCGGTCACTCAGAAATTGTAGTTCTTCAACCGGTTGGCCTGCTGGCGATAGAGGGTCACCGGGTCGGTGCTCCACAGGTCGTGCAGGCCCAGCACCTGGTTGACCTCGTCCAGATGGTTCATGCGGTAATCGTCGCGGATCACCATGCCCAGGTGGCTGGAACAGCTGCTCACCAGGCCGTCATTGGGCTCGCCCAGAAAGACGATGGAGGTGGCCCCGAGCAGCGCGTCGGACGGGTCCAGGCCGTTGGTGAGGGGCTTGGCGCCGCTCCAGGAGAAATAGGAAATGCCGTTGGCCGCCACGCGCGGAGCATCGCCACAGTATTGCGCCGGCACGCCTTCCGGGTACTGCTGGTTGAACGCCACGGTCTCGGCGGTGGTGAGTGCCTTGAGCGCCGCCAGGATGTCCTGGTCATTACCGCCGCCGCTGAACAGATCGATGATGCCGGCCAGGGCGTTGCCCAGGTAGCCGATCAGATTGCCGGAGAACGGCACGTTATCGACCACGCCCTGCAGCACGTCGGCCAGCCGGGCGCCCCAGTTCACGCCCCCCACGCTGGTCACCGACGACACGTATTGCGGATACACCGAGGCCACGTAGCGGATGGTGGGCCCACCGTGGCTGTGGCCGATCAGGTTGACCTTGTCGGCGCCGGTGCTGGCGAGGATGGTCTCCACCTGGCGGGCCAGTTGTTCGCCGCGCACCACGGTGTCCTCGGCGGCGCTGACCTGGGCCACGTAGACCTGGGCGCCGCCCTGGCGCAGTTCCTCGGGAATACGGTACCAGTAGTCGACGCCGGCTGCGGTGTCGAAGCCGAACAGGCCGTGCACCAGCACGATCGGGTAACGGGTCTCGGTGTACCCGGCGGTGGCGGGGCCGCTCAGCCCCAGCAGAAGCAGTGCGCCCAGCAGCGCGTGAATGAACGGTTTCATAAGCTTCCCTGATGTTTGTTGTTGAAATGTGTTTTTGCCCAATGTCCTATTGGGGAGCGCCCGGCCGGTGGCGGGGTGTTCAAACAGACTAATTCCGCTGTTGCGGGGATTTCACTAATAAAAAAGTCGTAATCCGATCAGTGGTGGTTCAACAAGGACGAAGAAAAAGGAGAACACGGATGCGGGTATGGATCCCGAGCCTGCTGATAATACTGGTATTGGCGGCGTTGGCGTGGGTGCTGGTGCCGTTTCCCGGGGACGCGGGCGCGCCCACGGTCACGCCCACTTCTGTCCCAAAAACCCCGGTGCGAGCGCAGCAGGGGGGCGATGATTTCGAGACCTACGTGGCCCGGGGCTCGAAATTGGAGGCGGCGCCGGCCTCCTGGCGGGGCACGGTGCCGGACGGCGAACTGCGCGCCGACGCCAACGGTGACCTGGTGGTGAGCGAGGGCGTGCGCTGGCGGTTCGATTATTTTCTGTCGGCCCTGGGCGAGGAGGATCTCAATGTATTGCGCGCCCGGGTGGCCGCCCACCTGGATGAGGTGCTGCCGCCCCGGGCGGCGCGCCAGGCGTGGGCGCTGTTCGAGCAGTACGTGGGCTATCGGGCGGCGCTGCGCGGGCTGGAGGAGCCGGGCCGCGAGCCGGCGGCGCTGCGGCGCAGCCTGGAAGAACGCCAGGCCCTGCGCGCCCAATGGTTCGACGCCACCGCCCGGGAGGCGTTTTTCGGATTCCGAGATCGCTACGACCGCTTCGCCCTGGCGCGCCGGGACATCCTTGACGATGAGAGCCTGAACGCGGAGCAGAAAGCGGCCCGTCTGGCCGAGCTGGAGGCGTCGCTGCCGGAGGATCTGCGCGCCATGGTCACGGCGTCACGGCAGCCGGTACGGCTGGCGGCGGACGTGGCCGCGTTGCGGGAGCGGGGCGTTTCGGAAGCGCGCATTTACCAGCTGCGCGAGCAGGAACTGGGCGCCGAGGCGGCGGACCGGCTGGCGGCGCTGGACCGGCGCCGCCAGGAGTGGGACCGCCGCTACCAGGCCTATCGGGAACAGCGCGCGGCGATTCTCGACAGCGGCCTGGCCCCGGCGGACCGGGACGCCCAGGTTGAGGCGCTGCGCGAGCGCCTGTTCGAGGAGCGGGAGCGCCGCCGGGTGGAGGCGCTCGATCGCATGGCCTCGCCCTGAGGCTCAGCCCTTGGTCTGGTTGGCCACCGCCTCGGCGGCCTTGGCGGCGGCTTCCTCGTCGCCCAGATAGTAATTGCGGATCGGTTTCAGATCGTCGTCCAGCTCATAGACCATGGGAATGCCGGTGGGAATGTTGAGCTTGACGATTTCCTCGTCGGAGATGCCGCTCAGGTGCTTCACCAGGGCGCGCAGGCTGTTGCCGTGGGCACAGATCAGTACCTGCTTGCCGGCGCGCACCTGGGGCTCGATCTCCGCCTGGTAGTAGGGCAGAAAACGCGCCACCGTGTCCTTGAGGCTCTCGGACAGCGGCACTTCCTCTTCCTTCAGATTCTTGTAGACGCGCAGCCGGCCGGCGTAACGCTCGTCGTCGCGGTCCATCTTCGGCGGCGGGGTGTCGTAGCTGCGGCGCCAGATCAATACTTGCTCGTCGCCGTATTTCTCGGCGGTTTCCGCCTTGTTGAGACCCTGCAGGGCGCCATAGTGCCGCTCGTTGAGGCGGTAGTCGCGGATCACCGGAATCCACATCTGGTCCATGGTGTCGAGGATCGTCCACAGGGTGCGGATGGCGCGTTTGAGCACCGAGGTATAGGCCATGTCGAACTCGAAGCCGGCCTCCTGCAGCAGCACGCCAGCCTGACGGGCCTCCTCGCGACCCTGTTCGGTCAGGTCCACGTCTTTCCAGCCGGTGAAGCGGTTTTCCTTGTTCCAGACGCTTTGGCCGTGACGGACCAGTACCAGTTTGGTGCTCATGGGGATGTCCTGTGGGTTTCCGTGAACGTGAAGGCCGCGAATCTTACCAGAAACCTCGCGAAGGCCGAAACGCCAGCCGCCGTGGCCGTTTCAGCCGCCGCCCGCGATCCGTATAATGCGCCGGACCATTGGCAAGCCTGGACCGACATGAGTTATCTGTGGTGCGAGAGCGCCGACGCCCTCGCCGACTGGGCCGCCGACCTGCCCGCCGGCGCGCCCCTGTACCTGGATACGGAGTTCATGCGTGAGCGCACCTACTACCCGCAGCTGGCGCTGGTGCAGGTGCACGATGGCGACACCATCCGCCTGATCGACACCACCCGGGTGGCGGCGGCGGACCTGGCGCCGGCCCTGGCCGACCGGGTGCTGGTGATGCACGCCTGCTCGGAGGACCTGGAGGCCCTGGCCACCTTCACCGGGGCCTACCCGGCGCGGGTGGAGGACACCCAGATCGCCGCCGCGCTCACCGGCGAGGACATGCAGATGAGCTACCAGCGTCTGGTGGAGGACCGGCTGGGCGTGAGTCTGCCCAAGGGCGCCACCCGTACCGACTGGCTCAAGCGGCCGCTCAGCGAGGAGCAGCTGCGCTATGCGGTGGACGACGTGAAATACCTGATCGAGGTGGCCGAGGGGCTGCGCCAGGAACTGGCGCGGCTGGGCCGCCTGGACTGGTGGCGAGAAGAGTGCGAGCGGCTGCGCGAGGACGCCCTGCGGCGCGCCGAGCCCGGCGACGCCTGGCGGCAGGTGAAGGGGGCGGGCGCCCTGCGCGGTCGCGAACTGGCGGTGCTGGAGGCGCTGGCCGAGTGGCGCGAGGCGCGCGCCCGGGCGCGGGATCTGCCCAAGGGCTTCGTGCTGCGCGATCCGGC
Source organism: Alcanivorax sp. (assembly GCA_022449455.1). Taxonomy (GTDB): domain Bacteria; phylum Pseudomonadota; class Gammaproteobacteria; order Pseudomonadales; family Alcanivoracaceae; genus Alloalcanivorax. The sequence continues at coordinate 215,983 of JAKUPL010000003.1, read as the reverse complement.
GCTGCTGGAACTGAGCCGCGCCCCGCGGCCCAGCGAGGAGGCGCTGCGGGCGGCGGGGCTGCACCCCAAGGCGATCCGCCGTGACGGCGAGGAGATTCTGGCGCTGATGGTGCAGGCCGCCGCGGCCACGCCGCCGGCGCCGCTGCCCGGGCCGCTGGAGCCGGCCCAGCGCCAGCAGGTCAAAGCCCTGCGCGAGCGGGTCGGCGAGATCGCCGCGCAACTGAACCTGAAGCCCGACGTGCTGGTACGCCGGCGCTGGCTGGAAGCGCTGGTGCGCGACCCGTCCCGGCTGCCCGAGCCGCTCACCGGCTGGCGCCATGAGCTGGTGGCCCGGCCGCTGCTGGAACGGCTGTGAGCCGATTCGACGGAGATCCCGATGCTGAAAGGCAAGTTGTTCTGTTCGATCTATAAAAGCCCGCGCCGCCAGGACATGTACCTGTACGTGGAGCGCACCCGGGGCCTGAAGGATCTGCCCGAGGCGCTGCTGGAGCGGTTCGGACCACCGCGCCACGTCACCGACCTGATCCTCGATCCGGCGCGGCCACTCAGCCGGGCGGACGTGGGCCAGGTAATGGCGAAGATCCGCGAACAGGGTTTCTATCTGCAGATGCCGCCGCCGCCGGACCAGGACCTGTACCTGGCGGAAGGCCACCCGGACCGTCCGCGCCGTGCGTGAACGGTTCTGGGAATTGCCGCTGGAGGAACTGGACGCCGAGGAATGGGAGGCGCTCTGTGATGGCTGTGGGCGCTGTTGTCTGGTTAAACTGCAGGACGAGGACAGCGGCGAGGTGGCCTTCACCAACGTCGCCTGCGCCTACCTGGACGACCAGGCCTGCCGTTGCACCGTGTACGCCGAGCGTCATCGTCATGTTCCCGACTGCCTGAGCGTGACGCCGGACCTGGCGGCCCATTTCGATTGGCTGCCGGTGACCTGCGCCTACCGGCGCCGTGCCCACGGCCAGGCCCTGAACGCGTGGCACCCGCTGATTTCCGGCCGCCCCGACTCGGTGCGCGAGGCGGGCATCAGCGTGGCCGGCCGGGTGGTGTCCGAGCGCGGGGTGGCCGAGGACGACCTGGAAGAGCATATTGTGCACTGGGTGGGCTGAGGCCGCCCTCCGATCAACTGGAGTAACCGTGACGACGAAAGCCTATATGTGGGGATGGTTCGCCTATTTGCTGGGATGTGTGGGGGTGCTGTTCGTGCTGTGGTACATCACCCGGCCGTTCGCCAGCGCCGTCCGTTTGCCACTGCGCGCGGTGGGCGCGGCCTTGCTGCTGACGCCCTGGTCGGTGTCGCCGGAACACGGCGAACTGGCGCCGGCCTGGGTGGTGGTGGTGTTCGACGGCCTGTTCCAGGAAGACACCAGCCCGTGGCGCGCCGGCGCGCCCTTGCTGGCGATCCTGGTGGTGGCGGTGCTGGTGGCGCTGGCTGAGATCTGGCGCCGGCGCCGCAAGTACGGCGATCGCTACGAGGATTACGATGACGACGAGTACGCGGGGGTCGAGTGAGCGACTGCGTGTTCTGCCGCATCCGTGACGGCGAGCTGCCGGGCAGCGTGGTCTACCGGGACGACCGGGCGATGGTGTTGCTGGATCTGTTCCCGGTGCGCGAGGCCCATTGCCTGGTGATTCCGCTGGAGCATCAGCCGCTGCTGCAGAATCTGTCGCCGGAGCTCACCGCCCATCTGTTCGAGCTGGCGCGGCGCACCATCCGCGCCCAGAAGCGCGCCGGCCTGGACGTGCTGGCGCACAACGTGATGGTCAACGACGGCCGCGAGGCCAACCAGCACGTGCCCCATGTGCACATCCACGTGATCCCCCGGCGCGGCGGCGACACCCTGGCCACGGCGCTGACCTGGGGCACGCGCATGATGAACATCTTCGGCCTGGCCAAACGCCGCCACCGCCTGGACCGGCTGGCGGGCCTGCTGGCGGAGCATTTTCCGAAAGTCTGATCTGCGGGTTTTATCGCGACTAAAGTCGCTCCTACAGCACCCTTTTCACGCTACTGTAGGAGCGACTTTAGTCGCGATCCCCCCTCAAGGCCGCGCGCAGCAGCGTACCCGCAACGGCCAGCGCACCGTCCTTTCCTCCTCGCCCCAGGCCGCCCGCAGGGTCGGCAGAAACGCCGCCAGCGGGTCCTCGCCGGCGGCCCGGGCCTTGACCAGCGCCGACCAGGTGTCCAGGTAGCCGGCCATGTCCCGCCAGGTCCAGCGCCGTTCGATGGGCGCCGGCGCCGGGTCGGGCCGTTCCGGCCAGGGCAGGGTGACGCCCCGGTAGCCATTGACCACCACCCAGCGGGCCGGCGGCCACCAGGGCTTGAGGGTGCGGTCGTGGAAATCCTCCACCAGCCCTTCCAGACCCGTCACCGTGCACAGCCCGTAGCTGATGATCGCCAGCAGGCCGGCCGGGCGCAGCACCCGGCCGGCTTCATGGAAAAAGGCCGGCAGTGGGAACCAGTGCAGCGCCTGGGCCACGGTGATCAGGTCCAGGCTGGCGTCCGCCACCGGCAGGGCGTCGGCGCGGGCCACCAGATAGCGGGCGCCACCGGGCGGCGCGGCGCGCAACTGCTCCAGACTCACGTCGATGCCGAGCACCTGATCGAAGTGCGCTTCCAGCGCGCGACAGGCCTGGCCACTGCCGCAGCCCAGATCCAGCGCCCGGCGGCGGGCCGGGGCGTGATCGGCCAGGGTGGCGAACAGGCTGTCGGGATAGTCGGGGCGATGGGACTGGTAAGAGGCGCCGCGCCGGAACAGGCGCTCCGGCTCGCGGTTCACGGCGGCGTGCCGGGGGCGAAACGGGCCTCCCAGACACCGCCGTCGCCGCGCTCCAGGTCCAGAGCGATGCCGGCGCGCCACTGGCCCAGCGGCGCCGCGCACCAGGCCACGGTGCCGAACAGGTGCAGGGGCGCGCCGGACCGTTCCGGCACATGGACCCACAGCTCCACATCGGTGTCCGGGGGAATCGGTTGGGGAAAGCTGACGCCGAGGCCGGTGCGGGACAGGTCCCGGCACAGCAGGTGCAGGGCTTCCTGGTCGGCGCCGGCGTGTTCCGGGCGCAGGGTCAGGGCGACCCCTCGGGGAGCGGGCTGGCGGGGATGCTGGCGGTGCTCGTCCCGGTGCGGCATGGCCTTACCCGTAGATCATGCGGTCCACCACCGCGGCGGCCACGGCGATGGCGGCGGTGACCGCCAGCAGGGCCCCGAGCAAGGTCAGGGCCGGCCGCCAGCTTTTCGGCAGCGGTTCGGTGGCGCGCGACGGAGCGCGATCAGGTTCCGGGCGGTTCATACGGGCCTCGTATCGCGTGAAACGTTCCGGCAGATTAGCCCATATCCCGGGTGAAATCATTCTCCGTCGTCGCTCAGCCCGCCTGGATTTTCTGGAACACCCAACCGTGCACGCTATCCGAGAACAGCGGCAGGAAGGCGACGATCAGCAGCACCGTGAGCATCACCGAAATGGGCAGCAGGAACTTCTCGTAGCGGCGGAAAAAACTGCCGCTTTTGAGTTTGGCGCTTTCCACCTCGTCGTCGCCCACCACCTGCCGTGTGAGCAGATGGTTGAGCGCCACCGGCGGTGTCAGGTAGCCGAGCTCGAACGCCACCAGGGCGATCATCCAGAAGTGCAGGGCGCTGATGCCGTTGGCCTGGGCCATGGGCGCCATGGCCGCGTTGACCAGAATCACCGCGCCCAGCGGGTCGATGAACATGCCCACCAGCACCAGGGCGACCACGAAGAAGGCGGCGGCGATCCACACCGAGCCGAAGGCGCTGGGCAGCGCGTCCAGCACGCCGGAGCGTTCGATGATGCCGGAGGCGGCCATGGACATGGCCATCAGCAGCAGCAGGGCGCCGATGTGGCCGGTGGTCTCGGTGGTGGCGAAGCGCATCGCCCCTTCCAGTTTCTCGGAGATGCCCGCCTCCGGAGCATAGTGCGGGTCCTGGTCGCCGGTGGGCACCAGGTAATGCACCACCAGGAACAGGGTGAACAGCAGGTTGCGCCACAGGTCCCCCCACAGCGCCGCTTCCAGTTCATTGGCGTTGACGCCGGCGGGCAGGGTGCCGCCGCTGAGCGCCTGGTAGCCCTCCCAGATGCCCAGGTAGGAACTGATCAGCATGCCGACCATGAACAGGGCGAACAGATGCACCACATGGCGGCTGAATTTTTCGTACAGCAGAATCGCGATCAGCATCACCGGCAGGATGATGGGCGCCGAGAACTCGTCCAGCTGGCGGGCGAGCAGATCGTTGAAGAACAGCGCCACGGCGCCCACCACGATGCCGTAGGGCATCAGCGGCACGGCCCGTTTGAGGCTGGCCGGCAGCGCCTTGGCGAACGGCGCCACCCGGGCCGGGGTGGTGCGCGCGAACTGGCTGTAGATAAAGAACACCAGCAGGCTGAGGAAGAACACCTTGCCGCCGGCGGAGAACATCTCGGCGGTGGTCACGTTCTTGTTGAGGGCGGCGATCACCACCACGATCAGGCAGGGCCGCAGCACCACGCCCATGGAGCCGGACATGGCGGTGGCGGCCAGCGCCAGCTGCTTGCGGGCGCCCACCCGGATCAGTTCGCGATAGATGGTGGCGCCGGCGGCGATCACGAAGATGCCGGAGGCGCCGGTGTAGGCGGTGAGCACCGCGGCGAACGACAGTACCACCACGCACATCAGTTCCGGCGACAGGTTCCAGGGCCGCATCAGGTCGAACACGATGTGCGTCAGGCGGGTCTGCTTGAGCATCATGCCGATCCAGATGTACAGCGCCAGGTTCAGGAACAGGGTGGACAGCTCCATCATCATGTTCATGTACACGCTGACGCCGTGGAAGTAGCCCTGGCCGTAGAACTGCACCGACGCCGAAATGCACATGAAGCTGAACAGCGGAATGGTGAGCAGCGCCTTGCCCCAGGAGCCGCCGGTTTCCAGATCGCGGGGCGGTTTCAGCAATTGATAGAGCGCCGCCAGCGCCAGCACCGCGAAGCCGATGATCCACACCCAGTGCAGGTAGAGCGCGTCCACGGTCACGCCGGCGTTGGCGGCGCGCAGGTCCGAACCCCGGTAGGCGATGGCGGAGATCAGCAGCAGGGTATTGGAGAGCACCTGGGCGCCCATGGAGATCACATGGTCCTTGCGGGTTCGCGAAGGCCGCAGGGAGATATGGTGGCGCTGGAAGGTGGTGGTGGTGGCGCAGATCAGCAACAACAGGGCCAGCAGCAGACGCTTGTAGTCGCCCAGGGTGGCCACCACGGTGGCCACGCCGCCTTCCATGTTGCGGAACGTCACCACCCCCGGCGTGACCTTGGCCTCGACGGTCTGATAACGGTCCCACTTGGCCCGGCAGTTGGCGCGGGCGGCCATCAGCGACTGGCGCACCGCGTCCCGGTCCACGGCGCCGCCGCCGAGAATGTCGGCGAGCGGATCGTCATTGGCCTGGGCCTGGCGGCGTTGCACGATCTCGTCGGTGCGCGCGTCGATGTCCGGATCGCGCTCGCAGGTGGGCGGCGGCACCAGCCCGGCGGTGCGCAGCAGAAAATACTCGTCCCAGGTGGATTCCCCGATCTTGAGAAGCTGGGAGTGAATGATCTGGCCCGAGGAAAGAAACACCACCAGCAGCAACAGCAGAAAGACCGGCAGGGTGGACAGCCATTCCTGGGAAGAACGATGGAGAGGACCCCCGTTTCGTGTCTCCATGGAGCGATTCCTTTTTTTGGTTTTTATTGTCCTGATTTTGTTGTCGTGGCGTGGGTTTGCCGTTGTGTACAAATATAAACATCGATGCTATAGAATCGGCTTCGGTACCGCAATGCGAATCAGAACAACACAAAAAAACAAAGGGGGAAAGCAATGCGCCATTCGGATGTGATTACCTTGCCGAAACTGCTCACCCGGGTGCCCGACGTGCTCGGCCATCTGCCCGCCCTGCTCAAGGGATCGCGGATGAGCAAAATCACCGACACAGCGAAACCGGTGGGCCTGGGCGTGGCGTTCGAACGCGCCGCCGCCGAGCATCCGGCCGGTATCGCACTGATCCAGGATGAGCGCGCTTTTACCTACCGCACGCTGAACGGCTGGGCCAATCGCATCGCCCATTATCTGGCGTCGCTGGGTCTGACCAAGGGCGATACCGTGGCGGTCAATCTGGAAAACCGTCCGGAGCTGCTGGCCACGGTGATCGCCTGCGCCAAGCTGGGCGTGTGCGCGGCGCTGCTCAATACCTCCCAGCAAGGCAAGGTGCTGGTGCACAGCATCAACCTGGTCAATCCGAAGGCGGTGATTCTCGGCGCTGAACAACGGGCGGTGATCGACGCGGTGCGTGACCAGCTGACGCCGGACGGCCCTTTTTTGTTTTTCGCCGACCAGGACACCCTGGCCGACCCCGGGGAAGCGCCGGCGGGCTATGTGAATCTGGCCGAGGTGATCCGCGAGCGCCCGGACGAGAACCCGGCGAGCACTTACCACACCTTTTTGCGGGACCCGCTGTTCTACATCTATACCTCCGGCACCACCGGCCTGCCCAAGGCGGTGGTGTTCAATCATGGCCGCTGGGAAAAAGCCTATGGCGGTTTCGGCTACTCCTCGGTGCGGCTCGGCGATCAGGACCGGCTGTATTGCACCTTGCCGTTCTACCACGCCACCGGCCTGGTGGTGTGCTGGGCGTCGGTGATCGCCGCCCGCGGCGGCCTGGTCCTGGCCCGGCGTTTCTCCGCCAGCGGCTTCTGGCACGAGGTGCGCAAGCATCACTGCACCGCCTTCGGCTACGTGGGCGAGCTTTGCCGTTACCTCCACGAGCAACCGGAGCGCCCGGACGACGCCGACAATCCGGTGCACACCATTGTCGGTAACGGCTTGCGCCCGGGTATCTGGAAGCCGTTCAAGCGACGCTTCGCCATCGACCGTATCGCCGAGTTCTACACCGCCTCGGAGAGCAATGTGGCGTTCACCAATGTGTTCAACTTCGACAACACCGTGGGCTTCTCGCCGGTGGGCTACGCCATCGTCAAATACGACAAGGACGCGGAGCGACCGCTGCGCGACCGGCGCGGCCATATGGTGCGGGTAGGCAAGGGCGAGGCCGGGCTGATGCTCGGTGAGATCACCGACAAGACCCCGTTTGACGGCTACACCGATCCGGACAAAACCGAAAAGGCGATCTTTCGCGATGTCTTCAAGAAAGGCGACGCCTGGTTCAACACCGGCGACATGATGCGCGACATCGGTTTCCGCCATGCCCAGTTCGTGGATCGTCTGGGCGACACCTTTCGGTGGAAGGACGAGAACGTGTCCACCACCGAGGTGGAGCAAATGCTGGATGACAGCGGGCCGGTGGTGGAATCGGTGGTCTATGGCGTGGAAATCCCCGGCACCGACGGCCGTGCCGGCATGGCGCAGCTGCGCCTGGACCGACCCCACGAGGAAGTGGACTGGGTGGCGTTCACCCGGGCCCTGCAACGGGCGCTGCCGCCCTTCGCGGTGCCGGTGTTCCTGCGCGTGATCCAGGGCGGCGTGCAAACCACCGGCACCTTCAAACACCAGAAGAACACGCTCAAGGAAGAGAAGTACGATCTGGCGAAGGTGGACGAACCGGTTTACGTTTTACTGCCCGGCGAGCACACCTACCAGCCGCTGACACCGGACATCCAGCAGGGCATCGACCAGGGCCGCTACCGGTTCTGATACGGGGCACAAAAAAAGCGGGCCGAAGCCCGCTTTTTTCTTTGCTGGCGCGGCGATCAGCCGGCCTGGATCTTCTGGAACAGCCACTCGTGCAGGCCGTCGGAGATCAGCGGCAGGAAGGACACCATCAGCAGCGCGGTCAGCATCACCGCGATCGGCAGGATGAACTTCTCGTAGCGACGGAAGAAGCTGCCGGTGGTGAGTTTGGCGCTTTCCACCTCGTCGTCGCCGACCACCTGGCGTGTCAGCAGATGATTGAGCGCCACCGGCGGGGTCAGATAGCCCAGCTCGAAGGCCACCAGCGTGATCATCCAGAAGTGCAGCGGCGCGATGCCGTTGTCGAAGGCGACCTGGGCGATGGTGGCGTTAACCAGGATCACGGCGCCGTAGGGGTCCATGATCATGCCGATGATCACCATGGTCACCACCAGAATGGCCATGGCCACCCATACCGAAGCAAAGGTCTCCGGCAGCATTTCCAGCAGGCCGGACCGCTCGATGATGCCGCCGGTACTGACCGACAGGGCCATCAGCATCAGCAGCGCACCGATATGGCCGGTGGTCTCGTTGGTGGCCAGGCGCAGGGCGCCTTCCATCTTCTCGGACACGCCTTTCTCCGGCGCATAGTGCGGATCCTGGTCACCGGTTTTCACCAGGTAATGGATCACCAGGAAGGCGCCCAGCACCAGATCACGCCAGAACTCGGCCCACAGCACGTCTTCCAGCTGGGCGGCGGAGATGCCCGCCGGCACGTTGCCGCTGGTGAGCGCCTGGTAGCCTTCCCAAATGCCCATGAACGACAGCACCAGCATCACCGCCAGGAACAGGCTGAACAGGTGCAGCAGATGGCGGCTCAGCTTCTCGAACAGCAGCACCGCGAGCAGCATCACCGGCAGGATGATGGGCGCGGAGAACTCATCCAGGTGGCGGCCCAGCAGGTCGCTGAACAACACCAGGATGGCGCCGACGATGATGCCGTAGGGCATCAGCGGAACCATGCGCTTGAGGCTGCGCGGCAGCGCTTCGGAGAAGGGCGCGATGCGCGCCGGCGAGGTGCGCGCGAACTGGCTGTAGATAAAGAACAGGAACAGGCTCAGGAAGAAGATCTTGTAGCCCGAGGAGAACAGCTCGGCGGTGGTCACGCTCTTGTTGAGCGCGGCGATGATCACCACCAGCAGGCAGGGCCGCAGCACCACGCCCATGGAACCGGACATGGCGGTGGCGGCCAGCGCCAGCTGCTTGCGGGCGCCCACGCGGATCAGTTCCTGATAGATGGTGGCACCGGCGGCGATCACGAAGATGCCGGAGGCACCGGTGTAGGCAGTGGGAATGGCGGCCACGGCCAGTACCACGAAGCACATCAGCTCCGGCGACATTTTCCATGGCCGCAGCACGTCGAACACCAGATGGGCCAGTCGGGTCTGCTTGAGCAGCATGCCGATCCAGATGTACAGCGCCAGGTTCAGGAACAGGGTGGACAGCTCCATCATCATGTTCAGATAGACGCTGATGCCGTGATAGTAGCCCTGGCTGATGAACTGCGCCGACGCGGTCAGACACATGAAGGTGTACAGCGGGATGGTCAGGAACGCCTTCGGCCAGGAGCCGCCGTCTTCCAGGTCCTTGGGTGGCCGGATCAACTGGAACAGGGAGGCCGCGGTGAGCAGCGCGAAGCCGGCCATCCAGAAGGCGTGCAGATAGAAATTGCCCACCGTGACCCCGGAGGCCATGGCCTGGGCGTCCTCGGCGCGGTACACCGCCGCCGACATCAGCAACATGCCGTTGGCGGTCAACTGGGCGATGGTGGAGACGTAATGGTCCTTGCGGGTCCGTGACGGCCGCAGGGCGATATGGTGGCGGGCCAGGGTGGCGGTGGCGGCGCAGATCACCACCAGCAGACACAACAGCAGCCGTTTGTAGTCGCCGAGCGTGGAAACCACGTTGGCCACGCCGCCCTCGATATTGCGGAAGGCGATGACGCCGGGGGTTACCTTTTCCTGCACCGTTTCGTAGCGCATCCATTTGGCGCGGCAGTTGGCGCGGGAGGCTTCCAGGGACTGGCGGATGGCGTCCTCGTCCACCTCGGAACCGCCGAGGATGTCCGCCAGCGGATCGTCGGCCTGGGCCTGACGTTGCTCGACCACTTCGCGCACGCGCTGGTTGATGTCCGGGTCCGGGTTACAGGTGGGTTCGGCCACCATGCCGGCCCCCCTGAGCAGGAAGTATTCGTCCCAGGTGGCTTCGCCGATCTTGAGAAGCTGGGAATGGATAATCTGACCGGAAGAAAGAAAGATCACGATCAGCAAAATAAACAGCGTCGGCAGTGACGAGAGCCACTCACCGGCCGAACGTCTGGCCACGGTAAAGGTTGGTTTTTCCATTAATCACCCGGTTACTGGTTCATCGCCGAAGGAACGGCAAAAAAAGGGGCGCGGAGGGGACAAAAATACGGGGCCCGGAAGGGCCCCGCGGGTTGGCGATCGTATCAGCCGATCACAGGGTGCACTCGGCCCGGGAGGGCTCGTACTTGCAGCGTACTTTCTTGAGCAGGGAAATCAGTTCCTCGTTATAGATACCGTCCTCGGTCATTTCCAGGCGCGCTTCGCGAAGCATCTCGTCGTAGCGCAGCTTGTCCTGCTCGGGGATGTCGATCCACCACTTCTTGTCCACTTCGTTTTCCGCGTTGCGGATCACGTTCATGGCGCGGTCGAACTGGCTGAACATGAATTCCCGGGATTTCTGGTCGAAGCCTTCCGGGAAGCGGTCGGCGCGCAGCACGATCTGGGTGGTCAGCATGCCCAGGGTGTAGCGGATGATGCCGCCGTCCGGCTGCATGCCCTTGTAGAGTTCCAGGGCGGAGTAGGCCACCACCGGCGCGAAGCAGATGTCCACGGAGTTGTTGTTGAAGCGGCCGGCGAAGTTGGTGATGTCCGACAGCACCGGCGACATGCCCACCTTGGAGGCCATTTCCGCCTGGGCCGGGTCGTATTCCATCACCGAGATGGATTTGCCGGACAATTCACCGACGGTGTCGATTTCCTTGTCCTTCACGAACAGGTAGGCGGCGCCCATGGGAATCATGCCGCCCATGGCGTAATTGCCGGTTTTCATCTTCTCGGTAATGGACGGCGCGTCGCTGGACAGCACCTGCATCACTGTTTTCAGTTCCTTGTAGGTGGGGATGGCGCCGATCGCTTCCATGCTGCCGGCGTAGCTGTTGAACTGGCGAACCCGCAGGCCGGTCAGCACCGCGCCGTCACACTGGCCCGCCTTGAGGTCCTCGGCGGCGATCTTCTCGTCGGTGTAGGGCTTGAGCTTCAGGTTGACGCCCCACCCGGACGCCTGGGTCTTAAGGTCCTTCATGACGTTGTACACGTCACCGTTGGCGCCGATGATGTCGAACACGCACAGGCTGCGATCCACCGCCGCCTGGGCCGGGGACAGGGCGCTCAGGCCCAGCGAGGCCGCCGCGGCCAGGGCGAAAGTCTTGAAAACGCGCATCACGGTATCTCCTTGCGAATACTTCTTGGAATAAGGCGGGACCGGCTCGGGGTGGCCCCGCCTTCACGGTGCGGATTAAAGCAGGTCGTCGATGTCCACTTCGGGCTCATCGGCTTCGTCGTCCCAGAAGGTGCCGAGGGCGCCGATCGGGGTACGCTTGCCGGTGTTCTCGGTCCACAGACGGTCGGACAGGCCGGTGACCAGCACGCCGGCGATGGTGTCCATCATGCGGTATTCCGGATCCACGTTATCGTCGTTGGCGGCGAAGTTGCGGATCGCGTCGCGCAGGCGTTCGTTGTCACCCTTGCTGTAGGCGCTCATGGCGTAGAAGGCGCTGCCCAGACGGACGCCCTGCTCGAAGCCCATCTGCTCGGACTCGTGCAGAACCTTCCACGGTTCGGCGCCTTCCGGAGCCAGCTGCGGCAGGATCGACCAGATGGTGGCACGCACGCCCATGGGGGCGCCCCACCATTTTTCGTTGTCCAGACACTTCATGCGGCGCTCGACCTTGGCGACGATGTCGCGCGGCACGCCCACGGTGCCGTCGGCGGCGCCGTCGGCGACCAGGGCCTGCACACCGGAGATATTGCCGACCAGCCATACCAGTTCGTCCAGGTCCTTGCGCAGGTACGGGCATTGCCCTTCCTCGATGGGCCCGAACTTCTCGTTCATGATGGTGTAGGCCTTGTACAGACGTTTGGCGGCGACCGCGGAGAGGCGCTTCTGGGCGATGCGGGCGTCCTGGGCGCTGGCCACGTTGCCGGCGCGTACTTCGCGGTGGTAACGCAGTTCTTCCTCGAGAGCCTGTTGCTCCACGCAGGCGGCGGCGGTGGTGTAGGTGAGTACCCCCAGTTTTTCAGGCCAGGAGCCGACCTCGGCGAAGGACATGAGCAGCGGCGTCTGAGCCTCGCCGGTCATGCAGCCCATGCGGATATCGTCGTAGGTGAACAGATAGGGGGCCATTTCGGCCTCGCCGAAGGTGACCAGAATGTCACCGGTGCTTTTCCAGATCATGGCACAGCCGGAGAGCGCGACAACCATCCCCCCCGCCAGCACAAGACGCGAGGAACGGATGATCTTATCGAGTAGAGAACGCATTCCATGAGCTCCTTTTTATTGTTCTCTCGGCGCGGGCAACATTACAGAATGGCTCTGAGTTGGCACAAGCGCCAATTACATAAATGCCTGTAAGTCATTACAAACATGATGCTAGCCTTGCGATCATCGTTTTGCGGCACGCCGGTGATAATGACCCTGCGTCTCGGCTCTACTGTCAAAATAGTCAATGCCTTCATGGAACCGCACGGGCAGGGGGGCTCCAGGCCTTGATTTTCAAGGCGTTGGCGGAGGCCGATGGAGGCCGGTGAGGCGGTGAACGCCTGTTTTCGAAAGAGCTGTCCGAAAAACAATAAAAAGAAAACAATAAAAAGGAGGAGGACATCGACGAGCGGATCGGTAACTGAACGGAGTACACATGACCAAGGAATCCACCCTGAAGGCGGCGCGCGGTGACCTGACCCGGGAGCGGGAAGGTCTGGCGCTGATGCGCAACACCGCCCGCGGCGCTCTGCGCGTGATGGAAACGGTGGGCGTGGTCGGCCGCCAGGGCATGGGCTGGCTGCTCGGCGATCGCGACGAGCTGCCGGTGCGGTTGCGGCGAACTTTCGAATCCCTGGGCGCCACCTACATCAAACTGGGCCAGTTCATCGCCAGTTCCCCGTCGTTGTTCCCCGAGGAGTACGTCAGCGAGTTCCAGAAGTGCCTGGATCGCACCCCCCCGATGCCGTTCCACTACATTCGCGACACCGTGGAGCGGGAACTGGGCCAGCCGCTGAGCGCCCTCTACGAGTGGGTGGACCCCCAGCCGCTGGCCAGCGCCTCCATCGCCCAGGTGCACGCCGCCCGGCTGCACAATGGCGCCGACGTGGTGATCAAGGTACAGCGCCCCGGCGTGCGCCATGTGTTGCTTACCGATTTCAACTTTCTCTATTTCTCGGCGCGGGTGGTGGAATCCCTGGCGCCGGGCCTGTCCCGCTCGGCGCTGTCCGGGGTGATCGAGGAATTGCAGGCGGGCATGCTGGAGGAGTGCGATTTTCTGCAGGAAGCCCGTAATCTGGAGGCCTTCAACCGGTTTCTGGCGGAAAGCGGCAACACCGCGGTGGTGGCGCCGCGGCCGGTGGGCACCCATACCACCGCCCGGGTGCTGACCATGGAACGCTTCCACGGCGTGCCGCTCACCGACCTGGAAGTGCTGCGCGCCTACACCGACGACCCGGCGGGCACCCTGATCACCGCGCTCAATACCTGGTTCTCCAGCCTGATGCTCTGCGATTTCTTCCACGCCGACCTGCACGCCGGCAACCTGATGCTGCTGGAAGACGGGCGGGTGGGCTTTATCGACTTCGGCATGGTGGGGCGCATCCGCCGCGAGACCTGGGCCGGCATGATGGAGCTGTTCGAGGCCATCGGTCACGGCGACGTGGACGGCATGGCGCGGGCCATGGCCATGGTCGGCATGACCCGCGAGGAAGTGGACGTGGCGGCCCTGGCGCGGGACATCGGCGCCCTGCAGGAACGGCTCACCGACGTGGACGCCAGCTCCCTGGTGCAGGCGGACCGCAACGACCGGGAGGTCAACCAGCTGCTCACCGACCTGGTGCGCATCGGCGAGGGCCACGGCATCCGTTTCCCCCGGGAGTTCGCCTTGCTGCTCAAGCAGTTCCTGTATTTTGACCGTTATGTGCAGGCGCTGGCGCCGGAGCTGGATATGTTCAGCGATGGCCGGGTGGATATGTTCGGGGCCCTGGACCAGCTGCCGGGCGGCGACGAACCCTTGCATTGAAGGGGGCGTGATGCCCCCCGCCGGCTTTTATTGAACCAGGGCGGAACATTCCGCCCGTGACGGTTCCAGCTTGCAGCGGATCTTCTTCTGCAGCGTCAGCATGTCGGCGCTGTAGTAGCCGCGCTCACGCAACTCCTGACGCGCCTCGCGCATCATCACCTCGTACTCCCGTTTGTCCTCGTCGGGGATGGTCACGAACCAGTGTTGGGGCACCACCTTGGTTTCCTGACGCACCCGGCCCAGGAAGTCGTCGTAGCTCTGGAAGAACAGTTCCCGGGTAATCTGCGCCAGCTCCGGGCTGACCCGGTCCTTGTGGCCCACCAGCTGCAGGGTGATCTGCGCCAGCGGGTAGTCGATGATGCCGCCGTCCGGGTCCAGGCCCTTGTACAGCTCCATCAGCTGATAGGCGGCCAGCGGCGCGGCCAGCACGTCCACCACGCCGTTATTGAATAGCCCCGGGGCGTGGACGATATCGGTGGGCACCGGCGCGGCGCCCAGGTCGCCGACCATCTCCGCCTGCACCGGATCGTAATCCAGCACCGCCACCTTTTTGCCGGCGGCCTTGCCCAGGGTGTTGATGCGCTTGTCGTTGACGAAGATATAGGCGCCGCCGGCGGGCGCCACGCCCAGCACCACGTACTCGCCCTGGGTCATGCGCGGCGCCGAGCGTGGATCGGCCAGCACCTTGAGCAGCATGCGCAGGTGTTCCTGGGTGGGCAGGCCGCCGATGGAATCGATGGTGCCGGTGTACTGGTTGAACAGGCGCGCGCGCATGCCGGTCATCAAGGCGGCGTCGCAGCGGCCGGCCTTGAGTTCCTCCACCATCACCGCCTCGTTGGTGTAGGGCTCCAGGTTGACGGTAATGCCGTACTGGAGGAAGCGGGTGGTCTGGTCCTGGGCGGCGCTGAAGATCGGCCCGTGGCGCCCGACCAGGTCCCAAATGCAGATGTCCACTTCGCGCCGGTCGGCCAGGCGTTCGCGCAGCGGCCGTTCGTCGGCGCCGACCGGGGCGGCCAGCAGGCCGGCCAGGGCGGCGAACAGGATCAGCAGGGTGGACAGCGCAGGCGCTTTCATCCATTGCCCCCCGCGCCGGCGCACTCACCCCGGGACCCGTCGAACTTGCAGCGGATGCGTTTCTGCAGATCGAGCATGTCGCCGCTGTAGTAGCCTTCCTTGCGGAGCACGTCGCGGGCGTCCTGCATCATGCTCTCGTAGACACGGCGCTCGTCGTCGGGAATATGAATCCACCAGCGTTTCGGCACCCGGTCTTCCTCCACCTTGACCCGCTCGCGCACCTGATCGTAGGCCTCGAACGACGCCTCCCGGATCAGTTGGGCGATTTCGTTGGGGAATTTATCCAGCCGGCCCACCAGCTGCATGCTGAGCTGGGCGATGGGGTAGTCGACGATGCCGCCCTTGGGCTCCATGCCCTTGTACAACTCCAGCAGTTCATAGGCCACCAGCGGCGCGGCGAGGATGTCCACCACGCCGTTGTTGAACTTGTTGGGCGCGCTGACGATGTCGGAGGGCACCGGCGTGGCGCCGATGCCGGCCACCATTTCCGCCTGGGTCTGATCGTAGTCGAGCACCGCCACCTTCTTGCCGGCGGCCTTGGCCAGGGAACTGATCTGCTTGTCGTTGACGAAGATGTGCACGCCGCCGCCGGAGAACATGCCCATGATCACGTATTCACCCTGCACCATCTTGTCCGCCTGGCTGGGGTGGGCGAGCACCTGCAGCAGGGTGCGCATGTGCTGGTTGTCCGGTACGCCGCCGATGGAATCGATGGTGCCGGTGTACTTGTTGAACAGCCGGGCGCGGAAGCCGCTCATCAGCGCCGCGTCGCAGCGGCCGGCCTTGAGCTCTTCCACCATCACGGTCTCGTTGGTGAACGGCACCATTTCCAGGTTGACGCCGTACTCCATGGCCAGGGCGCGCTGGTCCATGGCCGCCTGGAACACCGGGCCGGCGCGGCCGGCGATGTCCCAGATACAGATCTTGCGGCTGAGCGCGGTGCCCGGCGGCATCTGATCGATGCCCACCAGTTTGGCGATCGCCTTGAGGCGCACCCGCACCGGCATGTCCCGGGAATAGAAAATATCGGAAAGGCCTTTTACCAGCCGGTCGTCGACGGTGACGCCGGGCAGCAGTTTTTGCATGGCCGCGCGCTGCTCGTTATTGAGGCGCATTTCCTGGGCGCTTACCGCGCAGAACGCGCTGATCACCAGTGCAAAAATAATAAGAAAAAATCGACGCATAATAATCCCTGCTGTTGTTTTTAGAGGGTAATGCGAGGAGTAAAGCACGCCGTTCCGAGCGTGAAGATGCCGGTAGGACGGAAAGGAATGGCGCGGGAGTCAAAGGGGAGGGAGGAGTTGAAAGTTAAAAGTTGAAAGTTAAAAGGGCGGGCCACGGGAAAGCCCGCCTGTAGGAGCGGCTGGAGCCGCTCCTACAATACATACGATCGGGGTGCTTATTTCGGCTGCGCGTCCAGAGAGACCCCGTTGACGTCGGTGCTGTCCGGGCCGAGCAGAAACAAATACGGCGCCACGATCTGCGCCGGCGTTTTCAGGGTGGCCGGGTCCTCGCCGGGGTAGGCGAGGGCGCGCATGTCGGTGCGGGTGGCGCCGGGGTTGAGGGTGTTGGTGCGGATGCGGCTGGTGTTTTCCAGTTCGTCCGCCAGGGTCTGGGCGAGATTTTCGGTGGCCGCCTTGGAGGCCGCGTAGGCGCCCCAGAAGGCGCGGCCCCGGCGGCCCACGCTGGAAGAGGTGAACAGGATGCGCCCGTCCTCGCTGTGACGCAGCAGCGGCAGCAGCGCCTGGGTCAGATAGAAGGCGCCGTTGACGTTGACGCGCATTACCGAGTCCCAGGTATCCGCGCCGTAGCGGTCCAGCGGCGTCAGGTCGCCAAGCACGGAGGCGTTGTGCAGCACCCCGTCCAGGCGGCCGAATTCCTTGTCGAACAGGTTGGCCAGTTCCCGGTAGTCCTCCGGGCGCGCCACTTCCATATTGACCGGCGCCAGGGCCGGCTCGGCGCCGCCGGCGGCCTTGATCTGGTCGTACACCGCTTCCAGCTTGGCCTGGGTGCGGCCCAGCAGGATCACGGTGGCGCCGTGGGCGGCCAGGGCCAGCGCCACCGCGCGGCCGATGCCGGCGCCGGCGCCGGTGACCAGGATCACGCGGTTGTTGAAGGCGTCCGGGGCGCACTGATAGCCCACGGCGCGGTCATTGATCGCTTTGATGTCCATACCGGTGTCCTTCTTTACTGCGTCAGGCGTTGCAACAGGGGCAGCAGCTCATCGCCCCGTTCCAGATAATAATCCGCCGCCCAGGCGCGCGGGTTGTCGTCCGGATCCACATAGCCGAAGGCGGCGGTGGCGGTGCGCATTTTGGCGTTGATGCCGGCTTGAATATCGCGCAGGTGGTCGCCCACGTACAGACAATGGGTGGGGTTGGCGCCGGCGGCGGTGGCGGCCATCAGCAGGCCTTCCGGGTCCGGCTTGCGCTCGCGCACCTGATCCGGGCAGATCACCGCCACCGACCGGTCGAGCAGGCCCAGGCCGGCCAGCACCGGTCGGGTAAAGCGCTCCGGCTTGTTGGTGACCACGCCCCAGGGAAGGCCCTGGCGGTCCAGCCAGTCGAGGGACTCGGCCATGCCGTCGAACAGCACCGTGTCCACGTCCAGGCGCCGGCCGTAGGCGGCCAGCAGCTGGTCCAGATAGTCGTCGAAGCCGGGCTCGCCGGGGGCCAGGCCGAAGCCCAGTTCGGTGAGCGCCCGGGCGCCGTTGGATACGGTGGCGCGCACCGCCGCGTAGCTCACCGTGGGGCGGCCGTTGGCCTCCAGCACCTGGTTGAGCACCACGTAAAAGTCCGGCGCGGTGTCCACCAGGGTGCCGTCCAGGTCGAAAAACACCGCCTCAAGCATGGCGCACCGCGTGCATCAGGTAGTTCACCGATACATCCCGGTTGAGTTTGTAAACCTGGGTCAGGGGGTTATAGGTCATGCCGGTGGTGTCGCGCACCTCCAGGCCGGCGTCCCGGGCCCAGCCGGCCAGCTCCGAGGGGCGGATCAGCTTGGCGTATTCATGGGTGCCCCGGGGCAGCAGGCGCAACACGTACTCGGCGCCGACGATGGCGAACAGGAACGCCTTGGGGTTGCGGTTGATGGTGCTGAAGAACACCTGGCCGCCAGGCTTGACCAGGGTGGCGCAGGCGCGGATCACCGAGGACGGGTCGGGCACGTGCTCCAGCATTTCCAGGCAGGTGACGGCGTCGTACTGGCCGGCCCGCTCGGCGGCGATATCCTCGGCGGCGATCTGCCGGTATTCCACCTCCACGCCGCTCTGTTCGGCGTGCAGCCGGGCCACCGCCAGGGGCGCCTCGCCCAGGTCGATGCCGGTGACCTCGGCGCCGCGCCGGGCCATGCCCTCGGAGAGCAGGCCGCCGCCGCAGCCGATGTCGATCACCTTCTTGCCGGGCAGGCTCAGGCGCTCGTCGATGTAGTTGAGGCGCAGCGGATTGATTTCGTGGAGCGGCCGGAACTCGGAGTTCGGGTCCCACCAGCGTTCCGCCAGGGCGTTGAATTTGGCGATTTCGGCGCTGTCGACGTTGGCTTGGCTCATTGCTCGTTCTCCGGTGAGGGGGCGGCCCGGGCGATCTTTTCCCGCCATTCGCCGGCGTTCTTGGCGATCAGGGCGGCGTTCAGGGTGGTCAACTGGCGGTCCCGCATCAGGCAGCGGCCGGCCACCCAGCTGTGAGTGACCTGATCGCGGGTGGCGGCGTACACCAGCTGCGCCACCGGGTCGTAGACCGGCTGGGTTTCCAGGGCGCTCAGGTCCACGGCCACCATGTCCGCCTGCTTGCCCGGCTCCAGGGAGCCGGTGCGCTCCTCCAGGCCCAGGGCGCGGGCGCCGTTGAGGGTGGCCATGCGCAGGGCGGTGGCGGCGGACACCGCCTCGGCGCGCAGGCTCACGCCCTTGGCCAGCAGGGCGGCGGTGCGCATCTCGCCGATCATGTCCAGGTCGTTGTTGCTGGCGGCGCCGTCGGTGCCCAGGGCCACGTTGACGCCGGCCTCCAGCAGCTTGTGCACCGGGCAGAAGCCGCTGGCCAGCTTGAGGTTGGATTCCGGGCAGTGCACCACCTGGGTGCCGGTGTCCACCAGCCACTGGATTTCCTCGTCCAGCAGCTGGGTCATGTGCACCGCCATCAGGCGCGGGCTGAGCAGGCCCAGCTGCTTGAGCCGGGTCAGCGGCCGCTCGCCGGTGGCCTCCACCGCCGAGTGGATCTCGCCGGCGGTTTCGTGCACGTGCATCATCACCGGGGCGTCCAGCTCCTCGGCCAGGGTGAGGATCTTGCGCAGCGGCTCGTCGGAGACGGTATAGGGCGCATGGGGGCCGAAGCCGATGGTCAGGCGCGGCTCATGGCGCCAGGCGTCGGCGGCGCGGGTGGCCTGGCTCAGATAGTCATCCGGCCCGTCCCCGGCGGGGGTGGGGAAGTCCATGATCGGCGCGAACAGGGCGGCGCGCAGGCCCGCCTCCATGGCCACCCGGGCGGTGGTCTCCGGGAAGAAATACATGTCGCCGAAGCAGGTGGTGCCGGAGCGGATCATCTCCGCCGCCGCCAGCCGGGCGCCGTCGCGCACGAAATGCTCCTCGCCCACCCAGCGGCCCTCGGCGGGCCACACGTGCTGTTCCAGCCAGGTCATCAGCGGCAGATCGTCGGCCAGGCCGCGAAACAGGTTCATGGCGGCGTGGGTGTGGGCGTTGATCAGCCCCGGGATCAGCAGGTGGCGGTCCAGGGTGACGGTGTCCGTGGCGGTCCATTTCTGGGCGGCCAGGGCGGTGGGCAATAAATCGGCGATGACGCCGTCGCGCACCACCAGAGCGTGGTCGGCGAGCACGCCGGCGTCGGCGGGCGCCACCGGGGCCACCCAGCGGGCCTGGATGATCAGATCCGCGTGATTGTCGCTCATGCAAGGCTCCCTGTTCGGTCAGGCCGCGAGTATAGCCGCGCGGCGTTACAGGATACAGGATGCAGGATGCAGGCGCGGACGGAGCCGTGCCGACCGAGGCGCCGAGCCCGCGGGTTCATGCTGGTCGTGAACCTGGCCTTGCAGCGCGGAGCCCGGTGCCAGAGGCTCGCCGCCACCCGACCACGCGCCTGTATCCTGCTTCCTGCATCCTGTATCCGGCGGCGCGCCGCCCGTATCGCCCGGCGAGTCGCCGCTGTGCTATGATCCGGGGCTTTCCGGACTGTACCTGGACTCTTATAAAGGAACGCCATGACGGACCTCGCCAAAGAAGTCACACCCGTCAATATCGAGGACGAACTCAGGCAGTCGTACCTGGATTACGCCATGAGCGTGATCATCGGACGGGCCCTGCCGGATGTGCGTGACGGCCTCAAGCCGGTGCACCGCCGGGTGCTGTTCGCGATGCACGAACTGGGCAACGACTGGAACAAGCCGTACAAGAAATCCGCCCGCGTGGTCGGCGACGTAATCGGTAAATACCACCCCCACGGTGATTCCGCCGTGTACGACACCATCGTGCGCATGGCGCAGCCGTTCTCGCTGCGCTACATGCTGGTGGACGGGCAGGGCAACTTCGGCTCCATCGACGGCGACTCGGCGGCGGCCATGCGGTACACCGAAGTGCGCATGTCCAAGATCGCCCACGAGTTGCTGGCCGACCTGGACAAGGAAACCGTCGATTACGTCGACAACTACGACGGCACCGAGCGCATCCCCGACGTGATGCCCACCCGGGTGCCGAACCTGCTGGTCAACGGCTCCTCCGGCATCGCCGTGGGCATGGCCACCAATATTCCGCCGCACAACCTGGGCGAGGTGATCGACGGCTGCCTGGCGCTGATCGACGACGACAGCCTGACCCCGGACGACCTGATGGAATACATCAAGGGTCCGGACTTCCCCACCGCCGGCATCATCAACGGCCGCGCCGGCATCGTGCAGGCCTACCGCACCGGTCGGGGCCGCATCTACGTGCGCGCCCGCGCCGACATCGAGCAGATGGACAAGGGCGGCAAGGAAGCGATCATCATCCATGAGCTGCCCTACCAGGTGAACAAGGCGCGGCTGATCGAGAAGATCGCCGAGCTGGTCAAGGACAAGAAGATCGAGGGCATCACCGAGCTGCGCGACGAGTCCGACAAGCAGGGCATGCGCGTGGTGATCGAGCTGCGCCGGGGCGAGAACGCCGAGGTGGTGCTTAACAACCTCTATCAGCAAACCCAGATGGAGTCGGTGTTCGGCATCAACACCGTGGCCCTGGTGGACGGTCAGCCCAAGACCCTGAACCTGCGCGAGCTGCTGGACGCCTTCCTGCGCCACCGCCGCGAGGTGGTCACCCGGCGTACCGTTTACGAACTGCGCAAGGCCCGCGAGAAAGCCCACCAGCTGGAAGGTCTGGCGGTGGCGCTGGCCAACATCGATCCGGTGATCGAGCTGATCAAGGCGTCGCCCAGCGGCGCCGAGGCCAAGGAAAAGCTGCTCGGCCGCGGCTGGCAGCCCGGCGACGTGACCGCCATGCTGGAGCGCGCCGGTGGCGAGGACGCGGCCCGTCCGGACGGGCTCGACGACCACTACGGCATGCGTGACGGCCTCTACTACCTGAGCCCGGAACAGGCCCAGGCGATTCTCGATCTGCGCCTGCAGAAACTGACCGGCCTGGAACGGGAAAAGCTGATCACCGATTACCAGGAACTGCTGGAGCAGATTCGCGAGCTGATGCTGATCCTGGCCGATCCCCAGCGCCTGATGCAGGTGATCCGCGACGAGCTCAACGCGATTCGGGCCGAATACAGCGACGAGCGCCGCAGCGAGATCCAGACCTCCCGTCTGGACCTGAGCATGGAAGACCTGATCGCCGAGGAAACCGTGGTGGTGACTCTCAGCCACGGCGGCTACGCCAAGATTCAGCCGATCGACACCTACCGTGCCCAAAAGCGCGGTGGGCGCGGCAAGTCCGCCGGCCAGCTCAAGGACGAGGACTACGTGGAGCAGCTGCTGGTGGCCGGCACCCACGACACCCTGCTGTGCTTCACCAACGTGGGCAAGGTCTACTGGCTGCGGGTGTTCGAGCTGCCCCAGGGCGGCCGCGCGTCCCGGGGCAAGCCGATCGTCAACCTGATTCCGGCGCTCAAGCCGGAGGAACGCATCACCGCGATCCTGCGCTTGGACGCGGAGCAGGTGCGCCAGCAAGCCACCGGCGGTGACGACGAAGACGAACACGAAGCGGACGCCGTGGACGTGGCCGACGACCTGGAGGGCGGCGACGCCGAGGTGGAAGCCCCGGCGGTGAACGGGCCCTTTATCTTCATGGCCACCTCCAGTGGCGTGGTCAAACGCACCGAGCTGGCGCGCTTCGCGCGGCCGCGCAGCAGCGGCCTGATCGCGGTGCGGCTGCAGGACGGCGAGGATCTGGTCAATGTGGCGGTGACCCAGGGCCACGAGGACGTGGTGCTGGTGGCAGGCAACGGCAAGGTGGTGCGCTTCCAGGAATCCCGGGTGCGGGTGATGAGCCGCATCGCCCGGGGCGTGCGCGGCATGAAACTGGCCGAGGGCGAGAAGGTGATCGCCCTGATCGTGCCCCAGGAGGGCGGCCAGATGCTGGCGGCCTCCGAGAACGGCTACGGCAAGCGCACCGATCTGAGCGAGTTCCCCACCAAGGGCCGTGGCACCCAGGGGGTGATCGGCATGGTGGTCAACGAGCGCAACGGGCCGCTGGTGGGCGCCACCCAGGTGTTCGGCGGTGAGGACGTGATGCTGATCTCCAACCAGGGCACCCTGGTGCGCACCCGCGTGGACGAGGTCAGCCACCTGGGCCGCAACACCCAGGGCGTGCGTCTGATCCGCCTGGGCGAGGGCGAGGCGCTGTCCGGGCTGGCGCCGATTCCCGAGCTGGAAGGCGCCGAGCCGGAAGAGGGCGACGAGGACACCCCGGCCGGCGACGGAGAAGAATAAAGAGGGAAGGGCCGGCTGCGCCGGCCCGATACAGGATGCAGGCTACAGGTTGAAGGGCGGGTACGGTGCCTTCTCCTGTATCCTTCATCCTGTATCCTGTATCGCGGCGCCAGCCGCCATAAAAATGGAGAGGGAAGATGATCCGCGCCTTCAATTTCTGCGCCGGTCCGGCGTCGCTGCCGTCGACGGTGCTGCTGCAGGCCCAGCGGGACCTGCTCAATTACCGCGACTCCGGCATGTCGGTGATGGAGATGAGCCACCGCGACCAGGTGATCGTGGAGATGGCCGAAAAGGCGGAACGCGACCTGCGCGATCTGCTCGCCATCCCCGATGACTACGCGGTGCTGTTCCTGCAGGGCGGCGCCAGCAGCCAGTTCGCCATGGTGCCGATGAATCTGCTCGGCGACGCCGGCACCGCCGACTATGTGAACACCGGTCAGTGGTCGAGCAAGGCGATCAAGGAAGCCGGCCGCTTCTGCGACGTGAATGTGGTGGCCTCCAGCGAGGACGCCAACTTCACCTACGTGCCCACCCAGAGCGGCTGGCGGCTCTCCGACGACGCCGCCTATGTGCACTATTGCCCCAACGAGACCATTGGCGGCCTGGAGTTCGACTTCATCCCCGAGGTGGACAAGCCGCTGGTGGCGGACATGAGTTCCACGCTGCTGTCGCGGCCGCTGGACGTGAGCCGGTTCGGGCTGATCTACGCCGGCGCCCAGAAGAACATCGGTCCCGCCGGCCTGACCCTGGTGATCGTGCGCAAGGACCTGCTCGGCCGTGCCGGGCCCCAGGTGCCGTCCATGTTGGATTACAAGATCCACGCCGATAACGGCTCCATGTACAACACTCCGCCCACCTTCTCCTGGTACCTGGCCGGGCTGGTGTTCGAATGGCTCAAGGAGCAGGGCGGTCTGGAAGCCATGGGTGAAATCAACCGCCGCAAGGCGGCGATGCTCTACGATTTCATCGACGGCAGCGATTTCTACAGCAACCCGGTGCGCCCCAGCCAGCGCAGCCTGATGAACGTGCCGTTCGTGCTCGCCGACAGTGCCCTGGACCAGGCGTTCCTGGACGGCGCCTTCGACGCCGACCTGCAGAACCTGAAAGGCCACCGCAGCGTGGGCGGCATGCGCGCCAGCATTTACAACGCGGTACCGGAGCTGGCCGTGGAAGTGCTGGTGGAATACATGGCGGACTTCGAGAAGAGACGGGCCTGATGACGGATCTGAACGTACTCCGGGACCAGATCGACGCCCTGGACCAGCAACTCCAGGACCTGCTGAATAAGCGCGCCGATCTGGCCCACCAGGTGGCCGAGGTGAAGCGCGCCGAGGATCCGGCGCCGGTATTCTACCGGCCCGAGCGCGAGGCCCAGGTGCTGCGCCGTATCAAGGAGCGCAATGCCGGCCCCATCGGCGCCGAGGAAATGGCGCGCCTGTTCCGCGAGGTGATGAGCGTGTGCCTGGCCCTGGAACAGCCCATGCGAGTGGCGTTTCTGGGCCCCGAGGGCACCTTCACCCAGCAGGCGGCGATCAAGCACTTCGGCCACGCCGTGGAGAGCGTGCCGCTGGGCGCCATCGACGAGGTGTTCCGCGAGGTGGAAGCCGGCGCGGTGCACTTTGGCGTGGTGCCGGTGGAAAACTCCACCGAGGGCATGGTCAACCACACCCTCGATTCGTTCATGAATTCGGATCTCAAGATCTGCGGCGAAGTGGAATTGCGCATTCACCACCACCTGCTGTCCGGGCCGCACACCCGCCGCGACAAGGTGACGCGCATCTATTCCCACCAGCAGACCCTGGCCCAGTGCCGTCAGTGGCTGGACGCGCACATGCCGGCGGTGGAGCGCGTCGCGGTGAGCTCCAACGCGGACGCGGCGCGCCGCCTGCGCGACGAATGGAACGCCATGGCCATCGCCGGCGACATGGCCTGCGAGCTGTACGATCTGGAAAAGGTGCAGGTCAATATCGAGGACCGGCCGGACAACACCACCCGGTTCCTGATCATCGGCCGCCAGGACACGCCGCCCTCCGGTCGCGACAAGACCAGCCTGCTGGTGTCCGGCAAGAACCGCCCCGGCCTGCTGTCCGACCTGCTGCGCCCGTTCCGGGAAAAGAACATCAACCTGACCCGCCTGGAAAGCCGCCCCTCGCGCATCGCCAACTGGAGCTATGTGTTCTTCGTCGATTGCGAAGGCCACAAGGAAGATCCGGCCCTGACCGAGGTGTTGGAGGATCTGGATTCGGACGGCAACACCATCAAGGTGCTGGGGTCGTATCCGAAGGCGGTGCTATAAACGGCTTGCACGCCGGCACGCTTCACGCTCGCACGCACCACGTCGAGCCTGGCGTGTCAGCGTGAAGCGTCAAGCGTGAGAGCGATTATGACCTGCGACTACATCCAACTGGCCAATGACGGCGTGCAGCGCCTGCGGCCGTATCAGCCGGGCAAACCCATCGAGGAGCTGCAGCGCGAGCTGGGCATTCACGATGTGATCAAGCTGGCCAGCAACGAGAACCCGCTGGGCCCCAGCCACCTGGCCCTGGACGCTGCCCGCCATGCCCTGGACCAGATTCATCTGTACCCGGACGGCGCCGGCTACTCACTCAAGGCGACGCTGGCGGAGCGGCTTGGCGTGGGCGCCGACCAGCTGGTGCTGGGCAACGGTTCCAACGACGTGCTGGAGCTGATCGCCCGGGCCTATCTGCAGCCCGGCGACGAGGCGGTGTACTCGGAGTTCGCCTTCGCCATTTACCCGTTGGTGACGCTGGCCTGTTCCGCCCGGCCGGTGGAAGTGGAGTCGCACCTGTTCGCCCACGACCTGGCGGCCATGGCCGAGGCGATCACCGAGCGCACCCGCATCGTGTTCCTGGCCAACCCCAACAACCCCACCGGCACCTGGTTCAACGACCACGCCCTGGACGCCTTCCTGGCGCGGGTGCCGGAGCATGTGCTGGTGGTGCTGGACGAGGCCTACTTCGAGTATGTGGAAGAAAGTCACTACCCGGACGGCCTGCGCCGCCTGGCGCGCTACCCGAACCTGATCGTGGCGCGCACCTTCTCCAAGATCCACGGCCTGGCTGGCCTGCGGGTGGGCTATGGCGTGGCCCATCCCCAGGTGGCGGACGTGCTCAACCGGGTGCGCCAACCGTTCAACGTGAACATTCCGGCCCTGGCCGCCGCCGAGGCGGCCCTGGACGATGTGGACCACATCGAGAACTCCAAGAGCGAAAACACCGCCGGCCTGGCGCAACTGGCCGAAGGGCTGGCGGCCCTCAATCTGGAGCAGATTCCGTCGGTGGCCAACTTCGTCGCCTTCGACTGCGGCGGCGACGCTCAGCCGGTCTACGAAGCGCTGCTGCGGGAAGGCGTGATCGTGCGCCCGCTGGGCGGCTACCGCATGCCCCGCCATCTGCGCGTGACCGCCGGCACCGCCCGCGACAACGAGCGCTTCCTGGCGGCCCTGGGCAAGGTGCTGGGCGACCGATGAAATCCGCCCCCCTTTTCCGGCGGGTGGCGGTGATCGGCCTGGGTCTGATTGGCGGCTCCTTCGCCGCCGCCCTGCGTGACCAGGGCCTGGCCGGCACCGTGGTGGCCGGCTCCCGGTCCGCGCGTACCCTGGAGCAGGGCATGGCCCTGGGCCTGATCGACGAGGGCAGCCAGGACCTGGCCCTGGCGGTGCGCGGCGCCGACCTGGTGTTCGTGTCCACGCCGGTGTCGGCGATGGAATCGGTGTTCGCGGCGCTGGCGCCGGGCCTGGCCGAGGGCGCCATCGTCACCGACGGCGGCAGCGTCAAGGGCGCGGTGATCGAGCAGGCGCGCCGCGCTCTGGGGCACCACTTCCCCCGCTTCGTGCCCGGCCATCCCATCGCCGGCAAGGAAAAAAGCGGCGTGGAGGCGGCGGACGCCACCCTCTACCGGCAGCACCGGGTGATCCTCACCCCGGTGGCGGACACCGACGGCGAGGCCGCCGATCGGGTGGCGGCCCTGTGGAATGCCCTGGGCGCGGAGGTCCTGACCATGGCCCCGGAGCACCACGACCGGGTGCTGGCGGAGACCAGCCACCTGCCGCATCTGCTGGCGTTTTCGCTGGTGGATACCCTGGCCCGGCAAGGCGACTCCACCGAGATCTTCCGCTACGCCGCCGGTGGCTTCCGCGACTTTACCCGCATCGCCGGTTCCGATCCGGTGATGTGGCACGACATCTTCCGCGAGAACCGCCGGGCGGTGCTCGACGCCCTGGATCTGTTCCGGGACGGCATCGAGCGCTTCCGGGCGGCGGTGCGCGACAATGACTCCGAGGCCCTGATGGGCATCATGAGCCGGGCCAACACCGCCCGCGCCCATTTCCTGGCCATGAACACGCGCTCCTCCTACACCCGGGCGCGGCATTCCGATGATGAGACAGGCATGACACAACATTCCGACCCCACCTTCGTGGTGGCTCCCGGTGGCCGGCTGCAGGGCCGCCTGCGGGTGCCCGGCGACAAATCCATGTCGCATCGCTCGATCATGCTGGCTTCCCTGGCTGAAGGCAGCACCGAGATCAGCGGCTTTCTGGAAGGCGAGGACGCCCTGGCCACGCTGCAGGCGTTCCGCGACATGGGCGTGGTGATCGAGGGCCCGCACAACGGCCGGGTGGTGGTGCACGGCGTTGGCCTGCACGGCCTGCGCGACCCGGGCAAGCCGCTTTATATGGGCAATTCCGGGACCTCCATGCGGTTGCTCACCGGCCTGCTGGCCGGCCAGGCGTTCGATACCGAGCTGACCGGCGACGAGTCCCTGTCCAAACGGCCCATGGAACGGGTCGCCGCGCCGCTGCGGGAAATGGGCGCCGCCATCGACACCGGTGAGGGCGGTCGCCCGCCGGTGCGCATCCACGGAGGCCGTACCCTGGAAGGCATTCATTATGATCTGCCGATGGCCTCCGCCCAGGTGAAATCCGCGGTGCTGCTGGCGGGGCTGTACGCGGAAGGGGACACCTCGGTGACCGAACCGGCCCCCACCCGGGACCACACCGAACGGATGCTGGGCGGCTTCGGCTACGCGGTGCGCCGGGACGGGCCCACCGCCACCCTGCGCGGTGGCGGCACCCTGAGCGGTGGTCCTCTGGACGTGCCGGCGGACATTTCCTCGGCGGCGTTCTTCCTGGTCGGCGCCAGCATCGCCGAGGGCAGCGAACTGACCCTGCCCCATGTGGGCGTGAACCCCACCCGCACCGGCGTGATCGACATTCTCAAGCTGATGGGCGCGGATATTCGCCTGGAAAATCAACGGGATGCCGGCGGCGAGCCGGTGGCGGACCTGGTCGTGAAGAGCGCCCCGCTGAAGGGCATCGTGATCCCCGAGGAGTTGGTGCCCCTGGCCATCGACGAGCTGCCGGTGGTGTTCATCGCCGCCGCCTGCGCCGAGGGCGAGACCGTGCTGCGCGGCGCCGAGGAGCTGCGCGTCAAGGAATCCGACCGCATCCAGGTGATGGCCGATGGCCTGGCCACCCTGGGCGTGGAGCATGAAGTGTACGCGGACGGCATCCGCATCGTCGGCGGCGCCTTCGGCGGCGGCG
This sequence comes from Alcanivorax sp., assembly GCA_022449455.1. Taxonomy (GTDB): domain Bacteria; phylum Pseudomonadota; class Gammaproteobacteria; order Pseudomonadales; family Alcanivoracaceae; genus Alloalcanivorax. The sequence goes on along the minus strand of JAKUPL010000003.1, from coordinate 187,424 downwards.
AGGTGGAGTCCCACGGTGACCACCGCATCGCCATGAGCTTCGCCATGGCGGCCCTGCGCGCCGGCGCGCCGATCACCGTCCGTCATTGCGCCAACGTGGCCACCAGCTTCCCGGGCTTCGCCGGGCTGGCCGCCGGCGCCGGGCTGGCGCTGGAGGTATTGGGCCAGGACACCGCGGACGCGGGAGAAAACTCATGATCCCGGTGATCACCATCGACGGGCCGGTGTCCTCCGGCAAGGGCACCGTGGCGCGCCAGGTGGCCACCCGGCTGGGCTGGCATCTGCTGGATTCCGGCGCTCTGTACCGGGTGCTGGGCCTGCACGCGGAGCGCCGTGGCGTGGCGCTGGACGACGAAATGCGCCTGGTGGATCTGGCCGAGCAGCTGCCGGTGGAATTCCGGGAGGGCGAGGGCGACACCGCGGTGCTGATGGAGGGCGAGGACGTGGGCCAGATCATCCGCGAGGAGCGGGTCGGCGAGCTGGCCAGCCAGGTGGCGGTGCTGCAGCCGGTGCGCGACGCCCTGTTCGCCCGCCAGCGGGCCTTCGCTCAGCGCCCGGGCCTGGTGGCCGATGGCCGCGACATGGGCACCGTGGTGTTCCGCGACGCGCCGCTCAAGGTGTTCCTCACCGCCAGCGCCGAGGAGCGCGCCCGGCGGCGCCTGGGCCAGTTGAAGGAAAAGGGCTTTGATGCTAACCTCGCCACCCTCATCGAGGACATCCGTACCCGGGACGAGCGTGATATGCAGCGCGCCGTCGCGCCGCTGAAGCCGGCGCCGGACGCGGTGGAGATCGATTCCACCGAGCTCAATGTGGAGCAGGTGGTGGACCGTATAATCGATGAAGCCGCTGCCCGTTCGCTGACATGACGGCATCGGTGGCCAGATTACCCCGAAGGAGCGGCTTCAGCCGCGATACCCCCCCCGCCGGCCGGTATCGCGGCTGAAGCCGCTCCTACAATGGTGTTCTGATTTTTTGAAAACAGGCTGCCCGGTTTCTGACAGTAAACCAGCTTGGAATCGCGGCCTTTTATGAACAACCCATGTCTGCTGGTTGGCATGTGTATCACGAGATTATCCATGACTGAATCTTTTGCCGAACTTTTCGAAGAAAGCCTCAAGGACCTGGACGTTGCCCGCGGCTCCATCATCAAGGGCACCGTGGTCGCCATCGACAGTGACTGGGTCACCGTCAACGCCGGTCTGAAGTCCGAAGGCATCATCGCCCGCAACGAATTCATCAGCGAGAGCGGTGAGCTGGAAATCGCCGAAGGCGACGAAGTGGAAGTGGCGGTCGACGCCATCGACGACGGTATGGGCTTCACCCGCCTGTCCCGTGAGAAAGCCAAGCGCGCCGAAGTCTGGGCCGAGCTGGAAGTGGCTTTCGACAAGGACGAAATCGTCAAGGGTCAGATCTCCGGCAAGGTCAAGGGCGGCTTCACCGTCGACATCGGCCCGATCCGCGCGTTCCTGCCCGGCTCCCTGGTGGACATTCGTCCGGTTCGCGACGTTACCCACCTGGAAGGCAAGGACCTGGACTTCAAGGTCATCAAGCTGGATCCGAAACGCAACAACGTGGTGGTTTCCCGCCGCGCAGTCATGGAAGCCGAACACTCCGCCGAGCGCGAAGCGCTGCTGGAGTCCCTGCAGGAAGGCATGGTGGTCAAGGGGATCGTCAAGAACCTCACCGACTACGGTGCGTTCGTGGACCTGGGCGGCATCGACGGCCTGCTGCACATCACCGACATGGCCTGGAAGCGCATCAAGCATCCCAGCGAAATCGTCGAAGTGGGCCAGGAAATCGAGATCAAGGTTCTCAAGTTCGACCGCGAGAAAATGCGCGTGTCCCTGGGCCTCAAGCAGCTGGGCGAGGATCCGTGGCACGACATCGTGCAGAAGTACCCGGAAGGTTCCAAGGTCCGTGCCCGCGTCACCAACCTCACCGATTACGGCTGCTTCGCCGAGATCGAGGAAGGTGTGGAAGGTCTGGTTCACGTCTCCGAAATGGACTGGACCAACAAGAACATCCACCCCTCCAAAGTGGTAGAGATCGGCGACGAAGTGGAAGTGATGATCCTCGATATCGACGAGGACCGCCGCCGTATTTCCCTGGGTATCAAGCAGTGCATGGCGAACCCGTGGGAATCCTTCGCCGAGAACTACCAGAAAGGCGACCGCATCACCGGCAAGATCAAGTCCATCACCGACTTCGGCATCTTCATCGGCCTGGAAGGCGGTATCGACGGCCTGGTGCACCTGTCCGACATCTCCTGGGAAGAGCAGGGCGAGGAAGCGGTACGCAGCTTCAACAAGGGTGACGAGCTGGAAACCGTGGTCCTGTCCATTGATGCCGAGCGGGAAAGAATTTCCCTTGGAATCAAGCAGTTGACAGACGATCCGTTTGCTCAGTATGTTGCTGCGAATGAGAAGGGCAGCATCGTCAAGGGTACGGTGAAGGAAGTGGACGCCAAAGGCGCCACCATCGACCTGGCCGAGAACGTGGAAGGCACCCTGCGTGCCAGCGAAATCAGCCGCGACCGTGTCAACGATGCCTCCGAGGTTCTCAAAGTGGGCGACGAGGTGGAAGCACGCATCACCAATGTCGACCGCAAGAACCGCATCATCAATCTGTCCGTGCGTGCCAAGGATCAGGTACAGGATCGCGAAGCCATGGACAACCTGCAGAATCAGGACGCCAATGCACCGAAGACCATCGGTGACCTGATCAAGCAGCAAATGGAAAACAGCAACGAGTCATAACGGCTCCTCCCCGGGGGCCGGCCAACCGGCCGGCCCCGCTGGGCAGGGAGCCCAGGGGAGAAGGTTGCAATGGCGTCAGCGTTAACGAAGTCGAAACTGATAGCCCGGATTTCCAAGCAAAACGACCACTTGTCTCCCAGGGATGTGGAGCTCGCCGTCAAAACCCTGATCGATTACATGGCCGACACCCTGTCCGAGGGGGGCCGCATCGAAATCCGCGGGTTTGGCAGCTTTTCCCTTCATTTCCGCGCCCCGCGCGTGGGTCGCAATCCCAAGACCGGCGCCAGCGTCGAGCTGGACGGTAAATACGTTCCGCATTTCAAGTCCGGCAAGGAACTGCGTGAACGGGTCAACGATTCCATGATCGAGGGTGAAGGCGACGGCCGGGATGATTCCCGGGGTACCGCCCACGGCTGATCCCGCCGGACAGGACGAAGTGATGCGAAATCTCTACCGAATGTGTTTGATTCTGGCGCTGCTGGCGGTGTTCGTCGCGGCGTTTTTGTTTGTCACCACCAACACCCAGCTGGTGACCCTGGCGATGCCGGTGACCGGCTGGCAATGGCAGGTGACCCTGGGCGCCATGGCGGTGCTGCTGCTGGCCCTGGGGCTGTTGCTGGGGCTGCTCACCGGACTGGGCCTGCGCGGAGTACGTGGTCTGTTCGGGTCCCGTTCATGAGCGAACCGCTTTGGCTGATTCCGCTGTTCTTCTTCGCCATCGCCACCGGCTTCTACCTGGGGCGGCGGGAAGGCAAGCGCCGCCAGCGCCGGCGCATGGAATCCCTGTCCCAGGAATACGTGGCCGGGCTCAACTTTCTGCTCAATGAAGAGCCGGACAAGGCCGTGGAGGCTCTGCTCAACAGCCTGGAAGTGTCCGACCAGACGCTGGAAACCCACCTCAGCATGGCGCGGCTGTTCCGCAAACGCGGTGAGTTCGACCGGGCCACTCTGATTCATTCTCACCTGCTGGAGCAGGGCGAGCTGCCGCGCCCGACCCAGGAGCAGATTCAGCTGGAACTGGCCGAGGACTATCTGGCCGGCGGCCTGTTCGACCGGGCCGAGGAAGTGCTGCTGGAAATGCTCGATCAGGACTGCGAAAAGCGCGAGCAGGTGATCCGCCAGCTCACCCACCTTTACGAGCAGGAACGCGACTGGACCAGTGCCATTTCCATGGGCGAGCAACTGGTCAAGTCCGACCCCAAGATGGGCCCGATCCTGGCCCATTACTGCTGTGAGGAAGCCGACGGCCAGATCGCCCGGGGCGAGATGGCGCCGGCCCGCCGCATGCTGCGCCGGGCGCTGGGCTTCGACAAGCAGTGCGTGCGCGCCAGCGTGGTGCAGGGCCGCCTGGAAATGCGCGAGGAGCAGTGGGCCGACGCCATCGATGCCTTCAAGCGCATCTGGCAGCAGGACAAGGCGTTTTTCGACGAGGTGCTGGACGAGCTGCGCCAGTGCTACCAGCGCCTGGAAAAGGAAGAGGAGTTTATCCGTCTGCTCGCCGATTTCAGTGCCGAGGAGCCGTCCACCGCCCGGGTGCTGCTGCTCTCCGAGCAGCTGCGCGAGCGCTACGGTGATCGCGAGGCGGCGGACTTTATCGCTGATTACATGAAGGCCAACCCGTCGGTGCGCGGCCTGCACCGCATCATCGACATGAATCTGCAGGTGTCCGCCCAGGGTGAGGCCCGTGAGCATCTGGGCATGCTCAAGGAGCTCACCGAACGGCTCACCTCCGACAAAACCGTTTACCAATGCCGCCGCTGCGGCTTCCAGACCCCGCTGCTGCAATGGCGCTGCCCGAGCTGCCGCCGCTGGGGCACCATCAAGCCCCGTTCCGAAGGAGGCAGCAAGTCGTGACCGCCGAAAGCCCCATCATCGTTGCCCTGGACTACGACGCCGCCGACCCGGCCCTGGCCATGGCCGACCGGCTGGACCCGGCGCGGGTACGGGTCAAGGTGGGCAAGGAGCTGTTCACCCGGGCGGGGCCGGCGGTGGTGGAAGCGCTGCGCGCCCGTGGTTTCCAGGTGTTTCTGGACCTGAAATTCCATGACATTCCCAATACCGTGGCCGGCGCGGTGCGCGCCGCCGCCGATCTGGGCGTGTGGATGGTCAATGTGCACGCCAGTGGCGGCGGGCGCATGCTGGACGCCGCCCGGGAGGCACTGGCGAATTGCCATGACCGCCCCCGACTGATCGCGGTGACCGTGCTGACCAGCCAGACCGAGGCCGATCTGCGCGAAATCGGCCTTACCGTGAGCGCCGAGGAGCAGGTGCGCCGGCTGGCCCTGCTGAGCCGCGATCACGGCCTCGACGGGGTGGTCTGCTCGGCCCGGGAAGCGCCCATGCTGCGCGAGGCCTGCGGCCCGGACTTCGACCTGGTGACACCGGGTATCCGCCCGCAAGGCAGCGCCGGCGACGACCAGCGCCGGGTGGTGACACCGGCCCGGGCCCGGGACCTGGGCGTGAGCCATATGGTGATCGGTCGGCCCATCACCCGTGCGGAAAATCCTACAGCGGTGGTGGACGATATCCTACAAAGCCTTTCCTAGCCGTCGCGCGCTCACTCGCCGAATCGGCTGACAGGCGTTCCGCTTCGTTTTCCCTACAGTGGTCGGACCTTCACAAGGATGACCTGAAAGGGAGATCAACGATGCGAATGTTCCAACTCTTCACGAAAAGCCCCCGCCTGGGCCGCGCCCTGCTGCTCGGCACGCTGCTGGCCACCGCCGCGCCCTGGGCACAGGCGGCGCCGGAGGCGACCCCGACGACGGCGGACAGCCCGGCCATCGCCCCCATCAACCTGAACACGGCCAGCGCGGAACAGCTGCAACAGCTGCGCGGCATCGGTCCGGCCACGGCGGCGCGGATCGTGGATTGGCGCGAGCAGGAGGGGCCTTTCACCTCGGTGGATCAACTGATGGCGATCAGGGGGATCGGCGAGAAGACGCTGGCGCGCTTCCGTGACCGGCTGACGCTGTGAGGTTTTCGCGCTGATGGCGCTTTTTGCGCGGAGTAACCGCTTGTTCGTCCATGGCAAGCCCACTCTCCTTGGTTCCGCGCGACCGGCTATCCTGGCCCCGGGATAGCCGGCTTTTTACGTCAGGACGGACGCTGGCTGGGGGGGAACTCGCACAGGTCGGCGATGATGCATTCGCCGCATTTCGGTTTACGCGCGGTGCAGGTGTAGCGGCCGTGCAGAATCAGCCAGTGATGGCAGTCCCGTTTGAACTCCTCCGGCACCACCCGCATCAGGCGGTTTTCCACCTCGACCACGTTTTTGCCCGGCGCGATGCGGGTGCGGTTACTGACCCGGAAAATGTGCGTGTCCACGGCGATGGTGGGCTCGCCGAAGGCGGTATTGAGCACCACGTTGGCGGTTTTGCGACCGACCCCGGGCAGGGCCTCCAGGGCGGCCCGGGAACGCGGCACCTGGCCGTCGTGTTGTTCGATCAACTGATCGCAAAGCTTGATGACGTTGTTGGCCTTGGAATTGAACAGCCCGATGGTCTTGATGTATTCCTTCAGGCCGTCCACGCCCAGGGCGCGAATCGCCGCCGGCGTGTTGGCCACCGGAAACAGCCGCGCGGTGGCCTTGTTGACGCCCACATCGGTGGCCTGGGCGGACAGCACCACCGCCACCAGCAATTCAAAGGGGGTGTCGTAGTTCAGTTCGGTGGTGGGGACCGGACGCTGGTCGCGCAGCCGGCGGAAGATCTCGGTGCGTTTTTCCCGGTTCATGATTCGCGGTGCAAGCCTGATCGACGAAAACGCGCAGTATAACGGAGGTGGGCGGGTGTTGCCCGGGGGGCGTGGCGGCCCCCCCGGCCCCCCCCCCGGGGGGGGGGGGGGGGGGGGGGCCCGGGGGGGGGGGGGGGGCCGGGGGCCCGCCACGACGGGGGAGGGGTTCAGTCGGTCACGACCTTGCCGTTTTCCACCGGCAGACGGTCGCCGGGTTCGTCGTCCATGCGCACCGTGTGCGTCTGGCCGTCGAGCCGGTAGGTCACGTTATAGCCGTTTTTCTCGGTGCGGGTGTTCATCACCGTCTGGCAACGTTCCTCGGTGGTGGTGTAAGTGTTGCTCTTCTGCATATGTTCCTGGGTTTTGTTGCCGGCGTAGCCACCGGCGATGGCACCGGCCGCGGTGGCCGCGTCCTTGCCGCTGCCGCCACCGAACTGGTGGCCGATCACGCCGCCGACCACGGCGCCGATGGCGCTGCCGGCGATCTGGTGCTCGTCCTTCACCGGCTTCTGCCGCTGCACGTTGACCTGCTCGCAGCGCTGTTCCGGTTCCTGGTAGCTTTTGGTGGCGGGTTCCACCTTGACCACTTCGGCGTAGCGATCCGCGTCGCCGCCCAGAGCTTGAAACCCGGCGTAGCCGACGCCGACCACCGCCAGCGTGCCGACCACGGCCAGGGCCACGGTTGCTGAATTATTCATAACGGCCTCCTTCTTCCTTATTGGATTTGGCTTGGCCGTAGTTGTAACGGAATCGGAACGTGAACGTTGTATAAGGTGGTTAAACAACGCGGCCGGGTTCTCAATCCTCGGAATGGGCCGCCTTGAACGCCTCCAACTGGCGTCGGGCCTGCTCGGCCCGGGCGGTCATGGCGTCCACCCGTTGCTGCATGGCATCGAGCTGGCCGGCGCCCTGGCGGCGGGCCCGTTCCAGCGCCGCCCGCGCTTCCTTGCATTGCTTGCTGGCGCGGTTATAGGCGGTGGTCAGCTTGAGCCGCTGGCGCCGCGAGTCGGCGGTCGGCGAAGGCGGCGCGGCGGCGTCCCGCTGGGGCTCCATCCGCCGTTGCCGGGCCGCCAGCCGGGCGCGGCTTTGCGCCGCCTTGTGGGCCCGCTCCCGGGCCAGGCGCGCCTCGCGGGCCTCATAACGGGCCCGGGCCTGGTCGGCGCGGGCGCGATCCGCCGGGGCGTCCGGCTGAAACGGTGTCGCCGACACCGTCAGCATATCGATGCAGTCCACCGGGCAGGGCGGCACGCACAGATCGCAACCGGTGCACTCGTCGGTGATCACCGTGTGCATGCGCCGGGCGGCGCCGACGATGGCGTCCACCGGGCAGGCCTGGATGCATTTGGTGCAGCCGATGCATTCGTCCTCACGGATCACCGCCACCTTGCGGGCGGTGGCGTTGTCGTAGCCGCGTTCGTCGAGGGGCAGCGGCGCGCGATCCAGCAGCTCGGCGAGGGCGTCGGCGGTGCCCTGGCCCCCCGGCGGGCAGCGGTTGTGCGCCTCGCCGTCGGCCACCGCCCGGGCATAGGGGCGGCAGCCCGGGTGGCCGCATTTGCCGCACTGGGTCTGCGGTAACAGGGCGTCGATGCGTTCTACTTCAATGGCGCGGCCGCCGTGAAACGGGGTGTCTGTCATGGCATCCGGTCGGTTGTGGCGCGGGTTGGGCGGCAGTTTAGCAAAATTTTCCGATTCCCCGAGACCCCCTGGAAGCCGCGTCATTGGCGGGGCGCGCCGGGACGGGGCGGGGTGCGGGCCCTTATTGGCGGGCAAAACGTGCGGAACGGGGATGAAGTTGCGTTGCCCCATCGGGTAGGGTGATTCCCTCACTGCGGATCACCGATCCGAGATTGGCTGAATGGAGAACCATATGACGACCGTTAAGCGACTGAGTATCGCGCTGCTGATGGCCCTGGGGGTAAGTGGTACCGCCATGGCGCAGCAAGGCCCGGGAATGGCCCAGGGTGATCAGGTGGATCAGCTCGACCAGTTGGTCAGCCTGAGCGCCGACCAGAAAAAGGAGATGCGTGAGCTGATGCAGGACTCCGAGGCCAAGATCAACAGCAAGCGCATGGAGGCCCAGGAACTGCAGCAATCGCTGAGCAGCCAGATCGGCCCGGATTACGACGAAGACAAAATCCGTGACGACGCCGAGGAACTGGGTGAACTGACCGGCGACATCGCCGCCGAGACCGTGCTGCTGCAGGCCCGGATTCAGGAAAACCTGACCGAGGAGCAGCGCAACACTCTGGAAGAGCGTGCCCGCCAGCAGCGCGAGCAAATGCGCCAGATGCAGGAACAGATGCGCCAGCAGCAGGGCCAGCAGCAGTAATTGCCGGCTCCCGCGCATCGAGAAAAAAGCGGCCTTCGGGCCGTTTTTTTTATAGTGGATTAAAATCCACGTCCTCGCCGTCCACGCTCAGGTGCCGGATCCGTTCCGGGCGGCCCTGGTCGTCCAAAGTGACCAGGCCGATGCCGGCGCCGTTCCAGAGGCGCTCGCCGGCGTCGCGGTGGTCCGGGGCAAAGGGGTGCACCGCCATGGGCCGGCGCTGGGTGAACCAGTTGAGCGGTGAACGGGGCGAATAGAGCCAGCGGTTGAGCCGGTCGAACAGGGTCAGCAGCCGGTGCGGAAAGGTGTTCTTCAAGCCGCTGTCGGTGAGCTGCCAGACGTTGGGGCCGCCGTCCCGTTGCCGGATGCGCACCCGGTACACGAAGGAATAATGCACGTCCCCGGACAGGATCACGTAGTTTCCCGGCGTTCGGGAGTGGCGGAAAATATTCAGCATCACCCGGGCGGCGCCCCGGTGCGCCATCCAGTTTTCCGCGTCCACGGTGAGCGGCTTGCCGGCCAGGGTGAACAGCTTCTGCACCGTCTCGATCAGTTTGACGCCGAAGATCGGCGCCGCCGACACGATCACCACCGAGGTTTCGCCAAGCAGCGCCTGCTGGAATTCGCTGAGCGCTTCCCAGTCCATCAGGCCCGAGGGGCGGCCGGCGTGCCGCTCACTGCGCCAGCGCCGGGTGCGGGTGTCCAGCACCACCAGCTTGGGGGTGCCGGGCAGCTCATAGTGCCAATGCTGGAACGCCAGCAGCCGGGCGATCAGTTCGGTATGGCGGGGATCGTCCAGGCGCCCCCGGGCGGTGGCGTCGGCGAGCAGGGCGCGGGTGTCGGGCAGCAGCTCGGCCACGGCGTCCGGGTCGTTGCCCCAGCCCTGGCAGAGCAGATAGGCGATCAGGGCGTTGCCGATGATCTGCCGGGAGAAAGGATGGCCGTAGGCGCTGCGCTCCCAGGCGGCGGTCAGGTTCCAGTCGTCGGTAATGTCGTGGTCGTCGAAGATCATCAGGGTGGGCAGCTGCGCCATCACCCGCGCCGCCGCCGGCAGGTCCGCCACGAAGGTGTCGATGATCGGCTGCTGACGTTGGTACTCCTCGGCCTGCTCGTCGTCCAGGGGCGGCCGGGCCGGCGCGATGCGGCGCCAGGGCTCGGGCGACCAGACCAGCAGGTAGAGAGCGAACATTTCCGACAGGGTAATCAGGTGACGGTGGGCGTGGTCGGAGGTGAACACCGGCTTTTCCACGCCGCCGAAGAAACGCTCGCGCAGGGCCTCGTTGGATTCCAGGGCGGGCAGCAACCGTTCCCGGTTGTGGTTGTCCGGATGGCCGAACAGCTCGGCGCTGTCGGTGATGCGGGCGCCGCTCAGATCCTCGTCGGGCAGCCCCAGTGCCCGCACCAGCGCCTGCACCGCGCTGAGCATGGGGCCGGCCACGTCGTCCACGTAAACCTGATCGCCGGTGAGCAGCAGCAGGGCCGGGCGCCGGCTCACCGAGGCCGGGTCGGCGGCCAGATGCCGGTCGGCGCGGGCCAGGCCGTCGCGCTGGGGGTGATGGGGTTTGCGGCAGGAGCCGTAGAACAGTTGCCGGCGCCGCCGGTGCAACACGAACGCCGGGCGCGTCTGGCCGGGGTAGAGCAGATGAGGCGCCCAGTCGGCCACGCCGCCCGGACCATCCAGGCGCAGGTCGTAGCCGATCAGGGTGTCGTCGGGCAGCGGCGGGTCCGGCGCCAGGTCGATCAGGTGCAGGTGGGCCCGTTCGCCCAGTGGCACCACCTGGCAATGGGGCTCGGCCAGGGGCCATTGGCGCGGCGCCCGGTCATCGCCTTCCCACAGCTCCAGCTGTCCGGTCAGTGGCCGTTCCGCCACCAGCCACAGCACCACGCGGCCCGCTTCCAGCCGGCGCAGCAGCGGGCCGGCAAGTACCGGAGAACGGTCGGCCGGGGAGGGCATGGGCGCCGCCGGTCAGCGCACCTCCATGCCCGGTTCCGCGCCGCTGTCCGGTGACAGCAGGAAGATGTCCTCGCCGCCGGGGCCGGCGGCCAGCACCATGCCCTCGGAGACGCCGAACTTCATCTTGCGCGGGGCCAGATTGGCCACCAGCACCACCATCTTCCCTTCCAGGTCCTGCGGTGCGTATTTGGCCTTGATGCCGGCGAACACATTGCGCTGGCCCAGTTCGCCCACGTCCAGGGTCAGCTGCAGCAGTTTGTCGGCGCCGTCCACATGGGCGGCCTGGATCACCCGGGCGGCGCGCAGCTTCACCTTGAGGAAATCGTCGATGCTGATCGGCGCGTCTTCCTCCGCCGCCGTGTCGTCGCCGGCCGGAGCCGCCGAGGCCGGGTTGGTCTCGCGGGAATCGGCCAGCACCGCTTCGATTTGCGCCATGTCCACCCGGCCCAGCAGCGGGCTGAACTTGTTGATCTCGTGCTCCAGCAGCAGGGCCTCGCTGTCCGCCCAGGTCAGCGGCGGGATATTGAGAAACGCCTCGGCGCGCTCGGCCAGCGCCGGCAACACCGGCTTCAGGTACAGCACCAGCAGGCGGAACACGTTGAGGGCGGTGGTGCAGATTTCCAGCACCTCCTGCTCGCGGCCGTCTTCCTTGGCCAGGGACCAGGGCGCCTTGTCGGCGATGTAGCCGTTGGCGTGGTCGGCCAGGGCCATGATCTCGCGCATCGCTTTGCCGAATTCCCGCTGTTCATAGAAGCCGGCGATGGTGGCGGCGGCCTGCTGGGCTTCCTGCACCAGCAGCGGATTGTCGGGATGGGCGCTGAGGGTGCCGCCGAATTTCTTGACGAAGTTGCCGGTGCGGCTGGCGATATTGACCACCTTGCCCACCAGGTCGGTGTTCACCCGCTGGGCGAAGTCCTCCAGATTCAGGTCGAAGTCGTCCACCCGGCTGTTGAGCTTGGCGGCGAAGTAATAGCGCAGGTATTCCGGATTCAGATGGTCCAGATAGGTGCGCGCCTTGATGAAGGTGCCCCGGGATTTGGACATCTTGGCGCCGTTGACGGTGACGAAGCCGTGGCTGTAGATGGCGGTGGGCTTGCGCAGCCCGGCGCCTTCCAGCATGGCCGGCCAGAACAGGCCGTGGAAGTTGATGATGTCCTTGCCGATGAAGTGGTACAGCTCGGCGTCGGAATCCGCCTTCCAGTAGTCGTCGAAGTCCAGGCCTTCGCGGTCACACAGGTTCTTGAAGCTGGCCATGTAGCCGATCGGCGCGTCCAGCCACACATAGAAATACTTGCCCGGGTAGCCGGGAATCTCGAAGCCGAAGTAGGGCGCTTCCCGGGAAATGTCCCAGGGATGCAGTTCCTCGATCCACTCCTGCAGCTTGTTGGCCACGCCTTCCTGCAGAGAGCCGGAGCGGGTCCACTCGCGCAGCAGCGGCTCGAATTGGGGCAGGTCGAAAAACAGTTGGGTGGTCTGCTTCTCCACCGGCGTGGCGCCGCTCACCGCGGAATAGGGGTCGATCAGCTCCGACGGCGAATAGGTGGCGCCGCACACTTCGCAGTTGTCACCGTACTGGTCCGCCGCGCCGCATTTCGGGCAGGTGCCGCGCACGAAGCGGTCGGACAGGAACATGCCCTTTTCCGGATCATACAGCTGGGTGATCTCCTTCTCGACGATGTAGCCGGCGTCCTTGTTGCGCTGGAAGATCATCTCTGAGAACTGGCGGTTCTCCGGGCTGTGGGTGCTGTAGTAGTTGTCGAAGCGGATCTGGAAATCGGCGAAATCCCGTTCGTGGTCGGCTTTCACCGTGGCGATCTGTTGCTCCGGAGTGACGCCGTTCTCCTCCGCCTTGAGCATGATGGCGGTGCCGTGGGCGTCGTCGGCGCAGACGTACAGACAGTTCTGCCCGTGCAGCTTCTGGAAGCGCACCCAGATGTCGGTCTGGATGTATTCCAGCAGGTGGCCCAGGTGGATCGGGCCGTTGGCATAGGGCAGGGCGCTGGTGACCAGGATCTTGCGGGGAGTGTCGCTCATGGGGCCTTCGCGGTCGGCGGTAAATCGGGACCGGTATGATACTGGTCCGGGGGCGGCTTTTCAGCCCCCCGCGCCGCTCAGCGCGCGGTTGCGTTGCAGCGCCTCCAGCACCTGATCCCGGGACACCGGCTTGCTCAGGTAGTCGTCGACCCCGGCGTCGCGGGCCTTCTGCACGTAGTCGCCGGTGGCGTGGGCGGACAGCGCGATGATCCAGCACGGGTCCACGTCCCGATCCTGCTCCAGCCGGCGGATTTCCCGGGTGGCGTCGTAGCCGTCCATCACCGGCATCTCGCAGTCCATGAAGATCACGTCCCAGTTGCCCGGGGTGTCCTCCATGCGCCGCACCGCCTGGGCGCCGTCGGTGAGCAGGGTGGCCTGGATGCCGATGGAGCGCAGAATGCTGTCGATCACCAGCTGGTTCACCGCGTTGTCCTCCACCACCATCACGTTCAGGCGCGACAGCCGTGGCAGGCGTTCGCCGCTTTCCGTTGGCGGCGCGCCGGCGGCGGCTTCTTCCCGTTCACGCAACTGGGTGGAAAGGCTGTGTTTGAGCGCCCGCGACGACACCGGCGTTTCCACCAGCAGCATGTCGCCGGGCAACTCGCCGGTGATCTCCGCGCCGGTGGCCTGCAGGATCAGCAGCGGCGGGTCGCCGAGCCGCTGGCGGATGTCCATCAGCTCGGCCCGGCGCGCCAGATTGGGCTCCGAGGCGAGCAGAATGTCGGTCTCGGGCGTCTCGTCGTTGAGCGCCGCCAGGGCCTGGTCGCAGTCGGCGTACTCGCGCACCGACAGGCCCCAGCGGGTCATCAGCTGGGACAAGCTCAGCGCCAGGGAGGCGTCGTGGCTGATCATCACCGCCCGATGGCCGGCCAGCGCCTTCTCCGGCCGCGCCGGTTCCCGGGCCACCGTGGGCAGGGTCACCCAGAAGGTGGCGCCGCGGCCCAGGGAACTGGACACGCCGATTTCGCCGCCGAGCAGCTCGGTGAGGCGCTTACAGATGGTCAGCCCCAGGCCGGTGCCCTGCATCCGGTGGCGGTGGGTGCGGCCGCCCTGGCCGAACACCTGGAACAGGTTCTGCTGCTGGGCCTCGTCCAGGCCGATGCCGGTGTCCACCACCTCCAGCATCAGCACGCAGTGGCCCTGGTCGTCCGGCGGCTGACGCACGCCCAGGTGCAGGGCCACCTGGCCGTGATCAGTGAACTTATAGGCATTGCTGAGCAGGTTGGTGAGCACCTGTTTGACGCGGATCGGGTCGGTTTGGATGCGGCGCGGCACCCGTGAATCGACGAAGGTGTACAGGGACACGCCGGTCTCCGAGGCGCGCAGCGCGAACAGGCGCACGCAGTCGTCCAGCAATTGCTCCACGTCCACGTCCTGGTATTCCAGCTCCAGCTTGCCGGACTCGATGCGCGAGTAGTCCAGGATGTCGTTGATCACCGTCACCAGGGACTGGGTGGACTGGTGAATGGTGTCCACGTACTGGGCCTGCTGGATATTCAGGGTGGTGCGCCGCAGCAGATCGGTCATGCCGATGATGCCGTTCATCGGCGTGCGGATTTCGTGGCTCATGGTGGCCAGGAATTCGCTCTTGGCCTGGTTGCGGGCGCCGGCCTTGAAGGCGTCCATCTCGGCGATGGCCTTGTCGCGCACCGACAGGGCGTGGGCTTCCTTGAGCCGGTTGATGCGCCGCGCCAGCGCCAGGGACAGCAAAATCACCTCCAGAAACACGCCGGCCTGCAGCAGGTTCTCGGTCAGGTCGGTGCGCGGCAGCACGCCGTACTTGTTCAGGGACATGGCGGCGGCGCCGACGATGAAGCACAGCCAGGCGGCGGTGAAGATGCGCGCGTCCGGATCGCCGGCGGCGGCGCGCAGCAGGCCGGCCAGCAGGATGCTGAAATCCATCGCCAGGATCGCCAGCACCGCCAGCGGGATCAGCCATTGGCGCTCCACGAAGGGCGCCGCCAGCAGCAGCACCACGCCGGTGCCCACCAGCGCCTTGAGCAGCCGCGCCAGGGGCGGCGCTCGCTGGGGCAGATCGAGAAAATGCAGGGTGAAGAGGGTCGGCAAAATCACCAGCACCGGCAGCAGATAATGCAGCACGTAGCGGCTCAGCAGCGGCGCGCCGGGCCACAGGTATTTTTGCGCGTAACCGTGCAGCACCGCCATGAACAGGGTAATTGCCAGGGACCAGAACACGTACAGCAGGTAGGCCTTCTCGCGGATCGAGAAAAACAGCGACAGGTTGTAGAGGATCATCACCAGCATGCCGCCGAAGAACAGCCCCTGAACCAGGGTGTGGCTGAGCAGCGCCTGATCCAGGGCGGGCTTGCTCATCAGCTTCAGAGGCAGTTGAATGCTGTGCGGGGAGACCACTTCCATCAACACGGTGCGCTCGGCGCCGGCGGGCAGCGTCAGCGGAAACGACGGCAGCGCGCCGTCGTCCGGCCGTACGTCGAAGGCCCGGTCCATGCCGGCCCGGTAGTGCGCCGGTTCGTCGTCGCCGCCGAGCACGTACAGGTCGAGCTCGCCGAGCATGGCGTACTCCACCACCAGCCGCCAATCCAGGGGCTGGTCGGTGGCGTTGCGCACCGGCAGGCGGAACCAGCAGCGGTCGCGGGTGAAGCCGAGATTGGGCATGCCCCGGGCGGCGCGCCAGGGCCAGGCGTCCGGGTCGCGGCGCAGGCTGGCCAGATCCGGCGCCTGGTCGCGGGGCAGACAGAAATAGCTCAGCGCGGGGTAGGGCCGCAGGCTGTCGGAACGGCCGTCGATGACCGCCGCCGATGGCGCGGCAGCCTGGCCCCAGGCCAGAGCCGGCCACAGCCCGATCAGGAGGATCAGCACGGCGAACCGCGAAAGGGATGAAACAGCGTCCTGCACCAAAATAAGAGGTACCCCGTGACCGGATCCTGGCGGAATCCTGTGTTTACCGTTTCAGGATGCTAGCAGCGCGGCCACGGGGGCTCAATCAATGGAGACAAGGGGGAAGGAACCATGACCGTAACCGTGGCGCCGTTCGCGGTGGGCCCACTGGCCGGCAGCGCCGACCGCACCAGCATTCGCATCTTCGGCGCCATGCCCGGCGGCGCCCTGGGCGCCGGGCGCAAAGCGCCCCACGGCCGCATCCGCTGGCGGGCGGTCGGCGAGACCCGCTGGCTCGGCCCGCGCCATTTCCGCATCAACGGCAACTTCGACAGCAGTGGCGTGGTGGTGCTGCGCGAGCTGACGCCGGGCACCCGCTACCAGTACCAGGCCGGCTACGTGGACGACCCGCGGACGGTGGACACGGCACTGGACTGGCACCGGGCCACGGACGGGCATTTCCGCACCGCGCCGGCCTCCGATCAGGAACCGGTGAGCTTTCTGTTCGGCTCCTGCTGCTACCGCTTCACCGGCCTGGACCACCAGGTGGAGGACGACCGCGCCGACCGGGTGTTCGCGGTGATGGCCGACCAGGCCCGGGAGCGGCACACCGACTTCGTGCTCTACGCCGGCGATCAGGTGTACGCCGATGCCACCTGGCGGGTGGGCGCGGCGTCCTCCCAGCAGCAGTATTTCGATCTTTACCGGCAGAGCTTCGGCCAGCCTCATATTCGCCGACTGATGGCCCACCACAACCACCATATGATCCTCGACGACCACGAGATCGAGAACAACTGGCCGGCGCGCGCCAACCCGGACCTGTGGACCAGCAAGTACCCGGCGGCCATGAAGGCCTACCAAATCTACCAGGCCTCGCACTCGCCGGCGGTGCCGCTCAACGCCGAGGGCCGTCGCCTGGACCGCGACCCGGAGCGGCTTTGGTACAGCTACCGCTGGGGCGGCGCCGACTTCTTCCTGATGGACCTGCGCACCGAGCGGGCGCTGAGCCGCTGGCCCTGGCAGCGCAACATCATGTCCCGGGAGCAAGAGGCGGCGGTGGTGGCCTGGCTCAACGACGGCCCGGACCGCATCAAGTGTCTGGTGTCGTCGGTGCCGCTGCTGCCGGAGCAGCGCTGGCCGTTCCGGGGCGAGGACAGCTGGGAGGGCTTCCGCGCTCAGCGCCAGCGCCTGATCGACGCCATGCGCGCCAGCCGCGCCCGGCGCCTGCTGGTGCTCAGCGGCGACGTGCACGCGTCCCTGTACGCGCGCCTGGACGGCGCCGGCAAGCCGCCGATCCACGCCTGGATCTGTTCCGGCCTGTTCTGGCCCACGGCGCTGATGGCGTTCCGTTGGTACCGGCCGATGATCCGTGACGATCATCGCCTGGCCGGGCTGTGGAAGCCGTCCCTGGGGCGGGTCAGCGTGCCCGGCGAGGTGTACAGCCGCGATGCGTTTTCGCGGGTGACCCTGGACGGGGAGGGCGCGCGCCTGGAGCTGTTCAACCGGGACGGCGAACCGGTGCCGGCGGCGAGTCGGGAAATCCGGTGGGATGGCTGATGTCCTACAAAGATCATGGCAGATCTCCGATCCCCACGGCCCCGGCGCTGCCCTAGAGTGGTCGTTGCACGGACGCTAAAGGACACGGACGTCCCTTTTCGGCCCACTACAGCCGCCCGCCCTCCCCGGCGGGCTTTCTTTTGGTTCATCGCGCTTTGGCGGGAAATCGATGCGGGAGATCTCTATCCGGGACGCGGATCTGCGTGGGTGCCTTCCGGGATCGCTCAAGCCGTCCCTGGGCGCTCCCGTTTTTGGCATCCTTGCCAAAAAGGGTCCCGGAAGGCACCCACACAGCTCCGCTCCGAGGTAGCGGAACCGTTCCGGGTACGGACAACGATGAACCAGGAGGGATAGAGGTGGCGGCTCCGTAGAGCCCATCTTTGCGCCGGCAACCTCCGATATTGGCACCGCCAGGCACCTGAAGCGTCCCTTGGCGCCGAGGTTCACTGCTCAGCGGCTCAGGGCGCGACGCCCTTCCGGGACCCTTGAGAACAGGACGTTCGAAAGGGAGCCCCCAGGGACGGGTTCACGGCGTTCCCGGAAGGGCGTCGCGCCCTGAGCCGCGCCCCGGCTGGAGAGAATCCGCTGAAAGTGCGAGAAACCATGCTTTTCGCCATAATGGCGTCCCCTGAATCCGGAGGACCCATGGCCGAACCCGACGACACCGCGATACTCAAAGCCAAACTCAACCAGGAAACCGCCCGCGCCGACTGGCGCGAGCTGCAGCCCTTCTTCGCCCGCGGCCAAACCGTGGCGGTGGCCGGTGACCTGGACCTGATCGAGGTGGCGGTGGCGTTCGCCGAGGACCGGGTCGAGCAGATCCGCCAGTGGCGCGCCCAGGGCCGGGTGGACGCGGTCAGCGATGAGCAGGCGCGCGGCTGGTTCGACGCCGGCCAGGACATGTGGACCCTGGTGGTCAAACCCTGGGTTCTGGTGCAGCCGGTACGGCCGCACTGAGACATTGCAGTCCCGCCCGCGCTCACTATACTGTCCATAAGAACAGTATCGGAGAGCATCCCCATGGCCACCCGCGCGTCCAATCGGGGCACCCTGAACCAGCGTCGGGGGCGCTTCGCGGTGATTCACAGCGAGCACGACGAACCGGCGGCGGCCCGGCCCAGCCGTTACCATCGCGAAATCGCCCGGTCGATCCTGACCCGCAATCAGAGCCCGGACCTGCACTTCGATACCAGCCTCAACCCCTACCGGGGCTGTGAGCATGGCTGCATCTACTGTTTCGCCCGCCCCAACCACGCCTACGTGGACCTCTCCCCGGGGCAGGATTTCGAAAGCGAAATCTTCTGCAAGGACAACGCCGCCGAGGTGCTGCGCGATACCCTGCGCAAACCCGGCTACCGGTGCCGGCCGATCGTGATCGGCACCGCCACCGATCCCTACCAGCCGGTGGAGCGGGAACGGCGCCTCACCCGCGAGGTGCTGCAGGTGCTCAGTGAATGCCGGCACCCGTTCAGTCTGATCACCAAAAGCGCCCTGGTGCTGCGCGATCTGGACCTGATCGGGCCCATGGCCCGGGAGGGCCGGGCCTCGGTGGCGGTGTCGGTGACCACCCTGGACAACCGCCTCAAGGGCCAGTTGGAGCCCCGCGCCAGCGGCGGCCGCGAGCGGCTGCGCACGGTGCGTGAGCTGGCCCGGGCCGGGGTGCCGGTGACGGTGCTGGTGGCGCCGCTGATTCCGTTCATCAACGATCATGAATTGGAAGACATCGTCGAGCAGGTGGCCGCCGCCGGGGCCCGCAGCGCCGGCTACGTGATCCTGCGCCTGCCCCACGAACTGGGGCCGCTGTGGGAGGAGTGGCTGGCCACCCACTACCCGGACCGGGCCGGCAAGGTGATGGCCACGGTGCGCGAGCTGCACGGTGGCGCCACCTACGACAGCCGCTGGCACCACCGGCACCGGGGCCAGGGCCCCTGGGCGCAGTTGCTGTCGCGGCGCTTCCAGACCGCCTGCCAGCGCGCCGGCCTGGCGCCCCGGGAGAGCTTTACGCTGGACACCAGCGCCTTCCGTCCGCCCGGGCTGGCCGGTCAGATGCATTTGTGGGAGGGTTAGGGCCTGTTCACCCGGGAGCCCCGATGACCGATGCGTTGAATCTGCTGTGGGACCGCCCCACCGGCCCGGCCCGGGCCACGCTGCTGCTGGCCCACGGCGCCGGCGCGCCCATGGACAGCCCGTTCATGGCGCGCATGGCGGCGTTGCTGGCGGAGCGGGGCGTGGCGGTGGCGCGGTTCGAGTTCGCCTATATGGCGCGGCGTCGGGAGGACGGGGTCAAGGCGCCGCCGGACCGGGCGCCGAAGCTGCTGGACCGCTTCCGGGCGGTGCGGGCGGCGGTGGCGGAGCAGGCCGCCGGCCCGCTCTGGGTGGGCGGCAAATCCATGGGCGGACGCATGGCTTCCCTGTTGCTGGCGGAGCCGGACCCGGCGCTGGCCGGAGCGGTGGTGTTCGGCTACCCGTTCCACCCGCCGGGCAAGCCGGAACGCACCCGCCTGGACCATTTTCCGGACCTGACCGGGCCGCTGCTGATCTGCCAGGGCGAACGGGATCCGTTCGGCCGCCGCGAGGAAGTGGAAGGCTACCGCCTCACCGACCCGGTGACCCTGCACTGGGCCTTCGACGGCGACCACGATCTGAAGCCGCGCAAGCGCAGTGGCGGTGACCAGGATGCTAACCTGGTGGCCGCCGCCGACCGCGCCGTCGCCTTTATGAGCGGCCCGGTTTTTCCGTGACCCAGAGATGGATGGTGCCTTCCACCACCACGGTGCCGTCCTCGCGGCGCGCGCACACCGTCACCGGCAGATCCGGGCCGTTCTCCCAGGCCCCCGGCGCCACTTCCGCCACCGCCGTGATGTCGCTGTCCGCCTTGGCGGTGTAGCGCACGTCCATGCCCTTGGGAATCCAGCGCAGGTGCTTGGGGATGGAGGCTTCGGCCATGGCGCCCATGGCCGCTTCCAGGGCGTTGCAGATGGCGATCACATGCACCGTGCCGATGTGGTTCTGCACCGCCCGGCGCTTCTTGAAGGTGACCTTGCAGTAGTCGGGGCGCAGCTCTTCCACCACCGGGCGCACCGTACCGAAGTAGGGCGCCTGGCGGGCGAACAGTTTGGAGAACAGCAGCTTGCCCTTGGGCAGGCGGGCGCTGCGCTGGTACAGCTTCAGCAGATAGTTGTCGCTCATGGGAACCTCCCGATTTCGAAGCGCCCATTGTCGGGACCGGCGGGCGACGGACAATGGCCGCCGGGTCGTGGCCCCGGCGGCGCGGCGGACCTGGCGGTTCAGTGTTAGACTCGCGCCATCTTGCATAAAAATACGCGACGACAAGGAAGCAACACGATGCAGACACCGGCGCAGTGGTGGCGTTCACGGGGATGGGGCGGCCGTATTCTGGCGATCCTGGCCGTGCTCTATGTGCTGTACGTGCTGGTGGTGGGGCTGCTGCTGCCCGGCTGGGCCCGGGATCAGGCCCGCCAGCGGCTGAGCGAGCTGCTCGGCCGCGACGTGACCCTGGAACGGGTGGCGCTCAATCCGTTCACCCTGTCGGTGACCGCCGAGGGCTTCGCCGTCGCCGACCCGCGAACCGACACCCTGGTGCGCTTCGACCGGCTCTATGTGAACGCGGAGCTGTGGGCCTCCCTGTTCCACTGGCGGCCCTGGGTGGGGGACGTGGACCTGAACGGGCTGCGCGCCCGCCTGCGCCGCGAGGCGGACGGCGCCCTCAACGTGGACGACATCCTGGCCCGGCTGCGCCAGCGGGCCGCCGACGAGCCCACCGGGCCCGAGGCCGATGGCGAGCAGGAGCAGGCCGGCCCGCCGGCCTTCACGGTCAGCCATTTCAGTGTCGAGGACGGCAGCGTGGACCTGATCGACGCCGCCGCCGGGGAACCGCTGACGCTGACCCTGCCGGTGGCCTTCGTGGTGGAGGACCTGACCACCCGGGGCGTGGACGAGGACGACAACCGCTACCGGCTGCACATCGAGGGGCCGGACGGCGGCAGCCTGGACTGGGACGGGCGCTTCGCGTTCGAGCCGTTGTCCGTGGACGGACGGCTGCGCATGGACCAGGTGGACCTGGTGTCGTTCGCGCGCCTGCTGGAACCCCACTTCCGCTTCACCGTGCCCGCCGGGGTGCTGGCCCTGGGCGCCGATTACCGCTTCAGCGCCGCCCCCGGCCAGGGGCTCACCGTGGACAACGGCGAACTGACCCTGACCGGTCTGCGCCTCCGCCCCCGGGACGGTGACGAGGACGCGGTGACGGTGCCGGAGCTCACCGTCAGCGGCGCCGCGCTGGACACCGCCGGCCGCACGGTCACCGTGCCGGAGGTGACGGTCAGCGATCCGGCCGCCCGGGCGGTGCTCACCGACCAGGGCCTGGATCTGGCCACCCTGTTTTTGCCGGTGGACCCGCAACGGGCCGAGCAGACCCGCGAGAAGGTCCGCGAGGAAGCCCGCCAGGCCGAGGAGAAACTGCGCCAGGGCGAGGCGGACTGGCGCGTCCGGCTGGACCGCTTCGCGGTCACCGGGGCCGCCGCCGTGTTCCGCGATACCACCTTGCCCGAGGCCCGCGAACTGACGCTCACCGACGGGGCCCTGACGGTCACCGACTTCCGGATCGACCAGGACGGGCTGCGCTGGCAATGGGAAGGCGACACCCGGGTGCTGGAGGAGGGCCGGCTCGGCCACTCCGGCCAGGCGCGTCTGGCTCCCCTGGACCTGAACGCGGACCTGAAACTGCAGGGCTTGCCCCTGGCCACCCTGTCTCCCTGGGTGGAAGCGGCGTCGCCGATCACCGTTCAGCAGGGCCGCGCCGGCGGTGACCTGACGGTGACCGTGGCCGGCGACGCGCCCCGGGTGACGGTGAGCGGCCGCGCCAGTGTGGAAGAGGGCGCGCTGGCGGAGAACGGCCGGCGTTTCCTGTCGGTGGCCAACCTCAGCGCCGATGGCTTCAAGGTGGATACCGGCGCCGAAACCGTCACCGTGGACGGCCTGGCCGCCCGGGGCCTGGACGTTCTGCACGTGATCGACGATCAGGGCCGGGGCCTGGCGGCCCGGCTGTCCGGCGACGACGAGGCCGACGGATCGGACGACGGCGGCTGGCGGGTGCGCCTGGGCCGGGTGTCGGTGAACGCATCGCGGATCGCCCACCGGGACCTGACCCTGTCGCCGGAATACCAGGTCACGGTGCAGGACTGGCAGGGGCGGATGGACGGCTTCGACAGCGCCGGCGGCGAAGCGCGGGTGGACACCCGTGGCGAGGTCAACGGCACCGCCACCCTGACCCTCAAGGGCACCGTGGACGCCGATCCGCTGACCCTGGATCTGGACGGCACGCTCAAGGGCTACGGCATGGACACCCTGACCCCCTTCACCAGCCGCTACCTGGGCTTCGGCGTGGAGAAAGGGCAACTGAGTCTGCAATCCCGGGTGAATGTGAAGGACAACCGCCTGGACAGCAGCATCGATCTGGCCGCCGACGATTTCTATCTGGGTGAGCGCATGCCCAGCGACCAGGCCATGGACGTGCCGGTGAAGCTGGGCCTGTCGGTGCTGCGCGACGGCTCCGGCATGATCCGCCTGCCGGTGAGCCTGTCCGGTGACCTGTCGGACCCGGACTTCAGCGTCAGCGGGGTGGTGCTGCGGGTGATCCGCAATGTGCTGGTGAAGGCGGCCACCGCGCCGTTCTCCATGCTCGCCGGCCTGATCGGCGGCGGCGACGACGACCTGGAGTACGTGCCCTACGGGGCCGGCGAGGCGCGGCCCCGGGAAGACACCCGCGAGGCGCTGGAGAAGCTGGCCACCATCCTCGAGCAACGCGGCGCGATTACCCTGCTGCTCACCGGCCAGAGCAACGCCGACGACCGTCGGGCGCTCGGCGAGGCGGAACTGGTGGACGACCTGGGCGGCGACTGGCGCGGCCTGGACATGGCCCTGACCAGCGAAGCGGGCCGCGAGCGCATTCTCGATGCCTACCGGGACCGGCTCGACCGGGACCCGGAGAGCCTGGACGCGGACCCCCGCGAACGGGCCCGCCAGGCCTGGCGGCAACTGCTGGAGCAGGCGGCGGAGCAGGTGGACGACGACGCCCTGCGCCGGCTGGCGGAACAACGGGCGGAACAGGCCCGGGATCTGCTCACCGGTGAATTCGGCCTGGCCGCCCGACGGGTCCGGCTGGAGAGTCCGGAGGTGGACGCCGAGTACCACGGCGTCGGCCTCGGCGCCGAGGGCCTCTGATGGCGGTGATCTGGGAACGGGAAGAGGCGGGCGTACGCTACGAGGTACGCCGCCACGGCGCCCGGCTGCGGCTCTTCGCCAACGGCGTGCAGCATTCCGAATTCCACCCCAAGCGGCTGGTTACCGGCAGCGTCTGGGACCTGCTGTGGCTGCCGGTCCTGCTCGGTGAGCCGGAGCAGCTAAAACGGGTGCTGATTCTGGGGCTGGGCGGGGGCTCGCTGATTCCGCCCCTGCGCGCGCTGCTGGCGCCGGAACGGCTGGTGGCGGTGGAGCTGGACCCCCATCACCTGGCCGTGGCCCGGGAGGTGTTCTCGGTGGTCCGGCCCGGCGAGCAGACCGTGCTCGGCGACGCGGTGGCCTGGCTGAAGGCCTACGACGGCGAGCCCTTCGACCTGATCATCGAGGACCTGTTCGCGCCGCACAACGACCAGGTGAGCCGGGCGGTGGAGGCGGACCGGGAATGGGTCACCCTGCTGCAGCGCCACGTCAGCGACCACGGCACCCTGGTGATGAATTTCGGCGATTACCCGGAGTACCGCCAAAGCCACGCCGCCGACGCCGCCCGCATGGCCGGCTGGAGCAGCCGCTTCCGGCTGTCCTGCCAGGACTGCCACAACGCGGTGATCGCCTTCACCCGCCAACCGGCGCGCAGCATCCACCTGCGCCGGCGCCTGGAAAAGCACCCGGACCTGGGCAAGGCCTTACGGAAGGGGAAGCTGGACTACCATATCCGGCAGTTGGATTGAGAGAAAAGTTGAAAGTTTAAAGTTAAAAGTTGAAAGGTCGTGCCGGGTCGGTTCGCGCGCGGCCTGCGCCTGGGAAAGGATGGCGGGTAAGCGCGACGGGGGCCCTACCGTGTGGCAAGGCCCCCGTCGCGTTTCAACTTTCAACTTTTAACTGCGCCGCGTTAGCGGCGCTTACCCGTACCGCTTTTCGTTGAGCGCCTGGATACGATCATCCAGCGGCGGGTGGGAGCGGAACAGGGCGGCCAGGCCGTGGCGCACGCCGCCGTTGATGCCGAAGGCCACCAGGGAATCGGGCATCTGGTTGGGCACTTCGTACTCCGCCTTCAGGCGTTGCAGGGCGCTGACCATGTCGCGGCGGTCGGCCAGCTGGGCGCCGGCCACGTCGGCCCGGTATTCCCGGCGCCGGGAGAACCACATGACGATGGTGCTGGCGGCGATGCCGAAGATGATCTCGGCGACGAACACCACGATGTAATAGCCGAAGCCCAGCCCGCCGTTGCCGTCGCGGCGCAGGAAGCTGTCCACCACCGAGCCCACCACCCGGGCGGCGAAGATCACGAAAGTGTTCACCACGCCCTGGATCAGGCTCAGGGTCACCATGTCACCGTTGGCCACATGGCCGATTTCGTGGGCCAGCACCGCGCGCACTTCTTCCGGGCGGAAGCGCTGCAGCATGCCCTGGGACACCGCCACCAGGGCGTCGTTCTTGTTCCAGCCGGTGGCGAAGGCGTTGGACTGCTGCGCCGGGAACACGCCCACTTCCGGCATCTTGATGCCGGCCTTGTCGGACAGTTCGCGGACCGTGTCGAGCAGCCATTTTTCGCCGCTGTTGGACGGTTGCTTGATGGTCTGAACGCGCGCCGACCATTTGGCCATGGGTTTGGAGATCAGCAGCGACACGAAGGAGCCGGCGAAACCGAACACGGCGCTGAAGACCAGCAGATTGCCCAAATCCAGACCGGTGCCGCTCTGCGCCAGATAGGAATTCACGCCCAGCAGGCTGAGGGTAATGCTGGCGACCACGATCACCGCCAGGTTGGTAAGCAGAAACAGCGCGATGCGCATCATTCCGAAGGTACTCCCGAAAAATAAAAACGGACGTCTTGAAAGCAAAGCCTCAATGGGGGCGCGGCGGTTGTGTTCAAGATCGGTGACGGCGATACTCGCCGCCTTTGAGCCGTCCCTGACTCCCGCATCATGACCCCAGAGAATGTAGACCAATTGGCGCCCTTTCTGGTTCCCCCGGAGGACGCCCGACACCGTCTTTTTCACGGCCGTGGCAAGACCTTGCCCGGCTGGGAAGGGCTGACCCTTGACCGGTTTCCGCCGGTGCTGATGGCCACCCTGTTCGACGACTACCCGGCGCCGCGGCTGGACGCCCTGCAGGCGCGGCTGATCCAGGCGCTGCCAGCGCTGGGCTGCGACACCCTGGTGGTTCAGCATCGCCACCGCCGCCCGGCGGAAACCCGGGTGGTACACGGCGCCTTGCCGGCCACGCCCTGGGCGGAGGAGGACGGCCTGCGCTATCGGCTGGATTTCGAGCGTGGCCAGAACCTGGGCTTTTTCGCGGACATGGCGCCGGGCCGCGCCTGGCTCCGTGAGCGGGCGGCCGGCAAGCGGGTGTTGAACCTGTTCAGCTTCACCTGCGCGTTTTCCGTGGCGGCTCTGGCCGGCGGCGCCGGGCGGGTGGTCAATATCGACCTGTCGCGGCCGGCGCTGGCCCTGGGGCAGGTGAACCAGCAGGCCAACGGCTTCGGCGACGCGGACGTGCACTACCTGCCGCACAACGTGTTTCGCAGCTGGAAAAAACTGCACAGCCTGGGGCGTTACGATCTGATCGTGGTGGACCCGCCCAGCGCCCAGAAGGGCAGCTTTCAGGTGGAGCGGGACTACGCCAAGGTGCTGCGGCGGCTGCCCAAGCTGCTGGCGCCGGAGGCGGAACTGCTGATCTGTCTGAACGCCCCCTGGCTGGGGGCGGACTGGCTGAAGACCCTGGTGGCGGACAATCTGCCCGGCGCCACCCTGGAAGGCCGGCTGCCCGGCGCCCCGGGCTTCGACGAAGCCGCCGAGCCGGCGCTGAAGGCGCTGGCCTACCGCTACCGGCGTGGCCATTAACCGGCACGCCGCTTATTTCTTGCGAATGCGGTCCAGGTACTCGGCGATGCGGCCGATGGAATCCTGCAGGTCGTCCAGGCGCGGCAGAAACACCACCCGGAAATGGTCCGGGTGGGGCCAGTTGAAAGCGGTACCCTGAACCACCAGCACCTTCTCCTGACGCAGCAGGTCGAGCACGAAGGCCTCGTCGTCCTGGAACGGGAACACCTTGGGGTCCAGTTTCGGGAACAGATAGAGCGCCGACTTGGGTTTCACGCAGCTCACCCCGGGAATGCTGTCGAGCATTTCCCAGGCCTTGTCGCGCTGGCGGCCCAGGCGCCCGGTGGGCAGCACCAGGTCGCTGATGCTCTGGTAGCCGCCCAGGGCGGCCTGGATGGCGTGCTGGCTGGGCACGTTGGCGCACAGCCGCATGCTGGCCAGCATGTCCAGGCCCTCGATGTAGCTTTCGGCGCGGTACTTGGCGCCGGAGATCACCATCCAGCCGGCGCGGAAACCGGCGGCCCGGTAGTTCTTGGACAGGCCGTTGAAGGTGATGCACAGCAGGTCCTCGGCCATGGAGGCGATGGAGGTGTGCACCTCGCCGTCGTAGAGAATCTTGTCATAGATCTCGTCGGCGAAAATGATCAGGTTGTGTTCCCGGGCGATCTTCACCATCTCCGCCAGCAGGTCCGGATGGTAGTTGGCGCCGGTGGGGTTGTTCGGATTGATGATCACCAGCGCCTTGGTGCGGCTGGTGATTTTGGCGCGGATATCGTCCAGGGCCGGCTGCCAGTCCTGCTGCTCGTCGCACAGGTAGTGCACCGGGTTGCCGCCGGACAGGCGCACGGCGGCGGTCCACAGCGGATAGTCCGGCGCCGGCAGCAGCACTTCGTCGCCGTTGTTGAGCAGCGCCTGCATGGCCATCACGATCAGTTCGGAGACGCCGTTGCCGATGATGATGTCGTCCACCGTCACGTCGGCGATGCCCTTGGTCTGGGTATACTGCATCACCGCCTTGCGAGCCGGGAACAGACCCTTGGAGTGGCAGTAGCCGGTGGAGTCGGGCAGGTTGTGGATCACGTCCTGCAGCAGTTCTTCCGGGGCCTCGAAACCGAACGGCGCCGGGTTGCCGATATTGAGCTTGATCACCCGGTGGCCTTCGTCCTCGAGGCGGTGGGCCTCGCGCAGCACCGGCCCGCGGATGTCGTAGCAGACGTCGTGGAGTTTGTCCGATTTACTGACCGTGGTTTGCTGACCGCTCATGTTTTGATAACCGCTGTTGAAAAAATCCGGAAGCCCGGGATTCTACAGTGGGCCGAAAACCCTGTATATGAAGCCGACAGAGGAAACCAATGATTGAATTCAGGGACCTGATGGCGCTGGCCGTGAACCGCAAGGGCGGGGTCAAGCAGGTCGAGGCGCAGCTGCCGGCGGTGAAAACGCCGGCGCAGTTGCGCAAGCCCGACGACGCCTTCTACTTCTCGGCGCTGACCCGGCGCATCTTCCGCGCCGGGCTCACTCATTCCCTGGTGGACGCGCGCTGGCCGGCCTTCGAGGAAGCCTTTTTCGGCTTCGACCCGGAGAAGCTGGTGCTGATGCCGGACACCATGCTGGAAGATCGCATGCAGGACACCCGTCTGATCCGCCACTGGGGCAAGATGAAGGCGATCCGTCACAACGCGCGGCTGGTGCTGGACCTGCGCGAGGAATACGGCGGAGTCGGCAACTGGCTGGCGGACTGGCCGGTGGACGACACGGTGGGCATGTGGCAGCTGCTCAAGAAGCGCGGCAAGCAGCTCGGCGGCAACTCCGGCGCCGCCTTTCTGCGCATGGTCGGCCGTGACACCTGGTACCCCACCGGCGACGTGGTGGCGGCGCTGAAGAGCCACAACATCATCGACAAGGCCCCGTCCAGCCAGCGCGATCAGCGCGCCGCCCAGGCGGCGTTCAACGCCTGGCAGGCGGAGTCCGGGCGGCCCCAGGCGCACATCAGCAAGATTCTGGCGTTCACGGTGGGCTAGCAGCCTGCCAGGGCAGAGGCGGCACTTTGCTCTTTTGTTCCTTGACGGGCGCCGCTCGGGATAGGACCATAAATAAGAATTATTCATCTTTAGAGCCTGGAATCCGCATCCATGACCCTCCTTCTGCGGCGCCCGCTGGGCGTCTTTTTGTTGTCGTCCCTTTTGTTGTTGAGCTTTACCGCCCGGGCCGCGGATCAGACCGCCCTGGTACAGCTGGTGGAATACGTCGGCGCGGACTACGTCAACGCGGTGCAGGACGGCGAGATCGTCAGCGACGCGGAATACGCGGAGATGGACGAGTTCACCGCGCTGCTCAGCGAGGGCATTGAAGGTCTGCCGGAGGCGGATGGCAAGGACACCCTGCTGCGGCAGGCCCGTGACCTGGAAGAGGCGGTGGACGACAAGGCCCCGGAAGCGCGCATCCAGAGCCTGGCGCAGAAGATCCGCGGTTCCCTGGTGGACGTTTACGGCCTGCCGGTGGTGCCCAAGCAGGCCCCGGACATGGCCGCCGCCGAACAGCTCTACCAGACCCACTGTTTCGCCTGCCACGGCCGCGAGGGCTACGGCGACGGCCCCGCCGGCGCCAATCTGGAGCCGGCGCCCACCGACTTCCACGAGCGCGCCCGCTACATGGGCCGCTCGGTGCTGGGCCTGTACACCACCATCACCGGTGGCGTGGACGGCACCGGCATGGCCGCCTATGAGAGCCAGCTGAGCGACGCGGAGCGCTGGGCGCTGGCGTTCTATGTGGGCAGCATGGCGGTGCCGGCGGAAGAGGCCGAGGCCGGCCGCCAGGCGCTGGACGACAACCAGGACCTGAAGACCGACATGACCCTGGACACGGTGATCGCCAAGGCGCCCGCCGACGCCCGTGACGCCTACGGCGACGACGCCCTGGCGGCGATGGGGTATCTGCGCAGCGAGCCCGGCGCGTTGTTCAGCCAGAACCGGTTCGTGGAAATCAGCGCCGCCAAACTGCGCGAGGCGGACCAGGCCTACGCCGCCGGTGACGCCGCCGCCGCCCGCTCGGCGGCGCTGTCCGCCTATCTGGACGGCTTCGAAATGCTGGAATCGCAAATCGCCGCCCTGGACAGCGGCCTGATGCGCACCACCGAACGGAAGTTCATGGCGGTGCGCGAAGCGATCCAGGAAGGCGACCCCGCCGAGCAGGTCAGCGAGCGCGTGGCCGAGGCCCTGGAAGGTCTCGAGCAGGCCGCCGATGCCCTGGGCGGCGACGGTCTCAACGCCGCCGCCACCTTCTCGGCCAGCTTCTTCATCCTGTTCCGGGAAGGTCTGGAAGCGCTGCTGATCGTGGCCGCGCTGCTGACCTTCACCCGCAAGGCCGGCGCCACCTCCGCCACCCGCCATATCCACTTCGGCTGGGTGGCGGCGATCATTGCCGGTATCGCCACCTGGTTCGCCGCCTCCACGGTGATCAACTTCAGCGGGGCCTCCCGGGAGCTCACCGAGGGCGTCGCCGGTCTGGTGGCGGCGGTGATCCTGTTCTACGTGGGCTTCTGGATGCACAGCAATTCCAACAGCCAGAAATGGCTGGGCTACCTGAAGGGCAAGGTGGACACCGCCCTGGGCAGCGGCACGGTCTGGACCCTGACGTTCGTGGCGTTCATTTCCGTGTACCGGGAAATGTTCGAGACCATTCTGTTCTACCAGGCCCTGTGGACCCAGGTCACCGAGGTTACCCAGCCCTACCTGCTGTACGGCATGGGCGCCGCCCTGGTGGCGCTGGCGGTGGTCTGCGTGCTGATCTTCCGACTCGGCATGAAGCTGCCCCTGGGGCTGTTCTTCAAGGCCACCAGCCTGGTGCTGCTGGTGCTGTCGGTGATCCTGCTCGGCAAGGGCATCGCCGCCCTGCAGGAGGCCGGTCTGCTCAACGCCAACTATCTGCCGGGCTGGCCGACCCTGGAGTGGGTGGGCTTCTTCCCGACCCTGCAGGGCGCCCTGGCCCAGGCGGTGGCGGTGGTGCTGGCGGTGCTGGCCTGGTGGCGCTCCGGGCGCAGCGCCGCCCGCGCCTGAGGCGCATCCCGGTCGGACGGACCCGGGGCATTGGTGTAGGCTGGGGCTCCCCATGCCGGAGGCCGCGCCATGCCCCGTATCGCCGCCAATCTCACTCTGCTGTTTAACGAGCTTCCTTTTCTGGAGCGTCCCGCCGCCGCCGCGGCGGCGGGCTTCCAGGGGGTGGAATGCCTGTTCCCCTACGACGGGCCGGCCACCGAGCTGCGCGCCGCCCTGGACCAGGCCGGGTTGCCGCTGGTGCTGTTCAACCTGCCCCCCGGCGACTGGCGGGCCGGTGAGCGCGGCCTGGCCGGCCTGCCCGGCCGGGAGGCGGAGTTCCGCGACGGCCTGGATCAGGCCCTGGCGTACGCCGAGGCGCTGGACTGCCCGCGTCTGCATTGCATGGCCGGCATTCCCGGCGCCGACCTGGCGCCGCACCGGGCCCTGGACACCCTGATCGCCAACCTGGACCATGCCGCCGGGCGCTGCGCGGCCCACGACCGGGTGCTGACCCTGGAACCGATCAACAGCCGCCTGGACATGCCGGGCTACCTGATCGATACCCCGGGCCGGGCCCGCGCCGTGATCGAGGCGCTGAACCATCCGGCGGTGCGCCTGCAATACGACCTGTACCACGCCCGGGTGATGGGCGAGGAGCTGTTCGCCTCCCTGGCCGAGTATCTGCCGCTGATCGAACACGTGCAGTTCGCCGACCATCCGGGCCGTCACCAGCCCGGCACCGGCGATCTGCCGCTGGCGGCGTTGCTCGAGCATCTGGACACGCTCGGTTACTCCGGCTGGGCCAGCGCCGAATACCTTCCGTCCGCCGCCGGCGCGGGCGCTGACGGCACCGGCTGGCTGGCGAACCTTCGCCGGCGGACGGGGTCCCTTACAGACCATCAAGAAGGAGAAGTGGATTGAGAAGTTGGGGCGGCAAAATCATCGTCGGCCTGCTGGGCATGCTGGTGGGCGGGCCCATCGGCCTGATCGTCGGCGTGCTGGTGGGCCATTTTCTGGACCGGGGCGTGGAGCGCGTGCGCGCCTTCAACCCGTTCCGGCCCTACGCCCCGGGTGAGAAGGAGGCGCTGCAGGAAGCGCTGTTCTCCGCCGGCTTTTCCATCATGGGGCATCTGGCCAAGGCCGACGGCCAGGTCAGCAAGCAGGAAATCGGCGCCGCCGAGGCGGTGATGACGCGCATGCAACTGGACGAGGAGCAGCGCCGCCGGGCCCGGGAGGCGTTCCGGCGTGGCAAGGAGGACGATTTCCCCCTCGACCAGACGGTGGCGGCGTTCCGCGAGCAGGTCCGCTACCGCCGCCATATGGTGCTGGTGTTCCTGGAAGTGCTGCTGCAAATGGCGCTCGCCGATGGCGAACTGGCGCCGGAGGAAGAGCGCATTCTGTTCCGCGTGGCCGAAGGGCTGGGCGTGCCGGAGGCGCAGTTCCGCCAGATTCTCAATATGATTCTGGCGCAATCCCGATTCAGCGGTGCCGGCGCCGGGGCCGGCGGGGCCGCCGCCGACCGCTCGCGGCCGTCGCTGAGCCAGGCCTATCAGGTACTCGGGGTGGCCGAGTCCGCCTCCGACCAGGAGATCAAGAAGGCCTATCGCAAGCGGATGAGCGAGAACCACCCGGACAAACTGGCCGCCCGTGGCGTGCCGGAAGAAATGATCCGGGTGGCCACGGAAAAGACCGCCGAGATCAGCAAGGCCTACGAAATGATCAAGGAATCGCGCGGTTTTCGTTGATCCGTCCGGTGGCCGATAGTAGCGTGATATTCAGTGTTTCGCGGAGGAAGTAGCAGCCATGCTCGGAGAATCCCACAGCATCCACCACGAGTTTCCCGAACACCACGCGCGCATCGACGCGCTGATGAAGGACCATCCCGAATTTCACGCCCAGGTCGAGGAACACGACCGGCTGGACAAGACCATCCGTGGCCTGGAACTGCGTGAGAGTCCCATCGCCGACCAGGACATGGAAGCCATGAAAGCCGAGCGTTTGCGCCTCAAGGACGCCATTCTGCGGCGCCTCAATCACGAGTGACGAGCGGCGGGCACGATTGAAAAGCCGGGCGGCGCCCCCACTTGCAAGGGTTCGTTACCGCAAGTCATGCCGGCTCGGGAGGCCCAATGACCGCCTATTCGATTCTTGATCTCGCGCCCATCCTGCGCGGCGGCGACGCCGGTCAGGCGTTGCGCCATTCCCTGGATCTGGCCCGCCACGCGGAGCAGTGGGGCTACACCCGCTACTGGGTGGCGGAGCACCACAACATGCCCGGTGTGGCCAGCGCCGCCACCAGCGTGGTGATCGGCCACATCGCCGCCGGCACCCAGCGCATTCGCGTGGGCTCCGGCGGCATCATGCTGCCCAATCACGCGCCGCTGGTGATCGCCGAGCAGTTCGGCACCCTCGAGGCGTTGTTCCCCGGCCGTATCGATCTGGGCCTGGGACGCGCCCCGGGCACCGATATGGAAACCGCCCGGGCGCTGCGCCGGGACCTGAACAGCAACGCCATGGAATTCCCCCGGGACGTGGCCGAGCTGCAGGGCTACCTGGACGCTCCGGGCCCCGAGCAGCGGGTGCGGGCGATACCGGGGCAAGGCAGCAAGGTACCGCTGTGGCTGCTCGGCTCCAGCCTGTTCAGCGCCCGCCTGGCGGCGCAGATGGGCCTGCCGTTCGCGTTCGCCTCGCACTTCGCGCCGGAATCCCTGGAAGAGGCGCTGCACGTCTACCGCACCCATTTCCAACCCTCCGCGCAACTGGACAAGCCCTACGCCGCCGCCGGCATCAGCGTGTTCGCCGCCGATTCCGACCAGGAGGGCGCCTATCTGGCCACGTCCATGCAGCAGCAGTTCATGAACCTGCGCCGGGGCCGCCCGGGGCCGCTGCCGCCGCCGGTGGAGAACATGGACGAGCTGTGGTCGCCGATGGAAGCCCACGGCGTGCGTCAGGCGATGAAATACGCCATGATCGGTTCCCGGGAAACGGTGATGGAAGGTCTGCGTGCCTTCCGCGACCACACCAATGTGGACGAGTTGATCATCACCGGGGGCATTTTCGATCACGATAAACGACTGCGCTCGTTCGACATCGCCGCGCAGCTTTGCCGGGACCTGTAACACCGTGACGGGTCCCCGCGATAGGGGACCTGCTTTTGATGTTCAGGCGACCACCACCGGCCGCGTCGCGGTCGGCGCTCGTGCCCGCCGGGTTCGCCCTGGTGGCGCTGCTGGGGCTGTTACTGAGTACGGTGGTGACCGCATCGCCGCTGCGCCTGGGCCCGGACCTGCCCTACACCCTGGTGACGGATCCGGACGGCTCCGCCACCCCGGACCAGGTACTGCCGACACTGCGCGACGGCGTCCCGCACCTCGACGTTTTCTCCCGCGGGTACACCCGCGCGGCCTACTGGTTACGACTCACGCTGCCGCCGGAACGGGTCGCCGACGGCGAACACTGGCTGGAGCTGAAGCCCGCCTTCCTCGACGATATCCGGTTGTTTATTCGTCCTCTCGGCAGCGACGGGCCCTGGCGGCAACGGCGTGCCGGCGACACCTTCGACGGCCCCATCGGCGACATTGATCACCGTTTTCCCCTGTTCGTGTTGCCGCCGGAGCCGCGCGGCTACGAGATGCTGGTTCGGGTGGCCAGCAGCAGCGCCGTATTGCTGCAGATGAAACTGTGGTCGCCCCGGGAGTTTCTGCCGGCGGCGGCCCGGGATGCCGGGTTCTGGAGTTTCTATTTCGGGCTCGCCACGCTCTCCGCGCTGCTCGCCCTGGTGCTCGCGGTGGTGCTGGGCAGTCGCCTGTTGTGGTCGGTGACCGGTATTTCCGCCGCCTATGTGCTGGTGGCGTGCGTGCAAGGCTACGTGGCCTGGCTGGTGCCGGAGGTGGGCTGGCGGCTGCAGCATTATCTGACCGGTCTGCTCACCCTGGCGTCCTACGGCCTGCTGCTGTGGATGTCCTCCGAGGCGCTGCAATTGCGGCGGCGGCTGCCCTGGGCGCATCGTCTGCTGATGGCCGCCTGCGGATTGATTCTGGTGCTGCTGTTGAGCGTGCCGTTGGATCTTTACGGCGCGGCGATCCGCATTCATACCCTGGTCTATCTGACCACCGGCGCGGTGTTCCTGCTGGCCTGCGGGTACATCTGGTGGCGGGACCGTTTTCAACTGTCCTCGGTGTTGCTGGGCCTGAGCCCCCTGATCTGTATGCTGGCCAGTCTGTTCGGCCTGTTTTCCACGGTGGGCTGGATTCCGTTTCGCGAGGAGATCTACGTGGTCTGGCAGTATGCCCTGGTGGTGAACATGCTGATGGTCACCGGGCTGGCGGTCTATCAGGTGCGCATCAAGCACCTGCGCGAGCAGGAAAAGAGCCAGTTGGCGCGGGCCCTGGACGTGGAACGGGAGGCCCGCTTCAACCAGCGCCAATTCATGGGGCTGGTGGCCCACGAATTCCGCACGCCGCTGGCGATCATCGCCGCCAGCTTGCAGAATCTGCGTTACCTGGGGGCGTCGGACCCGCGCCACACCAGCCGCTACGACAAGATCGGTCGCGCCACCGATCGGCTGGTGCAGCTCACCGACAATTGCCTGGCGGACGCGCGGCTGGACGCCGACGACCTGTCCGTGGACCGCCGCCGGGTGTGCCTGCGGGAGCTGGTCACCGAGGCGGCCTCGCTGGTGCAGCCGGCCGGGCACAGCTGGCGGCTGACGGTGGAAGAGCGGCCACCCGTGGAGCCGCCGGCGCCGCTGCCGGCCTGGTTGGATCCGGCGATGATGCGCATTGCCCTGTCCAATGTTATCGACAACGCGGTCAAGCACGGCGACGGCGGGCCCCGGGTGGACATCAGCCGCCACGGCACCGCCTGGCGGGTGGCGATCCGCGACCAGGGCCCGGGCATCGCCGAGGATCGCCGGGCGCTGGTGTTCGAGCGCTATCGTCGCGCCGCGCCGGCCGCGCCCGGCGGGCGGCAAGGCGGGGTCGGCCTGGGCCTGTATGTGAGCCGCCGCATCGCCCGCGCCCACGGCGGTGACCTGGTGTTGGCGAACGAACAAGGCCAGGGTTGCTGTTTTCTTTTCACCTTACCGCTGCTGCCGGAGGACGTATCGTTCTGATGGAGAACACCGCGCCGCGACTCGCCATCGTCGAGGACAACGACGACCTGCGCGAGGAATTGCTGTTTTTTCTACGCCACAACGGCTATGCCGCCTGGGGCGCCGACAGCGCTGAAACGTTCTGGAAGCAGCTGCACCGCAATCCGGTGGACATCGTACTGGTGGATCTGGGCCTGCCCGGCGAGGACGGCTTCAGCGTGGTGGAGTACCTGTACGAACTGAGCGGTTATGGCATCGTGATCATCACCGCCAAGGGCGGCGAGCCGGAGCGGCTGCGCGGGTTGAACCTGGGCGCCGATCTGTTTCTGGTGAAGCCGCTGAATTTCTCCGAGCTGCGTCGTGCTCTGGACACCTTGGGCAGCCGCCTGCGCCAGGCCGCCGACGGCGACCCGGGCCGGGCGCGCCACGGCGACGGGCCCGGGGCCTGGTGGCTGGACGCCGCCGGCGGCCGGTTGCAAGCGCCCGGTGACCGCCAGGTGCCGTTGTCCCAGCAGGAAACCGAACTGCTCAAGATCCTTCTGCGCGCCGCCCATCAGGTGTTCAGCAAGGAGGCCCTGCACGATCTGATGTTCGCCCACGCGCCGCACCCGGACACCCATCGTATCGACGTGATTCTCAGCCGGCTGCGGCGCAAGGCGCGGGAGCAGGGCATCGATCTGCCGATCCGCTCGATCTTCGGCAAGGGGGTGGTGTTCACCGGTACGATTCAGGAGCGCGGATGAGCAAACCGCGTGAGAGGTTTGAGAGAAATGAGACTGACACCGCCGCCTTGGAGCGACGATACTGAGCGGGTCGATACGGGTGTGTGATTGCGCCGCCGGTGTCGTACTGGGGGCGAGCACGCTGTAAGGGGAGGCGTGTCGCCAGGGGTGGCGATGCCGGATGCATCGTCGCCGGGGCCGGTGATACCGCGGGGGGCGGTATCACCGGCGGTGGCTTTGGCCACCGCCATCACCGCGAATCACCCGTCCTCAAAGCGAATTGGCGGGCCGCCGCTGCGGCCGGCCGTTGGCCTTGTTCAGACACCAGCTTTGCCGATCTCCGTCCACCGGAACGCCGCCGACCCAGCGCCGTGGCGGGTGGGTGTCCAGCCAGTTCTGGTGGCCGCTGAGCACCGCGTGGCCGTCGGCGGTGATGGTCAGTTCCCGGTCCTGCCAGCGGGTGTCATCGTCACCGTGCCATTCCAGTACCGGAGATGGCCCGGACAGCAGCGGCTGCAGCATCCAATGGAACAGGCTGTCGCCAAGATAGGGCAGCGGTTCCCGCTCCAGCATC
Organism: Alcanivorax sp.; assembly: GCA_022449455.1. GTDB lineage: Bacteria > Pseudomonadota > Gammaproteobacteria > Pseudomonadales > Alcanivoracaceae > Alloalcanivorax. Next base: position 150,702 of record JAKUPL010000003.1, on the reverse strand, counting down.
AGGTCCCGGAAGATTTCGCCGGCGGGTTTGGGGCCGCGCTCGGCCACCAACTGCACGATCAACTGTTCGCTCAGACCCAGCCCGGTTTCCTCATCCGGTAGCTCCAGCAAGTGACGACGCAGGGCGCGGCCCAGCATCGGCAGCGCCGGCGTATTGCGTTGCGTAAGACGGTCCAAGGCTTCCGGGGTCTCGTCGCTGATCGAGCGCCAGGCCCGGCGGCCCAGCACCAACAGCGGTTCCTCCACCGGCTGGCGCCGATCCCACAGCCAGCCGAGCACCTCCGGTGCCAATTGGCCCAGGCCGACGAAGCGTTTGACGCCGGGAATGGCGTCGGTGGCCACCAGCTCCAGCCGTACCCGGGGCCAGCGCCGGCCAAAATGCTCCAGCACGTAGGCCAGAATCAGCTGGTCGTAGCTGTCATGCTCGAACCACAGCACCACCCGTTCCTCGCCGCCCACTTCGCCCAGGTCCCGGTATTCCCGGCGCTGACGTTCCAGAGTCCGGTCAGGGTCCAGATGCAGGGCACCGGAAAGAAAGCGCGAGCGGTCCTCCACGAAGCGATCACCGTCGGAAGGGCGCTGAACCGGCCCCACGCAGAACGGGTCGGCGAACGTCAGGCAGCGGCCCCGCAGGCCGCAGCGGGGCAGGTTATCCCGTAGATCGTCGCCACAGCGAATGTGCACCGTGTTGTGCTCGCCGTCCACCGCGTCGCCGGAGCGTCGCCCGGCGGCATCCAGTTCGCCCACGTGTTGCTCGAAACTCTGCCAGCCGGGGAAACCCATCTCCCTGGCCACCGTGTGCAGGGCGTCCTTCATTTCCAGGGGCGTGCTCGCGGAGGAAGTCCGATGCAACGCCAGGCGGGCCTGGGCGCGGCCATCGCCGTTGCGCGCGGTGTCGAGAAGATGGCGCGCGTCCTCCACCGGGTCGTGCAGATGGAAACGACCATTACTGAGCGGCTCGTTTCCCTCAACGGTTACCGATGGCGTCATGATGCCTCCCTGCTTGGGCCGCCGACTATGCAGCGGCATTCAGTGTGTTAATCACATTTGCCTATGGTGAGGCCTGAGTCAATGAAGGAGGCGTGAGAGAAGAGCGCGGGCGGCGGGTTTTTATAAAGCTTTTACCCGGACCGGCCAAAACGGCCCGGATTGGGGCCGTCGACCGATCCGAGGGGCCGCCTCAGCGGGCGGCGTAGGTGTCGATCACGCGTCGGTACTGGCTGGGGGCGGCGCCGATGTGCTGTTGAAAAAAGCGGGTGAAATGCCCTTGCTCGGAGAAGCCCAGATCCTCGGCCAACTGACCGAGGGTGCCGTTGCGTTCCGTTTCCAGCCAGTCGAAGGCGCGCCGCATGCGTGTGTCGTTGAGCATCAGCATGGGCGACATGCCGGTGTCGCGTCGGAACAAGGTAAAGAAATGGGCGCGGGACAGGTTGGCGGCGCGGGCGGCGTTGGTCAGGCACTCCGGGTCGTTGAAATGGGTGCGCAGGTAGTCGCAGGCGCGGCGGATGCGGGTGTCCTGGAAGCCGAGCCGGGAACCGGCCCCCAGGCGTCGCAGCTGGCGCCACTCGGAATGGTCCTCGATCAGCTCGATGAGAAAGTCGAACAGCAGCGATTCGATGCGCTCCCGGGGCACCAGCTCCGGGGAATAGGCCTCGGCGATCAGCAGGTCCGCCAGGCGCCGGTTCTTGCTGTTCAGGTCGATGCCGGATTGGGTAAAAAAGCCCGGGTGGGCGCTCAGCGCCAGGGAATGCTGAATCTCCGCCAGCCAGGACGGCTCGATATAGAGCGCCAGAATCTGGGTGGGGCCGGCGCCGCTCTGGTGATCGTAGAAATGCGGCTGCCAGGCGTTGACCAGCACCGCCTGGCGGTCGGTGAGCGGAACCCGCCGTCCATTGACGTTGAAAAAGGTATCGGCGCCGGCCGCTTTTACCAGCACATGGCATTCATGGTGGGAGTGGGTCACCAGCGTGTGGTCCATGTCGAGCAGGGCGACCCGGCCGAACGAACCGTGAAAGACGCGTTGTGCAATGGACATGGTCGGATACCTCTAGGGCCCGTGGCCCTACAATTCGTCTCGTGACTTGCCGCGATAGACGCGCAGCACGTCGGCCATCACCGCCAGGGCGATTTCCGCCGGCGTCTTGCTGCCCAGGTTGAGACCGATGGGCATCCGGATGCGGGCGATGTCCGCGTCGCTCAGCCCGCCGATACGGCGCAGCCGTTCGGCACGCCGCTCGGAAGTGCGCTGCGAGCCCATGGCGCCGATATAGAACGCCGGCGTGCGCACCGCCTCCATCATCGCCAGATCGTCGATGCGCGGGTCGTGGGTGAGCGCCACCACCGCGGTGGTGTCATGGCAGCCGCCCTCGGCGATGAACTCCGAGGGCATCACCGGCCGCACCTGGACACCGGCAGCCAGCACGCCCTGTTTGTCTTCGCGCGGATCGCAGACGATCACCTCGCAGCCGAGCTCCACCGCGAAGCTGGCGCAGACCCGCGCCACCGGCGATACGCCGGCGAGCAGCAAGCGCAGCACCGGGCCGATGCGGATTTCCACCCGCTCGCCGAGCAGCCGTGCCGCTTCGCCGCCCTGGTCGGTGCCCAGGGTCAGCTCGCCGCTGCTCAGGTCCACATGGCGCACGCGGCGGTGCTGGCCAAGCAGGGTATAGCGCAGCGTGGTCAGGTGGTCGATCCAGTCCTCGGTGGGCACGCGATGTTCCACCAGCACCTGCAGGCTGCCGCCGCAGGGCAGTTCCAACCGTTGGCGTTCGTCCTCGGTTTCGCCGTAGCGCACCACCTGGGCGGGTGCCGGGAACTCGCCCCGCGCCAGCCCCTCGAGAAATTCCTCTTCCACGCAGCCGCCGGACAGGGAGCCCACGTGGGCGCCGTCGCCGCGGGCCACCAGCATGGCACCGGGCGAACGGGGCGCCGAGCCATAGGTGGACAACACCGTGCACAGCCACACCGGATGGCCGTCGGTGGCCCAGCTCAGGGCCTGTTCGATCACCTGCAGGTCAAGAGGCTGCATGGTCGCCGTCCGTCGGGTCGCTGCCGGTGCCGGCGTCGTTTTCGCGCCAGCGCCGCACGATGCCCAGCTCGATGTCGAACAGATCCAGCACCCGGCCCAGGCTGTGATCGACCATCTCGTCCAGGGTTTTCGGCAGGGCGTAAAAGGCCGGCACCGGCGGCGCGATGATGGCGCCCAGCTCGGTCAGATCGGTCATGGTGCGCAGATGGTTCCGGTGCAGGGGCGTCTCGCGCACCATCAGCGCCAGCCGGCGCCGCTCCTTGAGCACCACGTCGGCGGCGCGGGTCAGCAGGGTGGAGGTGACACCGCTGGCGATCTCCGACATGGAGCGCATGGAACAGGGCGCCACGATCATGCCGAGGGTCTTGAACGAGCCGCTGGCGATGGCGGCGCCGATGTCCTGATTGGAATAGCACACCGAGGCCATCGGCTTGAGATCGGACCAGGACAGGCCGGTTTCGTGGGAGACGGTGATCAGCGCGGACTTGCTGACCACCAGATGGGTCTCGATGGGGGTATCGCGCAGCAGTTCCAGCAGGCGCACGCCGTAGATGGCGCCGGAGGCGCCGGAAATGCCGATAATCAGTCGTTGCGGACGGGTATTAACCGAGTTCATGGTCGGGATCCTGGCTGGCGCCTTCCTTATAGAAATGAATGGCGTTGAGACCGGTGGCAAGGGTCTTGCCAATGATGTCGACGAACAGATGCGCCGCCGGCGTCAGCGGCCGCCGGCTGTCGTGCACGCACACCATGCGGCGGGTGAGGCCGGGGCTGTCCAGCGGATAGCCGCGCAGGGCGCCTTCTTCCAGGCCCTGGCGCAGCACCGTGGCGGGCAGCACGCTGACGTAGTCGCTACGGCGCAGAAAGCTTTCGACCACGGTGAGATCGTCCAGTTCCAGATGCGGCATTACCTCCAGACCCAGGGCGGCGAGCGCCTGATCGATGACGATGCGCAGGCCGTGCAGCCGCGATGGCAGCACCAGTTTCATGCCGCTCAGGGCGGCCAGCGGCACCGGCGCCGGCACCCGCAGCCGGTTGGCGGCGCCGGTGGCCACCAGCAGTTCCTCGTCCACCAGGTCGATGCGGTTGAGCCGTTCCTGCTGGAAGGCCTGGTTGATCACCGCGAAATCCAGATCGCCGGCCAGCACCCGGTCGATCAGGTTCTGGCTGTAGCCGTAGCTGACCTGCAGATCCACGTTGGGGTGATGCTCGACGAAATAGGCCAGGGTGCTGGCCAGGGCCTGGTTGGCCGCCGAGGCGATCAAGCCGGCGTTGATGCGGCCGCTGATTTCGCCGTTGCGATGAATCAGCGTCTGCCGGGCCTCCAGCAGCTCGCCAAGCAGCGGCATGAACAGGCGGTAGGCCTGTTCGCCGGCCTCGGTGGGAATCATACCCTTGGAGGTGCGCTCGAACAGCGCCTGGCCCAATTCTTCCTCCAGTTTGGAGATCTGCATGGACAACGCCGGCTGCACGATATTAAGACGTGTGGCGGCCCGGGTCACCGAGCCCTCCTCGTACAGACAGGTGAAGTACTTCAGCTGGCGTAGCTCCATGGCGGCCTCGGCAGGGTGGATTCAGACCGTACCGACGTTTTGATAGACGTGCTTCAGCTCGGTGAAGTCCATCAACGCATCGAAGCCGTGCAGGCGGCCGAGGCCGCTCTTGCGATAGCCACCGGTCTCCGCCTCGGCGAACAGCTTGTTATGGTCGTTGATCCATACTGTACCATCGCGGAGCGCCCGGGCCACGCGCAAGGCGCGGGCACCATCCCGCGTCCAGACACTGGCGGACAGCCCGAACTCGGTGTGATTGGCGCGCGCCACCGCTTCCGCCTCGTCCTCGAAGGCCTCCAGCACCAGTAACGGGCCGAAAATTTCCTCCTGGCAGAAGAAGGCGCCGCTGTCGCGGTGATGGATCAGGCTCGGCAACAGGAAGGCGCCGTCCCGCAGGGCGGGATCGCCCGGTTGGCCGCCGGCGAGAATCACCTGGTCGCAGCTTTGCTCCGCCTCGTCCATGCGGCGGCCCACCAGATCCCGGGCCCGATGGTCGATCAGCGGGCCGATGCGGCTGGCCGGCTCCAGGCCGTGGCCCAGGGGCAGGGCGGCCAGGGCGGCGCGCAGGGCGGTCTTCATGGCCGGCAGCTGGCTGGCGTGCACCAGCACCCGGCGGGCCGCCGTGCACTGCTGCCCGGAAATGATGGTGGCCGCCGCCGCCAGCTGCGGCGCGATGGCGTCCACGTCCGCGTCCTCGAACACCAGGCAGCAGGATTTGCCGCCCAGTTCCAGGGACAGCTTTTTCATGGTCGGCGCCGCGTCCTGCATGATGCGGGTGCCGGTGGCGGTGGAGCCGGTGAAGCTGAGCACGTCCACCCGCGGGCTGGTGACCAGATGGGCGGCGCCCTGATGGCCGCTTTCCATGAACAGATTGACCACCCCGGCGGGCAGGGCGTCCAGGGCCAGCAGCGGTTCCAGAATGGCGGCGTTGAACAGCGCGGTCTGCGGCGCCGGCTTGACCACCGTGGTGCAGCCCGCCGCCAGGGCCGGTGCCAGGGCGCGGATCAGCAGCACGCCGGGGGCGTTCCAGGGGATGATCAGCCCGGCCACGCCGGCGGGTTCACGGAACAGGGCGGAGAATTCCCCCGGCGCCACTTCCATGGCCGGGCCCGGGTTGTGCCGGGCGAGGCCGGCGTAATAGAGAATTTCCGAGATGGCGCCGCCGATCTCGCCCAGGGACTGGGCCAGGGGCTTGCCGTTCTCGCGGGTCAGCAGGCGTGCCAGTTCATCGCGGCGCGGCTCCAGCGCCGCCGCCCAGGCCAGCAATACCTGCTGGCGCAGACGGGGATTCTGGCTCCACAGCGGCTGGGCGAAGGCGGCCGTGGCGGCGTCCACCGCCGCCCGGGCCTGCGCCTCGCCGCCTTCCGCGAAGGCGCCCAGCCGTTCACCGGTGGCCGGGTCCAGGCTGTCCACCCAGCCGTCGCCGTCGATCCATTCGCCATTGATGTGATGTCGTGCCTGCATGTTGTTGTTCTCCTGGGAGAGGTCCCAAAAAAAGGCGCGGCCGCCACCCGCCACGAGGGCGACGGCCGGCACCGAGGTTAACGGGAGGGGGCGAGCCGTTGCTGCCAGTCGTCGCCGGCGGGTTCGCTGACGGCGGCAAGATCCACGTCCTGCTCACCGGGCACCCGGATGCGCTTGAAGCGCATGGTCGGGGCGTCCAGGGGCACGGTGGCGTCGAAGCCCATCTTCGAGCCCACCCCGTCGCGGGTGGACGGGTCCAGCTTGGAGCCCTGACTGTCGTGCACCAGCACCAGGTCACGGTCGGCCTGGAAGCGGGTGGCCACCGCCCATTCCACTTCGTTGGGGTCATGAATGTTCACATCGGTGTCCACCACCACCACATGCTTGATGTCGTAGTGGCCACCGAGCGCACCCAGGATCACGTTCTTGCCTTCGCCCTCGGAACGCTTTTCGATCTGCACGTAGAGGTGATAGCGGCACACGCCGCCGCGGGCCAGATGCACATCGCGCACCGACGGAAAGCTGCGCTGCAGATGCGCCAGCATGGTGGCCTCGCGGGGAATGCCGCCGAGCAACAGGTGCTCCAGGCCGCCACCGACAATGGTATGGAACATGGGCGCCTGGCGGTGGGTAATGGCATCCACCTCGATCACGTGCCGTTCGGCCCGTTCGCCGTAGTACTGGGGGAATTCGCCGAAGGGACCTTCCTGCTCGCGGGTGTTGGCCAGCAGGCGCCCTTCGATGACGATCTCCGCTTCCGCGGGTACGCGAATGCGGTTGGTCACGCACTGTGCCACCTTGAGCGGCTCGCCGTGCAGGGCCCCGGCGATCTCCAGTTCATCGTGGTCCAGCGGCACGATCGCCTGGGAGGCCATCAGAGTGAGCGGATCGTTGCCCACCACCACGGCCACTTCCAGGTCCTCGCCGGCGCTTTCCGTTTCCTGGAAATAGGCCAGCGTATGACGCGGCAGCAGCAGGGCGCCGAGCCGGTTGGCGCTGCTTACCTGTAGGCGGTGAATCGACACATTCTGCACGCCGGTGCGGGGATTGCGACTGATCAACAGGCCGGCGGTGATGTAGGCACCGCTGTCGTGCTCGTTGTGGGTGGGGATGGGCAGTTGCTCAAGCAGGTCCACCTCGCGGTGTACCACTTCCTGGCAGGGCGCGTCGTCCACTTCCCGCCAGGCAATCGGATTCAGACTGGCATCCTGGAAGCGGGCCAGCACATCGGCGGGCGCCACGCCCATGGCTTCGGCCATCCAGGCCCGGTCGGAAAGCAGACCGGAAATCACCGGAATCGCGTGGCCGCCGGGCTCGAGAAACAGGGAGGCGCTGTGACTGTCGAGGCGGTTGGCGATGGCGGCCACCTCGAAACGCAGATTGGAGCCCGGACGGATCACACTCAGTCGCCCGCTTTTCTGCAGGTGATCGAGCCAGCCGCGCAGGCTGGTTCCGGGCCGGGTGTCCGGTGGGGCCGTGTCGGAGGGCAGGGTGGGCATGTCGTCGTCCTTTGTCCGTTTTTGTTTGCCCGTCATGCTATAAGTCGGGTTGTCACCTTCCTATTAAGCATTTCTGATGCGCTTCATCAGCACCGGCGATAACGCGCTCCCGTCCCCTCAAGTTCGCTGTCTCACCACGTAAGAGAAAGCGCCGTTTTTTTTCCATAATGTTCGGTGATTGAACGAATCACTATAAGTTAATGGGCGGCTTTCACGACGCTGTGATAGCGTCTTTTCAGATCAGGAAATAACAAAAAACAAATACTTGCAGAAAAAAGGTAGTGCGATGAATACAACAACCCTTTGCTTTCGAGCCTTGATCTGTGTGGCCGTCCTGGCATTTAGCACGGCGGTCGGCGCCAAGGAATTGAAACTGGGACTGATCGTGCCCGGCGATCACGCCTGGAGCCAGGCGGCCAAGGAGATGGGCGAAGAACTGGAACAGCGCACCGACGGCCGTTACAGCGTCACCTTGTTCCCCGCCGGCCAGCTCGGCAGTGAAGCGCAGATGCTGCAGCAGATGCAGACCGGGGCGCTGGATATGTCCTTTATGACCGTGGCCCAGGTGGTCAACCGGGTGCCTGAGTTCGGCGCGCTGTTCGCCCCCTATCTGGTGGACAACGAGAAGCAGGCGGACCAGCTGCTCAGGGGGCCCGCCGCCCAGGGTCTGCTTGAAAAGCTTCCGGTCAAAACGGGTACCGTGGGCCTCGGCTATGGCGTGGCCGGCATGCGCATGATGCTCAACGCCTTCCCCTCCGACAACGTCGGCGCCCTGGACGGTCGCAAGATTCGCATCACCCCCTTCCCGCCGGTGCAGGACTTCTACCGGTTGCTGGGCGCGGTCTCCACCCCGATGCCGCTCACCGATGTGTACGACGCTCTGGCCAACGGTCAGGTGGACGGCGTCGATGCGGACCTGGAACTGGTTTGGAAACTGCGCCTCTACGAGCGCGCCAAAACACTGCTGCTCAGCGGCCACATGATGTTCCCGGTGGTGGGGCTGGTGTCCGGTCGGACCTGGGCCGGCATGAGCGAGCCGGACCGTGAGGTGCTGCGCGAGCTGACCCGCAAGCACCTGGGTGAGCTGGCCGCCTATTACATGGCCTTCGGTGAGAAAACCCGCGCCGACATCGAAAGCGAAGGTGTCAACGTGGTGGAAGCCGGGCCTGATTACTTCGGCGATAAACTGGATCAGTGGGAAGAAATCTGGACGAAGAAAGCCCCGGTCCTGTCCGAGCTTCGCAAGGAAGCGGACGCACTCTGAGCCTCCTCGGGCCGTCGACCCGGCGGCCCGATTTCTGAAAGAACCACCGTCAGGAAACTCCCACTATGATTCAGGCGTTGAGCAACGGGCTTGCCCGCGTTGAACGCGGCGCGGTCCGTCTTCTCGTGGTCGCGCTGCCGATCATGATTCTGGTGAACGTGTTTGGTCGCTTCTTCAAGACACCGATCTTCTGGCTCGATGAACTGGCCGTGCTGATGATGGTCTGGCTGGCGATGCTGGGTCTGAGCATCACCCTGAAAAGTCGTGACGCGGTGGCGGTGACGCTGCTCACCGGCGCGGTGCCGCCCCCGGCCCGGAAGGCGCTGCAGCTGATCTCCGATCTGGTGGTGCTGGGCTTTTGCGTGGCCCTGGCCGTGCTGTGCTATCGCTGGTTCAACCCGCTGCTGTTGATCAATAACGATTTCAATATCGAGACCTTCGCGGCGGACAGTTTCAACTACATCTATCAGGAGCCCACCGAAACCCTGGGCGTCCCCAAATTCTGGTTCTGGCTGATTCTCCCGGTGGTGTCATTGACCAGCAGCGTGCACGCCCTGGCCAATCTGCTGCGAACTTGTCGGACCCCGGGCATGGAATTCGTCGATCCACCCGAAGCGCAACCGATGGCGGAGTAAATCCATGGTAGCCGTTATCTTTCTCGTTCTGCTTTTTATCGGCGTGCCGATTGCGCTGGTGCTGGCGGTCAGCGCCATGGCCTATATCGTTAGCAGCGACAACGCGGTGCTGTTCCTGTCCTACCCGCAACAATTCTTCGGCGGGCTCAGTCAGTATGGTCTGCTGGCCATTCCGCTGTTCATGCTGGTCGGCGAACTGATGAACGAAGGCGGGCTGACCCGCCGATTGGTGGCCTTCGCCTCGGTCTTTCTCGGTTCCATCCGCGGCGGGCTCGCCTATATCAATATCCTCGCCAACATGATGCTGGCGTCCATCGTCGGCTCCGCCAACGCTCAGGTGGCGGTGATGTCCCAGGTGATGGTGCCGGAAATGCACCGCAAGGGGTACGACCGCAGTTTCGCTACCGCCACCACCGCCGCCGGTGCTTTGCTGGCGCCGGTGATTCCGCCGTCCATGCTGTTCGTGATCTTCGGCGTGCTGGCGCAGATCTCGATCGGCGATCTGTTCGTGGCCGGCATCGTCCCCGGGCTGCTGATGGCGGTGGGCTTCATTCTGGTGATCGCCGTGCTCGGCTTTATTCATGAATACCCGAAGAACGAGCGGCTGACCCTGCGCCAGGCACTGCGCAACGTGGTGGCCAGTATCCCGTCGCTGAGCGTGCCGGTGGTGATGATCGGCAGCATCGTCGGTGGCCTGGCCACCCCCACCGAGGCGGCCGCCGTGGGCGCCGCCATGGCGGTGCTGGTGGGCCGCTTCGCCCACGGCGAGATGAAGACCGACCGCATGGGCGACATGCTGCTGCGCGTGGCCATCAACAGCGGCGTGGTGCTGGCCCTGGTGGCGGCGGCGGCGGTGTTCGGCTGGGTGATCATCTACGAACAGCTGCCCCAGCGGCTGGGCGAGTTGATGCAAAGCATGACCTCCGATCCGTTCGTTTATCTGCTGCTATTGATGGGCCTGCTGCTGATGGTCGGCATGGTGCTGGACGGCATCGCCGCCCTGATCCTGCTGGTGCCCATCGTGCTGCCGGTGGCGCAAGCCGTCTACGGCATCAACCCCTATCACCTGGGCGTGCTGATGTGCATCAACCTGACCCTGGGGCTGTTGACGCCGCCGGTGGGCGCCGCCCTTTACGTGGCCTCCCGGGTCACCGGTTGCAAGCCGGGCGACATCATCAAGGCGTTGCTGCCGTTCCTGCTGGTGACGGTGCTGGTGCTGCTGCTGATCACCTGGATGCCCGATCTGGTGACCGCGTTCCTATAAGGAGAACTGTTATGAATCGCATGAAGAATAAAGTCGTCATCGTCACCGGTGGCGCCCAGGGTATCGGCGCCACCTACGCCCGGGCGCTGGCGGCGGAAGGCGCCGACGTGGCCATCGCCGACGTGCTTGACGGCAGCGCCGTGGCCGCCGAGATCGAGGCCGGCGGGCAACGGGCCCTGTACATCAAGACCGACGTCACCGACCAGGACCAGGCCCGGGCCATGGCGGAAACCGTCCAGGAACGGTTCGGCCGCATCGACGTGCTGGTCAATAACGCCGCCATCTATGCCTCCCTGCAAATGCGTCCGTTCGACCAGATCGATCTGGACGAGTGGGACAAGGTGATGGCGGTGAACGTGCGCGGCCCCTTTGTCTGTGCCCGCGCGGTGGCGCCGATGATGAAGGCGCGGAACTACGGCCGCATCATCAATATTTCCTCCGGCACGCCGTTCAAGGGCACCCCGGGCCTGCTGCATTACGTTACCTCCAAGGGCGCCATCCTGACCCTGACCCGGGGCCTGGCCCGGGAGCTGGGGGAATTCGGCATCGCCGTGAATACGCTGGCCCCCGGGCTGGTGCTCAGCGAAGGCGTGATCGCCAACGAAGCCATGCGCGACACGCTCACCGCGCCGGTCCTGGCCAGCCGCGCCCTCAAACGCGACCAGATGCCGGACGATTTGATCGGGCCGCTGCTGTTTCTGGCGTCCGATGACAGCGCCTTCATGACTGGCGAGACCGTGGTGGTGGACGGTGGCTCGGTGATGCACTGAGCCTCGCCGGGCTCGCCCGGCACCCCACACCTCCGTCATCAATAAACATTCCAACAAAGTAGTATGGGAGAGGACCATGAAACCCAGTAGAGAAGAAGTCATCGTCGAAAAGTCGCACGCTTTTCGCGAGCAGTATCGGGCGTCCACGCCTGCCTGGTACCGGGGTGAAATGCATCTGGCGTTCACCCTGATTTTCACCTTCGGCGTGATTCTGTTTTGCGCCACCCGACTGCACGACACAAGCTGGTCGGAATGGCTGTTCGTGGTGGTGCCCATGCTGGTGTTCGGCAACTGGGCGGAATGGGCCGGGCACCGTTACCTGCTGCACAGCCCGCGCAGCCTGCTGAAGTCCGCCTACAAGCGCCACGTGGCCACCCACCACCAGTTCTTTTCCCACCAGACCCTGGACTACCACGGCCAGCGCGACTGGCGGGCGCTGCTGTTTCCCCCGTTCGCGCCGGTGCTGTTCGTCGGCGCCGCGGTGCCCCCGGCGCTGCTGCTGGGCATGCTGTGGTCCGCCAACGCCGGCTACATCGCGGTGCTGACCATGGCCGCGTACTTCCTGATGTACGAGGGTCTGCACACCCTCTCCCACCTGGAACATCCGATTCTGGATCGCCTGCCGCTGGTGAACACGGTGCGGCGCATGCACGTGCTGCACCACAATCCGGACTTCATGCACACCCACAATTTCAACCTGACGTTTCCGCTCTGCGACGCCCTGTTCGGCACCAGCGATCTGAACAAGGGCGTGATCGGCACGCTCTTCAACGGCATGTCCGATGACGCCCGCAAACCGGAGATTCAGGAAAAGCTGGATGCGCAGAAGAAGCCCCGACCGGAGCGGGGCGCGGCGGCGGGGAACTGATCCTCAACGTTCCGTCAGGCGGGCGTATTCGAGAAGGTGCCCGGTTTCACCGCCGCCGGGCGCCGCCATGGCCATGGCCTTGCGGCGGAACAGGCCGATATCGTGCTCGTCGGAAAAGCCGATGGCGCCGTGGCATTGAATCGCTTCGGCGGTGATCCGCAACGCGCCGGCGCAGGCCCGGGCCACGGCGGCCCGCGCCGCCTCCGCCTGTCGGTCGGTGTGCCGTGCCAGGCACGCTTCCGTGAGCAGCGCCCTGGCGGCGGCCAGATCCACATGGCAGCTGGCCATGCGATGCTGCAATGCCTGAAAGGTGCCCAGGGCGCGACCGAACTGGGTGCGCAGGCGCAGATAATCGAGGGTGATGTCCAGCGCCGCCCCGGCCAGGCCGTTCAGGTAGGCGGCCCGGGCCAGCCACTGCAGGTCGCGGGCGGCGGCGAAGGCCACCCGCGCCGGCGTACCGTTGGCCAGGGTCGGCGCCTGCCGCCACGCGGCGGGGCCGAGAGACAGGTGGGTCAGGGTGCCGCCGTCCACGCAGGGCTGGCGGGTGGCGCGCAGGCCTTCCTGTTGCTCGCCCAGTATCACCAGTCGTGCCTCATCCCGGTCCTCGATCAGAACCAGCAGGTCGCTCCCCGGCGGGCAATCCGCGATGTCATCAATGATCGAGGCGGCGTCCGCCGCCAGCGGATCCGGCAGCAGAGAGACGTTCCGGTCGCCGCTCAGCAGGGCGGCCAGGGTCCGGTCGGCATGGTCTCCGGCGCACGCGGACAGGGCATGGGCGGACGCCAGCGCGCCGATCAGTGGATCGGGCAGCAGATAGCGGCCGGCCATGGCCGCCAGGGCGCAGGTCTCGTGCCAGCCCATGCCGGCGCCGCCCCGGGCCTCGGCTACGGCGATGCCGAACCAGCCGGCTTCGGCGAAGCGCGCCCGTCGGGTGGCATCCTCATGGAAGCGTGGGTTGTCCTTGGCGTCTCGCGCGCGGGCCAGGCCGCCGTCGCGTTCGGCGAATTGACGCAGGCTGTCGGCCACCAGGGTGGCATCGGCGTCGCTATCGGGCCGGTGGGTCATCATCAGGCTCCTGTGGGCAGATTCAGGGTGTTCCGCGCGATCAAGGTACGTTGGATCTCGTTGGTGCCGCCGTAGATGCTGAGACGGTGGGACTGCAGAAACATTTCGCTGTAGTCCAGGGTCAGTGCGCCGTCCCGGCACGGATCGCGGAGCGCCGCCGATGGGCCGGCCAGCCGTTGCAGGGTGTCGAGGGTGCGTTGCACCGTCTCCGTGGCCAGCACCTTGAGGCTGGAACAATCGGCGGGCTGGCCCCGGTCGAGCGCCTCGGCGGCGGCCAGATAGGCGGCGATCACCGCTTCGGTGTCCACCTCGGCCAGGGCGATGCGCTCGCGCAGCGGCCCGCGGGCGGTTTCACGGTGCTTGGCGGCGGCCGCCAGATGGCGCAGTTTGGTCAGCGCCTTCAAAGCCAGGGCCGGTGAACCCAGCCGCAGACGTTCTTCGTCCAGCAGGGCGGTGGCCACCGACCAGCCCTCGTTCAGATTGCCCACCACCTGATCCAGCGGCACCCGCACATCGTCGAAGAAGACCTCGCACAGCTCGTCGTCCCCGGCCAGGGTGGTGATCGGGCGGCGGGTGATGCCCGGCGAGGCCAGGTCGAGGAGTACGAAGGTGATGCCTTCCTGACGCCGACGGCCCTTGGCGGTGCGGATCAGCGCGAACATCCAGTCCGCGTGGTGGCCCCAGGTGGTCCAGATCTTGTGACCGTTGATCACCAGGGTGTCGCCGTCCACCTCGCCCTTGGTGCGCAGGCTGGCCAGGTCCGAGCCGGCGCCCGGTTCCGAATAGCCCTGGCACCAGATCACGTCGCCGTTCAGGATCGCCGGCAGATGACGGGCCCGTTGCCGCTCACTGCCGCGGTGCATCAGCAGCGGCCCAATATGGTTGAGGCCCTGGGTGGGCAGGTCCGGCGCACCGGCCCGCGCCATCTCCTCCATCAGAATCACCTGCTCCACCGGGGTGGCGCCCAGGCCGCCGTGCTCCCGGGGCCAATGGGGCGCGATCCAGCCACGGGCGGCCAGGGTGCGGTACCAGGCCATGGCCTGGTCCGGTGGCGGCCGGAAGGTAAGATGCCGCAGCGAATCGGGCAGGGTATGGGCCAGCCAGGCGGCGATGTCGGCGCGCCAGCGGGATTGTGCTTCGGTCTCTGCTCTCAGCATGGTTCTGCTCTCGGAATGGGCGGTTCTCCATGACGGCGCTCAGGCCGGCCGGACCTGATCGGTGTGCGCCAGGGCGCGCTCGCGCAATACCGGCTTGAGCACCTTGCCCAGCGGGGTGCGCGGCAGGGCATCGACGAAGTGCAGGTGCTTGGGCTTTTTGTAGCCGGCGAGGCGCTGGCGGGTGTGCTCGATCAGCTCCGTTTCGGTGACCGTGAGGCCGGGGGCCGTTTCCACGAACGCCACCACTGCCTCGCCGAAGATCGGATCGGGAATGCCGATCACCGCCGCGTCCGCCACCGCCGGATGTTCCACCAGCGCCTGTTCCACTTCCTTGGTGTAGATGTTGAAGCCGCCGGACAGCACCATGTCCTTCTTGCGGTCGACGATGTACAGATAGCCGTCGGTGTCGAAGCGCGCCATGTCGCCGGTGTGCAGCCAGCCGTCGGTGAGCGCGGCGGCGCTTTCCTGCGGGCGATTGAAGTAGCCCTGCATGGTGGTGAACCGCCCCGGGGTCCCCGAGCGCACCAGCATTTCGCCCACTTCACCGACCGACACCTGCGCCCCCTGGGCGTTCACCAGCTTGACCTCCACGCCGGGCGTGGGCCGGCCCACGGAGCCCGGGTGGGAGAATTGCTCGTCGTGTTCCAGACTGGTGACCGAGCCCACTTCGGTCATGGCGAAGAACGAATGCAGGCGGATGGCGGGCAGCAGCTCGATCAGCCGCCGCTTCAGGTCCACCGGAAACGCCTCGCCGGTGACGATCAGGTGGCGCAGGCTGGCACACCGTTCGGCCTGCTCTTCGAGCAGCGGCATCAGCATGCGACAGATGGTGGGGACCATGCCCAGGGCGGTCACCCGTTCCCGCTCGATCGCGTCGATGGCGCCGGCCGGATCGAAGCGGTCCATGACGATCAGGGTGGCGCCCAGCAGCAGCGCGTTGAGCATTCGCGCCAGCCCGGTGCGGTGGGCCAGCGGCGTGGTCACCAGGAAGCGGTCGTCGCGGTCCAGCCCCCACTCGATGGCGTTCAGAAAGCAGTGCTGAACAATCAGATTGGCGTGGGTGATCAACGCGCCTTTCGGGCGACCGGTGGTGCCCGAGGTATACATGATCGTGCAGGCCTCGGCGTCCAGCGGCACCTCGGGCAGGGTTTCATCGTTGGCGCGGTTCAGATCGGCCCAGTCCAGGCAGCCGCTCACCGGGCCGCCCACCGCCACCCAGCCGATGCCGTCGTGGCGCTGGCGAAGCGGCGCCAGTGCCGGTGCCTGGTCGGCATGAAACAACACCAACACCGGCGCGCTGTCGTCGATGAAGTAAGCCAGCTCCTGGGCGGTCATGCGGGTGTTGACCGGCACCACCACGGCGCCCACCGCGAAGGCGGCGAACACCGCCTGGACGAACTCGATGCCGTTGGGCAGATAGACCAGCACGCGCTGGCCCGGCGCGGCGCCGTGCTGGCGCATGCCGAGCGCCAGCGCCCGGGCCTGGCGATAAAGCTCGCCGTAGGTAACGCGCCGCCCGCCAATGACCACCGCGGTTTTCTCCGGCGAGCGGCGAGCGTGCGCCTGCAGGATGGTGTCCTGACGCATAATTCAGTGCTCCAACAAAATAGGGAGGTCCGGATCAGTCCCGGGACAGGGCGAACGCCGGGTAGGGCTGGCCATCGGACAACGCGTCCCAGACCAGATGAACCGGCTTGCCGATCGCCAGCTCATCCGGCTCGCAGTCGACGATATTGGCGATCAGACGTACCCCTTCGTCGAGTTCCACGGTGGCCACGCACAGCGGCAGCCTGCCGTCCAGGCCCGGGCCGGGAATACGCACCACGGTGCAGGCGTAAATCACGCCGTCGCCCTTCACCGGCCGCCACTCCAGGGTGCGGCGGCCGGTGAAAATGGATACCGGGCGGGGGTAATGCTGAAAGCGCTGCGCTTCGGTGCAGTACTGCATCATCAGCCGGCCGTCCCGCGTGGCGTCCCAGAACGGTTGGGTGTCCACATAGGCGTTGGCGCGCGGGGTCGGTCGTTGGGTCGGTTTGCTGTCCATGGTCAGGCCTCCAGAATCATGGCGGAGCTGGTGCCCCAGTTACGGGCGTAGGGAATGACGCCGATGCCGGTGACCAGCGCATTGCGGGCGTCGTCCACCTGGGTGGCGCCGCCTTCGCCGAACAGTTGCCGTACCGCTTCGGCCAGGTTAAGGCCGCCGCTGGCCAGGCCCGGCTGGCCGGCGGAGATCTGTCCGCCGCCGGTATTCAGGGGCAGGGCGCCCCGGTGGGACAGATCCGTGCCCAGCACGAAGTCGGAGGCGCCGCCCTTGGCGCAGAAGCCGAACGCTTCCAGCTGCATCAGAACGGCGATGGTGAAGTCGTCGTAGGGTTGAAACATGCGAATGTCGGACGGCGTCAGGCCGGCCTTGCGCAGCAGTGCCGGGCCGATGCGGTCGAACCCGGATTCGGTGATGTCCGGCGTCGACTGATTGCCGTTGACGTTGGTGACTTCCGAGTAGGCCACCGGATAGGCGACCCGGGTAAGGCCGAGCTGTTCGGCGCGCTTCTCGCTCATTACCAGGAAGGCGTTGGCGCCGTCGCAGAACATCACGCTGTCCAGCAACCGCAACGGATCGGCGATCACCCTGGACGCCAGATAATCGTCCATGCTCAGCGGCTTCTTGAACTTGGACAGGGCGTTGGGGTTGTGCAGCGCGTGCTCGCGCTGGGTGATGGCGATCTTGCCCAGGGCCTCCGGTTTCAGATCGTACTGGTGGGCATAGCGGCTCATCAGCAGGCCGAAGGTGGCCGGCGGCCCCTGCACCCCGGGCGGGTCCTGGAACTCGCCGCGAAAGGCGCCGTAGTTGGCCCGCCAGTCGGTGCTCGGCGCGTCCGCCGACAGCACCAGGGCGATTTCGCAGCTGCCGTCGCGGATCGCCGACATGGCGCGGGCGACGCCGCCGGTGGCGGAACAGCCGCCCATGCCGCCCAGATTCAGCCAGGTGGGCGTCAGCCCGAGGGCCTCGCACATATAGACGGCATAGAACGGGTTGGAGGCCTCGCTGAGGGCGGTGGTCACCGACAGCCCGTCGATCAGATCCTTGTCGATGCCGGTGCGCTCCAGCAGGCTGTCGAGCGCCTCGCCGGCGAAGTCGTAGGCACTGCGGCCGCTTTTGTAAAGCACCGGCGTTTCCGCGTAGCCGGCGATGACGATGTCTTTCTGTTTCATGGTGGTTACTCCCCGCGGAACGACGGGCTGCGCTTGGCGCCGAACGCCGCCAGCCCCTCGTCCCGGTCGTGACTGAAATAGAGCATGAAGGACAGGTCGCCCTCGGCGTCCATGGCCTGCGGCAGCGGCTGGTCCAGGCCCTGGTCGATGGCCAGCTTGCTGAACATCACCGACAGCGGCGCCGCGGCGGCGATGCCGGCGGCCAGCTCACGGGCCTTGTCGAGCGCCGCGCCGGCCTCGGTGACGTGGTTGACGAGCCGGTATTCCAGGGCCTCGCGGGCGTTCAGGCGGCGCCCGGTCCAGATCATTTCCTTGGCCAGGGCGGCGCCGATGCGGCGCGGCAGGGTGGCGGTGCCGCCACCACCGGGCATCATGCCGAGCCGCGCCTCCGGCAAACCCAGCCGGGCGTTTTCGCCGGCCACCAGCAAATCGCCCAGCAACGCCAGCTCCAGGCCGCCGCCCAGGGCGTAGCCCTCGATCACCGAGATCACCGGCTTGCTGTAGCGCTGCAGCTGGCGGAACAGCTGATTGACCGGCCGCGCGGTACGCCGGCGCCGATAGAAATCAAAATATTGATGCGCCTCGATGGTGAAGCCGCTGGTGTCGATGCCGGCGCAAAAGGCTTTCTCGTTGCCCTGGATCAGCACGCAACTCACCGAGCGATCCTGTTCCACTTCGCCGAGCACGGTGGCGATCTCCCCGGCGGTCTGGTCGCGCAGGGTGTTCATCTTGGTGGGGCGGTTCAGGGTGATCTCCACCCAGCCGTCGCGCCGCTCGATCTCGATATCTTCGTAGCTCATGACAGGTCCTGATTTTCAGAGTAATTCGGATCGTGGTCCGCGGATTCCGTGTCGCCGCCGATGGCCTGGGCGATCTGGTCGTGCAGGTCGGCCAGCGCGCGGGGATCACGGCGGGTCTGCTCGCTGACACTGAGTGCCAGGCACACCCGCGCCGGCGCGTCCAGCACATAGATGCGGTCGGCGATGTCCAGGGCGTCCTCGATGCGATGGGTGACGAACACACAGGTTTTGCCCACCTCCCGCACGATGCGGGAGAAATCCCGGCGCAAAACCTGGGAGGTCACGTGGTCCAACTGGCTGAATACCTCGTCGAGAAAAATCAGCTCCGGATCCACCGCCAGCGCCCGTGCCAGTGACACCCTTTGCCGCATGCCGCCGGACAGCTCGTGCACGTATTTGTGCTCGGCGCCTTCCAGCTTGACCCGCGCCAGCCAGTGCAGGGCCGCTTCGCGGGCCTCGGCTTTGGAGCGGTTGAGGATCAGCAGGCCCAGTTCGGCGTTCTCCACCGCCGTGCGCCAGGGCAGCAGGCGGTCGGTCTGAAAGGCCACGGCCATCTTGCCGCGCAGGGCGTCGAACTCCCGGGACGGGTCCACGCCGCCCACCTGCACGGTGCCCTGGTCCGGCGCGATGGTGCCCATGGACAGGCTCATCACCGTGCTTTTACCGGCGCCGGTGCGGCCCAGCAGGGCCACGATTTCGCCGCGCCGGACCGTCATCGACAGCTGATCCACCGCCAGAAAATCGCCGAAATGCTTACTGACGTCGCGCATTTCGATAAAGGCATCGCCCTGTGCCGTCGTTGTTGCGTTCGCTGTTGAGTTCGCTGTCGGATTCATCGTACTTTGGCCTCCGCCCGCCATTTGAGAACGTGCCGTTCCGCCAGGTTGAGCAGCGACTGCAGCACCAGATTGAGAACCACCAGCAGGAAGGTCCAGGCCAGCACGTAGTCGATGCGGAAGGTCGATTGGGCCAGGCTCATGCGCGAGCCCACGCCCACCGCCGACGCCACCAGCTCGGCGAAAATCACCATGCGGATCGCGTAACCGATCACCGATTTGGTGGTCATGAAGACGTACTGGACGATGTGCGGAATCACCAGATAGCGCATCAGCTGCCAGCGCGAGGGGCGGAAGCTCTCCATCATGTCGACCCATTCCTTGGGCATGGAGCGCACCCCTTCGTAGACGTTGAGTGCGTAGAACGGCAGCAGAATCACGGTAAGAATAAAAAAGATGCGGGCTTCCGGATCCTTGAACCAGAACACCGCCACCAGCATCCAGGAGAGCGCCGGAATACCCGTGTCGATGATCACCAGGGAATTGAGATAGGGGCCGAGCCGGCGGGAGGTGCCCATCAGCAGGCCGATCAAGACCCCGACCAACATGGAAAAGCCCACCGCCGCGCCCAGCCGCAGCAGTGTCACCGAGACGTGATGCCAATCGCTGGTCAGCAATTCCAGCACCGCCTGGCCGACCACCAGCGGTGAGGGCATGATGAACGGCGGCACGAAGCGGCTGGCCACTTCCATGGCCAGAATCAGCAGGACCGAGACCACGCACAATGCGGTCAGATCCCGCCGCCGACCCGGTCTGGCCGCCGGGCGCGCGGCGGCCCGCACGCCGAGGCGGGAGGGGGTAACGGATGAGGCGGTACGCGCGGGCTGACTCATACCGCGAAGAACCCGTCGTCCAGTTCGCGGGGCAGGGAGCCATTGCGGATCAGGAAGCCGGCGGCGGTGCGCACCGCGTCGCGACCGTCCGGGGTGCCCATGGACAGGTGCTTGAGCGCCATCCGGCCGGAGGTGATGGCCAGCTTCAGAACCTCGGGGGGAAAGCCGGAGCGCTCGGCGGTCAGGCTCACCGCCTCATCCACGTCGCCCATGATGCCGTTGACGCAGGCGCCAAACGCCTGATCCAGCCGCTGCACCAGTTCCGGGTCACGCTCCGCCACTTCCTGGCGCACGGCGATACCGAAGTAGGGCAGTTCCTTGCCGAGGCGCTTGCGGTACTCATCACCGGCGTTGTACAGCACCCGCATGTCCGGCGCCTTGACCAGGCCGGCGCTGATGTTGGGTTCCCACGACAGGACCGCGTCAGCGCGGTCGGCCATCGCCAGGGTGACGGCGGCGGCCGGGTTATCCACGTTCTGAACCCGCATGTACTGTTCCAGATCGATGTCGTGCAGCTCCTTGATCACCGCGCGCATCATCCGGTAGGTGCCGCTGGACTGCGGCGCCGCGAAGATCTTTCCCTTGAGCGCTTCCAGGGTGCCCTCGCCACCGCTCGGCGTGAGGATGTTGATCATGCTGCCGGTACTGATGCCGCAGACGAACTGCACTTTCACACCGGCCAGATAACGGGCGGCGAAAGTGTCCCAGCTGCCGATACAGACGTCGTAATTTCCCGCGATAAAGTCGTTATAGTAGGTACCCACGGACGCGTAGGTGGTAGGTTCTCGAAGATTAAGCCGGTATTCCTTATCCAGCCCCTTGGCGCGCAGATACTCCGAAATAAGAATGGTGAAGCCGGGCATCAGGTTGGCCCAGCTGAGGCTGGCGGCCTGAGCGCGGGTAAGAGCGGGAAGGCCGAGGCTGGACGCGCACAGACCGAAAGCCAGGCTCTGGGCCGTGCCGCTAAGAAACTGTCGCCGGTTAAGGTTTTGCATAATGTTCTCCGAGCCGGGCCGCGTGCGATTTTGTAGCGATCACGTTCGCGGGCACCGTGTATTTGTTGGAATTTTTGATCGGTGTTTTTGCCACTTCTTGTCGTGATTAAGCTAGCAGCGCTCCCACACGGCGCCTAGCGAAGGAAGCAGGACACGGTGTTCCAATAATGGAACGCACAACGCCGTTATCCGTGTTTCAATCATTACGACGCCCACTGTGACGCCGGGCATGGATCGGCTGGCCTTTGTAAGGGGTACGCGGATGCATCACCGTTTGGACCTGAACACGCTCAGGCTTTTCTGTGAGGTCGCGGAGGCCGGCAGCATGACCCGTGCCTCCGAGCAGTTGAGAATTTCCAAATCCACCATCAGTCGCCGCCTCGATCAGCTCGAGCAGCACTTCGGTGCCTTGCTGCTGAAACGGGGCGCCAAGGGCCTGGCGTTGACCGAGATCGGCTCGGTGCTCTACGAGCAGGTGCAATGCCTGGTGTCGGAGATCGAGGAAATCGGCGTCAACGCGGCGGAGCTGCAGGCCGGGCTAAGCGGCTCCCTGCGCGTCAGCATTCCGGCGGATTTCGGCGTCGGCTGGATCAGCCGCGCCATCGCCGGCTTTGTGTTGCGTTACCCGGAAGTCAACGTGGAAGTGGAAGTGAACAGTCGCGAGGTCAATCCCCGCGACGACCCCTATGACCTGACCATTCAGCTCGGCCCCTTGAAGGAATCCAATCTGATTTATCGCCGGCTGGCGACCATCACCCGGGGGGTCTATGCCAGCCCGGAGTATCTGCGTCGACGGGGCACGCCCCGGGCGGTGGAGGATTTCGCCCTGCACGATTGCGTGACCACCGATCAGCAGCGACAGAACGGCGTTTGGACGTTCCGCAATCAGATCAAACATCAGTTTATCGAGGTGCAGGGCAAGGTGGTGGTGAACAATATCGCGGTGGCCCGTGAGCTGGCGATTGATGGGGTGGGGTTGAGCATGCTGCCTAATGTGATGTGCCGCAACGATGTGAAAAGCGGCCGTCTGGTGCGGGTGCTGACCGCCTGGGAAAGTCCGCCGGTGGAAGCCACCGCGCTGATTCTCAGCCGCACCCGGGTGCCGGCGCGCACCCGGGCGTTTCTGGATTATCTGTCGGAACGCCTCACCGACGAGTTGTAGCGCTTCCGGCCCGGGGGCGGGCCGGATCGCGGATCAGGGTTTGAGAATCGACGGATCGATGGTCAGCTCGATAAGAAACGGGCGATCCGCCTCCAGGGCCCGTTCAAACACCGCCGGAAAATCCTCGCTCTCTTCCACACGCTCCGCGTCCGCACCGAAGGACTTCGCCAGGCCGACCAGATCCGGGTTGACCAGATCGGTGCCGTAGCGCCGGCCCGGATACTGCCTTTCCTGGTGCATGCGGATGGACCCGTAGGAGCAGTTGTTGACCACGATGACGATGACGTTGGCGCCGTATTGCACGGCGGTGGCCAGTTCCTGACAGGTCATCAGAAAACAGCCGTCGCCGGCGAAACACACCGCCGGCCGTTGCCGATCAGCGAGCTTGGCGGCGATCGCCGCCGGCAGCCCGTAGCCCATGGAGCCGGAGGTGGGCGCCAGGGCGCTGCCAAGGGCGCGGAACGGATAGAAGCGATGCACCCAGAGGGTGTAATTGCCGGCGCCGTTGCTGACCACCGCCTCCGGCGGCAGCCGTTGGCCGAGCCATTGCACCACCCGGGCCAGTTGCATGGGACCGGGGGATTCGGTGGGGTTGGCCCAGTCCCGGTACACCTGGCCGGCCCGTTCCAGCCAGGCGCGGCGTTTGTCATCCAGCGGCCGGTCGGCGCGCAGGGCGACGGTTTCGGCGAAGCCGCGCACGCCGGCGCAGATCGCCAGATCGGTGTGATAAACCCGCCCCAACTCTTCCGGCTGCGGGTGCACATGGATCAGTTGCTGGTGGGGCCGGGGCACCTCCAGCAGTTGATAGTGGCGGGTGGTGATGTCGCCGAGCCGGGTGCCCACCGCCAGGATCAGATCCGCTTCCTCGATCAATGCCGCCAGCGCCGGGTTCATGCCGAGCCCGGCGTCACCGGCGTACAGCCGGTGGCTGTTGTCAAAGCGGTCCTGGCGCCGGAAGCCGGTGACCACCGGCACGCCGTGGGCCTCCGCGAAGCGGCGCAGTTTGTCGTGGCTTTCGCTGTCCCAGCCGGAGCCGCCGAACACCGCCAGCGGACGGCGCGCCGCCGCCAGCCGGCGCTCCAGGGCGCGCACGTCGCGCACCGCCGGATAGCTTTGCGCCGGGGTGACGGCGGCGGTATCCACCACCGTCACCGATTCATAAAGCAGATCCTCGGCCAGGCCGATCACCACCGGCCCCTGGCGGCCGGAGCGGGCGGTGGCGAAGGCGCGGCCCAGGTATTCCGGAAGCCGCTCGCTGTGCTGCAGATCGATGGCCCACTTCGCCACCGAACCGAACAGCGACTGCACGTCCACTTCTTGCCAGGCCTCGCGCTCCTGGAAGCCGCTCGGCACCTGGCCGACGAACACCAGCAGCGGGGTCGAGTCCTGGGACGCCACGTGCAGGCCGGTCAGGGCGTTGGCGCTGCCCGGCCCGCGGGTCACGAAGCACACCCCGGGGCGTCCGGTGAGCTTGGCATGGGCCTCGGCCATCATGGTGGCGCCGCCCTCCTGACGGCACACCACCAATTCAATGTCCGGGGCATCGTGGAGCGCGTCAAGCACCGGCAGAAAGCTTTCGCCGGGCACCGTGAACACCCGGTCCACGCCGTTGCGGCGCAGCAGGTCGACGATCACCTGGCCGCCGGTGCGGCCTTGCGCGCTGGCGGTGGTCATTGTGCTTGCGCCGCTTCCTGGTAGTACTTTTTGGCGCCGGGGTGCAGCGGTGCCGCCAGGTTTTCATCGGCGGCGGAACCGTCCACGGTCCAGCCGGACATGGAGCCGAACGAGCGCTGCACGCTCTCACGGCCTTCCATGATCGCCTTGGTGATCTGGTAGGCCTCTTCTTCCGGCATGTCCGCGTTGGCGTAGATGGAGGTGCTGAAGCCCACGCCCTTGACCGGTTCGTTCTGTCCTTCGAACAGGTCCGCCGGCATGGTGGCCGGGGTGAAGCCGTATTTTTCCAGGTAGGCGATGGCGTCGTCGCCGAGGCTCAGGAAGCGCTGCCCGGGAGTGATCGACAGTTGCGAGGTGTTGGGATGACCGGCGGTGGTGATGCCGATGATCATGTCCAGTTTACCGT
The DNA here is from genome assembly GCA_022449455.1 of Alcanivorax sp. Lineage (GTDB taxonomy): Bacteria > Pseudomonadota > Gammaproteobacteria > Pseudomonadales > Alcanivoracaceae > Alloalcanivorax. The sequence continues at coordinate 126,217 of JAKUPL010000003.1, read as the reverse complement.
CGCCGAACTGGTCCTGAAGGATGCTCAGGCTGGAGCGGCTGACGCTGCCGCCGAAGGATTCGATGTCCTCGTAGCTGAGGTCGTTGGCGGCCAGGATCAAACGCGCGATGTACTCATTGAGGCTGCCCTGGGGGCCGGTGCCGATGCGCACCGCCAGCTTGCCTTTCTTGATGTCGGCGAGGCTTTTGATGTCGCTGTTCTTCTGCACGGTAACGCGCTGGTAGTACTGATCCAGGCCGCCCACCAGGCCACGGATATTGTCGATTTTCTTGTCGAACGGGCCGAAGCCGCGCTCCGCCCAGGACGCCACCGGCGGGAAGATCAGCGCCACGTCGGTGCGTTTGGCGGTGAGCAGCTTGGTGTTGGCGATCGCCATCGGCGTGCCGAGGATGTCCACGGTGGAGCCCTGCGGCAGACCGTTGAGCATTTCCGTGCGCAGGGCGCCGGCGTAGGCGTACCAGGTGGTGCCGGTGGGGCCGGCGGCGAATTTGACCTTGACCGGATCGGCGGCCTGCGTGGCGCCGGTCAGGGCGAGCAGCACCGCGAACAGGGCGGGAGCGAGAGAGCGGAAGCTGAGATGTCGCATTTCTTGTTCTCCTGATAGTAAAAGTTGAGTCGAACGTTATTCTTGCCGCGCGGTGGATACGGATGCCGTGTCGGCCGCGCGCCGGCGCCACAATTGCCCGCCCAACACCGCGGCGAGCAGCACCAGACCGACCAGCGAAGCGGCCAGTTTGGGCGTGATCAGCAGCACCGCGGCGGCCAGCAGCAGCACCGATTCAAGTCTTGAATTGCGGGTGCGCAGGAAGCCGGCCACGCAACCGGCCAGGGCGTAGCAGCCGATGGCGGCGGTGACCGTGGCGGTGGCGATCTTGGTCCACTCGCCCTGCAGCAGCAGTGCCGGGCTGAAGGCGAAGGCGAACGCCACCAGGAAGCCGGCCAGGCTGTAGCGGAACGCGGCCCAGCCGGTTTTCCAGACGTCCGCCTTGGCGATGCCGCCGGCCACGAAGGCGGCCAGCGCCACCGGCGGCGTCACCATCGACAGGGCGGCGAAGTACAGCACGAAGAAGTGCGAGGACAGCTGCGGCACGCCCAGTTTATCCAGCGCCGGAATGGCGAGAATGGCGCCCATGATGTAGGCGGCGGTGGTCGGCATGCCCATGCCCATCACGATCACCATGATCATCACCAGCAGCAGGGCCGGGATCATCATGCCGCCGGACAGGGTGGTGACGAAGGTGCCGAAGGTCAGGCCCAGGTTGGTGCTGGAAGCGATGCCCACCACGATGCCGGCGCCGGCACAGGGGATGGCCACGGCGATGGCGCTGCGCGCGCCGGAGTCCAGCGCCTGCACCGAGTCGCCCACCACCGAGCGAACGGCGCCGGTCAGGCCGGCCAGGCCGTGCTCGCGCACGCCGTCCCAGCAGCGGGTGAACAGGCCCAGGAACACGGTCAGCCAGACCGCTTCCAGGGTGGCGGAGCTGAGCGCGCGGCCGGCCATGATCTGGTAGACCAGCACGCACACCGGGATCAGCAGATACAGCCGCTTGAGCACGCTGCCCCAGTCGGTCTCCAGTTCCGCCTTGGTCAGGCCGCTCAGATTGTTGCGGCGGGCCAGCAGATCGACCACGAAGTACAGCGCCAGATAGAACAGCAGCGCCGGAATGATCGCCGCCAGCGCCACCTCGGCGTAGGGAATGCCCATGAACTGGGCGATCAGGAAGGCGGCGGCGCCCATTACCGGCGGCATCAGTTGCCCGCCGGTGGAGGAGGTGGCCTCCACCGCGGCGGCCTGCTCGGCGCGCATTCCGGAGCGTTTCATGGCGGGAATGGTGAACATGCCCATCACCGCCGCGTTGGCGGTGGCGCTGCCGCTGACCGCGCCGAACAGGGTGGAGGAGACGATGGACACCTTGGCCATGCCGCCGCGCAGGCGGCCCACCAGCAGCATGGACAGATCCATGAACAGCTGACCGCCGCCAAACAGTTGCAGGAAGGCGCCGAACAGCAGGAAATAGAACACCTGGCCGTAGGAGACGATGCTGGGAATGCCGAACACGCCCTCGTTCTGCATGGTCTGCAGATCGATAAAGGTCTCGAAGAACATGCGGCTGGGTTGGCCGTCGTGGCCGATGATGCGCAGCAGCGGCACCTCGCGCAGCAGCGGGCCGCAGAACTGATAGACCAGGAACACCAGGATCACGGTGGTCAGGCCCATGCCGAGGGAACGGCGCACCGCCTCCACCACCAGGGCGATGGTGACCACGCCCACCACCAGGTCGGTGGTGGTGGGCAGGTCGACCATGGCGATGCGGGTGATCAGGGTTTCGCCGTTCAGGTAGTAATGCACGGCGATGGCGGCGGCCACCGCCACCAGCAGGTAGTCACTGGCGCGGCTGACGCCGAAGTGTCGCGGGCCGCCTTCCGGCGGCGCGATCAGCGGATGGGTGATGAAAGTGAGCATGACGCCGAACATCACGTGGATGGGCACCGCCACGATCAACTCCAGCGGCGAGCCGTAGACCATCCAGATCTGGAACAGGGCCCACAGCAGCGCGACCACGCTGGCCGGGTTGCAGTACTTTTTCATGCCTGTGCCTCCTGGCGCCGGGCGGCGCCGAGTTCACCGAGCAGGGCGGAGGTGGCCACGCCCAGCAGCAACGCCCAGAAGGGCGAACTGATCCCGAGCAGGGAAAACTTGCTCATCGCCACGGTCAGCGCCACGAAGGCACCCACCTGGCAGGGACCGTTCTTGCGGAACGCCTGTTGAAAGGCGCTCAGCAGCACGCCGATCATGGCGAGGCCGGCGATCACCATGATCAACGCCTTGGGCAACGCCAGAATAAAGGGTACCGCGAAGCCCGCGAACAGGCCGAACAGGATAAACAGCACCCCGTTGACCACCGAGGCGCCGTAGCGCAGGCGCCGGTCCTCGCCGGCCTGTTCCGAGGAACAGATGGCGGTCATGGGGCCGGCGATATTGGCGTTATGGCCACCGCACAGGCCGGCCAGCAGGCCGCCGACGCCGCTGGCGATGGTCATGGCGTTGACCGGCGGCTTGTAGCCCTCGGCCATCAGCACGCCGATGGCCTGGGCGTTCTCGGCACCGATCACCAGGGCGGTGAGCGGCACCGAGATGGCGAAGAACGCCTGCCAGGAGAACGCCGGCGCGGTGAAGGCCGGCATCACCAGTTCCAGGGACACCTGGGCGGTTCGCAGCTCGCCGAGCCACAGCGCCATGCCCAGGCCCACCACGCCGGCCACCAGCACCGGCGGCACCGCGCGCGTCAGGCGGCCGGTGAGGAAGAAGGCCAGGGCGGCGATGCCGGCCACCCAGGGCGCGGCCACCACCGAATCCACCGCGCCGGTGGCGAAGCGGAACAGGGCGCCGGCGATCATCGCCATGACGATGGGCACCGGCAGCCAGTGCGCCAGGCGGCCGATCAGGCCGCTGAAGCCCAGCGCCAGCACCAGAAGCCCGCTGGCGATGAACGCGCCGACCGCCTCGTTGAAGGGAATCATCTGCAGGGAGGCGGCCAGGATGGCGGCGCCGGGAATGGTATAGGCGCCGCTGATCGGCAGCCGATAGCGCAAGGCAAAGAACAGGCTGATCAGACCGCCCAGCACATAGATGCCGAACAGCCAGGCCACGGTTTGGGCGTTGGACAACTGCCCGGCCTCGGCGGCGTTCATGACGATCACCGCCGGACCGGTGCAACCGAACAGGGCGGCCACCACGCCGGTGCTGAGCGTGCGGCTGTTGAAGGCGGCACGCAGCGGCGGACGGTTCCGCTCGCCGGTATCGACGGGCACTTCGTGGGGCATGCTAAGCCTCTGTTTTTGTTATCAACCGGGTGTTATCAACCGAATGTTGTTAGCCACCGGGCGTGGGCCGGACCGGCCGGGAAAACCGGCCCGGGCTGCTGTTGAGCGCAGGGTGCGGGCCTATTCGCCTTTGAACACCGCCGGGCGCTTGGCGTGGAACGCCTCCACGCCTTCCTTGAAGTCCGCGGAGCTGCGCAGTCGGCTGTAGCAATGGCCTTCCATTTCGATGGCCACCTTCAGCGGCGAGTCCTCGTTGTCGTTGATCAGCTTCTTGGCGGTGCGCTGGGCCAACGGCGAGAACCGGCGCAGCTCTTCCACCAGGGCATCGGTGGCGCTCTCCAGCTCGTCGTCCGGCACGCATTCGGTGACGAAGCCCCAGGCCAGGGCCTGTTCGCCGCTGACCCGCTTGGCGCGCATCACCATGTGCTTGGTGCGGGTGATGCCGATCATTTTCTGCAGCCGCGCGGAGCCGCCGGAGCCGGGAATCTGACCCAGGTTCTGTTCCGGCAGGGCGTAGCGGGCGGTTTCCGAGGCGATGCGGAAATCACAGGCCAGCGACAGCTCGAAGCCGACGCCGAAGGTGTAGCCACGGTTGGCGACGATCACCGGCTTGCTGCAGCGCTCGGCGGCGGCCACGTTCCAGGCCAGTTTGGAGACGTGCTCCGGGGAGGCTTCCAGAAAGCCGCGGATGTCGCCGCCGCTGGAGAAATGCTGGCCCTCGGCGCGCAGCACGATGACGCGCACGCCGGGATGAGCGTCCAGCGCCTCGAACACCTGGCGCAGGTAGTCGCGCTGGCTCATGGCGATCACGTTGTAGGGCGGGCGGCCCAGGATGATGTCGCCGCGCTCCTGGTCGGTGCGCAGTTCCACCTTGAAGCCGTCGAACTCGGTATTCAGAAACTGTTCAATCTCGGACACGTTCATCGTGTTTTTCCTTTTCTGGGTCGTTCAGGGCTGTTCCGCCGGTTGCGGGTCGCTGTAGTCGGCCACCAGCACGCGGCGCAGGATCTTGCCCACCGGGGATTTGGGAATCTGGTCAATGAATTCGTAGCGGCGCGGGCGTTTGAACCGGGCCAGCCCGGAGCTCACGCAATGGGCGTCGAGCACCTCGTCGGTGATCGGTTGCCGCACCTTGATAAAGGCGGTAATCAACTTGCCCCACTGCTCGTCGGGCAGGCCCACCACCGCCACTTCCTCCACGGCGGAGTGCAGGGACAGCACGTTCTCGATCTCCGCCGGGCTCACGTTTTCGCCGCCGGTGATGATCAGGTCGTCCACCCGGCCGGTGACGAACAGGTCGCCGTCCTCGTCGAAGAAGCCGGTGTCGCCGGTGAAGTACCAGCCGTCGCGGATCGATTTGGCGTCCGCGTCCGGACGACGCCAGTAGCCCTCGAACGCCTCGTCGCTGGCCAGGTCGGCGATGATCTGGCCTTCCTCGCCGGCCGGTGCCACCTCGGCGGGGGAGTCGCTGGTCAGGTGCACCACGCGGATGCGCTGGTTGAGCGCGCTGCGGCCGGAGGAGCCGGGCTTGCGGTTGGCGGCCTGATCAATGGTGAAGGTGTACACCTCGGAGCTGCCGTAATGGTTGACGAACAGGTCCGGCTGGAAGGCGTCCTGCACCCGGCGCATCAGGCCGTCGCTCATGGGCGCTCCGGCGAAGCCGATCTTGTGCACGCTGGCAACCCGCTCGGCGCTGAAGGCCGGGTCTTCGATGAGCATGTGATAGAGCGTCGGCACCAGGTACAGATTGCTGATGCGCTCGCGCTCGATGGCGTCCAGGGTGGCTTCCACGTCGAAGCGCGGCACGCACACGAAGTGGCCGTCCAGCAGCGCCATGGACAGCAGCGAACGCACGCCCATGGTGTGGTACAGCGGCATCACGCCGAGCGTACATTCTTCCTGGCTGTACAGGTTCTGCGCCACATGGGCGAGGGCGGCGGCGCGCTCGGCGCGGTGCCGGCGCGGCACGCCCTTGGGCCGGCTGGTGGTGCCGGAGGTGTACAGCATCAGCGACCAGTCTTCCGGGCCGGCGCGCAGCACGGTGTCGGCCGGCGCGCGGGCGCACAGATCGTCGAAGCCGAGAGCGTCGGGGAACGCGGCTTCACCGACACTGATGCAGGGCACCGCCGGGCGGCCCATGGCGCGCACCGCTTCCAGCACCGATTCGTCGTGGGCCAGGGCACGGGCGTCGGCGTTCTCCAGGGTCCAGGCCAGATCCTCGGCGGTGCAGCGCCAGTTGAGCGGGGTCATGACGATGCCGCTGAACTGGCAGGCCCAGTGCAGCGTGGCCATCTGCCAGCGGTTCTGCATCGCCGCCACCAGATGGTCGCCCTTGGCGAGCCCCAGATCCTCGAGGCCGCGGGCGGCGCGTTGAATGACATCGAACCAGGCCTCGTAACTGAGGCGTTGGGGGCCGTCGCTGATCGCCATCGCCTGGGGGCGACGTTCCACGGCGGCCAGAAAGCTGCGTCCAAGATCAAACATCGTTGGGGTTCTCCGAAGCATTTTGTTGTGATTCGCCGCTTTGGCGTTGGCCGGCCACTTCCAGCACCGCGCGCACGATGCCGGTATAGCCGGTGCAACGGCACAGATGCCCGGACAGCATGTCGCGCACCTGCGCTTCATCCGGGGTCGGTACCCGTTGCAGAAATTCCACGCAGGACATCAGGATGCCGCTGGTGCAGAAGCCACATTGCAGGGCGTGATGACGGCTGAAGGCCTGCTGCAGGTCGTTCATCACGTCGTCCCGGGCCAGCGATTCCACGGTGTCGATGCGGCGTCCGTCCGCCTGCACCGCGAGCATCAGGCAGGAGCGCGAGGCGACGCCGTCCACCAGCACCGTGCAGGCGCCGCACACGCCGTGCTCGCAGCCCACGTGCACGCCGGTGGCGCCCAGATCGTGGCGCAGAAAGTCGCACAGCTGGGTGCGCGGCTCGGTGCGTCCGTGGCGGGTTTCGCCGTTCAGTTCCAGTTCAATCTCACTGCGCTGTTCAGCGGGGGCGTGCATGGGAAGGCTCCTCGATCAGTCGCTGGCCCAGTTCGCGGACCAGCTGGCGCCGGTAGGCCGCGGAGGCATGAACGTCGTCCTGGGCGCCCAGCGACCAGGCCAGGGTGTTGAGCGCGGCCGGCAGCTCGTCGCCCAAGGGCAGCGTTTGCGCCACCGGTCGGTCGGCCACGCCGCCCACGCCCAGATGGGCGCCGTCGGCGCGCAGGCACAGCGCCAGCGCCACCAGGGCGAAGTCGCCATGGCGCATGGCGATTTCCTGGAAGCGGTAGTCGGTGCCGTCCTGCGCCAGCGGGAAGCGCACCTCGCTGATCAATTCCTTGGGCTGGCGGTCGGTGGTCAACAGGCCCTGGAAGAACTCCGCCGCCGGCACTTCCCGGCGTTTGCCCTTCAGCGATTCCAACACCACGCTGCCGCCCAGGGTCACCAGGCACAGCGGAATCTCCGCGCTGGGATCGGCATGGGCCACGGAGCCGCACACGGTGCCCCGGTTGCGGGTCTGGAAGTGGCCGATCCAGGGCAGCGCCTTGGCCAGCAGGGGCACTTCCCGGGCCAGCTCGGCGCGGTCGGTGAGCTGCACCTGGCGCACCGCCGCGCCCACCGCCAGATAACCGCTTTCGTTGCGGATCCGGTTGAGTTCCTCCACCCGGTTGATGTCGATCACCACCTTGGGCTGAGTGAGCCGCATATTGAGGGTGGCCATCAGGGACTGGCCGCCGGCCAGTATCCGGGCGTCCTCGCCGTGTTCGTGGAGCAACTGCAGCACTTCCTTTTTGCTGGAAGCGCGCACGTAATCGAACGACGCCGCCTTCATGATGCGTCTCCCTTGCCGAGCAGCCGCGCGATCAGCGCGCGCAGCCGTTGCCAGAGGCCGCCGCCCACCGGCTTGCCGGTGAGGCGCTGGGCGAGCCGGTTGAACACCTGGCCGATAATGATTTTCGAGGCGCTTTGCAGCATGCGGCCGCCCACCGCCGCGATCTTGCCGCCCACGTCCACTTCGTAGACGTACTCCAGGCGGGTGTGGCCGTTGTCCAGTTCCACCAGCGTCACGTGGGCGCTGCCGGAGGCGGAACCCATGGCGCTATCGCCGGAGCCGGACAGCCGCAGGGAGTGGGGCGGGTCCAGGTCGCTGAGACGGACCCGGGCGGCGAAGCGCGCCTTGATCATGCCCACGCCCACGGTGACGTCGGCGCGGTACTGGTTTTCGCCTTCCAGCTCCAGGGCATGGCAGCCGGGAATGATGGCGCGCAGGGTTTCCGGGTCGAGCACGGTGTCGTAGACGGTTTGCGGCGACGCCGGCACCACCACCGAGTCGCGCGCCTGCAGGGCAGGCCCGCCGGCGCGCGGCGCGGCCAACGGCTCCAGCCCCTCCGGCGCCGGCGGCTCGTCGATGCCGATCAGGCCGCGCACCCGGGACGGGGTCAGCGGCAATTGAATGTCGTCGCGGCCCAGGGCGTCGGCCACCGCGTTGGCGATGCACACCGGCGTGCTCATGTTGTTGCCTTCGCCCATGCCCTTGGCGCCCAGAGGGGTGAACGGGGAGGGCGTTTCGGTGTGCAGGATCAGCGGTTCCACCGCTTCCGGGGCGGTGGGCAGCAGATAGTCCGCCAGGGTGCCGGACAGGAAGCTGCCGTCCTCGCCGTAGGCGAACTCTTCCATCAGCGCCACGCCCAGGGCCTGGGTGAAGCCGCCGCGGATCTGGCCGTCCACCAGCATCGGGTTCAGCAGGCGGCCGGCGTCGTGGCAGGTCACGTAGCGGTCGATGTGCACCTCGCCGGTGACCCGGTCGATCTCCACACCGCAGTAATCGAAGATAAAGCCGTGGCACAGCGAGCTGTTGATGTGGTCGTCGTCGTCCGGGGCTTCCAGCTGCGGCGGCGTCCAGAACGCGGTTTCGCGCAGGCCGCCGCTTTCATTGTCCGGCAGCAGGGCGGGGGACCAGTGGGCGGTGCCGGCGACGCGATGGAAGCCCAGGCTCGGCCCGTCCTCGATAAACACTTTGCCGCCGGCGAAGCGCACCCGCTCGGCGTCGGCCTCCCACATCGTCGCCGCGATGTTCGCCAGCCGCGCGCGCACCTGCAGCGCTGCCTTGTGCACGGCGCCGGCCACGGCGCCGGCGAAGCGGCTGGAATAGTTGCCCGAGGCGATCGACCAGGGGTCCTTGCCGGTGTCCAGCTCCACATTGACCAGGATGCTGGCCGGGTCCACGCCGAGCACCTCGGCCACTACCTGGGCGACCACGGTCTGGTGGCCCTGGCCCTGGGGTGTGGAGGACACGTGCACGGTGATGCCGCCGAGCGGATCGATGCCGATGGTGGCGGTGCTCACCGCGCCGTTCTTCGGCCCCGCCTTGCGGCGCTGTTCCGGCGTCAGGGCGGTGGTGATGTAGCCCATATTGGAGATCGACGGCTCCACCACCGCGCACAGGCCCACGCCGTACAGTTTGCCCTCGGCGCGGGCCCGGTCGCGGCGTTGAATCAGTTCCTGATAGCCGCCATCGCGCAGGGCCAGGTCCACGGTGTCGGCGTATTTCCCGGAGTCCAGCAGCGCCCCGGAGGCGGTGCGGTAGGGGAAGGCGTCCGCCGGCACCAGGTTGCGGCGCATCACTTCCAGCGGGTCCAGGTTCAGCTGCCGGGCCACCTGGTGCATCAGGCGCTCCAGGGCGAAGTACATCTGGCCGCCGCCGAAGCCCCGGTTCAGGCCGCTGGGCAGTTTGTTGGTGAGCACCACCCGGTTGCGCACCGCCAGGTTGCGGATGCCGTAGGCGCCGGTCAGGTTGCCGTGCATGCGATAGAAGGTGGCCGGCTCCGGCGCGCGCAAATAGCCGCCGCAGTCGTCGATCTGGTCGTAGCGCAGGGCGGTGACGCGGCCGTCCGCGTCCACCGCCGCCTCCATGTCCGCCACCCGGTTGGTGGCGCTGGAGGAGGCCTGCAGATGCTCAAGCCGGTCTTCCACCCATTTCACCGGGGCGCCGGCCTTGCGCGCCGCCAGCCCCATCAGCACCACATAGGTAAGCACGCCCTGCTTGATGCCGAAGCTGCCACCGGAATCCGGCGGCGTGCGCAGCCGCAGCCGGTTGCTGGTCACGTTCAGCGCCCGCGCCATCACCGAATGCAGCGCATAGGGGCCCTGAAAATTGGAGAGGATGTCGTACACGCCGGTGGCCGGCTGATACTGGCCCACCACCACATAGCATTCGATCGGGGTGCAGGAGTTGCGTGGAAAACGCACCTTGATGGAGACCCGGTGGTCGGCGTCCTCGAACGCCTGGTCCGGGTCGCCGTAGCGGAAGTGGCGTTCGTTGACCACGTTGCCGCCCACCGCGTCGTGCAGCACCGGCGCGTCCTCGGCGGCGGCTTTCTCCGGATCGATCACCGGTTTCAGCGGCTCGTATTGCACGCGCACCAGATCCAGGGCGTCTTCCGCCCGGTAGCGGTCCTCGGCGATCACCACGCACACCGGCTCGCCCACATAGCGCACCTTGTCCACCGCCAGGCACCAGTGCTCCATGGGCGCGCCGCGCACCCCCACCGGGAACGGATGGGCCCAGCGCTTCACGTCCTCGCCGGTGAGCACCGCGCGCACGCCCTTGAGGGCGAGCGCCTCGGAGACGTCCACGGACAGCACCCGGGCATGGGCATGGGGGGAGCGCACGACGGCGGCGTGCAGGGTGCCCGGCGGCGTCGCCAGGTCGTCGGCGTATCGGCCCAGGCCACGCAGCAGGGCCTGATCCTCGAAACGGGTCTGGGACCGGCCGATGTGACTGCCATCGGCGCGGGTCTCGGTGCTGTGATCGCTCATCCAGGACTCTTTACTCTCTTATCCGAGAGCCCTAGTGTCGGTCGCCGGCCACGGCGATGCCTTGCCGGGCGCGATGGATTTCTGTCCCCGGGTTGGCGAATTTACCTTTGAGTCTGATTCGGGACGGATGCTACTCGTGGTCCAGAAGAAACATGCGCAGCGCCTCCGCGTTGTTGTGCTCGCGGTCGCGGGCGGCGAACAGCAGGGTCAGCACCTGGCCGTCGCAGGCGGCGAGCAGGCTGTCCACCTGTTCCGGTCGCTGGCGCAGTTCGGCGTGGAATTTCTGGTAGAACGCCGCCCAGCGGGCCGGATCGTGGCCAAACCATTTGCGCAGCTCGGTGGAGGGCGCCAGGTTCTTGCGCCAATCGTCGGCTTTCAGGACCTCTTTTTTGATGCCGCGGGGCCAGATCCGGTCCACCAGCACGCGGTAGCCGTCAGACGGTTCCGCCGGATCCTGGACACGTTTGCACTGAATGCGAGAGGGCTGTTTCATGGGATCTCCTGATACACAGTAGCGGGATATCAGAGCGCCGGCTGAAGTCGGCGAATAGTGGCGAGAGCCTCCCGAACAATCTGTTCGACACGCTCGCCGGCGGTGTCGATCCGGTTGATGGTGCCGCACGACTGGCCGGCGTACAGCGCCATGTCGTCGAGCTCGCCGGTGGCGTCGGCGAGCGGCGAGTCGGTGGAAAACAGATAGACCGGCTGACCGTCCTGTTCGCCGATGATCTCGCTGATTCCGTTGCGTTTCAAATCGTCGTACTCACCCCGGGTGACCCGGTTGTTCAGTACCCGCACTGGCGCGGCCTCGTGCCAGTTGCGGTCGAACAGGCGGGTACGCACGGTGTCCTCGCCCCGGGCCTTGATCAGACGAAGTTTGTGGTGGTCGTGGGCATTGGCTTCGTGGGTGGCCAAAAACGCGCTGCCCAGGCTTGCCCCCTGGGCACCGAGCGCAAGCGCGGCCGCCAGCCCCCGTCCGCCGCCGATGCCGCCGGAGGCGACCAGTGGCACCGGGCTCCACGGCACCAGCTCGGTGAGCAGACCGAAAGTGGTCATGGTGCCGCGCACATGACCGCCGGCTTCCAGGCCCTGAGCGATCAGAATGTCGGCGCCGGCGCTCACGGCCTCTTCGGCATCGGCGCGACCTCCGATTTGGTGAATAACGCCCAGCCCGGCTGCTTTCAGCCGGCGCACCAGCACGGTATCCACGTCCCAGAACAGCACTACCCACGGCACCTGCAGGTCCAGGCAGGCAGCGACCTGTTCGTCCAGTCGCGCGGAGTCCGTCGCGGCGGGAATCAGATTGACGGCGAAGCGCTCGATGCCGGCATTTCGCAGCGCCTGGACCTCGGCCCGGATGCGCTGGGCCGGCTCACGGACCATGCCCAGCACACCGAAGCCCCCGGCTCGGGACACGGCGGCGGCCAGCCGGTACCGGGCCACTCCGCCCATCCCGGCCAGAAGGATCGGCCAGCGACATCCCAGCAGATCGCACAGGGGCCTGTGCAGTGAAGGGCCTACCATTGCCAGACTTGGTCCACTTGTTCGTACAGCCCCGGCAGCGCATGACGAGCGATGGGACGGACACCCCCTTGTAAAGGCAATTGGCCGAGACCGCGCTCTTCCAGATCCTCCTGAACCGCGTAAACCGGCACGCCGCTCGCGACCAGCTCGGCGATATCGCGGGGCAGCTCCGCCGGTTGGGTCTGCCGCCACTGGCCCAACGTCAGCGCCGGCTGCCGACGGCGCAGCACCGCGTAATGCACGGCATGGCCACTGAGCAGCACCGTCAGATCGCCACCGGCGCCACGCATCGAGCGGGTCAGCCACAGAATGGTGTCGTCCTGTTCCTCGGTGGTGGTGCGGTAGGCCTGATCGATCACCTGCAGTACGTTCATGATTACCTCGTGCCAATGGTCAGGGTGTTGCGTGCCTCGCTTGCGTAGCGCCACAGGTCAGGCGGACCGCCACGGCCACAGCCGTCGATAACGTCGTTGACACCGCGCTCGTCCACGCACAAGCCGCAGTTGATCCACTCGAAGCCGATCCTTTTTGCCTTTGCTTTCTCCTGCAGGGCCCGGATCCAGTCCTTGGTGAGAGGGTGGGCTTCCTCGCCGCTATCGCGGCCATGCATGGCGTTGCCGTGCGGCTGCTGATGGGCGAAAGCCAGCGCTACCGCGCCCTCGTAGGCGAACACCCGGACGTCCACGTCCCGATCCAGGGCAGCATCGAGAAGCCGGAAGAAGGTGATCGTGCGTTCGCTTTCAAAGGGCGGCTCCATGAAAGCAAAGGTCAGGATACGGTCATGACTCATTTTCGCTCTCCGTTGGTTCAGTGCCAGATGACTTTGCCGCGCGCCAGCATGGCGTCGATGATGATGTGCAGGCCGGACACAATGATCCGATCCTTCAGGTCGGATTCGTCCAGTTCCCGCTGTTCCAGTGAAAAGACATCGGCGTAGATCGACACTTCCCGGTTCAGTAATTGGTCGAGTCCTTCTCCGCGGGCGCCGCGACGAGCCGGCGTTACGCCGTTCTGCACCAGCAGAACGGAAACGTCATGGCCGGCCTCGTGCAGTTGCCCGATCAGTTCAAACTGATGCCGGGCCCGGCTTTCAGTGAACGGATCCTGACTTTGAATGAACAAGTATTTGGACATGGAGAACTCCGATATCAGGAAGAAGAAGTCAGCGACACCGGGCGGTCGGCGAGCAATTGCCGGCGGAGCAGAAAGTCACCGAAATGCTCGTCGTCGTGTCGATGGCGGGCGAACTGTTCGAGCAGCGGCGCAAGCAGTTCCAGAAAGCGGGCTTCGTCCACGTTGCCGGCATGGAGAAGGGCGAGACGATCACCGTGAAAGCTGCCGCCAAGATAGAGGTTGTAGAGACCCGGCGCCCGACCGGTCAGCGCGATTTCACCCAGATAGGGGCGGGCGCAACCGTTGGGGCAACCGGTCAGACGCAGTGAGATCGGCACCCCGGCAAGCCCGTACTGGCCCTTGAGGCGTTGGAACAGATCCAGCAGGCGAGGGGTGTAGCGCTCCGCCTCGGCCATCGCCAGGCCGCAGGTGGGCAGCGCCACGCAGCTCAGGGTGTGGGCCGCCTGGGTGTCGGGGGCCAGCCGCCAGGATAGATCGAGGTCGTCCAGGCGCCATTGAAGCGACTCCCGCTCGTGATCCTCGATGTGCGTGAGTTGCAGATTCTGATTGGTGGTCAGCCGAAGCCGGCCGCCGTACTGTTCCAGCAAACCGCTGATCCGGGCTCTGAGGGGGTCGTCGATGCGCCCGCTTTCGATGTAGAGCGTGGCGTGCCAGAGGCCATCGTCGCCCCGGTGCCAACCGAGCCGGTCGCCATTGTGGTCAAAGCGCTGTGGTCGTGCCGGCGCCAGCGGCCGTCCCCAGCGCAACGCCAGCTCTTCAAGAAACCAGGGCAGGCCCAGTCGATCCAGGGTGTACTTGAAGCGAGCGCGATGACGGTCTCTCCGGTCTCCGAAGTCCCTTTGAATCGACATCACCGTTTCGCTGAAGTTAGGTGCGTCGTCGGCGTCGATAAAGCCGATCTCCTGCGCCAGCCGCGGGTAACTGTCATTGCGATTGTCCAACTGCCCCATGCCGCCGCCGACGCACACGTTGAAGCCGTGCAGTTCGCCATTCTCCACCACCGCGATCAGCCCCAAATCCTGGCCGTAGACATCAATGTCGTTGACCGGCGGCAGGGCGTACCCGACCTTGAACTTGCGGGGCAGGTAGAGCGCGCCGTAGAGCGGTTCCTCATCGTCCTGGCGGTCACTGGCTTCCTGGTACCAGATTTCCGGATAGGCGCGGGTTCTCGGGATCAGTTGATCGCTGGTGACGCGCGCCAGCTCCGCGACCCGGCGGTGGGCGCGGGACAGGAAAGGATTGGCGCCGCACACCACACCGCGGCTGTCATCGCCGCAGGCCGCGATGGTGTCCAGACCGATGTCGCGCAGATCCTGCATCAGGCCACGCAGCGCCCGTTTGCGCACACCGTGTAGCTGTACCGTCTGCCGGGTGGTAATACGGATGCCGCGTTCCGCGTAGCGGCGCGACAGGGCGTCGATGCCCCACCATTGTCGTTTGGTCAGCAGCCCGCCGGGAATGCGCAGGCGTACCATGAATTGATACACCGGCTCCAGATGCCGCCGCCGTCGCGCCGCGCGCTGGTCCCGATCATCCTGTTGATAGATACCGTGAAACTTCATCAGCAGCGGGTCCTCGCCGGGCACCGCTCCGGTGAGCGTGTCCTCCAGGCCATCGGCGATGGTGCCGCGCAGTTGACGGCTGCGAGCCTTCAGTTGCTCGTTGTCGTGGAGTGTTTCCACTGGCTGACTGAGATCGCAATCGCGCTGGATCATGCCGCCTCCTAGTAGAGATTTCGGTGAAGGCGTTTGGCCTTCGACAGTTGCTTCCAGTGGCCGGCTCCGAGGCGTTCGTCCACAGCCTCGCGCAGTCGCGCTTCGGTGTCGCCGAGCCGGTCCTTGTCACCGCAGAAATAGAGATGCGCGCCGCGCTTCAGCCAGTCGATGAAGGGCGCGGCGTGGTCAAGGATCGGGTCGGCCAGGGCCCGGTTCGGCTGATCCACCTGGAACACCGTATCCACCCGCTCAAGAACGCCTCGACGACGGGCTTCCTGGAACGCCAGTTGATAAAGAAAGTCTTCCTCGAACCGTTGCTCAGCGAACACCAGCCAGCAGGGTGTGTGCCGGCCGGTGTGGGCCAGGTGCTGGATGAAAGCCCGGTACGGCGCGATGCCGGTGCCTTCGGCAACCAGGATGAGCGGTGCCCGGGGATCGTCCGGAAGGTGGAAGCGCGCGTTGCGGTGGGGATAGAGGCGCACCCGGTCGCCCGGTTGCAGGTCCAGCAGATAACGGGAGGCGATGCCGGTTTCCACACGGCCTTCGAACTCGTACTGGAAGCGCTTGACAGTGAGATGCAGCGTATCTTTCTCAACGTCGAGGCTGTTGGCCAGGTCATAAAGGCGGGGCTGCAGGGGGCGCAGCACGTCCACCAGCATGTCAGCATCGGGGCGCGCCGGATGACGCTGCATCAGGTCCAGCACCTGATGACGTCTGAGAAAGGCGCGCTGGCTCCGCGTGCCGTTATCGACAACGCTTTTCAGCTTGGCCTCGCCGGTCAGTTCGGCCCAATAGGCCAGAAGTCTCCCACCGGGGAGCGTCAGATCCCGGTGCTGGCGGAGGGCTTGCACCAGCGGCTGGGCACGGCCGTCCACCACCACCGGCTGCTCGCCGGACAAGCCGCTGGCGTCGAGCACCGCGGCCACCTGCTGCGGAGGGTTGTCGGCCAGAACCCCCACCGCATCGCCGGGGGCCGCGGGGAAATCCGAGATATCCAGTGCCAGTTCCAGGTGATGAATGGGGTTGGCGCGGCCCGGTGCGCTGAGGCACTGGTTGACCAGCACTTCGGTTTCCAGTGGATGCTGTTTGTCGAAGGCCCGGGCGTCCGACGCCGCCAGCGATGGCGTGTTCGCAACGGGGAGGGATGTCTCCCTGGGGAGAGCCTCCATCACCTTGGCCAGCCATTCCCGGGCCGGCGTTTCGAAATCCACATCGCATTCCTGACGCTCAATCAGGCGCTGGCCGCCCAAGGCTTCCAGCCGCGCATCCAGCGTACGGCCGGCGGTACAAAAGTGCTCGTAGGTGCTGTCGCCCAAGGCCAGGACGGCAAATCGCAATCCGGCCAGTTTGGGGGCGGTGGCGTCTTCCGCCAGCTCTTCAAAGAATGGGTGCGCCGGTTCCGGCGGTTCGCCATCCCCATGGGTTGCGACGATCACTACCAGGTGTTTGCGTTTGGTGAGCTGGCGAGGCCGCACCGACGCCAGGTCCTGGACGTCCGCGGTAATGCCGTGCTCCGCGCACTGCGCCTTGAGACGTTCAGCGAGGTGGCGACTGTTGTCCGTCTCGGTGCCGTAGGCGATCAGCACCGCGGGCCCTGAGCCGGTCGTTTTAGCGGACGGTCCGGGCGCATTGCTCCGGCCCGAAAGATAACCGCTCAGCCACAGGAGCTGGCGTTCGTCCAGGTCCTCCAGCAGGGCGTGAATACGCCGCCATTGTGTTTCCGAGAAAGGGTGCGCCGACGCCTGGGCGGTCATCGCGGGCTCCATCCGATAGGTGCGTGAGCCGAAGTATGCCGAGCTGAACCCGAGACGAATAATGAAATACAATGCGCTTTAACATTAATGATATTGATATGAAAAATGGATATTGAACTGGCTCGTACTTTTCTCGAGATCGTTCGCTCTGGCAGCTTCATGGCGGCCGCGGAGCGCCTTCATGTCACCCAGACCACCGTCACCGCGCGCATCCACAACCTGGAAGGCCAGCTCGGTTGTCGCCTGTTCGTGCGCAATCGTAGCGGTGCCCGCCTGACCACGAATGGCGAACAGTTCGCTGGTCATGCCAGTCAACTAGTGCGCACTTGGGACGCCGCCCGGCGATCTCTTCCCTTGCCGGAGGGAGCGGGGCGCACCGTGACCCTTGGGGCGGAGATCAGTCTTTGGAATCCGTGGCTGCTGGATTGGCTGATGGCGCTGCGTGAGGATTGTCCCGACGCCGCCGTCCGCGCCGAAGTGGGGGAGCGCGCCACCCTGAATGAGAAGCTGGAGCAGGGGGTGCTGGATGCGGCGCTTGTGCATCAACCGGACTACTGGCCGGGTATGCAGGTCGAGCAACTGATGGAAGAGAAGTTGATTCTGGTGCGCGACGCGCACACCGCCTCCCCCTATGTGTATGTGGATTGGGGCGCGGATTTCCGACGCCAGCATGACAGTGCCTGGCCAGAACGGGCGCGGGCGGGCGTCACGATCGACCTGGGCCCGCTGGCGCTGCGCTATATCCTGCGGTATGGAGGGAGCGGCTATTTTCGCACCCGGGTGGTGCAGCCCTACCTGGAAAGCGGTGAGCTGCGGCGGGAGGAGGCGGCGCCGGAATTCAGCTACCCGGTCTATCTGATATACGGCAGGCATCAGCAATCCGCAGTCATGACTCAGGTCATCGAGGCTTTGCGGGCCCTGGTGTCCAGCGAAGGCGCGGCTCCGAAATAGGGCAAGCGGCTGGATATTGGCAATCGGCGACCTATAATGGTGCGCGCGGGGACGGCCTCGCCATCGACCGACTCACTGGGGACGGCCCCTGGCTCTCAAGGTTTCATCATGTCCTGGTTGGTGCTTTTCATCGCTGGTTTATTCGAAGTCGCCTGGGCCATCGGGCTCAAGTACACCGAGGGGTTCACCCGTCCTTTACCGACCGTCGGCACGGTTCTGGCGATGGCCATCAGTATGGGATTGCTGGGTGTGGCCATGAAGGAATTACCGGTCGGCACGGCCTATGCGGTCTGGACGGGCATCGGCGCGATCGGAACGGTGGTGCTGGGTATCGTGCTGTTTGGCGATTCCGCCAGTGCCGGCCGCTTGCTGTGCTTACTGCTTATTTTTGTCGGCTTGGCTGGCCTGAAGTTTCTCTCCCCCTCTTAACGACGCACAGTGCCAGGTCGACGGTTGCCTCCGTTCTCTCACGTATCAAGGAGATGTCGATGCCCCACATCAACCCGTCGAGCCCGATCCCCGTTTCGCCGGCCCTGGCGGACGATGTTCCGCCGGGTGGCCCGCCCTCGGTGACCGGTGCAAGCCGCGGGCGACTGCTTTGGATTTGTGCGCTGGCGATCGGATTGGGGCTGCTGGCCGGTCCGGTGGCCAAGCTACTGCTGATGTTGATCGATTTCTTCACGCATTTGTTCTTCTTTGGACGGCTGTCTTTTTCGCCGATCACGCCATTGGATCATACCCTGGGGGCCTGGGTAATCGTGGTGCCGGTGGCGGGCGGGCTGGTTATCGGTTTGATGGCCCGGTGGGGCGCGAAAGCGATTCGCGGACACGGTATCCCCGAGGCCATGGAGCAGGTACTCACCAACGAAAGCCGGATCCCCGCCCGTATTACCTTCTGGAAACCTCTTTCGTCGGCGATTTCGATTGGCAGCGGTGGACCGTTCGGCGCGGAAGGTCCGATCATCGCCACCGGTGGCGCCTTGGGGTCGCTGGTGGGCCAGCTGCTCCACATCAGCGCGTTGGAGCGAAAAATCTTGTTGGCGGCCGGCGCGGCAGCCGGTATGGCTGCCGTGTTCTCCGCACCGGTGTCGGCGGTGTTGCTGGCGGTGGAACTGTTGCTGTTCGAGTTTCGCGGGCGCTCAATGGTGCCGGTGGCGCTGGCCGCCGCCACGGCCACCGGTGTTCGCTACGTTGTGCTCGGTACCGGGGAGGTGTTCCCGATGGCCGCCATTGAGCCGGCCCTGCCCGCCGCGGTGGCGTTGTATGCAGTGTTGGGCGTATTGATGGGCGTGCTGAGCGTGGGCGTAACGCGAGCATTGTATTGGATTGAGGACGGCTTCGAGCGGCTGCCCGTGCATTGGATGTGGTGGCCGGCGTTGGGCGGCCTGGCGGTGGGGCTGGCGGGCTACGTGGAACCGCGTGTGTTGGGGGTCGGCTACGAGCTTATCCAGTCGATTCTCAACGTCAAGTTGGCGATCGGCACGCTGGTGTTTTTGTGTCTGATGAAATTCCTCGCCTGGTCAATCGCGCTGGGAAGCGGCACTTCCGGTGGGACCCTCGCGCCACTGTTCATCATTGGCGGCGCTTTGGGTGGATGCCTGGGGTTGCTGGTATCCCAGGCGCTACCGAGCTGGGGCATCGACCCGGGTCTGGCGGCGCTGGTGGGCATGGCGGCCATGTTCGCCGGCGCCTCGCGGGCTTTTCTGACATCCGTGGTGTTCGCCATCGAGGTTACCCATCAGCCCAACGCTTTACTGCCGTTGCTGGCCGGCTGCGCCACCGCCTACCTGCTGTCGACCCTGTGCATGCGCACCACCATCATGACCGAGAAGATCACGCGGCGTGGAGTGATGGTTCCGGCGGAATACGACTCCGATCCCCTGGCGCAGATTACCGTGGAACAGGTGTACAGCCGGTCGCCGGTAAGCCTGTCCCGGGATGAAAGGCTGGAGGGTGTTCGGGCCTGGCTGCTGGACGGTAGCGCGCAAAGCCATCATCAGGGCTTCCCCGTGGTCGATGAAGAAGGCCATTTGCAGGGCGTACTGACCCGTCGTGATCTGATGGCGCTGGATACCTCTGACGACGCGCCAGTGGGTGGATTGATCCGGCGCTCCCCGTTGGTGGTCACGCCCGGGCACACCCTGCGAGAGGCCGCGGACCATATGGTGCGCCACAACGTGGGTCGCCTGGTGGTGGTGCTCCCGGATCAACCCGGTCATCCGATTGGTATGCTGACGCGGAGCGACATACTGAAAGCGCATCGACGTCGTCTCGAAGAAGGGGACCGGAACCCGAGCGTGCTGATGAGAGCGCGTTGAGCCCGCGCTTAGCGCAGTAGCCGCGTCAGTTCGTTGCCGTTGTCCACCAGATCCGCCAACGTGTAGCGATCCAATTCAGACAGAAACGCTTCTTGAGCCTGTCCGAGCGCCTTCTTGAGTTTGCAGGCGGGGTCGATCGGACAGCGGGAAGCGGGGCCGAAGCACTCCAGAAGCCTGAGATTCTCTGTCTCGCGAACCACCTCTCCCACACCGATTTCCCGTGGCGGCCTGGCCAGCGTCAGACCACCGCCACGCCCACGGACGCTTTTGATGTGCCCGGTCTGCACCAGTGTCTGCGCCACCTTGGCGACATGATTGGCCGAGATGCCATACGCCAGCGCGACCGTTTGAACCGTGGCGGGCGCGGGGTCCTCTGGCAGAGCGAGATAGATCAATAATCTCAGCGCATAGTCGGTGTGTGTCGTTAGCTGCATGGGTCTCTTGACCTGCCTATAAATAGGCATATAGTATTCCTATTTAAACAGGCATGCAAAATACCTATTTAGAGAGGTTCCTATGCTCACTCCCACTCAACTCAGCGTGATTCAACAAACCATCCCTGTTCTGCAGGACCATGGGGAGGATCTGACCCGCTATTTCTACCAGCGCATGTTCCGGCACAACCCGGAGGTGCGCGGCTTCTTCAATCCGGCGCATCAACAATCCGGCCAGCAACAACGAGCGCTTGCCGGGGCCATCTGCGCGTACGCACAACATATCAATGACCCGTCCGCCCTGACCGGGGCGGTGGAACTGATTGCGCAAAAACACGTGTCTCTGGGCATCCAGCCCGAGCACTATCCGATTGTCGGGGAAAATCTTCTCGCCTCGATCAGGGAAGTGCTCGGCCTGGCGGAAACCGATCCGATCCTGGACGCTTGGGCGGCCGCCTACGGCGCGCTCGCCGATCTGTTCATCCAGCGGGAGACGGCGATCTATCGGCAACAACGTGAACACGCCGGTTGGAATGGTTTCAGGAATTTCGTGGTCAGCCATCGGGAAGCGGCCAGCGACAACATCGTATCGCTGTATCTCAAACCCGGGGATGGCAAGCCCTTGCCGGCCCATAAAGCCGGACAATATGTGACGCTGCGCGTGGCACTGCCGGGGGGCGAAACGATCATGCGCAACTACAGCCTTTCCAATGAACCAGGCGCTGCTTGCTATCGCATCAGTGTGAAACGGGAGGGGGGAGAAGGGACCCCGGCGGGGATCTGCTCCCACCATCTGCACGAGCGGCTCCAGGCGGGCGACAAGGTCGAACTGAGCCCGCCCTGTGGAGACTTTACCCTGGCGGCGTCCAGCACCCGGCCGTTGGTGCTGATCGCCGGCGGCGTGGGCATTACCCCTCTACTTTCCATGCTGCACGAGGCGCTGGCGGCGTCACCGGGGCGGCCAGTATGGCTTATCCAGGGCGCACTGAATGGCCGCGTGCATCCGTTTGCCGATGAAGTAAACGCGTTGCAGCGTCGCCATCCCGGCCTGCGTGTTCACGTTCGCTATAGCGAGCCGCTGCCCGAGGATCGCCTGAAAGCCGTCCACGATGGCGAGGGACTGATTGATGAGGCGCTGCTGGACGAGCTGGTGGGCGGGGAGAAGGCCGAGTATTACTTCTGCGGTCCCACGCCCATGCTGCGGCATCTGTGTCAGCTACTGGCGAGCCGGGGCGTACCGTCGGAGGATGTCCACTATGAGTTCTTCGGCCCGGCGGAATCCCTGGCCGCCTGAAGAACTGGCTTGGAAAGAAAAGAATGGTGCCGGAAAGAGGAATCGAACCTCCGACCTACTGATTACGAATCAGTTGCTCTACCGACTGAGCTATTCCGGCACGCCCCCGCCCGGACGGGCGAGGCGGGCTAGTTTAGCAGGACCGCCCGCCGAGACAAGCCCGGCGGGTGGTCATCGTTCAGTCGCCGGCTTCGAACACCAGTGACGCGGAGTTCAGGCAGTAGCGCAGGCCGGTGGGCGGCGGGCCGTCGGGGAACACGTGGCCCAGGTGGCCGTCGCAGCGCGCGCAGCGGATCTCGGTGCGGACCATGCCGTGGCTGTCGTCGCGCAGTTCCTTGACGTGTTCCGGGTCCACCGGCTGATAGAAGCTGGGCCAGCCGGTGCCGGATTCGAATTTCTCGTCGGAGCGGAACAGCGGCAGGTGGCACAGCTTGCACAGGTAGGTGCCGCTTTCCTTGTTGTCGAGCAGGCCGCCGCAGAACGGCGGTTCAGTGCCCTGGTTGAGCAGGATGCGGCGCTCCTCGGCGGTGAGGCCGGCGGCGCGCTGTTGTTTTTCGGCGTCGGTGAGCGGCGTCAGGTCATGGCCGCTGGCGGACGTACTCATGGGCGGACCTCTTGATTCAATGAGTCGTTCAGGGTTTCAGCAGGTCGGGAAAGGCGGCGTGAAGCTTGTCCAGCTTGGGCCGGGCCACGTGCTGAATGTACGGCTGGTTGGGGTTACGCCGGGCGAAGTCCTGGTGGTAGTCCTCCGCCGGGTAGAACGGGTGGCCGGTTTCGAGGGTGGTGACGATGGGCGCGGTGAAGGCGCCGGCGTTGTTCAACTGGGCAATATAGGCGCGGGCCACCCGTTCCTGATCCTCGTCCACGGGAAAGATGGAGGAGCGGTACTGGGGGCCCCGGTCGTTGCCCTGGCGGTCTTTCTGGGTGGGGTCGTGGGCCACCGAGAAGAACAGCTTGAGCAGGTCGCCAAATCCGATGCGGGCCGGGTCGTAGGTGATTTCCACCACTTCCGCGTGGCCGGTGCGACCGCCGCACACCGCCTCGTAATGAGCGCTGTCCGCCTCGCCGCCGGCGTAGCCGGAGATCACGCTGGTGACCCCGTCCAGGGCGGCGTACACCGCCTCCACGCACCAGAAGCAGCCGCCACCGAGAACCGCGCGGCCGGCGTCCCGGTCCGCGGGCAGGGTGTCCGCCGGGTCGGGGAACCGGTCCGGATGGATCGCCAGGGATGTTCCGGGAATCACGGCTTTCATGGTACCTCCATGGATGCGGGATCAGGGACGGGGCGCACGCGGCCCCTGCATGCTCAGCAGATGGGGGCGTCCGCCCCGGGTATCAATGCCCCGGGGCGGCGGGGTCAGGGCAGCAGGCCGGACTGGCGCAGGGCATCGCGCAGGGCGCGACACTGGCTCTTGGCGATGGCGGCCTGGTCGTTGGCTTCGTGGGTGCGGGCCACGCCGTACCACAGGGAGGCGCCGGTGCCGTCCATCAGATAGGCGGGAAAGCGGTCCTCAGTGTCTTCCAGGGGCGCCCGCGGAATGCGCTGGCCGTCCAGGCCCAGGCGCCAGGTGGGCTGCACTTCGGTGTCCTGATTGAGCGGGTTGAGTTCCCGGTCGCCGGGCAGATTGGGCGCCGACATCAGCAGCCGGGTCAGGTCCACCAGCAGGATACGGTCGGCCCCGTGTTCGCCGGCCCAGTCGCTCAGCGCCTGGCGGCCGTCCTCGTCCCAGAACGGCACTTCCTGGTGGGCCAGGTGCACGGTAATGCCGGTGCGGGCAAAGATCGGCCGGCAGGTCAGTTCCCAGGTTTCGCGGGTGTCGCTCTCCGGGCTCTGGGCGGCCAGCAGCAGGGTGGTGGCCGGCGGTGGCGGGGTGTCGGTGACGGTGCGGGTGGTGACCTGGGTGGTGCTGGCGCAGCCGGCCAGGGCCGCCGCCGCGAGGACGGTCAGGGGAAAAAACAGAGCCCTCATGGACGATCTCCTTTCAATAAGGCGCCAGTGTAGCAGCGCGCCCGCCGCTGTCACCGGATGGCGCCGCAAATCCCGCGGAAAAGATGCCCCGCGCAATAATCAGGGAAAGGCCGGCGAGGTCAATCCGGGCGCCCGGGAACCGGCCCGCACTTCCAGCTGAAAGTGGCCCGGCGGCGCCGGCGGCGGGTGGTACCAGCGCACCTCGTAGAGCGCGCCCTGATCGTCCTGGTTGATCAACCGCAGGGCCAGGTCGCCGCTGTCGTCGTCGATCACCGGCGCCCGGTCGTCGGCGCGGGTGATGCGCAGCAACGGCTGGTCCAGCGCCAGGGCGCCGGGCGGCTCGCCGTGGAAGCGCCAGGCCCAGTAGGCGCCTTTCTCGCCCCGGGCTTCCTGGAAGCGGGCCGGCTGCCGCCATTGGCGGGCCCAGCGCCGGTCGGTCGGGGCGGTGGGCCAGTAGTCGTGGCGCAGCAGGTCGAAGTCGGCGCGGGCGGGCAGTTCGTCCACGGCGCCGGCGGCGAACAGGTCGCCACCCAGCCGCGCGCTCTGCGCGGCGAGAAAGTCCAGGGTATGCGGCCCGTACAGCGTGTGCCCGCCCTCGTAGTTCTGGGCGCCGTATTCCTCCGGGGTCACCGCGTAGCCCAGGAAACCGTTGGCCAGGCTGGAGATTTCCACCCGCCAGGGGCGGCCGTCCGGCAGCGCATCCAGCACCGCGCCGCGGATGCGATTGCCGCTTTCCAGGGTGATCTCCCAGGGCAGCGGCACCAGCACCAGGTCGTTGATACGCAGTACCTGGAACAGGGCGCGGTGGGGGAACGCCTCCGGTGCCAGCAGCAGTTGCGCCTTGGACAGCATCCACTGTTTGACGCCCTGGCAGCCGTCGGTGAACCAGCGCCGTGGCCAGCCCTCCCTGAGAAACGGCAGGTAGGACACCGGGAACACCTCATCGCCGTTGGCGGCGCCGGCCACCGCCGCGCCCACCACCGGGCGCGGGCACAGGCCGTGGCGCTGTGCGTCGGTGAGCGTCAGCAGGTCCAGTTGCCGGGCGCCGGCGGCGGTGACCAGGCGGGGGGCGGGTCGCGTGTCCAGGGACTGGAACAGGTCGGCGGCCTGTTCGCCCAGGGCGGTGCCGATGCGCCGCGCCTCCAGGTCGCCACGGTGGTCCGGGTGCCAGGCCGGGTTGTTGTCGGCGTGGGTGGCCTGCACCGCGCCGTGCACCAAGGGCCAGGGCAGGTCGCCGGCGGCGAAGCGGCGCCCGGGGCCCCGCGCCAGCCAGTGCCAGACGTCGGCGTGATAGGGGCCGGTAAACGCGGGGATGGCGGTGCCGTGCACGGAAAACAGGGTCAGGGCGCCGGCCGGGTAGTAACGGCCATCGTCGGCCTGCAGGTCGATGCGCAGCTGGGTCATGCGCGGGTTGACCGCGCGCAGGGCGGTATTGCCGTCCACGGTGTCCGGGTCCAGCGGGTAATTGCGCGCCCAGGCCCGGGGTGAGCGGTTGCGGGTCAGGCCCCACACGTCCCGGCCGCCCACGGCCAGGCGGGCCGGGCGGCGATCCCGGTAGGCACGGTTCACCGCCGTGGCGATGCGGTCGGCGAGAAAATCGAACAGCGCCGGGTCGAAGCCCGGCCGGTTGCCGCCAAACACATTGTAGAAGTCGCTGCCCAGGTACTGGCCGGGCCCGGAATGGGTGTGGGTGACCAGCAGACTGAGCCCGTGAGCGGGCACGTCGGTGGTGGCGGCGATGCGCTCCGCCACCGCGTAGTGCAGCGGCAGGGAACCGGCGCCCAGGTCCAGCTGTACCAGGGCCAGCGGCGTGCCGCCGGGGCCGTGCAGATAAAAGGCACGGGCCTTGAGCCGGGTGCGCAGGCCGTCGCCGTCCGCCGCCCAGGCGGAATAGCCGAATTTGGGCAGGCCGATGGCCGGGGTGATGTCGACCTCGGCGACGCCGGCCAGGGCCACGTCGGACGGGGACGAGGATCGCGGCGCCGGTACGTCGAAGCGCAACGCTTCGCGAGGATAGAACAGAAACGGCCAGGCGGTGTGCAGCAGGGCGCCGCCGGCAAGCAGCAGCAGTGTCAGCAGAGCCAGCCCCAGGGGGCGACGGAATCGGCGACGGGAAGGCATCAGGGGCGAGTCCTTTTATTTTTGCACGAACGTACCATTTGGTGGCGGCACCCACAACAAAAAGGCGCTGGTTCGGTGACGCGGGTACAGAGCGGATACAAAACGATACCGCCGGGACAAGTTGTGCAAAGGCAGAGCGAAGTTCTCAACACTAATCCTACTGGAAGTCACCGGAAGTCTGTTTTTTTTAAGACCCCCGGCTATTCCAATGCTTGCAGTGTAATCCGTTGATACCCGAGGGGGGTAACACCATGAAAGCAAGCTTGAAATTGTCCCCGCTGGTAATGGCCGTGGGGCTGGCGATGCAGCCGGCTCTGGCGGAAGAGCATTACGAAGAGGATGTGAACACGCGCCAGTACGTGGGTGGCTTCGGCTCCTACGTGGATCTGGACGAGGACCGTCAGTATGACGACGATGCCGCTGGCTACAGCGTCTTTTACGGTCGTCAGCTGTCCGATCACTTCTGGTGGGAGACCGAATTCGGCTTCTACAAGATGGATCCGGGTATCCCCAACACCCAGGATTTCTATCAGTACCACCTGACCACCGGTCTCGCCTACGCCTTTGGTGATCGCACCGGCTTCACCCCGTACGCCATTGTCACCGTGGGCGCCATCGATCAGGAAGTACTGCCCGACGACGACCAGGACACCAATTTCGGTGCCACCGCCGGTCTCGGCGCGGTCACTGGCCCGGTGTTCGATAACGGTCTGAAATTCCGTGGCGACGTGCGCTATGTGTACGACGACTTCGACGGCGCCGGCCCGGCCCGTGGCGACGGCGCCTTCGGCGACGTGCGCTTGTCCCTGGGCGTGGAATTCCCGCTTGGCTACACCAAGGTCATCACCAAGGAAAAAGTGGTGGTGGAAACCCGCGAAGTGCGCGTCCAGCCCAAACCGTCCGTGGATTCCGACGGTGACGGCGTGCCGGACGATCGCGATCAGTGCCCGAACACCCTGCAGGGTGGCCAGGTCGACGCCAAGGGCTGCCTGATCGCCAACCAGACCGTCACGCTCAGCAACATCAACTTCGAATTCGATTCCGCGCGTCTGACCGCCGGTTCCGAATCCACCCTGGACCGCATCGCCGATTCCCTGAAGGCGCAGACCGACTTCCGCGTGGAAGTGGCCGGTCACACCGACAGCGTCGGCAACGCCGATTACAACGAACAGCTGTCCCGCCAGCGCGCCGAAGCAGTGCGTCAGTATCTGGTGATGCGCGGCGTGGACGCCGATCGCGTGACCGCCCGGGGCTACGGCGAACTGGATCCGGTCGCCAGCAACGACAACGAATCCGGCCGCGCCATGAACCGCCGCGTTGAATTCCGCGTCACCGAGAAGTGAGGAGAAACCACATGTTGAAGCTCAGAAATCTGACCATGCTGGTCCTGCTCGCCGTCCTCGGCGCCGGGATCTATGGTTGCAACGCCAGCGACAGCGACGGCGGTGGCGGCGGCGGCGGCGGTGATCCGACGCCGAACGTGCCCGACGATCAGGACAACGACGGCATTCCGGACGACCAGGACAACTGCCCGGCGGTGCCCAACCACAGCCAGCTGGACCAGGACCAGGACGGCATCGGCGACGCCTGCGACGACGACATCGACGACGACGGCATCGAGAACGACGATGACAACTGTCCGCGGGTGGCCAACCCGGACCAGACCGACACCGACAACGACGGCATCGGCGACGCCTGCGACAACAACATCGACCAGGACGACGACGGCATCGAGGACAACGAGGACAACTGCCCGGCGGTCCCCAATCCGAACCAGTCCGACATCGACGGCGACGGCATCGGTGACGTGTGCGACAACGACATCGACGACGACGGCATCCAGAACGACGACGACAACTGCCCCTACGTGGCCAACTTCGACCAGCTCGACACCGACGGCGACGGCACTGGCGACGCCTGTGACGGCGACACCGATGGTGACGGCGTGCCGAACCAGGACGACAACTGCCTGCTGATCCCCAACCCGGACCAGGAAGACCTGGACGGTGACAACGTGGGTGACGTGTGCGACGACGATCTGGACGGCGACGGCGTGGACAACGTGGACGACGAGTGCCCGCGTACCCCCGGCCCGGCCATCAACAACGGCTGCCCGGTGGACGACACCCAGGATCAGGACGACGACGGCGTGCCGGACGACATCGACAACTGCCCGACCATCGCCAACGCCGACCAGGCGGACGAGGACGGTGACGGCATCGGCGACGTGTGCGACACCGACGGCTTCACCTGTAACGACACCAGCACCTATCAGCCGCTGCTGAGCCCGGACTACGAAGGGAACGGAAGCTCGTTGGGGGTCGCCATCGCCAGCGTGGATAATCCGGAATACCTGACCGACGACGTCGAGCAGAACTTCGCGGAGCTGAACGTCTCGGCCGCTCTGATCTATGGCGGTGCGCAGATCAGCGCGGACGCCGCTGACCAGAACAATGACATCACGGGCATCAACCGCATCGGTTTCGTGATCTCCGATCCGGCCTCTTCGCTGCTCAACCTGGGCCTGCTGGGTAACTTCCTGACCCTGCGACTGGTCGATAACGGTGAAGTAGTACAGAGCTTCACCGTGGACGGCGGTCTGCTGGATCTGGAACTGCTGGGCCTGTCCCTGAACAGCGATCAGCGCTTCCTGTCCGCCGAGGTGGACACCAGCGCGGTCACCTTCGACAGCGTGGAACTGGAGTACGCGGGTTTGCTGAACCTCAACGACACCCTGCGTATCCACCGCGTTTGCGCCGGCAATACCCCGGCACCTTGATACTCCTTCTCTGATCAGGCAGATCATGGGGCGCCACGCGGCGCCCCTTTTTTATTCCGCCCGTTGTCCTCGCTCCGGTTTCACGCCCTCCATTTAACAATTCGCGACCGGTCACCCTTTTCGGTTAGATTGGTGCGCAGGAGGGAACGATTGCATGACCAACCACCCCGTGACCGCCGCGCTGCTGGCGGTACTGACGCTTGCGCTGCTGGCCGGCTGCGGCCAGGGCCCGGACTACACCGAAACCGGCGATCTGGAGGCGCTGCAGGAGCGCGGCGTGCTGCGTTTGGCGGCGCCGCGCTTCGACGAGGAGCAGGCGCTGGTGCGCGAAGGCGTGCCCCTCCAGGAGTTCCGCGAGCAGGCGGAAGCCGCCGCCGAGGCGCTCGGCCTGGAGCCGCGCTGGGTCTACACCGACGGCACCGGCGAGCTGGCGGACCTGCTCAACGACGGCGGCGCGGACATGATCGTCAGCAACTATTCGGTGACCGAAGCCCGCGGCGAGACGGTGGCGTTCTGCACACCGGTGGCGGTGATCGACGAGTACCTGGTGGTGCCGGACAGCCGCGAGGGCGACGACCTGGCCGCCCTTGGCGCCATGACCCTGGCGGTGCCGGAGGGCACCGCCTACGCGGAGACCGCGGAGGAACTGGCCGGACGTTTCGACACCATCAAGGTGGAAACCCTGCCCGGTGACACCTCCGACGCGGGCCTGCTGGAGGCGGTGGCGGACGGGCGCTTTGGCGCCACCATCGTCGACGGCAACATGCTCGAGAGCCTGCTGCTGGACTACGATGGCCTGCGCCGGGGGCCGGTGGTCAAGGAGCGCCGCCGCATCGCCTGGGCGGTGCGCCAGGACAACCCGGTACTGCGTGCGGCGGTCAACGAATTCATCGTCAGCCACCATGTGAGCGCCTCGGTGCAGACCCGGGTGCAGCGCGATTGGGCCGCCATCAAGGAGGAAGGCGTGCTGCGCGTGATCACCTCCAACAACCCGGCCAGCTATTTTCTCTGGCGCGGTGAACTGATGGGCTTCGACTACGATCTGATCCGCCACTTCGCCAAGCAGCACGGGCTGCGGGTGCGCATGGTGGTGCGCAACAGCGCCTCGGACATGTTCCAGGCGCTGCGGGAGGGCGCCGGCGACGTGATCGCCGCCTCCATGACGGTCACCGAGGAACGGCGCCGGGCCGGCTGGCGGTTCAGCAAGCGCTACCTGGAGGTGCACGAGCAGATCATCGGCCCGGCCGACGAAGACCCGCTGGAATCGGTGCAGGAACTGGCCGGGCGCACCGTGACGGTGGCCGCCGACAGCGCCTTCGTGGATTCCCTGGAGCGGCTGCGCGAGGGCGGTATTCCGGTGACCGTGCGTCGGGAGGAGGGCGCCACCTCGGAACTGCTGATTCAGCAGGTGGCCGACGGCGAGCTGGACCTGACCCTGGTGGACAGCCATCTGGCGGCCCTGGAAAGCACCTACCGGGACGACATTCAGCCGCTCTGGACCCTGGAAGGCGAACGCGACATCGCCTGGGCGCTGCGCGACAACCAGCCGGGGCTCAAGAAGCAATTGGACGCTTACATCACTCGCAATTACAAAGGGCTGTTCTACAACGTCACCTTCAACCGCTATTTCAAGGAACCCAAGACCATCCGCCTGCACGAGGAATACCGGGTGGAAGCGGGCAAGGAAATCTCCCCCTATGACGATCTGATCAAGGAATACGCGCTGGAGTACGGCTTCGATTGGCGTCTGGTGGTGTCACAGATGTACCAGGAAAGCCGCTTCAATCCGGACGCCCGCTCCTTCGCCGGCGCCCAGGGGCTGATGCAGGTGATGCCGCGTACCGCCCGCCAGTTCGGCTTCAGCGACCCCCACGACCCGGAGCAGGGCATCGCCGCCGGCATGGCCTATCTGCAATGGCTGGAGGACCGTTTTCCGCAGCGGCTGGAACTGGCGCAGAAACTGTATTTCGGGCTGGCCGCGTACAACGCCGGGGCCGGCCACGTGGAAGACGCCCGGCGTCTGGCCCAGCGGCTGGGCAAGGACCCGGACCTCTGGTTCGACAATGTGGAAACCGCCATGTTGCTGCTCTCGCGCCCGCAATACGCCCGCCAGGCCCGGTTCGGTTACGTGCGGGGTTCCGAGCCGGTCAAATACGTGCGCGAGATTCGCAATCGGTATCTGGGCTATGTGGAGTTTACGGTGGAGAATGAGATCTCCGCGCAGCCGGATTGAGAGACGAGTTGAAAGTTAAAAGTTAAAAGTTAAAACGCGGGGCGGGCCTTTGAGACGGCAGGGTCGTGCCCGCGCCTTTCAACTTTTAACTTGTAACTGGCCGTCGAGCGGTACGACCTGGCCGTCACGAGCCCGGTCAACCGGCCGGCTAGAGCCGCCGATTCAACCACTCCACCAACACCTGCCGCACTTCCGGGGCGCAGTAGTCGTTGAGGATTTCATGGCGGCCGTCCGGGCAGTCCAGGCGCTGCAGCGGCAGGCCGCGGCGGCGCAGGGCGTTTTCCAGACGGTCCATGCCCTTGCCGAAGTTGCTCATCGGGTCCTGACGGCCGCCCAGCAGCAGGATCGGCAGGCCGGCGGGCAGGGCGGCCAGGCCGCTGTTGCCCTGCACCCGGGCCAGCGCCGCCACCAGCGTCACCCAGGTGGCGTTGGTGCATTGGAAGCCACAGTTGGGGTCGTCGATGTAGGCGTCCACCTGGCCGTGGTCGTGGCTGAGCCAGTCGAAGTCGGTGCGTGGGTCCCGCACGCTGCGTGCCCAGGCGCCGAAGGTCAGCTTGTCGATCAGGGCACTTTCGCCACGGGGGCCCTGGCGCCGTTGCTGCCTGCGGATCACCGGCAGCAGGGCGCGGTAGTACCAGGCGGAGTGGTAATCACTGCCGCACAGCACCAGTCCGTCGAGCCGCTCGCCGAAGCGCTCGGCACCGGCCAGGGCGATGAACGAGCCCATGCTGTGGCCGCCCAGCACCAGCGGCCCGGGATGCCGCTCGGCCACCACCTCCACCACCCGCTGCACATCCCCCATCACCTTGTCCCAGCCGTCCTGGTCGCCGAAATGGCCCGGCGGCTGGTCGGCGTCCTGGCTGATGCCGTGGCCGCGATGGTCCGGGCAATACAGGTTCCAGCCGTGCTCGGCGAGGATTTCGCCCAGCGCCTGGTAGCGGGCGCCGTGCTCGCCCATGCCGTGCAGCCAGATCAAGGTGCCGATGGGATCGGCGGCGCGCCATTCGTGCACGCCGATGCGGTGGCCGTCGCCGGCGTCGAGTACCAAACTGTCCGAAGTCATCGTCGATGGGGTCCCCTGAAAACGTGCTGAACATGTATCATGATGGGCTTCCAGTGACCAGCTTCCCCGCCAGTTAAGGAGTCGGTGTGATTCACTATCGGATTCGTCCGCTCAGACCGGAAGCCCATCTTTTCCAGGTAACTCTGACGGTGGCCGAGCCCACCCCGGAAGGGCAGGGCCTGACCCTGCCGGCCTGGATTCCGGGCAGCTACATGATTCGCGATTTCGCCCGCCATATCGTCAGCCTGGAGGCGCGCGCCGGCGACCGGGCCCTGGACGTGGCCAAGATCGACAAACAGACCTGGCAATTGCCGCCGGTGGACGGCCCGGTGACCGTGGAATACCAGGTGTACGCCTGGGACCTGTCGGTGCGCGGCGCCCATCTGGACACCACCCACGGCTATTTCAACGGGCCCTGCGTGTTCCTGGCCGCCATGGGCTTCGAGGATCAACCCTGCGAAGTGGACATCGAGGCGCCGGCGGGCGCCGCCTACGGCACCTGGAAACTGGCCACCGGCCTGGAGCGGGTCAACGGTCCGGTGCTCGGGTTCGGCCGCTTCCGCGCCGAGGATTACGACGCCCTGCTGGATCATCCGGTGGAGATGGGCAACTTCGAGCACGCCGAATTCGAGGCCTGCGGCGTGCCCCATCAGGTGGTGCTCAGCGGCCGCCAGCGGGCCGACATGGCGCGCCTGTGCCGGGACCTGAAGCCGATCTGCGAGCACCATATCAAGCTGTTCGGTGAACCGGCGCCGATGAACCGCTATCTGTTCATGACCCTGGTCACCAACGGCTATGGCGGGCTGGAGCATCGCAACTCCACCAGCTTGATGAGCCCGCGCACCGACCTGCCGCTGCGCACCGACGCCCCGGACCGGGTCCGCGACGGCTACCGAAGCTACCTGGGCCTGTGCAGCCACGAGTACTTCCACACCTGGAACGTGAAGCGCATCAAGCCGGCGGCGTTCACGCCCTTCGATCTGCGCGGCGAGGTACACACGGAACTGCTGTGGGCGTTCGAGGGCATCACCAGTTATTACGACGATCTGTCCCTGGCGCGCACCGGGCTGATCACCCCGCAAAGCTATCTGGAGCTGCTCGGTCAGACCCTGACCCGGGTCTATCGCGGGCAGGGCCGCTTCAAGCAGACCGTCACCGAATCCAGCTTCGACGCCTGGACGCGTTTCTACCAGCAGGATGAGAACGCGCCCAACGCCATCGTCAGCTACTACGCCAAGGGCGCTCTGATCGCGCTGGCCCTGGACCTGACCCTGCGCCGCGAGACCAACGATGAGAAGAGTCTGGACGATCTGATGCGGCTGCTGTGGCGGCGCCATGGCCAAACCGGCGAAGGCGTACCCGAGCAGGGCATCCGGCCGCTGGCGGAGGAAGTCGCCGGCGTCGATCTGGGCGACTTCTTCGAGCAGGCGCTGTACAGCACCGAGGATCTGCCGCTGGCCGAGCTGCTGGCGGAGCGTGGTGTCACCTTGCACTGGCGCGCCGCCGAAAGCCACGGTGACAATGGTGGCAAACCAGGAGGCAAATCCGGGGCTAAAGCGGGCCTTGAACAGGCGCCGGTGAACCTGGGCGTGCGCGTGGCCGCCGATCCCGCGGGGGCACGCATTCAGGTAGCCTACCAGCAGGGCGCGGCGATGGCCGCCGGTCTGTCGGCGGGCGACGTGCTGATCGCCGTGGACGGGCTCAAGGTGGACGCGGGCACGCTGGACACGGTGCTGGCCGCCTACGCCCCCGGCGAGCGGGTGGAGGTGCACGCCTTCCGTCGTGACGAGCTGATGCGGTTCAGCGTGGATCTGGCCCCGTCGGAGCCGACCACCGCCTGGCTGAGTCTGGACGGCGACGTGCTCAACGACAAAGGCCGGGCCTGGCTGCTCAATCGCCGCTGACACGGACCTTCATGACCGAGACTTCATTGAAAGCGCTTTACCAACGGCTCACGCAGGCGCGCGCCGGTGACCGGCCGCGTCTGAAGAAACGCCTGGACGGTCTCGGCCGGCGTTTCAGTGAAAGCGGCCGCGATAAGGTGGCGGCCGCCATCGAAACCTCCGTGGCCGCCCGGGCGCGGCGCCAGGAGCTGCTGGCGGCGCCGCTGGAATGGCCGGACCTGCCGGTGGTGCGCCACCGGGAGGAACTGGCGGCGGCGATCCGCGATCACCAGGTGGTGGTGGTGGCCGGCGAAACCGGCTCCGGCAAGACCACCCAGCTGCCCAAGATCTGTCTGGAACTGGGGCGCGGCGTGGACGGTTACATCGGCCACACCCAGCCGCGCCGTCTGGCGGCGCGCTCGGTGGCGGCGCGGCTGGCCGAGGAACTGCACACCCGGGTTGGCGAGAAGGTCGGCTACAAGGTGCGCTTCAGCGAACAGGTGGGCGAGGACAGCCTGATCAAGCTGATGACCGACGGCATGTTGCTCAGCGAGATCCAGAACGATCGCTTCCTCAATCAGTACGACACTCTGATTATCGATGAGGCCCACGAGCGCAGCCTCAATATCGATTTCCTGCTCGGCTATCTCAAACAGCTGTTGCCGCGCCGTCCCGACCTGAAGGTGATCATCACCTCGGCGACCATCGACCATGAGCGCTTCGCCGCCCACTTCGGCGACGCCCCGGTGTTCGAAGTGTCCGGCCGCACCTTCCCGGTGGAGATCCGCTACCGGCCGCCGGAGGCGGACCGGGACCTGGGGCTGCAGGTGGAGGACGTGCTCCGTGAGATCCAGCGCGAGGAACGCCGGAGCGGCCCGCCCACCGCCCGCGACGTGCTGGTGTTTCTCAGCGGCGAGCGCGACATTCGTGACGTGCACCATCACCTCAAGCGCTGCGATTTCCGCGACACGGAACTGCTGCCGCTGTACGCGCGCCTGAGCGGCGCCGAGCAGCAGCGCGTGTTCTCCAGCCACCGGGGCCGGCGGGTGGTGCTCAGTACCAATGTGGCGGAAACCTCCCTGACGGTACCCGGCATCCGCTATGTGATCGACGCCGGCACCGCCCGCATCAGCCGCTACAGCGTGCATTCCAAGGTGCAGCGGCTGCCGGTGGAGCCGGTGTCCCAGGCCAGCGCCAACCAGCGCGCCGGGCGCAGCGGGCGGCTGATGCCCGGCGTCTGTTTCCGGCTCTACGAGGAAGACGACTTTCTGCAGCGCCCGGTGTTCACCGATCCGGAAATCCAGCGCACCAATCTGGCGGCGGTGATTCTGCAGATGGCGGACCTGCGCCTGGGCGCGGTGGAGGACTTTCCCTTCATGGAGCCGCCGGACGGTCGCTTTATCCGCGACGGTTATCGGCTGCTGGAGGAACTGGGGGCCCTGGACAAGGGCCGCCGGCCCACCGCCCTGGGACGGCAACTGGCGCGCTTTCCCCTGGACCCGACCCTGGCGCGCATGGTGGTGGGCGGCGCCGACAAGAAAGTCCTGCGCGAGGTGCTGGTGATCGTCGCCGCCCTGGCGGTGCAGGACCCCCGCGAGCGGCCCCGGGACAAGCAGCAGCAGGCGGACCAGGCGCACCAGCCGTTCGAGGACAAGGACAGCGACTTCCTCTGGTTTCTCAATCTTTGGCATTGGGCGGAAGAGCAGCGCGAGGCGCTGTCCCGGGCGCAGTTCGAAAAGGCCCTGAAGAAAGCCTTCCTGGCGCCGTCGCGCATGCGCGAGTGGCGCGATACCCATCGGCAGTTGTTGCTGCTGGCCCGGGAGCAGGGCTGGACCCTGAACGCGGAGCCGGCGGAGTACGAGGCGGTGCACCGGGCCCTGCTCACCGGCCTGCTCGGCAACGTGATGCAGCGCGGCGAGGAAGGCGAGTGGCTGTCCACCCGCAACCGCAAGCCGCTGATCTGGCCGGGCTCGTCACTGAGCAAAAGCGCCAACCGCAAGAACGGCGCGCGCTGGTTGATGGCCGCCGAGCAGGTGGAAACCAGCCGGCTGTTCGCCCGCTGCGTGGCGCGCATCGAACCGCACTGGGTGGAGCAGGAAGCGGCGCACCTGATCAAACGTCAGTACTTTGAGCCGCACTGGTCGAAAAAACGCGGCTGCGTGATGGCCCGGGAGCAGGTCAATCTGTTCGGCCTGATCCTGGCGTCCGGCCGGCGCGTCAACTATGGCCCGCTGGATCCGCCCCTGGCCCGGGAACTGATGATCCGCGAGGGTCTGGTGGCCGGTCAGCTGAGCCGCGAGCCGGTGTTCGTGCGCGCCAACCGGGAGCGCCTGGAGCAGCTCGAGGCCATGGAGCACAAACTGCGTCGCCGCGACATTCTGGTGGATGAAGAAACCCGGGTGACGTTCTACGACGAACGGCTGCCGGAGGGGCTGTACACCCTCACGCATCTGGAAACCTGGTATCGCAAAACCGCCTCGGAGGCGCAGCGCCGGGCGCTGCTGATGGACGACGATTTCCTGTTGTCGCGCAGCCCGGATCTGCGCGAGGACGCGTTTCCGGACCGGCTCGATCTGGACGGGCTGAGCCTGCCGCTGGAATACAGCTTCGACCCCACCGGTGACACCGACGGCGTCACTCTGGTGGTGCCGGTGGCGGCCCTCGGGCAGGTGCCCGACGAGCGGCTGGACTGGCTGGTGCCGGGGCTGCTCCGTGAAAAGCTGGAAGCCTTGATTCGCGGTCTGCCCAAGGCACGCCGGCGTCATTTCGTGCCGGTGCCGGACTTCGTCAATGCGCTGATGGAGGCGTTGTCGCCGGACCAGCCGCTGCTGCCGGCCATGACCCGGGAGCTGCAACGCATCACCGGCGTGCGGGTGGAGCAGGAAGAGTGGCCGGTGGCGCGCATTCCGGATCATCTGCGCATGAACCTGCGGGTGGTGGACGGCGAGGGCGCCGTTGTTCGCGAAAGTCGCGACCCGGCCGACTTGCGCCGCACCCTGGCGGAGCAGGTGGCGGCCGCCCCGGCGGTTCGTGACGAGCCGGACCCGGAAGGCCGCGACTGGTGCTTCGGCAGCGTGCCGGAGTGCCAAGAGCGGGAGCAGGGTGGCCTGCGACTGCGTCACTATCCGGCCCTGGAAGACCTGGGCGACCGGGTGGCGCTGCGGCGCCGGGCGGACGCCGACGATGCCGCCTGGCACCACGGCTACGGCTGCGCGCGCCTGGCACTGCTGGCGCTGGGCGATCAGGTGCGCGCGCTCAAACGCTTCGCCGGCCAGCGCCCGGGTTTCCAGAAACTGAAGGCGGACAAATCGGAACTGGGCCGGCACGGTCTGGAGCGGGTGCTGTTGCGGTTCGCCGCCGATCATTTTCGTTTTCACGCCGAGCCGGTGCGCGATGGCGACGCCTGGCGGGCGCGCTTCGACGCCGGCCGTGGCGACTTCGTCAGCGCGGCGGAGAAGGCGCTCACCGGCTACGGGGAGCTGTTCGCGGCCTACCGCGATGCCATGGCCCGTTTGGAGAAGAATTTTCCGCTGGCCTGGGCCCACGCCCACCGCGATCTGAAAACCCAGCTCGGCGACTTGTTCAGCGACGCCTTCCCGCTGGCGGTGGAGGCGGAATGGTTGAGCGAATACCCCCGCTACCTGGCGGCGGTGGCCCAGCGTCTGGAGAAGATGGGCGGCCAGATCGGTCGCGACCGCGCGCTGGTGGCCGAGCTGGAGGATTACCAGGAGCGCTTCCGGCGCCGCGCCGGCGACACGCCGCCCTGGCGGCAACCGGCGCCGCTGCGCCTGTTTCGCTGGATGATCGAGGAATACCGGGTCAGCCTGTTCGCCCAGCCCCTGGGCACCAAGGTGCCGGTGTCCGCCAAGCGGCTCAACAAGCAGTGGGAGGCCTGTTGAACGCCGCCGGTCCGTCGCCCTTTGCGCCGGACCTGTCATATCCGGATAATTGACCTATTTACACTGTCGAGGCGGCTCTTCCCCGGGGGCGCCCTTTGTGCGAGGACAGGCTTGTGACCCATTCCGTAGTGATCAGCGGGACCGGACTCTGGACCCCTGAGCAATCCATCACCAACGACGAACTGGTGGCCTCCTTCAACGAGTACGTGGAGCGCCATAACCGCGAACACGCGGCGGCCATCGAGGCCGGCGAACGGGAAGCGCTGACCCCGTCCAACAGCACCTTTATCGAAAAGGCGTCCGGCATCAAGCAGCGTTACGTGCTGGATAAGGAAGGCATTCTCGACCCGGACCGTCTGTGCCCGAGCATTCCGGAGCGTGGCGACGAGGAGTTGTCGGTGCAGGCGGAGATCGCCGTCAAGGCGGCCCGTCAGGCCCTCGACAACGCCGGCCTCGGCCCGGACGACCTGGACGCGGTGCTGGTGGCCTGTTCCAACATGCAGCGCGCCTACCCGGCCATGGCGGTGGAAGTGCAGCAGGCGCTGGGCATGGAACACGGCTGGGGCTACGACATGAACGTGGCCTGTTCCAGTGCCACCTTCGGTATCCAGGCCGGCGTGGACGCCATCCGCAACGGGTCCGCCCGCCGCGTGCTGATGGTCAACCCGGAAATCTGTTCCGGCCATCTGGCCTGGCAGGATCGGGATTGCCACTTTATTTTCGGCGATGTGGCCACGGCGGTGATTCTGGAGCGCGCCGAGGACGCCACCAGCGCCACCCAGTGGGAAGTGCTGGGCACCCGCCTGCAGACCCGTTTTTCCAACAACATTCGCAATAATTTCGGTTTTCTCAATCGCGCCGACCCCTCCGGCGTGGGCGCCCGCGACAAGCTGTTCCGTCAGGAAGGTCGCAAGGTGTTCAAGGAAGTGTGCCCGATGGTGGCGGAACAGATCACTTCCCATCTCAGCGATCTTCGGGTACCGGTGAGCGACGTGAAACGCATGTGGCTGCATCAGGCCAACCTGAGCATGAACGAATTCATCGCCCGCCGGGTGCTGGGTCGTGACGCCAGCCGCGAGGAAGCGCCGGTGATTCTGGACGATTACGCCAACACCAGCTCGGCGGGTTCGATCATCGCGTTTCATAAATACAACACCGATCTGGAAGCGGGCACCCACGGCGTGATCTGCTCGTTTGGCGCCGGCTATTCCATCGGCAGCGTGGTGCTCAATCGGGTGCGCTGAAAAAAACATTCCGATCTCCACGTAATCTTTACCTGCCCCGTGCCTCCATAGGGTCACGGCACCCGGAGGTGCCTTCGACAATAAGTTTCATACATTCCGATAAGATGCGTTTCAGGAGATCGATCATGGCTAAAGAAAGCAAACTGAATCCGCTGGCCGCCACCCTGGGTGCCGCCGTGGTGGCATCCGCGATGTCCATCCCCGCGGTGCATGCCGCCGACAACCCGTTCGGCGCCACCGATCTGCAGAGCGGCTATCAGCTCGCCGGCGATCACTCCAAGGACGGCGAAGGCAAATGTGGTGAAGGCAGCTGCGGCGACAAGAAAGGCGAAGGCAGCTGTGGCGGTGACAAGAAGTCCGAAGGCAGCTGCGGCGGCCAGGGCTGATTGCTCGCACCATGAAGACGTTCCCCGTGACCGGCACCGGTCTGGGGCTGAGGCGGGCCCTGATGGGCCCGCTGTCTCAAGCCCCTTCGCCGCCGGTGGACTTTCTGGAAGTGGCACCGGAGAACTGGATTCCCATGGGCGGCCGGCTGGGCCGTGAGTTCCGGGCCTTCACCGAACGCTTTCCCTTTGTCAGCCACGGTCTGAGCCTGTCCCTGGGTGGCCCGGAGCCGCTGGATTTCGATCTGCTCGGACGGATCAAAACCTTTCTCGCCGAACACCGCATCCGCTGCTACACCGAGCACCTGAGCTACTGCGGTGATCACGGCCATCTTTACGATTTGATGCCGATTCCTTTCACTGAGGAAGCCGTGCACCACGCGGCGGAGCGCATCCGCCAGGTGCAGGATTTTCTTGGCCAGCGTATCGGCATCGAACACGTCAGCTACTACGCGGCGCCGCCGGTGCACGAAAGCGCCGCCCTCAGCGAGCTGGACTTCGTGCGCGCGGTGCTGGAAGAGGCCGACTGCGGCCTGCTGCTGGATGTGAACAACGCCTACGTGAACGGCATCAACCACGGCTACGACGCTGCCGACTTCATTCGCGGCCTGCCCGGCGAGCGCATTTTTTATGTGCACGTGGCCGGCCATTTCGACGAGGCCGAGGACCTGAAAGTGGACACCCACGGCGCCGAGGTGATCGACCCGGTGTGGCGTCTGTTGGAGGTGGCCTATCAGGCGTTCGGCGTGCTGCCCACCTTGCTGGAGCGGGACTTCAATTTCCCGCCGTTCGACACCCTGTGCGATGAGCTGCGCCACATCGGCGCGCTGCAGCACGCCCACGGCGGCGCCCGCCCGGCATTGCGGAGCGCCTGATGGAGTCCCCGGAAAGGACCAGCGAAAGGAACAGCGAAAGGAACAGCGAACCGGAGTTCCTGCGCATCCAGCGCCGCTTCGCCGCCCACCTGCGCGATCCGGACCGGCACCCGGCCCCGGAGGGCATCGAGGAACGGCGCCTGGCGGTCTACCGCAATCTGTTCTTCAACAACATCAACGGGTTTCTGGAAAAAGGCTTTCCGGTGCTCAGGGCGCTCCACGACGAGCCCGCCTGGCGGCGACTGGTGCGCGCCTTCTTTGACGCCCACAGTTCGCGCTCGCCGTATTTTCTTGAGATCGGCCGGGAGTTCGTCACCTTTCTGGAGGAGGAGTACACGCCGGAGGAGGGCGCGCCGCCGTTTCTGGCCGAGCTGGCCCATTACGAGTGGATGGAGGTGGTGCTGGAAACCGCCGACGCGCCGATCCAGGCCCGGGTGCGGCCGGATGGCGATCCGCTGGCCGGCGTGCCTTGCCTGTCGCCCCTGCATGCGGTGCTGCAATACCGCTGGCCGGTGCACCGCATCGGCCCGCGGCACCGGCCCACCGAACCGCCGCCGCAGCCGGTCTGGCTGCTGATCTACCGGGATGGCGACGAGCAGGTGGCGTTCATGGAGATCAACGCGGTCACCGCGCGGCTGCTGGCGCTGATCGGCGAATATCCCGAGGACAGCGGCGAACGGCTGCTGGCCCGGCTGGCCGGGGAGATCGGGCATCCGGATCCGGCCGCGGTGCGCGCTTTCGGTGCCGACCTGCTGGGCGGGCTGCGCCAGCGGGGGCTGATTCTCGGCACCCGCGGCGACTGACTGACCGGCGCAACCGCCGGAACCGGCCAGGGGGTGGTTGCTCTGCCCACCGTGCGCGCCGCTATAATGCGCCGACGATAAAATCACGAAGAAAGGACGTTGCCCGTGCGCGTATGGATTCCCGCTTTGTTATGGATCACCCTGGCCGGCTGTGCCCATTCCCCCTCCCAGACCCCGGCGGACGACGCGCCGCCGGCGGATGCCCCGGCCCGCAACGACCCCCGTGCCGCCGCCAGCGAGCAGGCCACGGACGACGCCGGCGATGACCAATGGGGCGAGGCGTCCACCCCCTTTGATCGTGGCGGCGCCGCCGCCTTCGAGGAGCGGGATCCGTGGCAGGGCTTCAACCGCAAGATTTTCGGCTTCAACGAATTCGTCGATCGCTATGCCATCAAGCCGGCGGCCAAGGGCTATCGTTGGATCACCCCGCAGTGGCTGGACGACACCGTGACGCGCTTCTTCAGCAACTTGGGCGACATCGGCGACTCGATCAATTACGCGCTGCAGTGGCAATGGGGCGAGGCCGGGCACAACCTGGGACGCTTCACGGTCAACACCACCCTGGGTCTGGCCGGGCTGTTCGACGTGGCCAGTGACATGAACCTGCACAACAGCGACACCAATCTGGACGTCACCCTGGGCCGCTGGGGCGTGCCCTCCGGGCCGTATCTGGTACTGCCGATCTTCGGACCGTCCTCGGTGCGGGACGCCGGCACGCTGTACCCGCGTTCCTACCTGTGGCCGCCCACCTACATCGAGGATGATCTGACCCGCTACGGGGTGGCGGCGCTGTACGGCGTGGACCTGCGTGCCGACCTGCTGGATCTGGAAAGGAACATCGTCGGCGACCGCTATACTTTTATCCGCAACGCCTATCTGCAGCGCCGGCTGATTCAGATCGAAGGACCGGACGCGGCGGCGCCGCCGCTGCCGGATGAGGACCCGGCCCTGGAAGAGGACGACGGCTGGGAGTAACCGGGACCGTCGAGGGCGGCGTTCAGCCGTCCTCGCCCAGAGCCGCCAATTTGCCGCGGATGTAGTCGCCGTGGGACACGTAGAGCAGCTCGGAGACCCGGCGGATCAGCTGCTCTTCGTGGACGTCGGCCTTGCCGTCGGCGGCGGCCACGGCCCACATGTCGTAGATCAACCGCACCCGGGTTTCCGGGTCCCAGCGCTCGCGCAGGGGGCGGGTGAATTCGAACAGGTCGGTGGCGGCTTCCACCCGTTCACGCAGCTCCGAGACGATGTCCGCCATCTCCGTGTCATCGAGCCGCCAATGACGCTGTATCGCCTGGATCAGCAGGCGCTCCTCCTGTTCATCCACTTCACCGTCGGTGCGCGCCACCTCCATCAACAGGGCGGCGGCGGCGCGGTGCAGGTCATCGGTACTGGTTTCGCTGGCGCGGTCGTCGGTGGGAAACAGGCGGGCAAGCCATTTCACGCGGCGATCTCCTCCTCGGTGAGCCGTTGTTCCAGGGCCCGCTGATCGGCGGCGAAGCGCCGGATGCCGTCGCTGAGCAGATCGCAGGCCATGGGGTTGTCATTCAGGGACCAGCGGAACGCCGCTTCGTTCACCGGCTGCCACTCGGTTTCCGGTTCCACGTTGGTGTCTTCCAGGCGCCGCTCCAGCTTGCCGTCGTCGTTGCCCAGTTCGTCCAGCAGGGCGGGGCTGATGGTCAGGCGGTCGCAACCGGCCAGCGCTTCGATCTCGGCGGCGTTGCGGAAGCTGGCGCCCATCACGATGGTTTCCAGCCCGCGGGCCTTGAGCAGATGGAAGATGTGGCGCACCGACTGCACGCCGGGGTCCTGATCGATGTGATTGATCTCCAGACCCTGCTTCACGTACCAGTCGCGGATCCGGCCCACGAACGGTGAGATCAGGGTGGCGCCGGCCTCGGCGGCGGCCAGGGCCTGCTCCACCGCGAACACCAGGGTCAGGTTGCAGTGGATGCCTTCCTCTTCCAGGATGCGTGCCGCCTGGATGCCTTCCCAGGTGGCGGCGGCCTTGATCAGCACCCGGTCGCCGTCCACGCCAAGCTCCCGATACAGCGCCATCAGCCGGCGCGCCTTGGCGACGGTGGCGGCGGTGTCGAACGACAGCCGCGCGTCCACCTCGGTGGAGACCAGCCCGGGGATATGTTCCAGCACCGCCTGGCCGGCCACGCAGGCGAAGGCATCGCAGCACCAGGCCAGGTCGTCACGGTGTCCCATTTCCCGGGCCAGCTCGCGGGCCTGATCGAGCAGGTAACGGAACCGTCCGTCGCGGGCCGCGGCGAGCAGCAGGGACGGATTGGTGGTGGCGTCATGGGGACGCAGGGCGGCGATTTTTTCCAGATCGCCGGTGTCGGCCACCACGGTGGTCCACTGTTCCAGTTGTTGCCGTTTGCTCGTCATGATGTCCACCTTCCTGTGCGCGCGCCTTCCTGGCGGCCCGCGATGCATGAATGTTCAGGAAGCAGCATAGCCAACGGTGGCCGCATCCAAAAGGGCCAGCGCCTCTTCGAACACCTTTGGCGTGGCATCGCGGCGATGGGCGTTCTCGCTGAGATGGCGGCGATAGGCGCGGGCGCCGGGCACCGCCTGGAACAGATTGAGCGCGTGGCGCAGCACGTGTTTGGGGTGCACCCCCTGGGCGTAGCGGCGCTGCAGGTAGGGCAGGAAGGCCTCGGCCACGGCGCGCCGGTCCGGCGCCGGACCGGGCTCGCCGAACACGCGACGGTCCACGTCGGCCAGAAACCAGGGGTTCATATAGGCCTCGCGGCCCACCATCAGGCCGTCCACCTGGCCCAGGTGGGCGAGCATGCCGTCGATGTCCTTGAGCCCGCCGTTGAGGATGATCTCCAGATGCGGGAACTCCGCTTTCACGGCGTAGGCCCGCTCATAGATCAGCGGTGGAATGTCACGGTTTTCCTTCGGCGACAGGCCGGAGAGGATCGCCTTGCGGGCATGAATCGTCAGGCTGCGGCAGCCGGCCCCGTCCATGTGCGTAACGAAGCGTTGCAAGAAGGCGTAGTCGTCCTGGTCGTCGATGCCGATGCGGGTCTTCACCGTCACCGGCACCTCGGTGGCGGCGGCCATGGCCTCCACGCAACGGGCCACCTGGTCCGGCTCGGCCATCAGCACGGCGCCGATCTTGCCCTGCTGCACCCGATCCGACGGGCAGCCCACGTTGAGATTGATCTCGTCGTAGCCGTAGTCGGCGCACACCCGCGCCGCCTCCGCCAGCTGGGCCGGGTCACTGCCGCCCAGCTGCACCGCCAGCGGGTGTTCGGTGGCGTCGAACCCCAACAGCCGGTCCCGGTCGCCGTGAATCACCGCCGGCGCCACCACCATTTCGGTATAGAGCAGGGTGCGCCGGGTGATCAGCCGGGCCAGGTAACGGAAGTCGCGGGTGGTATAGGCCATCATCGGCGCGATGGAGAAACGCCGGGACAGCGGAGCGGGGTGCGAGGAGGGGGCAATGGACATGGCGCGATTATCGTGAAAACCGCAAAACACCGCAAACAAAGGTATATTCGTGTAAAAGCGTCTTGCCGCGTTTCGCTGCTTCGTTTTTCATAAAAGCCACCTAAGACGAAGCAGGGAGAAAACCATGTTGGGATGGAGTCTGATTTTCCTGGTTATTGCCATCATCGCCGGGGTACTGGGTTTCGGCGGCATCGCCGGTACGGCCGCCGGCATCGCCAAGATCCTGTTCGTAGTCTTCTTGGTGATCTGGATCGTGAGTCTGGTACTGGGACGACGCTGACGCGTCGGCTGTTCCCCGAACCGGGGCCGGTCACTCGCTGACCGGCTGATAAGAGGGCCCGCATCTTCTATAATGCGGGCCCTCTTGTTTTTGTTTCCGGCCACGGAGTCAGCATGACCGTTCGCACCCGGGTGGCGCCTTCGCCCACCGGCGACCCCCACGTGGGCACCGCCTATATCGCTCTGTTCAACCTCTGCTACGCCCGTCAACACGGCGGCCAGTTCATTCTGCGCA
This sequence comes from Alcanivorax sp., assembly GCA_022449455.1. GTDB lineage: Bacteria > Pseudomonadota > Gammaproteobacteria > Pseudomonadales > Alcanivoracaceae > Alloalcanivorax. The sequence goes on along the minus strand of JAKUPL010000003.1, from coordinate 81,229 downwards.
TCGAGGATACCGACCAGAGCCGTTCCACCGACGCCTCCGAGCAGGCGATTCTGGATTCCCTGCGCTGGCTCGGCCTGAACTGGGACGAGGGCCCGGACGTGGGCGGCCCCCACGGCCCCTACCGGCAGAGCGAGCGCGCCCATCTGTATCGGGAATACGCGGACCAACTGCTGGCCGACGGCCACGCCTTCAAGTGTTACCGCACGGCCGGCGAGCTGGACGAGCTGCGCGCCGCCCTTAAGGAGGCCGGCGAGAACCGGGCCCTGAAACCCGAGGACCTGGAACTGGACGCGGACGAGCAGGCCCGCCGGGAAGCCGACGGCGCCCCCCATGTGGTGCGCATGCGCGTGCCCCGTGACGGCCGCTGCGAAATTCACGACCTGCTGCGCGGGCCGGTGGAACTGGACTGGGCCCTGGTGGACGCGCAGATCCTGCTCAAGTCCGACGGCATGCCCACCTACCATCTGGCCAATGTGGTGGACGATCACCTGATGGGCATCACCCATGTGCTGCGCGGTGAGGAATGGCTCAACTCCGCGCCCAAGCACAAGCTGCTCTATGAGTACTTCGGCTGGGACATGCCGGTGCTGTGTCACATGCCGCTGCTGCGCAACCCGGACAAGTCCAAGCTCAGCAAGCGCAAGAATCCCACCAGCATCAACTTCTACCGTCGCATGGGGTTTCTGCCCGAGGCGGTGGTCAACTATCTGGGCCGCATGGGCTGGTCCATGCCCGACGAGCGCGAGCGCTTCAGTCTGGAGGAGATGCAGGCGGCGTTCGATATCCAGCGGGTGTCCCTGGGCGGCCCGGTGTTCGACGTGGAAAAACTCAGCTGGCTGAACGGGCAATGGCTGCGTGACCTGTCCGACGAGCAGTTTCTTGAGCAACTGGTGCAGTGGGCGTTCAATCGCGACTACGCCATGCAGGTGCTGCCGCACATCAAGCAGCGGGTGGAAACCTTCGGCGAGGTGGTGGACAAGGCCGGCTTCTGCTTCGCCGGCCAGGTGACGGTACGGGAAGCGGATTTCGAGCATCCCAAGATCGACCTGGATACCCAGAAGCAGTGGCTGCAGTTTTATCTGTGGGCCTGCGAGGCACAGCGGGACTGGCGCCGCGATGCGCTGTTCGCCGACGCCAAGGCCCTGGCCGATGCGCTGGAAGTGAAGATCAAGGACTTCCTGTTCCCGGTGTTCGTGGCCATCGCCGGCACCAGCGCCAGCTTCTCGGTGGTGGACAGCATGGAACTGCTGGGCTCCGACATCAGCCGGGCCCGTCTGCGCCATGCCGTCGACGTGCTGGGCGGCGTCTCGAAGAAGCAAACCAAGAAGCTGGAGAAGGAATTCAGCGCACTTTTTCCGCAAACTGATTAAGCGTTGAGCAGACGGACACCGAACCGTCAAAAACCGCCGGGGAGTGCTTGACAGGGTAGGGCCGCTGCGTAAAATACGCGGCTCCACACAGGGCATGACCCGGTGGGACAGTTTTGGGGCCATAGCTCAGCTGGGAGAGCGCTACAATGGCATTGTAGAGGTCGGCGGTTCGATCCCGCCTGGCTCCACCAAATACGTCCCCTTCGTCTAGTGGCCTAGGACACCGCCCTTTCACGGCGGTAACAGGGGTTCGACTCCCCTAGGGGACGCCAAATAAAAAGGCCCCGGCTCTTTCGAGCCGGGGCCTTTTTATTTGGCGTTCATCCTCTAGGGGGGTTGCCACTCCCCTAGGGGGTGAGCCGGGAATTCGCGAAGCACCGCTTCGCGCCGGCGAACGCCGGAAATCTGTGATTTCCGGCGGGCCGCCCCAGGATACTTGTCGTTGCCCCTCGACGAAGCCGGATTCCAAGGCCGGCACACTCACAGAGCCGGGGCTTTTTTATTTGGCGTTCTTTTTTCTTACGACAACCGCCGGATCGTCAACACATGCGCGATCCGCTCCCCGTCCCACACGTACTCATAATGCGTCGCCGGCGTCACCGACTCGATCAGATGCGGAGAGAGCAGGGCGAAGCACAGAGCGCCGCCGTGGCGTACCGACCCGTAGGCCAGACCGTGTTCATCGGCGTCGAACAGGCGTTGCCCCAGGGCCCGGGCCGGTCCGTAGTCGTCCGGCCGATACCAGCCGCCGTCATCCCGATAGGGCGTATGAATGTCCCGCAGCCGGGCGCTGAACCGCACCCGCAGCCCGCGCATCACGATGCGATCGTATTTCAGCCCCGGCACCCGCTGGAAGTACCGTTCCTGGTGAAAGCGGGTCTCGGCCAGGGCGGTGGCCATGCGCTCGGCGCAATAGAACACGCCGTAGCCGCCATCGGAAAACCGCGACCCCTGCGGGCTCAGGTGCACGAACGGTCCGAGCGCATAGTTGCATCCGGGGATGCCCCACGGCCGCCGGTGCGGCGGCACCCGGTGCAGCTCGCCGACCAGCATCTGCAAACGCGGATTGGTCAGCGCCTGGACCGCGTAAAGTGCCTCGAAATCGGCCTGGTCGGCCACGTCGTCAAAGATCTCGATGGGCGGGTACTTGCCGTTCACCAGCCGGTAGGCGTCCTGCGCCGGGAAGGCGCGCAGGGGCAGATCGTCCGGATCCGTCACCACTGACCTCCACGCAGACCGTCCAGTTGCCGGTGCACCTCATAAAGGCTGGCTACGCGGCCGTTGCGCATCACATCCATGGGGCTGGCGCCGTTGAAGAAGGGATTGTGATTGGGCAGCCGCACGAACCCGTACACGTTTTCCTTGTTGCCGAACAGGGTGCGCAGCGCCTGGTGGATATTGAGCAGATAGCTGAGCCGCTCCAGCAGGTCGTTGCCGATCCGGGCGCTGTCCGGGCGGCTCTGATATTTGTGCAGGGTGGAGCGCCCGACCCCGAGCAGCGCCATCTTTTCCTTCTCCGAACACTGCCAGTGGTCAAACAGACGCAACACCGCCCGCAGGGCGGCGTGACGGGCCGAATCGTCCAGTGGCGGGGACGCTGGAAGCGCTTGCATCGCATCTCTCCTCGCAATTGAGCCCGATAAGCGGCCCCTGGTCGGCCTGTGGCCGAACCGGGCCTCGGGAAGCAGGTCCATATTAAACACGTTATTCATTGAAAGTCCATAAATAGACATTTTGTCCGTGCCTTCGTTCGCCCCGCCACGTCGGACTGTCAAAAAATGTTCAAAGCCCGCGCAAGCCGGAAACCGTCGTTGACCACCGGGGTCTGTTTACGGAGTCTTTGCCAACCGATCAGGGAAAGGGAGAAGGGAATGCGTGTGGTTGTGATGCTGGCGTTACTGGCCGGCGGTTTGCTGGGCGCCGGGCCAGGGCGGGCCAGCGACGCGGAGGGGCCCGCCTGGGTGGACGCCCATCTGCACTATGTGGATTTCATGCAGGAAAGCGAGGGCGCCGCCGCCATGTTGAAGGCCATGGACCGGGCCGGGGTGGAGCAGGCCTGGCTGTTCGGCATGCCGGTGATGAAGAAGTGGGAGGCCAGCGCCCCGCGCCGCCCCCGTTATTACCTGGGGGACGAAGCGCCTCTTTACCATTACAGCGCCACCGACGACATCGTGGCCCAGGCGGTCCTGTCGCTGCCGGAGACGCAGCAGCGGCGGCTGATCCCCTTTATCAGCGGCTTTAACCCCACCGACATGAACGCGGCCCGCCAGGTGGAGGCACTGATCCAGCGTTACCCGGGCCTGTGGCGCGGTATCGGCGAGGTAATCACCCGTCACGACGACCTGACCGCGCTCACCCACGGCGAGACGCCCCGCGCCAACCACCCGGCGCTGATGAAGGTGTACACCGTGGCCGGCCGCTACCGGTTGCCGGTGCTGTTGCACAGCAACCTGACTTCGCTGCGCGAGGAAACGCCCATCTATCTGCAGGAACTGGAGGAGGCGCTGGCCGCCCATCCGGACACCCGCTTCGTGCTCGCTCATGCCGGCACCAGTGGCGGGGTGGAAAAGCGTCAGGCACCGCTGGATACGCTGCCGGAGATCATCCGCGCGCTGCTGGACCGCTACGACAATCTTTATATCGATCTGTCCTGGAGCGTGCGCGAGCACTACCTGCTGGACGACGACGAGCCCAGTGATACCTGGCTGGCACTGATCGAGGACCACCCGGACCGCTTTACCCTGGGCACGGACCTGGTGGGCCATTTCGACAGTATGAAGAAGATTCTCGATGCCTACCGGCCGTTGTTGGACGCGCTGCCGCAGGACGTGGCCCGGGCCCTGGCCCGGGACAACGCCCTGGCGCTGGTGCCGGAGCAGGGCGCCCGGCCGCGCAAGAAAGGCGCGTCCTGATCAGTCTTCGCGGTGGCGACGCAGCCGGCGCAGCAGGCTGGAGGTGTCCCAGCGGCCGCCGCCCATGGACTGCACTTCCTTGTAGAACTCGTTGATCAGGGCGGTGGCCGGCAGGCTGCTGCCCAGGCGGGTGGCCTCGGCCAGGCAGATGTCCAGGTCCTTGCGCATCCAGTCCACCGCGAAACCGTGATCGTAGTCGTCGGCGAGCATGGTGGCGTGGCGGTTGACCAGCTGCCAGGAGCCGCCGGCGCCAGCGCCGATCACCCGCGCCGCCTTCTCCGCGTCCAGGCCGGCGTCGCGGGCGAAGGAAAGCGCCTCGGCCACCCCTTCGATGACACTGGCCACGCAGATCTGGTTGGCCATCTTGGTGAGCTGCCCCTGGCCCACCGGTCCCATGTGCACCACGGTCTTGCCGTAATGGGCGAGCACCGGTGACAGCCGTTCGAAGGTCACCGGTTCGGCGCCGCACATAATCGACAACTGGCCGTTCTGGGCGCCTTGCTGGCCACCGGACACCGGCGCGTCCATGAAGTGCGCGCCCTTTTCGCGGCAGGCCGCGTCCAGGGTTTCCGCCATGGTGGCGCTGGCGGTGGTATGGTCCACCAGCACCGCATCCCGGGCCAGGGTGTGCACCGCGCCGTTGTCCTCCACGGTGACCTGGCGCAGGTCCCGGTCGTTGCCCACGCACACGAACACGAACTCGGCGTCGCGGGCGGCCAGGGCGGGGGTGCGGGCGGCGCGCCCGCCGAACTCCTCCGCCCATCGGCTGGCCTTGTCCTGGCTGCGATTGTAGACGGTGACTTCGAGCCCGGCGCGGGCCAGGTGCCCGGCCATGGGATACCCCATGTTGCCCAATCCGATAAAGGCGGCGGTGGTCATGGCGTTACTCCTTGGGGGTAAGCGTGTAAACCGCGAAGCTGTCCCGGGTCAGACTGCCCAGGTACAGGCGCTGACCGTACTGCTCCACGCTGGTGATCGGGGCGAAGGCGCCCTCGTTCTGATGCTGCAGGTTATGAGTGACCCGGCCCTGTTCGTCCAGGCCCAGCACGAAGGCGTGGCGCGCCGGCTGGGGCTGCATGAAGGCGGGCAGGCGGTACACCACCTCGCGCAGCAGGGGTTTGTCGGACATGGCGTCGAGGGCGGCATTGCGCGGCGCGAACAGGGCCACCCAGAAGGTGCCGTCGCCGTTGGCGGAGATGCCGTCCGGAATGCCCGGCAGGTTGTCGAGGAACACCTCGTGCTCGCCGGCCCGCTCGCCCTTGAGCCAGTAGCGCACGATGTTGTAGCTGCCGGTCTGGGTGACCACCACGAAGTCCTCGTCGCGGGACAGGGCCACGCCGTTGGCGAACTGCAGGCCGTCGATCAGCACCGTGGTGCTGTCGTTGGCCGGGTCGTAGCGCAGGAAGCGACCGTGGCCGCCATGCTCGATGATGTCGTCGCGGGCGTGCATGGCGGGGCCGAATTTGGAGGAGGCGTCGGTGAAATAGACGGTGCCGTCACCGGCCACGTCCACATCGTCGGTAAAGCGGAACGGCACGCCCTCGGCGCTGTCCGTGAGCACCGTCAGCGCGCCGGAGTCCGGGTTCACCCGCAGCAGGCCGCGGTAGCCGTCGGCCACCACCAGGGTGCCATCCGGCGCGAAGTCCAGGCCCAGCGGGCGGCCGCCGGTGTTGACGATCAGGTCCGGATCGGTGCCGTCCGGCCCGAAACGCACCAGCCGGCCGTCCTGGTAACCCGCATAGAGATTGCCGTCGGTGTCGATGGCCACGTCTTCCGGGCCCACGCCTTCCCCGGCGGCCAGCCGGCGGGCGCCGTCCAGGGCATCATTGACCGCGAAGCGGCCTTCCAGGGCCGGCGCCGTCGGCGCCTTCCAGGCCACCGGCGCCACCGGCACCGGCCAGAACAGCAGGTAGGCACCCAGTGCCACGATGATCAGCACGGCGATGATTTTTTTCATTGTGATTCCCTATCGGTCCGATCCAGAAAAATGTCCGCGATGGCCGCCAGAAGTGTAGGCACTCACCGGCCATAAAAAAAGGCCGCCCGGGGGCGGCCTTTTTGATCGACAAGAGGCGCGGTTTTACTTGCGCTCGTTGAGCGGCACCAGGTGACGCTCCTTCTCGCCGGTGTAGAGCTGGCGGGGACGGCCGATCTTGTAGGGATTGGAGATCATTTCGTTCCAGTGCGCGACCCAGCCCACGGTACGGGACAGAGCGAAGATCACGGTGAACATGGAGGTCGGAATGCCGATCGCCTTGAGGATGATGCCGGAGTAGAAGTCCACGTTCGGGAACAGCTTCTTCTCCTTGAAGTAGGGGTCGCTCAGGGCGATTTCTTCCAGCTTCATGGCCAGCTCGAGCTTGGGATCGTTGACGCCCAGCTCGTTGAGCACCTCGTGGCAGGATTCACGCATTACCGTGGCGCGCGGGTCGTAGTTCTTGTAAACCCGGTGGCCGAAGCCCATCAGCTTGAAGGGATCGTTCTTGTCCTTCGCCTTGGCGACGTAGGTCTCGATCTGGCTGATGTCGCCGATCTCGTCGAGCATGTTCAGCACCGCTTCGTTGGCACCGCCGTGGGCGGGGCCCCACAGGGCGGAAATGCCGGCGGCGATGCAGGCGAACGGGTTGGCGCCGGAGGAGCCGGCCAGACGCACCGTGGAGGTGGAGGCGTTCTGCTCGTGGTCGGCGTGCAGGATGAAGATCTTGTCCATGGCCCGCGCCAGGGTGGGGCTGACCTGGGTTTCCTCGCACGGATTGCCGAACATCATGTGCAGGAAGTTTTCCGCGTAGCCGAGATCGTTGCGCGGGTACATCAGCGGCTGGCCGAGGCCGTACTTGTAGCACATGGCCGCGATGGTCGGCATTTTCGCGATCAGCCGGTAGGCGGTGATCTCGCGGTGCTCGGGGTTGGTGATGTCCAGGGAGTCGTGATAGAAGGCGGACAGGGCACCGACCACGCCGCACATGATCGCCATCGGGTGCGCGTCACGGCGGAAGCCGTTGAAGAAATTGCGGATCTGTTCGTGCACCATGGTGTGGTTTTTCACGGTGCCGACGAACGCCTCTTTCTGCTCGGCGTTGGGGAGCTCGCCGTTGAGCAGGAGGTAGCACACTTCAAGGTAGTCGGACTTGGCGGCCAGTTCCTCGATGGAATAGCCCCGGTGCAACAGCTTGCCGACTTCACCGTCGATATAGGTGATCTTGGATTCGCAGGAGGCGGTGGACGTGAAGCCCGGGTCGAAGGTAAACAGGCCGTTGGCGGTCAGGGAGGAAACGTCGATCTCGTCGCGGCCCAGGGTGGGCGTCAGGATCGGCAATTCCAGATCGTCGCGGCCCTCTACCTTGAGAATGGCTTTCTTCTCGGTCATGGGAATTTCTCCTCGGTGAATAGAGGGTACACCCGCCGGGCGCGCGATTAATATCGTGGCTTAACCGCCGTGGGTCCCGTGGGGAAGGTCCTCCAGAGCGCGGGGGACGTTAAAGTTTTGATGGGTCTTTGTCAACGAGAAGCCCGCCCGCGCGCTGGCCACTTTTGTAGGGTAAACAGGCGATTACGCGCACCGGGACGAGGCGCTCCGGTCCGGCCGGCACCGGCCACCGCCGGCAAAGCGCTTTGGAAAACAAGCGATTAACGGCGCAAGTGGGGAAGCGGCACGAACATTCTTCACGATCCGCCCACCCGGGTTCCCGCTACTATAAAAACAGGTGGTTGACGTTTGTTTTGCCGCAGGCGCGGCGATATACTGCCGCCCGCGACGAAGTCTCCCGCCTGCGCCGCCCGGACCCCTGGCCCGGTTTGGCGTGGTTTCAGGCTTCAGTGGGCTCCACCCCGGCCCGGGCAGTAGCGGCCAAACCTCACAGGTGTTACGACGCCGCCGTTGGTGCCAAGTTCCCGACAACCGCTCCGGTCACCGCCGGAGCCCGGCAAAAGTGTAGGCTACCGTGAACGACAAGAGACCCGTTAACCTCGATCTGACGACGATCAAGTTCCCGGTCACCGCCATTGCGTCCATCACCCACCGCATTACCGGCGTGGCCATTTTCGTGGCCCTGCCCGTGCTGCTGTGGATGATGGATCGCTCCCTGGCGTCCCCCGAGAGCTTTGCGGACCTGAAACAACTGATGACCTCACCACTGGCCAAGCTGGTGCTGTGGGCGATCCTGTCCTTTATTTCCTATCACCTGGTGGCCGGTATCCGCCACCTGATCATGGACACCGGCGTGGGTGAAACCCTCGAAGGCGGCCGACGGGGCGCCAAGCTCACGTTCATCGTCACCGCGGTGCTGATTCTGCTGGCAGGAGCCTGGGTATGGTAACGAGTGTAACGAGCCTTGGCCGTAACGGCCTTTATGACTGGCTGATTCAACGGGTCTCCGCCGTGGTGATCGCGCTGTACGTGATCGGCATGGTCGGCTATCTGATCTGCAACAGCGACCTGGACTACGCTACCTGGAGCGCGTTCATGGGGTCGGTGCCGATGCGCATCGCCAACACCCTGATGCTGTTCTCCGTGGCCGCCCACACCTGGATCGGCCTGTGGAGCGTAACCACCGACTACCTGACCGGCCTGACCTTCGGCAAGGCCGCCACCAGCGTTCGCCTGGTGGTGCAGATGGGCATTGCCCTGCTGCTGCTGGTCTACATCCTTTGGGGTCTGCTGATGATCTGGGGAGGCGCATAATCCATGTCCATTCGTACCATTACCTTTGACGCGATCGTCGTCGGCGGCGGGGGCGCGGGCATGCGTGCCTCCCTGCAGATGGCCCAGTCCGGTTTCAAGACCGCGCTGATTTCCAAAGTATTCCCGACCCGTTCGCACACCGTGTCCGCCCAGGGCGGCATCACCTGTGCGATCGCCTCCGCCGATCCCAATGACGATTGGCGCTGGCACATGTACGACACCGTCAAGGGCTCCGACTACATCGGTGACCAGGACGCCATCGAATATATGTGCCAGGTGGGCCCGGAAGCGGTGTTCGAGCTGGACCATATGGGTCTGCCGTTCTCCCGTACCGAGGAAGGCCGCATTTACCAGCGTCCCTTCGGTGGCCAGTCCAAGAACTTCGGTGAGGGTGGCCAGGCCGCCCGTACCTGTGCCGCCGCCGACCGTACCGGCCACGCTCTGCTGCACACCCTGTATCAGCAGAACCTGAAGAACGGCACCCAGTTCTACAACGAGTGGTACGCCGCCGAGCTGGTGAAGGACGCCAACGAGAACGTCTGTGGCGTGATCGCGTTCAGCATCGAAACCGGCGAGACGGTGTTCTTCAAGGCCAAGGCCACGGTGTTCGCCACCGGCGGTTCCGGCCGCATCTACTCGTCCACCACCAACGCCCTGATCAACACCGGTGACGGCGTGGGCATGGCCCTGCGCGCCGGCGTGCCGGTGCAGGACATCGAAATGTGGCAGTTCCACCCCACCGGTATCGCCGGTGCCGGCGTGCTGGTCACCGAAGGGTGCCGGGGCGAGGGTGGCTACCTGATCAACAAGGACGGCGAGCGCTTCATGGAGCGTTATGCCCCCAACGCGAAGGACCTGGCGTCCCGCGACGTGGTGGCCCGTTCCATGATGATGGAAATCCTCGATGGTCGCGGTGACGGCCCGGATGGCAGCTATGTGTACCTGAAGCTCGACCACCTGGGCGAGGAAGTGCTGCACAGCCGCCTGCCGGGCATCTGTGAGCTGGCCATCACCTTTGCCGGTACCGACCCGGTCAAGGAGCCGATCCCGGTGGTGCCCACCTGCCACTATATGATGGGCGGCATCCCCACCAACGTTCACGGCCAGGCGCTGAAGATGAGCGGCGGCCACGAAGGCGAGGATCAGATCGTTAACGGTCTGTTCGCGGTGGGCGAGGTAGCCTGCGTATCCGTGCATGGCGCCAACCGTCTGGGCGGCAACTCGCTGCTCGACCTGGTGGTGTTCGGCCGCGCCGCCGGCCTCTACATCGAGGACGCGCTGCGCCAGGGCATGACCCAGTACGAGCCCAGCAACGACGACATCGACGCCGCGCTGGCCCGGGTCAACCGCTGGAACGACTCCAAGGGTGGCGAATCCGTGCACAGTCTGCGCAAGGAGTTGCAGACCACCATGCAGAACCATTTCGGTGTGTTCCGCAAGGGCGACCTGATGGAAGAGGGCGTGCAGAAGCTGGCCGACCTGCGTGGCCGTATCGCCCAGGCGCATCTGGACGACAAGAGCAGCGCCTTCAACATGGCCCGTGTGGAAGCCCTGGAGCTGGACAACCTGCTGGAAGTGGCGGAAGCCACCGCGATCGCGGCCTACAACCGCACCGAAAGCCGCGGCGCGCACTCCCGCTACGACTACCCGGACCGGGACGATGAGAACTGGCTGTGCCATTCCATCTACGACCCGCGCACCAAGCAGTTGGGCAAGCGCGAAGTGAACTTCAAGCCGAAGACCGTGGACACCTTCCAGCCCAAGGTCCGGACCTACTAATCGGAGACGTGTAGCCATGAAAGTCAGTATCTACCGCTACAACCCGGACACCGACCGCGAGCCGACCATGAAGGAGTACGAGGTCGACACCCAGGGCAAGGACCTGATGGTGCTCGATATCCTCGCTCTGGTGAAGGAACAGGACGAGAGCCTGTCCTACCGCCGCTCCTGCCGCGAAGGCGTGTGCGGTTCCGACGGTATGAACATCAACGGCAAGAACGGGCTGGCCTGCATTACCCCGCTGTCCGAAGTGGCACCGGGCGTCAAGGAAGGCAAGAAGCCGCTGGTGCTGCGTCCGCTGCCCGGTCTGCCGGTGATCCGCGACCTGGTCGTGGACATGGGCGTGTTCTACCAGCAGTACGAAAAAGTGCAGCCCTACCTGCAGAACCAGTCGCCGGCGCCGGCCATCGAGCGCCTGCAGTCCCCGGAAGAGCGGGCCAAGCTGGACGGTCTGTACGAGTGCATCCTGTGCGCGTGCTGCTCCACCAGCTGCCCGAGCTTCTGGTGGAATCCGGAGAAGTTCCTGGGCCCGGCGGCCCTGTTGCAGAGCTACCGCTTCCTGGCGGACAGCCGCGACGACGCCACCGAGGAGCGCCTGTCCCGGCTGGACGACCCGTTCAGCCTGTTCCGGTGCCACGGCATCATGAACTGTGTCAGCGTCTGTCCGAAGGGGCTCAACCCCACCCGGGCGATCGGGCACATCCGCTCCATGCTCCTTGAACGGGGCGTGTGAGAGAAGAGAGGCGGCCTGCGGGCCGCCTTTTTTTGGCCTGCCGTAAGCCGGGCAGGCCGAGCCCATCAGTAAAGTTGTTTCCGAATGCGACGGGGTGGGGCCGTGACCGGCGGGTTTCGTTAAGCTTGACGAGGTTTCCGGGCCATTCAGGGCATTTTGCCAGGGTAGACGGGCCGTATCGGGGCAAATTGGTCCCTACCATGGTCTTGTAGTGCCTAACAATGGCCCCATAAACGTATTACAATACCGGGCGTTTCCGGTAACCCCGGGAGCGCGACAAAGCAGGGTGGGGGCGGTGCTTAAAAGGCGCCGTTTCCGTAAACAGCGATAAGCACGGGTAACAGGGTCGCGGCCCTGTGGACAGAAGCATGCATGCCCACAGGCGTGACGTTCGCCCGGCTAAGGAACGAGCGACGATGCAAGACAGTTCCATGCACCGCCAATGGCAGTCCTCCCACATCGGGGGCGCCAACGCGGCCTATGTTGATGAACTGTACGAATCCTACCTGACCGATCCCAACTCCGTGCCGGAAGACTGGCGCGCCTACTTCGAGAAGCTTCCCAGCGTCAACGGCGCCGTGGAATCCGACGTTCCCCATTCCGCGGTACGCGAACATTTTCTGCTGGAAGCCAAAAATCGCTCCCGGGTTCAGAAAATGGGCGCCAGCGCCGTCAGTTCCGAGCACGAACGCCGCCAGGTGCGGGTGCTTCACCTGATCGCCGCCTACCGCAACCGTGGCCACCAGGTGGCCAAGCTGGACCCGCTGGGTCTGATGGAACGCGAAGCGGTACCGGATCTGGAACTGGCCCACCACGGACTGAGCAAATCCGATCTGGACACCGTGTTCCAGACCGGCAACCTGTTCCTGGGCAAGCCGGAAGCCACCCTCCGTGAGATCATGGACTGCCTGCAAGGCAGCTACTGTTCCACCGTGGGCACGGAGTACATGCACATCGTCAACACCGCCGAGAAGCGGTGGATCCAGCAACGGCTGGAAGGCGTGCGCAGCCATCCGCAGTACGGCGCCGACATCAAGCAGCACATTCTTGAGCGGCTCACCGCCGCCGAAGGGCTGGAAAAATACCTGGGCAGTCGCTACCCCGGCACCAAGCGTTTCGGCCTGGAAGGCGGCGAGTCCCTGATTCCGCTGATGGACGAGATGATTCAGCGGGTCGGCAGCTACGGCGCCAAGGAAATGGTGCTCGGCATGGCCCACCGGGGCCGCCTCAACGTGCTGGTCAACACCCTGGGCAAGAGCCCGCGGGACCTGTTCGGCGAGTTCGAGGGCAAGAGCTTCAACGAGAACGGCTCCGGCGACGTGAAATACCACCAGGGCTTCTCGTCCAACGTGCAGACCTCCGGCGGTGAGGTGCACCTGGCGATGGCCTTCAACCCCTCCCACCTGGAGATTGTGTCTCCGGTGGTGGAAGGTTCGGTGCGTGCCCGCCAGGACCGCCGCGACGACAGCGGCGGCGACCAGGTGGTGCCGATCCTGATCCATGGTGACGCCGCCTTCGCCGGCCAGGGCGTGGTCATGGAAACCTTCCAGATGTCCCAGACCCGTGCCTACCACACCGGCGGCACCCTGCACATCATCATCAACAACCAGGTGGGCTTCACCACCAGCCGTCGTGATGATGCCCGCTCCACCGAGTACTGCACCGACGTGGCCAAGATGGTCCAGGCGCCGATCTTCCACGTCAACGCGGACGATCCGGAGGCGGTCTACTTCGTCACCCAGTTGGCGGTGGACTACCGCATGCAGTTCAAGAAGGACGTGGTGATCGACCTGATCTGTTACCGCCGTCTGGGCCACAACGAGGCGGACGAGCCGTCCTCCACCCAGCCGCTGATGTACAAGAAGATCAAGTCCCACCCCTCCAGCCGTACCCTGTACGCGGAGCGTCTGATCAACGAGCAGGTGCTGTCCGAGCAGGACGCCCAGAAGATGGTCGACGACTACCGGGACGCCCTCGACGAGGGCAACCACGTGGTCAAGGCCCTGGTGCGCGAGCCCAACAAGGCGCTGTTCGTGGACTGGTCTCCGTTCATCGGCCACCAGGTCGAGGACGACTGGGACACCGGTTACCCGCTGAAGAAACTTCAGGACCTGGCCGGTCGCCTGGAGACCCTGCCCGAGGGCGTGGTCACCCAGCGTCAGGTCAAGAAAATCCTGGAAGACCGCCGCAAGATGACCGCCGGCGCCATGTCCCTGAACTGGGGCTACGGCGAGACCCTGGCCTACGCCACGCTGCTGGACCAGGGGTACATGGTGCGTTTGACCGGCCAGGACTCCGGCCGGGGTACCTTCTCTCACCGGCACGCGGTGGTGCACAACCAGAAAAACGGCGACAACTATGTGCCGCTGCAGCACCTCTACGAGGGCCAGCCGCGCATGGACATCTACGATTCCCTGCTGTCCGAGGAAGCGGTGCTGGCGTTTGAGTACGGTTACGCCACCACCACGCCCAAGGCGCTGATCCTGTGGGAAGCCCAGTTTGGCGATTTCGTCAACGGCGCCCAGGTGGTGATCGACCAGTTCATTTCTTCCGGTGAAGCCAAGTGGGGCCGTCTGTGCGGCCTGACCATGCTGCTGCCGCACGGTTACGAAGGGCAGGGCCCGGAGCACTCCTCCGCGCGCCTGGAGCGCTTCCTGCAGCTGTGCGCCGAGCACAACATGCAGGTGTGCGTGCCGACCACGCCGGCGCAGATTTTCCATCTGCTGCGCCGTCAGGCGATCCGCCCGCTGCGCAAGCCGCTGGTGGTGATGACGCCGAAGAGTCTGCTGCGTCACAAGCGCGCCACGTCCTCCCTGGAGGATCTGGCCGAGGGTCGCTTCCAGACCGTGATCGACGAGCAGCCGGAGTTTGACCGCAAGGCCGTCAAGCGAGTCGTGATGTGCGCCGGCAAGGTCTACTACGACCTGTTGGAGAAGCGCGAAAGCGACGACCTCAACGACACCGCGGTGGTGCGCATCGAGCAGCTCTATCCGTTCCCGGAGAAACGTCTGACCGAGATTCTGGAGAGCTACCCGAACCTGGAGACCCTGGTCTGGTGCCAGGAAGAGCCCATGAATCAGGGCGCCTGGTTCAGCTCCCAGCACCACTTCCTGCGCGTGGCGCGGGCGGTCAAGGACAACCTCCCGGTGCACTACGCCGGCCGCGACATGGCGGCGGCACCGGCGGCGGGCTCCATGTCCCTGCACGTTGAACAGCAGCAGCGTCTGGTCGAAGACGCATTCCAGATCAAATGAGCGAAAGCGAACCGAAAAGGGTTTAAGGAATCAGCATGGCGACAGAAATCAAAGCCCCACAGTTTCCCGAATCCGTGGCGGACGGCACCGTGGCCACCTGGCACAAGAAAGAAGGCGAGGCGGTCAAGCGTGACGAGCTGCTGGTGGACATCGAAACCGACAAGGTGGTTCTCGAGGTAGTGGCCCCCAGCGACGGCGTGGTGGGCAAGATCCTCAAGGACGAAGGCGACACCGTGGAAAGCCAGGAAGTCCTGGGTTCCCTGGAGGCCGGCAGCGGCTCCGGCGGCGGTGACGCCAAGCAGGAAGAAAGCAAGGACGAGGGCAAGGCCGAAGCGAAAGCCGATGAGCCGAAGGCGGAAGCCAAGAGCGAGCCCGCCGACGCCGAGGGCGGTGACGACGACGCCCAGGCCGGCCCGGCCGCGCGCAAGATGATGAGCGAGCACGGCCTGGCCGCCGGCGACGTCAAAGGCACCGGCCGCGACGGTCGCATCACCAAGGAAGACGTGGAGAAGGCCCTGGCCAACCGCCAGGAGAAGCCCGCTTCCTCCTCTTCCGAATCGAAAGCGGCCCCGATCCCCGAAGCGGAGCCCGGCGAGCGCGAAGAGCGCCGCGTGCCGATGACCCGTCTGCGCAAGCGCATCGCCGAGCGGCTGGTGTCCGCTCAGCAGAACGCGGCCATGTTGACCACTTTCAACGAGGTCAACATGAAGCCGATCATGGACATGCGCAAGAACTACAAGGACGCCTTCGAGAAGGCCCACGGCGTGCGCCTGGGCTTCATGGGCTTCTTTACCCGCGCTTGCGTGGAAGCGCTCAAGCGCTACCCGGAAGTGAACGCCTCCATCGACGGTGACGACGTGGTCTACCACGGTTACTACGACGTCGGCGTGGCGGTGTCCACCGAGCGCGGCCTGGTGGTACCGGTGGTGCGCGACGCCGACCAGAAAGGTCTGGCGGAAGTGGAGTCCCAGATCATCGACTACGGTCAGAAAGCCCAGAAGGGCAAGCTGTCCATCGATGAAATGACCGGCGGCACCTTCACCATCTCCAACGGCGGGGTGTTCGGCTCGCTGATGTCCATGCCGATTCTCAATCCGCCGCAGACCGCGATCCTGGGCATGCACAAGATCCAGGAACGGCCCATGGCCGTGGACGGCAAGGTGGAGATTCTGCCGATGATGTATCTGGCGCTGTCCTACGACCACCGCCTGATCGACGGCAAGCAAGCGGTGCAGTTCCTGGTCACCGTGAAGAACTTTATCGAGGATCCGGCCCGTCTGCTGCTGGACATCTGAACAAAGGGATAGGTTATGAGTGACAAATACGACGTCATCGTCATCGGCGGTGGACCGGGCGGCTACGTGGCCGCGATCCGCGCCGCGCAGCTGGGTTACAAAACCGCCTGCATCGAGAAGCGCATCAACAAGCAGGGCAAGCCGGCCCTGGGCGGCACCTGCCTGAACGTGGGCTGTATTCCGTCCAAGGCGCTGCTGGATTCGTCCTGGAAGTACCACGAAGCCGAAGGCGCCTTCGCCGACCACGGCATCAAGGTGGGCAAGCTGGACATCGACGTGAAGGCCATGCAGGAGCGCAAGGACAAAGTGGTCCTGCAGCTCACCGGCGGCGTGGCGTCCCTGTTCCAGGCCAACAAGGTGACCTGGCTGCAGGGCTCCGGCCAGCTGAAGGCCAACAAGCAGGTGGTGTTCACTCCCAACGAGGGCGACGAGCAAACCCTGGAAGCGGACAACGTGATTCTCGCCGCCGGCTCCGTGCCGGTGGAGATTCCGCCCGCCGAGGTGGACCAGAAGATCATCGTCGATTCCACCGGCGCTCTGGAATTCGATGCCGTGCCGAAGAAGCTGGGCGTGATCGGCGCCGGTATCATCGGCCTGGAACTGGGCAGCGTGTGGTCGCGCCTGGGCAGTGAGGTAACCGTGCTGGAAGCGGTCGATACCTTCCTGCCGGCGGTCGACAAGCAGATCTCCAAGGAAGCCCAGAAACTGTTTACCAAGCAAGGACTCGACATCAAGCTCGGTGCCCGGGTCACTGCGTCCAAGAAAAACAAGAATTCCGTGCGCGTCACCTATACAGACAAAGACGGAGAGCACGAGGAAACCTTCGATCGTCTGATCGTGGCGGTGGGCCGCCGTCCGTACACCGAAGGCCTGCTCAGTCAGGACGCCGGTGTCACCCTGGACGAGCGTAATTTCATTTACGTGGACAACCAGTGCCGTACCGATGTGCCCGGCGTATACGCCATCGGCGATCTGGTGCGCGGTCCCGCCCTGGCTCACAAGGCCATCGAAGAGGGCGTGATGGTGGCGGAAGTGATCGCCGGGGAACATACCCAGGTGAATTACGATGCCGTGCCCGGCGTCATTTATACCCACCCGGAAGTGGCCTGGGTGGGTAAAACCGAGGAAGAGGTGAAGGAATCCGGCGAACCGTACAAAATCGGTGCCGTACCCTTCGCCGCCAATGGCCGTGCGCTGGCCGCCGGCGAGCCGGCCGGGCTGGTGAAGTTCGTGGTGGACGAGAAGACCGACCGCGTGCTGGGCATGCATGTGCTTGGCCCGCAGGCTTCCGAGCTGATTCAACAAGGTGTGGTGGCGATGGAATTCGGCGCCAGCATCGAGGATCTGCAGCTCATGGTATTTGGCCACCCGAGCCTCTCCGAGACCGTCCACGAGGCCGCTCTGGCCGCGGACTACAAAGCCATTCACGTAGCGCAACGCCGCCGCAAGAAGTAAGGCCCGCGTGCACGGGCCCTGATCCGGTCGGGGCCCGGCGCGGCCCCGATTTTGCGCCGGGAGCGCTATCCACAGACATTTGATGGAAGTTAAGGCATGAATCTCCACGAGTATCAGTCTAAACAGCTGTTTGCTGATTACGGCCTGCCGGTTTCCAAGGGATTCGCCTGCGACACCCCTGAAGAGGTGGCCGCCAAGGCGAAGGAAATCGGTGGCGACAAATGGGTCGTCAAGGCACAGGTACACGCCGGCGGCCGCGGCAAGGCCGGCGGTGTGAAGCTGGTCGACAGCCCCGAGGAAGCGGCGGAATTCGCCAAAAAATGGCTGGGCCAGCGTCTGGTCACTTTCCAGACCGACGAGCACGGCCAGCCGGTGTCCAAGATCCTGGTGGAAACCTGCACCGACATCGCCCGGGAACTGTACCTGAGCGCGGTACTGGATCGCGCCACCCGCCGGGTGGTGTTCATGGCGTCCACCGAGGGCGGCGTGGAAATCGAGAAAGTCGCCGAGGAAACCCCGGAAAAAATCCTCAAGGCGGAAGTGGACCCGCTGGTCGGCGCGCAGCCCTACCAGGCTCGCCAGATCGCGTTCCAGCTGGGCCTGGAAGGCAAGCAGGTCGGTCAGTTCGCCAAGATCTTCACCGGTCTGGCCAAACTGTTCGACGATAAGGACCTGGCGCTGATCGAAGTGAACCCGCTGGTGATCACCGAGCAGGGCGATCTGCACTGCCTGGACGCTAAGATCAACGTGGACGGCAGCGCACTGTTCCGTCACCCGGACATCAAGGCGCTGGAAGATCCCTCCCAGGAAGACGAGCGCGAGCGTCGCGCCGCCGAGTGGGAACTCAACTACGTGGCCCTGGAAGGCAACATCGGTTGCATGGTGAACGGTGCCGGCCTGGCCATGGGCACCATGGACCTGGTCAAGCTGAAGGGCGGCCAGCCCGCCAACTTCCTGGACGTGGGCGGCGGCGCCACCAAGGAGCGCGTCACCGAAGCGTTCAAGATCATCCTCTCCGACGATCAGGTGCAAGCGGTTCTGGTCAACATCTTCGGCGGCATCGTCCGTTGTGACCTGATCGCCGAAGGCATCATCGGCGCCGTGGAAGAAGTGGGCGTCGAAGTGCCGGTGGTGGTGCGTTTGGAAGGCAACAACGCCGAGCTGGGCGCCAAGAAACTGGCCGACAGCGGCATGAACATCATCGCCGCCAAGAGTTTTGACGACGCCGCCGAGCAGGTGGTGAAAGCCGCGGGAGGTGCCAAATGAGCGTATTGATCGACAAGAACACCAAGGTGATCTGCCAGGGTTTCACCGGCAGCCAGGGCACCTTCCACTCCGAGCAGGCGATTGAGTACGGTACTCAAATGGTCGGCGGCGTGACCCCGGGCAAGGGCGGCCAGACCCATCTGGGCCTGCCGGTGTTCAACACCGTGGCCGACGCGGTCAAGGAAACCGGCGCCACCGCCTCCGTGATCTACGTACCGGCGGCGTTCTGCAAGGACTCCATCATCGAGGCCGCCGACGCCGGCATCGAGCTGATCGTCTGCATCACCGAGGGCATTCCCGCCCTGGACATGCTGTACGTGAAGGAATACATCGTCCGCAAGGGCAATGTGCGCCTGATCGGCCCGAACTGCCCCGGCGTGATCACCCCCGGTGAGTGCAAGATCGGCATCATGCCCGGTCACATTCACAAGCCGGGCAAGGTGGGCATCGTCTCCCGTTCCGGCACCCTGACCTACGAGGCGGTCAACCAGACCACCAAACTGGGTTACGGTCAGTCCACCTGCATCGGCATCGGCGGCGACCCGATCCCGGGCACCACCTTCATCGACGCCCTGGAAATGTTCCAGAACGATCCGCAGACCGAAGCGATCGTGATGGTCGGTGAAATCGGCGGTACCGCCGAGGACGAAGCCGCGGCCTACATCAAGGAGCACGTGACCAAGCCGGTAGTCAGCTACATCGCCGGTGTCACCGCGCCTCCGGGCAAACGCATGGGCCACGCCGGCGCGATCATCGCCGGTGGCAAGGGCACCGCGGACGAGAAGTTCGCCGCCCTGGAAGCGGCCGGTGTGGTCACCGTTCGCAACCCCGCCGAAATCGGCGAGGGCGTGAAGAAGGCCACTGGCTGGTAAGTCGGGACCTTCGTCACCGTAAAAAGGCCCGCCATTCGGCGGGCTTTTTTATGCGCGGACAACGGTGGCCCACTGCCTCCGCAGGAGCGGTCGTCCGACCGCGATCATTGCGGCGCTCAGAGCCGCTGCCCGATCCGATTTTCAGGCCTCCGCGACAATCGGCCCGTAGGTTTCCACCAGCCGGTTGGCGAACATGTCCACCTTGGGAATCATCTGTTTTTGCCGGCACACCGCCAGGTCGACATGCATGGGCATCACGGCGCCCAGTTTGGCGACCCGGGGCGCCACCTGATTAATATCCCAAAGCGGGAAGCCGGTGGCCGGGATCACCAGGCTACCGCCGGGGTAGGGGCTGTCGCAGCGATTCGCCAGCACCACCACCACCCGGTTGTCTTCCGCTCTCGGAATCGCGATCAACTCCCGTTCCTGCGGTTCGCGCAGGCTGGCCGGCCAAAGAATGATGTCGGCGCCATCGATGGCCAGGCAGCGTGAGGATTCCGGAAACAGGGCGTCGTAGCCGGCCATGATGCCCAGGCGCCCGAACGGCGTCTCGAACACCGGGTAGTCACTGCCGGGACGAGCCCAATCCTGTTCCTCCGCGCTCAAATGCACCTTGCGATACTTCCCGGCCACCTGGCCATCGGGACCGATCAGAAAGGTGGTGGCATAAAGCGACTCGCCGTCTCGTTCCACGGTGGGCAGCGCCACCATGCATCCGTAGGTCGCGGTGATGGTACCGATTGCCTGGATGGCCGCATCGGTTTGATCGGCCAGATCGCGGGCTCGCTCAGCCGTGGGCAGCCACTGCTCGCAGAGCGCGTACTCCGGCAGCACCATGACCTTGATGCCCAGTTTGGCGCCGTGACTGACCATATCCAGTGTTTCCTGCAACGAGGCGGTTTCTCCATCGCGGTCGGGGCGGGTGACATGCATCTGTACCGCCGCCACTTTACTGGTGGCCTTGGATGGTACGACCGGCGTGTCGGCCAGTTTGGCCACCGGTGATTCGGCGTACGGCAGGGCCATGCGGCCATAGGTACCGGGTCGGCGGTCGGCGATTTTGTCGTTGCGGCTGTAGATTGCCTTGTCGCGGGCCGCGGACGGATCGATGGTGGCGACGGCCATGCCGTGGGTGTCATAGGGGACCTTGGAAACCACGCGGCCATTCGGGTCGGCGATCATGCTGCCGCCGGGGTAGTAGATTGATCGTTCGTAGCCGGCTTTGGTGGCGGCCACCAGCCAGAGCCCGTTTTCGTAAGCCCGGGCGGGGCCCCAGACATCGGCCTGGTCCATGGTGAAGAAATTGGCCATGTCGACGATGATTTCAGCGCCTTGCAGAGCCATGGACCGGAAAATCTCCGGAATGCGCCCATCGAAGCAGATCAACAGACCGATACGCCCCAAGTCGGTGTCCACCACCGGGCAACCGCGCTCGCCGAATTCGAACCAGTTCTGATCGTGGGTGGCGAGAAATTGCTTGTGGTAATGGCAGGCAAGCTCTCCCTTGCGGTCGAACAGCACGCCGGAATTGAACACCCGCTCGCTGGCCGGATCCCATTCAGTGATGCCGCTGGCAATATAGATACCATGTTGCCTGGCCAGCGATGAAAGCGCCGAAACAAAGGGGCCATCGGTCACGGTTTCCGCCAGCTCCCGGGCATGTTCCTCGCTGTCGAACAGATAACCGGTGTCCATGCACTCGGGGAAGACGATCAGCTCCGCGCCTTGCCGGACTGCCTCTTCCACATAGTGGGTGGCGATCTCAATGTTCCTTTTATAGTCGCCGAGAACCGCGAGGGTCTGAACCGCGGCGGCGCGAAAGCAGCCTTTACTCATTGTGTTTCTCTCCGCTTCGAAGGGGCTTGTTGAGGGGCTCTTGATACCTCGCGCCAGAACACTTCCAGGCAGTGGCGCTTGAGATCGACAAAGGCGGGGTCCGTGGTCAGCGCGGTGGTTCGCGGCCAGGGCAGGTCGATGTCGACGATCTCCGCCACCTGGGTGGGACGCCGGGTCAGCAGAATCACCTTGTCGGAAAGCTGGATCGCTTCCTCGAGATCATGAGATACCAATAAAGTGGTGGTGCCGGTCTTCATATAGATCTTCTGAATCTGCTCCCGCATGAACAGCGTCATTTCGTAGTCCAGCGCGGAAAACGGCTCATCGAGGAACAGAATCTCCGGATTGGTGACCAGCGCGCGCAGAATCGACACGGTCTGCTGCTGGCCGCCGGAGAGTTGGTAAGGATAGGCGTTAAGGTCGATGCGAATATCGAACTCGGCCAGCAGTTTCTCGACCCGCTCGTCACGCTGACGTTTGCCCACCTTCATCACCTTGAGCGGGTAATGAATGTTGTCGATGGCTCTTAGCCAGGGGAAGAGTGCCTCCCGGTAGTTCTGGAACACATAGGAAATACGGGTCTCGCGGATGGTCTGGCCGTCGTACAGCACCTGGCCGGTGTCCATGGGTAAAAGACCGGAGATCATGTTGATCAGCGTGCTCTTGCCACAGCCGTTGGGGCCGAAGATCGAGATGAACTGTCCCTGGGGCAGGGTCAGATCCAAGCCATCGTAGACGGTGGCGGCGCCGAACGATTTGCGCAGACCCTCAATGGTGATCAGCTTGCGGCGCCCGGACGCCTGGCCCGGGGCGCTTCGTGGACTGTTCATGGCGACCGATCCGCTCACTGGTTGCCCGCCAGGTCAGCCGGCTTCAGCATCTTCTCGCGAATATCCATGGGCTCCTTGAGCACGCCTTCCTCGACGAACACATCAACAAAGGCCTGGTAGGAATTCAGGTCCGTTTCGTTGAGGTCGTGAAAGGGGCGCAGGTAGGGTTGAGCGAGAAGATCCAATTGCGAATCCCGGATCGCGGTGTACTTCGGCAGAATCGCCTTGTACTTGTCGAAATCCGCGTTGACCAGATCGGTGGCCTGATCGATCACTTCGACCACCTTGCGGGCCACCTCCGGGCGCTGCTCGATAAACCGGGTGGTGAGGACCGCGGCGCCGGAGTAGAACGGGTCGGCGATCACCGACGCGACCGGATTGATCATCGCCCGTTTCGCTTTGCCGGACGCCACCGCGATGGAACCCACGGGCTCAAGCGACAGGGTGGCATCGACGCTGCCGCCGGCCACGGCCGGTACCTGCATGGCCACGGCCAGATCCGTCAGTTGCACGTCCTTGTCCGGGTCCAGGCCGGCGGCGCGCACCATGTGACGGGAGATGGTGCGCCACTGGATCCCGGGCACATGCCCCAGGCTTTTGCCTTTCAGGTCCGCGAAGCTGCTGATGTCGCTGTCCGGAGCCACGATCAGGCCGTCGTTGATCAGGTCGACGGCGATACCGCCACCCTGCAGTCCAAACACCTTGAAGGTGCCGGGAAACCTGGATTCAGCCAGCATGGCGATGCCGGCGGCGGCGCCGGGCGGGCCGAAGTCGGCACGGCCGCCCACCAGCGCGTCGATGATGTGGTTGGGCGATTCCATTTTCTGGGAGTCGATGTCGATGCAGGCCTTCTCAAACAGGCCTTCTTCCAACGCCACATAGTAAGCGGTGGTCTGCATGATCGGCAGCCAGGCCGCGGTGACTTTCTCCATCTTGTCGCAGGCGGCCTGGGCGTTGGCCGCGAGCAGGGCAAGGACGGAGGAGGTGGCTGTAACAAGAAGCTTGTTCATGGTCCGGATTCTCCAGATGGTTGGCGTAGGGTTGTTCAATAAGGATCAGCGGCCCGACCAATGCACCACGGCTCGCTCAATCAATAGCAAGGCCAGATTGAGCCCGTAGCCCATGGCGCCGGCGATCAGGATCGAGCCGTACATGTCGGTCAGTTGATAGGAAATCTGCGCATCGATGATGCGATGCCCCAGCCCGTCCACGGCGCCGATGAACATTTCCGCGACGATGATCACCACCAGGGCGATGGAAACGCTGTTGCGCAGGCCGACGAAGGTTTGCGGCAGGGTTTCAAAGAAAATGACGTCGAGAAAAATACGGCCCGTCGATGCACCCATGGAGCGTGCCGCCTGAATGCGGGTCTGACGGGCGTTCATGACCCCATAGGCCACATTGAAAATGATCACCAGACAGGCGGCGAAGGCCGCCACGGCGATCTTGGCGATATCGCCGAGGCCGAACAGCAGCAGAAACAGGGGAAACATGGCGGTGGCCGGCATGGAACGGAAGAAATCGACCAGGAATTCCACGGACTGATAGAGCTTTTTGTTGGAGCCCAGCACGATGCCGATGGGCAGGCCCAGCACGATGGCGATGCCGATGGAGTAGCACACCCGAATCAGCGTCTGGGTGAAGTCATGCACCATGTCGCCGTGGGCAATGGCCACGCCGGTGTCCGCCAGGGTCGCGAAGGGCGAGGGCAGCAGGTCGTTGTTAACCAGATTGCCGGCGAAGGCCAGCCACCAGATCAGCAACAACAACGCCGGCCCCACGGCGAGGCGAAGCAGCTGTCGGGAACGGGGGCCCGGGAAGGAAGGGAATTTCATTGCCATATCGGTTGCCTGTCTTCTCATGGGGGACGCCGGGATAGGTGCGTGGCGGCCTGGTAAGAACGCTATAGGTTGCAATTACATATTTAAATGGCGAATGTTGCAGATGAACGTGTAAAAATGCACAGATGGATGTGACGGTGCGGCTCGCGCAAGCTGTGCTTTGCATCAAATGTTAATATGCAAAACGCCGGCCAGATCGGGGCCGGCTGGATCGTCAGGTGGGACGGGGGAGGTTGTCTTGGTCAGGGCGTACCGGGGGCGACACCGGGCATCAGCAGGTCCTTGTCCTGATTCACCCGGGTTTCAAGGAAGGCCATGACCGCCTTGATGCGTGCCACGTGAAGAAAATCCTCGTGGGCGGAGAGCCAGATATCCCGAACCGCGAACAGCTTGGGCAGAATCGGTACCAGGTCGCGGTTACCGGCGGCGATGAAAGAGGGGAGCATGGCGATGCCCTGGCCATTGCAAACGCTCATGTACTGGGCCACCAGACTGGTTGATCGGAACGCCAGATGGTGGGGCCGGAAAATATCGGACAGCCAGCGATTCTCGCTGACCTGCACCAGTTCGTCGATGAAGTCGATAAAGACATGGTCGTTCAGGGCGGCGATGCTGGTGGGCACGCCCTGGCGGTCCAGATAGTCGCGCGCGGCGAACAGCGACACCTTGAATTCCCCGATCTTGCGGATCGATAACCTGCGCCCGGTGGGTTTGGAAAAGGTGACGAACAGGTCGGCCTCGCGGCGGCTGAGATCCAACAGCAGGGAGTCGGTGATCAGATCGATCTGGATGGAGGGGTGGCGGCTCCGCAGGTCCGGCAGACACTGGGTCAGGTAGAAGCTGCCCAACCCTTCCATGGTGGCAATGCGTACCGAGCCACTGGCGTCGGCGCCGGTAATGCCGATTTCCTCGGCGATGGCGTTGGCCTGAGCCTCCATCCCTTCCGCGTAGCGCAACAAACGGTAACCGGTTTCGGTCAGCTTGAAGCCGGTTTTACTGCGCGTGAACAGGCTGGCGTTGAGGCGCGTTTCCAGCTCCCGAATGCGCCGGCTCACCGTGGTGTGGTCGACACGTAATTTCTCCGCCGCCCGCACCAGACTGCGTTCCCGGGCCACGGCGAGAAAATAGGTGATGTCGTTCCAATTGTAGCGATGTCGCACGGATCAGCGTCGTGGATGGCCGCGGGAATTCAACGTTAAGTGAGCCTTGGCGCCAAAGCAATCCTTGCCGCGTGGCGTGCCAGCGCGGGGCGCTGGCGACGGCAGGCTCGGATCATCAGGGTGGGGAATCAATGCAGGACGTCGTCGTCCTCCATCCCGAAGAAATCGTAGTCGTTCAGCTCGCGCTTGAGACGACGCTCCTCCAGCCGATCCTCGATACGGTGGCGCATGTCCATATTGAAGCCGCGGGCACGGGTCGCCTTTTCCTCCTGGACATCCTCTTCCAGGTCTTCATCCACTTCATAGTCATCATTCATCAGTAGTTCATCCGACTCATAGTCTGTCTCAGCGCGTCGGTTACTCATGGTCGCCTCCTTCAGGAAATGGGGAACGGCCTCAAACAACCGGGTGCCAAGGAGCCGAACCGGGCGGCGCGGTGCTGAGTGCCTTCGTCGCCGGTCGTTTTCCTGATCACCTCAGCGCCTATATAACGTCTGATTTTCGTCCACACAAGCCTTTTTTGATGAAATCCGATGACTGGAAAAGCGGCTTCGGTCACGGCCTGTGTTCGGGGCCGCGCCGACCGGGCCCGACGCCTTTGTGACCGCCGTCAAAGGCCGGCCCGAGGGGGCGTCGGCGGTGCCGCGAAACGGTGGATTGCGACCGGTGCCCTTTGTAAGCTGGACCGGGAGCGTTGCCGGGTGCAGTGGGGAGAACACAACAACATGTCCGAATGGCTTATCGTGGTCGGCATCAGCCTGTTGATCATGGCCACGGCGGGGCTGGTCAGACGGGCCGCGTTCCAGGGCCACAGCACATTGCTGTTTGTGCTGCCGCTGGCTGGCTGGCGCCAGGTGCAGGCGCACTGGGAAAGCTATGGCCTGCTGGCCTTGCTGCGGGTGCTGGGGCTGGTGTGTCTGCTGACCGGCGCCGGCCTGTTTTATCTGCAGCGGGTGGTGCTGGCGCCGGCGGTGGCGCCGGGGCAGGTGTTGCGTGGCGCCAAGGACGGCCCGGCCAGCACCTTCGTGCAATCCCCGCGGGCCAGCCTGTTGATCGCCCGGGGCGAGGGCCGGCCGCTGACCGGGCGCCTGCACGGCAGCGCACTGGCCCCCGACGCCCGGGTAACGCTGATCAATGGCGTGCTGAGCGTGCAGGAAGGCGAGGGCTTTCTCCCCGAGCGCTCGCTGAGCCTGCTGCTCGGCTGGCGGGCCCGGGACATCGAGGAGCGTCGCACCCTGCTGGTGGACCCGGGCCAGACCGACGGCCCGGCGGTGCATCTGTCCTGGACGCCGGAGGGTAGTGATCATCCGGAGACCCTCATCGTCCACGGTGGCTATCGGCTGGAGCTGGCCCTGGCGCCTCTCGGCGAGGGTCGGTTCAGCGGGACCCTTCAACTGCTGCTGCCGGACGCGCGCAACAGCTATCTGGTCGGCAACTTCACGGCCCAAGCCGATCACCTGCGCTACCGGGATGGCGCCGTGGATCTGTTCTTCGACCATCCGGACACCCTGGCCTGGGTGGCCCGGCAGTATCTGCGCACCCAGTACCCCGATGGCGCCGTCAAGACGGTGGTGGTGGAAAACGTCAATTTGCGTCGCGCCGACGGCCACGGTCAGGTGCAGGCCCGGGTAACGCTGCGCGATGGCACCGTGGAGCGGCACCGCATGGGCCTGGAAGAGGGCCCGGCGGGCTGGGCGGTGACCCCGGGCACTCTGGAGCGTCAGGTCCTCGACGGTCACAGCGGGGACGTCGGCGACCGGGCCGATGCCGGCGCGCCGTCCGCGCACCGGGCATCGCCGTCCACGGCGCGCCGGTTGTCACGGTTTGATGAGCTGGCCGCGCACATCGGCGAGCCGGTGACGGTGCTGGAAGCGGGCGGGCAGACCCACGAGGGGCAACTGGTCCGGGTCGCCGCCGACCGGCTGTGGCTGAGCCGCCGCATTGGTGCCGGGCAGGTGGAGCTGACCCTGGCCGCGGATCGGGTGGCGGCGGTGCGCCTCGGCGACGGCACCCGCCTGCTGCCGCCGGACGACCAGCCGGCGGGCGAGGGCGGCGGGATGTCTCCGCGCCGTGACGGCATCGGCAGCGATGCGGACAAGCCGGGCGCGGACGCGCCGGCCACCCTGGCCGGCGCCGAACAGTGGATCGGTCGCCGGGTCACCGTCACCTTGACCAGCGGGGAGCGTCGGCGGGGCGTATTGCGGGCGCTGGATCAGCGCCGGCTGACCTTGGCGGTGCCGATGGGAGCGGGCAGTATGGAGTACTTCTTCCCTATCGAGGACATCGAGACCCTCAAGGAGACCCCATGAAGGTTCTGGTCACCGGTGGCAGCGGCTTTATCGGCAGCGCCCTGTGCGCCCGGCTGGTCCGCCAGGGCCACCAGCCGGTGGTGCTGAGCCGCCGCCCGGACCGCGCCCGGCCCGTGCTGCCGCCGGACACCCGGGTGGTGGCGTCCCTGGACGAGATCGACCGGAGCGAGATCCTGGACGGCATCGTCAACCTGGCCGGCGAGAACCTGTTCGCCGGCCGCTGGACGGCGCCGCGCAAGGACCGCCTGATGGCCTCGCGCATCCACACCACCCGGGCGGTGGTGGCGCTGTGCCGGCGCCTGGAACGCACCCCGCCGGTGCTGGTCAGCGGTTCCGCGGTGGGCTTCTACGGCGATGCCGGCGACGCCGAGCTCACCGAGCACAGCTCCGCCCGCCGCAAGGATTTCGGCTACCGGCTTTGCGACAGTTGGGAGCAGACCGCCCGCGAGGCCCAGCGGCTGGATATGCGCCTGTGCCTGATCCGCACCGGGGTGGTGCTGGGCCGCGACGGCGGCATGCTGGCCAAGCTGCTGCCGGTCTACCGGCTGGGGTTGGGCGCCCGGCTGGGCAACGGTGCCCAGTGGCTGAGCTGGATCCACCTGCACGACATGACCACCATTCTGCTGCGCGCCCTGGAGAACCCGGCGGTAGAAGGCGTGTTCAACGCCACCGCGCCGCACCCGGTGACCCAGCGGCACTTTCATCGCGCTCTGGCCACCGCCGTGCACCGGCCCGCCCCCTGGGTGGCCCCGGCGCCGCTGCTCAAGCTGGCGCTGGGCGAGCTGTCCGGCATGCTGCTGGGCGGCCAGCGGGTTTACCCACGGCGGTTGGAGGACCAGGGCTTCAGTTTCCGTTACCCGCTGCTGGAAGACGCTCTGGCGGATCTGGTCGGCGACTCTTGAAATCCGGCGCCGCGGTCCTATCTTTGCAGCCAGCCGTACACACTGATTTCTGGTGGAGAACAAAACGATGAGTCAGGACCGCGAAACCCGTGGTTTTCAGGCGGAAGTCTCCCGTCTGCTGCACCTGATGGTGCATTCCCTCTACAGCAACCGGGAAATCTTCCTGCGCGAGCTGATTTCCAACGCCTCCGACGCCTGCGACAAACTGCGCTTCCAGGCGCTCGACGACGACAGCCTGATGGAAAGCGATCCGGAGCCCTGGATCCGGCTGTCGGTGAACGCGGACGCCGGCACCCTCACCATCGCCGACAATGGCATCGGCATGTCCCGCGACGACGCGGTGGACAACCTGGGCACCATCGCCCGCTCCGGCACCGAGAAATTCCTGGCCAGTCTGACCGGCGACCGCAAAAAAGATGCCCAGTTGATCGGTCAGTTCGGGGTCGGTTTCTATTCCGCGTTCATCGTCGCCGAGCGGGTGGAAGTGTTCAGCCGCCGGGCCGGCGAGCCGGCGGAGCAGGGCGTGCGCTGGGAAAGCGACGGCCAGGGTGAGTTCACCGTGGAAACGGTGACCCGTGAGCAACGCGGCACCGCCGTGGTGTTGCATCTGCGCGAGGACGCCCGCGAATTTCTGGACGCCGGCAAAGTGCGGTCGGTGGTGCAGCAGTACTCCGACCATGTGGCCTTCCCGATCCTCATGCCCAGCGAGGCCGAAACCGGCGGCGAGGGCGAACAGGGCGAAAGCGAATGGCAGACCGTCAATTCCGCCACCGCCCTTTGGCAGCGGCCGCGCACCGAGGTCAGCGACGAGGAATACCAGAATTTCTACCGCCACATCAGCCACGATTTCCAGGATGCCCTGACCTGGAGCCACAACAAGGTGGAAGGGGCCCTGGAATACACCAGCCTGCTGTATGTGCCGGCCCGGGCGCCGTTCGATCTGTACCACCGGGAGGCGAGCCGCGGGCTCAAGCTGTACGTGCAACGCGTGTTCATCATGGACGACGCGGAACAGTTCCTGCCCATGTACCTGCGGTTTATCAAGGGCGTGATCGACGCGCCCAACCTGCCGCTGAACGTGAGCCGCGAACTGCTGCAGGACTACGGCCCGGTGCGCAAGATCCGCGCCGCGCTCACCAAGCGGGTGCTGCAGATGCTCAAGAAACTGGGCAACGACGAGGAACAGTACGCCACCTTCTGGGCCCAGTTCGGTGAAGTGCTGAAAGAAGGCATCGGCGAAGACCCGGACAACCGGGAAGCGATCGCCGCCTTGCTGCGTTTCCCGTCCACCGAGGACACCGCCCCCGGGGCGGTCGCCCTGGACCGCTACCTGGAACGGGCCGGAGAGGGCCAGGACAAAATCTACTACCTGCTCGCCGACAATCTGGACGCGGCCCGCAACAGCCCGCATCTGGAGGTGTTCCGCAAAAAGGGCATCGAGGTGTTACTGCTCACCGGCCGGGTGGACGAGTGGATGGTCAACTACCTGGATGAGTACCAGGGCAGGAAGCTGGTCAACGCCGCCCGTGGCCAGCTCGACATGGACGATCGGGAGGAGGAGGCCAAGGCCGCCGAGAAGGACAACCCGCTGATCGAACGGCTGGCCGCCAGCCTCGGCGACCGGGTCACCGAGGTGCGGCCCACCGGCCGGCTGGTGGAATCGCCGGCCTGTCTGGTGCTCGGTGAGGACGAACTGGGACCGCAGCTGCGCCAGATGCTGGAGGCCGCCGGCCAGCCGGTGCCGGAAAGCAAACCGGCCCTGGAGGTGAACCTCTCCCATCCGCTGCTGGAACGGCTGCAGGGCATCGAGGATCAGGCCGGTTTCGACGAGATCGCCGAGCTGCTGCTGGACCAGGCACTGCTCGCCGAGGGACGCCTGCCCAAGGATCCGGCGGCCACCGCCCGACGTCTGAACCGGCTGCTGCAGGCCCAGGCGGAGCGCGCTTGATCGCATTTTGTTCCGGCAGGTCCTATGATGCCGGAAATTTTCCGCGCGCCGTGGCCCGTTGGTCGGGCGCGGCGCGCGTCGGATTCGAGGGGCACCGCCCGTGAAGCAGCATCAGCCACACACCGCCGCGATCCTGGGCGGTGGCAGTTTCGGCACCGCCATGGCCAGCATCCTGGCCGAGAACGGCCATCGCACCCGGCTCTGGGTGCGCGACCCGGAAACCGCCGCCGCCATCAACGAGGACCGGGAAAACCCCCGCTATCTGCCGGGCCAGTCCCTGCCCGAAGGAGTGCACGCCACGGAAAGCCTGAACGAGGTGCTGGACGGCGCCGATCTGGTGTTCGTGGCGGTGCCTTCCAGCGCCTTCGTGGACGTGCTGCGTCAGGCCCGCCCCAAGGTGGCCGAAGGCACCCTGGTGGTCAGCTGCACCAAGGGCATCCACGAAGACGGCTTCCTGTTGATGAGCCAGCTGCTCAAGCGGGAGTGGGACCAGGCGCGCATTGGCGTGCTCAGCGGTCCGAATCTGGCCCGCGAGATCGTCGAGCGCAAGTTCACCGGCACGGTGATCGCCAGCCCCGACGAAGCGCTCTGCCAGACGGTGCAAAAGGTGCTCAGCTGCGAGTACTTCCGGGTCTATGACAACCCGGACATTTATGGTGTGGAACTGGGCGGCGCCCTCAAGAACATCTACGCGGTGGCGTCCGGCATGGCCGCCGCCATCGGCATTGGCGAAAACAGCCGCAGTTTCATGCTGACCCGGGCCCTGGCGGAGATGAGCCGCTTCGCCGTGGAGCTGGGCGCCAACCCGCTCACCTTCCTGGGGCTGTCCGGGGTCGGTGACCTGATCGCCACCTGTTCCTCGTCGCTGTCCCGCAACTATCGCCTCGGCCATGCCCTGGGCAGCGGCCAGGACCTGAACCAGGCACTGGAGGCGCTCGGGCAGACCGCCGAGGGCCTCAACACCATCCGTCTGGTGGCGACCCGGGCCCGGGAACTGAACGTCTACATGCCCCTGGCCACCGCGCTCTATGAAATCATCTACGAGGGCAAACCGCTGGACACCATGATCGCCCGGCTGATGAGCGGCGAGCACAAGCACGATGTGGAGTTCAGCTTTCACGGGGGAACCGCTTGAGAGTCTATCTGTGCCGTCACGGCGAGGCCGTGGCGCAGGCGCCCACCGACGCGGAACGACCGCTCACCGAGCGTGGCCGACTGGAGGTGATGGCGCTGTGGCAGGACCTGCGCGCCGAGGGGGTGCGGATGGAACGGCTGATCGCCAGCCCCTACCGGCGCGCCCAGCAGACCGCCCTGTGCATCGCCCGCGCCTTTGGTGGCCAGGAACAGGAGGCGTGCGGCTGGCTGGTGCCGGAAGCCCGGCCCCAGGCGTTTCTGGATTGGCTGATTCAGCAGCCGGAGCAGGACAACACGGTGCTGGTCAGCCACATGCCGCTGGTGTCCCTGCTCACCGCCGCCTGGATCGGCGAGCCCACCGCGCGGCCGGCCTTTCGTGTCGGCACGGTGGCGGCCCTGGACGTGGAAGTGGCGGCCCCCGGCGGCGCCCGCCTGCTGTGGATGCGTGGCCCGGGTTGAACAGGCCCTAGAACGGTTCTTCTTCCTTCCAGTGCTGCACCGCCACCTGGGCTTTCACATGGTCCAGAATTTCCAGCAGCGTCTGCTTCACCATCTCGTTGAGCTGTTCGCCGCCGCCGCCGGAGGCGCTGATGATGTCGTCGATCAATGCGTCCAGGCGCGGCCGGTTGGCCGGTGAGCTGATGTCCTCCACCAACTGATCCACCAAAGCGGTGCCACTGTCGCGCACGGTGTCGCCGAGCAGGGCGATGGCGCGCGGGCCGGCCACCGGCATTTGCGCCAGGCGCCGGCCGGCGGCGGTGCGCTGCACCGCCTCGTCGGTCAGGTAGACCAGATACTCGCCGAGCCGGTCCCGGTATTGATCGTGGCTGCGATGGGTGGCGGCGGCGATGCGTCCGGCCACGTAATCGACCAACTGCTCGCGCCGGGGCGCCAGCACTTCCCGTTCGATGCGGTGCATCATCGGGCCGCCGGTGCGGATTTCCCGCTGCGCGCCTTCCAGCACGTTGATCACCACCCGATCGGAAATTTCTTCCATAAGGATCTTGTAGTACTTGATCACGGTGCGGCCCGGATAGGTGTCACGGAAGTCCACCACGCCCATTTTCTGCAGCCGGAACATCAGGCTCACCACGCGCAGGATCCGCAGCCAGCGGAAGCTGCCCACCGGGATGCAGCCGAGCAAGTCGTACCAATGCACGAACGGATAGAAGAACCAGCGGTGATAGGTGCGCCGGGCGATGGCGAAGCCCCAGCGGACCACGAACTCGGTCAGATAGACGGTGACGAAGGCCAGATCGATTTCAAAGAAATTGGCGTGGATCTGTTCCTTGTAGAAGGTGTAGAAACCCGGCACCCAGGTTTGCAGCAGAGCCTGCACCGACTCCACCCGATACACCCAATCGAAGACGATCAACGCCAGATTGACGATCACCAGAACGATCATCAGCACGTCGATCAGAAAGCCCAGGGAATCGAGCCCCGGGCGCAGTTTCTTCAGGTGGACATGAACACTCATGTGGGCAGGTTATCGAAGCGGCTCCACACCGGACAGTGGTCCGAGGGCCGTTCCATGCCGCGAATATCGTAATCCACGCCGGTATCGGTGAGGCGCTCCAGCAGCGCCGGCGTGGCCAGCACGGTGTCGATGCGCAGGCCCCGGCGCGGGTCCCGGTCGAAGCCCTTGGAACGATAATCAAACCAGGAGAACACGTCGTCGGTGTCCGGGAAACGGTGGCGGAAGGTGTCCACCAGGCCCCAATCCACCAGCCGCTGCCACCATTCCCGTTCCTCGGGCAGGAAGCTGGTTTTGCCCTCGCGCAGCCAGCGCTTGCGATTGGCTTCGCCGATGCCGATGTCCCGGTCGGTGGAGGAGATATTGAAGTCGCCCATGATCGCCAGCTGTTCATCCGGGCGATGGTGCTGTTCCAGGTAATCCTGCAGATCCTGGTAGAACTTTTCCTTGGCCGGAAACTTGACCGGATGCTCGCGGTTTTCGCCCTGGGGAAAATAGCCGTTAAGCACCGTGACCGGTTTGCCGTCCACATCGTTGAAACGGCCGATGATCATGCGCCGTTGGGAATCCTCGCCGTCGTTGGGAAAGCCGTAACGCACTTCCTCCAGCGGTTCACGGGTGAGCAGGGCGACGCCGTAGTGGCCTTTCTGCCCGAAATAGTACGGGTGGTAGCCCAGATCGCGCACCGCCTGTTCCGGGAACTCGCTGTCCTGCACCTTGGTTTCCTGCAGGCCCACCAGCGTCGGGCGGTATTTTTCCAGCAACGTCTCCAACTGGTGGAGACGGGCGCGAATGCCATTGATGTTGAATGAAATCAGCGTCATATCACCTCCGTTTGCGGCGCATTGTACACCACCGGATCGGTGCGCGGTTGAATCGGTCCATGAGTTTGACCCGCCAGGCGGGTATCATCGGCGTTCGGTTTCGAGGAGACGGATATGAACGACGCGGCCCTGTTGGCCGGCCGCAAGCCGGTGCTGGCGTTCGCCCACGCCAACGGTGTTCCCGGCCACAGCTACGACACCTTTCTGGACCCGCTGCGCGACCCTTACGACGTGCGCGTGGCGGAATGCCTGGGCCAGGATCCCCGCTACCCGGTGGACGCCAATTGGGAGAGCCTGAGCCTGGAGCTGGAAGCCTTTCTCGAACCCCTGCCCAAACCGATCATCGGCCTGGGTCACTCCATGGGCTCGGTGCTGATGTTCTGGGTGGCCCAGCGCCATCCGGACTGGTTCAGTGCCCTGGTGATGCTCGACCCGCCGGTGGCCAACGGCCTGCAGGGGGTGGGCTACCGGCTGGCGCGGCTCACCGGCCTGGGCGAGCGCTTCTCGCCGGCGCGCAAGAGCAAGGGCCGGTTGGACTACTGGGCGAGCTGGGACGATGTGCAGAGCTACTTCCAGTCCCGGGGCATGTTCAAGGCGTTCGACCCGCGCTCGCTGGCGCATTATCTGGAACACGGTCTGGAGCGCCACGGCGACGGTTGGCGGCTGCGCTTCCGGCCGGAGGTGGAAGTGGCGGTGTTCCGGGAAACGCCCACCGGCGTGACCCGGTTGCCGCGCCTCAAGGTGCCCGGCGCGCTGGTCACCGGGGAGCGCTCGCCGGACTTCTTTCATCAGGGCGGCGCCCGCCACGCCCGGCGCCATCGCATGAAGCGCCTGTTCGCGCCGGGCAGCCATATGTACCCCCTGGAGCGTCCCGAGGGCACCGCCGCGCTGGTGCTGGCCACGCTGGACGACCTGCTCGGCGCCGATCATCGGGAGCAACGTGATGTGGCGCTCTGAGCCGCCGGCGGAACGCCGCTTTCACGTCTACGGCCAGGATCTGGCGGCATTGCAATGGGAGGGTGAGGGGCTGCCGATTCTGGCGCTGCACGGCTGGCTCGACAACGCGGCCTCGTTCTTGCCGCTGGCCGGCAAGCTGCCCAATCCCATGGTGGCGCTGGATTTCGCCGGCCACGGTCATTCCGACCACCGGCCGGCGGACCAGGCCACCCATTACGTGGACCATGTGCGCGATGTGCTGGCGGTGGCGGATGCACTGGGCTGGGAGCGCTTCGTGCTGATGGGGCACTCGATGGGCGCGGGGGTGGCGTGCCTGTTCGCCGGCACTTTCCCGGAACGGGTGGAGAAGCTGGTGCTGATCGAAGGCCTGGGGCCGCCGGCCACCGCCGGCGACGATGCCCCGGACACCCTGCGCAAGGCCATCGAGCAAATGCGGACCCTGCCGGGCAAGCGCAAGCCGGTGTACGCCGATCCGGAACAGGCGGTGGCCGCCCGGCTGCCGGCCCTGGGGGGGCTGGAGGAAGCCTCCGCGCGCCTGCTCTGCGAGCGGGGCCTGGAGCCGGTGGACGGCGGCTGGACCTGGCGCGCCGACGCACGCCTGCGGCTGACCTCGTCGCTGCGTCTCACCGAGCAACAGGTGGAAGGTTTCGTGCGCGCGATCCCCGCGCCCACGCTGCTGATCCTGGGCGACCAGGGTCTCGGCGGCGACGGCCGCTTCGACCATCGCATCGCCTGGCTGGCGGACGTCACCGTGGGTCGGCTGCCGGGTCGTCATCATCTGCATATGGACGACCCGGCGCCGGTGGCCACCGAGATCGGCGCCTTTCTGGGCGGCTGATCAGGCCTCGCGCTCGAACACCATGCCCGCCGCTTGCAGCCGCTCGATCAGGCGGTCGCCCAGGGCCATCACCGGCGTCACCACGCCAGTGTGGTCCGGCGCGCCCTGATCCAGCGCCAGCCCCATCAGCGTTTCCGACAGCATCTTGGCGGTTTCGTCGTAGCCCGGGTCGCCGCCGGCCACCCGGCAGCGCACCTCGGTGTCGCCGCAGCGTCCGCGGAAGCGCACCTGAAACCAGGAGCGGGCGCGGGTTTCCGGGTCCGGCCCGGCCCCGGACGGGCGGCTGTTCATCAGCCGCCGACGCAGCGGGCCAATCTGCGCGGCCAGCACCAGGCCGCCGACGCCGGCGGCGCCGCCCACCAGTTTCGCCAGGCTCGGCGTCACCAGGTAGTGGCCATAGCGGAAGGCGGGGCCGTAGTCCTCCAGGGCACTGGCGGAGCGCAGCACCACCAGCGGGTCGATGGTGGGCATGGGCGCCAGCCAGCCGCCCAGGGGCTCGTCCTTGTGCGGTCGGGGCGAGAGGGTGCCGACCGGGCGCGGATACCATTGCTTGAGCCGCACGCGGGCGTCGCGCAGGCGCTGCTGGTTCTGGCGGGGCCGCGCGAACGCCTCCAGGGCCGACTGCCAGGTGCCGCCGGAGAACGAGGCGGAGAACGACACCGCCCCTTCCACGCTGACCGGGGCGGTCAGCCGGCCGCCGTGGGCACGGGCCAGTTCGCGCACCGTGAACAGGGCGCCGGCATCGTGGGGAATGGAGTCGAAGCCGCAACAGTTGACGATGGCGCAGCCGGCCTGTTGAGCCGCTTCGTGGTAGCGCGGAATCAGGGTATTCACGAACTCCGGCTCGCCGGTAAGATCGCAGTAATGGGTGCCCTGTTCCACGCAGGCCCGCACCAGCGGTTCGCCGTGGCGCATATAAGGGCCCACGGTGGTGGCCAGGGCGCGGGTGGCGGCGGCCAGCTCCGCCAGGGCACGCGGGTCGGCGCTGTCCGCTTCCAGCAGGGCGGGGGCATCGGCGTCGCCGCTGAGCCCGGCCGCCACCTGTTCCAGTTTGGCGCGGTTGCGGCCGGCCAGGGCCCAGGGCGTACCCGGCGGCAGATGGCGGGCCAGATAGTGCGCGGTCAGTCCGCCGGTGAAGCCGGTGGCGCCGAACAGCACCATTGCGTAGGGACGTGTGGTCATGGCATCTCCTTGTTGCCGGGCGGGTCAGTGGCATTGGTACAAGTGGAATTGGCACAAACGTCAGTGTAGCGTTGCCGGCCAGGTCGGCCCATGACCGTGACGCTTTTCATCAGGAGAGAAAATGGAAGAGATCGTCGAGCGCCGTTATCCGGTGAACGTGGAAGAGCTGTACGGCATTCTGACCAGCAAGGCGTTTTTCGAACAACGCTTCGCCTGGGGCGAGGTGGAGGATTATCGGTTCGAGGCGTTCGAGCCCCAGGGTGACGGTTTTCTGATTCGCATCGTCCAGCCCATCGCCATCCGCCTGGACAAGGTGCCGAGCGTGGCCCGCAAATTCCTGCCCGAGCAAGCGGAACTGACCACCGAGTTCCGCTGGCGTCCGGCCCAGGCCGGCTACCAGGCGGATTACCGTTTCGTGCTCGGCAGCGTGCCGGTGAAGGTGGGGGGCACCATGGCGCTGCGCTCCGACGGCGACGAGACGGTGCAGACCACCCGGGTGGCGGTGAAATCCTCGGTGCCGCTGGTGGGGCGCAAGCTGGAGAGCCTGATCGCGGAACGCTTCGAGCAGGCCCTGGAGGGCGATTACCGCCATACCATCCGTTACATCCGGGAGCACCACCGGGCCTGACGGCGATACAGGATGCAGGATACAGGATACAGGGGAGGGCACGGCACTACGCCTGTATCCTTCATCCTGTATCCTGAATCGTCTTTTATCCTGAATCGTTTTTCAGGTGTGTCGCCGCAGGCGGCGCGCCTTTTCCTTCATCGCTTCCAGGAACCGCGCCGGGCGGCGGCGCTTGCGGCGCCAGGCCTTTTTCGCCTCGCGCTGGGGAAAGATGTGCAGCGGTGCCTTGGGCAGGGCGGCGAGGATTCGTTCCGCCACCAGGGCGGCGCTGTCCGGCGCCCGCCGCAGCGCCCGATGCAGGCGCGCCCGGCTGAGCGTGTCGGCACCCACCATGCGCTGGTCCAGATCACTGGGAAACAGGTCGGGGCAGACCACCGAAACACGGATACCGAGCACCGACAGCTCCGCCGCCAGGGCCTCGCTGAGACGGATCAGGGCGGCGTTGCAGGCCACGTAGCTGGCCATGCCCGGCGGCGCGGTGAGGCCGGCCAGGGCGGCCACGTTGACCAGCTGGCCGTGGCCCTGACGCTTCATCACCGTCAGCGCCGCCCGGCAACCGTACACCGCGCCCATCACGTTGACCCGCCAGGGCGCCTCCCAGCTTTGTTCGTCCAGGGCCTCGAACGGACCGGCGGCGGCCAGCCCGGCGTTGTTGATCAGTACGTCCAGGCGCCCCCAGCGGCGCTGAATGCGCTCCATGGCCTGGCGCAGGTCGCGCTCATTGGAGACGTCGCCGTGCAGGAACAGCACCTCGCCGCCGGCCAGCCGCAGCGCTTCGGCGGTGGCGTGGCCGGCGGCCTCGTCGCGGTCGAACAGCGCCACCCGGTGGTCGGTGATGGCCCGTTCCGCCAGCGCCCGGCCCAGTCCGTGGGCGGCGCCGGTGATCAGCATGACCGGTTTGCTGTTCATTCAGTCCCGTTCCACGCTCAGTTCTCGCATCGGCCCCCGCAGCACGTCCTCCTCGCCCTCGCTGCGCGCCAACAGCACCGCGCAGACGCTGTCACCCCAGATATTCACGGCGGTGCGGCACATGTCCAGCAGCCGGTCGGTGACCAGAATCAGACCGATGGCTTCGGCGGGCAGGCCGATCACGCCCAGGATCACGGTGATCGCCACCAGGCTGGCGGCGGGAATGCTGGCCACGCCGATGGAGGTGAGCAGGGCGGTGATGACGATCAGAAACTGGGTGGTCAGGGACAAATCCAGCCCGTAGGCCTGGGCGATGAAAATCGCCGCCACGCACTCATACAGCGCGGTGCCGTCCATATTGACGGTGGCGCCCAGCGGCAGCACGAAGCTGGCGGTGCGGTTGGAGACGCCGGAGCGCTTCTCCACGCACTCCATGCTCAGCGGCAGGGTGGCGGCGGAGCTGGCCGACGAAAACGCGGTGAGCAGGGCCGGGGTCATGGCCTGCAGATGTCGCCAGGGAGACCGTTTCGCCAGCCCGCGGATCAGCAGCGGCATGACCACGAACATATGCAAGCCCAGCGCCAGCAGCACGGTGACGAAGAACAGCGCCAGTGGCTCCACCGCGTCCAGGCCGGTGCGGCTGACGGTCACCGCGATCAGGCCGAACACGCCCACCGGCGCGAAGCGGATGATCACCATGGTGATGCGCAGGATCACCTGGTAGATGCCCTCGATGGTCTGGCGCAGATGCTCGCCGGGCGCGCCGGGCAGGGTGCGCAGGAAGAAGCCGAAGAACAGGGAAAACACGATCAGCCCCAGCATCTGCGTTTCCGCCGCCGCCTGGAACAGGTTGGGCGGCAACATCTGGCGCAGGATCTGGGTGAAATCGGCGGCACCCCGGCCCTCGATGCTTTGCAGGGTCTGCTCGGTGTCCGCGGACAGCCCCAGCAGGTCGCGGGCCGGCTGGCCGTCGATGATGCCCGGGGAAATCACATTCACCACCAGCAGGCCCACCAGCACCGCGATCAGGCTGGTGGTCAGATAGAACGCCACGGTCTTGGCGCCCAGGCGGCCCAGGTTATCGCCGTCGCCCACGTTGATCATGCCGCTGATAATGGCGGTGGTGATCAACGGCACCACCACCATCTTCAAGGCGTTGATAAAGAGATCGCCGAGCAGGTCGTAGACCGACAGCAACGGCACCCCGACCAGGGCGGTGCTTTCCGACGTGAGGGCCCCGGCCACGCCGCCGAGAACCATGGCCAGAAAGATCTGGTGATGTAGTTTCATTCAGCCGCCCTTTTTATGCTGGAACGGGCAAGCATAATGACCGGTTGGAACCACTGGCAACCCGGGGCGCTCATAACAGGCCGTTCAGCGCCGGGCCCAGGGCCGGATGGTCCCGCCGCACCCGGTCGCCGGCGTCGCGAAGCAGACGGTCGGCGCGCACCGGACCGTAGCGTTCACACAGCAATACATAGCTCCGGTTGAGCAGCGTGCGCAGGGTGTCGCGATCCAGCGCCGCCAGGTCCGCGCGCGGGTGATTGAGCCAGTGATCCACCGCCCCGCGTGGCGCGCTGGCGAGCCCGCCACGGCGAAGATCGGTGGACTGGTCGAGGCGCAGGGTGCTCGCTTCGGCTTCACCGAGCCCGGCCCAGAGGGCCTGCATCAGGGCCTGGAAAGCGCGGGTGGCGGGGTGACGGTCCACGTCCGGGGTCTCGCCATTGCCGGCCAGGGGGTCGGCGACCAGTTGCCGATCCGCCAGGGACATGGCCTGCACCAGACTCAGATGCAGGTCATGGCGGCGGTGGGCCAGATCGAAGCGCCGGCTCAATTCGCTCACATACCCCTGCAGGGAGAAGCGGGGGCGGTCGGCGAAGTCGCGTTGCCACAGGGCCACCGCCTCGACCACCTGGTCGGCCTCCAGCCACGGCGCCAGACCGGTGGCCAGCGCCCGGCGGCGGCGTTCTTCCGGGGTCATCGCCGGGACTCCAGGCCGCCGGCCACCTCCGCGTCGTACAGGTGCGGCTGGGAAAATTCCGGGTAGCCCAGTTCGGCGTGCTCGCTGACGTCCAGGCCGCGCTGCTCGTGCAGGGCCGGGGCGCGCAGCCCGGCGCTCAGGGCCAGCAGCATGTACAGGATCAGGGCGGCGAAGAAGGCCCAGGCGAACGCCACCACGATGCCCAGCAACTGCACGGTGATGCGCCCGGGATCGAACAGATCGCCACTGTAGAACAGCCCCGCCGCCAGGGTGCCCCAGGCGCCGGCGAAGGCGTGCACCGGCACCGCCGAGACCACGTCGTCCAGTTTCAGCGCCAGCAGCAGCCGCCCACCGGGGCCCACCAGCAGGCCCGCCACCAGCCCGGTGAGCACCGCGAACCCCGGGCTCATGGTGGCGCAGCCGGCGGTAATGCCCACCAGCCCCGCCAGGCTGCCGTTGACGGTCTCGGTGAGCAGCACCGGGCGCCGCCCCGCCAGTCGGTACAACGCCGAGCCCAGGGCACCGGCGCTGGCCGCCAGCTGGGTGTTGAGATTGATCAGCGCGATGTCGACGCTGGCCGCCACTGTGGAGCCGCCGTTGAACCCGAACCAACCGAACCACAGCAGAAAGCCGCCCAGGGCCACGAACGACAGATTGTGGCCCCGGATCTCCCGGGGCGTGCCCTGGCGGTCAAAACGGCCCAGCCGTGGGCCCACCACCAGAATGCCGGCCAGGGCGCACCAGCCGCCCACGCTGTGGACCACCGTGGAGCCGGCGAAGTCCACGAAGCCGAGCCGCGCCAGCCAGCCGTTGCCGTTCCAGGCCCAGTTGCCGAACAGCGGGTAGATCAGCCCGGTGATCGCCACCGCGCCGCACAGATACCCCACATAGCGGGTGCGCTCCGCCATCGCCCCGGAAGCGATGGTGGCGGCGGTGGCGGCGAACATCAGCTGAAACAGCAGCAACGTCCACAGGTCGCTGTCGCCCTGGCTGGGGGCGAACAGGCTCTGGCCCAGCCAGCCGGAGGGGTTGGCGCCGAACATCAGGCCGAACCCCAGGGCCCAGAACGCCAGGGTGCCGACGCACAGGTCCATGTAATTCTTCATGAGAACGTTGACGGCGTTCTTGGCCCGGCTCAGGCCGCTTTCCAGCAGCGCGAAGCCGGCCTGCATCAGGAACACCAGGGCGGCGGCGATCGCCACCCACACCACGTCGGCGCCGTCGTAGCGCGGCGTCGCCGCCAGCGCGGGGGCGGGCAGCAGCAGAACCATGGCGAGTAAAGAGGTGGAAAAAGCGGGAAGAATGGCGCGTCGTTCCATGAGACCCCCTCGATCATTGTTGTCGAGGGGAAGCGCTGCAACGACTATGCCAAGCCGTGGCGGTGTGCGGGGGAGGGCTATCCGTAGAGGGCGGGTGCCAGGCCGCCGGGCACCGACAGCTCGGGCTCGCACAGCGACAGAATCTGCTGATATTGCCGGTCGGTGATGTGCTGGATCGACAGGCGCGGGCGGATCACCAGTTCCAGATCGGCGAATTCAGGGTATTGACGCATGCGCGCCAGCGGCAACGGCTCGGAGTAGGTGCTGACGTAGCGCACGTCCACCTGAAACCAGCGCGGCATGTCCTCGCTGCTGCGCGGATCGAAGCCGGCGTGCTGGGGCTGAAACTGGGTGGGGTCCGGGTAGGGCGCGGAGACCACGCGGGCTTCCCCGACAATGGAAGGGTTCTTGCCCCGGGAGTGGTAGATCAGTACCCGGTCGCCTTCCTGCACCTCGTCGCGGATGCGGTTGCGTGCCTGGTAGTTTCTTACCCCGTCCCAACCGGTGGTCTGGTCGGGTGCGTTCTGCAAGTCCTGCAGACTGAAGTCCTTGGGCTCGGTCTTGAAAAGCCAACTGCGCATACCGATCCTCCCGCATATGAAGGGGCAATGTATCACGTCTGTCAATAAAGTCATCCTTATTTAAGTAACGACTTCATTACCCCTCACCATGGGCCGTCAAGGTGTCATTCCGGTGACGGTCAACCGGTCGATTTTGTGCTACGCTTCGACGCCCATTCTGGAGGCGTACCCGTGATCGAACCCCGCGAACAGGAGCAGGCTCAGGCCACCTTGCGAACCCCGCGCGACTGTCTGCGCTGGGGGGAGTCGGCGCTGCGCCGGAGCGACGCTTTCCTGGGCCACGGCACCGACGACCACGGCGACGAATGCCTGGCGCTGCTGCTGCACGTGCTGGCGTTGCCGGCGGACAGCGATCCGCGCCTGCTCGACGCCCGCCTGCTGCCCGATGAGGTCTCGGCGTTCGTGGCATTGATGAAGCGCCGGGTGAACGAACGGGTGCCGGTGCCGTACCTGACCGGCGAGGCCT
This sequence comes from Alcanivorax sp., assembly GCA_022449455.1. Taxonomy (GTDB): domain Bacteria; phylum Pseudomonadota; class Gammaproteobacteria; order Pseudomonadales; family Alcanivoracaceae; genus Alloalcanivorax. The sequence goes on along the minus strand of JAKUPL010000003.1, from coordinate 38,493 downwards.
GGTTCTGCGGCCTGCCGTTCCGGGTCGATGAACGGGTGCTGATTCCGCGCTCGCCCATCGCCGAGCTGATCGAGGCGCGCTTCCAGCCATGGCTGGACCCGGACCGGGTCGGGCGGGTGCTGGACCTGTGCACCGGCAGCGGCTGCATCGCCATCGCCTGTGCCCACGCCCTGGAGCATGCCGAGGTGGACGCCAGTGATATTTCCGAGGACGCCCTGGCGGTGTGTCGGGCCAACGTGGAGCGGCACGGTCTGGAGGATCGGGTGTTCCCGGTACAGGCCGATGGTCTGGACGGGCTGTCCGGCCGCTACGACCTGATCGTCTCCAACCCGCCCTACGTGGACGCCGAGGATCTGGCGGCGATGCCCGCCGAGTATCGCCACGAGCCGGAGCTGGCCCTGGCCTCCGGGGCGGACGGCCTGGACTTCACCCGCCGGCTGCTGATCGAGGCGCCGGAGCGCCTCAGCGACGACGGCGTGCTGATCGTGGAGGTCGGCAACAGCGACCGGCACGTGATGGCGGCCTGGCCGGAAGTGCCGTTCCTGTGGTTCGAATTCGAGCGCGGCGGCCACGGGGTGTTCATGCTGGATCGGCGTCAGTTGATCGAGCATCACGAGAGTTTCAAGCGAGCGCATTTCACGGGCTGATCGCCCGACGAGGAACCCTATGTCCGGAAACAGTTTTGGTGAACGCTTCCGCGTCACCACCTTCGGTGAAAGCCACGGCGCCGCCCTGGGCGCCATCGTCGACGGCTGCCCGCCGGGGCTGGCGCTCAGCGAAGAAGATCTGCAGCACGAGCTGGATCGCCGCAAGCCCGGCACCAGCCGTTACACCACCCAGCGCAAGGAACCGGACCAGGTCCGCATCCTCTCCGGCGTGTTCGAGGGCAAAACCACCGGCACCGCCATCGGCCTGCTGATCGAGAACACCGACCAGAAGTCCAAGGACTACGGCAACATCGCCGCCACCTTCCGGCCCGGCCACGCGGACTACACCTACACCCAGAAGTACGGCTTCCGCGACTATCGGGGCGGCGGCCGGTCCTCGGCCCGGGAGACCGCCATGCGGGTGGCCGCCGGCGCCATTGCCCGTAAGTTCCTCGGTGAGCGTCTGGGCGTGCGCCTGTACGGCGGGGTGGAGCAGATCGGTCCGATCCGCGCCGAGAAGTTCGACTGGGACGCGGTCAACGGCAACCCGTTCTTCTTCCCGGACGTGGACAAGGTCCCGGCCCTGGAACAGCTGATCAACGACCTGCGCAAGGACGGCTCCTCGATCGGCGCGCGCGTCACCGTGTACGCCGACAACCTGCCGCCGGGCTGGGGCGAACCGGTGTTCGACCGGCTCGACGCGGATCTGGCCAAGGCGCTGATGTCGATCAACGCGGTCAAGGGCGTGGAGATCGGTGACGGCTTCGAGGTGGTCAACCAGCGCGGTGAGCAGCACCGCGATGAGATCACCCCCCAGGGGTTTCTCAGCAATCACGCCGGGGGTGTGCTGGGCGGCATTACCAGCGGCCAGACCCTGCGCGCCAGCCTGGCCCTCAAACCCACCTCCAGCATCACCATTCCCGGGCGCTCCATCACCCTGGACGGCGAGCCCACCGAGGTGGTGACCAAGGGCCGCCACGACCCCTGCGTGGGCGTGCGCGCCACCCCCATCGCCGAGGCCATGCTGGCCCTGGTGCTGATGGACCACTACCTGCGCCACCGGGCGCAGAACGCAGACGTGACGCCCCCCCTGGCGCCCATCCCCGGTCAGGCCTGAAGAGATCTCCATGCCGTATTACTGGCGTCTTTCCGCCTTTTATTTCCTGTATTTCGGGCTGTTGGGCACCCTGGTGCCCTACTGGTCCCTGTACCTGAAGGACCTGGGCTTCTCCGCCACCACCATCGGCCTGCTGATGGCGGTGCCGCATCTGACCAAGGTGATCGCCCCCAATGTATGGGGCTGGCTGGCCGACCGCAGTGGCGCGCGCATGCGGGTCATCCGCCTCGGCAACCTGGCCGCGGCGGTGGCCTTCCTGCCGGTGTTCTGGGCGGACCAGGTGTGGTCCATGGCGATCCTGCTGGCGGTGTTCAGCTTCTTCTGGAACGCGGTGCTGGCCCAGTTCGAGGTGGTCACCCTGCACACCCTGGGCGATCAGGCCCACCGCTACAGTCAGGTGCGCGTGTGGGGCTCCCTGGGCTTCATCACCTGCGTGTTCCTGGTCGGCACCGCCCTGGACCATCTGCCCATGACCCTGCTGCCCTGGGTCATGTCGGCGCTGTTGTGGCTGCTGTGGCTGGCCACCCTGGCGTTGCCGGCGGAGAAGGGCGAAGCCCGCCGCAACGCCGACGGCGGCCTGGTCAAACTGCTCAAGCGCCGGGACATCCAGATCTTCATGCTGGTGGCGTTTCTGATGCAGGCCTCCCACGGGCCCTATTACACCTTCTACAGCATCCACCTGGAGGAGATGGGCTTCCGCAAGATGACCGTGGGCACCCTGTGGTCGGTGGCGGTGGCCTCGGAAGTGGCGGCCTTTCTGCTGATGCACCGGCTGATGACGCGCTTCGCCCTTAACCGCATTCTGCTGACCTGCTTGATGCTGGCCACGGTGCGCTGGCTGGTGGTGGCCCTGTGCGGCGACAGCCTGCCGTGGCTGGGCGCCGCCCAGCTGCTGCACTCCGCCAGTTACGCCTGCTTCCACGCCGGCGGCATCGCCTGGGTGCAGCGCGCCTCCGGCCGCGCCTTCGCCGGCCAGGGCCAGGCGCTGTACTCCAGCCTCGGCTACGGCGCCGGCTGGGGCCTGGGCTCGGGCCTCAGCGGGCTGGCCTGGCCCTATCTGGGCGTCCACTGCTTCGTGGTCGCCGGCGCGCTGACGCTGGTCGCCACGGTGCTGGCTCTGCGGCTGCCGGTGGCCGGGGAGGCCGGGGAACCGCCCGCCTAGGACGGCGGGGGCAACGCCCCTGCGTCATCGCCCTGCAAAATCTCGAGAAACGCCCGCGCCGCGTTGGAGCGGCTGCGGCCCGGGTGGGTGACCACCCCCAGCTTGCGTACCGGCAACGGCGTGTCCACGTTCAGCGCCACCACGCCCTGGTCCAGCATGGTGGCGGGCAGCACGCTCCAGCCCAGGCCGATGGAGACCATCATATGGATGGTCTCCAGGTAGTTGGTGGACATGGAGATGTGCAGCGCTGCCTGCTGTTCCTGGAACAACTGCTCGACGATGCCCCGGGTGAAGGTGGCCGGCGAGGGCAGGATAGCGCTGTAGCGGGTCAGGGCGTCCAGGGTCAGCGCCGGGTGGCGGGTGAGCGGGTGCTCCGGCGCGCACATGAACACCAGCGGGTCGTTCCATATGGTCTGCGTGCGCAGGCGGCCGTCCGGACGCGGCGGCAGCGTCACCACCCCCAGCTCCAGGTCGCCGTGGAGCACCCCTTCCCAGGCTTCCTCCGAATCGATGAACTGGATGTCCAGGCGCACTTCCGGGTACTCCCGGGAGAAGCGCCGCAGCACCGGCGGCAGGCGGTGCAGGCCGATATGGTGGCTGGTGCCGATGCGCAGGGTGCCGGCCACCCGGCCGGTGAGGTTGCTGATGGCCCGGCCCATGTCTTCCAGGTCCAGCAGCACCTGGCGGGCGCGGGGCAGCAGGGCCTCGCCGGCTTCGGTAAGGCGGATGCGGCGGCCGACCCGATCGAACAGGCGGGTGCCCAGCTGTTGCTCCAACTGGGCGATGCGTTTGCTCACCGCCGGTTGGGTGAGAAACAGGCGTTCGGCGGCGGCGGAGAAAGAGCCGTTTTCCGCCACGGCCATGAAAACGGTCAGGGAATGGGTGTCCATGGAAGCCGGCCTCCGTTGCCGGCGCGCGCCGGTGGGCGCGGTATTTCAGATAACCATATGGAATCCTAAACATAAAAATTATGAATTGGAATTATCGAAAGCCCCTGCGTATGGTGTGCCTACCCTGACGTTTTCCTTTTATACCTGGACCAAGACCTATGGCTGGCAAGACGCTTTACGACAAATTGTGGGATGCCCACCTGGTCGCCGAACGCGAGGACGGCTCGGCGTTGATCTACATCGACCGGCAGATCATCCACGAGGTGACCTCGCCGCAGGCGTTCGAGGGCCTGCGTCTGGCCGGCCGGCAGCCGTGGCGCGCCGGCGCCTCGGTGGCCACCATCGACCATAACGTGCCGACCACGCCGTTCGACAGCGCCGCCGACATCGAGGACGAGACCTCGCGCATTCAGGTCACCACCCTGCAGGACAACACCCGCGAGTTCGGCATCACCGAGTACGGCATTGGCGACGTGCGCCAGGGCATCGTGCACGTGATGGCGCCGGAGCAGGGCGCGGTACTGCCGGGCATGACGGTGGTGTGCGGCGATTCCCACACCTCCACCAACGGCGCGCTGGCCTGTCTTGCCCACGGCATCGGCACCAGTGAAGTGGAGCATGTGCTGGCCACCCAGACCCTGGTGGCCAGCAAGATGAAGAACATGCGCGTGCAGGTGGACGGCGACCTGGGCCCCGGCGTCACCGCCAAGGACGTGGTGCTGCACATCATCGGCGTGATCGGCACCGCCGGCGGCACCGGCCATGCCATCGAGTTCGCCGGCAGCGCGATCCGCTCACTGAGTCTGGAAGGCCGCATGACGGTCTGTAATATGTCCATCGAGGCCGGTGCCCGCGCCGGCATGGTGGCGGTGGACGACACCACCATCGAGTACGTGCGCGGTCGTCCGGCGGCGCCCAAGGGCGCGGACTGGGACAAGGCGGAAGCCTACTGGCGCACCCTGGTGTCCGACGACGACGCGGTATTCGACACTGAAGTGAAGATCGACGCCGCCGACATCCGGCCGCAGGTGTCCTGGGGCACCAGCCCGGAGATGGTGGTGGCGGTGGACGCGCTGTTGCCGGATCCCGACGCCGAGCAGGACGAAGTGAAGCGTTCCGGCATGCAGCGCGCCTATGAATACATGGGCCTGGAGCCGGGCATCAAGGTCAGCGACATTCGCGTGGACCGGGTGTTCATCGGTTCCTGCACCAACTCCCGCATCGAGGACCTGCGCGCCGCCGCCGAGGTGGTCAAGGGGCGCAAGAAAGCGGACTCGGTGAAGCAGGTGCTGGTGGTGCCCGGCTCCGGGGTGGTCAAACAGCAAGCCGAACGGGAAGGGCTGGACAAGATCTTCCTGGAGGCCGGTTTCGAATGGCGCCAACCCGGGTGTTCCATGTGCCTGGCGATGAACCCGGATCGGTTGCAGCCCGGCGAGCACTGCGCGTCCACCTCCAACCGTAACTTCGAGGGGCGCCAGGGTAACGGCGGCCGTACCCATCTGGTGAGCCCGGCCATGGCCGCCGCCGCCGCGGTGGCCGGCCACTTCGTCGACATTCGTGATTTGGACGCCTAAGGAGCGGTGGTCATGGAAAAATTCGTTAAACATACCGGCCTGGTGGCGCCGCTGGATCGCGCCAACGTGGACACGGACCAGATCATTCCCAAGCAGTTTCTCAAGTCGATCAAACGCACCGGCTTCGGTCCCAATCTGTTCGACGAATGGCGCTATCTGGATGAAGGCTACCCGGGCCAGGACAACGACGCGCGCCCGAAAAACCCGGACTTCGTGCTGAATAAGCCGCAATACCAGGGCGCCAGCGTATTGCTGACGCGCCGCAACTTCGGCTGCGGTTCCAGCCGCGAGCACGCCCCCTGGGCGCTGATGGATTTCGGCTTCAAGGCGATCATCGCGCCCAGCTACGCCGACATTTTCTACAACAACTGCTTCAAGAACGGCCTGTTGCCGATCGTGTTGCCGGACGCTACCGTTGAGAACCTTTTCAAGGCCGAGGCGGCCAGCGACGAGTTCCGGCTTACCGTCGATCTGGAAAATCAGCAGGTGCTGACCCCGGACGGCGAGGCGCTGCCGTTCGACATCGACGGCTTCCGCAAGCACTGCCTGCTCAATGGTCTCGACGAGATCGGTCTGTCCCTGCAGCAGGCGGACGCCATCCGTGCCTACGAAAGTCGCCGCCAGGCCGCCGAGCCCTGGGTTTTTCAGGAGCCGCAACAGCAATAGAGTACAGAGGCAGCAATGAGAGTTCGTAGCGCTGGCCTGCTGCTGGCCCTGGCATTGGTGGTCACCGGGTGTACCGGCGCCACCTTGTACGATCCGCCCGGCGACGGTGCTCCCAAGGCGCGGCTGAGCATAGAGACCATGTTGGGCAGCAATGGGGAGCGCGGCGCTGGCGAAAGCACCGTGGCGATCTTCAAGGTGGACGGCAAACGCCTGGCGGAAAACGGCGGCGAGCAAAGAGTGCTTCTGGAGCCCGGCGAGCACAACGTGGCATTTTTCGCCGACCACCAGGGCACTTTGCGCTTCGGCACTCTGAGCCATGACTTCCAAGCCGGCGCTGACTACCTGATCTGGGTCGGCGAAGGCGAGGGCGACAAGCCCTACGGCGCAGTACTGGTGCCGGCGGGCAGTGGTGTGGTCAATGTTTATGACGAGGCCCTGTTCTGAGCAGGGTGAATCAATAGTTTAAGGAATTTGGATGAGCCGTATTCTGGTATTGCCCGGCGACGGGATTGGCCCGGAAATCGTGGACGAAGCCCTGCGCGTGCTGGACGCCGCCCAGGCCCGCTTCGGTCTGGACATCGAGCTGGACCACGGTCTGGTGGGCGGGGCCGCCTGCGACGCCGAGGGCGATCCGCTGCCCGAGGGTACCCTGGAGAAAGCGCGCGCCGCCGACGCCATCCTGTTCGGCAGCATCGGCGGGCCCAAGTGGGACACCCTGGAGCGCGACAAGCGACCGGAGCGCGGCCTGCTGCGACTGCGTTCGTCGCTCGGCCTGTTCGCCAACCTGCGCCCGGCCATTCTGTTCCCGCAACTGGCCGGCGCCTCCAGCCTCAAGCCGGAAGTGGTGTCCGGGCTCGACATCCTGATCGTGCGCGAGCTCACCGGCGGCATCTACTTCGGCCAGCCGCGCGGCATCAAGGAAGAAAACGGTGAGCGGGTGGGCTTCAATACCTACGTTTACACCGAATCCGAAATGAAGCGCATCGCCCGGGTCGCCTTCGACCTGGCCATGCAGCGCGGCAAGCGCGTGTGCTCGGTGGACAAGGCCAACGTGCTGGAAGTCACCGAACTGTGGAAGGAAGTGGTCACCGAGGAGGCCAAGGCTTACCCGGAGATCGAGCTGTCGCACATGTACGTGGACAACGCCGCCATGCAGCTGGTGCGCGCGCCCAAGCAATTCGATGTGATCGTCACCGGCAATCTGTTCGGTGACATTCTGTCCGATGAAGCCGCCATGCTCACCGGCTCCATCGGCATGCTGCCCTCCGCGTCCCTGGACGAAAACCGCAAGGGCCTGTACGAACCCTGCCACGGCTCGGCGCCGGACATCGCCGGGCAGGGCATCGCCAACCCGCTGGCCACGATCATGTCGCTGGCCATGCTGATGCGCTACAGCCTGCAGCGCGGCGATGTGGCCGACGCCATCGAGGCGGCGGTGGAAAAGGTGCTGGATCAGGGACTGCGAACCGCGGATATTCACACCGAGGGCAGCCGCAAAGTGAGCACCGGGGAAATGGGCGCCGCCGTCGCCGAGGCCTTGGCCAACGGTTGACCGCGAAGTGATCGCCACCCCGTTCATCCATCGCAATGAAGGGCCGGGCCCTTCGGGAGAAAAGACTCAATGAAGAAAGTCGGTTTTGTCGGCTGGCGTGGCATGGTCGGTTCCGTACTGATGGACCGCATGCGCGCGGAAAACGATTTCAACGACATCGAGCCGGTGTTTTTCTCCACCTCCCAGGTGGGCCAGCAGGGCCCGGACGTGGGCAAGGACATTCCGGTGCTCGGCGACGCCAAGAGCATCGACGAACTCAAGCAACTGGACGTGATCGTCACCTGCCAGGGCGGCGACTACACCAACGAGGTCTACCCCAAGCTGCGTGAAGCGGGTTGGAAAGGCCACTGGATCGACGCGGCCTCGGCGCTGCGCATGGCCGACAACAGCGTGATCGTGCTGGACCCGGTCAACCGCCAGGTGATCGACCAGGCGCTGGATCAGGGCGTCACCGATTTCATCGGCGGCAACTGCACCGTGAGCCTGATGCTGATGGCCCTGGGCGGCCTGTTCAACGCCGGTCTGGTGGAGTGGGCCAGCGCCCAGACCTACCAGGCGGCCTCCGGCGCCGGCGCCCAGAACATGCGCGAACTGATCGCGCAGATGGGTGCCATCCACGGTGACGTGGCCGAACAGCTGGCCAATCCGGCCAGCGCCATTCTCGACATCGACCGCCAGGTGGCCACCACCATGCGCGGCAAGGGCCTGCCCCACGAGCACTTCGGCTTTCCGCTGGCCGGCTCCCTGCTGCCCTGGATCGACAAGGAAATGGACAACGGCCAGAGCAAGGAAGAATGGAAAGCCCAGGCCGAGACCAACAAGATCCTCGGTCGCGGCGACCAGCCGATTCCGCTGGACGGCACCTGCGTGCGCATCGGCGCCATGCGCTGCCACGCCCAGGCGCTCACCGTGAAACTGACCCGGGACGTGCCCCTGGACGAGGTATACGATCTGGTCGGTCAGGCCAACGATTGGGTGAAAGTGGTGCCCAACGAGAAAGAGGCCACCCTGCGTGACCTGACGCCGACCGCCGTCACCGGTACCCTGACGGTACCCGTTGGCCGTCTGCGCAAGCTCAATATGGGCGGTGAATACCTGAACGCCTTCACCGTGGGCGACCAGCTTCTGTGGGGCGCCGCCGAGCCGCTGCGCCGGATGCTGCGTATTTTGCTGGAGCACTGATGACAAGCACCGTCGATCTGGCCGTGGTGGGAGCCACCGGCCTGGTAGGCGAGGCCTTTCTCGAACTGCTCGCCGACCGGAAGCTTCCGGTCGGCGAGTTGTTCGTTCTGGCCTCCGACAACAGCCTGGGCAAAAGCCTGAGGTTCGGTAAGCGTAACCTGAAGGTGGAGAAAGCCGGGGACTTCGATTTTTCCCGGGTGCAGCTGGCGGTGTTCGCCGCCGGTGCCCGGGTGTCCCAGGAACTGGCGCCGAAGGCCGCGGAAGCCGGCGCGCTGGTGCTGGATCTGTCGCCGGCGTTCCGCTACGAGCCGGACGTGCCGCTGGTGGCGGCGGGTGTCAATGACGAACAGCTGGGCGCCGCCCGGGAGCGCAACATCGTGGCCGCGCCGGACGCCGCCACGGTACAGCTGCTGCTGGCCCTCAAGCCGCTGCTGGAGCTGGGCGACCTGCTGCGGGTCTCGGTGACCCAGCTGCAGGGCGCCTCCGCCGCCGGCCGCAACGGCGTGGAGCGGCTGGCCCGTCAGAGCGCCCGTCTGCTCAACGGGCTGGACGCGGAGGAGGGCGGCGACGCCCAGCACGCGTTCAACCTGCTGCCGGTGGCCGGCCGCCTGCAGGACAACGGCTACACCAGTGAGGAACTGAAACTGATGCTGGAGAGCCGGCGCGTGCTCGGGCAGCCACAACTGGCGGTGGACGTAAGCTGCGTGCAGGTGCCGGTGTTCCACGGTATCGCCCAGACCGTCACCGTGCAGGGCACCCTGCCGCTGGGCCTGGCCCAGGCGGAGGCCTGCTGGGACCGGGCGCCCGGCCTGCAGATGGACGAAGGCGGCGAGGACGCCGGCAGCGCCTCGCCGGTCACGCAGATCCGCGGCGACCTGGGGGTGCGGCTGGCGCGGGTGCGCGAGGATATCGACGGCCAGGGCGCGCTGAGTTTCTGGACGGTGGCGGACAACATCAAGACCGGCGCGGCGTACAACGCGGTGCTGCTGGTGGAGAAGTTGATAAAAGACTATCTGTAATGAATACTTAGCGGGATTATGTGACACAGTTTCTAGGTGGTGTGCCCAATATCCTGCAAAATCCGGGCGTGGGGCCTCTGAGCGGGGACGGGATTACAGACGGCATAATAAGTAAAGGGTTCGATTGATGCTCCGAAAAGTTGGGATAGGCTTTATCACTCTGGCGACGCTGGCGCCGGGGATGTCGGCTGCACTGGGGGTAGGGGAGTATCAGCTGAACTCCTATCTCAACGAGCCCCTGGACATGACCGTGCAACTGCAGGACCTGGGCGATCTGTCCCGGGAGCAGATTCTGGTCGAGCTGGCGTCCCAGGAGCAGTTCGACGCCGCCGGCGTGGAACGCAGCTACTTCCTCAATGATCTGGAGTTCCAGGTCACTCTGGACGGCGATGCCGGCCAGTTGCGCATCACCTCCGAGCAGCCGGTGCGCGAACCCTATCTGGATTTCCTGGTGGAATTTCTCTGGCCCACCGGCCGGCTGATGCGCGAATACACGGTGTTGCTGGACCCGCCCAGCTACGCCGATCGCGGCGCCCCGGTGAACCCGGCCCGCAGCGAAGCCCCGCCGCGCGCCGCCGAGCGTCCACAGGCCGCGCCCTCCAGCGCGCAAAGCGCGCCGCCCGCTCCGCGGCAGCGGCGTTCCGCCCAACCACCACCGGACCGGGCACCGCAGCCGCGACCGGCGCCGGCCCGGGGTTCCGAGCCGGGCCCGGCGGCGCCGGCGTCCTCTTCCACCGCTTCCCGCGCCAGCCCGGACACCTACCGGGTGCGCGCGTCCGACACCCTGTGGCGCATCGCCGACCGCACCCGCCCGGGCACCGATGTGTCCGTGCAGCAGATGATGCTGGCGATCCAGGAGAGCAATCCGGACGCCTTTATCAACGACAACGTGAATCTGGTCCGCGAAGGCGCCGTGCTGCGTCTTCCCGATGGCGACCAGGTGCGCCGCCTGTCGAACGGCGACGCCCTGGCCCGGGTGGCCACCCAGAATCAGGAATGGCAGCGCCTGCGTCAGCAGCGTGCCGGCACCCCCGAACCGGCGCCGGTGGACGCCACCGGCCGGGACACCGCCAGCGCGCCGGTCGATGGCGCCGACGGCGACGGCCGGGTCACCCTGGTGACCCCGGACAGCACCGACGGTGTACAGGACGGCGATGCCACCGGCAGCCAGGGCGGCGGCCAGGCCAACACCGCCGCCTTGCAAAACGAGCTGGCGATCCGCGACGAGAACCTGGACAGCCTGCGCCGGGAAAATGACGAACTGCGCAGCCGCATCGGCGACCTGGACGCCCAGGTGACCACCAGCCAGCGGCTGCTGGAACTGCGCAACGAGAAAATCGCCGCCTTGCAGGACGAACTGCGCCGGCTTGGCGAGGAGCAGGGCGCGGACATCGATCCGCAACTGCTGGAGCAGCCGGCCACGCCGATGCCGGTGGAACCGGACGGTGGCATCGGCGACGGCGCGGTGGGCCCGAACGGCGAAACCGCCGGCACGGCCGGTGGCGCCGACACCGACGGGGACCTGGATCAGGCCGACGCGAATCCGACTGACACGAATCAGACCGATGCCAATCAGGCCGCTGAGCGGCAGGCCGCCGCCGGCCAGGCGGACGGCAACGGCGGTAACGCCTCCGGCGCCGACAACGGTGAACGGAAGGCCGCGCCTGCTGCGGTGGCCGACACCGGTGCCGGCGAGCAGGGCGGTTTCCTCGACAGCCTGATCGACACGGTGATGAACAACCTGCTCTACATCGGCGCGGCCCTGCTGGTGCTGCTGCTGTTGTTGCTGCTGGCCGTGCGCCGGCGCCGGGACGGTGGCGATGGCGGTGACGACGACCGGGCGCCACGGTCCGACGATGACGACGGCGGCTTCGATGAGACCCCGCTGATGGCGGAGCGCGACGAGCCGGAGGCGGATCACGCGGCGGCGCTGCAGGACGACCTGGACGACGACACCATGGACCCCATGGAGCGCGCCGACGTCTACGTGGCCTATGGCCAGTACCCGCAGGCGGTGGACTTTCTGCGCCACGAAATCAACCAGGCGCCGGAACGGGCGGACCTGAAAATCCGTTTGCTGGAACTGCTGCGCGAAATGAACGACGACAGCGGCTTCAAGCAGCAGGCCGCCATGTTCGCCGGTACCAGCGTGGCCGTGGACGCGGCCATCAAGCGCCTCGGTGGCGATCCGGGTGAAGCCTTCGACGGCGACGACGATCAGACCTTCGCCGCCATCGCCGACGATCCGGAAGAAGACGGGGAGCCGGAAGAGGAACTGTCCCTGGACGATCTGGAGCTGGATCTGGCCTCGGACCTGTCCGACTCCGACGAAAGCACCCTGGGCGGCCAGTCCTACGGCGACCCGGCGTACGCCGCTCGCCCCGCCGACGATGAGGATACCCTGGAGCTGGAAGACTTCGACTTCCAGCTCGATGACGAGCCCGCCGCCGATCCCGCGGTTGCCGACCGGGGGCCGTCCCTGGAAGAGGACACGCTGGACCTGGAGGACCTGGATTTCTCCGCCACCGGCAGCGAGACGCCGACCACCAACGTGGAGAGCGAGTCGCCCTATACCGCGGAAGCGACGTCTCTCGAGGCCGAGGACGAAAGCTTCGAGTTTTCCCTGGAGGACGATCAGGACGTGTCGTTCACCGAGGAAGAGCTCGCCGCTCTGGACGGCGCCGACGGCCAGGCCCGCGAGACCGTGACCGACGACGATCTGGGCGACCTGGAACTGGATGACCTGGACGTTGAGCTGGGCGAAGCGGACCGGGATGAGACCACCCTGGCCGGCCTTACCCTGGACGAGGACCGGCCGCGCACCGAGGTGGAGGACCTGGACCTTTCCCTGGACGACCTGGACCTGAGCGACGACGACGCCCCCGAGGACCGTGCCGGAGACACCACTCTGGCGTTCAACGAGGACGACGAACCGGAAGCGCCGGGCGTCGCCACGCCGGACAGCGCCACTCCGGCTCCGCGTGACACCGTGGCCGGTGACCCGCCGGCCGCCACCGGCGAGGACGATGACATGCTCGGCGATGACGACGATTTCGGCTTCCTGGGCGAAACCGATGAAAACGCCACCAAGCTGGACCTGGCCCGCGCCTACATCGACATGGGCGATGCGGAAGGGGCCCGCGACATCCTCAACGAGGTGCTCAGCGAGGGCAGCGAGGAACAGCAGGGCGAGGCCCGAGAGCTGTTGTCCCGGGTAAGCTGAGCCCGAGACTGGTGCGAAAGGGGGCGATACCTTAAGGTATCGCCCCCTTTTCTTTGAGCAGGCGTTGCGGATTCCTTATGGCGCGGATCGCGGTGGCGGTGGAGTACGACGGCAGCGGTTTTCACGGCTGGCAGACCCAGCAACCGGGCGTGCGCACGGTGCAGGAGGAAGTGGAAAAGGCGCTGTCGCGGGTGGCCGACCATCCGGTGACATTGATCTGCGCCGGGCGCACCGACACCGGCGTGCACGCCACCGGGCAGGTCTGCCATTTTGACTCCGACGCGCCCCGCGACATGAAGGCCTGGCTGATGGGCGGCAACCGCTTTCTGCCCGACGACGCGGCGATCCGCTGGGCGGTGCCCATCGAGGACGACTTCCACGCGCGCTTCAGCGCCTTCCGCCGTCGCTATCGCTATGTGATCTACAACCATGCCACGCCGCCGGCCCTGTTCCGCCGCCAGGTAACCTGGAATCACCGGCCCCTGGACGTGGACGCCATGGTAACCGCCAGCCGCCATCTGATCGGCACCCATGACTTCACGTCCTATCGCAGCGTGCACTGCCAGGCGAAATCGCCGGTCAAGGACCTGACCCGCTTCGAAATCCGACGGCTGGGCGCCATGATCGTGCTGGAAGTGGAGGCCAACGCTTTTCTGATGCACATGGTGCGCAACATGGCCGGCGTGCTGATGACCATCGGTGCCGGCTACCGGCCGCCGGAGTGGGCCGCCGAGGTGCTGGAAGCCCGCGATCGCACCCGGGGCGGTGTCACCGCGCCGCCCTACGGGCTCTATCTGGTGGACATCGGGTACCCGGAGCGCTTCGCGCTGCCCCGGGAACCGCTCGGCCCGCTCTGGCTCAGCGGCCTGAACGACGCCCATAATTGACGCCTTGCTCGCTTCGCTCTGCTATGATGGACACCGCATGAACACACCCCGGGTCAAAATCTGCGGCATCACCCGCCCCGAGGACGGCCAGCAGGCCGCTCTCGCCGGAGCCGATGCCATCGGCCTGGTCTTTCATCCGGCCAGTCCCCGTTACGTGACGCCCCACCAGGCCGCCGCCATCGTCGCCGCGCTGCCGCCGCTGGTGACCACCGTGGGTCTGTTCGTGGACGCGGCGCCGGACGCCGTCGCCGCTCTCCTCGACCAGGTGCCCCTGGACCTGCTGCAATTCCACGGTGACGAAACGCCGGAATACGGCGCCGCGTTCCGGCGGCCCTGGATCAAGGCGCTGCGCATGCGCGATGGCGCCGATCCGGCCGCCGAGGCGGAGCGCTACGCCGCCGCCGGCGCCCGGGGCCTGCTGGTGGACAGCTACGTACCCGGCGTGCCCGGCGGCACCGGCGAACGCTTCGACTGGTCCCGGCTGCCCGGCGATCTGGCCCTGCCGCTGATCCTGGCCGGCGGGCTGGACCCGGACAACGTGGCCGGGGCGGTGCGCGCCGTGCGGCCGTGGGCGGTGGACGTGAGCGGCGGGGTGGAAGCGTTCGGCGAGGATGGCCGCCGCCGTGGCGGCATCAAGGACCCGCGCGCGGTGACCGCGTTCATCCGCGCCGCGAAGGCCTGACCGTGACGCCCGCGCCGGGCGGTTCAGGCAAGATATCAGGCACCATGAACCCAAGGAGCAACAGGTGACTCAACGTCCTGACAGCACTCAAACCCCGGACTACGGGGCTTTCCCCGACGCACGGGGGCATTTCGGGCGGTTCGGCGGACGCTTCGTCTCCGAGACCCTGATGGCCGCCCTGGACGAGCTGGAAACCATGTACCGCCGGCTCAAGGACGACCCGCAATTCCAGGCCGACTTCGATTACGACCTGGCGCACTACGTGGGCCGTCCCTCGCCGCTGTACCTGGCCGAGCGATGGACCGAACAGTTGGGCGGCGCGCGCATCTGGCTCAAGCGTGAGGACCTCAACCACACCGGCGCCCACAAGGTGAACAACACCATCGGCCAGGCGCTGCTCGCCAAGCACATGGGCAAGAAGCGGGTGATCGCGGAAACCGGCGCCGGCCAGCACGGCGTGGCCTCGGCCACCGTGGCCGCGCGGCTGGGCCTGGAGTGCCACGTGTTCATGGGCGAGGAAGACATCCGCCGCCAGCGGCTCAATGTCTACCGCATGAAGTTGCTGGGCGCCGAGGTGGTGCCGGTGACCTCCGGATCGCGCACCCTCAAGGACGCCATGAACGAGGCCATGCGTGACTGGGTCACCAACGTGGACGACACCTTCTACATCATCGGCACCGTGGCCGGCCCGCACCCGTACCCGATGCTGGTGCGTGACTTCCAGTCGGTGATCGGTCGCGAAGCCCGCGAGCAGAGCCTGGCCCAGGCCGGCAAGCTGCCGGACGCCCTGGTGGCCTGCGTGGGCGGCGGTTCCAACGCCATCGGTCTGTTCCACCCCTTCCTCAATGATGAAGGCGTGGCCATGTACGGCGTGGAAGCCGCCGGCGACGGCGTCGACACCGGCCGCCACGCGGCGCCGCTGAGCGTGGGCCGCCCGGGCGTGCTGCACGGCAACCGCACCTACCTGATGGAAGACGACAACGGTCAGATCATCGAGACGCACTCGGTCTCCGCCGGTCTGGACTACCCGGGCGTGGGCCCGGAACACGCCTGGCTCAAGGACATCGGCCGGGTCAATTATGTGTCCGCCGACGACAACGAGGCGCTGGCCGCCTTCCGCGAGCTGACCCGGGTGGAGGGCATCATGCCGGCGCTGGAATCCGCCCACGCCCTGGCTTATGCCCGCAAGCTGGCGCCCACCCTGGGCAAGGACCAGGACATCGTCGTCAATCTGTCCGGTCGCGGCGACAAGGACATTTTGACGGTGGCCGAAATCGACGGCATCAACTTCTGAGGATCGGGGAGAGCAAGGCATCATGAGTCGTATTGAAACCACCTTCGCGCAGCTCAAGGAAAAACAGCGCAAGGCCCTGATTCCCTTCATCACCGCCGGCGACCCGGGCCTGGAAGTGACGGTGCCGCTGATGCACGCCATGGTGGAGGCCGGCGCCGACGTGATCGAGCTGGGCGTGCCGTTCTCCGATCCCATGGCCGACGGCCCGGTGATCCAGAAGGCCTGCGAACGGGCGCTGGCCGCCGGCACCGGCCTGCGCGACGTGCTCGCCATGGTGCGCGAGTTCCGCCGGGGCGACGATCAAACCCCGGTGGTGCTGATGGGTTACCTCAACCCGGTGGAAATCATGGGTTACGAGCGCTTCGCGGAAACCTGCGTCGAAGTGGGCGTGGACGGCGTGCTGCTGGTGGATCTGCCGCCGGAGGAGTGCGACGAGATCGGACCCCTGTTCAAGGAACGGGGCATCGACCTGATCTTCCTGGTGGCACCCACCACCACCGAGGCGCGCATCGCGCGCATCGCCGAGGCCGCCAGCGGCTACCTGTATTACGTGTCCCTGAAAGGCGTGACCGGCGCCGCCAGCCTCAATGTCGAGGAAGTGGCCGCGCGGGTTGAAACAATTCGCAACCTGGCGCAATTGCCGATCGGGGTGGGCTTTGGTATCAAGGACGCGCAATCGGCGCAGGCGGTGAGTCGCGTGGCCGATGGCGTGGTGGTGGGCAGCGCCCTGGTCAACCAGGTGGCCGCCCACGCCGATGAGCCCATGGCCATTACTCCGGCCGTGTCGGAGATCCTCGCCGACATGCGTGCCGCCATGGACAAGCTTTGATCATCTGGAAAAGGCTCGAGCGATGAGCAACAACTGGCTGGAAAAGATTCTTCCCACGGTGCGCCGTACCCAGGAAAACCGGCGCAGCAACGTCCCCGAGGGGCTGTGGCGAAAGTGCCCGCGCTGCGACAGCGCGCTGTACCGGCCGGAACTGGAGCGTAACCAGGACGTGTGCCCGAAATGCGGCCACCACCTGCGCGTGGGCGCGCGCAAGCGCCTGCGCCTGTTCCTGGACGAGGGCCAGACCAGTGAGATCGGCGCCGATCTGGCGCCGGTGGATCGCCTCAAGTTCAAGGACTCCAAGAAGTACAAGGACCGCATTACCGCGGCCCAGAAGGACACCCAGGAAAAAGACGCCCTGGTGGCCATGAAGGGCAAGCTGCACGGCATGCCGCTGGTGGCGGTGGCGTTTGAATTCCGCTTCATGGGCGGTTCCATGGGCTCGGTGGTCGGCGAACGCTTCGTGCGGGCCGTGGACGTGTGCCTGGAGCAGCGCCTGCCGCTGGTGTGCTTCGCCGCCAGCGGTGGCGCGCGCATGCAGGAGGCGTTGTTCTCGCTGATGCAGATGGCCAAGACCTCAGCCGCCCTGGAGCGCCTGCGCGAGGCCGGTCTGCCGTTTATCTCGGTGCTCACCGACCCGGTGTACGGCGGCGTGTCCGCGTCCCTGGCCATGCTCGGCGACCTGAACGTGGCCGAGCCCAATGCGCTGATCGGCTTCGCCGGGCCCCGGGTGATCGAGCAGACCGTGCGCCAGAAATTGCCGGAAGGCTTCCAGCGCAGCGAGTTCCTGCTTGAGCACGGCGCCATCGACATGATCGTGGAGCGCCAGCAACTGCGCGACACGCTGCACCGGGTGCTGGCCAATCTGACCGGGGCTCCGCTGGCGGAGCTGGCGGACAACGCCTGAGCGTTGTCCCTGTACCCGCGATCATGAGCGCCTCCCGGCTCGACGACTGGCTCGCCCGCATCGAACGTCTCCACCCCAGCGAGATCGAGCTGGGGCTGGAGCGCCTGCGCACGGTGGCCGCCCGCCTGGGTGTCGAGCGCCTGCCGATGCCGGTGATCACCGTGGCCGGCACCAACGGCAAGGGCTCGGTGGTGGCGCTGACCCAGGCGCTGGCGGAAACCGCCGGCCTGGGCGTCTGCGTTTACACCTCTCCCCATCTGCAACGCTTTAACGAGCGCATCCGCCTGCCCGACGGGCCGGTGCAAGACGACGCCCTGTGCGCCGCCTTCGAGGCGGTGGACGCCGCCCGTGGCGACATCTCGCTGACCTATTTCGAGTTCACCACCCTGGCCGGGCTGTGGCTGTTCCGCGACAGCGGCGCCGATCTGGCGGTGCTGGAAGTGGGCCTGGGCGGACGGCTGGACGCGGTCAATCTGATCGACGCGGACGTGGCGGTGGTCACCTCCGTGGGTCTGGACCACACCGACTGGCTGGGCGACAGCCGCGAAAAAGTGGCGGTGGAGAAACTGGGCATCGGCCGCGCCGGCCGACCCCTGGTGTACGGCGAGCTGGACGCGCCGTCCAACCTGGACCAGGAAATCGAGCGCCTGGGCGTGGTGCCGCTGCGCGCCGGCCGGGAATACCGGGTGGCCGACGCCCATCTGGCGATCCGCGTGGGCGAGCGCCTGCGCCGCTACCCGCTGCCGCTGCCGGCACGGCTGGGCTCGGACAATCTGGCCACCGCCTGCCAGGCGCTGGCCGCCGCCGGCCTGGCGCCGGCCGGGGACCTGCCGCACCGGGTGGCCGATACCGGCCTGGTGGGGCGCTGCCAGGTGCGCCGCTATCTGGGCGCCCAGTGCGTGCTCGATGTGGGCCACAATCTGGAGGCCCTGACGCGCCTGCGTGAGCGCCTGCCGCCCTGCGCCGGCCGCCGCCGTATCGTCATCGGCATGATGGCCGACAAGCCGGTGGAAGCGGCGGTGGCGTTGCTGGCCGAGCGGCCCGCGGATTGGTACCTGGCGCGCCCGGATCTGCCCCGCGCGGCCGGCGTGGACCGGCTCGCCGTGGCGCTGCCCGCCGGCACCCCGGTACGCCGCTGCGAGTCCGTGGCGGCGGCCCTGCGCGACGCGGTGGAGGACTGCGGGGCTGGCGACCAGGTGTTGATCGTGGGATCCTTCTACACCGTCGCCGAGGCGCTCGACGCCATGGACGAAGACTCCACGGATTGAACGGGGCCGCCCCATGCATCTGAAAACCCGCCAACGTCTGATCGGTCTGCTGCTGTTGCTGCTGCTCGCCGCCGTGCTGGCGCCGCTGGTATTGCGCACCCCGGACCAGGTCCGTGTGGCCCTGGACATGAGCATTCCGGAGCCGCCGACGGTGGAGGAGCCGGAGGTGGCGCCGGTGATCGGTGAGCGGGAAACCGCCGCCACCGATCGCCAGATCGACGAGGAGCGCCAGGCGGTGGCCGACGCCGGCGACCGGCAGCTGGATACGGCGCGGGACACGGCGCGGGACACGGCGCCGCCGAGTCCGGGCGACGGGGAAGGGCAGGGCGCCGATCCGGACGCCGCGGAGAGCGGGGCGGCCCCGGCGGCGTCCGCTCAGCCCGATCCGGCCCCCGCCGAACCGGCGCCGACCGTGGCGGAAACTGGCGAGGCGGATGAGGCCGAGGAGGCCGGCGCCGCCGAGGACGGGCCGGCGCCGGGCTTCACCGTGCAGGTGGCCAGCTTCAGCGACGCGGCCAACGCCGAGGCGCTGGTCAAACGGCTGCGCGACGGCGGCTACAACGCCTACCACCGCACCGTGCGCCAGGACAGCAACACCTGGGAGCGGGTGTTCGTGGGGCCGGAAATCCGCCGCGCCGACGCCGATGCCCTGCGCCAGCGTCTCGCCGACGACAAGACCTTCGCCCTGGACGGTCTGGTGCGGCCTTTTGTGCCCTGAAACGCCCCCACAAAGCCCTGGGACGGGTCCGGTCGCTCTGGTAGACTTTGCCGCCTGTTCCAACCACGCGCGTGTTCATGAATCTGGCAGACGGCATCATTCTGTTCATCATCGCCGTATCGGCACTGCTCAGTGTGCGACGCGGTTTTACGCGCGAAGCGTTTTCCCTGCTGACCTGGGTCGCGGCCTTCGTGGTGGCGCGCCTGTTCAGCCCGGCCCTGACGGTGCTTCTGGCCGATTCCATCGACACACCCAGCCTGCGCCTGGCGGTGGCGTTCGGCGTGCTCTTCGCGATCACCCTGGTGGTGGGTGCTCTGATTAATCATTTGCTCGGCGAGCTGATCCGCGTCACCGGTCTGAGTGGCACCGATCGTTTGCTGGGCATGGTATTCGGCGCCCTGCGGGGCGCCCTGGTGGTGATTGTTTTGGTGGCCCTGGGCCACCATCTGTTCGCCCAGGATGTCTGGTGGCAACAGTCGATGCTGGTCCCGCATTTCGCCATGCTGGAGGACTGGACGCGGCGCGTCGCCGGGGATCTGATCGCTTATCTCATGAACGTCAGCGGAAGCTAAACGCTCACTTAGCCAAGCAAGCTAGAGGATACGCAAAATGTGCGGCATTGTTGGCATTGTCGGCCACTCCTACGTGAACCAGGCGATCTATGACGCCCTCACGGTTCTGCAGCATCGCGGCCAGGACGCCGCCGGCATCGTCACCTGCGACGGCGACCGTCTGTTCCTGCGCAAGGACAACGGCATGGTGCGGGACGTGTTCCGCAATCGCCACATGCGTCGGTTGGTGGGCAACATGGGCATCGGCCATGTGCGCTATCCCACCGCCGGCAGCTCCAGCTCGGCGGAGGCGCAGCCGTTCTACGTCAACTCGCCCTACGGCATCACCCTGGCGCACAACGGCAACCTGACCAACTCCGAGGTGCTGGCCGAGCATCTGTACCGCTCCGACCTGCGCCATATCAACACCACCTCGGACTCCGAGGTGCTGCTGAACGTGTTCGCCCATGAGCTGCACGAGCGCGGCAAGGGCAAGCTGTGCCCGGAGCCGGACGATATCTTCGACGCGGTGGCGGCGGTTCACCGGCGCGCCGAGGGCGCCTACGCGGTGGTGGCGATGATCACCGGCTACGGCATCCTGGCGTTCCGCGACCCGCGCGGCATCCGCCCGGTGTGCTTCGGCCGCAAGGACACCGAGCACGGCCCCGAGTACATGGTGTCCTCGGAATCGGTGGCGCTGTCGTCGCTGGGTTTCCATCTCGAGCGTGATCTGGCCCCCGGCGAAGCGATCTACATCACCGACGGCGGTGAGGTGCACACCCGCCAATGCTACGACCAGCCGGAACTGAACCCCTGCATCTTCGAGCAGGTCTATCTGGCGCGGCCGGACTCCATCATCGACGACATCTCCGTCTATAAGGCGCGCCTGCGCATGGGCGAGAAACTGGCCGAGAAGATCGAGCGGGAATGGCCGGACCACGACATCGACGTGGTGATTCCGATCCCGGACACCAGCCGCACCTCGGCGCTGCAGATGGCCAACCGCCTCAACCTGAAATACCGCGAAGGCTTTATCAAGAACCGCTACATCGGCCGCACCTTCATCATGCCCGGCCAGCAGCAGCGGCGGAAATCCGTGCGCCAGAAGCTGAACGCCATCGAGCTGGAATTCTCCGGCAAGAACGTGCTGCTGGTGGACGACTCCATCGTGCGCGGCACCACCTGCCACGAGATCATTCAGATGGCCCGCGAGGCCGGCGCCCGCAAGGTGTACTTCGCGTCCGCCGCGCCGGCGGTGAAATTCCCCAATGTGTACGGCATCGACATGCCCGCCGCCAGCGAGTTGATCGCCCACGGCCGCACCACCGAGGAAGTGTGCGAGCTGATCGGCGCCGACAAGCTGGTCTATCAGGATCTGGACGATCTGGTCAGCGCCTGCCAGGAAGGCAATACGGAGATCCGCGAGTTTGATTGCTCGGTGTTTAACGGCCACTATCTGGCCGGTAACATCGATCAGGATTATCTGGACGACCTGGAAGCGCGGCGCAGCGACGGCGCCAAGAACAACCGGGAAAAAACCCGCGCGCTGGCCGACAACGAAGTGATCGACCTGCACAATTCCAACTGATTCCGAGCCCAACCGTTACCGAGACAGCAATGAGCGATAAACCGGATCCGAACGATTTTCACACCGACACGCTGGCCATCCGTTGGGCGCAATTGCGCACCGACGAGATGTCGCACTCGGATCCGATTTTTCTCACCTCCAGCTTCGTCTACGACAGCGCCGCCCAGGCCGCCGCCCGTTTCGCCGGCGACGAACCCGGCAATGTCTATTCGCGTTTCACCAACCCCACGGTGCGCGCCTTCGAGGAACGGCTGGCGGCGATGGAAGGCGGCGAGCAGTGCCAGGCGCTGGCCTCCGGCATGGCGGCCATCAGCAGCACTTTCTTCGCGCTGCTGGCGCCCGGCGATCACGTGGTCAGCTCGCGCAGCGTGTTCGGCACCACCAACGTGATCTACAGCCGCTATCTGAAAAAATTCAATATCGACACCACCCTGGTGGATCTGGACGACCTGGATCAATGGAAGGCGGCGATCCGCCCGGAAACCAAAATGCTGTTTCTGGAAACGCCGTCCAATCCGCTCTCCGAGGTGGGTGACATCGAGGCGCTGGCGAAACTGGCCCACGACAACGGCGCACTGCTGGTGGTCGACAACTGTTTCTGCACGCCGGCGCTGCAGAAGCCCATCGCGCTGGGCGCCGATCTGGTCATTCACAGCGCCACCAAATACATCGACGGCCAGGGCCGCTGCCTGGGCGGCGCCGTGGTGGGACCGGCGGAGCTGGTCAAGGAAGTGCACGGTTTCGTGCGGTCCGCCGGCCCCAGCCTCAGCCCGTTCAACGCCTGGGTGTTCCTCAAGGGGCTGGAGACCCTGGGCCTGCGCATGAAGGCGCACTCCGCCAACACCCTGGAGCTGGCCCGCTGGCTGGAAGGGCGGCCGGGCATCGCCAAGGTCCACTATGCCGGCCTGGAGAGCCACCCCCAGCACCGGCTGGCGGCCCGCCAGCAAAGCGGCTTCGGCGCGGTACTGGCCATTGAGGTGGAAGACAGCGATGGCCGCGCCGACCGCCAGGCCGCCTGGCGCTTTATCGACGGCACCGAGCTGATGTCGATCACCGCCAACCTGGGCGACGTGAAGTCCACCATTACCCATCCCGGTTCCACCACCCACGGCCGCGTGGACGCGGACGAGAAAAAACGGGCCGGCATCACCGACAACCTGATCCGCATCGCGGTAGGCTTGGAGGACGTGGACGATCTCAAGCGGGATCTGGCGCGGGGGATCACGGCGCTGGGTTTTTAAAACCAGTTCAAAGTTGAAAGTGAAAAGTTAAAAGGGGGCCGGGTCACGACGCGCCCCTCCGCGTTTCAACTTTTAACTTTCAACTTTCTCCTTTGGGGTTTTTATGCAGGCGTTGGACAAAGCGCTGGCCCAGGTGGGCAGCGTGGTGCTGGGGAAGCCGGAGCAACTGAAACTGGCGTTGGCCTGCCTGCTCGCCGGCGGGCATTTGCTGATCGAGGACCTGCCCGGCATGGGCAAGACCACCCTGGCCCACGCCCTGGCCCGGGTGTTCCGCCTGGACTACCGCCGGGTGCAGTTCACCAGCGACATGCTGCCCGCCGACATTCTGGGGGTATCCCTGTTCGATCCGGAATCCGGGCAGTTCAGCCTGCGCGAGGGGCCGGTGTTCAGCCAGCTGCTGCTCGCCGACGAAATCAACCGGGCCACTCCGAAAACCCAGGGCGCCCTGCTGGAAGCCATGGAAGAACGCCAGGTGACCCTGGACGGCCTGACCCGGCCGCTGCCGTCGCCGTTCTTCGTGGTGGCCACCCAGAACCCGGTGACCCAGGCCGGCACTTTCGTGTTGCCGGAATCCCAACTGGACCGTTTCCTGATGCGCATCTCCCTGGGCTACCCGGCCCCGGAAGTGGAACTGCAACTGCTGGCCGGCGGCGACCTGCGCGAAGCGGTGCGCGAGCTGCGGCCGGTGATCGAACCCGCCGGCCTGGTCAAGCTGGTGGCCCATGTGGGCAAGGTGCGCGCCAGCCGCGACCTGCTCGACTATGTGCAGCGCCTGCTGGAAGCCACCCGCGCCGATGACCGCTTCAGCGCCGGCCTGTCGCCCCGGGCCGGTCTCGGCCTGTTGCGCGCGGCCCGCGCCTGGGCACTGATCCATAACCGGGACTATGTGCTGCCCGAGGACGTGCAGGCGGTGTGGCCCTCGGTGGCGGAGCATCGTCTGCAGGCCCGCGAGGGCGGCCAGGTGGCGGCGCTCACCCAATCCCTGCTGCAGACCGTGCCGGTGGTGCGCGCCTAGCGGCACGATGGAGGAGGGGCCATGGTCCGTAACGCCTGGCAACGCTGGCTCGACCGACGGCTGCCCCGGGCCCGCCAGGTGCGGCTCGACCAGCGGCGCATCTTTATCCTGCCCACCGGTTACGGCTATCTCTATCTGCTGGTCTCGGTGCTGCTGTTCTTCGGCGGCATCAATTATGAGAACAACCTGATTCTCGGCCTCTGTTTTTTGATGATCGGCCTGTTCGTGGTCGCCATTCTGCACACCTACCGTAATCTGTCCGGCCTGATCCTGCGCGCCGGCGGCGGCCGCTCCGGCTTCGTGGGTGGCCAGGGCAGCGTGGAGGTGGTGCTGATCGCGCGCCGTCGCGGGCACCGCGCCCTGTGGCTGCGCTGGCTGGACCAGGCGGCCCAGGAAGCCAGCGTGGAGGGCGGTGAGGAACTCGGGGTGTGGCTGAACCTGCCACTGACCCGACGTGGCGCCCTGCGGCCACCACGGCTGCGCGTGGAGAGCCGCTACCCCCTGGGGCTGCTGCGCGCCTGGTCGCTGGTGGCCCTGGATCAGGTGTGCCTGGCCTGGCCGCGCCCCCAGGAAAGCAGCGATTGCCCGGCGCGCGGCGGCGACCGGGAACGCCGCGCGGCGCCCACCGGCCAGAACGGCAGCGAGGAATTCCGGGGGCTGCGCGGCTACGTGCCCGGCGACGCCCTGACCCAGGTGGACTGGAAAGGCTTCGCCCGGGGCCGCGGCCTCAACGTCAAGCTGTTCGAGGAACCGGCCAGCGGACGCCTGTGGCTGCGCTACGATCTGCTGGAGGGGCTGCCGCTGGAACAGCGCCTGTCGATCCTGTGCTACTGGGTGCTGCGCCTGAGCGACGAGAACCGGCCGTTCGCCCTGACCCTGCCCGGTGCCGGCCTGGCGCCGGGTCGCGGCGGCGAGCAGCGCCAGCGCGCTCTGGATCTGCTGGCCCGGCACGGGGAGGGCGACTGATGGCGCGCATCTATCAGGTGCCCAGCCACGCCCGTGGCTGGCTGACCCTGGCGATCATCGCCACCTCGCTGCCGCAGCTGATCGACGGACCCTGGTGGCAAAGCCTGTTGTTACTGCTGGTGTTGGGCTGGCGCGCGCTGGTGGACCGCCAGCGGCTGCTGCTGCCCGGCCGGGTGGTGCGCCTGGCGCTGCTGCTGGCCACGGTGGTGGCCACCTGGCAAAGCTTTGGCCGGCTGCACGGCCCGGAGGCGGGCACCGCGCTGATCACCGG
Organism: Alcanivorax sp.; assembly: GCA_022449455.1. Lineage (GTDB taxonomy): Bacteria > Pseudomonadota > Gammaproteobacteria > Pseudomonadales > Alcanivoracaceae > Alloalcanivorax. The sequence goes on along the minus strand of JAKUPL010000003.1, from coordinate 13,244 downwards.
GCTGTTCGCGCTCAAATACCTGGAGCTGGTGGGCAAGCGGGACGCCTATGTGCTGATCGTGCTCGGTTACTTCGTATGCGCCACCATTCTGCTGTTTCATCAGGGGCCGTTGGCGGCGCTGTATGTGATCGGCTGCCTGGTGCTGCTGACCGCCAGCCTGGCCGGCATCAACTACAGCGACACCCACGCCCGTGGCCGCCAGCACCTGGGCGTGGCGGCGGTGATGGTGCTGCAGGCGCTGCCGCTGGCGGCCATTCTGTTCGTGCTGGTGCCACGGGTGGCGCCGTTGTGGAACATGCACCTGGACAGTGGCCAGGCACGCACCGGTATGAGCGACAGCATGTCGCCGGGGCAGGTCAGCCGCCTCACCGAATCCGCCGAGCTGGCCTTTCGCGTGCAGTTCGACGGGCCGGCGCCGCCCCCGTCCCAGCGCTATTGGCGCGGCCTCACCTACGGCTACTTTGACGGCACCACCTGGCGCCAGGCGCGCCCCCCGGGCTGGGACGAACGGGACACCCTCTACGACGGCCGCGGCCCGGCGCCGGACTGGTACCGGGCCCTGCGCAACGCCGATCAGGGGCCGGCCTGGCGTTATCGGGTGATCATGGCGCCCAGCCAGCAACGCTGGCTGTATGCCCTGGCGGTGCCGTTCACCGACCTGGACGGCCTGGCCCTGGCCCGGGACCTGCGCCTGGTGGCGGACGCCCCGGTCACCGGCAGCCTGGGTTACCGGGTGCGCAGCGTGCCCGCCGCCGGCGCCGGCGCCACCCTGGACGGCGCCGAGCGTACCCTGATGCTGGGCCTGCCGGAGCAGGGCAACGAACGCGCCCGGGCGCTGGCGGCGGACTGGCGGCGCCGGTACACGGATGACCGGGCGCTGGTGAACGCGGCGCTGGGCTACTTCCGCGAGCAGCCCTTTTTCTACACCCTGGAACCGCCGCCGGTGGCCGGCGACACGGTGGACCGCTTTCTGTTCGACACCCGGCGCGGCTTCTGTGAGCACTACGCCTCCAGCTTCACCTTCCTGATGCGCGCCGCCGGCATCCCGGCCCGGGTGGTGGCCGGCTACCAGGGCGGCGAATCCAACGGCGATTACCTGCAAGTGCGCCAGTACGACGCCCACGCCTGGAGCGAAGTCTGGCTGGCGGGGCGCTGGGTGCGCGTGGACCCCACCGGCGCGGTGGCCCCGGACCGCATCGAGTTGGGCCTGCGCCAGGCGATGCGCAACCGGTCCGCCGACCAGGGCGACGGGGAGGGCGCTGCCTTCGGCCGGCTGCCGGTGCTGTTCCAGCTTCAGCAATGGGCCGATTACGTGGACTTCAACTGGCAGAAGTGGGTGCTCGGCTATCGCCAGGAAGAACAGCGGGACCTGCTGGAGCGGCTGCTCGGCGCGGTCACCCCCACGCGCATTGCCCTGGCGCTGCTGGGGGCGGTGCTGCTGGTCACAAGTCTGCTGGCGCTGCTGGTGCTCAACCGCCGCCGGGACCAGCCCGCCCGGCCGCTGGAGCGTGAATTCCGGCGCCTGCGGCAGGCCCTGGGCAAACGCGGCCTGGGGCTGCCCGAGGCGGTGTCCGCCGCCGGCCTGGAAGCGGCGGTGGCGCGCCGTTGGCCCGCCGCCACCGCCGCCGCCGGCCACTGGCGCCGCTATTTCGAACACCTTGCCTACCGCGAGGACGGCGACCCGCCGCGCGCGGAGCGTCTGCAGCTGGCGCGCCGTCGCCGCGCCCTGATCCGCGCCCTGCGCGGCTGAGGCCGGGCCCGCACTGGTCGCCGTCAGGGCGCCTCGCTAGCATGGAGTCACGATAACTTCACGCTAGGGAGAACCATGATGGGGGTCGCACGCTATAAGGAAGCTCTGACGCTGACGGAGCACCCGACCTGGGCGCAACGCTTCTGGGACGCGCTGGTGCCGCTCAAGGATCGGGTGGTGGACCATCCGCTGTTCCTGGAAATGGGCGAGGGCACCCTGTCCCTGGAACGTTTCCGCGACGCGCTGCTGCACTTCTACCCGCTGGTGGAAAACTTCCCCAAATACATGGGGCTGGCGCTGGCCAAGACCCGCGCCGGGCAACCCGGCCATGAAGAGACGCGCAACTGGCTGATCGGCAATATCAAGATCGAGCAGCGCCACGCCTACTGGTACCAGGACTGGGCCGCCGGCTTCGGGCTGAGTCTGGAACGCCTGGAAACCACCACGCCGCCGCCGGCCATGGACGCGGTCAACCAGTTCCTGTGGGCCACCGGCCACCAGGGCACCCTGGAAGAGAGCATCGCCGCCACCAATCTGGCCATCGAGTGGGCCACCGGGGAGTGGAGCCAGCGGGTGGTGGCCGGCGTCAAACACTACGCGGAGCAGGGCCGCGCCGAGATCAACCGGCACACCATGGCCTGGCTGCGCGCCCATGCCAGCTACGACGACGCCCATCCCCATGAAGCCATGGAACTGATCAAACGGTTGGCACGGGACGAGCCGGCGCGCCAACGTGCCTTCGCGGCGGCGGCGCGGGGACTTGAGTACTATCTGCTGGCTCTGGACGATTGCTACCAGCATGGCGGTGAGCGCCCGGCGGCGGCACCGGTCCCACCGCGATGATCCGGTGGCCGGGGCGAGCCGTTCGCGGTGCGAGCATGACGCGAGGAAGCGAATAAAAACACGAAAAGCGCTGGACCCACGCTTTTCACGCCGTTAATTTCAGCGAAAAGGGTACCGAGAACTGCTTCACAATTTTTTCACTGAAAAGGCTTTGCAGGCATCAGGTTCTATGGCTACCGGCCCCATGCAGGAGGCGTCGCGCCTGGCCGCGCTCAACGATTACGGAGTGCTCGGCTCGCCGCCGGAAAAGGAGTTTGACCGCATCGTCGCACTGGCCGCCGCCTTCTTCGAGGTGCCGGTGGCCCTGGTGGGATTCACCGGTGCGGATCAGCATATTTTCAAGGCCCGCCAGGGTTTTGAATCCTGCTCGCTGGACAACGCGCTGTCCTTCTGTGCGGACACCGTGGCCCGGGGCGAGCTGCTGGTGGTGCCCGATACCCTGGCCGACCCGGTCTATCGTGACCATCCCCTGGTGCGGGCCACGCCCGCCATCCGCTTCTATGCCGGCGCGCCTTTGACGACGCCCGACGGCATCAGCATCGGCGCGGTCAGCGTGGTGGATTATCGGCCCCGTCCCCCCCTCAGCGCGGCGCAAGGCGAGGTGCTGCGGCACCTGGCCTCCATGGCCATGGATTATCTGGCCCGCCGGCGGCTGCTGGATATACGGCGGGCGGCGCTCAAGCTCGCGTCGTCCATGCCGGACGCCATTGTCTGTACCGACGTAGCACGACGCATCACCTTCTGGAACCACGGTGCCGAGCGGCTTACCGGGGTGTCCTTGGAGAAGGCCCTGGGGCGGCCCTTCGCCGCGTTGCTCGGGCACGAGCTGGAGCGCACGCTGTTCGGGGCCGGGCAAGACGGTTCCACGACTTCCGGCCATATGGTCAACCGTTCCGGGTTTCTGAACCTGCGGGACGGCGGCCGCTGCCCGGTGGAGGTCTCCTCCACCACCTGGGCCAATGAGTCCCACTTTCAGCGTGGTTTCGTGATTCGTGATGTGTCCCGCCGCCAGAATATGCAGAACCGGCTGCGCTATTTGCGCGATTACGACCGGCTCACCGAGCTGCCCAACCGGTCGCGCTTTCTGGAGCAGGCGCAATACGCCCTGGACCGCGGCCAGGCGGTCACGGTGCTGAAGATCGGGCTGGATAACTTCAAGTCGATCAACTCGTCGCTGGGTATGACGGTGGGCGACGCGGTATTGCGGGAGGCGGCGCACCGGGTCTCCGAGGCGGTGCCGGCCGGCAGTTTGGTGGCGCGCCTGGCCGGTGATGAATACGGTGTTTTGTTGGAAGATGACGCGGACGCGGACGTGGACGCCCGGCAACGGGCCGGTGAGCTCTGCGACACCCTGCTCGAGCGGCTTGGCGAGCCCTACCGGGTACGCGGCTTTGAATGCCATTTGTCGGCCCGCGCCGGCATGGCGTCAAGTTCCGGCGGCGGTGACGCGCCGGACTGTCATGACCTGCTCAAGCGGGCGTTGTTGGCGCTGCAGGCGGCAAAACAGGAAGGCCGAAAGTCTCTGTGGTTCCGCGACGACCTGGGGGACCGTGCCGAACAGCGTCATCGTCTGGAACAGGAGTTGCGCCGCGCCTTTGGCGACGACCATTTCGAAATTCATTTCCAGCCTCAGGTGTCGCTCTCCAGCGGACGGGTGACCGGCGCCGAGGCGCTGCTGCGCTGGCGTCATCCCAACCGGGGCATCCTGGTGCCCGGTCGCTTTATCGAGGTGCTGGAGGCCAGTGACTTCGCCTTGCAGGTCGGCGACGGGATTCTGGAAACCAGCTTTGCCTTCGCCGCTGAGCGGCGCGCCGTCACCCCGGACTTCCGCATCGGCATCAACCTGTTCGCCTGCCAGCTTCGCGATTCCGCTCTGGTCGACAAGGTGAAGGCTTTGCTGGCGCGGTTCGCGCTGTCGGCGGACGCCGTGGAGCTGGAGATCACCGAGACCACCATCCTCGAGGCGGACGAGGAGGTGCTGGAGACGCTGTTCCGGCTGCGGGATGTGGGAGTGCGCATCGCTTTCGATGACTACGGTACCGGCTATGCTTCGCTCAGCCTGCTGAAGAAATACCCGCTCACCCGCCTGAAGATCGATCGCCAGTTCATCACCGCCCTGGTCTCCAACCGCGACGACCTGGCCATCGTCAAGGCGATCATCGGCCTGGGCCGGAGTCTCGACCTTGAAGTGATCGCCGAAGGCATCGAAAACGAGGAGCAGGCGCTGCTGCTGATGCAGCTGGGATGTACCGAGGGGCAGGGGTACTGGTTCAGCGAGGCGGTGACCCGGGAAGCGTTTTCCGCCTGACCCGCCGCCATTCTCCCTCAGCCGCGGGCGCTTCCTCCCTCAGCCGCGGGCGCTGGCCCGGGCTTTCCTTTACCCTGTGCGTTTCGTTGCCACGGTGCCTGTGCCATGCCCAACTCGGTCTCCCCTGAATTGCCGGTGGAAGCGGTACTGCCGACGCTGTTGCGCTGTCTGGCGGAGCAGGGCGGGGCGGTGCTGGAGGCGCCGCCCGGGGCCGGCAAGTCCACCCGGGTGCCGCTGGCGTTGCTGGACGCTCCCTGGCGCGGCGATGGCCGGGTGCTGGTGCTGGAGCCGCGCCGGGTGGCGGCGCGGGCGGTGGCCACCTTCATGGCACGACAGCGGGGCGAGGCGGTGGGCGGCCTGGTCGGCTACCGCACCCGGGCGGATTCTCGGGTCAGCGCCGCCACCCGGGTGGAGGTGGTCACGGAAGGGGTGCTGACGCGCCTGTTGTTGGACGATCCCTCGCTGGAGGGCTACGCGGCAGTGGTGTTCGATGAATTCCACGAACGGTCCCTGCAGGCGGATCTGGGGCTGGCGCTGGTGCAGGAAGTACGCGGCGCCCTGCGCGAGGATCTGCGCCTGCTGGTGATGTCCGCCACCTTGGCGGTGGGGCCGCTGGCGGAGGGTCTGGCTCTGCCGGTGGTGCGCAGTGAGGGCCGCGCCTTCCCGGTCGCCATCGAGCATGCGCCGCCGCCCCGCGACGCCGATCCCCTGGACCATTGCGCCCGCCAGGTGGCGGCGGTGGCCGGCCGGGGTACCACCCTGGTGTTTCTGCCTGGCGTCCGCGAGATCGAGCGGGTGCGCGAACGGCTGGCCGGCGGCCCGCCGGTGAGCGTGCTGCACGGCCGCCTGGACGGTGACGCTCAGGCGGCGGTACTGGATGACGGCGGCGCCGCGCCCCGGGTGGTGCTGGCCACCAACGTGGCCGAGACCAGCGTCACCATCGGCGGTGTCACCACGGTGGTGGACAGCGGCCTGGAACGGCGCCCGGACTACGACCCCCGCCGTCACCGCAGCCGGCTGGTGACGCGCCGCATCAGCCAGGCCAACGCCGACCAGCGCGCCGGCCGGGCCGGGCGCCTGGGGCCGGGCCGCTGTCTGCGGCTGTGGGCCCGGGAGGAGGTGCTGGCCCGCCATATCGACCCGGAAATCCAGCAGACCGCCCTGGACGGTCTGGTGCTGGACCTGGCCTGTTGGGGCTGCCGCGACCCGGCCGACCTGTTCTGGCTGGACCCGCCGCCGGACGGACCCTGGCGGGCGGCCCGAACGCGGCTGATCGGCGCCGGTGCCCTGGACCGGGAGGGTGGCATCACCGACCTGGGCCGGCGCCTCAACGGCCTGCCACTGCCGCCGGACCTGGCGGCCCTGGTGCTGGCCGGCCGCGACCGGGGCCGGGCCCGCTCCGCCGCCGCCCTGGCGGTGCTGCTCAATGAACGGGCCCCGGGCCTGGACCGGGAGCCGGATCTGGCGCGCCGCCTGCGGCGCTTTCAGGATGAACCGGCCCGCTGGCCGGCGTTGCGTCGGGAATGGCGGCGGCTGGCCGGCGAACGGCCGGACCGGGCGGACGGCGACGCCGTGGACGACATCCTGGCCGACACCTTCGCCGATCGGCTGGCGCGGCGCCGCGGCCCGGAGGACCACCGCTATCTGCTGGCCGATGGCGGCGGTGCCCGGCTCGCCCCCGGCGACGCGCTGGCGGCGCGGGAATGGCTGCTGATTCTGGACACCGACGGCCACAGCCGGGATGGCCGGGTGCGGCTGGCCTGGCCCCTGGACGACGCCGCCGTGGCGCGGATACTGGCGCGTCGCGCGGAAGACCGGGAGCAGGTCCATTGGGACCCGGGGAGGGACCGGATGGTGGCGGAGCGGGTGCGCGCGGTGGGCGCCCTGGTGCTGTCCCGGCAGCCGCTGGCGCGGCCGTCCCCGGCGCTGCTGCAGGACGGGCTGCTGGCGGCGGTGCGCGCCCACGGGCTGGAGCTGCTGCCCTGGGACGAGCAGACCCTGCAACTGCGCGCCCGGGCCAGCTGGATGCACCGGCTGGCTCCGGCGGAGTGGCCGGCCATGGACGACGACGCCCTGCTGGCCGATCTGGCCGACTGGCTGGCCCCGTTCCTGGCCGGCCGCCGCACCCGCCGGGACCTGCAAACGCTGCCCCTGGCGGAAGCCCTGGCTCTGCGCCTGGGCGACCGGAGACGGCGCGCCCTGGACGCGGCCCTGCCGGCCCGCTGGACGGTGGCGTCGGGCCGCGCGGTCGCCATCAACTACCGGGCCGAGGGCGGCCCGCGGCTGGCGGTGAAGCTGCAGGAATGCTTCGGCATGGAAGCGCTGCCGGCGCTGGCCGAAGGCCGATTGCCGCTGACCGCCGAACTGCTCACCCCGGCGGGCCGGCCGGCGGCCATCACCGGCGATCTGGGCCGCTTCTGGCGGCAGGGCTACGCGGCGGTGCGCAAGGATCTGCGCGGCCGCTACCCCAAGCACCCCTGGCCGGAGGACCCGCTGAACGCGGAGGCCACCGGCAAGACCAAGCGGGCGCTGGGGCGGCGCTGAACGGATCGCTTAACAGAACGCCCCTTTCCAAGCCGGGGCCGCTCTGCTATCAATAGCCGCTTTTGTCGGGAGCGATTTATGAAATACAGTTCCATTGTCGAGGCGGCCGCCGGCACCTCGATGACCGTGCCCGAGGGTTGGGGCCAGGGCCGCGCCACCTTCGGCGGCATCGTCGGCGCCATCCTGATCGCTCATATGGACGCGCATCTGGCCGCCGAGCAGGGCGATCAGCGGGCGCCGCTGCGCAGCTTCTCCCTGTCGTTCGTGGCGCCCATGGCGCCGGGCCCGCTGGAACTGTCGGCGCAAACCCTGCGCGCCGGCAAGTCGGTGACCCAGGTGCAGGTCAGTGCCCGCCAGGACGGTCAGGTGGTGGCGGTGATGCTGGGCAGTCTGGGCCAGCCGCGCCCGTCCTCGCTGGCGGTGGCGCCGCGCCCGGCGCCCGCCATTCGCCCGGCGGCGGAGTGCGTCCCGGTGCCGTTCGTGGAAGGGCTGACGCCGGACTTCCTGCGTCATTTCGACCTGCTCTATGCCGACGACAATTACCCCTACACCGGTTCCTCGCGGCCGGACTTTCAGGGCTATATGCGCTTCGCCGAGGACGGCCAGCCCCAGGATACCGCCAGCCTGGCCTGTCTGGTGGACACCTGGCCGGCCTCGGTGATCACCATGCTGAAGAAACCGGCGCCGATGAGCTCGCTGACCTGGACCATGGACTTCCTGGTCGACCCGGCCACGTTGCCGCCCACCCGTGACTGGCAGTACGACGTGGTCACCGACGCCTTCGCCGACGGTTACGGCCATACCCGCTCGCGGATCTGGGACCAGCAGGGCACGCCGGTGGCGTTCAGCCGCCAGACCGTGGTGGTGTTCGCCTGAGATGAGCGGGTCCGCACCGAACCGGCCGTTGGCGCCGCTGGCGCCGGCGGACATCGGTCCGATGGTGCCGCGCCGGGGCAGCGCCGCGGTGGCCTGGCTGGGCCGTTTCATCCTGCGCCGCATCGGCTGGCGGGTGGTGGGGCGCCTGCCGGACCGACCCCGGGCGGTGATGATCGCCGCGCCGCACACCTCCAATTTCGACGGCCTGGTGGGCATCGCCGCGATCCTCGGGCTGCGCCTGGACATCCGCTTCATGGCCAAGCACAGCCTGTTCCGCGGCCCCGCCGGCTGGTTGCTGCGCGCCGCCGGCGGCATCCCGGTGGACCGCCGCCGGCCCGGTGGGGTGGTGGCGGAAACCCAGCGGCTGCTGGCCGCCGGTGATCCGTTCTGGCTGGGCATTACCCCGGAAGGCACGCGCAGTGGCGCGGGAGAGTGGAAGACCGGCTTCCACCGCATCGCGGTGGAACTGGGACTGCCGATCATCGTGGTGACGTTCTGCTACCGTCGGCGCGAGGCGCGCATCCTGGAGACATTCTGGCCGGAGGGGGATCTGGAGCGGGACCTGGAGGCGATCTACGCGGCCCTGGACGATGTGACGCCCCGCCACCCGGAGCGCCTTTCGGCGCCGCTCAAGCGTCGCCGCTGAGGGCTTCTCTTAACGCTTCGCTAAAGGCTTCTCTTAACGCTTGGCTGAAGGCTCAACCGACCTGCCGGTGGCGGCGGATGTAGTCCTCCCGGCCCATGGCGGCGACCAGGGCGTAGGCCAGCGACGGCGCCAGGCTTTCCAGCAGCGCCCGGGCGTCCTGGTCGAACGGCGACAGCGCCGCCAGCTCCAGCACGGCCAGGGGCTCGTCACCCTGGCGCACGGTAAGAAACAGAATCTGGCCCGGGCGCATCCGGCTGTGGCCGGTTTCCAGGTCCAGGTAGCCCGCCGGCACGTCGTGGCACAGGGTGACGTCGCCCTCCGCGTCCAGGGCGCCGGCCAGCAGGCCGTCGCGTTCCCGGTGGTGGCCCCCATCATCCTGGCCGGAAAGGCCGCGGGCGGCCTCCCGATGGAGGCCGTCGTCGGCCACCCGCCAGGCGGCGCCGGCCACCGCCGGGGTGTGCTCGAGCATGAACCCCAGGGTTTGATCCAGCAGCACCGCGACCCGGGGGTTGCCGGCGATGTGCGCCATGAAGTCGTTGAGCAGCCGCTGCCGCCGCGCCTCCCGGTCGGCGTTGTCGCGCCATTGGCGCAGGCGCTCGGATTCCTTGGCCAGCAGCAGATTGTTGGCGTAGCTGTGGCGGGCGCTGGCGTCCAGCATGTAGCCGTTGAGCGCGCACACCACCAACGGGAAGCCGTAGAACAGCAACAGCGAGGCCGGGTTGACGTCCCAGCCCAGGATCAGCGCCAGGGTCAGCGCCAGCACCAGCGAGCCCAGGCACCAGAACAGGGTGCGGGTGGGCGGCAGCCGCAGGATCGAGAAACCGATGATCAGCACATAGACGGTTTCGAAGGCGGCCACCTGGCCGAGAAAGGTGTCCGCCAGCCGGATCGCCCCGAGCAGGGTGCCGGCCAGGGAGATCATCAGCGCGAGCCCGATCAGGGTGCTGATAAAGCGGTTCAGAGCGTTCACCTTCACCGCCACGAACAGCAACGCCAGGGCCCCGGCGATGGGCCAGAAACCGAACAGACGCCAGCCGGCCATGCCCGGTTCGTCCACCCACGCCAGCACCGGCAGGGTGACCAACAGGAACAAACCGATCAGCACATACAGGGAGCGCCCGATCAGTTTGCGGGCACGCCGCAGGGCATGGTGGATGTAGTCGTCTTCCAGGGAGCCGGGAAAGCGAACCCACAGCGTCCCCAGCGCTCTTTTCAGGTCGCGCTCCTGGCGCGCGTCCACGACGGTCCTTGCGGCGGGCCCGGCCATGGCGATTCCCCCTTGATGTTGTTGTCTTGCTTTGCGTTATCGTTATCGTCGACAGTAGAGCGCCGGCCGTGCCACCCCGAGGGCACGACCCTACCTCTAATTCGTTAATCGACAGGTGAGAATAATGGCCGATACCGCCCGTTTTGAACAGGCCCAGAAAGACGTGAAAACCCTCAATAAAAAGCCGGGCAATGACGATTTGCTGTTTCTCTATTCCCATTACAAACAGGGCAGCGAGGGCGATGTGAGCGGCAAGCGGCCGGGGATGCTGGATATGGTCGGTCGCGCCAAGTACGACGCCTGGGCCAAGCTCAAGGGCATGAGCAAGGACGACGCCCAGAGCAAGTACATCGACAAGGTCGAGTCCTTGCTCAAGACGCACAAATAGCCGCCTTCGGCGGCGGCTACCCGCGGTCCACCCGGGCGAACAGCGCTTTTTCGTCGTCCGGGTCCGCCGGCGGCGCTTCCGCCTCCTCGGTGGGGCGGCGGCGGGCCAGTCGCAGGGCCATGGGCGCGGCGATCCAGATCGAGGAACTGGTGCCCACCACGATCCCGAACAGCACCGGCAGTGCGAAGCTGGCCACCGCCGGGCCACCGGCCAGGCCCATGGGCAGAATCGCCAGGAAGGTGGTCAGCGAGGTGAACAGGGTACGCCGCAGGGTCTGAGTGAGGCTCACATCGATGATCTCCCGCAACGGCCGTTCCGGTTCCAGCGCCTGGTTCTCACGCATGCGATCAAACACCACCACCTTGTCGTTCACGGAATAGCCGATCAGCGTCAGCAGCGCCGCCACCGCGGTGAGGTTGAACTCCACTCCGGTCAGCACGAAGAACCCCAGCGTCTTGCTCACATCCAGCATCAGGGTGATCAGCGCCGCCCAGGCGAAATGCGACGCGAACCGCAGCCGCAGGTAGACGAACATGCCCAGGCCGGCCAGCAGCAGGGCCAGCAGGCTGGCTTCCACGAAGCCGCCACTGACGCTGGGGCCGACCACGTCCACCCGTGGGAAGGTGGCGTCCGGGACGACGCCGGCCAGGGCGGTGCGGGCAGTGGCGATGCGCGCGTCGTTGTCGGCGCCGGCGGGCAGGCGCACCCGATACTGGCCGTCCGCGCCGAAGCGCTGCAAGGCGGCGTCCAGGCCGGCCTCGGAGAGGGCCTGGCGCAGCGGCCCGATGGCGGTGTGCGGCGGCGCGTGCATTTCCAGGGCCACGCCACCCTGGAAATCGATGCCGGTGTTCAGGCCCGGCCAGGCCAGCGATCCCAGCGACAACACCGACAATACCACGGACAGCACGATGCCGGTGGCGCCTACCCGCATGAAGCGGATCGGCCCTTGCCGCCGCTCGGCGCCCAGCCAGTCAGGGCCTGGCAGTTCCAGGCTGCCACGGGCGTGTTTGCGCAGGCGCCACTCCATCAGCAGCCGCGTCACCGAGATCGAGGTAAACAGCGACACCAGCAGGCCCACCGCCATGGTGACCGCGAAGCCGCGCACCGGGCCGCTGCCAAACTGGAACAGCAGACCCACGGCGATCAGGGTAGTGATGTTGGAGTCCAGGATGGTGGCGTAGGCGCGCTGGAAGCCGGCGCGCAGGGCGCTCTGGCCGCTGCGGCCCCGGCGCGCTTCCTCGCGGATGCGTTCATTGATCAGGATGTTGGCGTCCACCGCCATGCCGACGCTGAGAATCAGGCCGGCGATGCCGGGCAGCGTCAGGGTGGCGCCCAGGGAGGCCAGCAGCCCCACCACCAGCGCAAGATTGATGACCAGGGCGGTGTTGGCGATCAGGCCCCAGCGGCGGTACACCGTCATCATGAAACCCAGCACCAGAGCGGCGCCCAGCAGCCCGGTGGTGATACCCATGCGGATCTGATCGCCGCCCAGGTCCGGGCCCACGGTGCGTTGCTCCACCACCCGCAGCGGTGCCGGCAAGGCGCCGGCGCGCAGCAGCAGGGCCAGATCGCCGGCCTCGCGGGCATCGAAGCCGCCGCTGATCTGGCCGCGCCCGGCGGTGATCGGTGAGCGGATCACCGGAGCGGTAATCACCTCGCCGTCGAGCACCACGGCGAACCGGTCACCGACATGGTGGGTGGTGATGTCGGCGAATTTTTCCGCGCCCGGATCGTCAAGCCGGAAGTTCACCACCGGGGCGTGGCTGCGCGGGTCGAAACCGAGCCGGGCATCCTCCAGATTGCCGCCGTCCAGCAGCGCCAGGGGTTTGAGCGGGTAGATGCGGCCATCGTCGGCGCCGGGCAGACGCCGGGCGGTTTCGCCGGGGGCCGCCAGCAGATGGAACGTGAGTCGCGCGGTACGGCCCAGCAGCTCCTTGATGCGGCCGGGATCGGTGACGCCGGGCAACTGCACCACGATGCCGTCCTGGCCCTGGCGGGTAATCAGCGGTTCCACCACGCCGGTCTCATCGAGACGACGGCGCACCACCTCCAGGCTGCGGGCCACCGCGTCGTCGCGGATTTCCGCGGCCTGGCGGCCGCTCTTGCCCCGGGTCAGGGCCTCGGTGTCCACCCGCAGCAGCAGATGGGAGCCGCCCTGGAGATCGAGCCCCAGGGTCAGGGTATGGGCCCGGTAAGCCTCGGGCAGGCTGGCGCGCCAGGTGGGCGGCAACAGGCTGGGCAGCGCCGCCGCCAGGCCGAGCAGAATAATCAGGCCGTAGGTGACGGCCCGCAGAGTGAATCGAGGGTTCATGGTGGTCTCTCTGGTCCACGAATCGGTGCCGGAGCGGCCGGGGCCACTCCGCTGTCGGAGCACCGCCGGAAGGGCGGCGCGGGTCGCGGGAAAGAATCAGAGAGGCGGTGCGCGGGGCGCGCCGGGGGAGCGGCAGCGGCGGCCGGACAGAGAGGCCGAGCGGGTAACGAAAGGCGCCGGCGAGAGCGCCGCCGGCAGGGGGCTGGCGGCGGCCACGGGCAGCGCCGGCGGCGCCGGTTGCGGATCCGGGTCATCGCCGTGGTGATGGCGACGGGGGCCGCCCGGGCCCGGAGCGGCGGGCAGCGCCTGGT